>CAIMRY010000029.1 GCA_903843965.1 uncultured delta proteobacterium
CGAAATATCTCGGCAACTATCTGGCGTGGTTCCAGACGCTCGACAGCAAGGGCGTGGCGCAGAACTCGGCGAATTGGCTACGGGGCTGTGCGGGGATGGGGCTTGCGGGGTAGGCTTCAACACAAATTTTGAACAGAGCCATATTTTTCACCCTGAATTGGCATTACAACAAAAACTCTATGCCTTGTACTACCGTACGTTTCCTCAGCCTGCTTACGTAGCTGATTAAATCTGTTTTTACTTCCAATATTTTTTATCCATTCCTCAAACTTCCCATCAACTTTACTGTCCCAAGCCTTGCTAGTTGAGTAGACACGGAGCTCTAACGCCTGAATAGCGTTCGTCTTATTTCCCCAAGTCGTATTGATTGTCCGGCTTGCAATAAAGGGGATAACACATTGGATCAGAATCTGATCTTTTGTCTTGTTTTTAACTGTCTTCGTCCTGTTCCCAGCCAGAATGCCAACTGCATGATAATAGCTTTCCGCCATGAATCCAGCCTCCAATATTTCACACAATTAGCTCATTTTGGTTAATCCTAAAGTATTCCTACCACCGACCAAACAACATGGCAACCTATAGCGCAAAACAAACCCCTACCCCACCACCACCATCTTCCCCTTCTTCTCCCCCTTTTCCACCATCCGCTTGAGCTCCTTCTGCCACTTGGGTCCGCCGAGCTTCTCGGCCAGGTGCTCCGTGGTGTGCAGCACGTCGTTGGGCCGATGCATCTGCATCAGGCAGCGCTTCACACCGATCTTGCACGAGGGGCAGCCCACCAGGATCGGCGTGTGGCGGTCGGGGCGTCCTTTCTTGTTATCGGAGTCTGGCCGGGCGAGATCGAGCGCCAGTTGCTCCTTCTTGCGGTCACGGATGCGGTTGTAGATGGCCGGGCTGGTCAGCGCGCCCAGGCCGGACTCCCCGCAGCAGCCGGGCGAGAGCCGGACTTTCGCTCCGAGAGCATCAGCAAGGGCTTTCCGGTAAATCTCCGGGGCCTTGACCTTGGGCACGTCCACCCACTCCGCGTGGCAGGCCGCGTGGTAGAGGACTTCGTCCTCCTTTTTCGGAATGTCCAGACGGCCAAGCAGGAACTGCACGATGTCCTGGTGGCGCAAAGGCTCGCTCAGCTCCTGGCTGAAGTCGTAGGTCTCGATGGCCTCGCGGCAGGTGCCGCAGCTGGTCACCAGCGTGGTGGCCTTCATGCCCGCGCGGCCCGTGCTGATGAGCGTGTCCAGAATGGCCTGGATGGTGCGGTGGCGGTTCGCGCCGTAGGCCTCGGTGCAGCCGCTGGACAAAAGCGGATAGCCGCAGCACAGGTGCCTGTCCGGCAGCACCACGTTCACCCCGGCCTTGAGCAGGAGGTACACCCCGGCCAGGCCGATGTCGTGGCTGAACAGCCCGGCCCCGCAGCCGGGGAAGTACAAAACGGTGTCGTCAAAAGCCGCAGCGGACGAGCGGAACAGCGAGTGCTCGGAGAGCCCCAGCTCCTGCGAGAGGTTGCGCAGGTCCATGAGCGGGCCGGGGCCTTGCAGGGCCGGGCTTTGCAGCCGCTTGCGGAAGTGGCCGGGCACCAACCCGAGAACCGGGCCAAGCACGCTGTTGGCCGCAGCCTGGCCCAGCGACAGGAACTTGGCCACCTTGGGCAGCCGGTTCGAGGGGTCCTCTGCCAAATGCGTCAAGAGCGCGGTCTTGATGGGGTGCCCGCCCTTGCCCTTGTACTCCAAAAACGAGCGAATCTGCAGCGCCGCGCCAGCGGAGTCGATCTTGACCGGGCACACGCCCTGGCATTTGCCGCAGGCCGTGCAGTGGTCCATGATGCGCCGCAGTTCGTCCAGCAGCTCCGGCGCGGGCTCGCCGCCCTGGACCTGGGAGTAGTAGATGGCCTCGGTCAGCGCGCCCAGGCTGATGTTCTTGTTGCGCGGGTGGAACAACAGGCCGCGCGCGGGCGAGTACATGGGGCACACCTGCTTGCACTTGCCGCAGCGGGTGCAGGTCTGCACGTTCTTCAAGAGTTCGATGAGGGTTTCCTTGTCCTTCAGCGCGGTCTTCTGCAAATCGCCGATGAGCCGGTTGAAGGAGAAGGTGTAGGGCTCCACGGCCAGCGTGCGCCGGGTCAGCTTGCCGGGGTTGAGCACATCACCCGGGTCCACGATGCGCTTGTACGCGGCCAGGGCGTCGATCTTCTTCTGTCCCAGGAAGGCGATTTTCGTGATGCCTATGCCGTGCTCGCCGGAGATCTCCCCGCCCAGGCGCAGCACCTCGGCAAAGAGCTCCTCCACAGCCTCGTAGGCCTGGGCCAGCATCTCCGGGTCGTTGGAGTTCACGGGCACGTTGACGTGGCAGTTGCCGTCGCCCGCGTGCATGTGGTTGGCGATGATGATGCGCCGGGCCTGGGCGTCCTTGTACAGGGCCTCGATGTCGCGCTCCAGGCGCGGGTACTTGTCGCCCAGCTCGTGGAACAACAGGCGCATCTGGCTGGCCAGCTCCTCGTCGGAGAGCTCAGACGCGGTGGTGCGCTTCTTCAAGATGAACAGGCAGCGCTCGATGCCGAACTCGATGTCCGGGTCGTCGACCGGGATTCCGGGCAGCTCGCGCACGGCCACCAGGGCTTTGCGCGCCACCTTGGCCATGTACACGAGGTTCAGGTTCTCCAGGAACTCGGCAAAGCCGGGAATGGCCCGCATGGGGATGACCACGTCCTCGTTGACCTTGAAGCCCGAGGTGCGTTTGGAGATGGCCGAGAGCTTGTGCCGGTCCTCCCAGAACAGCTCGGCCTCTTTTTCGTCGCGCGCGGCGAAGATGTCCACTCCGGGGTACGGCTGGGCAATGGCCAGCACCGCGTCCACGGCTTCACTCAGCGCGGCCTCGTCGTCGGAATCCAGCTGCAGGATGAGCACGCTGATGGGGTCGCCCTCGTACTGGCTGGACTTCTTGCGGTACTCGATGGCCTGCACGTACTTGGTGCCGAACTCCTCCAGGGCCGAAATCTTGACCCGGTCGCCCTGGGTGCGGATGGTGTCGCGCAGGGCCACCACGTCGCCGATGACGAACATGGCGTTCTTCATGCTGCGGCCAAAGAACTCCAGGCACAGCACGCGCGAGTAAACCGGCTTGGGGTGCAGGGTGAACACGCATTCGGTGATGATGCCGTCCACGCCCTCCTTCTGCACGCCCGGCAGGCCGCCCAGGTACTTGTTCGACACGTCCTTGCCCAGGCCCAGCCCGCGCACGTCGGTTCCGGCCAGGACCACGGCGTCCTTCAGTCCGCCGCGCTCGTCCAGAATCTCAAAGGCGGCGGTCTCGCCCTCGAATATCTTGTGGCCGGGGTGGTTGTTGCGGCGCACGGTGATGACCGAGCCGTCCGGCGTGACCATGGTGAAGGCGGCGATGTTGTCGATGGTGGTGCCGTACTCGAAGGCAAAGGGCCCGCCGGAGTTCTCGGAGATGTTGCCGCCGAGCGTCGAAGCCGCCTTGGAGGCCGGGTCCACCGTGAACAAAAGGTCCTGCTCGTCCGCAGCCTTGATGGCGTCCAGCGTGATGACGCCTGCCTGGGCTGTCAGCAGCATGCGCTCCGGGTCCACATCAATGATCTTTTTGAACCGCGCCAGCGACAAGACCACCGAGCGCGCGAACATGGGAATGGCCCCGCCGGTGAGTCCCGTGCCGCCGCCGCGCGGGATCACGCCAAAGGCCAGCTCACCCGCCAGGCGGACAATCTTCTGCACCTGCTCGGTGGTCTCCGGGAAGAGCACGAACAGCGGCAGCTCCAGGCGCAGGTCCGTGGCGTCCGTGGCGCACTCGATGCGCGTGTTGGCCTGCTCGCCGATGAGTTCGCCCGGCAGAAACTCCAGAAGACGGGCCTTAAGGTCCAGGGCGAAGCCCTGGTCCGCGTCGTAGCGCTCCCAGAAGCTCGCCACGGCCCCGGCCAGCACGCGCGGGAACTCGCCGGACAAACTTGGCCGGGCGATGGACAGCTTGCGGTCCACGCTCTGGCGCACCAGCTCTGCGTCCACAAAGGGGTTGTAGCGCACCAGGAACAGCTCTGCGGCCAGGCTGATGGCCAGCTCGCGCACGCCGTCGGGCCACTGGGCGAAGCCGCCTTCTTCAGGCGAGGCTTCCAGCCCCAGCACGCGGGTCAGGATGCGTTCATCGGAAATGGAGATATGCGGACCGATCAGCGGCATTGGGCGTCAGCTCCGGGCGGGATGGGTTCGTTCCAGGTGTTTGGCAGGGACGCGAGAGAGCAACTATAGGTCCGGGCACAGCCCTTGGCAAGTGCGGCTGGCCCAGGTCTGCCGCAGCGCTTTACAGGCGGGGGCAGTGCGGGTATGGGACTGCTTTCTCGCGCCGCCCGGCGCGTTACCGAACATTCTTCTACCACGAGGTGATTCGCTCATGAGCACCCAGGATTTTGCCGAGCTGCAACTGTTCATCACCGGCCCGACGTTCATTCGCCCCGAGGTCCGCGAGGCCGGACTGTTGCCCGAATTCGGGCACCGCGACTCCGAAAACAACAAGCGCTTCAAGCCCATCATGGAGAACCTGAAGAAACTCGCGGGCTGCGCAGACGACTACCACGCCATCATCTTCAACGGCTCCGGCTCCAACGCCATGGAGGCCACCGTGCGCTCCCTCGTGGCCGATGGCGAGACCGTGCTCAATGTGTCCGTGGGCGCCTTTGGCGACCTGTACCACAAGATGGCCGTGGTCAACGGCAAGAAGGCCGTGCAGCTCAAGTTCGCCGCGGGCGAGGCCATCGACCTGACCAAGCTGGAGGCCGCGCTGACCGAGCACAAGCCGGTCTGCGTCACCTTCACCCACAACGAGACCTCCACCGGCGTGACCAACGACCTGCGGGCCGTGTGCGCGCTCATCCGCAAGCACGACGCCCTGCCGCTGGTGGACGGCGTGAGCATCTTCGGCGGCGCGGCCATTGACCTGACCGGCTCCGGCGCGTGCACCTACGCCACCAGCACCCAGAAGTCCCTGGCCCTGCCCGCAGGCTTCGGCCTGCTGTTTGCTTCCGAGGAAGCAATCGATAAGGCGAAGGCAGTCAAAAATAAAGGCTTCGCCACGGACATCGTCGCGCAGCTGGGCCGGGCCGGGAAGAACCAGACCCTGACCACCCCCAACTGCACCCTGGCCAACCAGATGTACGTGCAGCTCGACTACATCGTGCACACCGAGGGCATTGAGAAGCGTTTCGCCCGGCACCTGGAGATGCAGGGCATGGTGCACGACTTTGTTTTGGGCCTGCCCGGCTTCGAGCTTTTGGCCCCGGCCGGCCACCGCTCGCCCACGCTGACCGCTGTGCGGGTGCCTGCGGGCGTCACGGTCGCGGCGCTCAAGAAGGTCAAGGAGACCATGCGCCAGAAGGGCTACCTCTTCGATCCCGGCTACGGCAAGCTGAACACCGACCTGGAGGAGAAGGGCCAGCGCGTGCTCATCCGCATCGGCCACATGGGCGACATCACCCCGGCCATGCTCGCCGCCTACCTGGACGCCCTGAAGCCCGAACTGGCCAAATAGGAGATACCTGCCATGCGTATTCTTGCCAACGACGGCCTGAACGAAGAGGCCATCGCCCTCCTCAAGAAGGAAGGCTTCACGGTTGAGACCGAAAAACGCAGCACCGAGGATCTCCTCGGCGAGATCGGCGACTTCGACGCCCTGCTCGTGCGCAGCGCCACCAAGGTCACCCGCGCGATCATCGAGGCGGGCACGAAAAACGGCGGCAAGCTGAAGATCGTGGGCCGCGGCGGCGTGGGCACGGACAACATCGACCTGGAGGCCGCCAAAGAGTGCGGCGTCATCGTCAAGTTCGCGCCCAACGGCAACACCAACGCCACGGCCGAGCACGCGCTCGGCCTGATGTTCGCCGTGGCGCGCCGGGTGCCCATGGCCCACCACACCTTGATGGGCGGCGTGTGGCACAAGAAGCGCTTCGCCGGCAGCGAGCTCATGGGCAAGACGCTGGGCGTCATCGGCTGCGGCCGCATCGGCCAGGCCCTGGCGGCCAAGGCGCTGGGCATCGGCATGAAGGTCGTGGGCTTTGACCTGTACCGCATGCAGGACTCCAACGTGGACTACCTGGACAGCATCGACGAGGTGCTCAAGGCGTCCGACTTCATCAGCCTGCACACCGGCGGCAAGAACGCCATCATCACCGAGCGCGAGCTCGCCCTGATGAAGCCCACGGCGTACCTCATCAACGCCTCGCGCGGCAGCAACGTGCAAGAGGCCGCGCTGTATGGCGCGCTGAAGAACGGCGTCATCGCGGGCGCTGCGCTGGACTGCTACGAGAAGGAGCCCAAGCTTGAAGGCGAGGCCTTTGCCTGCTCGCTCCACGAGCTGGACAACATCGTCATGAGCGCGCACCTGGGCGCCAGCACCAAGAACGCCGTGCGCAAGACCGGCCTGGAGATCGCCGAGGTGGTGACCAAGTACCTGCGCCGCGGCGACTTCGGCAACTCGGTGAACGTGGGCGAGACGGTTGAGGAAGAGGGCAAGCGCATCTTTGCCCTGTTCATCACCCACGAGGACAAGCCGGGCATGTTCGGCAAGTTCGGCACCGCGCTCGGCGACCTGGGCGTGAACATCCGCGAGAACAACTCCCGCTTTTTGTCCGACTCGGTGCAGACCGTGTACGTGGTGCACCAGGAGCCCACCGAGGAAGTGCGCACAAAGCTCATGGCCATCCCCGGCGTGAAGCGCGTGACCTTCTAGCTTACAATTCCTGAATGACAAAGCCCCTGTCCGGTACGCCGGGCGGGGGCTTTTTTTGCGAATAGATTGACGACATATAAGTTGGGGCGTACAATATTATAAACTGCTATACGGGGGTGTGATAATGGGTGGCGGCCTATCCAAAGACATGATTAGCAAGGCTAAAATATTAGAGGAATGGCTTGAGGAACAAACCCAGAAAACCCACAACCCCGCGAAGAAACTCCAGCTCCACAATGCGTTGGAGCTTACACGCAAGTTGCTCGCCAATCCGACAGAACTTCGGCTTATTCCTCCCCTTGATGAGTTGCTTGAGGAACTTGGACAACCTGGTTTAGGAAGTGCTAGAGTCTATTTCCAGAGCCAGGTATTGTTCAGTCGCAGTGCGCCAAGTACTCTTGAGAAACTGTCCCACATGAAGTTCAGTGGCCCCCGCGACCAGTGCCCAAAATGCGGGGAGGACAAGGAAAGCTGCAAGTGCAATAACAAATAAGAGAGGTGCGCCATGGCTCAGGGTGCCTTCACCATCGAGTCTGACACTAAAAACGGAACAATCAACTTTCAGGTGAAGCCAGAAGTTGACCCCACGCCAGAAGACCAAGCCACGCTGATGATTGACATCGAGCGGGTCGTGGCGACCCTGAACCGGCTTTTCCCCACTGGAGGCACGCGCTACGAACGGTATTTCGAGGATGCCTTCTCCCTTGCCAGCGCGGGGCTGGTCGGGCCGAACGCACAACCCGTGACAGCCGCCAGGGCGCTCCAGAACCTCAAGGACGAAATCCTCATCAACGAGGCCGGAATCGTCAAAAACAAGCACCTGCTGGAACTGGGGTGCTGGGCGCTGTATTTCGCTCTTGGTGCGGTCATCCTGGGCCTGGCCTTCCACGGCATGGCCGAAAGAGGCTGGCTCCCCGCAATCAACACCAGGCTTCTCGGCCAGTTCTGCTATGCCTTTGCCGGGGCCATGGCCGGCACCTGGGTGTCCTTCGGCTACCGCAAGGCCCAGTTCACCTTTGAAGACCTGGGAAGGCCCGAGGCGGATTACCTTTGGTCCTCGGTGCGCCTCATCTACACCGGGATTCAGACCATCATCATCGGTCTGCTGCTGGTGCTGGAGATCGTCAACATCAGCTTCGGGAAAATCTCAACGGCGCAGTTCGCGTCAACGGTGGAGGTCGCCGTGTTCATCGGACTGCTTTGCGGCTTCTCGGAGCAGACGCTGCCCTCGGCCATCGCCAAGCAGGCCTCCGCCATATTCCAAAAGATGGCGCCGAAGGTTTAACAGGCCTTCTGGCCTGCTCTGGCGCACGGGACCACCCGCGCCCCTTGTGCGCTCAAGCGCTCACAGCGCCCCGGCGAGCTCCCCAAGCGGCACGCAGGCCACGCCCATGTTGGTCAGGTCGAAAATGTTGGCCCGAGCCACCGCCTCGGTCTGGGCCGAGCAGGCGTCCGTGACCACGATGACCCGGTAGTCGCGGCTCAGGGCGTCCACCGCCGTGCCCCGGACGCAGTTGGGGTACTGGGTGCCCGCCAGCACCAGGGTGGCGACCCCCAGGCGGCGCAGCACAAGGTCAAAGGGCGTGCCCAGAAAGGCGCTGAACCGGCGCTTGACCATGCGCTGCTCACCGGGCAACGGGGCCAGCTCGGGCACGATGTCCGCGCCGGGCGTGCCGCCCACGCAGATGCCGCGCCCCTGGCGGAACAGGTCGCGGCGGAAGGCCTCGGCGTCGCCGCCGTCCGGGCGGTGCTCCCGGTACACGTGGAACACCGGCCACTGCGCCCCCCTGGCCAGATCCAGCAGACGCCGGACCACCGGCACCGTGGCCAAGGCCCCGGCCACGCAGGCCGGCGCGCCGGGCAGCACAAAATCATTCTGCATGTCGATGACGGCCAGGGCCACGGCCTGCACGCCTGCGTCGCGTCCGCTCATCACTGCGCTCCTGCCGGGGGTTGATGAATCGGGCAGCCGGTCGTCACAAAGGTCAGCGCCAGCCGGTCATCGTAGCCCGTCACCGGGGAAGCTCCGGCAAATGCCACGACGCCCTGTAGCGCTCCAGCTCCTTGCGCGGCAGCTGGACCAGCACCGGGGCCCGGTCCTGGTCCAGCCAGCGCAGAAGCTCCTGCATGTTCTCCGGGGCCATGTTCGTGCAGCCGGACGAGCCCACGCCCCGTCCCAGCCAGATGTGCATGAAGATGCAGGAGCCCCCGCCCGGCGTCACGGGGTCCATGTTGTGCCGCACCAGCAGGCCCAGGCGGTACTGGCCGTCGGCGCGGCGCATGTTCTCGGCGCTGGCCCAGTCCGGCGCGGCCACGCTGCTCTTCCTGACGATCTGGTTGTACAGGCGCGACCCGGCATCGTCCACGCAGACCAGGTCGGCGTCGGCCCGGAGCAGCGGCACGCGCACCGCGCCCAGCGCCGCCGGATCGTAGGCGAAGCCCGTGCCCAGCTCGAACAGCCCGGCAGGCGCGCGGCCATCGCCCTCGCGCTTCACCGGCCCCGGCCCCAGGGCCAGGCCGTGCAGGCCCCGGCCCCAGCCAAGGCCATGACGCCCCAGGTTGACGTACACCGGCCCGCCCACGGCGGTCCACTCCCCGCCCGCCTGGGCCCGCTCAAAGCGGCGCAGTTCGCCGCTGGTGGAGTCCCAGCCCTCGGCCGTGACGAGCAGAAGCTGGCGCGAGGGGCCGGTCATGTCGGCCCCGCCAAAGGGCCAGGGCTGGCCCCCGGCGCAGGCCGCGCAGAAAAGCGTCAGCGCGAGCAGGGTCAAAGCGAGCAGGGTCAACGCTGCGCGGGGCAGCAGGTGCGTGGCGGGCCTGAGCATGGATATCCCCCTCAAAAACATGTGGGCTGCCTATTGGGGCAGGATGAGGTTGCCCTCTGGGCCGCGCTCGAAAAAGGGCACATGCACGGCCTCCCAGAGGTGTCCGTCCGGGTCCTCGAAATAGCCGGAATACCCGCCCCAGACGGCTTCCTGGGCGGGCTTGGCGATGCGCGCCCCGGCTGCCTCGGCCCGGGCCATGAGCTGGTCCACGTCCGCGCGGGTGGCGCAGTTGCAGGCCAGGGTCACGCCGTCGAACAGGGCCGGATCGCCGATGCGTTCCGCAGGCAGGCAGGCGTCCTCGGCCAGCTCCTGGCGCGGGTACAGCGCCAGCACCATGACCCCGCACTGGTAGAAGCTGATGCCCTCGTTGCCGGCGCTGGAGGGCGCAAGGCCCAGGCCCTGCTCGTAGAAGGCGCGGGACCGGGCCAGGTCGGCCACGCCCAGGGTCACGGCGGTCAGGGTGAGCTTCATGCGGACCTCCGGGGTCATTCGGCGTGGAGCACCAGCTCGGCCAGGGCGTTCACCGCGCTGGCGGCCAGGGCCGAGCCGCCCTTGCGGCCCTCGATGGCGATGTACGGAATCTTCGACTGGGCCAGGAGCAGGGCCTTGGACTCGGATGCATTGACGAAGCCCACGGGCATGCCTATGATCAGCGCGGGCTCGGCGCGCCCGGCATCCACGTGCTCCAGCAGGCGCAGCAAGGCCGTGGGCGCGTTGCCGATGACCCAGACGGCTGGCCCGCGCGGCGGGTTGATGCGCTCCACGGCGAAGTCCACTGCCGCACGCGCGCGGGTGCAGCCCTGGGCCTCGGAAAGCGCCAGAACCTCGGGGTCGCGCATGAGGCAGCGCACGGTGCAGGCCAGGGCGTTCATGCGCCGGTCGGGAATGCCCGCCCTGGCCATTTCCGTGTCCGTGACCAGGGTGCAGCCAGCGGCCAGGGCGCGCCTGCCCGCCTCCACGGCCAGCGGGTGGAAGCGCACCAGGTCCAGCAGGCCGAAGTCCGCCGTGGTGTGGATCATGCGCCGCACGATGCGCCACTGGTCGCCCGCATAGGCCCTCGGCTCCGGCGCCTCGGACTCGATGATGCGCAGGCTCTCCGCCTCGATGTCCTGGCCCCGGCGGATGTCCACGATCTCTGTGCCGTTCACGGTCAACCCCCTGCGAGCATTTGTGAAATCATCTGCACCGAGGCCGAGGCCCCGATCCTGTCGGCCCCGGCGGCCAGCAGGCGCAGGGCGTCGTCCAGGGTGCGGATGCCGCCGCTGGCCTTGACGCCGATGCCCGGCCCGACAACCTTTCGCAGCAGCCGCACATCGGCCTCGGTGGCCCCGCCCCCGGCAAAGCCGGTGCTCGTCTTGATGAAAGAGAAGCCGGTGCTGGTCTTGACAAAGGCCGCGCCCGCATCCACGGCCAGGCGGCAGGCCAAAATCTTTTCGTCGTCAGTGAGCAGGCAGGTCTCCAGGATGACCTTGACCGGGGCTGGCCCGCAGGCCTGCACCACCTCGAAGATGTCCCGGCGCACCTGGTCCGCGTCCCCGGCCTTGAGCGCGCCGATGTTGAGCACCATGTCCACCTCGGCCGCGCCCTGCTCCACGGACAAGGCTGACTCGCGGGCCTTGATCAGCGTCTGCGACGCGCCCAGCGGAAACCCGGCCACGGTGATGGGCAGCGGACCAGATGACCCGGGTGACCCGGATATCCCGGCCTGGCCGCGCAAAAGCCGCACAACCAGGGGCAGGTGGCAGGGGTTCACGCACACGGTCTTGAACCCGTACTGCACGGCCTCCCCGCACAGCGCCTCGATGTCCGCTGGCGTGGCCCCGGGTCGGAGCAGGGTGTGGTCGATGGCGGCGGCCAGCCTGGCCGGAGTGTCGGGGATCATGAGCCTGCCAAGGGTTTGCGGTTTGCTTCCGCCGCGCACTATCCCCTGTGCCGCCCAGCGGGTCAAGAGGCGATGCGCGAGCAGAGCGCCGCCTCTGCCCGGCCTCTTGCAACTCCATTGACGGCATGTTAAACGCGTGTTTCAATCGCTTACAGGCGGAGCCAGATCATGCGTAACATGTCGCATTTACATATCATATTAATTCTCGTCAGCGCCGCCCTGGCCCTCCCCGGCTGCGGCCGCAGCAAAAAGGAAGGCCCCCGGCCCGCGCCCGTGGTCACGGCCAGGGCCGAGGTCCGGGACGCGCCGTACGTGCTCCCCACTGTGGGCACCATCAAGGCCGCCGTGTCCGTGAACATCAAGTCCAGGTTCGCCGCGAACATCAAGAAGGTGCACTTCGTGGAGGGCAGCCTGGTCAAGGCCGGACAGGTGCTGTACACCATCGACCCGGCGGTGAACGCCTACGCCGAGCAGCAGGCCGGGGCCACCTATTCCCGCGACAAGGCCGACTACGACCAGCAGGCGCGCGACCTGGAGCGCTACAAGATCCTGGCCAACCAGGGCGTCATCAGCCGCGAACAATACGAAGAGAAGCACACCTCCGCAGCCCGCGCCAAGAACGCCATGCGCGCCAGCGGGGCCGGAGCCTCCATGGCCCGCCAGACCCTGTCCTACAACACCATCACCTCGCCCATCGACGGCCGCATCGGCGCCAGCCTGTTCGACGAGGGCAGCTTCGTCAAGGACAAGGACGACATCCTGGCCGTGGTCAACACCACCACGCCCTTGGAGGTGAGCTTTGCCCTGCCGGAGCGCTACCTGGCGGAGCTGCGCAGGCAGTACGGCCAGGGGCCCATCGCCGTGGAGGCCGCGCCGCCGGGCATGGAGGCCCACCCCGAGATTGGCCAGCTCACCTTCATGGACAACCAGGTGGAGCCCGGCACCGGCGCCATCCGGCTCAAGGCGCGCTTTGAGAACCCTGAGGGCCGCCTCTGGCCCGGCCAGTTCGTCACCGTGGGCCTGGTGCTCAAGACCGTCAAGAACGCCGTGCTGGTGCCCTCAAACGCCGTGCAGAACGGCCCTGAAGGAACCTATGTCTTCGTCATCAAGGAGGACCACGCGGCGATGCAGCCCGTCAGCGTGGGCGTGCGCGTGCACGATTCCGTCATCATCGACAAGGGGTTGAACGGCGGCGAGGTGGTGGTCACCGAGGGCCACCTGCGCCTGTTCCCCGGCGCTGCCGTGATGGAGATCACCGGCAAGGGCCAACAGTCTGACAACACGCCCGGCAAAAAGCCGGAGAATCCGTCCGCAGCCGCGCCCGCCCTGGCGGCCAGGACCGGCAACGAAACCGCCAATCAAACCGAGAGCGGCAGCCGATGAACCCCAAGCTATTCATCACCCGCCCGGTGATGACCACGCTGGTCATGCTGGGCCTGCTCTTCTTCGGCATCGCCAGCTACTCAAACCTGCCCGTGAGCTACCTGCCGACGGTGGACTTCCCGGTCATCCAGGTCACGGCCACCCTGCCCGGCGCCAGCCCCAAGACCATGTCCTCCTCCGTGGCCTCGCCACTGGAGCGCCAGTTCTCGGCCATCTCCGGCCTGGCGGCCATGAGCTCCACCAGCAGCCAGAGCCTGACCACGGTCACGCTCATGTTCGACCTGAGCAAGGACATCGACAAGGCGGCCATGGATGTGCAGGCGGCCATCACCAAGGCGCGCGGCAGCCTGCCCAACACCATGACCGACGAGCCGACCTACGACAAGGTCAACCCGGCGGACTCGCCCATCCTCTACCTGGCCATCAAGTCCAAGACGCTCCCTCTGTCCACGGTCAACGACTACGCCACCACCTTCGTCACCCAGACCCTGTCCATGGTGCCTGGCGTGGCCCAGGTGCTCATCTACGGCGAGCAGAAGTACGCCGTGCGCATCCAGGTTGACCCGCGCAAGCTGGCCTCCCTTGGCATCGGCCTGGACCAGGTGGCCGGGGCCGTCTCGGCGGAGAACGTCAACCTGCCCATGGGCAGCCTGGACGGGCCGAACAAGAGCATCACCATCGACGCCGACGGCCAGCTCAAGCGCGCCGAGCGCTACGGCCCGATCATCGTGGACTACAAGAACGGCGTGCCCGTGCGCCTGGAGGACCTGGGGCAGATCAAGGACAGCACCCTGACCGTCAAGAGCGGCTCCTGGCTCAACGACGAGCGCTCCCTGGTGGTGGCCATCAAGCGCCAGCCGGGCTCCAACACCATCGACGTGGTGGACCGCATCAACCAGCTTTTGCCCACCATCCGCAAGCAGCTTCCGGCCAGCATCGAGCTGAAGGAGCTCTTCGACCGCAGCAAGCCCATCCGCCAGTCCGTGGAGGACGTGAAGTTCACCCTGGCCCTGGCCGTGGCCCTGGTGGTGCTCGTGGTGTTCCTGTTCTTGCGCAACATTCCCGGCACCATCATCACCGCCGTGGCCATCCCCTTCTCCATCATCTCCACCTTTGCGGTGATGCACTTCATGGGCTTCACCCTGGACAACTTCTCGCTCATGGCCCTGACGCTGGCCGTGGGCTTTGTGGTGGACGACGCCATCGTCATGCTGGAGAACGTGGTGCGCCATATGGAGATGGGCAAGACGCCCATGCAGGCCTCGCTCGACGGGGCCAAGGAGATCGGCTCCACCATCATCACCATGACCCTGTCCCTGGCCGTGGTCTTCATCCCGATCCTGTTCATGCCCGGCATCATCGGCCGCATCTTAAACGAGTTCGCGGTGGTCATCACCGCCGCCATCCTGGTGTCCGGCGTGGTCTCCTTAAGCCTCACGCCCATGCTCTGCTCCCGCTGGCTCAAGAGCGGTTCGCACCTGGAGCACAGCGATCCCATCTTCGAGCGGGTTGTGACCCTGTACCGCCGCTCCCTGCACTACGTGCTGGACCACCGCCGGGCCGCCATGATCGGCTCGGGCCTGCTCTTCCTGTTGACCATCGCGCTGTTCATCATCGTGCCCAAGGGCTTCTTGCCCGCCGACGACATGGGCCTGCTTTTCGGCATCGTGGAAGGTCCCCAGGGCAACTCCTTCGAGGACCAGGCCAAGTCGCAGAATGCGCTGACCCCGCTTCTGCTCTCCGAAAAGGACATCCGCGACGTGATCCAGGTGGTCGGCACAGGCACCACCAACCAGGGCTACACCGTCGTCTTCTTAAACGAGAACCGCAAGACCAGCACCGACGACCTCTTGGCCCGGCTGCAGCCCAAGCTGCAATCCCAGCCCGGGCTGTTGGCCTTTGTCCAGAACCCGCCCATGATCCGCATGAGCGGCAAACCCACCAAGGGCACCTACCAGTTCACCCTGCTCTGCCCGGACACCAGCATCCTGTACCGCGCCACGGGCGAGCTGGTCACCGCCCTGTCCAAGGTGCCGGGGCTCCTGCGCGTGAGCACGGACCTGCAGGTGAACGCGCCCCAGGTGGACCTGAAGATCAACCGCGACCTGGCCGCCAGCCTCGGCGTCACGGCCGAGGCCATCGAGACGGCCATGTACTCGGCCTATGGCTCCAGGCAGATCTCCACCATCTACGCCGAAAACGACTCCTACAAGGTCATCCTGGAGCTTTTGCCGCAGTTCCGCAGCAACCCGCTGGCCCTGTCCATGCTCTACGTGCGCTCCAAATCCGGCCAGCTGGTGCGCCTGGACACCCTGGTCGACGTGACCGAGGGCACCGGGCCCATGACCGTGAACCACTCGGGCCAGCTGCCCTCGGTGACCATCTCCTTCGACCTGGCGCCGGGCGTGGCCCTGGACCAGGCCATGGCCGAGGTGCAGAAGACCGCGCACCAGAAGCTGCCGGACACGGTGAACGCCGACTTCGAGGGCACGGCCAGCTCCTTCAAGAGCTCCATGGGCACGGCGGGCTTCCTTTTGATCATCGCCATCGTGGTCATCTACATTATCCTGGGCTGCCTGTACGAGAGCTTCATCCACCCGCTGACCATCCTTTCGGGCCTGCCCTCGGCGGCCATGGGCGGGCTGCTCTCGCTCATCGTCTTCCGCCAGGAGCTGCACCTCTACGGCTTTGTGGGCATCATCATGCTCATCGGCATCGTCAAGAAAAACGCCATCATGGTGGTGGACTTCGCCATCGAGGCCGAGAAGCACGGCATGACCCCGTCCGAGGCCGCCTTTGAGGGCTGCATCGTGCGCTTCCGGCCCATCATGATGACCACCATGGCCGCCATCATGGGCGCGCTGCCCATTGCGCTCGGCTTTGGCGTGGGCGCGGAGGCCAGGCGGCCGCTGGGCCTGGTGGTGGTGGGCGGGCTGGTGCTCTCCCAGGTGGTCACCTTGTACCTCACGCCGGTCTATTACACCTACATGGACGACTTCCAGGACTTCATGCGCCACCGGGGCGTTGTCGGCCTGTACCAGCACCTGCGCGACAGCGCGCGCCTGCACCGCCTGATCGAGCTTCTATGCATGGCCATGGGCTGGCTGGACCGGCAGCTGACGCGCGTGCCCTTGTTCCGCAGGCTGGCCGACCGCCTGCCCGCCCTGCGCGAGGCCGTGCTGCTGCGCGCGGCCAGGACCCGGCAGGCCATGCGCCAGCGCCTGCACAAGATGCGGCCCTCGACCATCGCCGACCAGAGCAACATGGCCCAGGAGCTGCGCGACGTGGTCATGCGGGGCCGCAAGGGCGAGGGAGCCGGGGCCGAGGGAGCAGACAAGCGCCTCCCCCAGGAGCATCCGCCCCAGAACATCAACGACGCGGAGTAGCCCGTCAGGGGAGCACTCCTCAGCGCATGTGCAAGCAAGCGCGGCCACCGGCACGAACGCAGGTGGCCGCGCTTATTTGCGTGTTTGGGGCATGATCATGGGCGACGGACGTTCAATACCCACCTGCGCCAGCGGGTGGCGGAGCAGGCAGCCGCAGGAGCTTCGCCCTGGCAAGCGCATCAGGGGGCGGCTGCCCTTGGTTGCCTGATCGGCGCGTTGCCGCTGCTTCGACAGCCGCATCGGTTCACGGTTCGGGCAGGAGGTGCACGCGCTGCCGCGATGGAAGCGCAGCTTGTGGCGGTGCCGTTGCCATCCAAAGGGTAGCGCTGAAAGGGGCGACGTGCAGTCCGTGGCCGATCTGACCAGATGATCCGACCGGGTGATACAGCCGGGAAGGACTGCACGCTGCACCTTCGCCTGCCCGGCCCAAGCCGAACGCGGGCGGAACACAGGGCAAAAAAAGAGCCCGACCTTGCGGCCGGGCTCAGGGAACCGAATCGAATGCAGCAGACCGCTACTTGTTCATGCCCTGTTCCTGGGGGAACACGGGCAGATAGCGGTAGGTCATGCTCATGACCAGGAAGCCAAAAGCCACGATCATGCCACAGGTGGACCACTCCGCCCAGTTGGGCGCATAAAACTGCCACTTGTCAAAGGGCAGGATGGGCATGGCGATGGACTGCACCGTGAACAGGTAACGGTTCAGCGACACGCCCATGCAGTCCAGGATGCCCGCAGTGTAGAGCATGGCCGGGTTGTTGCGGATGCTCGGGGTGATGAGCATGATGGCCGGAACCAGACCGCAGAGGATGATCTCGGTGAACATCAACGGCTTGCCGTAAATGTTTCCGTAGAACATCTGGTCAAAGGTCATGCCGATGCTGGGCAGGTAGTTGTTGGCCCAGGCCCAGGTGTCCAGGATCTTGAAGAAGACGTACACCGTGAGCATGGTGCCCGCGATCTTGCCCATGAGGGCCTTGGTCTTGAAGTCCACCAGCTTGCGGCCAGTAAGCTTCTCCATGAAGGTGCAGACCAGGACCGTGAAGATGGGGCCGGAGCCCACGGCGGAGAGCACGAACAGGAAGAAGGTCCAGGGCCAGATGAAGAAGCCTTCGCGGAAGGCGTACGGACGGCCCTGCAAAACGCCGTACATGCCGCCCAGCGAACCCTGGTGGAAGGTGGACAGGAAGGTGCCGATGCCCGCGAACAAAGCCATGTTCACGTGCATGTTGTGCGCCAGGTGGTGCAGGAAGGGGATCTTGTTCAGCTGCTTCTGCTCCAGGACCAGGGGCACGAACTCGATGATGAGCACCAGCAAGTAGCAGGTGATGCAGAAGATGACTTCTGTGAGCATGGAGTGGACGTTCGGGTGCCAGTAGCCGAACCATGCGCGGATCGGCTGGCCGATGTCCATGGTCAGCACCAGCATGGCGCCCGAGTAGCAGATGAACCCGACGATGACCGTCAGGTTGATGATGTTTTTCAGCTGGTCGATCTTCAGGATGTACTTCAAAAAACCCGTGAAGAACGCGCCAGCGCCCAGGGCGATGACCGCCAGGTCAAAGGTGATCCACAGGCCGAATCCGAAGTAGTTGTCCAGGCCGGTGACCACGATGCCCTTCGCGAAGATGAGCAGCATGGCGTACAGTCCGAACAGGAAGAAGGCCGAGATGAATCCCATCCACAATACGAATTTGCCAAAGGAGCAACGCTCCAGGCCGTCGGGAAAGAGTGCTCTATCCATTTGCGCCCCCTAGGAATGCTTCTTGGCGGCACCGGGCTTGCCGGTGGCGGCGTAGTTGTCGCCCAGTTTGCGCACCCACTCGCGCTTGCTCACGTAGTAGACCTGGGGATTCAGGCCAAGCTTCTCAAGCAGGCGGAAGGCGTCTTTGCCCTGAGCCAAATCGAACACCTTGTGTTCCTTGTTCTTCACATCGCCGAAGCTGATGGCGCCCGTGGGGCAGATTTCAGCGCAGGCGGGCATGTACGCGCCATCGGCCAGCTCGTTCGGCTTGCCGCCTTCCTGACGGGCCTTTTCCTTGGCCTGCATGAACCGGGTGTGGCAGAAGTTGCACTTCTCGACCACGCCACGCGGACGTGCGGAGGTGCTCGGAGAAAGCGCCTTCTCCATGCCCTTCGGGAAGATGGGATCCTCCCAGTTGAAGTAGCGGGCATGGTACGGGCAGGCCGCCATGCAGTACCGGCAGCCGATGCAGCGCGGATAGATCTGGCTGACGATGCCGCCTTCCTCGTTCTTTTCCGTGGCCACGACCGGGCACACCGGCACGCAGGCGGGGTTGCCGCACTGCATGCAGGGGCGCGGCAGATAGGCCACTTCCGCCTCGGCGCCGGACTTGCCGTTGTTCAGTTCAAACACGAGAACCCAGCTCAGGGTGCGCAGCTTGTTGGACGCATCCACCATGGGGGCGATGTTGTTCTCAACCTGGCAGGCAGTCATGCACGCGCCGCAGCCCGTACACTTGTCCAGGTCGATGACCATACCCCATGTGACTTTGAATTCTTTGGTAGCTCCGTGTGACATGTGGTGATTCCCCCTAGATCTTGGCGACGGTGACGGTGGAGCCAGCCCACACCTTCAGGCCCGTGCCTGCTTCGTCGCTCACCGTGAGGATCTTGTAGACGTTATCGCCCTTGCCCTTGGTGAACTCGTCCCAAGCGCTGCGGCCAAAGCCCATAAGCACGGCAACCGTGCCAGGGGCAACGCCCTCGTTCAGGTGAACGCGGGCCTTCATCTCGCCCTTGCCAGCGCTGAGCTTGACCTTGGCGCCCTCGGCCACTCCGGCCTTCTTGGCCGTGTCCGCGCTCATCTGGACAAAGAGGTCCTTGCCCAAGAGCTCGGTGTTGCGCACGGCCAACAGGTTGGCGGGCGGGGTGGCCAGGGTGGCGCTGCCGTAAGCCTGGTTGCTCATGGGAGCCAGGGCCAGGGTCTTGCTGTCCAGCGTGACCGGGGCGACCTTGGCCAGGGCGCTTGCGCCCAGGTTCAAAGCGCCGCCCTTGGGCTCGCCGTTCCAGATGCCGCCAGCGGCCAGCGCGTCGAAGTCCGCGCCCAGAGCCTTGGCCTTGGCCTTGATCACGTCGGCATAGGTCTCAAAGCCCAGGGTCAGGCCGAGCTTGCCAGCCGCGCCCAGGAGCACGTCCACCGGGTCCTTGCAGTCCATGACCGGTTTCTTCACCACCGGTGCGCCCACGAGGTACGTGGGCTTGGCCACGCCGTAGGGATTCAGGACGTCGTCGTAGCGCTCGAACGGATGCGGGGCGGGCAGGATGAGGTCGCACAGGGCTGCGGTCTCGTCCATGTACGTGCTGAAGGAGACCTTGAAGGCGATGTTGCCCAGGGCCTTGGCCATGTCATCGGCCTGGGGCAGGGCGTAGGCCGGGTTGGCCGCGTACACGATGAGCGCGCCCGGAGCGGCCTTGCCCGTGGAGACCTCGGCCAGGAAGCTCGCGGCGTCCTTGTCCGAAGCGCCGACACCGCCGACAGCCCTGGGGGCGGCAGGCAGAAGCGTCATGCCGCCGCCAACGCGGCCCAGCAGGACGTTGAGCGAGGCGCCGGCCACGAAGTCAAGGGCGCCCGCGCCCTGGCCGAAGGAGGCTCCGGCGATGACCAACGGGGCCTTGGCGGCCCTGATCAGGGCGGCCAGCTCCTTCATGGACTCGGCCTTGAGGCCGGTGGCCTTCTCCACTTCCTCCACCGTGTGCTTGGCCGCCAGGGCCTTGTACTCGGCAAAGTCAGAGGCGGAGGACACAGCGCCCGCGCCGATGAGCAGGTTGGCCAGGCCCAGCGCGAAGGCCGCAGTGGCCTGGGGCGGAACCGGCAGGAACTTGTCGCTCACGGCGGCGGTGTGGTTCAGCACCGGACCGGCATAGACGAACTTGGCGGTGGCCGCTGCGCCGGTGGGGCGCGTGGCGGCAAAGGCCTTCTGGTTGGCCACGGTGGGGCCCCAGGAATCCAGCGCGTCCGCGCCGATCATGAGCACCAGGTCCGCGCCCGCGATGTCGAAGCCGGGCTGGCCGGAGCCGCCCATGAGCTTGACGCCCTTCTCGGCCACGAACTTCTCGCTCGGCATCATGTAGTAGCCAGCATTGCCCAGCCCGCCCAGCAGGCCGGAGATGACCTCGCCTGCGGTGCCGGTCTCGTCGCCGCTGATGGCGGCGATCTTTCCGGCCTGGCCCTTGAGCACGCCGAGCTTCTCAACCAGGAGCGCCTCGGCGTCCTCCCACTTGATGGCCTCGAACTTGCCCTCGCCCACCTTTTTCAGGGGCGACTTGACGCGGGCCGGGCTGTACATGAGCTGGGCGCCAGCCGCGCACACGGGGCACACGCCGCCCTTGCTCATGGGATTGGCGGTGTTGCCCGCCACGGCAAAGGGAAGCCCGCCAACCGTCTTGACCTTGACGGCGCAACCGGCGGGGCAAAGTTTGCTCAGAGCGGCCTTGGCTTTCACCTCGCCCGTGTTCAGGCGAGGAATCCACGGCCAGTTCTGGGACCAGATGGATACATCATCCAGGCTCTTCCAGATGACAGGCGTGAACAGGGTGCCTGCAACGCCTCCCACGACGATTTTGACGAATCCTCTACGATCCAAACCCATCTTAAGCACCCCTCTTTTACTTGTGGCAGACGTGGCAGGCGTTGCTGACAGCCTTCTCTGCATGGCAGCGCTCGCACTGCCACATCTTCATGGTCTGCTTGCTGTACCCGGACAGCCTGTTTTCATAGTAGACCGGCGGAGTGTCCGTCTTGCCAACATCGAGGTGGCACTTCCCGCACTCGATCTCCTTGTGGGCATTGTGGCTGAAGAAGACGTTGTCCGGCTGCTTCTGGTAGATGAGCCAGGGAACTTCCTTGCCCTTCTGACCATACTGCTCGACGTAGACCTTCTCAGCCGGGTCGCTGCCGACAACGTCAGCATGGCACTCCTGGCACTTCTCGTTCTTCGGCAGGCCAGCGTACGATCCGTCGTCGCGGAAGGCATGGCAGCTGTCGCACTCCATGCCCTGTTCCTGGTGAATCTTGTGACTGAACCGGACGGGTTGAACCTTCTTGCTGTAGAGCAAGTTAGGGAAAAGCACCCAGCCCGCGATCACTGCGGCCACAAAGCCGATCAAGAAGGGAAGAGCCCCTCCACACCCCTTGCACTGTTTCTTTTCCTCCATAACCTCGCCCCACAACTCCTGTAGTTTCTGGTCCATATTTCGCCACGGAAAACTGCGTTCTCATACTTGACTGCGCTTTTGCGTGTCAAGAGCTTACGAAAAAATTCACGAGTTCCCCTGCTTCACCCTGCCGTACACGTCGTCAAACCGGACGATGTCATCCTCCTCAAGATATGGGCCGCTCTGAATCTCAATGATTTCAAGCGATACCTTGCCAGGATTGGCCAGGCGGTGCGTTGTCGCCTTGCCGATGTCTATGGCTTGGTTCTCCACCAAAAGGCGCTCCTCCCCGCCAATCTCAACCAGGGCCGTGCCCGCGATGACAACCCAATGCTCGCTTCGGTGATGGTGCATCTGCAGGCTCAAACGCGCGCCCGGAAGCACCTCGATGCGCTTGATCTTGTAGAACTGGCCTTCCTCCAGCACGGAGTAGCTGCCCCAGGGCCGCTTCACGGTGAGGTGGTTCTCCACCAGTTGGCTGCCCTGGGCTTTCAGCAGGGCCACGATCTCCTTGACCCGCTGCACCCCCTCGTGAGGGCAGGCCAGGGTGGCGTCCCTGGTCTGGACCATGATCATGTTCGACATGCCCACCGCAGCCAGCTTGCCGCCCTTGGAGATAAGCAGGCAGTCGCGGCAGTCCAGCGCCAGCACGTCGCCCTGGATGACGTTGCCGTCCGCGTCCTTTTTGCCCAGCCGGTACACGGCCTCCCAGTTGCCCAGGTCGTCCCAGTCGAACAGGGCCTGGACCACGGCGATGCCGCTGATCTTCTCCACGATGCCGTAGTCCATGGAAATGTTCGGCAGGCCCGCGTAGCCCTGGGCCATGGGCCGCTCGGCCCGGTCCGCCCACCAGTCCCAGAGCCTGGGCTCAAAGTCCTTTACTGCGGCCAGAAATTCGCGCACGCGGAACACGAACATGCCGCTGTTCCAGTAGTGCCGCCCGCTTTGCACAAACTCCAGGGCCTTTTCCAGGCGCGGTTTTTCAATGAACCGCACAACGTCAAAGGCGCCGCCGCCCAGCGCCTCGCCCCGCTCGATGTAGCCGTAGCCGGTCTCGGGCTGGGACGGGGTCACGCCAAAGGTCACGAACCGGCCCCCTGCAGCCAGGTCCAGGCCCTGGGTGACCGAACGCACCCAGGCCTCCTGGTCCGCGATCAGGTGGTCCGAGGGGAACACGCCGACCAGGGCCATGCCCATCTCCGCGCCCATCTCCGCGCCAGTCTCCTCGTCGCCCGCCACTTCACCCAGGGACACGATGCGCTCCAGGGCCAGCAATGTGGCGGGCAGGGTGTTCCTGGCCGTGGGCTCGGCCAGCACGCGGCTGTCCAGGTCGGGGTTGATGGCCCGGATCTGGCTGCGGACCTCGAAGACGTGCTCCTCGTTGGTCACCACCCAGACGTTCTCCGGCGCATAGGCGCCGAGCACGCGGGTCACGGTCTGCTGCAGCAGGGTCAGCTCGCCGTTCAGGGCCAAAAGCTGCTTGGGAAAGAGCGTGCGCGAAAGCGGCCACAGCCGCGTGCCCGAACCCCCGGCCAGGATCACCGCATAGCGGGGCTGGGCCAGGGCTGGCAGGGGTGCGCTCGGCTTTTTCGGCACGGTCGGCTCTCCGTTTTGTGGGGTCCCGGGGCAGCTTCAGCCAGCCTTCGGGGCCTCGTAGACAAAGGGTGTGACGAAATCCTTCAAAAACGGCAGCGCGCTGTCCTTGGCCGAGAGCACCGGCGCGCATTCCGGCCAGGGCACGGCCAGGTCCGGGTCGTTCCAGCGGATGCCCGCGTCGCTGGCTGCGTCATAGGGGGCGTCGACCTTGTAGAGAAACTCCGTGTCCGGCTCAAGGGTGACATAGCCATGGGCGAACCCGCGCGGGATGAACAGGCGCAGAAAATTCGCGGCGGAAAGCTCCACGCAGAAATTCCGCCCAAAGGTAGGCGAGCCCCGGCGCAGGTCCACGGCCACGTCGAGCACCCGGCCGCGCACCACCCAGACGAGCTTGGCCTGGGCATGGGGCGGCCTCTGGAAATGCAGCCCGCGCAGCACCAAGGGCTGGGCGGAATAGGCGTGGTTGTCCTGGACAAAATCCGCGCCGATGCCCAGCCCGGCAAAGGCCGCCCGGTTGTACGACTCCAGAAAAAAACCGCGTTCGTCCCGAAAGAGCTTCGGCTCAAGCAGCACCAGTTGAGGCAAGCCCGTCTCGATCAGCCGCATCCCTTCCCTCGCCCCCAGTGTGAATTCGCACAGCCCTATCCGAAAACCTGGCCCAGCACAACAGCCGCGTGCGCAGCCAAGGCCGATTGGCAGGCTTCCCTTTCTGCGCGCCCTCTGCTAAAGGTGCGCCCAGACGGGCTCCATCAGCCAAGGACAAGGCGGCCCAGGCCAAGGCGGACCAGGCCAAGGCGGCCCAGGCCGAAGAGAATCAGGCCGAGGACAACCAGGCCGAAGAGGACCAAGGCAACCACGAGGCGCCATGAACTCCCTGGACATCATCATCATCGCCATCGTCTGCCTGGTTGGCTTCCGGGGCTTTCACCGCGGGCTCATCAAGGAGGCCGTGTCCCTGTGCTCGATCTTTGTCGGCCTGTTCATGGCCGCGCACCTGCACACCATCTTCGTGCCGCACCTGAAGGTCTACTTCGCCAACCCGGGCACGGTGCTGGCCCTAAGCTACCTCATCACCTTCCTGGGCACCCTGGTGCTTTTGTGGTTCCTGGTGCGCTTCCTCCAGGGCGTGCTCAAGCTGGCCATGCTGACCATTGTGGACAAGGCCGCCGGCGCCGCCTTTGGCGTTGTGGAGGGGCTCCTGCTGTCCCTGGTGCTGCTGTTGCTGCTCAAGGCCATGCTGCCCGGCACCACGGCGGTGAAGAACTCCGCCTTTGCCCAGAAGACCGAGCCCGCGCTGGTGCTCCTGGCCAACTTCACGCCCGCGCCCATCCGCGAGACCTTGGAGGAGGGCGGCTTTGCCCTGCCGAGGCCGGCCCAGCTGCCGCCGCCCAGGCCCAAGCACCCGCAGCGGCCCGGCAAGAAGGACCGCCAGGACATCTGACCCGGGCCGCCTGTCACGGGCCGCTCTTGGCCGACCCCTCCCCGCCCTCAACTCCAAAAGACAGGAGACATGCCTTCGTGAGCACGGACAGCCTTTCCCTGGCGAAAATGCAGGACGTCATCGACGCGTTGCTCGGACCCGACGGCTGTCCCTGGGACCGCAAGCAGACCCCGCTTTCGCTGTGCGACTATGTCATCGAGGAGGCCTTCGAGCTGGTCTCGGCCATCCGCGCGGGCGACCACGCAGAAACGGCCGAGGAACTGGGCGACGTGCTCTTCCTCCTGCTCTTCGAGACCACCCTGGCCGCCCAGGCCGGACGCTTCGACCTGGCGGAGGTGGTTGCGGCCAACGCCGCCAAGATGATCCGCCGCCACCCCCACGTCTTCGGCGACGCCAAGGTGGCCGACCAGGAAGAGCTCTTGCGCAACTGGGAGCGCATCAAGCGCGGGGAAAAGGCGGACAAGGCCGACAAATCCGCCGAGGGCGAGCAGCCCGGCGCCTTTGACTCCCTGCCCAAGGGGCTGCCGCCGCTTCTGAAGGCCTACCGCATCCACTCCAAGGCCGCGCGCCTGGACTTCACCTGGGCCACGGACGAAGACGCCCGCGCGCAGTTCGACGCCGAGTGGCGTGAATACGAGCAGGCCTGCGCCAGCGGCAGCCAGGAGCGGATGGAGGAGGAGTTCGGGGACGCGCTGTTCACGCTCATTGAGCTGGGACGGCGCAAGGGCATCAAGGCCAACGCGGCCCTGGACCGGGCCAACCTGAAGTTCCTGGCGCGCTACGAACGCATGGAGGCCCTGGCCCGCGAGCACGGGCTGGACCTTCTGGACATGCCCATGGCGGACAAGGAGCGCCTCTGGGCCGAGGCCAAGACCGGGCTTCAGGCCGAAGCCGAGGCCGAAAACAGGCCCAAAGGCGCGGACCGGGCCTAGCCCTCGTTGGTGTCCGTGGGGGCCAGCTCCACCTTGTTCACTGCGGCCCGCAGCTCGCGGATGATCTCCGCGTCGCTGACGGGTTCGCCGATGACGATGGTGCCCTGCTGCCGGTAGCGCGGGGACAGGTTGTTCATGGTCAGGGCGTAGATGTCCTGGATGTCCAGGTAGCTCGGGTGGTAGTCCAGGTGCTCGGCCAGCACCTGCGGCATGAGCTTGATCACCCGCAGCTCGTTGCGGTTGCGGATGTTCTCCAGGGAGACGCCAGCCACTTCGTACTTCTTTTGCGCCATGCCGCGCCCTCCGTGGGGTTGGGTTGCGCCAAGGCCCGGCCCGCGAGATGCGGACCGGGCAAAGCTGGCTTGAATCTAGCTCATGCGCCGCAGGGGCGCAAGCCCTAGGCCCCGCTGCTGATGAAGCTGGCCGGGAACTCCATCCGCAGGATGCGCAGGGCCTCTTCGGCCTTTTCGCGCTCTTCGAAGAAACCGGCCTTCACCGCCAGGTACTCCTTGCCGCCGCGAATCACGCGGGTGATCCTGGCGTTGCCGTACCCGGACTGCACGAGCCGCTGCTGCACGCGGCGGGCGTTGTCGTCTTGGGCAAAGGCCCCCACCTGCACGGAATACTTGCCGCTCTCGGCCTTTTGGGCGGCCTTCTGCTCGACCTTCTGCGCGAGCTTCTGCCCAACTTCGGGCGCGGGCTCGGGCCTGGCTGCGGGCGCGGCTTTCGCCACCGGGCGCGGCCTGGCGGCCTCGGCCAGCATGACCGGGCGTTGGGTCTTGACCTGGGCCTGGGGCCTGGCGGGTTCTTCAACGATGTCCCGCTCGATAATCTGGTGCTTTGGTTTGCGCGCGGCAGCCTCAGCCAAGGCGAGGTCTGCGGACTTGGCCGCAGGGGCCCCGGTTCTGCCGTTCATGCTGGCAAGGGCCGGATTGTCGCTGATGCCCACCACGCGCACCTTGGCCACGCCGTTCTCGGCCATGCCGAGCAGCCGCGCCGTGGCATAGGACAGGTCGATGATGCGGCCGTCGATGAAGGGGCCGCGATCGTTGATGGTCAGCTCTGTCTCCCGGCCGTTCGCCAGGTTGGTCACGCGGACCTTGGTGCCCAGCGGCAGGGTCTTGTGCGCGGCGGAGATGCCGAACATGTCGTACGTCTCGCCGGTGGCTGTCTTCTTGCCATGGAAGTCCGGTCCGTACCAGGAGGCGGTGCCGACCTCGTCGTAGCCCAGGGCGGACTGCATGGGCCAGTAGGTCACGCCCTTGATGGAGTACGGCTGGAGTTTCGGGTCAACAAAGCCCGGCTCCTTTTGATAGGTCACGCGGGACCGCTCCGAGGCGGCCATCTGGTTCGCCCGCGCCCCTGTGGGGGCCTCGGACCGGATTGGCTCGGGCGAGCCTGTGGGCAAATAGGCGCACCCCGGCAGGGCGAGCAGGGACAAAAGCACTGCGAATCTTTGCAGCTTCATGGACGGCCTCCGTGCGGACGTAGTAGACGTCTCCCCTCCCAGGGTTCCCGCCAGGGCCCGGGTCTCCCTCCCGGACAGCATGCGCGTCATGACGGGTACGCACGTTTGTTCAATCGTACAGATCAAGGCAAAACTTTAGACGCCAATCCAGAGGCTTTGGCTACGGAAATCCATTTGACCACAGAGGCACATTTTCCCTTGACATTGCAATACTGAGCGCTCAAAGGTAGCCCTCAATTGTCGTGAAGGCCGGAAGCCTGTTGCCCCGGAGAGAACACGACGCGAACGTCTTATCATCATTTCAGGAGCTTAGAGTTCTATGCCCAAGTCCATCTACGTCGGCAACATCCCCTTCAGCGCCTCTGAGGAAGACCTGCGCAACATGTTTGGCCAGTATGGCGAGGTCATGTCCGTGAAGTTCATCAACGACCGCGAGACCGGCCGCTTCCGTGGCTTCGGCTTTGTGGAGATGGACGACGCTTCCGCCAAGCAGGCCATCGACGCCCTGAATGGCAAGGAGATCGCTGGCCGCGCCCTGCGGGTCAACGAGGCCCAGGAGCGTCAGCCCCGCCCCCGTCGCGACTACTAGTCGCCACGGCACGCCGGCAATAATAACACCCGGCTACCCTGCCCCGTCCCGCCCCTGCGGGACGGGGTTTTTCCTTCTCTACGGCAGCAAATGCCTCGGCACGACAACCTGCCGTCACGGGTTGTCACACAGCTGTTGCCCCAAGGTCATTGTCCGGTTACTCTATTTATAGTACCTGTTTTCCTCACCCCGTAACGCCCGCCCAAAGGAATTCCCGCCCATGAAGAACATCGCCCGCAACGAGCTGCTGCGCAATATCGCCATCATCGCCCACGTCGACCACGGCAAGACCACCCTTGTGGACGGACTCTTCCGGCAGAGCGGCGTGTTCCGCGAAAACCAGCAGGTCAGCGACCGCGTCATGGACAACATGGACCTGGAGCGCGAGCGCGGCATCACCATCGCCGCCAAGAACTGCTCGGTCACCTGGAAGGGCGTCAAGATCAACATCATCGACACCCCGGGCCACGCCGACTTCGGCGGCGAGGTCGAGCGCTCGCTGGCCATGGCCGGCGGCGCTATCCTCTTGGTCGACGCCAGCGAAGGCCCGCTGCCCCAGACCCGCTTCGTGCTGAAAAAGGCGCTGGACGGCGGCCTTCCGGTCATCGTCATCGTCAACAAGATCGACCGCAGCGACGCCCGGCCCGAGGAGGTCTTAAACGAGGTCTACGACCTGTTCATCGACCTGGGCGCCAACGAGGAGCAGTTGGAGTTCCCCGTGCTTTACGCCATCGGCCGCGACGGCATCGCCCAGACCACGCTCGAAGGACGCGGTGAGAACCTGAACCCCGTGTTCGACTGCATCCTGGAGAACATTCCGGCCCCGAGCTACGACCCCGACGCCCCCTTCCAGATGATCGTCTGCGACCTGGGCTACTCCGACTATGTGGGACGCCTGGCCATCGGCAAGGTCGTCAACGGCCGGGTCAAGTCCAGCGACTCCATGGCCTGCATCGGCGAAGACGGCACCCCCAAGTCGCTTAAGGTGAGCAAGCTCCAGGTGTACGACGGCGTGCAGCTGGCCGCCGTGGACGAGGTCCTGGCGGGCGACATCGCCGTGCTTGCGGGCATCGACGACGTGCACATCGGCGACACCATCTGCACCAAGGAATCCCCGGTGGCCCTGCCGCGCATCACCGTGGACGAGCCCACGGTCTCCATGCGCTTCGGCATCAACACCTCGCCGCTGGCCGGCCGCGAGGGCAAGTTCGTGCAGAGCAACAAGATCCGCGAGCGCCTCCAGCGCGAGGCCCTGCAGAACGTGGCCATCCGCGTGGAGGAGGGCGAAGACCGCGACAGCTTCGTCGTCAAGGGCCGCGGCGAGTTCCAGATGGCCATCATCATCGAGACCATGCGCCGCGAGGGCTTCGAGCTCACCGTGGGCAGGCCCGAGGTCATCTACAAAAAGGACGGCGGCAAGGTCACCGAGCCCATCGAACGCGTCTACGTGGACTGCGATGAGACCTTCATGGGCATCGTCACCGAGAAGCTGTCCATCCGCAAGGCCCGCATGGTCAACCTGGTGAACAACGGCAAGGGCCGGGTGCGCATCGAGTTCAGCGTGCCCAGCCGCGGGCTCATCGGCTACCGCGACGAATTCCTGACCGACACCAAGGGCACCGGCATCATGAACTCCTACCTTGAGGGCTACGGCGAGTATCGCGGAGACTTCCCCACCCGCTTCACCGGGTCCATCGTGGCCGACCGCTCCGGCGTGGGCGTGACCTACGGCATCTTCAACCTGGAGCCGCGCGGCCAGATGTTCGTCACCGCTGGCGACCCCCTGTACGAGGGCATGATCGTGGGCGAGCACACCCGCGAGGTGGACATCAACGTCAACCCCTCCAAGGAAAAGAAGCTCTCCAACATGCGCGCCAGCGGCAAGGACGAGGCCTGCACCCTGACCCCGATCAAGCCCATGACCCTTGAGCGCGCCATCCACTTCATCCGCGAGGACGAACTGGTGGAGATCACCCCGCAGTCCATCCGCCTGCGCAAGACCGTGCTTTCGGCCACCAAGCGCCACACCATGCGCGCCGGGTCCGGAAAGGCCGAGACCGACAAATAGCACCAGTCAAAGGGCACAGCCATGAACCCGCTTGATCTGCTGCTCAAACCCTCGGCGCGCCGCTTCTTTGCGGAGGCGGACGCGCTGCCCGGGTTCACCACGGCGAACAAGCTGCACGGGTACATCTACCTGCGCTGGCCCTACTTCTACATCAGCATGGCCACGGGCGAGCATCCCCTTGCCCGTGGCCTCATGCGCCTCTCGCGCCTGCTGGACAGGTTGCGGCCCTCCCGCGTGGACAAGCGCCGCAAGGCCCGCAAGGCGCAGAAGGTCAGCGGCGGCGTCCGCTTCGCCGACACCTACCACGGCAAGGTCATGCCCACCGAGGAGGCCACCCGGCTGGTCAAGATCGGACGCGAGGTGAGCCTGACCGCGCCGGAGTCCGTGGTGCCCTACCAGTTGGCGCGAGACATCGTGCTGAAGAACCCGGACCACATCGTGGTCTTCGACTGCCCCTGCCGGGCCGCGCGCAAGAACCCCTGCTCGCCCATGGACGTCTGCCTGGTCATGGGCGAACCCTTCGCCAGCCTGGTTCTGGAGCACAACGGCAAGCGCGCGCGGCGCATCAGCGTGGACGAGGCCGCAGACATCCTCAAGGCCGAGCACGCGCGCGGGCATGTGCATCACGCTTTTTTTAAGGACGCGGCGCTCGGGCGCTTCTACGCCATCTGCAACTGCTGCTCCTGCTGCTGCGGGGCCATGTCCGCGCAAAGAAACGGGGTGGAGATGCTGGCCAGCTCGGGCTATGTCGTCCAGGTGGACGCCGAGGCCTGCGTGGGCTGCGGCAACTGCGCCCAGTTCTGCCAGTTCGGCGCGCTGGGGGCCCGCGACCGCGCCCTGCAAATCAAAAACGCGCGCTGCATGGGCTGCGGGGCCTGCGTGAGCAAGTGCCCCAAGCAGGCGCTGTCGCTCCGGGCTGACCCCAGCCGGGGCCTGCCGCTCTTGGTCGAAGAGCTGGAGAAGCACGCCTCTGGCGGCCTGAAAGCCTGAGCAAGGTCCACTCAAACCGGGGGCGCGCATGCACTGGGCCCGATTCGTACAATATGCCGCCAGCCTGCTGCCGCTGTTGTTCTTGCTGCTCGGCTACGGGACCATATTCCGGAGAAACGGCGGACGGTTTGGCGACTATGCCCGAAGACTTGCCGAGGAACATTGCCTGCATCGCCTCGAACCCTCAGAACGCGTGCTGATTGTCTCGCAGACACGTTACGCCATGCTGCCCCAGCTTTTGGGCGCCGCGATCATCTTCCCCTATTACTTTCTGCAACTGCCGCCGAGTGTCCTCAATGTCTTTATGACGCTTCTCTGCGGCTCTGCGCTCTTCTTTTTCAACCTCATCCATATGCAGGCTGTCATGTCTGCGGTGGTCGTCACCGCAAAAGCCATCCACTGGTGCGACGGCTTTGCGCTGCCGCCGGACATCAGGACCAAGACCCTCACAGCGAACATGGAGGTCTTCTTTACACCCTGGAGCCGTGACCTGACGCTTATGGTGGATAGAGAACATCTTGGCCGGTTGGACTTCGCCAATTGCCGCCAGATCCACAGGGCCATCCTGGATGCCATCGCGGCCCTGGGCGCGCAGGCCGCTTCTGAACATCCGCCAACCTGAAGCGCGCCCAATCCGCCGACACAGCAGGACTCCATGACGGATACGAAACAATATGCAGGGCTTCGCCTCGTGGCGCTTTTGGAGCTGTCCAAGGGCGCGCTGGTGCTCCTGGCCGGGTTCGGGCTGCTCTCGCTCCTGCACAAGGATTTTGTCGAAGCGGCCGAGGATCTGGTGGAGCTGTTCCACCTGAATCCGGACAGCCGCATGCCGCACCTGTTCATCGACGCGGCGGCGCGGCTCACCGACGCCAAGTTGTGGTTGCTGGCCGCCGGGGCGTTCGCCTACTCGCTGGTGCGCGCCATCGAAGCCTGGGGCCTGTGGCGGCACCGCGCCTGGGCCGAATGGTTCGGCGCGCTGACCGGCGCGGTCTACATTCCCGTCGAGATCTACGAACTGGCGCACAAGCCGACCTGGCTCCGGTTCTTCGTCCTGGCGGTCAACCTGGTGGTGGTGGGCTATCTGGCGCTGGAATTGTGGCGCCGGAAGCAGGCAAAGGCCCAGGCTTCCCAGCCAGCCCGCTGATCGTCCCGCAGCCCGCAGCACCCAGACAGGCCCGCCAAGCCCCCGCGATCATACCGCACGCGTGCCCCCAAAAACGGCGCGGGACGCATGGGCCGTTCCGTCCACACGCCCCGCAGCAGGCAGGAGCAGGGTCCTGGGCTAGTCCCAGTTCATGCCGCCGGGGATGTCGGACAGGGCGGCGTTCTGCTTGTTCATGGCCTGGATCTGACCCTCCAGCTGGAGCACGCGGGCGTCCAGCTCGCGGATGCGGGCCTCGCTCGTGGCCACGGTCTCGGGGCGGGGCTGGGGCACTTCGGCCGTCAGGCTGCGGTCCATTTTGTTGCAGGCCGTGCTGACGAAGAGCATGACGAAGAAAATGACTCTGACGAAGGCTAGGCTGACTCTGTTCATGTTCATGTCCCCTTTCGCGCCGAATGCGCGGGTGTTCTGATTATCCTCGCAGGCCCGCCAGATGGCTTTGGCCGCGCTTTCCAGGTCGCACACTGATCCCGCCGGGTCTGGTTGTAAATGCGGAAGATATTGAGTATGCCTTCGGTGAAGACGAAGGCTTGGGCAGGGCTTCGCATCATGCGAACACGGGGCCTGGGCCAGGGGAACCACGGATATGTCCTTTGATCTCACCGACCTGCGCCTCTTCGTACACGTAGTGGAAAGCGGGAGCATCACCAGCGGGGCCGAGCGCGCCTTCCTGGCCCTGGCCTCGGCCAGCGCACGCATCCGCAACATGGAGGAGACCCTCGGCGTGCGGCTTTTGACGCGCGGCCGCCGGGGCGTGGTCCCCACCGAGGCGGGCCAGGCCCTGATGCGCCACGCCCACAGCATCATGCAGGATTGGGAGCGCATGGTGGGCGACGTGAGCGAGTACGGCCAGGGCCTCAAGGGCCACGTGCGCCTGCTGTGCAACACGGCCACCATCACCGAATTCCTGCCCGAGATCCTGAGTTCCTACCTCCTCGCGCATCCCAACGTGGGCATCGACGTGCACGAGCGCCTGAGCGCCGAAATCGTGCAGGACCTGCTGGAGGACAAGGCCGACGTGGGCGTGGTGGCCAAGAACACCGAGGTGGGCGACCTGGAGACCTTTCCCTTCCGCACGCTGAAGCTGGTGCTGGTGGTCTCGCCCCGGCACCCCCTGGCCTCCAGGCGCTCCGTGGCCTTTGCCGAGACCCTGGACTACGACTATGTGGGCCTGGCCGAGGGCAGCTCCATCCAGACCTACCTGGAGGCCCACGCCACCCGCGCGGGCAAGCGCATCAACTACCGGGTGCGGCTGCGCGGCTTCCTGGCCGCCTCGCGCCTGGTGGAGAACAACGTAGGCATCGCCGTGATCCCGGAGACCGCCGCCCTGCGCTGCATCAAGTCCATGGACCTGCGCGTGGTCCACCTGACCGACGTCTGGGCCACGCGCCAGCTCATCCTCTGTGTGCGCGGCTTCGCCCACCAGCCCCTGCACATCCGCGAGCTCATCGAGCACATCCGCGAGCCAGCTGCACCCCCGGAGCCCTGAGCCCCGCCGCCAGGCCGATGGACGCGACACGGCCCGCCGCTTGTACAGGCCCAGAGCACGGCGCGCACAAACCGCACTTTTGACACGGACTTGAGACAAGGTGTAGGACTGCTTCATGCAGAACCCCGCGCTTCTCCTGCGACGCATCCCGCCCAGGGCCCGCCTGGCGCTTTTGGCCGTGCTCCTTGTGGGCGCATCATTTTTCGGCCTGCGCCACCTGGGCCAGGCCAAAACCGAAACCTTCCAGGGCTATGTGGAGGCCGAATACGTGCACGTGGCCGCGCCCGTGGCCGGGGCGCTGGCGGAGCTGCGCGTGCGCCGGGGCCAGCAGGTGGCTGCGGGTGCGCCGCTGTTCGTGCTGGAGCAGGACTTTGAGCGCGCGGCCCTTTCCGTGGCCACCCATTCCCTCAAGGAGGCGGCGGACAAGCTGGCCGACGCCCAAAAGGGCCAGCGGGCCTCGGAACTGGCGGCCGCCAGCGCGCGCCTGGGTCAGGCCAACACCGCCATGAATCTGGCCGAGACCGAGTTCAAACGCCGCCAGAACCTTTTCGCCGCGCGCACCATCTCCGCCGAGGAGCTGGACCAGGCGCGCACAGACTACGAATTCAAGACCCACCAGGTGCGCGAGATGTCGGCCAACCTCGCCACGGCCAGGCTGGGCGGGCGCTCGGACGCCATCGCCGCGGCCCAGGCCGAGGTGGAGGCCGCCAAGGCGCGCGTGGAGCAGGCCGCCTGGACCCTGGCCCAGAAGACCCAGGGCGCTCCGTCCGCCGCCCTCGTCTTCGACACCCTGTTCACCCAGGGCGAATGGGTGCCTGCGGGCAAGGCCGTGGCCGTGCTGCTGCCGCCGCAGAACATCAAGGTGCGCTTCTTCGTGCCCGAGGAGAAGTTGGGCGGCCTCAGCCTGGGCCAGGAGGCCCAGGTGCGCTACGACGGCGGCCCCCCCGGAAAGGCCGGGGCGGTTCCGGTGCGCATCAGCTATGTCTCGGCCCAGGCCGAGTACACCCCGCCCATCCTCTACTCCAGCGACAACCGCGCCAAGCTGGTCTTCCTGGTGGAGGCCAAGCCCGCCCCGGACCAGGCCCCCCTGCTGCACCCCGGCCAGCCGGTGGATGTCCTGATCGATCTTCACCCGACCTCCAAGCCCGCGAAATAGCCGCATGCACGCGGACACGGAAAACCGCTCCGGCAGCGACGACGGCGACGTGAAAGTCAACGGCGACCCCGACGCCATTCACAACGGCAATTTCAACGCCAATCCCAACGCCAAGAACAATGGCGACGACCACGGCCACGCCAGCACCAGCGCCAACGCGGGCAGCACGGGCAACGCCACGGGCAACGCCATGGGCAACGACACATCCAACGCTGGCGGCAACGACAATTCCAACGCCGCCGACTACGTCATTGACGTCTCCGGCCTGACCAAAAGCTTCGACGGCAAGGTCGTGGTCAACGCCCTGTCCATGCGCGTCAAGCGCGGCGAGATTTACGGCTTCCTCGGCCCCAACGGCTCGGGCAAGACCACCTTCATCCGCATGCTCTGCGGGCTCTTGAAGCCCGACTCCGGCTCCGGCGCCTGCCTGGGCTATGACGTGCTGACCCAGGCCGACCTGATCAAGCCCCACGTGGGGTACATGGCCCAGCGCTTCAGCCTGTACGAGGACCTGACCGTGCGCGAGAACCTGGACTTCATGGCCCGCATGTACGGCCTGGCCGACCGCGTGCGGGTGGTGGACGAATGTCTGACGCGCATGGGCATGACGCGCTTCGAGAACCAATTGGCGGGCAGCCTGTCCGGCGGGTGGAAGCAGCGCCTGGCGCTCTCGGCCTGCACCCTGCACGGGCCGAAGCTGCTGCTGCTCGACGAGCCTACCGCAGGCGTGGACCCCGGCGCCCGGCGCGACTTCTGGGACGAGGTGCACAAGCTGGCCAGCCAGGGCGTCACCGCGCTCATCAGCACGCACTACATGGACGAGGCCGAGCGCTGCCACCGCCTGGCCTACATCGCCTACGGCGACCTGCTGGCCCAGGACACCCTGGAGGGCATTGTGGACAACGCCGGGCTCTCCACCTGGAGCGTGACCGGCCCGGGCCTGCCGGAACTGGCCGAGCGGCTGCGCCCGCTTCCCGGCGTGGAGCAGGTGGTGGCCTTCGGCAACTCCCTGCACGTCAGCGGCCAGGACGCGGCGGCGCTTGCGGCCTCCCTCGGCCCCTATCAAGCTGAAAACGGCCAGGCCCAGGCCGGGCGCGAGTGGAAGCCCATCCGCACCAGCCTGGAGGAGGTCTTCATCCACCTCATGCGCGGGCACCAGGCCAGGCAGAACGGCCAGACCCAGAAAATTCAGACGGGCCAAAAGAGTCAGGCAGACCAGAAAAATCAGGCGGACCAAAATCAGACGGCCCAAATTAATCAGGCAGGCGAAAAGCCATGAGCGCGGACAACATCTTCTGCTTCCGGCGCTTCGCGGCCATCGTCTACAAAGAGTTCATCCAGATGCGCCGCGACCGGGTGACCTTCGCCATGATGATCGGCATCCCGCTCATGCAGCTCATCCTCTTCGGCTACGCCATCAACTCCGACCCGCGCCACCTGCCCACGGCGGTGCTCGCGGCGGACAACTCGCCCTACGCGCGGTCCATTGTGGCGGGCATGCAGACCAGCAGCTATTTCCAGATCACCGAGCACCTCAAGAGCCGCGCCGAGGCCGATAGCGCGTTGAAAGAAGGCCGGGTGCAGTTCGTGCTGACCATCCCGGCGGACTTCTCGCGGCTGTTGCTGCGCGGGGAGCAGCCGGTGCTGCTGCTGGAGGCCGACGCAACCGATCCGGCCGCCACCAGCGGGGCGCTGGCCGCCATGCGCGAGGTGGTGAGCCAGGTGCTGGCGCGGGACCTGCCCGCCTCTGCCGGCTATGTGCCCACGCCCCTGCCCGTGAACCTGCGCGTGCACGCCGAGTACAACCCCGAGGCCGTGACCCAGTACAACATCGTGCCTGGGCTCATGGGCGTGATTTTGACCCTGACCCTGACCATGATCACCTCACTCGCCATCACGCGGGAGCGGGAGCGCGGCACCATGGAGAACCTGCTGTCCACGCCGGTGCGCCCGCTGGAGGTCATGGTGGGCAAGATCATCCCGTACATTCTGGTGGGCTACATCCAGATGGTGCTGATCGTCCTGGCGGCGAAGTTTTTGTTCGGGGTCCCGCTTCTGGGCAGCGTGCTGGCGGTGTTCGTGTTGTCGCTGGTGTTCATCGCGGCCAATTTGAGCGTCGGGGTGACGCTCTCGACCGTGGCCAAGAACCAGTTGCAGGCTGTGCAGATGAGCGTGTTCTTCTTTTTGCCGTCGCTCTTGTTGTCCGGATTCATGTTCCCGTTCCGGGGCATGCCGGGCTGGGCGCAGGCCGTGGGCTCTCTCCTGCCGCTGACGCACTACCTGCGGCTGGTGCGCGGCATCTTGCTCAAGGGCAACGGCACGCTGGAATCGCTGACCCACGTCTGGCCCATCGCGCTGTTCCTGGTGGTGGTCATCAGCGTGGGCATGCGGCGGTATAGGAAGACGCTGGATTAGTCGAACGCCACCGTCTTCAGCGCCCGCGCCTTCTTGTCCGGGCTCCACATGGACGGGGCCGGGGGCGGCTCGGCCCTGGAGCGCAGGGTCACGCCCTCGCCAGGCCGCAGGATCTCGGTCTTGCCCCCGTCGTTCTTGATGTACACGCCCTTGCCCGCGATCAGCAGCACGTTGATTTCATCCGTGCCCAGGTACCCGCCCCAGAACTCCGTGCCGCGTATGCCGATGGTCCCAAGCGGGGTGAGCACCTCGAACGGACCGCCGCGCAGGGCCGAGAGTTCGCCCGTGGCCAGGCGGAACGCGCCCTTGGTCAGCTTGAGCAGCACCGCGCCGGGTCCGGACTGGCGGCCCAGGTCGTAGCGCCCCAGCACGAACTCCGTGTCTGCGGCGAGCGTCAGCCTGGTCTCGTCGAGCAGGGTCAGCTCCAGGCGCGAGCCAGGGGCCGTCAGCAGGGTGTCCTCGCGCTTCACCTGCTCGTTCAGGGCCAGAGGGCGCAGCTCCCCGTCCTGCCGGGCAAAGGCCGAGCCCTGCACCCGGCTCACATAGCCCAGGTTTTCCCCGCCAGCGGCCAGGGCCAGGGGGATCGGACCTGCGCAGGGCGTAAGCGCCAACACCAGGAACACCCCGGCCAGACACGCCGGGAACAGCAGGGTCTTGAGCACGGCCTTGAGCTTTTCCACGAGTCCCCCCTTGCAGCCTGCGGGCGCAGGTCCGCCATATCGTGGGTATACCTGGGCCTGGAACGTTTGTCGACCGGCGCACCGGCCCGGATGTCGGTCCGTGTTTTCTGGATGGCACTTGCCCGCAGCGCCCAGCCAGGGTAGACAGCATTCTCGACGCCCTCAAGCGCCAAAGGCGGCACGGGCGAAAGGATGTGCACAATGGCGGGCAAAATCGCAGGACACAGCGCGGGCGCACTGGCCGCAGGCGCAGGTGGCGCTATCGACGAAAAATCCGGCGGCAGAAAGCTCTGCATCCACGGGCATTTCTACCAGCCCCCCAGGGAAGACCCCTGGATGGACACCATCTTCCCCGAAGGCAGCGCCGCCCCGGCCAGGCACTGGAACGAGCGCATCTGCGGCGAAAGCTACGCCCCACTGGCCTGGGCCAGGCGCTTGGACGGGGACGGCCGGATCATCGAGATCGTCAACTGCTACGAGTGGATGAGCTTCAACTTCGGCCCCACCCTGCTCACCTGGATGGAGCAGCAGGCCCCGGACACCTACGCCCGCGTGCTGGAGGGCGACCGCGCCAGCCTGGCCCGCCTGGGCCACGGCAACGCCATCGCCCAGATCCACCACCACGTCATCATGCCCCTGGCCACGGACCTGGAGAAGCGCGCGGAGATCGCCTGGGCCCTGGCCGACTTCGAGGCGCGCTTTGGCCGCCGGGCCGAGGGCCTGTGGCTCTCCGAGGCCGCCGTGGACACGCGCACCCTGGAGCTTCTGGCCGAGGCCGGGGTCGCCTTCACCATCCTGGCCCCGCGCCAGGCCAGGGAGACCGCCGACATCCTCCCCAAGGGCAAGGGGCAGGACAACTGGACCAAGGTGGACGAGGCCAGCCTGGACATCCGCGAGCCCTACCTGGTGGAGCTGCCGGGAGGCCGCAGCATCAGCGTATATTTCTACAACGGGCCGCTGTCCCAGGCCGTGGCCTTCGAGGGCCTGCTGCGCCACGGCGACGTCTTCTGGGGCAGGCTTTCCGGCCAGACCGGGCAGGGCCTGCTGGCCCTGGCCACGGACGGGGAGACCTACGGCCACCACTTCAAGTTCGGCGAGATGGCCCTGGCCTTCGCCCTGGCCCAGGCCAGGGACGGGGCCGACGGCGTGCGGCTGACCAACTACGCCGCGTACCTGGCGGAAAACCCGCCCAGGCGGCGCGCGCGCATCCACGAGAACTCCTCCTGGAGCTGCGTCCACGGCGTGGAGCGCTGGCGCGCGGACTGCGGCTGCTGCGCCGAGCACCGGCCCGGCTGGAACCAGCTCTGGCGCGGCCCCCTGCGCGACGGCCTGCGCGCGGTGAAGGACCGCCTGGACCGTCACCACCTGGACCTCGGCCAGGCCCTGTTCCGCGACGCCGAGGAGGCCGTGGTCGCCTACGGCCAGGTCCTTGCCGGTCTGCTGGACGCGAAGGGCTTCGAGGCCGCGCACTTCCGGCCGGGCCTGTCCGCAGCCCAGCGCGACACGGCCTGGAAGCTTTTGACCATCCAGAAATGGGCGCTCTCGTCCTTTGCCAGTTGCGCCTGGTTCTTCGACGACCTGGGGCGCATTGAGCCGCTGAACGCCCTGACCTTCGCCCTGCGGGCCATGGGCCTGGCGCAGCGCACCGGCCTGGAGGACCTGGAGCCGCTGCTCCTGTCGCACCTGGGCCAGGCCAGCTCCAACGACCCGGCCCTGGGCAGCGGGCACGACCTCTGGACCCGCGAGATACGCCCCCGGCGCGAGACCACGGAAAGCATCCTGGCCCAGGCCTTGGTGCGCCTGTGGGCCGAGGACCGCCTGCCTGCCCCCGGCGCCAGCGCAACGGTCTCCTGGCCGGGGCTCAGCGTCGAGATCGTTATGGGCCAGGCCCCCGCCGCCAATGAGCTGACGGGCGCGGCGCGCATCACCTGGGCGCGCGAGTCTGGCGGCGACCACTGCAGCTGGAAGTGGGAACGCACGGACGGCGGCGGTCCGCTGGCCGGGTGCATGCAGGTGGAGCACACCGCCGCCACCAGGGCCTTCACCAAGTGCGTTCCGGCCTCGTACCTGACCTGGGGCAAGCGCCAGGACCTGGCCCTGGCCTGGATATGCCGGGCCGAGGCCGACTCCTGGACCGAGCTGTGCGCCGAGGCCAGGGAGGGCACGCACCTGTTCCTGCCCTACCGCGAGGCCCAGACCACGCAGACCGGCGCCGATCTCTGGGGACGACTGTGGTCAGCCCTGTGCTGGCAGTGCATTCTGGGCACGGTGGTGCCCGGACGCGACTTCCTGGACTTTCTCAAGGGCCTGGTGCCGGTCCACCCGGAGCGCGCCCTTTTGGCCCGGCGCGTGGGCCAGGCCCTGGTGGAGCTGCTCACGCCCGCAGACCCGAATTATGCCGAGGTGCGGCGCATCATGGAGCGCGCGGCCACTGTGGGCGTGGAGCCGGAGCTCTGGTCCGCGCAGAACCTCTACTGGTCGCGCCTGCGCGGCAGGCCCGCAAGCCGCGAGGCCGGGCTGGTTCTCGGCTTCGATATGGACTGAAGTCCTGGGCTTCGACGCGGACCAGGACCGCGCCCAGGACCTGGGTTGCGGACCACGGCCCTTGCCCTGCGCCCCGAGGCAGGGTAGAGGCGGCTGACGAAACCACACCCGGAGGCTCGCCTTGCTCACGGAAGTCATCTCAGAATTCGCCATCCACGTCCTGGACACCACCGGCTATGCCGGGGCCGCCTTTCTCATGGGCCTGGAAAGCATGGTTTTTCCGGTCCCGAGCGAGGCCGTGATGCCCTTTGTCGGCTTCCTGGTGGCCGACGGCAAGTGGGGCCTCATCCAAGCCATCCTGGCCACCAGCCTGGGCTCGTTTCTGGGCTCGTACCTGTCCTATCTCATGGGCTATTATGGCGGGCGGCCCTTTGTGCTCAGCGTGGGCAAGTACCTGCTGCTGGACGTGCACGACCTGGAGATGACCGAGCGCTTCTTCCACCGCCGGGGCGGCGCGCTGACCCTGTTCCTCTGCCGCTTCATCCCGGTGGTGCGGCACCTGGTCTCCATCCCGGCGGGCATCGGCAAGATGCGCTTCTGGCCCTTTGCCTTGGCCACGACCATTGGCGCAACCCTGTGGAACAGCTTCCTGCTTTACTGCGGATACAAGCTGCGCGAGAACTGGAGCATGGTCCAGACCTACCGCCACCATTTCGACGCGCTCATCGTGGGCATGCTGGCGGCCAGCATCGCCTGGTACGTGTGGTACAAGCTGAGGCGCAGGCGGGCCGTGCGCGCCGAGTAGCTCAATGAATGCGTGAAGCCCCCGGCACTCCGATTTGGGAGCGCCGGGGGCTTTCTTGTTTTCGCTTAGTGCTTTTGCACACATTGAGGTCAACGCCCTAGCCCAAACTTGACCAGAATTGAATAAATTTATACAGCTTAATGAGCACAAAGTATGGGGGGCATTTTAATGAACAAATGTGACTATTCAGGATATTGGACTGGCGAGTTTGAAGGGACAAACAGAGGAGGTATCGCTTTTAACCTTCAGCAACATGGTGAAACAATTTCTGGAACAGCACGAGTTTACGAACCGCTGCTTGGACAATATGAATTCAGCGTATCTGGTCATGCAAAAGATAAAATATTACTCAACCTTACTCCATTAGCTAGCTCACAAGTTGAAGGTGTTGGGAATGCCAAAATTTCTGGACAATACATCAGTAAAGGAGTGCTTTCAGGGAATTGGAGCACAGACATTGGCACTGAAGGTGTGTTCACAGCAACGTTATCGCAAAAAAAAGAGCTGCCTAAAGATAATTCTGTGTTTATAGTACATGGCCATGACGATGGTGCAGTATCTAAAGTCGCTAGATTTCTCGAAAAATGTAAAATTGATTATACAATTTTAAGTGAGCAACTGAGCCAAGGAATGACTGTCATAGAAAAGTTTGAAGAGTATGCTCTAAAAGCTGGTTTTGCAATAATACTGATGACACCTGATGACATAGGTTATCCAAAAGATGAAGAGGATCAGAAACGATTCCGCCCGAGGCAGAATGTAATTTTCGAACTCGGTTACTTTTCTGCAACACTTGGGAGAAACAAGACAATAGTGTTCACAAAAGGTGACGTAGAATTCCCATCTGATCTTCTTGGCCTTGTTTATGTACCATTAGACAGTGGAGAAGGATGGAAAATAGCACTCGTGCGCGAGTTGCTTGCTGCTGGTTTTGACATTGACCTGAAAGCAGTGTTCACCTAACCAGAAGCAAGTAGAAAAGCCCCCGGCACTCCGAATCAGGAGCGCCGGGGGCTTTTTGTCGGCTGTGGCCGAAGTGACTGGCGCTAGCGGAAGAGAATCTCGGCCCGGGCGGTCTCGGGGTCCAGCACCTGCACGGTGATGTCCACCGGGGTCTTGAAGTGCTCAGACGCGCCGCGCAGGATGCCCTCGAAGTAGTGGTGGTACCCGCGCTTGGACTTGTAGATCATGGTCAGCTTGTTGCCCCGCTCCTCGTAGCTGAACCTGGGCGGGATGATGCCCGGATTGGCCTTGGTCAGGTTGGCGTGGGTGTCGTTCATGGTCAGGTAGAATTCCTTCAGGGTCTTGGCCTTGAAGTACGGCTTGTACATCTTGTGGAACTGCCCGATGGTGTACTTGCCCAGGTCCACGAACACGCTCTTGGCATCCTTGCCGCTCTCCTTGACCAAAACGTCGGCCATCTGGCGCAGCACCTGGTCGGGGTAGCTCTGGGCGGGCAGGAACACCGGGTTGCCCAACTCGTCCAAGACCTTGGCGTGCACCCCCTCGCCGTACTTGCTCTTGATGAAGTCGAGCATGATCTTGGGCAGGATGCCCTTCATCTGGCCGTGGGAGGCGCGCAGCTTGGTGGCGTCGGCCTTGTTGGCGGTGAAGATCATGGACATCCGCAGCAGGTTCTGGGACAGCTCGGCCAGGTCGCGGGTGGCGCTGGCGGCCTGGCCCGCGCCCTCTTCCGTCTCCTTGGCGATGCCCGCGATGTCCTCGATGTTCTTGTTTATTTCCTCGGCTGCGGCGGACTGCTCCTCGGCGGCGGTGGCGATCTGGGCCACGCGCATGGTGACGTCCTCGATGCGCCGCATGATCTCTTCCAGGGACTGGCCGGTGCGGTTGGACAGATCCGTGCTCTTCTCGACCTGGCGCTCGGTTTCGCGCATGGTGGCCACGGCGTTCTGGGAGCGCTCCTGGATCTCGCGGATGGAGTTCTCCACCTCCTTGGTGGCGGTCATGGTCTTTTCGGCCAGCTTGCGCACCTCGTCGGCCACGACGGCGAAGCCGCGCCCGGCGTCGCCCGCGCGCGCCGCCTCGATGGCGGCGTTCAGAGCCAGGAGGTTGGTCTGGTCGGCAATGTCGTTGATGACGTTGATGATGCGGTCGATCTCTGCGGCCTGGGAGTCGAGCTGGCCCAACACCCCGGCCAGCTTGCGCGAAGACTCGGCCACCTGGTTGATGCCGGTGACGCTCTCGCGCACCAGCTGCACCCCGTCCGTGGCGGCCTTGCTTGCCGTGGCCGCGGCCTCGGAGGACTGGGAGGCGTTCTGCGCCACCTCAAGCACGGTGGCGGTCATCTCCTCCATGGCCGTGGAAACGCTTTCGGTCTGGGCCTTTTGCCGCTGCGCGCCGCGCGCCTGCTCGTCGGCCGAGGCGGACAGCTCCTCCGAGGCCGAGGCCACGCGCTGGGCCAGATCGTTGATGGAGTTGCCCACCTGGAGCATCTGGTCCTGCTGCCTGGCCAGCTCGGCCTGCTGCTCCTTGATTTTTTTCAGGTCCGTGAGGCAGACCACCGCGCCGATGACCGCGCCCTTGACATCCTTGAAGCAGTTGATGCTGGCGAACACATCCAGCTCGGCATTGTTCCAGAGGGTCACGTGGAGCTCTTCGGCCATGCTGCCCTTTTCGGCCATGATGCGCTCGGCGATGGACTGGCCTTTGCGCCCGTAGAAGGCCTCGGACACGGTCTTGCCCATGACGTCGCCCTCGGCGCGCATCAAGATGGCGAGCATGGAGTTGCTCACGTGGGTGATGGTGCCCGTCGCGTTGCACAAAAGAAACGGCATGCCCACGGCCTGCACCGCGCCCCGGTAGTACTCACGGCGATGCATGTTGTACTCCACCACCTCGGACACCAGGGCCGCAAGCTCACCCAGGGGCGGCCAGGAGCGCACTTCGTCGAACAGAAATTCGCGTTTTCGCGTATTCAGACGCAGCAGCCCGGCCTTCAGCCCATCGGTTCCCGGCCCCTGCCCAGACGCCAGGTATGCGGCCAGGGCCACAAGGACCACAGCCAGTCCCAGGGCCACCCATTGGTTGGCGGCGAAATGCGCCGCAGCGATAAAGGCGGCGGCGGCCACGCCGAGTGCCCAGAGAGCCGTGGCCGGGGGGATGCTTTTCTGCTGTGCGCTCATGAACGACTCCTTTGTGCCAAATACAGATATCCAAAGGAAGGAATGAACCCTCACATGCCGGGCTGCACGCAACGCGTCTCCGGCTCATCGGACCGTCTCGACTCAAACTTTACTCTTAGTACTATTTCAACAAATAGCGCTGGAAATTGCAACAAGATACGCACTCAGCTCCGGCCCGAGGAGCCCCATCCGCGCGCATTGACTTGGCGGCCCGCTTTTGGCAACGTCCACAACGCTTCGGCAGCAGGGCATCCTCCCGCTTCCGGGGCCAGACGGAGGGGTGGCCGAGCGGCTCAAGGCGGTGGTCTTGAAAACCACTGACGGGCAACCGTCCGGGGGTTCGAATCCCTCCCCCTCCGCCAAAAGAAAATCTAGCCTAGTCCGAAACAGCACAAAACATCAAGGAAATCAGCTAGAAATACCGGAACCCGTGTCCGGTATCCTCTAACTGTGTCTATTGACACCTGGGGGCACTTGGGGGCATTGCTGGGGGCACGGGGGCATTTTGAGCCCTCACAAGCGGGAGGATGCCCCCAATGTCCGGCAAACTTACTGACGTAGCCATTCGCAACGCCAAGCCCGGCCCGAAGCCTTGCCGAATGTTTGACGGCGGCGGCCTTTACCTCGAAATCTCCCCGGCGGGGGGCAAGCTCTGGCGGCTCAAGTACCGCTTTGGCGGCAAAGAGAAGCGCCTGAGCCTGGGGGCATATCCAGAGGTGCCCCTGTCGCAAGCCGCGAAGGATGCCCCCAAGGGAGCCCGGCAAAAGGCTTTCGAGGCCCGCTCTCTCTTGGCTGAGGGCATTGACCCCGGAGCCGTCAAGCAAGCTAAAAAAGCTGTTGAACGCGCCCAAGAGGAAACCTTTCAGGCCATAGCCGAGGAATGGTTTCAAGAGTTCCGCCATACCTGGACGGACAGCACGGCGGAAACGATCATTTCCCGCCTGCGCATGGACGTGTTCCCCTTCCTTGGCGGCAGGCCCATGCGCGAGATCACGCCCCCGGAGCTTCTGGCCGTCATTCGCCGCATAGCCTCACGCGGGGCCGTGGAAACAGCCCGCCGGGACATGCAGAAGTGCGGGCAGATATTCCGCTACGCCGTTGCCACGGGCCGGGCGGAACGCGACGTTACCGCAGACCTTCGCGGGGCGATTCCTCCCCCTACCAAACGCCACTTTGCCAGCATCCACAACCCGGCGGAGATCGGGGAGCTTTTGCGGGCCATTGACGCCTACCGGGGCTCTCCCGTGACGCGCTGCGCCCTGCGGCTGGCCCCGCTCACCTTTGTGCGGCCTGGGGAGCTGCGCCGGGCGGAGTGGTCCGAAATCGACATGGAAAAGGCCGAATGGCGCATACCCGCCGCCAGGATGAAGATGCGCGAACTTCATATTGTGCCGCTCTCCCGGCAAGCCCTAGACGTGCTGCGCGAGTTGCAGCCGATCACTGGCGGGGGCGTGTACGTGTTCCCCGGCGGGCGGTCCGCTGCCCGGCCAATGAGTGAAAATGCCGTCCTGGCCGCCCTGCGCCGCATGGGCTATGAGCGCGGCGAAATGACCGGGCACGGCTTCCGCTCTATGGCGTCCACCATTCTGCACGAACAGGGCTGGCCTTCTGACGTGGTGGAACGCCAGCTTGCCCACGGTGAACGGAACAAGGTCAAGGCAAGCTACAACTTTGCGCAACATTTGCCTGAGCGCCGGAAGATGATGCAGGCTTGGGCGGATTACTTGGACGCGCTGCGCGAAGGTGGCCGGGTGGTACCCATATTCAAGGCGACTGCCGGAGAATGAAGCAAGAAAAGCCGCGAGCCCTTGCGGGGTGGCGGCCTTTCGGGTGATGATCGTGCTCGGCGCGGCTTGTGCGGGGCCTCGCATGGGGAGAATATAAGCTCGCAGTTGCACAGTGTCAATATTTCCAGGGTCTAGGGGCGGCCTAATTACCCGCCCCGAAAAGCCGCTACCCTGGCGGCCTGGCCCTGGACTCTACCAGGGGAAAGCGAAGGGGGCGTTATGGCGTCTAGCAAGCCAAATGGTCACGACTTCAAAAAGTACAGCTTTTGGGCATGGCAATACACCGCCAGAAACAAAGAGTTTATCGAGAAGCGTACTTTTTTATGCGATTTTGTTGGGGCATTAGAGAACAATGGAGTAATGTCTAAATATGTTGACCTAGATACTGTAGCACGTAAGAACAGATGGGAAGATAGCGATAGTATATTACTCAGGAGTCCAGTGCAGCATGGCTTGTCAACTCGCCGCCCAACTGAAGAAGAGCACGGACTTGCGCAGACAGCTCTTGGACTACAACAATTCTTTTCGAGCCTAAACTATAATTATTCTGATATTGGAATAGATCAGACACTTGCCAACAATATCATTAACAACTTAAAAACCTATGCAGAGAAGTATTCCTATCCAGAGAAACAAGTATACACATCATGGTATCCATTTCAATCAGATAGAATGCTGGTAGAAGATGATCAAAATTTATCTACCGGGCTTTTCAACACCAGAATCGGCAAGAATTTTGGAGGAAAGCGCAAGGTTCTAATAGATTTCTCATTGCCAATCGAAACAATATTATCCGAGGTGCGGGCTATCTATGAGCAACTTAATAGTGCTGGAAGCGATGAATTATATAGTGCTATTAAAAAAAATATCCGTTCAAAATCCGGTGTAACCACCATTAGTGACGCGCCAAGGGCGATAGGCCTTTGGCTTTGGGACTACATTCACGCCAACTCATGCAGGCAGAATGAGGCCATTCGTAAATTGGGGGAAACAGGGCACCTCAGATTGTTGAATATGGAAAACTTAGAAGATACAGACCTACGCTTTTTTTTGCGTCGCACCAAGGCGTGCATTGTTGCCAGGGAAGTCCTGTCGTTTTCAAAAAAGGGAACCTAGTTTGCCTCACAGGAACCCGGAACTAACGTACTAATAAGGGTTCTTTTCACTGAATTTTCATCCTGCATAGAACGACTTCCAACAAAGGAGTTGTTCTATGGACTGTATCAAACAAGCCTCTCGCATCAATCCCGATTCCTTGTACCGCGTCAAGCGCATCTGCCGACACAAAGACAACCCCGCACCGCTCATAGACGTTAGCCCGGCAACGTGGTGGGCCGGGGTCCGCGTTGGCAGATTCCCCGCGCCTGTCCGCAACGGTTCCTTGACTTTTTGGAAGGGCTCGGACCTCTTGGCCCTGGTTGAACGCATGGGCGGGGGGCAGGCAAAATGAAAACGAGAAGCCCCCTCAGCCGGGCCAGGCATCGGGGGCAAGAAACAGGGTGCGCGTCTGCTCCCTGTGTACTCTTGCCCCTGCCCGGCGTCAATCTGCCTCTGCCCCACGCATGGCGCACCCTGAATGCCGTGACGGACGCCGTAGCGGCCCGTGGCTGGCCGTGGTGCCCTGTTGCCTCCCTTATGGTGGACGGCTGCACAGTGTCCGTTGAATCGGCCCTGGACGCCTCGCAAGCCGAGAGGTGGGCGCAATGAGCACTAACGCTATTACCGCCTTCCGCGCCCGGCTGGAAGAGGCCGGGCTTGTGCCTGGGGAGATCATCGCAGACGGCCAACTCCATCGCTGCGCCACGGTGGCAAAGCCCCGGTCCGTGAATGCCGCCTACATCGCGCACCTGGACGAACCACCTTCCCTCTGGTGGCTGGATTGGGCCACGGGACAGGGGGGCACCTGGACCGCCAAGGAAGAGCGCACCCTGAGCCCTGCCGAGCGCAAGGCGCTACAGGCCCGTATCGAGGCGGACCGTTGCGCCCGGCAAGAGGAAGAGGCCAAGCGCCATGCAGAAGCCGCAGACAAGGCCCGGCGCATCCTGGCCGATGCCACGGACTGCACGGTGCATCCTTACTTGGCGGCAAAGGGCGTGAAGTCCTGCCCCGGCCTTAAAATCGGCACAGACGGGCGGCTGGTGGTGCCTGTGCTGGGAGAGGACGGCAAGCCCGTGTCTCTGCAATTCATCGCAGAGGATGGCGGCAAGCTGTTTCTCGCTGGCGGACGCACCAGAGGCGGGTACTTCGCAATCAAGGGTGCCGCTGGACCGTTCTACATTGCCGAGGGCCTGGCAACGGGCCTGAGCATCCGAGAAGCCACGGGGCAAACGGTCCTCTGCGTCTTCAACGCCGGGAACCTTGAGCACGTGGCGGCCCATGCCCGCCAGAAGTACCCGGACCGCGAGCTGGTGCTTTGCGCCGATGATGACAGGGAAACAAAAGGCAACATCGGGCGGAGCAAGGCGACTGCGGCGGCCCTGGCCGTGGGGGCATCCCTGGCCGTGCCGAGCTTCAAGGAACCGCTGGACGCGCAGGGAAAGGCGCGGACCGACTTCAACGATCTGCACCAAGCCGAGGGCCTGGACGTGGTGCGGGCGCAACTGGCCGGAGCATCCAAGCCCGTGGCCGTGGCAGAGGCCCCCATAGAGCCCGTGAGCTTCGACACCCTCAACGTGCCCGACGTGGACCCCGCTTTGCTGCCTCCGATCTTGGGGGAGTTTTGCGGAGCTGTTGCCGAGGGCCTGCAAGTGCCTTTTGAGCTGGTGCTTATCAATGCCCTGGCCTGCGTGGCTGGTGCTGGGCAGCGCAAGTTCAAGGTGCAGGTGCGCCCGGATTACATGGAGCCCGTCAACATCTATGCCCTGGCGGCTCTGCCCCCTGGCGAACGCAAAAGCGCCACGGCGGAAGCCTGCAAGCGCCCGCTGATTGATTGGGAGACGGAAGCCCAGGAAGAGGCGCGGGAGAGTATCCGCAACACCCTAAGCGAACGCAAGACGCTGGAAAAGGCCATTGAAGCCAAACGGGCCAAAGTGGGCAGCGCCAAGACGGCAGAGGTCCGCCGCGAGGTTATAGCCGAGGTCAAGGCGCTTGAAGCAGAGTTGCCCGAAGTGCCAGCCGCACCCCGGCTGCTGATTGATGACGTGACGCCGGAAGCAATCCCGGCATTCATGGAAAGGCAGCAAGAGCGGGCCGTCATCATAGAGGCAGAGGGCGGCTTTTTTGACATTCTGGCCGGGCGCTATTCCAAAGGAGTGCCGAACCTGGACGCCGTGCTGAAACTCTGGTCCGGGGAGGCCGTTCACGTTGACCGCCGGAGCGGGCAAAACATCGTACTCCATGACCCAGCCTTGACCATCTGCCTTTCCCCTCAGCCGGAAGTTGTGCGGGGCCTGGCTGATAAGCCCGGTTTCCGAGGCCGTGGCCTCTTAGGGCGCATCCTGTTCCTGTTGCCCAAGAGCCGCGTAGGCAGTCGGGAGGTGGAGCCGAGGCCCATTCCCCAGGCCGTGCAAGCCCGATATGCGGCCAAGGTGCGCGGCCTTCTGGACTTGCCGTGGGCGCGGGGCACGGACGGCAAGCCTGCGTCCTACCTCTTGCAGATTGCGCCGGATGCTTACCGAGAGTGGGCGGACTTCCATCGTGACGTTGAAGCGGAGCTGCGCCCCGGCGGAGAGCTTGAGCTGATAGCCGATTGGGGCGGGAAGTTGCACGGCGCGGCTGCGCGGCTGGCTGGGCTTCTGCATCTGGTGGAGCATGACGCCCCGCACCTGCACCCTATCGGCCTGGGCACCATGCAACAGGCGCTTGGGCTGGCAGCGGTCCTCACGGAACACGCCAAGGCCGCTTTTGCCCTCATGGGGGCGGACCCGGACATTGAATGCGCAAAGCATATCCTGGCCTGGATTGTGGACAGGCGCGTTGACGCATTCCAGGCGCGAGAAGCCTTCCAGGCCGTGAAGGGCCGCTACTCCAAAATGGAGTTGGTCAAGGCTGGGCTCTCCATCTTGGAGGAACGGGCGTACATCTTCCCGGCCCAAGTGCCAACACGGGAACCGGGCAAGGCTGGCCGTCCACCCTCCCCAGGATACAGCGTCAACTCTCTGGCCTTCGGGGGTGCCATATGAGCTTGGCCGCCAAGTGGAAGAACAGGGCCAGCGGTGGCACTTGTGGGGGTGAAGTTGTAAGATCAATATTCTCAATATCCTCAAAATACCCCTTCAAGCCTAATTCTGAGGATTGTGGGAATATTGAGCATAAGAATCAAACCCCCGCTTTGAGCATAGACGAGGGGCCTTCGGGCCTCCCCTGGCCGGAGCCGGAACCGTTCCCGCTGGTGGTGCGGTCCGTGCCCTGGAAGTATGCCTGCCTCTACGCCATTGCCTCACACTTCGGCGCAGGGCTCACGAAAAACGGCGGGGGCAGGCTCACGCTCACCTGTCCGGCCACGATGCCCCTAGAGGCCGCACAGGCGGCACGGGACGGCCTCGCGGAACTGGCGGGTTACATCGGGGGGCGGCTGCAATGAAGATCATCCGAGACACCAGAGAGCAAACGCCGTTCACCTTTGGCGGCTATGATTGCGAGGTGCAGGCCGGGACGCTCACCACGGGCGACTACAGCCTTGCCGGGCTCATGGACCGCTGCGCCGTCGAACGCAAGAGCCTGGACGATCTGTTGTGCTGCCTCACTGGCGAGGGTCGGGAGCGTTTCGAGCGTGAGCTTGCCCGCGCCGCTGGCCTGGAATGTTTCGCCGTGGTGGTGGAAGCGTCCATGCAGGATATGGCCGAAGGCCGTTACCGGAGCAAGATGAAGCCCCATGCGGCCCTTCAGTCCGTGCTGGCCTTCCAAGTGCGCTACGGGGTGCCGTTCATCTGGTGCGGCAACCGGGCCGGGGCTGAGTACGCGGCCTTTCATTTCCTGCGGCACTATCTGCGCGAGGCTCAAGAACGGTTACGGGCCGTGGTGAAGGCACACGGCGAGGCAGCGGCATGACCCTTCGCCGGGGGGTTATCCGCACGCATCGCGCGCGACGCGCCCGCGAGCGCATAGAGGGCGAAAATGGGAAATCGGCGGGGCATTCACAGACCAGTACGCGCGCCGCGCCTGTGCGCGCATAGGATAGCCAAAAGGAGCGATAGACTATGAACAGAGTGCAGATAATCCGAAGCATCGCGGCCAAAAGCAGGCTTCCGCAATCCGTGGTTAAACTCACCCTGGCGGGCCTTGAGGAAATCATAGGCGAGGCGCTGGACCAGGACGCCAAGGTGACGCTTGCCGGATTCGGCAGCTTCTATGTGCGTGAATGGGGCGGGTACGTGAGTAGTCAGACAGGGCGGCCCGTGGCCCTGCGCCGCAAGGTGCGTTTCTCTGCCGGGTCCAGGCTCAAAGAGGCCGCCAGGATTCAAAAGGCTGCGCCATTGCCGGGCGAGGAAAGGGAAGCCTAGGCGCATGGCACCGAGGCAGCATAGGAGAAACAGACATGACGAAGCGCAAGGGCAAAGAGAAGCCCAAGGAAAAGGCCCCTGTGGTGGTGCGGGAAATGACCCCGGCGGAACAGGCCAGATATGAGGCGTTCAAGGTGCGTGAACAGGCCACGCCGGGGGCATTGAAGTTTGAGGACTTGGGAATGAAGGACGGGGCGCAACAAATGGGGCTGTGTATGACAGACCCCCATGAGTTCCGTTCGTCTGCTTTGGCGGCGGCAACTGGCACGGTCAATCCCGACATGGGGAGCTGCCTGCTGGGCCAGGCCGCAACTTCTGTTCCTTCCACCCGGAAACCCGGCGATCATCTGAGCACCATAGCGGCTATGATGACGGACATTGCCCCAAGCGACGGCCTAGAGGGCATGTTAGCCGCGCAAATGGTGGCTTGCCACAATGCGGCTATGGATTGCTTGGGCCGGGCTCACGTGGCCGGACAGACTTTTGAAGGCCGTAAGCTCAATCTCACCTTTGCGGACCGTTTCTTGAGAACGTTCACGGCGCAGGTGGAAGCCTTGGCGAAGTATCGGGGCAAGGGCCAGCAAAAGGTGATTGTGGAGCACGTACACGTCCACCAGGGCGGGCAAGCCATTGTCGGCAACGTGACAACCGGGGGAGGGGGGCATGGAACAGGAAATGACGGCACAACCTCATGCCAGCGCGCAATTGAGGCCGCCGGAGAATCAATCACGCTTCGATCTGCGGACGGTGCGGAAGTGTGGGGCGCGCTGCAAGGGGACGGGGAAGCCGTGCCAGCAACCCGCGATGCCGAACGGACGCTGTAAACTGCATGGCGGGAAGTCTCCCGGCCCGCCCAAGGGCAACCGCAACGCCTGGAAGCATGGGCGATACTCGGCTGAGGCGATAGCACGACGGCGAATGTTGCGGGCTTTGCTGCGAGAGATGCAAGAGGCGGCGAAGTTGGCAGAGCAATATTAAAACGGAAGGAAATTGGTAGGGCCGGGGGCGTTGGTTCCCGGCCTTATCTATTGGCTGGAGAATCGACCTCAGGGTTACAAACGGGCTTGATTATTCGACTGCTGTAAGCAAAGAATCGAGCAGTCCACGAAAGGCATCCTCCATCATTTGCTTATGCGTTCTATCAAACACCTGAAATCCAATAATATAATTATATACGGCTTTCGTTAGCAAATCTGACCAGCCGGTTACATTTTCGGCACCTGAGTTAAGCATTCGCTTAAACTCTGCTGCTGCAACTTCAAAATATTCCTCTTGTTCTTCCTTTGTCCGTAAAATTAATACTGTTACCGTCAGCAGGTGAAACAGTCCAGTTGGTTGAACATCAAACACTTCAGATTTTAATAAATTTGAAATTGAAAGCCCTACATATCCACCATACACTATAGGCAACATATGAAACAATCTTAGCCGCTCGTCACGAGTAGCAAACGATTCATTCATGCGCATACTTTTCGTAACTATGTGAACCGTGACAATGCTTAATGATTTTCTAAGTCGCTCGCATACGTCTTCTTCATTTGATATGTATCCAACATCGCCGTCGTCGCAAAGTTCATTATGAAGTTTATGTGCGAGAATTACCAAGTTGTGCGCCACACGCTGCGAATTATAATCTATCCCCGACAAAAGTCCCATGCCGACCCCCCCACCAGGCGCACACAACGTGCCAACCCATTGCAACCCAAGCTCACTCTCGACCTTGCCCGACCTGTACATGACCGGAGGGAGAATGGGAAGCATGGGCGCAAATGTGGCGGGTGCTGCTCAGTGAGTATCGGGAACACTTGAGGCGAGAAGGGTAAGGGAGAGGTCGGGGCGTGAGCTTCCGGCCTTTTGCGTTGACCTGCATACCGCCTAACGGTATTATTTGAGCAGAGCGATTATGGGGGCAGCCTGCTAGTGCGGGGGCATAATTGGGGGCATCTGTATTTTTAGCAACAGAAGATGTTTTGCAATACTAAGCTTTTATATGTTCTGTTCGACCGACTCCCCCGTTCCAACCGGCTTCACCACGCAGACTCCCGGCCCTGCGGCCGGGGATTGCGCCCAGCAAAACCCACCGGCAACAGGAGGCCCGAAATGCATCTCGGCAAGGCCATCAGACTGGAACGCATCATCGACCGCAACACCAAGCGCGCCATCATCGTGCCCATGGACCACGGCACCACCGTTGGCCCCATCGGGGGCATCGTCAACATGCACAGCGCCGTCAAGGCCATTGTCGAGGGCGGGGCCAACGCCGTGCTCATGCACAAGGGCATGCCGCGCTGCTGCCACCGCACCCAGGGCAAGGACGTGGGGCTCATCGTGCACCTCTCGGCCAGCACCTCGCTTTCCCCCTTGCCCAACGCCAAGACCCTGGTCTGCACCGTGGAGGAGGCTCTGCGCCTCGGCGCGGACGCGGTGAGCGTGCACGTCAACCTGGGCGACGAGAGCGAGGCCAGAATGCTGGAGGACTTCGGCCAGGTCACGGGCTCGGCGCAGAGCTGGGGCGTTCCGGTGCTGGCCATGGTCTACGCGCGCGGGCCCAAGGTCAAAAACGAGTTCGACCCCGAGGTGGTGGCGCACTGCGCCCGCGTGGGCGTGGAGCTCGGCGCGGACGTGGTCAAGGTGCCCTACACCGGCGACCCCGATTCCTTCTCCCGGGTCATCGACGCCTGCTGCGTGCCTGTGGTCATCGCGGGCGGGCCCAAGCTCGACAGCACGCGCGACTTCCTGGTCATGGTCCACGACTCCATCCAGGCGGGCGGCGCCGGGCTCTCGGTCGGCCGGAACATCTTCCAGCACCAGCGCCCGGACCTGCTGACCCGGGCCCTGGCCAAGGTGGTGCACGAAAACGCCGGGGTGGACGAGGCCATGCAGCTGCTACAGGGCTACGAATAGCCCGCTTTCCGGCGCGGCGGCGCCAGCGCGGATAATCAGCGCGAAATAGCGCCCCGGCTCCCGCATCCAGGGGGGGGCCGGGGCGCTTTCTTTGGTCCGGCCCTGCTGGACCGGACACCGGCCCGAACACCGGAAAGGACAGACGCCGGAAAACGCAGACACCGTTGTTGGGCCGGTACCCTGAATGAGCACACCACGCAGCACTACGCAACAAGAAGATATTTGGACAATCTCCGCAGCGCGCCCCTAAAGTTCCGGCACCTCACAGACGATAAGCAGTGTAGGGTAAGACCATATAATGCGGGAGGGGCAGATGGACATTCACACACTTTCAACGAGCATGATCAATCAGGCCACGGCAGCCGTCACCACCCAGAACACCCTGCCGGTGCAGCCGGTTCACGCGGACACGGCCAACAAGCCGAATGGAAGCGATTCCGTCAGCATCTCCACCGAGGCCCGCGTCAAGGCGGCCAGCATCCCGGCTGCGGCCAGCAGCAGCAGTTCCAGCGCCGCGCAGGGCACAGACGACACCCTGGCCAGGCGCATCACCAAGCTCCAGAAGGAACTCCAGCGGGAGCAGGGCTCCAGCGAGTCCGCTGAAGAAAAGGCCGGGCAATTGACCGCCCTGCGCGGCCAGATCCGGCAGCTGCAGAACCAGCAGAAGGGCAACGTAGCCGACGCCGCCACGACCTTCAAGATCAAGAACGTCGTCACCTAGGCCTGTCGCCCATGACCGGAGCACAGAGCCCCTGCGCGGATGCCCAAAAGCCCGCGCAGGGGTGAACCTGCGTCCAGCGCCAGCCTGAACGCTGCGCACCCTCCCCCGCTGTCCTGGCCATGAACTCCCTGTTGTCCACGGAATTGCCCGCTGTGCGCCGCACACACTGAAAACGCGCCGCACGGGCCGTGTCCGGCGGCCTGGCCAGCGCTTGTGGCCCGACGCGTGTCAACACGCGGCGGCGTGGGCATCTCGCCGAAGCCCTCCGCCTGAAGCGTGACGGAACCGCGTCCGCGCGCCCTGGCCTGGCGGCCCGGACACAGGCGGCCGGAGACCCATATCACCGCGCCCCCGGCAGCGGCCATGCGGAACGCGGGCGGCGGCTCAAACAGGCGCGCCGCGACCGGACAATCAGGCAATATCCCCAGCGCTGGCGCACATCAGGTCGCCGACTCGCACCCGCCGCGCCCGACGCGGCAGGGCAGGCTCAAGGCGATTTCCGGCCCGGCGATGCCAGGCACGGGCTCGCGCGGCTGTTGCCAACCAGCGCCAGGATGACTATGCTTGAACCTTCGCCGGACAGACCCCACACGCAAACCAGTCCCCCAGGCCAGCTCAAGCCCGGCCAGGGGCCGAAATACCAGGAGATGCGCCATGCGCTACGCTTGCCTGCGCTGCGGCTACGTGTACGATCCCAAGAAAGGCGACCCGGAAAACGGCGTGCCGCAAGGTACCCCGGGCGTCGAGCTGCCTGAGGAATGGGTGTGCCCCAACTGCAAGACCAGCCAGGACGAGTTCGCCAGATTGGAGGAGAACTAAGGTGCCGGATCAGGCGCTGTTCCCCCTGGCGGCTTTGGCTGCGGCGGCTGCCTTCGGCCTGCTGTACTGGAGGCTGCGCGGACGCTGCGCGCCCTGAATGCTCATGTATGCGGCGGTCGCCGCAGGAATCGCCGCCTACGCGCTCTTGAAGGGCCTGACGCGCTGACCGGCGTCCGCTCCCGGCCCGACTACGCCCCACCTACGCCATAATGTCCAGGATGCGCCCGGTCATGCCGTCCTGGGCGCCGATGGCCGCGAGGTTGGCCGAATAGGCGCGGTCCACCTGGATCAGGTCGACCATGTCGCGGGTGATGTCCGCGCCGCTGCCCAACGCGGCGGAGGCACCCGGATGGATCGCTCCGCCCTCACCGCCCTCACCGTCCGTGGCGCGGTTTGCAGAAGCCCTGGACGAGCCCGAGTACGCATCATAGGCGTTGGAGCTCAGCTCCACCACATCGGCCACGCGCACGCCCCGACCGCCAGCGCCGTCCTCCAGGTCCGCGCGCACGGGCCGGTAGTTCTCGGTGCTGGAGTTGGCGATGTTGTCCGCCGCGGCCAGGGCCGAAACATCCAGGGCCGAAAGTGCCTGCACGTTCGGGCTGATGTCCATGCTTTCGCCCCCTTCGCCCCTTTCGACTCTTTCGCCCCGTGTGGGCTACGCGGGCCTTTGCGGCTCCACAGGCCCCTCGGAGAGGCCCTATGGGATGTCTTTACGCTTTCCGCACGGGACTTTCAATGGTCGCCTGGGCCGAGTGCCCGTGGATGGACTCAAAGGCCTCCACCTCCACCCGGAACCAGGTGATGCGCGGGTGCTCGGACAGGCCCTTGGCCGCCGTGCGCACCACATCCTCCACAAAGGCCGGGTTGGCGAAGGCCGTCTCGGTGACGTACTTCTCGTCCTCGCGCTTGAGCAGGGTGTAGACCCGGGACGAGCCCGAACCCTCGGCGATCTCGATCAGATCCTCCAGCCAGAGAAAGCCCTTGAACTTTGCCAGGATGCGCACGCTGGCCCGCTGGCTGTGCGCGCCCTCGTCGCTGATGGCCTTGGAGCAGGGGCACACGGTCATCACCGGCACGTCCACGCCCAGGGTGAAGTCCAGCTTGCCGTCCTCCCAGGCCCCGACCACGGAGCAGGGATAGCCCATGAGCCCCTTGGCCTTGCTGACCGGCGAGGACTGGCGCAGGAAATACAAGAAGTCGAAGCGGGCGTAGGAGCGCCGGGCCTCCAGCCGCAGGGCCATGTCCGAGAGCAGCTTCTCCATGGACGAGCGCGACAGCTCCTCGCCCCAGTTCTCCAGCGCCTCCACAAAGCGGCTCATGTGCGTGCCCTTGAAGGCCGCAGGCAGGTCCACGGACAGGTCCAGGCGGGCCACGGTGTGCTGTCGGCCGGACTCGCGGTCGCGCACGACCACGGGCAGGCGCAGATCTTTCACGCCCACGTGGTCGATGGGCAGCTGCACCGTGGCCGGGTGCTTCTGCACGTCCTCCATCTCGACGGGCGCTTCAGGAGGCGTCTGGCCGGGCGCATGGGCCATCAGCCGATCTCCTGGCCGGTGGTGGTGAGCACCAGATGCCCGTGCTTCACGCCCTTGGTGGAGATGAGCTTCTGGCCCAGGGCCTTGATCGTCTGGGCCGGGCCTTTGAGCGCCAGGACCTCCAGGCAGTTGTCGTGGTCCAGGTGCACGTGCATGGTGCACAGGATGGCGTCGTGGCTGTCGTGCTGGATCTCGGTCAGCTTCTGGGCCAGGCCGCTCTGGTGGTGGTCGTAGACCAAGGTCAGGGTGCCGGCCACCTCGCCGTCGTCGTTCTCCCACTGGCGCTGCACCAGCATGCTGCGGATGAGGTCGCGGATGGCCTCGGACCGTGTCTGGTAGCTCTTCTCCTTGCACAAGAGGTCGAACTTGTCCAAGAGGTCCGAGTCTAGCGACACGCCGAAACGGATAGTCTCTCCCATGATCTGGCTCCTTGTCCCGTCAGGTCTGTTCCGCTGTTATTTCCCGCAATTCCCGCGCGCAATCCGGCGGATGCGCACGTGCATGTCCTGCCCGCCCTGGGCCACGCGGCCGGAAAACGGGGTTGTGACGCTCCAGCCCAGCGCGGCCAAGCGCTCCCAGGCCGGGGCCGAAACGCTGCGCTCCGGGTCGGCTATCCAGGCCTCGCCGTCCGGGGCCAGGGCGTGGTCCAAAAGCGCGGCCACGGGCTCGAAAAAGCGCCGTTCGTAGAGGATGTCCGCGCCGAGCAGCAGATCCACGCTGCCAGGCGCAACCGCAGGCCTGCGCCAATCCATGACCGCGAACAGGGGCGCGGCGTTGCCGCCGAGCAGTTCCCGGTTCAGGGCGGCGTTGTGCCGGGCATAGGCCAGGGCCTCGGGCTCGTAGTCAAAGGCCAGCACCCGGCCGCCCATGCTGGCCGCCACCAGGGCGCTCAGGCCCAGACCGCAGCCCGCGTCCAGGCAGGACCGCCCGCGCACGCGCTCCGGGTTGCGGGCCGCAAAGCGCGCCAGGAGCACTGCCGCTGGCCACAGCTCCACCCAGTAGGGCAGGCGCTCATCCTCGTCCCAGCCGGATTGTGCGCCGGATTGTGCGCCGGACTGGTCGCCGGACTGGTCGCCCTCGCCCATGGCCGCCCACAGGCTCTCCAGGTCCGCCGGGCGGGCCAGCCGCCATAGGCGGCCCTCGACCTCGGCTTCGACTATTTCGGCCTTGGTGATCTCGGGGCCGGGCAGGCCGGGAGCGCCGCCGCCAGGGGCGGCACAGGAGGGGCAAGGAGGTGCGGGCAGTTGCGTCATGGCCTTCACGCACGGGAATATGCACCAATATGGCGCAAGGAGTCAACGTTTCGTAACACGAACAGCGGCCTTTGCTGCGGCAGGCCAGCCGCCTCACCAGTCCGAGGAGCCGCCGCCGCCGCCAAAGTCGCCGCCGCCGCCGGAAAAGCCGCCGTCGCCGCCGCCGCCAGAGCCGCCGCCGAATCCGCCCCCGCCGCCGCCCCGGCCCCGGAAGATGCTGGAAAGGATGCCGAGCAGCAACCCGAGGAAGAAGGACGAGTTGTTGCCGCCAGCTCCGCCGTAGCGCGAGGAGTTGCGCCGGACATAGGCCACGCCCAGCAGCACGGCCACGAAGAGGAGCACCAGCGTGAACACCGTCATGCCGTCGGGCGCGGGCGCGGGCCGGGGCGCGACCGCCTGGCCTTCGCCCGGAGCGTCGCCCAGGGCCTGGCGGATGGTGGCCACGGTCTGCACCAGCCCCGGCCCGTAACGCCCGGCCTTGAAGTTCGGGGTCGTGATCTGCAGCTGGATGCGCTTGCACAGGATGTCCGGCAGCTTGTCCTCAATGCCCCGGCCCACCTCGAAGCGGACCTTGCGGTCGGCTGCGGCCACCAGGATGAGCACCCCGTTGTTCTTGTCCTTCTGCCCCACGCCCCACTCGCGCGCCACGCGGTTGGCATAGCCCGCGATGTCCTCGCCCTCCAGGCCGGGGATGGTCAGCACCACGATCTGGTTGCCGGTCTGCTCGGCATAGGCGCGCAAGGATGCGCCCAGGGCGTCCTTCTCGCCTTGCGGCAGCAGCCGGGCCGTGTCCACCACCCACTGGCCGCCGTTTTGCGGCACGTCCAGCGCGCGCACCGCCGTGGCGGCCAGCAGCAGAAGCAGCAGGGCGAGGAAGAGCCGTCTCATGGCCTAGGACTTCTTGTCGGACCCGAAGCTGACCTTGGGCGCGGACTTGGCGGCTTCCTCGGCCTGGAAGACCTCGCGCTTATTGATGTTCGCCATGAGCGAGTTGACCAGGCTGCCGGGGAAGGTGCGGATCTTGATGTTCAGCGCGGTGGCGGCCTTGTTGTAGTTGTCGCGCTCAATCTTGATGCGGTTCTCCGTGCCCTCAAGCTGGGTCATGAGCTCCACGAAGTGCGCGTCGGCCTTGAGCTCCGGGTACTTCTCGCTGACCACCATGAGCTTGCCCAGGGCTGCGGAGAGCTGCCCCTGGGCCTGGTTGAACTGGGCCAGCTTGTTCGGGTCGGACATGGTGGAGGCGTCGAGCTTGACCTGCGTGGCCGAGGCGCGCGCGGCGATGACTGCGGTCAGGGTCTCCTTTTCGTGCGTGGCGTAGCCCTTCACCGTCTCCACCAGGTTGGGGATGAGGTCCAGGCGGCGTTGCAGGGCGGAGTTCACCTGGCCGGTCATCTGGTCGCACTGGGCGTCCAGGGTGATGATGGCGTTGTTGGTGGAGACCAGGAACATGCCGCCGAAGAGCAGCAGGGCCAAAAGGGCGAGTCCGGCGATGGCGATGGGTTTCATTTTGTTTTTCTCCTGTGGGGTTGGCGGCCGGGTGCGGCTCGCCAGATTGGCGCAGAATGCGCATGCCGGGCCGATCTGTCAACCCCGGCCTGCGGGTCGGCTTGCGGGTCGGTCGACGAGTCGGTCTGCGGGACGATCCGCAGACGCGCCAGGGCCGAGCGCCCGCGCCTTCCCTTGCCAGGGGCTGCGGGGCTTTGCGCCGCACGGACTCACCAGAGCCCAGAGTCCATCATCGGGATCGCGCAGCGTTCAAGAATATAGTTGAGGACGCACAGCGTCCAGGGAGCACCTTTGAAGACACGATGCCGGGCGCGGAAATCAGGGGGCTGCACCCCGGACAGTGCCATTCAAGTTGGGTGTGTGCAGACGGTCGTGTCGGGGGGGCAATGCGCGGACATCCTGAGAAGGCGGACCTGCTGCGGCGCTTCCAGGGGCTGACCGGGCGGAGCGCCTGCGGGCAGATATTTTCCGCTCTCACTCGTTGGCGAGCTTTTCGCGGTAGTAGTCCAGGTTCCACTTGAAGATGAACTTGCCCAGGCCGCTGACCTCGTCGAGCTTGAGCGGGCACCAGACGAGCTTGTTGTGCTCGTTCAGGCCGCCTTCCGCCACGAACTCAAAACCCAGGCCGACCTCGTCCTTGGTCTTGCTTTCAAGGATGTTGCGCAGGGTGGTGTTGACCCAGAAGGGCGTGGCCGGGCTCTTCACCTGGGACACGGCCGTGAAGTAGATGGAAAAGCCAGCGCCCTTGCGCAGCCCGATCAAGGCCTTGTGCATCATGACCTTGGGCACCAGCAGCCCCAGACCCTTGGCCGAGATGTTGCTCAGCCGCAGCCCGCGCTTGGCGTCCCGTTCGCTGTTCAAAAGCGGGGACCTGGTGGCGATGATGACGCCCGGCGGCAGTTCGTTCCAAAGCTTGATCAGCGGCACCTTGGTCTCGTCCACAATGACCCGCACACTACGGCGACGCTGGGCGCTCTTGATGGATTCCGGGAGCGTCAGGACGAGCAGCACCACGCCGCTGGACTGCTTCTTCATGGACTGGACAGTGCTGGAGAAGGTGAGCAGCTGGCCGCCGCCCTCGCTCTCCCGGCCTTGGAGCATGATGAAGCAGGAACCCCCCCGGCCCTCCCAGGAGCTGGAGGCCCCCTCAAGGGATGTGGCCTCCACGGTGACGCCCAGTTCGTTGTAGTCGACAAGGGTGGCCGAGAGGTCCTTGATGCCTGCGGCGGCTTCGTCGAACACAAGATTGAGCTTGACGCGCTGGTCGAGGATGACGCCAAGGTTCTCGTGCACTTGCTTGCGCTTGGTGGTGGCGTCTTCCGCGTCAGCGTCATTCCAGAGAGCGCACATAGCTGGAACCTCACAGAGCCTCGGAGGCCGTTCGTCATCCACGGGAACTCGTTTGGGATGGGCATGGTCTTGTGATGTATGATTCGTATAAGAGCTACGCGAAAACAAGGCCAAGCACAAGGGATTCACAGACAAAAGTCAGGGGCGGAGACGCACCCAGGGCATGGGCGGAAAGCGCCAGCAACAGAACTCCAGGCTTTTCTTTTCATCCGCCCGATTGTATATCAACCGGCGTGAGCGCGCGCAACGTGGGCTCGCGGTGTGCGGCAAGCCTGGCCGCATTTTCCCTACGCACCCACTAGCGGTCAATGATTGCAGTCCGTTAGTGCATTTTTTTCACTGCAACCCAGGGAAGCCGAGCATCCATGATGCCCCCTGAAACCAACCTTCCCCCAAGGAGGACACCCCGCATGATTCCCAAGGACCTCAAATACGCCAAGAGCCACGAGTGGGCCAAGATCGAGGGCACCGTCGCCACGGTCGGCATCACCCATTTCGCCCAGGAGCAGCTGGGCGACCTGACCTACGTGGACCTGCCCAAGGTGGGCGCCACCGTCACCGCCGGGGCCGAGATGGGCTCGGTGGAGTCGGTCAAGGCCGCCAGCGAACTCTACTCGCCCGTCAGCGGCACCGTCACCGAGGTCAACGCCGCCCTGGAGGCCGCGCCCGAGGCCATCAACCAGGATCCGTACGGAACGGGCTGGATGATCAAGGTGAAGCTTGCAGGCGCGCCGACCGAGTTGGGCGGCCTGCTGGACGCAGCCGCCTACGAGCAGGTCTGCGCCGAGGAAGCCCACTAGCCGCCACAGCGGCCGCACATTCCGCAAGGAGACAACCATGCCCTATGTTCCGCATACCCCGGAGGACATCCGGCGGATGCTCGGCGTCATTGGCGCGCCCTCGGTGGAGTCGCTCTTCGCCGAAATCGGCCCGGCCATGCGCCCCAAGAGCTTCGATCTGCCCGATGGCAAGAGCGAGATGGCCGTGCTGGCCCAACTGGAAGACCTGGCCCGCAAGAACGCGGTGAACCACGTGAGCTTCCTGGGCGCCGGGTTCTACGACCACCACATCCCGGCCGCCGTGGACGCGCTGTCCATGCGCAGCGAGTTCTACACCGCCTACACCCCGTACCAGCCCGAGGCCAGCCAGGGCACGCTGCAGGCCATCTTCGAGTACCAGACCGCCGTGACGCGCCTGACCGGGCTCACTTTCGCCAACGCCAGCGTGTACGACGGCGGCGCGGCGCTCTTCGAGTCGGCCATGATGGCCGTGCGCCACACCGACCGGCGCAAGCTCGTGGTCTGCGAAGCGCTCAACCCCATCTACCGGGTCATGCTGGCCTCCTACACCTCGAACCTGAACCTGGAGCTGGTGACCATCGGCCACAAGAACGGCGCCTGCGATCTGGCCGCGCTGACCAGCGCCCTGGACGAGAACACCGCCGCCGTGCTGGTGCAGAACCCCAACTTCTTCGGCACGCTCGCCGACTTCAGCCAGCTCTTCGCCGCAGCCAAGGCCAAGGGCGTGGTGTCCGTGATCTCGGTCTATCCGGTGCTCCAGTCGGTGCTGAAAAGCCCCGGCGAGATGGGCGCGGACGTGGCCGTGGCCGAGGGCCAGAGCCTGGGCCTGCCGCTTTCCTTCGGCGGGCCGTACCTCGGCATCATGACCTGCTCCAAGGGCATGGTCCGCCAGATGCCGGGCCGCATGGTGGGCCGCACGGTCGACACCAAGGGCCGCACCGGCTACGTTTTGACCCTGCAGGCGCGCGAGCAGCACATCCGCCGCCAGAAGGCCACGAGCAACATCTGCTCCAACCAGGCCCTGTGCGCCCTGCGCGCCCTGATGCACCTGTGCCTGCTGGGCGAGGAGGGGCTTTCCCGCACCGCCGAGATCTCAATCGAACGCGCGCACTACGCCGCCGAGAGGCTGACCGCCATTCCGGGCGTGTCCATGCTTTCCGACCCAGCGAATGGGGGCTCGCCCTTTGGCAACGAGTTCGCCGTGACCCTGCCGGTGAACGCCTACCAGGCCATCGACAAGCTCACCGCGCGCGGCTATGTGCCGGGCTTCCCGCTGGGCCGCTACTATCCGGGCCTGGAGAACGCGCTGCTCGTGGCCTGCACCGAAAAAACCTCCAAGGAGCAGATCGGCGTGTTTGCCGAGCTGCTGCGGGGTATGCTCGTATGAACACGGTCTTCAAGAAATCCGATCCCGGCCGCGAGGGCGTCTGGCCCGCCAAGGCCGACACGTCCGCCAGCCAGCTGCTGCCCCAGAACCTCCTGCGCGTGCAGCCCGCAGGCCTGCCCTCCCTGTCCGAGCTGGACGTGGTGCGCCACTTCACCCAGCTTTCCCGGCGCAACTATGGTGTGGACGGGAACTTCTACCCGCTGGGCTCCTGCACCATGAAGTACAACCCCAAGTTCACCGAGACCGTGGCCGCCCTGCCCGGCTTTACCAGGCTGCACCCGGTGCTGCCGCAGCTGGGCGGCGCTGGCCGCCTGTGCCAGGGGGCGCTGGAGGTCATGTACGAGACCGAGCGCCTGCTCTGCGAGATCTGCGGCATGCAGGCCTTCACCCTGCACCCCATGGCCGGGGCCCACGGCGAGCTCACCGGGGTAATGATCATCGCCGCCTACCACAAGGACCGCGGCAACAAGAAGACCAAGATCATCTGCCCGGACTCGGCCCACGGCACCAACCCGGCCAGCGCGGCCATCGCGGGCTTTGAAGTGGTCAACCTGCCGAGCAAGGACGGCATCGTCGACCCGGACGAGCTGGCCAAGGTCCTGGACGACTCGGTCGCGGGCATGATGATGACCTGCCCGAACACGCTGGGCCTATTCGAGAAGAACCTGCCGAAAATCGTCGAGATGCTCAGAAGCGTCGACGCCCTGCTCTACTACGACGGCGCAAACCTGAACGCCATCATGGGCAAGATGCGCGTGGGCGACGCGGGCTTTGACGTGGTGCACCTGAACCTGCACAAGACCTTTGCCACGCCCCACGGCGGCGGCGGTCCGGGCGCGGGCCCGGTGGGCGTCAGCGAACGGCTGGTGCCGTATCTGCCCATCTCCCGCGTGGAGAAGCTGGAGGACGGCCAGTTCTTCCTGAACTACGACTTCCCGAAGTCCATCGGCTACGTGGCCCCGTTCTACGGCAACTTCGGCGTGGTGCTCAAGGCCTACGCGTACATCCTGCGCCTGGGCGGCACGGGGCTCACCCGCGCCACCGAGGCCGCGGTGCTGGCCGCCAACTACCTGCGCAAGCGCCTGGACACCGTGCTCGACGTGCCCTTTGACCGCATCTGCATGCACGAGTTCGTGGCCAGCGCCTGCAACCTGTCCGAGTGCCACGTGCGCGCGCTGGACATCGCCAAGCTGCTGCTGGACAAGGGCTACCACGCCCCGACCATCTACTTCCCGCTCATCGTGAAAGAGGCGCTCATGTTCGAGCCCACCGAGACCGAGAGCCTGGACACCCTGGACCAGTTCGCCGACGACCTCATCGCCATCCTGGCCGAGGCCCGGGCCAACCCGCAGCTGGCCCACGACGCGCCCTTCACCCTGCCGGTGACGCGCCTGGACGAGACCCGCGCCGCGCGCAACATGGAGCTGACGGACGATCTTTAGGGCGACCTGTAGGGCGACCTGTAGGGCGACGTGCAAGGCCGAGCTGTAACGACGAAGGACAAACGCAATCAGCCGGGGCGGCCCGCCGGAAAACTCCGACCGGCCGCCCCGCGCCAGCCACGTTTCAACCACGACCTGTAGGGGTGTATGGCAACGACATATGATCTGCTGATCCTGGGCGGCGGCCCCGGCGGGTTCGACGCCGCCGTGGAGGCTGCGGGCTCCGGGCTCAAGACCGCGCTGGTGGAGGCCGCCGAACTCGGCGGCGCCTGCCTGAACCGGGGCTGCATCCCGACCAAGCTCTGGCTCGGCGCAACCGACGCCGTGGACGAGCTGGCCGCGCAGGCCAAGATGCGCGTGGCCACAGGCAGCGTGGACATCGACTTTCCCGCGCTGCAAGCGCGCAAGGACAAGTACATCGCGGCCACGCGCAAGGCCATGGGCATGCGCCTGGCGCAACTCGGCGTGGACCTTGTGGCCGGGCTGGGCCGCGTCACCGATCCGGGCAACGTGGAAGTGCTGACCGCCGATGGCCCCAAAACCCTGAACTACCGGAACCTGCTGCTGGCCACGGGTTCGCGGCCTGGCGGCTTTCCCGGCGTCATTGCCGACGGCGCGAAAGTGCTCGACTCCACGGGCCTGCTGGCCCTGGCCGCAATGCCCAAATCCCTCATCGTGGTCGGCGGCGGGTTCATCGGGCTGGAGATGGCCCAGGCCGCGCAGCGCATGGGCGCGCGCATCACCCTGGTGGACGCCCTGCCGCGCCTGGCCGGGGCCGAGGACCCGGAGGTCAGCAAGGTCCTGGAGTCTGTCTTCAAGCGCCAGGGCTGGGATCTCCGGCTTGGGGTGAAGGTCGCCTCTGTCAAGACGCGCGGCGAACAGGCAGTTCTTGTGCTCGACTCGTCAGTCGGCGGCGGCGAGGAGCTTGAGGCCGACTGCGCGCTCATCGCCGTGGGCCGCAGGCCCAACACTGCGGACCTGGGGCTGGAGGCCCTGGGCGCAACCCTTACCGGCGCGGGCTACATCCAGACCGACGCGAATCTTCTGGCCGCGCCCGGCGTCTTTGCTGTGGGCGATGTCAACGGGCGCATGTTGCTGGCCCACGCCGCCAGCCACCAGGCCCATTACGTGGTCGAGCGGCTGCTGGGCCACACGGCCAGGCCGTACGCGTCCGGCCCGGTGCCGAGCATCCTCTACGGCGCGCCCGAGGTCTTCCGCGCCGGGATCATGGCCGAGGAGGCCAAGGCCCTGGGCTCATCGGTGCTCGTCAGCCGCGCGCAGCTCATCGCCAACCCCATTGCCCAGGCCCACGCGGCCACGGCGGGCTTTGTGAAGTGCGTCTGGCGCGACGGCAAGATCGCGGGCATCACGGCGGTGGGCGCGGGCGTTTCGCGCCTGGCCTGCTTCGCCACGCTGATCATCCAGCAGGGCTGGACCCGCGAGGACGCTTCAGGCTTCATGTTCCCCCATCCGACCCTGGACGAATCGCTCAAGGCCGCGCTTTTGGCCGACAAAGAGGCCGTGTAAGGCCAAACGAGGAGCTCCGCGTGACCACGACAAAAAAGCCCGCTGACAAGAAGCCCGCTGCGGCCAAGGCCGCCCCGAAAAAGACCGCCGCTGCCAAACCCGCAGCTGCGAAAGCTCCGGTCAAGAAAGCCGCCGCGAAAAAACCTGCTGGCCCCATCCAGGTCGACGCCATCGAAGCCCACCCGGAGTTCGACCTGTTCACCTACTGCGAGCTGTCCGGCGAGACGCGCATCGAGCACGACCTGCTGGAGGAGCTGGAGCCGCGCTTCGACGGCTGGGCCGAAAAATTCCTGCGCGCCTACAAGATCATTGACCCGGCCGCGCCCAAGGGCGGCGGGCACCTGCTCATCTGGCTGGAGGAGCCCGTGGAGGACGAGATCGAGGGCATCTGGCAGGACTCGCCCTCTGCGGGCATGGCCTTCCACAACCTGGCCATCCACATGGTCATGACCACGGCCCAGAGCGTGGTGCCCGAGCTGGCGGACAAGGGCTGCGCGCCCCTGCCCAAGCCCACGGCGGGCATCCTGAAGGCCTTTGAGCAGCTGGGGCTGGTGTGGAACAAGGAGGGCACGGTGAACCGCCAGTTCGCGGTGTTCACGCGCATGCCCTACAGCGAGGGCTGCGCCATCTGCATGCTGCGGCCCAAGTGCCCCAACGCAAACGACGACTAGACCAACGTTCCCTCACACGCGCCAAGGGGCGGCCCGCCGGAACAACGGTGGACCGCCCCTTGATTCGTTTTGATGACTCTAGTTTTAGCAAGTGACTGAACTAATCTCCCACCATGTCTGCGACGACAGAAAGCAATTCGTAGTAGTCCTTGGTTATGTGCGATGAAGTTAGATCTTCAAAAATTTTACTTTTATAATTGTCAAGGAGAGTATTAATTTCTTCTTTTTTACACCCAGCCTTTTGCATAAATGTTGAAAGATGAAACAACTTTCCGTACGGTGGGAACACTAATCCATTAAGTGATATTCCAACCAAAGAATCAGCAGCACATTTCAGCAAATATTCTGAATCGATAAAATCTTCTGCCGTTATAGCATCAGAAGATAAGTCGGAGTACATGTACCAGACTCCAGGATACCGAGCATCTTCATATCTTTGTTTATTTTCACGCGCAGGCTTATCAGCATCTGAGATTAAGAGAAACTTACGGTTAGCCAACTCTAGCATTGAAGCAATCTGAGAAAACCCTTTGACACCATTAGAATGACAAGCCCCTATGTTTTTCAATGGCATTAACTGTCTTTTAAATTTAGATGGTATTTTACCTATGGCAGTCAGAAATAAATGTTTATCTCTCCATCCTTCAAAAACAAAATTTGTGTCTTTGAGTACAGAAAAGACAGAATACCCAAGTGCATTATACAACACCTCTTCATCAGCAAAGTTAGAATTATTTGCAACGCTAAGAACTGTAACTTCATTCATTTTTTTTACAATGACATGACGTTGGACACAAGACTGGTCAATCATAAATATTGAATGTGTTGAGATAACAACAACATTATTGCGAGCAACGCGCAACAATTCATCACGAAGAAAACGAACGGCCGAAGGGTGTAGACTAACATCTGGTTCATCCATTAAGATCAATGCGCCAGAAAGACTTTCAACTGTCCTACGAACTGAAATCATTAAAAGTATTGCCACGAAACGTTTAAACCCATCGCTCCTTTGCGAAACAGAAAACCTATTGTGCACATCTTGTACAGTAGGGATCAAATTACCAGCGTTTTCCGTGAGTGAAAACTTTACACCATATTCCGGCCAAATTTCTTTAAAGTACTCTGTTGCACGAGTCGAGAAACAATTAAGACGATTCATTAAAACGTTGCCCTGTTTTTCTAGCATGCCCTTCAATTCTATAGATGGGTTCGTACACCCACCAACCAGCAGAAGATGCTTAAGCGGCAAGCAAATGTTTTCATCAGCAATAAATTTATCCAGCGACACCCTCGCTGGGAGAATATATTTATCGTCGTAGCGCCAAAAGACAACTGGTGGCAACAAACTAGAGGCATACTGCTTACATTCTGAATAAAAATGTTGTACAAATTCAGAAAACTCAGCTGCAGTCAAGAGCCCTTCAACCACTTCAACGTTTTGCTTAATTGCGTAGTCCCCTTTCTGTACGTCACAATCGACACCTGTTTTACGTGTTTTGACCTGTACGTCTTGACTAGCAACGCGCTGAACAACAGCCTTAAATTCATACTTATCGTCTATATTCCACGTTTTCATAAATTTAGTTTTCAACATCAAATCGACAACATAGACAATGTCTTTATTAGTAGAAACAAAATCGACAAGGGTTATCGCCTTCCCGCTTGCGCGTGTGACAAAAATAAGGTCGTTTGCTGCCTCAATTCCAGCAAACTTTGACGCGAGCAATTCAACAAACTTGAATCTTTCTTCTGTTGTAAAATTAAAAATAAACCTAATCCTTGAAGTCTTTACTTCTTCTTCTTCCGGTAGCGCCTCCCGGATATCATTTTGGTCAATCTGCTTGTCACTATCTAAATATTCTAATGCCTTCAGCATATTCGATTTTCCAGACTCATTAATCCCTACAAATATTTTGCATGGCTCGTCAAAATTCAACTTTTGATCTTTAATTGACCGAAAATTTTCAATTGTTACCATTTTCAATATCATACCAACCCCCAACGCACATTAATACAATCACCCATGCAACGCGGCCTACAGGTAGGCCAGGCCCTTGGGCGGGGTGGACGGGCCGAAAAAGGCCTCCACGGCGGCGCGGTCGTCGGCGCGGATGCGCAGCTCGGACACGGGCAGCGGCTGGGCCGCCCCGGCGTAGAGCTTGAGCGCGCGGTCGATGAAGTCCGCCTGGAGGAACATGGCCTGGACCTCGAAGTCCTGCCCGTCCCAGGTGACGGAAAGCGGAATGACGTGGGTGGACAGCGGCTTGCACACGATGACGTTGCCGGTGTGGGTCAGGGTCTCCAGCACCGCCTCCGGAAACGACACGGCCCAGCGCGCCATGAGCACCGTGAACACGGGCTCCAGCGCCAGGTAGTAGTCCGGGTCGACCTTGCAGGCCACGGACTGGCCGGGCAGGTTCAGCACCTGGGGCGAGTCCTGGTAGGCCTGGGCCAGGCCCTTTTGCAGGCGGGTCAGGGCGTCCTGGTAGTCCTTCAACGGCATGGCGGCCTCCTTGGGCTTGGTCCTTGTGCGCATGCGCCCTGCGCGGGCGCAGCGGGAAATGCTCCGGGCATTCTACAGCGCCCGGCCTGAAGCCGCAAGCCCCACCAGCCCCCCGCCGCGCGCCCCACCGCTCGGCAGTCACGAGCCGGAACAGCTTGACGGATACAGACGTTGCGCATAGGTTCCCGGCATGGTCGGAGATGAAATGCCAGATTCGCCGGGCTGCGTAGCAGGCACCGTGTACACCGCCGGGTTTTCCAACCTGCCGCTGCACTCCTTTTTGGCCAATCTGCGCACCCACGGCATCCAGGTGCTGGTGGACGTGCGCTCCAAGCCGTACGCCAGCTACACCCCGCACTTCAACAAGGACCAGATCGAGGCCGCAGCCCAGGCCGACGGCCTGCGCTACCTGTACCTGGGCCGGGACCTGGGCGGCAGGCCGGACAACCCCGGCTTCTACGACGACGAGGGCTATGTGCTCTACGACCGCATCGCGGCGCAGCCGGGCTTCCAGGCGGGCATCCAGCGCCTGCTCGAAGGCCTGCACAAGGGCTATTGCCTGGCGCTCACCTGCGGCGAGGACAACCCGCGCCACTGCCACCGCAGGCTGCTTCTGGGCCGGGTGCTGCGCGAACAGGGCGTGGCCGTGGCGCACATCCTCTCCGACGGCACGCTCATCTCCGAGGCCGAACTCTTGGACGAGGAACGCAAGATGCCCCGGCAGCTGTCGCTGTTCGGCGAGGAGGAAAAGGAGCGGGCGTGGAAGTCGCGGCAGGCGGTTACACCAAGGAATGCGCCAGGAGGTTCTTCAGACAATTGACGACAAGCGGGGTGCGGCGGCTGATGTGCTTCGCAAGGTCTGCCCCAATTTCTAAGCGAGCTGGCATGGTTCAATTTTTTATGGAGAATTCCAATGAAGAGCCCTACCGAGGCACCGCGTAACTGGCTTGAAATTAGTAAGGAAATACTAATTTCTGTCATTAGCAATTGGGGCGAAGCTCGCTTGTCAGAGGGCGATTATGAGCGTGCCTTTCCTAGCTTGAAAAGAAAGGCAGACGGTGGTGACGATCAAGCAGCGGCTTATGTTGGACTCATGTTATTTTGCGGAAACGGTGTAGAAAAAAATATAGGAAAATCATATTTATGTTTGTCACGAATCAAGAACATAAGTCCTGTACCAGCCGTTTTCCTTGGAATTTGCAACATCATCGGCGATGGATGTTTAAGATCATACGCTAATGCACGCAAATTAATCTACGACAATCTCCACCTATGCAATAGCGAACTCATTACCTGTATTGCAGACAATATGTTTTGCGACGAACAATCACCTTTGCACGAAATAACATACGCGTATGCCTACTATAATGTCGCAGCATCACTGGGCAACAACGCTGCGGCGCAGATGCGCGACAAATTAGAAACGACCATGAGCTTTGAGGCTATCCAAGTTGCCCAGGAGCGGTCGGTACAGATGCTGGCTGAACGGAAAGAGAAAGGCGAGGCTGATTTGACAACCAAATGATAGACCAACAATGTCCGCAATCTCCTGTGTGAACATACGAACGTCTCACACGCAAAGGTAACTGAATTCGGTACGCTCCTCGCGCCACCCCACCCGCCCACGCCCTCTTAACCCTTTCGCCCGCCTCTTCCCCATCCGCTCCTCCCCGCCCCCGCCCATAAACAGACCGGAGGGCCGACCCGTGCTGCGGGCCAGCCCTCCGGCTTGGTTTCAATCGTGCGAAAGGGCTAGAACAGCTTCTTCACGCCGTCCATGAGCCCGCCCTTTTTCGGGGCCGTGCCCGTGGTGGCCTTGCCCCCGGCGGGCTTGTCCGTGGAGGACGAGCCCGGCAGCAGGCCGCCCACGCTCTTGGTCAGGCCGCCCACGCCCTCGGTCAGGCCGCTCACGCCCTTCATCAGCCCCTGGGCGAGCATCTTCGCGTATTCGGCCCAGTCCACGCCATAGGAGGGGTTCTTGAAGGTGCCCTTGACCCGGATCGGCACGGTGAGCCCCACGAGGTCTCCGACGCCGCTGGTGTCCGCGCCCTGGCCCTGGCCCGAGGCCACGACGCGGGCCTTGACCAGGTAGTCCACGGCCTCGGAGTTCAGGTCAACCGAGCCCTCGCCCGCAGCGCGGATGTGCGGGGCCTTGACGTCCAGGTCCTTGTTCGTGGCCACCCCGTTCACAACCTTGAACGTGCCGCTGATCTCGCCGAACTTGGTCTGGTCCTCCTTCTTGCCCTCGATCTTGCCGGACCTATCCTTGGCCTTGGACACGGCCATGGCCATGGCGTCCAGGTTCACGCCCGGGAACGCGCCGTCCTTGAGGTTGAAGGCGAGGTCCCCGTTCAGGGTCCGCTTCATGCCCGAGACCTTGGCCCCCTGGCAGGTCAGCGCGGAGTTGAAGTTCACCAGTCCGGCAAAGGAGTCCTTGCCGGTCATGTCCCGGACCATGCCAGCGGACTGGACATCAGTGATCTTGGCTGTGAGGGAGGTCCTGGGCGTCTCGCCCTGGACGTTCAGGTTCACGGCCGAAGCGATGGAGCCGCCATAGAGCGCCAGCTGCGCGGGCTTCACGTCCACGATGCCGTTGGCCGCGTGCACCTTCACCAGCACATCCTTCATCTGCATCTTGTGGATCTTGAAGCTGGCCAGCGCGAACTCGGCGTCCAGGGTCAGGTCCTTGAGCAGCTTGACCGGGATCACATCGGCCTCGACTCCCACGGACTGCGCGGCGGCGGCCTCCTTCTTTTCGGGCTCGGTCTTCTGCGCCAGGTAGCGGTCGGCATCCAGGGCGTCGACCTTGACCTGCACGGTGTAGGCGGGCTTCTCAATCCCGGCCATGCGGAAGTTCACGTTGATGGTGGAGTCGTCGAGCTTGGTCACGATGCCCTGGGCGTCGATCAGGCCCGCGCCCGAAAGGTCCACCGCGATGGCGGCCACCTTGAGGGTGAGTGCGGCCTTGCCCGTGGGCAGGGCCTTGCCAGTGGCGTCGATGACCGCCTTGAAGTTCTTGACCTCGTAGTTCCTGGCCGAGAGGTCGAGGCTGGCCGTGCCGGTCAGGGTGTTCTTGGCCAAAAGCTGCGGATCGCTCATCTCGATGCCGAAGGCCAGCTCAAAGTCAAAGGGCGTTCCCGGCGACAGCGAGCCCATCTTCACCTGGACGTCGCGCAGGGCGTAGTGCTTCTTCTTCTGCAGGTCGTCGTAGACGATGTTCGCGTCCTTGACCGCAAGCCCGCCCAGGGCCAGATCCAGCTTGGCGGCGTCCTTCTTCTCGCGCTTCTGCTCATCCTTGCCGACCAGGTCGGCCCAGTTGGACACGCCCTGCTCGTTGATGGCGAGGTTCAGGTTCAGCCCCTCCACCGAGACCTTGCCCAGGCGCACCTTGCCGGTAAGCAGGGGGAGGAGCTGCAGGCGCACCGAGGTCTTGCCGAGCTTCACAAAGGGCTTGTCGCCGAAGCCCTGGGCGTTTGAAAGCTCGATGCCGCCGATGTCCACCCCGATCCAGGGGAACACGGCCAGTTTCAGGTCGCCCGCGAATTTCAGGTCGCGGCCGGTCTTCTCCTTGACGACCTGGACGATCTCCGGCTTGTACTTGTTCGGGTCGATGAGGATGGTGGCGAGCACCATGCCGATAACGGCAAGCCCGACCAGGCAGCCAGCCCCGATCAGCGACCATTTGACCGTCTTGTTCATGTATCCTCCCTGCTTGCTGTTGGGGGTTTCGTGCGCCACTCCGCTTGCCTGCGGCGCGGCGCGAAAACGGCTCCTGCTCTTGAAGCGGACCCGGCCCCATCAGGAGCCGGTTCCTCGGCTTGAGAAATTCCTGGCCGTGCGCCAGCGGCCTGTGGCTCCGGCATGCCGCCTGGATGTTTGGCCTTTCAGCCCGGGCCAGACCAGCAGGCCAAAACCGTGCGCGACAAGGGCCCTTGCCTAGCCCGGCCGGGGTGCGCCTGCCAGCGCAGACGCTCCCCCGGTGTGGACGGCGCAGGTCGGTTTCCTAGTGTATATTCCGTACCCGAAAAGCAAACCCGCTGCAAGACGCGCGTGCGCTGTCCATACTTCGGGGGGAGCGATCTTTCTGGACCGGTCGCCACCTCCCCGGCCCATCCGCCCCCCACCCTTGACATTCTCGCCTGCCTCTCCCTATACCACTAGACCTTGAAGATTCTAGGCAGGCGGTCCACTACCCGCCAGGAAGGCAACTCCCGGCGGTAAACTCGATACACATGGAGTGAGGGATGTCGGAAGCGCTCAAATCTCAAAGGACATACGCCCTGGTCGGACATGGCGGCAGCGGGAAGACCTCTGTCGCCGAAATGCTCCTGTTCAATGCCGGTGTGATCAACCGTCTGGGGAAGATCGAAGACGGCACAACCACGCTTGATTTCGAGCCCGAGGAGATCAAACGCCGGGGCTCCATCCAGCCGAGCTTCGCCAACTTCAAGTGGAACAAGAACCAGCATTTCCTCATCGACACCCCCGGCGACAACAACTTCAACGGCGACCTGCCCTACGCCCTCACCGCCGCCGACGCTGTGGTCTTCGTCATCGACGCCGTGGACGGGGTCAAGCCGCTGACCCGCAAGGCCTGGAGCGAGGTCAAGAAGCTCGGTCTGCCCGCCCTCGTGTTCATCAACAAGATGGACCGCGACCGCGCGGACTTCAGCATGGCCTTTGCCGGACTCAAGGACAGCCTGGGCATCAAGCCCGTGCTTCTGCACTATCCCATCGGCGAGCGCGAGGGCTTCAAGGGCGTGGTCGACATGCTCGAAGACAAGGCGCTGATGTTCGACGGCAAGGGCGGCGCAACCGTGGGCGCCGTCCCGGCGGATGTCTCGGCCCTGTCCACCCCCCTGCGCGAGGCCATGATCGAAAACATCGCCGAGAGCGACGAAGGGCTCATGGAGAAGTACCTGGAGGCTGGCGAGCTGACCCCGGACGAGCTCAAGAGCGCGCTGGTGGCCGGCGTCAAGAGCGGCGAGCTGGTGCCCGTGGTCATCGGCAGCGCCCTGAACAACATGGGCGGCCCGCAGCTGCTCGACGCCATCCAGGCGCTTTTGCCCAGCCCGCTGGACCACGCCTACTGGGACGGCGAGGACGGCAGCGCCCGCGAAAGCACCGAGGCCGCGCCCGTGGCCGGCTTTGTGTTCAAGACCCTGGCCGACCCCTTCGCCGGGCAGCTCACCATCATGCGCGTGCTCTCCGGCACGCTCTCCGGGGACATGACCCTGGTCAACTCGCGCACCGGCCAGCAGGAGCGCATGGGCCAGCTGCTCCTCACCACCGGCAAGGAGCAGACGCCCTGCAAGACCCCGCTCGGCCCCGGCAGCATCGTCACCCTGGCCAAGCTCAAGGACACCAAGACCGGCGACGCGTTGTCCTCGGACAAGGCCCCCTTTGTGCTGAAAAAACCCGCCCTGCCCCGCACGCTCATCACCTTCGCCCTGGCCTCCAAGGAAAAGGGCGACGAGGACAAGGTCTACCAGGCCATGGCCAAACTGCTGGATGAGGACGTGACGCTCAAGCTCGGGCGCGACGAGGAGACGGCGGACACCCTGCTCTCCGGCATGGGCCAGAACCACATCGAGATCAGCGTGGAGCGGGCCAAGCGCCGCTACAAGGTCGACATCGTGCTGAAGACGCCCAAGGTGCCCTACCGCGAGACCGTGAAGACGGCGGCGCGAGAGATCCAGGGCCGCCACAAGAAGCAGACCGGCGGCCGCGGCCAGTTCGGCGACTGCTGGATCCACCTGGAGCCCCAGCCCAAGGGCGCGGGCTACGAGTACGTCGACGCCATTGTCGGCGGATCGATCCCCCGCCAGTACATCCCGGCCGTGGACAAGGGCGTGCAGGAATCCGCCGCGCGCGGCGTGCTGGCTGGCTTCCAGGTCATCGACTTCAAGGTCACCCTGTACGACGGCAGCTTCCACAACGTGGACTCCTCGGAAATGGCCTTCAAGATCGCCGGGTCCATCGCCTTCAAGAAGGCCTGCGAAAAGGCCAAGATGATCCTGCTCGAGCCCATCATGACCATCACCGTGGCCGTGCCCGACGCCCACATGGGCGACGTCATCGGCGACCTTTCCAGCCGCCGGGGCAAGGTGCTCGGCAGCGACTCCCAGGGCGGCGTCACCGAGATCAAGGCCCACGTGCCCATGAGCGAAGTGCTGAAATACGCCCCGGACCTGCGCTCCATGACCGGCGGCCAGGGCACCTTCACCATGGAGTTCTCCAACTACGAGGAATGCCCGCCGCCCATCGCGGCCAAGGTCATCGAGGAGAACAAGCGCGAGGCCGCCGAAGAGGACTAGGGCTTGTTTCCAAAAGATGGATATTGTTCCCTGGCGAGAAGAGAGACGATTTGGGGCCAGGGATAGTGCTCAGGCGGCACAGCCCTGGACCAAAAACGGCTCACGCCTGTAGACAGACAAACGCCCAGGGGGGAAAAGACACTTTTAGAGACAGGCCCCAGGCGCAAGCCATTGATCATGTGCTGTGCTCGGGCGGCGGGGGTTCACCTCCGCCGCCCTTTTTCGTGGCCGGGCCTTTGGCCGTGGCCGGACGGTCGAGCTTGATAGTGCCGGGCTTGCTTGTGCCTGCCCGGCTTTTCACGTAGAAGCTTATGATACGATACACACAGGGATGGTTATGCTCAAAGTTTTGCGATTTTTTCTCATTCTCGTGCCCGCCACGATCTACTACAGCATCAAGCAGCTGCTGCTGGACCAGGAAAAGGCCACGCCCGACGAGCGCGACCTGCCGGGCAAGACCTATGGCCGCTTCATGCTCGGCATGGCGGGCATCAAGGTCGAGGCCGACCTCTCGGCCCTGGACCCGGGGGGCCACTACGTGTTCATGTGCAACCACCAGAGCCTGTTCGACATCCCCATCCTGTTCGATGTCCTGTGGAACTACCACATGCGCTTTGTGGCCAAGGAAAGCCTGTTCCGCATCCCCATCTACGGCAAGGCCCTGGGCAACGCGGGCCACATCTCCATCAACCGCGAGAACCGCCGCGCGGCCATGAAGAGCGTGGACGAGGCCGTGGCCGCGGCCAAGGGCGGCATCTCGCCCTTGATCTTTCCCGAGGGCACGCGCAACCCGGACCTGGACAGGCTCATGGACTTCAAGGTCGGGGGCATGGTGCTGGCGCTCAAGTGCGGCCTGCCCGTGGCCCCGCTGGTCATGGAGGGCACAGGCAAGCTTTTGCCCAAGGGCAAGCGCTTCTTCAACCCCGACCAATTGGTGCGCCTGCGCGCCCTGCCCCCGGTGGACCCGACGGCTTACACCATCAAGGACCGCGAGCGGTTCAAGGACGACATGTACGCCCTCATGAACGACGCCTACCAAACACTGGCAAGGAGCTGACATGGCGCACGGCCAGGACGAACTGACCATCCATCCCCTGGGCGGCCTGGGGGAGATCGGGCTCAACTGCATGGCCTTCAAGTCCCGGGGCTCCACGGTGCTGGTGGACTGCGGGCTGATGTTCCCGGAAGACTATCTCTTCGGCGTGGACGTGGTCATTCCGCGCTTCGAGCACATCTTGGCCGAGAAGGACAGGCTGAAGGCCGTGGTGCTGACCCACGGGCACGAGGACCACATCGGCGCGCTGCCCTGGCTATTGCCGCACATCGACGCGCCGGTGTACGGCTCGGACTTCACCCTGGCCCTGGTGGCCTCCAAGCTGCGGGAGCACGGCATCGACGCCGACCTGCGGCCCGTTCGCCCCGGCGACCGCGTGGAGATCGGCCCGTTTGCCTTCAACTTCATCCCGGTCTGCCACTCCATCATCAAGGGCTACGCCCTCGGCATCGAAACCCCCATGGGCCGCGTGCTGCACACCGGCGACTTCAAGATCGACCGCAACCCCATGGACGGCCACGCCACCGACATGGACGCCATCCGCCGCTTTGCCGAACCCGGGGTCAAGCTGCTCATGTCCGACTCCACCAATGTGGAGCGCGAGGGCTTCGCCCTGACCGAACGCGAGATCATGGCGTCCTTGCGCGAGATTTTCGACAAGGCCAGAGGCCGCATCATCGTCACGCTGTTCTCCAGCCACATCCAGCGCCTGCAGGAGATCTTCGACCTGGCCGCAGCCTGCGGGCGCAAGGTGGCCACCTCGGGCAAGAGCCTCATGCGCAACGTTGATCTGGCGCGCGAACTGGGCTACCTGCGCATCCCGGCAGGCACCCTGGTGGAGGTGGAGGAGGCCGGAAGCCTGAACGACGACCAGGTGGTGCTGGTGGTCACCGGCTCCCAGGGCGAGCCCCTGGCCGCGCTGTCGCGCATGTCGCTGGACGAACACCGCCAGATGCGCATCAAGAAGGGCGACCTGGTGCTTCTGTCCTCGCGCTTCATCCCCGGCAACGTGCTGGCCATCACCAAGGTCATCAACCGGCTCTACAAGCTCGGGGCCGAGGTGCTCTACGAAAAGGTCCAGGCCATCCACGCCAGCGGCCACGCCCACCGCGAGGAGCTGCGCATCATGCTGGAGGCGGTAAAGCCCAAGTACTTCGTGCCCGTCCACGGCGAGTACCGCCATCTGGTGAAGCACACGCGCCTGGCCGTGGAGTGCGGGGTGGCGCCGGAGCGCGCCATTGTGCTGGAGGACGGCCAGCCCCTGACCTTTTTGGCTCAGGGCATCCGCCTGGAGGACGCCGTGCCCGCCGAACGCATCCTGGTGGACGGCAAGGGCGTGGGCGACGTGGGCCAGAGCGTGCTGAAAGAGCGTCAGCTCCTGGCCGGGGAAGGCATGGTGGTGGTGCTTCTGGTCATCGACAAGGAGACCGGCGAGATCACGCTCGGCCCGGACATCGTGTCCAAGGGGTTCGTGTTCGAGCAGCAATACTCCCATCTGCTGGAGGACGCCAAGTGCGTGGTCCTGGAGGAAGTGGAGAACTGCCCCAAGGGCAACGTCAAGAAGCTCAAGGAGCGCGTGCGCATGGCGCTGCGGCGCTTCTTCCGCACCGTGCTGGACCGCGACCCCGTGGTGGTGCCGCTGGTCATCTCCATCTGACCCTGCTTCGCCTTCCCTAATGGGAATTGGCGTAGGCGTTGGCGGCGCGGAAGCGCGCCTGGTTCACCGGGGCGCAGTCCGGGGTCGGCGTGGCGGCCGCAGGCTCGGCGGCGGCGGTCTCCGTCCCATCCGGCGCGGGCGGGACGAGCTGCGGTTGCGGGGCCAGGGGCTGCGGGGCATATTGCTGCGCGGCATAGTTCTGCGGCGACGAAGCCTGCGGATAGGCCTGCGCAGGGGGAGCTGCGGGCTCTGCGGCCGGGCGCAGCACGGCGGACTGCGAGGCCGGGGCCATGCCCTCAAACTCTGGGATGATCTGGGCAAAGGCCTGGCGCAGCCCGGAAAGCATCGCCACCACTTCGTCCAGCTTGCTCGGATCCATATGCAAGTTCGCCTGCAGCAGCTTGGTGTTGCAGATGAAATACATCTTGCTCAGGTTCTTGGTTACTTCCCCGCCCTTCTCCTTGTTCAGGCATTCATGCAATTCGCTGACGATCTCGATGGCCTTGCTGATGAGGTTGCCCTTGGCGGCGTAGTCGCGCACGGCCATCTTTTCCTTGGCCTGCTTGAGGTACTTGATGGCCGTATCGTAAAGCAACAGCAAAATTTCGCCCTGGGTTGCAGTGGTGACCTGCGTCGAGAGATATGCCTTGGCGGCCTTGAGCATGGGCTGAGCCTCCCTTGTACTTAACTCAAATTACTTGCTGAGCTGGGTGATGGAACTCGTCAGCTGCGTCTGCTCTTGATTGAGCGTGCCCAGCAGGGCATCCAACTTCGCGTACTTGTCCTGCAGGTTCTGCTTCATGGTGGCGATGCGCGTGGTCTCGCGGTCGATCTTGTCGTCGATGCTCTTGGTGATTTCGCCATAGTTCTCCTGCAGGATGTGCAGGGGGCCGTCGGTGCTGCTGGTGAGCTGCGCGAGCTTGTCGACCAGTTCACCGGTCTTGCCCTGCTTCAGGTTCACCGTGCCGCTCATGGCGCTGTTCAGGCTCTGACTGTTCACCTGGACGACCATGCCGGCCTCGTCGAAGCCAGTTGCGCCGGTGATCCTCCAACCGTCGACGCCGGCCGCATGGCCGTTGATGGTGGCGCTGGAGATGCCGGCCGCGCTGGTGACGATGCTCACCGCATAGCTTCCGGGCTTGGTGGTGCCGTTGATTTGAGAGAGGTAGGAAAAACTCGGCGAATCGCTCTCGCCCAGGTTGCTTGCGGCGAAGATCTTGGCCACCCCGTCCGGATCGTTTGCAAGCGCGGCGGACAACACCGTGCTGTCCAGAACGAGCAGCCCGCTCGTGGGCGAGCTCTCGTCCGGGTCGGTGCTGATGCCTATCTGGGAGAGCGAGGAATAGTAGTCGCCGGTGATGGTGCTGCCGGACACGCTGTAGTAGTTGAACCCCAGCCCCTTGTCGGCGCAGACGTCCTGAAGGGTGCTGGAGATCATCTGCACGGCGTAGTTGCCGGTGAGGATGGAGCCTTGCGGGTTTTTGGCGTCCGTGGTGTCGACCTTGGTCATGTTCTTGATCATGGTGCGCACTTGATTGACCTGGGACACGAAGGTGCTGATGTTCTGCTTGATGGCGTCGGTGTCTGTGCTGACGCCGACAAGCAGGGCGGCATTGGAGTTGGCCTGCTTCAGGTTCACGGTCAGGCCGGGGATTACGTCGTTCACAGTATTCGAGTCGCGCGCAAGCCACGAGGACGAGCCCACGGGATAGCCGTCCACCTTGATGTGGGCGCTTTGGGCGTTCTGGGTGTTGGCGAAGGACGCAGGGCTGAAGATGAGCCCGCCGGTGCTGGAGAGCACCACCTGATTCGCGTCGCCCTGGCCCATGCCGTAGAGCTGCAGGTGGTAGACCGTGCCGTCGTAGATGGTGGTGGCCTTGATCTTGCCGCTGCACAGGGCGTTGTTGTTGATGTAGCTGACCAGGCCTGTGAGGGTGGTGCCGGCGGCGACGTTGGAGAGGGTGATGCTGGCGCCGGCGTAGGAGAAGGTGATATTCGAGTTCGAGGTCATCACCGAAGAGGTGAGCAGACTCACGCCCGAGGCAGTGGTCATGATGTCGTTCTGGGCCAGCTGGCCGATGATGACGCTGTGCGTGGCCACCTGAGCGGTGCTGTCAGCCGAGGCCGACAGGGCCGAGGTGTCCGAGCTGGTCACGGACTTGACCATGAAGGAGTCCATGGTGTCCATGCCTTCCAGGGTGGTCTTGAGGGTCAGCATGTTGGTGTTCAGGGATTGGAACTGTGTGACCTTGTCGGTCCACTCCTGCTTCCAGGTCTGGAGGCTGGTGATGTGAACGCTCTCAGCCTTCACCAACCCGTCGATGAGGGAGTTGAAGTCCGTGCCGTTTCCAAGGCCAGTGATGTTGGTTTGCCCGGAAGTGTATGCGGATGTGATCGACGTTGTCATGCTTGCGTCCTTGGTGAGGGAAAAATTTACCTGGTCCTGTTACCCCACCGAATATTTTGCAAGCCTAGTGCCAGAAAAGCACGGGCCGCCTTGCGGCGGCCCGTGTGTCATCAATCGCCTGGGAGGACCCGCCCTTGGCTAGCCTTAGCCGCCGAGGAGCTGCATGGCGAGCTTGCCGAAGTTGTTGGCCTGGGACAGCATGGCCACTGCGGACTGGGTCAGGATCTGCTGGCGCGTGAACTCGGTCATTTCCGTGGCCACGTCGACGTCGGAGATGTTCGACTCGGCCGCCTGGGTGTTCTCAGCCTGGACCGAGAGGTTGGTGATGGTGTTCTGCAGGCGGTTCTGCATGGCGCCCAGGTTGGCGCGGATCTTGTCCTTGGACACGATGGCGTTGTTCAGGGAGTCAAGCGCCTTCTGCGCCAGCTCCTGGGTGGAGATGGACTTGCCGTTGGCGCCGGTGGCCTGCAGGCCAACGCCCAGGGAAGAGGCCGTGGAGCCGTTGATGGAGACGTAGTAGTAGTCTTCCATGCTGTCGTTGCCGGTGCCGAAGTGGACCTTCATCGGGCCGCTGGCGACGAGGCCGGCGCCGTTGTGGTCGGTGGAGGTGCCGGAAAGGTTGCCGTTGAGCAGGTGGATGCCGTTGAAGTCGGTGGAGTTGGCGATTCGGGTGATTTCCGAAGCCATGGCCTGGTACTCGGAGTCGATGATGAGGCGCTGGTCCGAAGAATAGGTGCCCGTGGACGCCTGCATGGCCAGTTCCTTCATGCGGATGAGCTTCTCGTCGACGACGCCCAGCGCGCCGTCCGCAGTCTGGATCATCGAGATGGCGTCATTGGCGTTGCGGATGCCCTGGTCCAGGCTCTTGATCTCCGCGCGCATGATTTCGCGCACCGCGAGGCCGGCAGCGTCGTCGGATGCGTTGTTGATGCGCAGACCGGAAGACAGGCGCCGGGTCGAATTGGCCAGGTGCAAATACGACTGCGACAGGTTGCGGGCCGTATTCGCGGACATCATGTTGTGGTTAATGGTAAGCGACATAACCATTTCCTCCTTGAAAGTTTTTTGGCTTCCTTGCCATTCGGTGGTCCTCTTGGGGCGACATCGCCTGCGGGGCCAATCCGATTGTTTCTACGCACACCTGATCGACCTGCCCTGGGAAAACTTTAGGCGGGTGCGCGCATTTTTTTGAGGGGGAGCGGAAGAAATGTTTCCGGCGCAAAAAAAGCCCCGCTCCCGCGTCTGGAAACGTGGGCGCAGGGCCAGGCAAAGGCGGCTGCAAAAGGCGAGACAGGGCTTGCTGCTATTCCGGCGGCAGGATGCGCTGGGCGAAATGCCTGGCCTGGCTGGTGGCCACGCCGGGGATGCCCATGTCGAGCGATGGACCGGGCGCTGTCTCGGCCAGGGCGCCGTTGTTGATGAGCTGTGGGGCCTGGACGGAGCAGAACCAGGCCGTCTGGCGCGCGGCCAGGTCCATGAGCCCGGCCAGGGTCTGGGTGAAGACCTCGCCCGTGGCCGGGTTGCGGAAGGTCAGCGGGCCGGAGACGGTGGCGCGCTGCTCCCAGAGCTGCGGGGCGTAGAACAGGGCCGCAATCTCGCGCCCCTTGGCCGGGAGCCAGCCCTCGATCTCGCGCAGCAGGCTGGCCAGGGTCGGCATGCGGCACAGGGCCTGCAAGGTGCAATAGTCGCCCAGGGCATCGCCGAAGCCCTTGACCGCCGCCATGGCATCCACCCCGGCCATGGCGGCCAGGAGTTCCGGCGGGCAGGCCAGGCTGCGCGGACCCTCCACCCCGTTGACCACGGCCCTGAGGGAGCTTTCCTGCACCGCCGCAAGCCCCCCGCAGGCGGCCATGTCGAGCAGGGCCTCCAGGACGCGGTGCCTGCGCACGGCCTTGGTGCGGCGCTCCGGGTCCTCATCATAGTAGTTGCCCGTGAAGTGGTAGACCAGGGGGTGGATGGTGGCGTCGGCAAAGATGTGCGAGACCAGCCCCACAAAAACGGCCGTGGGCAGGGCCAGGCTGCGCGTGGCGAACATGTGCGGGGCGTAGAGCCGCAGCAGCTCAAAGGTGTCCTCGCCGTGGGCCCCGTGCAGGCGCTGCGGCAAAAACTTGAGGGACTCCGGATACTCCCCGCGCAGATAGTAGAGCACGTCGTGGAACACCGCGCCGAAGCGCAGGCCATTCGGGCAGCTCCTGAGCGCCGGGCCGAAGGGGCCGGAGGCCAGGAGCCCGGCCGCGCGCTCGGCCACAAGCCAGTGTACGTTCTCCCTGGGCATGCTTCCCCTCCCCGCCAGGGTCTGCCGGTGGTACGGCTTGTCCCTGGCTTCCGCATGGGCTATACCCTGCCTGCGCGCCCGGGGCAACCAGGCCCGCAAGGGCGCAGGCACCGCAGACAGGAGAGCACAGATGACACAGTTCATCCGCAAGGATTTCCAGGTCGACGAACCGGACAAGACCGCGGTCATCCGCCACGACGCTCCGGCCCCCAGACCCTGGGAGCCCAGCGGCATCCTCTACCTCATCGGCCTGCCCGGCAGCGGCAAGTCCGCCGTGGCCGCAGGCTTGGCGCGCGAACTGGGCTGCCCGGCGCGCACGCTGCCCCTTGACGACCCGGACGCAGCGCTGGAACACATCTTCGCCGACGGGCCAGCCGTGGTGGAGGTGCCCTACAAGCTGCTCCTGGGCGAGGTGTTCCGCCAGCGCCTGCAGTCCACGGGCCGGGTGCTCTACCTCATGGCCAGCGTGGAGGCCATGGCCCAGCGCCTGGCCACGACGCCCGAGGAGCAGGAAAAGGCCCGCGAACGCCTGGGCCGCCTGCGCACGGCCTACGAGCCGCTGATCATGCAGACCCTGCAGCTCATGGCCCCGGCCGACGCCCCCCTGGACGAGGTGCTGGCCGATGTCCTGGAGCGCGTGCGCATGTAGGCGCGCGGACGAACACACCCAGCCATCCCGGAGCCCCCATGCCCGTCAAACCGCTCAAGGTCGAACTTCTCGCCCGCACCCCGGACGCCCTGGCGCTCATCTACGCCGCCTTTCGCCAGTGCTACCACGCTGGCTTCGTGGCCGAGATGTGGCCAAAACTCCTCTCCGGCCAGGTGGAGCGCGAGGCCCAGGCCGACTTCGTGCGCAAGGTGCTGGAGAGCGGCCACGACAGCCCCATTGAGCACGCCAGCTTCACCTTCGCGGTGGAGGGCATCTCCCGGGCCTGCTCCCACCAGATCGTGCGCCACCGCATCGCCTCCTACTCCCAGCAGAGCCAGCGCTACGTGGACGGCTCGGACATGGACTTCATCCTGCCCCCGGCCATCGCCAAGATACCCGAGGCGCGCCAGCGCTTCGAGGCCTTCATGACCGAGGTGGGCAGCGCATACCGCGACCTCAAGGCCATCCTGGAGGCCCACGGCCGCAAGGACAAGGCCAAGGAGGACGCGCGCTTCGTGCTGCCCCAGGCGGCGGAGACCAAAATCGTCATCACCATGAACTGCCGGGCGCTGCTGCACTTCTTCCACCTGCGCTGCTGCCTGCGCGCCCAGTGGGAGATACGCGCCCTGGCCGAGGCCATGCTCGACATCTGCAAGGCCGAGCTGCCCGCCATCTTCGCCGCTGCCGGGGCCAAGTGCGAGTCTTTGGGCTTCTGCCCGGAGAGCCCGCGCTTCGCCTGCGGCAAATACCCCCGGGCGAGTGATCTCATCAAGCTTGCCGACGGGGTGGAAGCCCGCGCGGAGCTGGACCAGGGCAAGGGCTGAAAGCCCACCCGGCGCCATGCTTTTTGCGGCCTGCCCCGGTTATTTCCAGCCGCTGGAGAGCGACCCATGACAAGCCCCCGCAGCTCCCTGTTCCGGCTGGCCCTGTCCGCAGGATTTCTTGCGGCGCTTTGGGCCGCCCTGTCCTGCGCCAGCGCCCTGGCCGCGCCAAGGCAGGCCCAGCCCAAGGCCGCCGCCCAGGCCGACCAGAGCAGCCAGCCCCCGGCCAGGGAGGACAACCCCCGCCGCACCCCGGTTGTGCGCGTGGTGCAGGAGTCCGGCCCGGCGGTGGTCAGCATCATCAGCGCGCGCCCGGCGGCACAGACCGCCTTTACCGGAAACGACCAGCTCCAGCGCTTCCTGGGCCTGCCGGCCAGCCCGCAGCCCAAACAGAACGCCACCACGCGGAGCCTGGGTTCGGGCGTCATCATCGACGGCAGGCAGGGCTATGTGCTGACCAATGCCCACGTCATCTCCGGCGCGGCCCAGATCACCGCGCGCCTGTTCGACGGCCGGGAGTTCCAGGCCAGCCTCGTGGGCGCAGACCCGGACATGGACCTGGCCGTGCTGCGCCTGGAGCTGCCCAAGGCCAACCGCCCCACCCTGCCCCAGGCGCGCATGGGCGATTCCTCGGACCTCATGATCGGCGAGCCGGTCATCGCCATCGGCAACCCCTTCGGGCTGTCGCACACGGTGACCACGGGCGTGGTCTCGGCGGTGAACCGCTCGGTCAGGACCGACCAGGTCTTCATCTCCGGGCTCATCCAGACCGACGCGGCCATCAACCCCGGCAACTCCGGCGGGCCGCTCTTGAACATCCTGGGCCAGGTGGTGGGCATCAACGCCGCAGTCTTCGCCAAGGGCGAGGGCCTGGGCTTCGCCATCCCCATCAACAAGGCCAAGCGGGTGCTGGACGAGCTCATCGCCACGGGCCGGGTGGCCCACATCTGGCTGGGCCTGCTGGGCGACAACATGGACCAGGACCAGGCCGCCGCCTTTGGCCTGACCCGCGTGGGCGGCATGATCGTCACCGAGGTCTTCCCCAAGACCCCGGCCGAGGCCGCAGGCATCAAGCCCGGCGACGCGCTGCTGGCCATCGGCGCGCACGGCGTGCAGGACAAGTCCCAGTTCCTGGCGCTCCTGCTCGACTATGCCAGGGGCGACACCATCAGCGTGAAGCTGCGCCGGGGGCGCGAGCCCTTTGAGGTCCGGCTTTCGCCGCAGGTGCTGGACCGCCAGGCCAGCCTGGGCCTGCTCGGCTGGCGCTGGGGCTTTGCCCCGGCCAGGACCGACGCGGGCGCGCCAGGGGGCGGGGTGTCATCGGGAGGAGTGTCGTCGGGAGGAGTGTCGTCGACCGGAGTGTCGTCGACCGGAGTCTCAGGGGTCGGAGTGCCAGGGGGCGGAGTGGTCGTCGGCGAGGTGCGCGCGGGCGGCCCTGCGGCGCGCCTGGGCTTCAAGCCCGGCGACGTGGTGCTCCAGGTGGGCAACCGCCGCACCGCAACCGAGGCCGACCTGCTGGGGGCCTTCTACCGCTACCAGATGCACACCCAGCTCATCCTGAGCGTGCAGCGGGGCGGGCAGATCTACAACGTGCGCATGAAGATTTAGGGCCGCATTTCCGGGGCCGCATTTCCGGGGCAAGTAAGAACCTTGAGCCGCGCAGGGGCTGGCAGACCCGCAGGGACGGGTCTACAAAGCCGGGCTCGCCGGAGACGGATTCACGGCGTCGGCCTCCGGGGCCGGGGCGGCGGCGCTGGCCTCGGTCCGGGCCTTCTTGCGGGCCTTGCGCTCCCTGGTCTCGGCCTTGCGCTCCTCGCGCCGGGCGAGTTTCTTGGCCTTGGCCGCCTTGGCCTCGTCCTTGGAGATGACCCCGTCATGGTTCAGGTCCATCTCCGCAAAGGCCTTCTCGCGCTTGGCCAGGTATTCCTTGCGCGTCACGCGGCCGTCCTTGTTGGCGTCAAAGCCCGAAAGATACGGCCTGGCTGGCCTGTCGCTCTTGGCCTTGCCTTTCACCGGCTTGCCCTGGGCCAGGCGCTTGGCGTCGCTTGCGGCCTTGCGCTCCCGCATCTTGGCCTGGGCCGCCTTGGCCTCCTGGGCGGAGATGACCCCGTCGTGGTTCAGGTCCAGCTTGGCGAAGCGCTTCTTGCCGCCCGCCAGGAACTCTTCGTGGCTGATGCGGCCATCGTGGTTCTCGTCGAGCGAGCGCAGGTAGCGCTTGCCGTCGTTCTTGACCGCCGGGCCGCGCGCGGTTGGTTTGACCGGGGCGGACTTGGCCGAGGCGGACAAAGCCTTGGCAACGCCGGGACTGGGCGTGGCCGAAGCGGGCCGGGCTGGAACAGGCTTGGCCGGAGCGGACTTGGCTGGAGCGAAGGGGACAGGGCGGGTCGCCCTGGGCCGGACCGGGGCTGGGGCATGGGCAGAGGTCTGGGGCGGGCCGTCGGCTTCAAGGGGCGGGGCCTCCTGGGCCAGGGCCCGGCAAGGCGGCAGGGAGATCAGGAACGCGGCCAGGAGAACGACCGGGAGGAAGGCCGGAAGGACGACCGGAAGGACCGGGCCGGACCGGGCGCGCAGCCTGTTCAGAAATCGCCCCCCTTGTACTTGAGCAGGGTCTGGGTCCACCCGATGGACTCTGTATAATTGATGGCCGAGGTCTCCTGGTTCAGACCCCTGGTCTCCAGAAACTCCTCCACGTCCTCCCAGTTGGCGATCTCGATGTCCTCCACCAGGGACAGCCAGGACCAGTAGGGCGTGGGCTTGGACAAGAGCGCGGCCTCCACCTCCTTGTCCAGGGGGATGTTCTCCAGCAGCTTGTTCATGGGCTGGCCCAGGAGCACGTCGAGCCTGGAGAACAGGCCCATCAAAAACAGGGATTCGGGCGGGAAGGCCCGGTCGTCCAGGAGCTTGGCCATGCTCTCCAGGTAGCGGGCGCGCTGCAGGGAGGTGAAGGCGGCCTCCTGCACCTTGGAGCTGCTGTCGAAGTCGGAGATGATCACGGCCAGGAACCACTGCTTGATCTGCTGCTTGCCCAAGAGCGTCAGGGCCTGCTGGATGGACTGGATATTGGAGCGCAGGGAGAAGGCCGCGGAATTGATGAAGTTGAGCAGCCGGTAGCTCACGCTGGGGTCAGAGGAGATGACCTGCGACAGCTCGCGCACGTCGAAGTCCTCGCCGGTGAGGGCGCGCAGCAGGCGCATTTTGGCCAGCACCGGGGTGGGCACCTTGCTCCCGGTCACCATCTCCGGCCGGCTGAAGAAATACCCCTGGAACAGGGAGAACCCGAAGCTCTTGGTCAGGTCGTAGGTGGCCCGGTCCTCCACCTTTTCGGCCAGCAGGCGGCAGCCGTGCCGCCGCAGGTCGGCGCTGATGAACTTCAATTTCTCCGGCGCCATGCCCAGCACCTCGACCTTGACGATGTCCGCCAGGGGGATGATGTCCTCGAAGCCGGGCTGGCCCACGTAGTCGTCCAGGGCGATGACGTAGCCGTGCTCCTTGATGCGCCGCAGGGCCGCGACCATCTCCGGGGTGGGAGTGATGGTCTCCAGCACCTCGACCACGCAGATCTCCTTGGGCAGGGCATAGACCGAGCCGTCCAGGAGCAGGCGCTGGGGAAAATTGATGAAGGCCTTGCGGGACTTGTCCATGCCGGAAAAGGCCAGGGAGAAGCCGTCGGCGATGACCGAGGCCGTGGCCAGGTCGTCCTCGGTGACGGCGGCGGTCTTGGCCTGGGCGCTGCTCCGGAAGAGCAGCTCATAGGCCCAGACCTTCTCGTGCACGTCAAAGATGGGCTGCCGCGCCACAAAGATGGGCTTGTGGTCCTTCTGGGCCTCTGGTTTCTGCGCGGCTGTGGTCATGGTGGAAGTATCCCCCTTTTCACCGCGCCAGGCAAGACGAAATCAACGGCTCCGGCCCCCTCACGGGGCGGTTGGGGCGGCAGGGGCAGTGGCGTTCTGCTGCGATTTTGCGGACATGGCCTTGTACTCCTCCTCCAGAATCTGGGGGATGGGCCGGACCCAGAAGGTCTCCTTGACCTCCTCCTTGGCGTCCTTGGGGGTCCTGGTCGGACAGGCCCGGATGACCGCCCGGACCGGACATTCCGGATTGGAGAAGGCGGCGACGAGGCACCTGCCTTCGGAATCCGCGCTGTAGGGGATGACCCGGCGCATGGCGTGCCAGGTGCGGTCCTGCACCACCACCTGGCCGTCGGTCATCACGGCGCAGAGGTACTCCGAATTCTTGGAGGCGTAGAACACGGAGAGGATGTACACCCCGTCCTCAACCTTGCCCACGTACCCGAATTCGTTTACCTTCTTACAAAGAATGCGCGCCAGGACCTGCTTGCACAGGGAAAGGTTCGCGTCGTCACCGGCGGCCTGGGCCCGGGGCGCCAGGGCCAGCAGGGACAGGACAAGGACCAGGGCCAGCAGGCGGGGGAAAAAACGCGGGAGCTCAGTCATCGGAGTGGTCCGTGAGGAGAAAGTGTTGGAAGCCGTCGGAGCTGTCGGTTTCGCACTGCTGGGCGCAGCCCGCGCACTGATAGCTGCCGGGCCGGTGGAACCAGCGGGCCTTGGCCGGGGTCTCGCAGTGCAGGTAGGCATACACTGCGGCCGACACCGTGCCGTGATACGGCCTGTAGCCCTGCTGCCGGATAAAATCAAGAAAGCGCATGCATTTGCCCCCTGCCTGGCGCACGGAAACAGGTTCCGCCACGCCTGGGTGGTTTGTAGCCGGTCCGCCAGAAAATGCAATGTCCGCCCTGCTCCGGCCAGCGGCTGGCCCACGCGCTGCGCGCACTGCGCAGGGCAAGGGCATCCGGGGCCCATGCGCAGGCCCGCCAGGCTGCGGGACGGCGCAGGGCCTGGCCAAGGCTGCGGCCTGGCCAGCCACCACCGTTTGACAGAACCTCCCGGGCAAGGCACAGGGCCGAAAGCGGCGCACGATCCGCCCCTTTGTGCGGCAGCTCCGCACGCGCAGACAGTCCGGTTCGGGCGCGGAGAACGGGAAAACCGGGCGCGGCAGCCGGAATGTCGGACCGCCCCCTTGATTTTTTGAACAAACAAGCCGAAGAAATGATATATCAGGTCACACAGGGTCAAAAGGGCCCTCGACCAGGAAGGGGCATTTGGAACAGCAGCCAGCGGACCAATACGAGAACGAACTGCAAAGCGCCGGGACCAGGCCCCAGTGGCCCGCGCGCCTGGAGGCCTACTTTGCCGCGTTGCGCCCGCTCAAGGAGCGCAGCACCCTGCGCGAGGTGCTGGAGCGCGAGCTGCTGCTGGCCTTCATCAACATCAACAGCGGGGGCATCAGCGAATATCCCATGCTGGAGTCCCAGCAGCAAAGCATCATCAACACCCTGTGCCGCCGCACGGACCACCCTGCCGACGCCTTTCTGCGCAAGCTGGCCGGAAACTTCCCGGTGCTCTTGAACCGTCTGGACAAGGAGCAGGCCGCCGGGGACGAGGCCGCCCTGGCCCAGACCACGGCGCTCTTGCGCACCGAGTCCCTGCTGGTCAAGAGCGTGCAGGGCATGGTCTTCGCCATGGGGCTGACCACGGACAACTACGAGGAGCTCATCATGCGCCACTTTGGCGCGCCGGGGCTTGCGCAGTTCTCCGACCTCATCAAGACCCACCAGTTGGACCAGGCCTTCTGGCGCGAGTTCGTGGAGCGCTTCATCGCCCAGCACATCGCCAAGGGCTACGAGCTGCTCACCAGCGAGGGCAAGTTCCTGCTCTCCAAGGACGGCCAGCAGGTCCTCATCCGCTTTCTGTTCGACGATGTGCTGGCCACCCTGCACGACACGCCGGGAGAGATCGCCAACACCCGCGTGCAGACCGCCTACGAGGCCGCCAACGACGAAGACGCCTCGGCCCAGGCCATGCGCAAGACTGTCCAGGCCTGCCTGCTCAAGGGCCTGTCCTTTTTGCCCGGCGACCTGCTGCTGGAGCACCTGGAGAGCACGGCCTTCATCGTCTGCATGGACCCCGTGGCCCAGAGCCTGTTCCGCGCCATGCAGGCCCGCTCCCAGGGCCAGCCCATGCAGGAGAAATATCCCCTGTCCTTCCTCATGGAGCAGTGCGTGGCCATGGCCCTGGGCGCCATGCTGGTCTTAAGCCAGGCCCGTGAGCATTTTCTGGCCGCCCTGACCACCCTGCGCTCCGACGAGCTGGACGCCGTGCGCTCCCTGTCCCAGGGGCTGTCCACCGAGTCGCTGGAGCGCGTGCTGTTCTTCCTGCTGGAGAGCTCCTTCGTGGGGCTGCTGCGGGACAGGGCCCGGGACGAAGGCGCCAAGGTGAGCGTGCGCAGCGTGACCGCGCGCAGAAGCACGCTGCCCGCCGTGGAGGCCCTGATGCAGAGCGGGCTCTCGCGCATCCGCAAGAACCAGATCTGGAGGGCGGACCCCACGCGCAGGGACATGCTGCTGTTCAAGACCAAGAACTCCCAGCAGCTGGTGTCGCTGATGCATGTGCTGCAGATGGACGAGCCCCTGCAGGCCGCCGTGCGCGCCATGTGGGACAAGGCCCCCCTGCGCCGCGACTTCCTGGTGGTCATCGACCTGGCCCAGGTGGCCCGCACCACGCAAAACGTCAAGGCCAAGCTCACCGAGCTGCTGGCGAAATTCGACGTGCTCCACCAACTCGGCGCTGCTCCCGCTTCTCCCGGCTCCGCAGCGGCGGAGCCCCCGCAGGGCTGAAGAGCATAGTGCTCCGCAGGCTGGGGGACCTGCGGCCCCCCAGCCCCCCCAGTACGCCGAACGGGCTGCTTCAGGAGGAACCTGAAGCAGCCCGTTCGGCTTTGGGTGGTCACGGCAGAATCACGGGAGAAGGTCTTTGCAGGGTGTTGCGCGGTCCGGCAGCCAATAGGCCGAGCCGTGTGCGCCAAAACTCCGTGCCCCCATGCCGACACTCCTCCCCCGGAAGGGGGGCCAACCGCGTTCGGATTTTCGAGGGTCTGCCCTCGAACATCCGAACGCATCGCCAGGGCCAAGCCCAGCCAACGCGCCAGCCCAGGCCACCCCGGCCCAGGCCAATGGGGGGTCCGGGGGCCTGAGGCCCCCGGCGGGGGTGCCGGGGGGCGGAGCCCCTGGCCGCCGGAGGCTCCTGCTCCCGGCTCTACGCGAACACGATGGTCTTGCTGCCGTCCACCAGCACCCGGTCCTCCAGGTGCCAGCGCACAGCGCGGGAAAGCACCTGGCGCTCGATGTCGCGGCCCAGGATCTTCAGTTCGTCCAGGCGGTGCCGGTGCGACACGCGAATGACGTCCTGCTCGATGATGGGCCCCTTGTCCAGCTTGCCGGTGACGTAGTGGGCCGTGGCCCCGATGAGCTTGACCCCGCGCTCCACGGCGCGGCGGTAGGGGTCCGCGCCCTCGAAGGCGGGCAGGAAGGAGTGGTGGATGTTGATGATGCGCTGGGGGAAGCGTTTGACAAAGGCCGGAGACAAGATGCGCATGTAGCGCGCCAGCACCACCAGGTCCACGGGCCCGCCCGGCAGGCTGTCCAGCAGCGCGAGCATCTTCTCCTCGGGCACGGAGAGCGAGCGGCTGCGGGCGGCCCCGTGCGGGGCGTCATGCGCTTCGGGCACGTGCACGTGCTCAAAGCGCACGCCGAAGGATTCAACGGCCGGGCGCAGGTCCGGGTGGTTGCTGATGACGATGGGCGCCTCGGCGTGCAGCTCGCCGCGTCCCACCCGCCACAGCAGGTCCATGAGCGCGTGGTCCAGCCGGGAGACGAGCACGGCCATGCGCTTCTTGCGGGCGGAGAGCACCACGCTCCAGTTCATCTGGTAAGGCTGGGCCACCTCGCGCGCAAAGTCGCGCGCCAGCTCGTCGATACTGGTCTCCAGGCCGGGCAGGTAGAACTCCTGGCGCATGAAGAAGCGCCCGCCCTCGGGGTCGGTGGAGTGCTGGTCGGAGTGGATGATGTTCACGCCGCGCTGGTGCAGAAAGCCGCTCACCGCCGCCACGATGCCCGAGCGGTCCGGACAGGTGGCCAGCAGGCGGGCGCACCCGGCCAGGGGCGCGGCGCCCTGGGGCTTGGTCGAGGCGGGCCCGCGCATCCGGGCTAGTCGTCCTCGCCAAAGAGCGACGGCTTGGGCGCGGTCTCATCCCCGCAGGACAGGGCGGCCAGCATGGCCACCGGCCCGGCCGCGCCGCAGTAGCCCAGGTCGTCGGCCCCGGTCTTGCCCTGATCGGCGCGGCGCCAGAGCATGCACATGGAGCCCAGGCAGAACTTCATCTTGTCGTCGCGCGTTTTCAGCAGTGGACAGTACTTGAACTTGGCGTCGGATTCCGGCAGCAGCATGGCGTCTCCTCGAAGTTGGCGGGGACTACCCGGCCCTGTGCCGCACGCTGGGCATGGCCGGGAACTCCACCAGCGGGTTCTTGCCCAGGCGGCTCTTCAGGTACTCCACCAGGATGGCGCTCAGGCGCTCTTCACGGTTCATGGTCCGGGAATACTTGCCGCCCTCCACAACCTTCTGGAACTCGCTCTTGTCCATGGCCGGGGAGGTCTTGGCGATGTTCTCTATGGCCACGGAATAGGCCGCGATCTTGCGCTCCAGCTCGGCGTCGCTCATGGTCGAGAGCTCGCGCACATGCAGGGCGAACTCGTCGGGGTCGGGCATCCGGTCCGACTCCATGATGCGCTTGAAGGCCGTGGCGTAGCGGGTGGCGCCCTCGTTGATGTGGTCCTTCTGGACCACGTTCATGCCGGCCCAGCCCGCACGCAGCCACTTGAAGAGCATGAAGGAGGTCTGGTGCGGGCCGTCCTCGATGAACACCTGCACCGAAGCCGAGTCGTACATGTAGGTGTCGGCCCAGCCGATGAGGCCCTTGTTCAGGCCATTGATGCCGGAATAGAAGTAGCTCCAGTCGCCGTCGTCGAGGATGACGGCCTTCTTGCCCACGCTGGACTTGTCCTTCTGCTTGCTGACCGAGATGAGCACGTTCTTGCCGCCCAGCTTGGTCAGGATGATCAGCCGGTTCAGGTCATAGCGGTAGTAGCCGCCGCCAAAGGAGTCCGGGGCGTTGACCTCGTACTCCGTGCCCCACAGGGCCACTGGATTGTCCAGCTTGCCCAGTTGCAGCCAGGGCTTGGGGTCCTTGTCCACGATGTCGCTGCCGCGATACCAGCCGCCCAGGCGCAGCACGCTGGGAAAAATCAGGTAGTTGGGAATGGCCGGATTGTAGCAGTAGCGCATCAGCCGGGAGAGCGAGGTCTTCATGGTCACGCGCAGCACGGTGCCGTTGGCGTCATAGCGGCGCGCCGGGATCAGGTCGCGGGCGTCGCCCTTGGCCTGGGACACGAACTCCAGCAGGCTCTGGAAGCTCTGGGGCTGCACCTCGGCATTGCGCTTCAGGGTCAGGTCGAGCAGCACGCCCAGGTCCTGCTCAACGGACTTCGGCAGGGGGGCGGACAGGGCCTGTCCAGGTACGAACAGGGCGAACATGATGAACAAAACTACAAGCACCCCGCTCCGGCGGCGGGCACTGGTCACTCTCGGCATGAATTTCCTCTGTTGTGTTCGGCGGTTATGGCGATTTGCGACTCCGCTGCTTTGGTAATATAAGCACTCGCGCCGCAGTTGACAAGCGCAAGCATGGCAGGCCCTCGCGGCGGTTGGCTTCCGCAGCGAAAGAGGCTAGACCCATGCGAGGCCGCGACCCGACCCCGACCCGGCGCGGCCAAGCCACCAAGCGGAGTGTCCCATGCCCTTTCCCCTGGCCGTGCTCGTCTCTGGCAGCGGTTCCAACCTGCAGTCCATCCTGGACAAGATCCAAGTCGGCGCCATCGACGCCGAGGTCCGCGTGGTCCTGTCCAACAAGCCCGGGGCCTATGGCCTGGAACGCGCCCGGAAGCTCGGCATCAAGGCCGAGGCAGTGCCCCACTCCGCCTTCCCCACACGGGAGGCCTTTGACGCGGAACTGGTGCGCATCATCAACAACCATGGCATCGGCGTCGGCCAGGGCGCGGTGCTCCTGGCCGGGTTCATGCGCATGCTGACCCCGGAATTTCTGCGCGCCTTTCCCCAGCGGGTGCTGAACATCCACCCGGCGCTTTTGCCCAGCTTTCCCGGCACCCACGGCGCGGCGGACGCCGCGGCCTACGGCGTGCGCCTGGCCGGGTGCAGCGTGCACTTCGTGGACGAGATCATGGACCACGGCCCGGTGGTCATCCAGGCCGCTGTGCCGACCCAGCCTGGAGAAGGTGGCGAGGCCCTGGCCGCGCGCATCCTCAAGCTGGAGCACTGCATCTACCCCCAGGCCGTGTCCTGGCTGGCCCAGGGGCGGCTGTCCATCCGGGGCCGCCACGTGCACGTCGCCGGGGCCAGCCCCGCCTGCCTCGGCGACGCGGCGCAGCCCTACATGACCAGCCCCGGCCTGGAGCCGGGCTTTCTGCCCGCACCGCCTGATGCGGCAGGCCTGATGCAGCAGACCTGAAGCTCCACGCCTGAAACCAAACGGAGGTCCCCATGGATGCCTTCCGCCTGAGCCTGACCGCCGACGAGCAGAAATACCTGAAAAATCTTGCGCACCTGGCCATCACCAGCCAGCTCACGGGCCAGGGACCGGCCACCCCACCCGAGCCGCCGCCCAGTCCGGCGGCCAGTCCGGCGACCAGTCCGGCGGCCAGTCCGCCGCCCAGCAGTCCGCCCAGTAGTCCGCCAGTGGACCTGCTCAAAAGCGAGCTGGGGGCCTTTGTGACCCTCAAGCGGGACGGGAACCTGCGCGGCTGCATCGGCAACCTGGTGGGCAGCGGGCCGCTCTTTCAGACCGTCTGGAACATGGCCCTGGCCGCAGCCTTCCAGGACCCGCGCTTCAACCCGCTGACCGAGGCCGAACTGGGCGGCCTGGACATCGAGATCTCCATCATGGGGCCGCTCACGCCCTGCCCGGACCCGCAACTGGTGGAGATCGGGCGGCACGGGCTCATCGCGCGCCGGGGCGGCAACCAGGGCCTGCTGCTGCCCCAGGTGCCCGTGGAGTGGGGCTGGAGCCGCGAGCAGTTCCTGGCCCAGACCTGCCGCAAGGCCGGGCTGCCAGCAAACGCCTGGCGCGAGCCCGGCACGGAGCTCTACTGGTTCGAGGCCGTCGTGTTCTAGTGATTTTCTTCACACAACACTGGGATCATATAGTTTTTGACAATACTCCGCGCATCATGCAATGCTGCTGGTAGGCTTTATCTGTTATAGTGTCCTTCTCGGCTTCAGCGCCCATTGCTGCTGCGGCCGCACACGATTCCCGGAGGTTCCCCGTGAAGAGTCTGAGCATAAAAGCCCTGCTCGCCATTCTCGCCGCCGTCACCCTGGCCGGGTTCGCCACCATTCTGCTGCTGTTCACCCTGTCCACGCAGCGCACCACACGCACCTTCGAGGACATCATCAACGTGGACGAGGCCCTGCTCGGCCAGCTCCAGGAGATGTACGCCCAGGGCCTGCAGACCGGCCAAGCCACGCGCAACGTGCTGCTCAACCCTACGGACAAAAAGGCGAAAGAGAACTATGACACCGCCGACGGCAAGTTCCGCAAGGCCGCGCAAGCGGCCCTGGCCCTGGCCAAGGGCCCTGCGCAGGAAAAGCTGCGCGCCCTCGGCCCCTTGTGGGAAGAGGACCACGCCCTGAAGAACGAGATCATGAACCTGGCCCTGGGCGGCAAGGCCCAGGACGCCGTGGACGTCCTGAACGCCAAGGAGACCAAGAAGTGGCGCGAGGTCAAGGCTCTGGTCCAGCAGCTCATCGAGGAACAGGCCACCAAGTCCAAGACCGCTTACGCCCAATACACCAGCCACGAGGCCAAGACCTTCTGGGCCACCCTGGCCACCATGGGGATCATGCTCGCCCTGGTCAGCGTCCTGCTCCTCAGCGCCTGGCGCATGATCCTGCGGCCCCTTGAGGCCATCTGCGCGTTTGCCCGCAGCCAGGCCGCAGGGCGCTTCAGCGAATGTCTGAAGGGCCACTTCCAGGGCGAGTTCCGCGAGGTCAGCGAGGCCCTGTGCGCCATGTCCGACACGGTCCAGCGCTCGCTGGGGTTCACCCAGGGGGTGCTCAAAGGCATCGCCTCGCCTTTTCTGGTTGTTACGGTGGACAACACCGTCCGCATGACCAACCAGGCATTGCTGGACATCCTGCAATTCGACGGGACGCCTGAGGGCGTTGTCGGCATGGATGGCAGCATCCTCTTCTACGGCAAAACGGGGCACAAGGGCGTCGTGGTGCAGGCCATGGAGGAGAAACGCGCCATCAGCATTGAGCGCGAAATGATCGGCCGCAAGGGCGGCAAGCGCAACGTCCTCATCACCGCCTCGCCGCTCTACAACAACATCACCGGAGAGCTCATGGGCGGGCTGGACCTGTTCACCGACATGACCGAACTGCGCGAGAAGGAAGCGCATATCATGGCCCAGAACGTGGCCGTCACCGACGCGGCCAAAGAGGCCGAGGGCGTGCTGGGCTCCCTGCTGGGCTGCTCCGAGCGCCTGGCCAGGCATATCCGCGAGGCGGAGGACGGCGCGGCCCAGCAGCGCGAGCGCGCCGGAGAGGCCACCCAGGTCATGGGCGACATGAGCGAGTCCATCATGGGCGCTGCGGAGAGCGCCACCGCAGCGGCCGAGGGCGCGGAGCACGCCGGCAGCGAGGCCCGCCAGGGCCAGGACGTGGTGCGCCAGGTGATGCAGGCCGTGGAGGAGGTGCGCCAGCAGACCCTCTCGCTCAAGGAGAACATGGGCGAGCTGGGCCGCCAGGCCGAGTCCATCGGCCAGGTCATGAACGTCATCAGCGACATCGCCGACCAGACCAACCTGCTGGCCCTGAACGCCGCCATCGAGGCCGCCAGAGCGGGCGACGCCGGGCGCGGCTTCGCCGTGGTGGCCGACGAGGTGCGCAAGCTGGCCGAAAAGACCATGACCGCCACCCGCGAGGTGGGCGAGGCCATAGGCAACATCCAGCGCGGCACCAGGGCCAATGTGGCCCAGGTGGAGACCGCCGCCCACAACATCGAACGGACCACGAGCCTGGCCGGGGGCTCGGGCGAGGCCCTGGTGCGCATCGTGGACATGGTCCAGGAGACCACCCAGCGCGTGCGCGGCATCGCCAAGGCCGTGGAGCTGCAGTCCACCGCCTCGGGCCGGGTGGACGCGTCCGTGGAGGAGATCAACGACATCGCCCTGCGCACGGCCACAGGCATGGACGTGGCCACCCGCGACGTGGACGAGCTGCGCGACCTGACCGAGCGGCTGCGCGGCATCGTGGACGGCATGGTGGGCCAGCGGGACTGAGCACGATTTCCTTGGCGGAAGCCAGCCTTGCCCGTGGCGCGCGCGCCACGGCCCATGGCCACAACCCGGCGCACCATTTCCTCTCGAAGAGTCAGAGTCAAACTGGCATTTCTATGGCTGTCCACTCGGTCCTGCCCTGCGGTTGCGTTGTCGCAAACGCAATCGGACCGATTCGGGCCGAGTGAACAACCTCCTATAACTTCACAGCTAGCCCGCGCGTGGCCCGCAGGCCGCACGACAAAAGCGCACACGGACCAGCCCAGGATTCGCCTAAACCAGCCCCTGCGGCCTGAAGGACTCCCCCCCCGGCTGGGCAACAGCTAGCCGCCCCAGCAAGGCTAGAGCCAGCGCCGCGTGCGCTTCCTATACTGGCGGTAGGCTTCGCCCAGCTCCCTTTCGGTCTTGGCCTCCTCCAGGGGGATGAAATGCCGGTCCAGGGCTGCGAAGGCCGCCAGGGGCACGGCCAGGGCCGCAAGATTCCCGGAAAGCAGGCCCGCCCCCAGCAGGATGAGCACCAGGGCCAGGTAGATGGGGTTGCGCGTCCAGCGGTAGATGCCGCCCGTGACCAGGGCGGAGCTGCGGGCGAAGGTGACGGTGGTGCGACGGCGCAGCAGGGCCAGCACTCCGGCCAGGAGCGTCAGCAGCCCCCCGGCCAGCAGGCCCGAGCCCAGGGCCGCCAGGGGCCAGGCCAGAACGTTGAGGCCGGGCAGAAAGACCCGCAGCAGCAGGATGAGGGCCAGACCGGAGAACAGGTAGGCCAGGGGCAGGGGCGGCAATGTCACGGCGGCGTCCTCCCAGTGGAACGTTTACCCGGCTTGGCGGTATTGCCGCCTGCGCGCGCTCAGTCCTTCCAGCACCACCACTTGAGAAGCTCGGGGTCTGGCTTGGCGGTCTCGGCGAAGTACACGGCGCAACGGAAAACATAGAGCATGCAGCGGTCCACGTGCCGCCCGGCCAGGGTCTCCAGCTCGGCATAGAGCGCTTCCGGGGCGCGGCCGCGCAAGTCGTCCACGCAGCGCAGGCCCAGGCTCCAGAGGTCCACGGCAATGGACTTGCCCACGCCGGGGATGCGCCGGAGGTCCTGCAAGGCGGCCCGCATGGCGGCCTCCTTGGCGGACAGATCAGGGGCTGCTGTCATGACGTGCTCCGGGCCGTGCTCCGGGCCGCTTTTCGGGCCAATACTCCGGGTCGGGCTCCATGTCGGAAGTCCGGGCCTAGCTGCGGGCGTACACCTCGTCCAGAATGGCCTTGCCGCCTGCGGCCAGCACCTGGTCCGCAAGCTGCGCGCCCAGATCCCAGGCCTTGTCCGCAGTTCCCGTGGCCGAGAGCCGGATGGGGTTCTCCCCGCTGACCCCGGCCACAAAGCCCGTGAGGGTCAGCTGATCGCCGGAAAGCACGCTCCAGGCCGCGATGGGCACCTGGCAGCCGCCGTCCAGGCCGGTCAGAAAGGCGCGCTCCGCCGCCACCTGGGCCGCGGTCTCGGGATGGTTCAGAAAGGCCAAGAGCTCGGCCATGTCCGGCCTGTCCCGGCGGTATTCGATGCCCAGCGCGCCTTGGGCCACGGCGGGCAGGAAGCGCGGCGGGCCGAGGATCTCCACCTTGGGTGCGGAAAGTCCCAGGCGGTTCAACCCGGCGGTGGCCACCACGATGGCGTCGAACTGGCCCTCGATGAGCTTGCGCACCCGGGTGTCCAGGTTGCCGCGCAGGGACTCGATGACCAGGTCGGGCCGCAGGGTGAGCAGCTGGGCCTGCCTGCGCAGGCTGCTGGTGCCCACCTTGGCCCCCTGGGGCAGGGCGTCCAGGCCGTCGTAGTTGACGGACAAAAGCGAGTCCGTGGGCGCCTCGCGCACGGGGTTCACGCCCACGATGAGCTCAGGCGGCAGCTCGGTGGGCACGTCCTTCATGCTGTGCACGGCGAGGTCGGCCCGACCGTCCAGCAGCGCCTCCTCGATCTCCTTCACGAACAGGCCCTTGCCGCCCACCTTGGCCAGGGGCACGTCCAGGATCTTGTCGCCGGTGGTCTTGATTTTGAGCAGCTCCACGGTCAGTCCGGGGTGCTTGGCGCGCAAAAGCGCGGAGATGTGCTCGGCCTGCCAGAGGGCCAGCATGCTGCCGCGCGTGGCGATGGTGACGTGTTTCATCAGCTTCGATCCCGCCCGCTAGCCGCAGGTGGAGCAGGAGCCGCCGGAGCAGCCCGCGCAGCCGCCGCCGGAGCGGGCGGGCGCGGAGGCCGTGGCCGCAGGGGCGTCGTCGCCAACGCCGCCAACTTTGGCACGGCAGCAGCTCATGAGCTTCTTGGTCTCGGTGGAGCCGCAGGAGGGGCACACAGCTGTCTCGTCCTGGCCAAAGACCAGTTCCTCGAACTGGTTTGTGCACCGCGTGCAGACATATTCAAATATGGGCATGGCAGTTTCCTTTTGGTTGTGGGCCAGCAGGAGGCGCACGGCGTCGCCCCGGCAAGGCCGAACGGACATAGCGCAATTCCCTTCTGCTGGCAACGCGCAGGGCAAGAGTAATACCGCTGCCGCCGCAGTCAACCGGCGTGGAGCGCAGCCGCAGGGTGTCCGGTTTGGCGGGGGCAGCTCCGGCAAGCGCGCCGCGTGCGCCCTTCAAGCCGTTGAAGCGCGCCAGCAAGCGTCTGCCCGCCAAAACAAACGGGGCGGCCGGGAGGGATGCTCCTGGCCGCCCCGTGTCGTTGCGGGGAATGGACCGGCTCGGCTAGGCTTTCTTCGGCTTGGCCGGGGCCTTGGCCTTGGCCGGAGCCTTGGCCGGAGCCTTCTTGGCGACAACAGCAATGCCAGCCGCCAGAGCATCCTTCGCCTTGACCTCAGGTTTGGCGACGGCTTCGGGCTTGGCGACGGTCTTGGCTTCGGGCTTGGCTTCGGGCTTGGCCACGTCAGCCTTCTTGGCGGGCTGGGGGGCCTTGGCGCTGGTGCGCACCAGGGGCCAGACCTCCTCCACGCGCTCCACGAACTTGATGTTGATGCGCGCACGCAGGTCCTCGGGGATGTCCTGCAAATCCTTCTTGTTCTGGCTGGGGATGAGCACGCGCTTCATGCCCTGGGCCACGGCCGCCAGGATCTTCTCCTTGATGCCGCCCACGGGCAGCACCCGCCCGCGCAAGGATATCTCGCCGGTCATGCAGGTCTCGGCATTCACCGGGATGCCCGTGAGCGAGGAGATGAGCGCCGTGACCAGGGTCACGCCGGCCGAGGGGCCGTCCTTGGGCGTGGCGCCCGCTGGCACGTGGATGTGGATGTCGCGCTTTTCGTGGAAGTCCGTTGGGATGCCGTACTGCTCGGCCTTGGCCCGGCACAGCGACACCGCCGCCTGGGCGCTCTCCTTCATGACATCGCCGAGCTTGCCCGTGAGCAAGAGCTTGCCCGTGCCGGGCATGGTCGAGACCTCCACGTGCAGCATCTCGCCGCCGTACGGGGTCCAGGCCAGGCCGGTGGCCACGCCAGGGGGCAGCACCAGCTCCTTCTCGTCCTCCAAAAAGCGCGGCGTGCCCAGGTACTTGTGCAGGTTCTTCTCGTTGACGGCGAACGGCCCCTTCTCGCCCTCGGCCTTCTTGCGCGCCAGCTTGCGGCAGATGCCCCCGATCTCGCGCTCCAGGTTGCGCAGGCCCGCCTCGCGGGTATACTCGCGCACGATCTGGGCCAGCACCTCGTCGGTCAACTTGACCTCGGACTCCTTCAGGCCATTGTCCTTGGCCTGGCGCGGCATGACGAAGCGCCGGGCGATCTTGACCTTTTCCTGCTCGGTGTAGCCGGGGATGCGGATGACCTCCATGCGGTCCAGCAGCGGGCTGGGGATGGTGTCCAGGCTGTTGGCCGTGCAGATGAACATGACGCTCGACAGGTCAAAAGGCACGTTCAGGTAGTGGTCGGTGAAGCTGAAGTTCTGCTCCGGGTCCAGCACCTCAAGCAGGGCCGAGGACGGGTCGCCCCGGAAGTCGTTGCCGAGCTTGTCCACCTCGTCCAGCATGATCACGGGGTTTCTGGTGGCGCAGCCCTTGATGCCCTGGATGATGCGGCCGGGCATGGCCCCGATGTACGTGCGCCGGTGGCCGCGGATCTCGGCCTCGTCGCGCATGCCGCCGAGGCTCAACCGGTGGAACTTGCGCCCCAGGCTGCGCGCGATGCTGCGGCCCAGGCTGGTCTTGCCCACGCCCGGAGGCCCCACGAAGCACAGGATCGGGCCCTTCATCTTGGGGTTGAGCTTGCGCACGGAGAGGTACTCCAGGATGCGCTCCTTGACCTTCTCCAGGTCGAAGTGGTCGTCGTCCAGGATGGTCTTGGCGGCCTTGATGTCCAGGCGGTCCTTGGACTGCTTCTTCCAGGGCAGCTCGGTCATCCAGTCGAGGTAGGTGCGGATCACCGTGGCCTCGGAGGAGTCCGGGTGCATGGACTCCAGGCGGCCCACCTGCTTCAGGGCCTCCTTCTTGACCTCCTTGGGCATGCCGGCCTTTTCGATGGCCTTGCGCAGGTCCTCGATCTCCTCGTCCTCGCCGCCCTCGTCGCCCAGTTCGCGCTTGATGGCCTTCATCTGCTCGCGCAGGAAGAAGTCGCGCTGGGCCTTGTCCATGCCCTCGCGCGCCATGGACTGGATCTTGTTCTGCATGGAGGCCACCTCGGCCTCCTTGACCAGCTGGTCGTTGACCATGCGCAGGCGCTCCACCGGCTCCTCGCACTCCAGGATGGCCTGTGCGTCGGCCACCTTCATGCGCAGGTTGCTGGCGATGAGGTCGGCCAGGCGGCCAGGCTCGGCCACGGAGTTGAGCACGCCCATGATGTCCGCGGGCGAGATGCCGCGCAGGCTCAAGATCTTCTCCGAGAGCTCGCGCGAGGAGCGGATGAGCGCCTCCTGCTCGGCGGTCAGGTCCTTGCCCTCGGCCTCGGGCAGGGCCTCCACCTCGGCCAGGTGGAAGGGGTCGTCGCTGACGAAGCGCTTCACCCTGGCGCGGGAAAGCCCCTGCACCAGCACCTTGAGCCGTCCGTCGGGCATTTTCAGCATGCGCATGATCATGCCCACGGTGCCCACCTGGTACATGTCCTCGGCCTTGGGGTCGTCGATGGTCTCGTCCTTCTGCGACAGGATCAGGATGTAGCGGTCGCCGGACAGGGCCGCGTCCACGGCCTTCACGGACTTCTCGCGACCCACGAAGAGCGGCAGGATCATGTAGTTGAAGACCACGATGTCGCGCACGGGCAGCACGGGCATGACCGAGGGGATGTCCGGGCGCGGGGTTTTGTCGTCGCTGGGGCCGCCCACGAGGGGGATGCCGCCATCGCTCAGGTCGCCCGCCAGATACCTGGTGTGGGGATCGTTCTTGTCGTGCATATACCTCTCCTGTGCCGCCTGGGCCAGTCGCTGGGCAGCCGTGGGCGCACCAGGGCGTCGGCGGAGGCGGGCCGGTTTGGTGGGAGTTTTTTTGCGTTTCAAAGTGACCTGCTCCTGAACATTCGCGTTGGCCCGGCCAAGGAGACGGGCTCTTCCGTCGGACCGAACCTTGCTAGTGTAATTCGTTTTTGCGGCGTGGCAAGGGTGAAGGCCGGAAATTCGGGGAATTCCTGGCCAAACCCGCGCGCCCGCAGGGCCTGCCGACCCGGACCTGGCCCGCGCCCCCTGGCCCCCCGCCGCTCATCCGCCAAAGCGATCCTGCGTTGACTTGCGCGCCAATTTCCAAATATATTATCACCACAACCTGTTTGGTATACTCTTGGCGTGCCTTGAGCGCTTTACGAACGGTTTCGCGCTCCAGGAAGCTTTCGCCCCATTTCCGGGCGCGCCAACAGGCCACACGGCATGACTACCCGCAGCCTTTGGGCCTGCGGCGCGCTGGAGCAGCCCATCATGACGAACGCAGAACGCCTCCGGGACGCCTTGACATACGCGCTCATCATCCTCGTAGGTTTCCTGGCGCTCCAGTTCGTGGTCGTCGTCTCGCACGAGTTCACCCACAGCATCATGGCCTGGCTGCTGGGACAGATGGACAACCCCCTGGACATCGTCTGGGGCAGCCCGCTGACCTTGACCGGCTGGGACGAGGGCGTGGAGTACTCCCAGATGTTCGCCACGGGCCAGCTCGTGGAGGCGGCCATCATCGCTGTCAGCCCCCTGGTCATGCACTCGACCATCGTCAGCGGCGGGCTGGTGCTTTTGACCCGCGGCAAGCCGCATGACCGCTGGCTGTTCCACCTGCTGTACTGGTTCGTGGTGGCCAACCTGATGGAGCTCATCGCCTACGTCCTCATGCGCGCCTTCGCCCTGCACGGCGATGTGGGCATCTTCAACCAGGGCCTGGGCCTGAGCCCGTGGCCCGTGTTCCTGGCGGGCACGCTGGCCCTGGCGGGCGCGCTGTACGTGCTGGCCACCAAGGCCCTGCCGCGCATCTACGCCCTCTTCGCCTGGACCAACCTCCCGGCGCAGTGGATCATCCTGGTGCTGACGGCCTTTGCGCTGTTCCTCTGGGGCAGCGGCCTGCGCGTCATCATCGGCGTGTACCCGGACCCGCAGTGGAAGTTCGGTCTGCTGGGGTTCGTGCTCTTCGGCCTGGCGCTGGCGGCCTGCAACCCGGCCAGGGAGTGGGTCAACCGGCGGATTCAGACTACTGACGCACTCTGACGCACTCTGACGCGACCGGCCGCCGACGCGGCGCTCACACGCTGCTGTTCCTGACGGACCTCAGTAGCGCACCACAAAGCCCTCAAATCGCTCGGGGATGTCGATGTAGCCTGCATCGACGAGGTCCACGCGCGCGGAGGGCGGGCCGTGCGTCAATGCCTGGCGGAAGCGCTCCAGCACCGTCCTGCCCTCTTCCGAGTCATCGGGCCCCTGGGCCTGCCCGGCCACGGAGCCGTCGGGCATGTTGCGCACCCAGCCGGAAAGGCCGAGCGCGCGGGCGGTCTGCTGCGTCCAGCCCCGGAACCAGACGTGCTGGACGTGGCCGGTGACGCGGAAGTGGAGGGTGGTCATGATTATCCACCATATGAATGAGCTAGTGAGGGATATTAAAAGCCAATATCGTTAATGTGAGTTCCCTATTTGCGTCGTCTTTGTTTGAGAATACATACCTAAATGATGTTTCAGAAGTGGCCCGAACAAATCTTTTAAAATTCGGATGTGCCTTAGTTGTCTCTTGTATCTCTGCGAGAATTTTTGAAAAATCTTTATTTCTATTGAAAACAAGAATTGCAACCTTGGTATCCCTCCAACTGCTGTAACCAAGAAGCTGATCAATTGTTTCTGTTAGTTTCTTTGCGCCACCCCAGAATTTGCACTCACCGATAAATATATTTTTTCCATCCGCGCGTATCAGTATATCAGTTTTGCCATTGTAGTTAAATGTTTCTCCAGTTGCCTGCCCTTGATAGTGACCATTTAGAGGAACAAGAAAATGTGATCGCAATGTTTCTTCATCCATCTTAACGAAAGCAGAAGGGCTTAGTTCCATAACTTGAGCCATCCCCTGGATTACTTTAAGTATATGCTCATAATCTGTGTCCGCTAATACCGGTTCAGGTTTAAATGGAGTAGTCGAAGCCTGAGGCGATGACGGCTTAATCACTCTCCTGACCTCTGTAGCCACGTAAGTATTTGCTGTTTCCGTACGTTCTGTAATCTTAAAACCCAGAGAAGCCACAAGGTTCCTGTCTGAAAGAAGCTTTGACTTTCTCCTTGTAGCTGTTTCTAATGCTATTGGTACGATTTGAGCATTTATACCCTTAGCGTTCTCTCGCAGTCTGCTTAGATAAACATTTATTTCAGAAATAGTGGTCTCAATATGTCGTTTAACTTGATCCGTCGTTAAGCTGGTCCCCTTAATTGAAACAGACAGGTTAGTACCTTTTATGTCTGCCATTGGAGGTGATGAACTATAGGTTGTTGGACGAATGTGAAAAACACTTGCATCGCCGACAAATGGGATATTTATTAATATTTCAGTTCCATCAACAAGATGTGGACGCCCATCTTCTCTAGGGAAATAGAGTGGATTATGGCTTACATCAACTTTTGTCTCGTGCTGCTCAACAGTTATATTGTTCGTATCTATCTCTGGAATACTTACTGTAAACTTATCTTGTAGATAATCGAATAAATCAGTTTCCGAAGTATTAAGCAATTTGTCCGCGTTATATGAATTGATCTCGCCGATCACTTGGTCACGGATTCTCCTTTCCACAGAAAACCAATCATATTTATTAAACAAGTAGTTGGTCGACCGCATACTACCTCCAGGCAGCTACTATCGCTAATAAAATGGCACGCTGAGTCAATAATTTATATCTTACTACTCGTCAATTGGTCAGTAACATTCCTTCAAATGTGAATAAATTACTGAGGATATGTCCTCGGTCTTGTCTACTTTATTGCATATATTTAACAACACACAAATGGCATGTAGCTATTCCCCCCCCTCAAATCCCCCTTGCCCACGCCAACACCGCCGCCAGCACCATGCTCCCCGCCAGGTACCGCCAGTCCTCACTGGCGAAGTACACCCCGGCCCCGGCCACCAGGATCAGCGCATAGGCCCAGGTTTCCGCGCAGGCCTTGACCAGCTGGTCCGTGCCCTCCTCGATGGAGAGCACAATGGGCTCCACCACGCGCCACATGGGGTCGCCCAGCGGGTCGCCGTTCTGGCCGTTCGAGCCGTTCTGGCCCGGCCCGCCGGTGCACGACCAGCGCGACTGCAGCTTGCGCCCGCATTTTTCGCATTCACGCGCGTCGTCCGCGTTCCTGGTGCCGCAACTGGTGCAGAGGATCATGCGACGCCGCCAGCCCGCAGCCTAGTTGAGGTACTGCGGCTGGAAGTACTTGGCGCGGATTGCGTCCATCTTGGCCTGGATGTCGGCAATGCGCTGCGTGGTCGAGGGGTGGGTGGACAGCCACTCGGGCTGGCTCTTGCCCTTGCTCTTGGCGTAGGCGTCCATCTTGCGCCACAGCGAGAGCGCGCCCGCAGGCTCGTACCCGGCCTTGGCCGCCAGGATCATGCCCACCTCGTCGGCCTCGGACTCCTGGGTGCGGTTGTGCGGCAGCATCACCCCCACCTGCGCGCCAATGCCGTAGGCCTGCCCGAACACCTCGCTGGCGACCGGGCCCACGCTGGACCCGATGGCGATGGACGCGGCCTGGCCGCCCACCTGGAGCATCAGGGCCTGGCTCATGCGCTCCGCGCCGTGGCGCTCCAGGGCGTGGGCGATCTCGTGCCCCATGACCGCCGCCAGCTCGTCGTTGCTGGTGGTCAGGTTCAAGATGCCCGTGTACACGAAGACCTTGCCGCCCGGCAGGCAGAAGGCGTTCACGTCATTCTTCTCGATCAGGTGGAATTCCCACTTGTATTCCGGCTTGTTGGCGGCCATGGCAATGCGCCACCCCACGCGCCGCACGCGCTCGGTCTGGAGCAGGTCGCTGCTCTCCTTCTCCTTCTTGAGCACATCCTGGGCGGCCTGCAGCCCCAGCTGCATCTCCTGGCCCTCGCCGATGAGCAAGAGCTGGCTGCGGTTGGTGTAGGCGGCATGGCCGCAGCCGGAGACGAGCACCGCCAGGCACAGCAGCAGGGCAGCCCGTTTCAGCCAGGGGATCAGCGGACGGTTCATGGCAGGTCTCCTTGTCTGGCGGTGTACATGCAAAAGTCGGCCCAGCGCCAGCGGTGAATATAACCACGCCCCGGCACAGACTCAAGGGGTGGGGCCGGACATTCGGAAAGGCCAGGGGCCCTGACGGGCCGGGACAGACGGGCCGGGACAGCGAGTCGGGACAGCAGGGCCAGGACCGACTGGCAAATCCGGGCGTGCAAATCCAGGCAAGCCACGCCCAGGCAGGCCAGCCCAGGCAGGCCGCGCCCAGGCGGACGAAAACTCAGCCCGGCTCGCCGCCGGTCATGCGCACCAGCTCGGCCTCGATCTCGGGTGCGCCCAGGCGCACGCAGCCAGTAAAGGTCAGGCCGTCCAGCACGTCCTTGCGCACCAGGAAGTGCCGCTCGGCAAGCCGGGCCAGCTGCGGCCAGTGGGTGATGAGGATCATCTGCCGCCTGCCCGCCAGGCTGACCAGCCGCTCGCCCACGCGGTTCAGCGTGTGCCCGCCGATGCCCGCGTCGACCTCGTCGAAGATCAGGGTCGGCTGCGCGGCCTCGGCCCGCAGGCTGGCCAGGGCCAACACAAAGCGCGAGAGCTCGCCGCCGGAGGCGATTCGGTCCAGCGGGCGCGGGGGCTGGCCGGGGTTGGGCACCCAAAACAGGCGTCCGCGCTGCTCCGAAAGCACGCCGACGGGGCTGCCGGGTGGCCCGCTGTAGACCTCCACCGGCTCAAAGGCGAACTCCACCCGGGCGTGCTCCGAGAACCCGAGCCCGGACAGCTCGCGCCCCAATCGTGCGCAGAGATCATCGGCGGCGGCGGCGCGGGCGGCGTTCAGGGCGTCGAGGGCCTGGGCCAGCCGGGCTGCGGCCTCGGCCTCGTCCCGCTCCAGCCGCCGGGCGTCCAGCGCGCAGGAATCAAGGAACGAGAGGTTCTCCTCCACCTGCCTGCCCAGGTCCACGATCTCGTCCAGGCCCTTGCCCAGCTTGCGCTTGAGCTTGGCCAGCTCGAACAGGCGCGCCTCGATGGCGTCGACATCGCCGATATCGTCGTCGCCTTCGTCCTTGGGCGTCAGGCGGCGGATGCGCGTCTCCAGGCCGGCCAGCTGGTGGCGGAAGTCCTCGGCCTGGTCCTTGTCCTGGCTGAAGGCCGGGTCGAAAACAGCCAGCTGGGCCAGGGTGCGCGAAAGCTCGGCCACCTGGGCAGCCAGCGGGGCTTCGCCAAGAAGGGACTCCAGGGCGCGGGTCCGGGCCTCGGCCAAAAGCTCGTGCTCCTTCAGGGCGGCCTTGCGCCCCAGCAGGTCGTCCTCCTCGCCGGGCAGGGGTGCCACCTTGGAGATCTCCGCGCGCTGGAACTCCAAAAACTCCCGCTGGCGCGCCAGCCCGTCCACCCTGGCCGCAAGCTCGGCCCTGGCGGCCTGCACCGCACGCACGGCGGAGAGCGCCGCGTCGCGCCCGGCCAGCACGGCCTGGTCGGGCAGAAAGGCGTCCAGGATGCGCGCCTGGTGCACGGGCTGCAAAAGCTTCTGCTGGCCGTGCTGGCTGGTGTGCAGGACCAGGCCCGCGCGCAGCTCGCGCAGGGCGTCCAGCGAGCCCAGGCGGTCGTTCACGAACACGCGGCTGCGGCCCGTGTCGGCGGAGAGTTCGCGGCGAATGATCAGCTCTTCAGGCGGGCCGCCGCCGCCATTGGCGTCATTCTGCAGCACGAACACGGCCTCGACCACGGCCTTGTCCTTGCCGGGGCGCACCAGGTCGGCGCTCATGGGCTCACCGGTCAGAAAGTCGATGGCGCGCACGATGAAGCTCTTGCCCGCGCCGGTCTCGCCGGTGAGCGCGTTCATGCCGGGCGCGAACTCCAACTCGGCGTCCTCGATGAGCGCCAGGTCGCGGATGCGCAGCAGCTCAAGCATTGCGGGCCTTTTTGCGGTGCGCGGTGGTTTTCATGTGCATGACGATGTTGTCCAGGGGCAAGGTGTGCAGGTGTTTTCCCTTGCGCGACACATAGCCGCTCTCGAAGAGCCAATCAACGTTTTCCTCGGCCACGCCGTAGAGCGGGATGATCTGCCAGGCCAGCTCGCGCCCGCTGTCCTGCGCGCCCCGGAACACGTCCGCGTGGCGGGTCTCGGAGACGTTCTCCCCCGGCGCGCAGGCCCGGCTGAACACGTGGTACTGGCGGCAGACAAAGGGCCTGAGCGGATACACCGCGCAGCGCCCGCCGACCAGGAAGGCGCATTCGCCCACCTCGCCAAAGCCCAGCAGGCGCTGCTTCAACTCCTCCTGCGCCGCGCCCTCCAAAATCTCCGCAACGTACCACCAGATGCCCAGCACCTCGAACTCCGTCACCGGGATGCACTGGTCGATGCAGCAGTTGCTACAGCCCGGCCCGCAGGCCACGGCGACGCCCCGCCTGGCCGTCTCGCGCTCCAGGTCCGCGCGGGTGGCCGTATCCGAGATGTGGTAGGCGTCGAGCAGGCGCGCCAGCCAGGGGTGCCTGGCCTCAAATTCGGGGTAGCGGACTCGCGCGGCTATTGGCTCGGCGATCGGCTCGGCGATCGGCTCAATCATCTGCGCCCCTACCGCCGCAGCCTGGGGTCGAGCAGGTCGCGCAGGCTCTCGCCCAACAGGTTGTAGCCCAGCACGGTGAACAGGATGGCCAGGCCGGGGAACACGGAGAGCCAGGGCGCGATCTCCAGCACCTCCTTGCCGTCGAGCAGCATGTTGCCCCAGCTCGCGTCCGGCGGCTGCACGCCCAGGCCCAGGAAGGACAGCGAGGACTCCACCAGGATCGCCCCGGCCACGCCCAGCGTGGCCGAGACCAGCACCGGGGCCAGCGCATTGGGCAGGATGTGCCGGAAGATGATGCGCATGGGCCCGGCCCCGGCCACCTTGGCCGCCAGCACGAAGTCGCGCCCGCGCAAAGTGAGCGTCTCGGCCCGGACCAGCCGCGCCACGCCCATCCACGAGGTCAGGCCGATGACGGCCATGATGGTGACGAGGCTGGGCTCCAGAAAGGCGATGACCGCCAGGATCAGGAAAAAGGACGGGAAGCAGAGCATCACGTCCACCCCGCGCATGATGATCTCGTCGGTGAGCCGCCCGAAATAGCCCGCCACCAGCCCCAGCACCAGCCCGATGGCCGAGGAGATGCCCACGGCCACGAAACCCACCCACAGCGACACCCGCGCGCCGAACAAAATGCGCGAGAGCACGTCGCGCCCGAGCGCGTCGGTGCCCAGCCAGTGCGCGGCCGAGGGCGTGCGCAGCATGGCGTCCACGTTGATGGCGTTGGGATTGTACGGCGCAAGCAGCGGGGCCAGGATGGCGGCCAGGCTCATGCCGCCCACCAGGACCAGCCCGGCTGTGAGCATGCCGTAGCGCGCCAGCCAGGTGGGCGGGCGCAGGGGCTTTTTGGCGACAGGCCGCTCGACAGGCCGCGCGCTCATGCCCCACCCCCGCCACGTCCGGAATTTCTTATGCGCGGGTCGGCCAAGCCGTAGCCCACGTCGGCCAGCAGGTTGCCGGCAAGCGTGAGCACCGCGCCGAGCACGAGGCTGCCCATGATCAGCGGGTAGTCGCGGCTCATCACCGCCTGGTAGAAGAGCTGGCCCAGGCCCGGCAGGGCGAAGATGGACTCGATGATGACGCTGCCGCCGATGAGGCCCGGCACGGACAGGCCCAGGATGGTGATGACGGGCATGAGCGCGTTTCTGAGCGCGTGGCGGAAGATGACCGCGCGGGCGGGCAGGCCCTTGGCCCGGGCGGTGAGGATGTAGTCCTGGCGCAGCACCTCCAGCATGCTCGTGCGCATGAAGCGCGACATGCCGGCCAGGCTGCCGAAGGTGTACAGAAACACCGGCAGGGCCAGGTGTCGGCACACGTCCCAGACCTTGCCCGCAATGGAGAGCTTGGCGAAGCCCAGGCTCGTGAGCCCGGAGATGGGCAACACCGGCCAAATGATGCCGAGCAGCAGCATCAGGAGCAGCGCCAGCCAGAAGCTGGGCATGGCGAAGCCCACGAAGACGATGACCGTTGAGACGCGGTCAAAGACCCCGCCCTGCCGCCAGGCCGCGCGCACCCCGATGGGGATGGCGATAACAAGCGTCAGGATGAGCGAGACGATGTTCATGCCGAAGGTCAGCGGCAGGCGCTCCTCGATCTTGTCCCAGACCGGGCGGCCGTCGCCGGACATGGAGCGGCCGAAGTCCAGCCTGGCCATGCGGCCCACCCACTGGACGTACTGCATGGAGATGGGCTGGTCCAGGCCGTAAAGCTTTTCCAGGCGCTCACGCGCCACGGCGGAGGCCCCGGGGTTCAGCGTGGTCTGCATGTCCGTGGGCTTGCCAGGCGCCAGGTGGATGACCCAGAAGCTGATGACCGTGATGCCGAAGAAGACCACGGCCACCCAGGCCAGCTTGGTTGCGATGCGCAGAAGCGTGCGGGTCATTGTGCGTCCGGTGTTGCAGGTGTGCCGGGCTTGGACCCGGTCCGGCCCACAATTACGCCAAAGCCCGTCTGGAAGCAACGCCGGGCGTGCGCCGGGGCAAATTTCGGGCACAGTTCATTTTCCCGTTGACAAGGCAGGCCCCATTTGGCTAGACAGGCCTTCCCAACGCCGTGGGGCTGTAGCTCAGTTGGGAGAGCGCTTGAATGGCATTCAAGAGGTCGTGGGTTCAATTCCCTCCAGCTCCACCAGAAAGATCAAGGGCTTGCGATTTGCGTCGCAGGCCTTTTTTCTTTGCCGCACTCCACCTTTGCACTACATTCTACTCACAACATGAGATCGTTGAATTCCCCCTTGGAATAGGCCCGTAGATCGAACCCCCTGCTGTAAGCGCGCAACCAAAATGAGAATCCGGTTCACTCAAATTGAGAATGCGGGCCGGGGTTGTGAAGCCTCCGGCCCGCGCAGCAGCCGCGCGGCATGCGGGGCCCAGGCCCTGGCTGACCCGCCGCCCTGCACGGCCATGCCCTTGCACCCTGCTGCGCGGGCTTTCTGGCCGTAGCGCCTTCCGAAGACACGGCCACAATGTTGAACGCCGCAATACCCGCAGCCTTGATCTCGCTCCGGCCACCAAGCCGCACGTCCGCGCACCGGCAATGCGACTCCACCCTGCCGACGGCCAGACCCCCCTGCCCGTCGGCGCAATCCCGCTGACACTGCCGCTGACCATGCCAATCCCTGCGCCGCAAATGCCCCTGCCCCCACAAAACCCGTTTGGCTTCAGGGGAGCAGACCATGGGTTTTGAGCAGGGCGTACAGGCGCGCGCGGGACAGGCCGGACACCTGGCAGGCCTTCGGAACGTCACCGCCGCAGGCGGCTAGCAGCTCCCGCAGGTAGCGCGACTCCACCTCGGCCACGGCCTGCTGCCGGACCTGGCGCAGCGGCAGGAAGCCGCCCTCGGCCCGCTGTCCTGCTCCTGCTGGGGACTGCTCCCGGGCGGGCAGCGCGGAGCGCGCCAGGCTGATGCGGATGTTCATGGGCAGGTGCGCCGCCACGAGCACCGGGTCGTTGGTGGCGGTCGCCAGGGAATGCTCCACCGCGTGGATGAGCTCGCGCACGTTGCCCGGCCAGCCGTAGGCCTCCAGCGCGTCCAGATAGTCGGTGGAGATGCGCTTGGCCGCAAGGCCGTGCAGGCGGCACTGCCGGGACACGAAATGGCGGCACAAGAGGGCGATGTCGCCGTCGCGCCCCTTGAGCCGGGGCAGGCTGACGGCCATGGTCCGGATGCGGAACAGCAGGTCCTGGCGGAACTCCCCGGCCTCGGCCATGGCCTCAAGGTCGCGGTTTGTGGCCACCAGGAGGCGGAAGTCGCTCACCACCTCCTTGATCCCGCCCACCGGGCGGTAGCGGCCGTCCTGCAGCACGCGCAGAAAGGCCTTCTGGATGGCCACGGGCAGCTCCCCGATCTCGTCCAGAAACAGGGTGCCCCGGTGGGCCTGGCGGATCATGCCCTCAAAGCGGCGGTCGGCCCCGGTGAAGGCCCCGCGCTCGTAGCCGAAGAGCTCGCTCTCCACGAGCTTTTCCGGCAGGGCCGCGCAGTCCACCACCACAAAGGGGCCGTCGGCCCGGACGCTGTTGTCGTGGATGGCGCGGGCGAAGAGCTCCTTGCCCGTGCCGGTCTCCCCGGTGATGAGCACGCTGGCCTCCGTGGCCCCGGCCTGGGCCGCGAGGTCCAGGCAGGCGTGCATGGCCCGGCTCTCGCCGATGATGCCGCTGCGCTTGAGCCCGAGCGGCAGGATCTTCTGCCTGCCCCGGTGGTGCTCCACGGCCCGCTGGATGGGCAGGCGGATGGTGTTCAGGGTCGGCGGCTTGGCGATGTAGCTCCAGGCCCCGCAGCGGATGGCCAGCTCCGCGCCGTCCGGGTCGCCCAGGCCGGTGAGGATGATGACCTCCGGCGCAGACGGGCATTCCTGAAAGCCGGGCAGGCTGTCCAGGCCGCTGCCGTCGGGCATGCGCACGTCCAACACCACGACGTCGTAGTCTGCGGACCGGGCCTTGTGCAGACCCTCTTTCAAGGTTCCGGCCGTGTCCGCCTCAAAACCCATCTGCTGCACGGCCAGGGCCAGCGCTTCGCACAACAGGGAATCGTCGTCCACGATGAGCACACGCGGCATGGCCCTAGCCCTCCTGCGCCGCGCGGGAGCGGCGTCTGGCTCCCAGCAGCCTGCGCAGCATCGTGGCCAGGTCCTCCATGCGGTAAGGCTTGGCCAAGAACTCCAGCGCGCCGATGCGCCAGGCCTTTTCCCGCGAGACCAGGTCGCTGTGCCCGGTGGTCAGGATCACCGGCAGGTGCGGCGCGATCTTGAGCAGCTCCCGCACCAGATCCGGCCCGGCCAGCCCAGGCATGGTCGTGTCGCTCAGCACGGCGTCGAAGCGGCCCGGATCGGCGCGGAACAACTCCAGGGCCTCCTCCCCGCGCAGGCAGGCGCTGACCTCGTAGCCGTAGGTCTTGAGCCCCATGGCGCAGGCCGCCAGGATGTCCGGCTCGTCGTCCACCACGAGCACCTGCCCGGCCCCGCGCAGGTCCTGGCCCGGCGCCTGGGCCTGGGACGGGAGCTGCGGGGGCGCAATGTCGGTGCGCGGCAGCAGGATGTCGAAGCAGGCCCCCAGTCCTGGGTCGCTCCGGACCTGGATGGAGCCGTTCAGGCGGCTGACGATGTTCTGGACAACGGCCAGGCCGAGCCCCGTGCCCGTGCCGTCGGTCTTGGTGGTGAAGAAGGGATCGAAGATGCGCTCCAGGTGCTCGGCGCTGATGCCGTGCCCGCTGTCGCGCACGCGCAGCAGCACCAGCCCGCCGGGGCCCGGGTTGTGGTCCGGGGCCTGTTCGGCCACGCGCAGCTCCAGGGTTCCGCCCGTCCCGCGCATGGCCCAGGCCGCGTTGGTGCACAGGTTCATGACCAGCTGATGCACCTGGGCCGGGTCGGCCAGGATCACGTCGCGCTCCGTGTCCATGATCAGGGTGATGTCGATGGTGCTGGGCAGGCTTGGCCGCAGCAGGGTTATGCCTTCCAGGATGATGTCGGAAAGGCGCAGGGGCACGGGCCGGTCGGTCTCGTGCCGCCTGCTCAGGCCGAGGATCTGGCGCACCAGCGCCCCGGCGCGGTTGGCGGACTTGAGGATGCTCTCGAAGGTGGCGCGCAGGGGATCGCCCTGGGCCAGCTGGCACAGGCCGATGTCGGACAAAAGCACGATGGGCGCCAGGATATTGTTGAAGTCGTGGGCGATGCCGCCCGCCAGGGTGCCCAGGGCCTCCATCTTCTGCGCATGGCGCAGTTGCCGCTCCAGGGTCTCAAGGTCGGTCACGTCGCGCCAGACGCTGACAAAGCCCAGGATGACGCCGCCCTTGCCGCGGATGGGCGAAACCGTCTTGTGGCAGCAGATCACGCCGCCGTCCTTGCAGGTGTTGCAGGCCTTGCCGGTCCAGGCATCGCCACCGGCCAGGGTCTCGGTGATCTCGCCCAGGCTCGCCTGCTGTTCCGGCCCCACATAGAACTGGGCCACGGGCTTGCCGCGCACCTCGCGCAGCGTGTACCCGGTCATGGCCTCGAAGGACTGGTTGATGTAGGCCACGCGCAACATCTCGTCGAACAGGATGACCGGGTCCGCCGTCTGCTCCACGGCGGAGGCCAGGCGGGTCCGCTCCAGCTCGGCCGCCTTCTGCGCGGTGACGTCGCGGCAGAACACGGCCACCCGGTCTACGGCACCGCCCTCGCCGGGCACGGGGTGAATCCGCACCTCAAGTTCGCGGCCTGCAAAGAACGACTCCTCGAAGTGTGCGGGCTGGCCGGTTTCCACGACGTGGCGCACGGCCTTGGCCCACTTCCGCACGACCTCGGCGGGGAAGAAGTCGTAGAGCCGCTCCTCGGCCAGGTGCTCGGGCAACAGATGAAAGAGCGCCGCCATGGCGGCGTTGGTCACGAGCACCGTGCCGTCAAGCCGCATGAGCAGGGCCTGGTCCGGGGCGGCGTCGAGCAGGGCCGCAGCCAGGCCGGCCTCGGGGCGGCTTGCGCTCCGGGAACGTTGCGCATTCCGCTGTTTCGCCTTCGAGAGCGCCTGTTCCATTGCAGCACCAGCCTTGGCTTGCACTCCATGCACAGTTCTTCTTCAATCCTGCTATGCAAGATTCTGTCTTGCAGCGCAATACATTCCAGCGCTGCATTATAATCATACCATGTTGATAGCCCTTATGTATCGCCATGAAATTGTATGGCAAGAACTGAAACAGACACTGTGGCACACTTCTTGAGTTCCTGGGTGCATCATGCTCCCCAGGCGTCGCAGCCCGGCCCGGGGGAGGCAACCGCCCTCCACAGGGAGCGGCGACAGGCAAGGGGAGGTCGCGCCATGCCCAGCAGGATCGGAGTCTATGTCTGCCACTGCGGCACCAACATCGCGGGGAGGGTCGACTCGGCGGGCGTGGCCCGGCACGCAGCGGGTTTGAAGAACGTGGCTGTGGCGCGGGACTACAAGTTCATGTGCTCCGACCCCGGCCAGGACATGATCATCAAGGACATCCGCGAGATGGGCCTGACCCGCGTGGTGGTGGCCTCCTGCTCGCCCCGGCTGCACGAGAAGACCTTCCAGAAGGCCTGCCAGCGTGGCGGCTTGAACCCCTTCCTGTTCCAGATGACCTGCATCCGCGAGCACTGCTCCTGGGTCGTTGTCGACCCGGCGGAGGCCACGGCCAAGGCCAAGTCCCTGGTGGCCGGGGCGGTGTCGCGGGTCAACGAGCACGAGGAGCTATACTCCCGCGTGGAGGCCGTGCACCCGGACGTGCTGGTGGTGGGCGGCGGCATCGCGGGCATCCAGGCCGCGCTGGACATCGCGCGCTCCGGGCACAAGGTGCACCTGGTGGAGCGCGGACCGTCCATCGGCGGGCACATGACCCAGTTCGACAAGACATTTCCCACGCTGGACTGCGCGGCCTGCATCTCCACCCCGAAGATGGTGGCCGTGTCCCAGGAGCCGAACATCAACCTCATGACCATGAGCGAGGTGGTGGAGGTCAAGGGCTACGTGGGCAACTACACGGCGCGCATCCGCACCCGGCCCCGCTACATCGACCAGAATCGCTGCACCGGCTGCGGCCTGTGCATGGAGAAGTGCCCCAAGAGCGTGCCCAGCGAATTCGAGGAGGGCATCGGCCAGCGCAAGGCCATCCACCGCAATTCGCCCCAGAGCGTGCCCAACACGCCCATCATCGACCCCGCCAGCTGCATCTACCTGGTCAAGGGCAAGTGCGGGTCCTGCCAGAAGAACTGCCCCTCCCAGGCCATCGACTTCACCCAGGAGGAAAGCTACCTCGACGTGCGGGCGGGCACCATCGTGCTGGCCACGGGCTTCGACATCCTCGACCCCACGGCCCTGTCGCAATACGGCTTTGGCCGCTACCCGGAGGTCTACACCGGCCTGCAGTTCGAGCGGCTGAACAACGCCGTGGGCCCCACCGGCGGCAAGATCGTCATGAAGAACGGGCAAGCTCCGGAGAGCGTGGCCATCGTCCACTGCGTGGGCAGCCGCGACAAGAACCACCACGAATACTGCTCGCGGGTGTGCTGCATGTACGCGCTGAAGTACGACCACCTGATCAAGGACAAGATCGGCCACCACGCGCGCGTCTACAATTTCTACATCGACATGCGCTGCTTCGGAAAGGGCTACGAGGAATTCTACCGCCGCGTGCAGGACGAGGGCGTGATCTTCATCCGGGGGCGGCCTTCCGAGGTCACGGACCAGACCCAAGGCCCGGAGGAAGCGGGCAAGCTCATCGTCGTGGCCGAGGACACCCTGCTGGGCCGCCCGGTGCGCGTGGCCGTGGACATGGTGGTGCTCTGCACGGCCATGCAGCCCCGCAGCAACGCCGCAGAGGTGGCGCGAATCTTCGGCATCAGCCAGGGCCAGGACGGCTTCTTCCTGGAGGAGCACCCCAAGCTCGGCCCGGTGTCCACGGCGACCGACGGCATCTTCCTGGCCGGTACCTGCCAGGGCCCCAAGGACATCCCCGACGCCGTGGCCCATGCCTCGGGCGGGGCGGGGCAGGCTCTGAGCCTGGCAGCGCGCGGCGAGGTCAGCATCTCGCCCACGGTGTCCTGGATCAACCCGGACATCTGCATCGGCTGCAAGATGTGCGTGGGCCTGTGCGCCTATTCGGCCATCGAGTACGACGAGCGCAGGCGTGTCTGCGTCATCAACGAGGCCATGTGCAAGGGCTGCGGCAGCTGCGCCGGGCATTGCCCCAGCGGCGCGGCCCAGGTGCGCCACTTCAACGAGAAGCAGGTCTTCGCCGAGCTGGAGGGGCTGTTTGCGCCCGCGCAACCGGTCCGGCAACCCGTCGCGTCCAGCGCCACCTGACCCTGACAGCCCTTGGAGGAGAACATGGAAGAGCTGAACATCGCCCCGCAGACCCAGAGCGAACCCGTGCCCGGCGCGGCCTTTGAGCCCGCCATCGTGGCCTTTGTGTGCAACTGGTGCACCTACACCGCAGCCGACCTGGCCGGAACCTCGCGCATGGTCCAGTCGCCCAACGTGCGGCTGGTGCGCATGATGTGCACCGGCATGGTGGACCCCAAGTACATCATCAAGGCGCTGCTTGGCGGGGCCGACGCCGTGCTCATCTCCGGCTGCCACCCCGGCGACTGCCATTACATCAACGGCAACTACAAGGCCCGGCGCCGCGTGAAGCTGCTCATGGAGATATTACCGCGCTTCGGCATCGATGGGCGCAGGATCAAGCTGACCTGGGTGGGCGCGAGCGAAGGCAACGAATTCGCCGCCACGGTGAACCGCTTCGCGGCGGAGATCAAGGAGCTGGGGCCCATCGACACCCGGCGCCTGCCGCTGCTTTGAACCTTAGTCCTTGCGGAGGCACGTCATGGGAAGCATCGCACGCATCGAGGTCACGAACGGCAACCCGGTGGCCGCGCTCCAGGGTTTTTGCGCCAGGCTGCTGGCGGACGGCGAAATATCCGCCGTGCTCGCGCCCCGGCTTTTGCCCGCAGGCGGCGGCACCATGCCCGCCCTGGTGGCCGACCCGGAACAGCTCCGCGACGTGGCCCCCCTGGCCCCGTCCTTTCGCCTGAACGCGGCCAGGATGCTGACCCGGCTCACCCGTGGCGCGGACGACGGCGGTCTGGTGGCCGCGCTGCTCCGCCCCTGCGAGGTCCGGGCCTTCATCGAGCTGTGCAAGCTCAACCAGGGCAGCCTGGAGAACGCGCTGCTGATCAGCCTGGACTGCCCCGGAGCCTTCACCAACGCCGACTCCGGCCGCTTCGCCGGGAACCGGGGCGACACCGCCTCGCTGCTCGGGTTCCTGCGGGCGGGCGGGCGCGGCTCCTTCGACGGCGTCGAGGTCGCCCGGGCCTGCCGCACCTGCGAGCACCCCACAGGCGCGGAGGCGGACCTGACCATCGGCCTCTTCGGCCAGGACCCGGAAAAGGGCCTGCTGCTCATGGCCAACACCCCCAGGGGCGAGGGCTTCATGACCCGCCTGGACCTGCCCGAGGCCACGGACGACGGCTCGCGGGACAAGGCCCTGGAGGAACTCCTGGCCGAGCGCAGGGCCGCGCAGGAGCAAATGTTCGCCGAGACCACGGCGGCCACCTCGGACATGACCAGGCTGTCCCAGTTCCTCTCGGCCTGCGTCAACTGCTACAACTGCCGCGCGGCCTGCCCGGTGTGCTACTGCAAGGAGTGCGTCTTCTTGACCGACGTCTTCGACCACAAGCCCTGGCAGTACCTGTCCTGGGCGCGCCAGCGCGGCGCGATCAAGATGCCCACGGACACGGTCTTCTTCCACCTCACGCGGCTGGCGCACATGAGCACCGCCTGCGTGGGCTGCGGCCAGTGCTCCAACGCCTGCCCCAACGATGTGCCGGTGATGGAGCTGTTCAAGACCATCGCCGCCTCCACCCAGAAAGCCTTTGAGTACGAGGCGGGCAGGGATCCCGGCGAGGCGCCGCCCCTGTCCGTGTTCCGGGAGCACGAATTCGCGGAGCTCACCGGAGGAGTGGACTAGCCGGTCCGCCCGGCCGGATTTGATTGACGCTGGCGGATGCATTGAACGCGGGAGGGTCAGATGAAGAAGGAATACGGAGCACTGGTTGTCGGGGCCGGAATCGGCGGCATCCGCGCCGCCCTGGACCTGGCCGAGACCGGCCTCAAGGTCGCCCTCATCGACGCCAGGCCCAGCCTGGGCGGCATCCTGGCGCAGCTGGACCACCAGTTCCCCACGGACCACTGCGGCATGTGCAAGATGCTGCCGCTGACCCAGCGCGACCAGTCCAGCCAGTACTGCCTGCGCAAGGGCATCTTCCACAAGAACATCGACATCCTCCTGCACACGGAGCTCTCCGGCCTGGAGGGCGACCCCGGCAAGTTCACCGCCACCCTGCGCCGCCGTTCGACCTTTGTGGACCCCACGCGCTGCGTGAGCTGCGGCCTGTGCGCCGAGGTCTGCCCGGCGCGCGCGCCCAGCGAGTTCAACGCCGGCCTGAGCCAGCGCACGGCCGTGTACCTGCCCGTGCCGCACAACATCCCCAACCACTACGTGGTGGACCTGGACAACTGCCAGCGCTGCTGGCGCTGCTTTGAGGCCTGCCCGACCAAGGCCATCGACTTCAAGTTCGAGCAGCGCAAGGATTTCAACATCATCGTGGTCACCCCGGACCAGCAGCTGTCCCAGGACCTGCCGCTGTGGTTCACGAACGAGAACTTCCCGCTGCACCCCGCAGCCACGGGCGAAGAGGCTCTGGGGCTGCTGGCGGGCGGCCTGGACTGCGGACTGATGCTGCTGGACCTGGACCTGCCCCAGGCCGAGGCCGAGCGCACGCTGCGCCGGGCCCTTGAGCTGCGCCCGAATCTCGCCATCGTGCTGCTGGTTTCCAAGAACAAGGACAGGGACAAGGTCGGGGACAAGGACGGGGGCAAGGACGAGGCCGTGGCCGCGCTCATCAAGCAGGGCGCGCGCGAGGCCCTGCCCAAGCCGCTCAAGCAGGCCCAGGCCGTGCCCTGGCTGGACAAGCTGTTCATGCGCCTGGTCTCGGACGAGACCCTGAGCATCGAGGTGGGCGCGGTGATCCTGGCCGCCGGGTTCGAGTGCTTCAACCCCGCCGACAATCCCGCCGGCTCCGCCGACCTCCTGCTCTACGGCGGCCACCCCGGCGTGCTCACCTCCCTGGAGTTCGAGCGCCTGGCCAGCCCCACCGGGCCCAGCCAGGGCCTGCTCACCCGTCCCGGCGACGGCAGGCCGCTTCGGCGCATCGCCTGGCTGCAGTGCGTGGGCTCGCGCGACGTGAAGCTCAAGGCCGACTTCTGCTCGTCCTTCTGCTGCATGATCTCCATCAAGCAGGCCCTGCTGGCCAAGCGCCGCACAGGCGGCCAGGCCGAGGCCACGATCTTCTACATGGACATGCGCACCAATGGCCGCGACTACCAGCGCTACCGCGACGATGCCGAGAACCAGGCCGGGGTGCGCTTCATCCCGGCCCGGCCGCACACCATCCTGCCCGGCCCGGACGGCGGCGTCCTGGTCCAGTACTTCGACTACGCAGGCGAACTGCGCGAGGAGACCTTCGACGCCCTGGTGCTGGCCGTGGGCGCGCGCCCGCCCAAGTCCATGGAGCGCCTGGCCCTGGCAGCGGGCATCGAGGTCAACGAGAGCGGCTTCTGCGCCACCAGGTACCTGGCCCCAAACCGCACCAGCCGCCTGGGCGTGTTCGCCGCCGGGGCCTTTGGCGAACCGGCGGACATCCGGGGCTCGCTCATCCAGGCCGGGGCTGCGGCCATGGGCGCCTCGCGCATGATCCGCGTCTATCACGGCCCGCGCGACGAGACCCCGGAGGCCGAGCCGAAGTACGCCGACGTCTCCCGGCAGGCGCCCCGGGTGCTCGTGGCGCTGTGCACCTCCTGCCCGACCCTGGAGCGCAACGTGAACTCCGCGCTCCTGCGCCAGCGCATGGAGGTGCTGCCCGGCGTGGTCACGGTGGTCGACGTTCCCCGGGCCTGCACCCGCGAGGGCTGGGACATCCTGCGCCACGAGGCCGAGGCCTCCGCGCCCAACCGCGTGCTCATCGGGGCCTGCCTGCCGTACGTGCACGTGCCCCGGCTGCGCGAGCTGGGCGAGGTCCTGGAGCTCAACCCCGCGCTCATGGACGTGGTGGACATCCACACGGCCAGCTTTGCCGGGCGCGACACCAGCTTTGCCGGGCACGCCGCCTGCCTGGCCAGCTGTTCGACGAAGCCGGGCGGCGGCCCGGGCGCCTGCGACTGCGGCGAGACAGCGCGCACCAACGAGATGGGCTCGCTCCTGGCCATGGCCGCAGCCAAGCTTCTGGGCGCGGACCCGTCAAGCCTGCCCCAGGCCACGCCGGTTTCGCCCCAGGCCTTGGTGGTGGGCGGCGGCCTGGCGGGCATGACGGCGGCCATGGGCATCGCCGACCAGGGCTTCAAGGTGGTCCTGGTTGAGGAGGCCGAACACCTGGGCGGCCTGGCCCTGAACCTGCGCACCACCCTGGAGGGCAACGACCCGGTCCGCTTCATGGAGGACCTGGTGGAGCAGGTGGAGAAGAACCCCAACATCCGCGTGCTCAAGGACTCGCGGGTGGTTCTCTCGCGCGGGAAGGCCGGGCGCTTCGTCACGGTCGTGGCCACGGGCGAGGGCGTGGCCCACACCCTGCACCACGGGGCCACCATCCTGGCCACGGGCGGGCGCGAGGCCAAGGTGTACGAATACGGCAACCGCGTGCACAAGTGCGTTCTCACGCAACTGGAGCTGGAGCAGCGCCTGGCTGCGGGCACGGTGGATGCGTCAAGCCTTTCCGGCGTGGCCATGATCCAGTGCTGGCGCTCGCGCGGGGAGTCCCGCAACTATTGCAGCCGGGTCTGCTGCCAGGGCGCGCTCAAGAACATCCTGATGCTCAAGAAGCGCAATCCCGGCCTGCCGGTCTACGTCTTCTACCGCGACATCATGACCACCGGCTTCTCCGAGCGCTTCTACACCGAGGCCCGGCGCAGCGGGGCCATCTTCATCCGCTACACCCCGGACGACAGACCCAGGGTGGAGTTTGAGGACGACAAGCCGGTGATCACCGCGCTGGACCCGGTGCTGGGCGGGCAGATCGAGATCAGGCCCGACCTGCTCGTGCTCTCCAGCGGCGTGGAGCCCAACGACGCCTCCGAGATCGCCGACCTGTTCGGGGTCGGCCTGACCGAGGACGGCTTCTTCCAGGAGGCCGAGAGCAAGTGGCGGCCCGTGGACTTCCTCAAGCACGGCGTCTTCGCCTGCGGCCTGGGACTGGGCCCCGCCACCATGCGCGAGAGCCTCCTCCAGGCCAAGGCGGCGGCCCAGCGCGCCGTGCGCATCCTAAGCGAGAAGCAGCTCTCCTGCGGCAACGTGGTGGCCGAGATCCGGCAGACCCTGTGCTCGCGCTGCGGCCGGTGCATTCCGGTCTGCCCGTATGGCGCGCGCTCGCTCGACCTGGATAAGGACCGGATCGTGGTGGACGAGCTGTTGTGCCAGGGCTGCGGCTCGTGCATGGCCGCCTGCCCAAACAGCGCCACCGTGCTGCGGGGCTTCCACGACGAGCAGGTCATGGCCGTCATCGACGCGGCCCTGGCCGGGCAGCCCCGGGCCGAGGCCCGGCCGCAAACGGCTGGCTGATGCTGAATGACGCTGATTGGTGCTGGTAGATGCTGGCCAATGCTGATCGATGTTGATTGACGCTGATGAATACTGGTCGACGAGCGACGAGCAAGGAGACCGCCATGAACAAGACGAAGCCACCCATCTCCCTCACCCCCGCAGCGCACCAGCGAACCCTGGACGGGGGCCTGGTCGCCATCCAGGACCTGGTCCGCTCCTGCATGCAGTGCGGCACCTGCACGGCCTCCTGCCCCAACGCCTTCGCCATGGACCTGGCCCCGCGCCAGGTATGGCGGCTGCTGCTCTACGGCCTCACGCAGGAGGTGTTGCAAAGCCGCACCTTCTGGCTCTGCTCGGCCTGCTACACCTGCACCCTGCGCTGCCCGCGCGGCCTGCCGCTCACTGCGGCCATGGCCGCGCTCAAACGCCTGGCCGCAGCCGAAGGCGACGCCGTGAACAGGAAGAAGGCCCTGTTCTACCAGGAATTCATGCGCAATGTGGAGCAGAACGGGCGCATTCAGGAGATGGGCTTCATGTGCAGCTACTTTTTGGCCATGCACAACCCCATGCTGCCCCTGGAATACACGCCGCTGGGCCTGAAGCTCCTGGGCAAGGGCAAGCTGCACCTGGGCGGAGGCGCCCAGCGCGGCAGGCTGGGCCCGCTCTTCGCCAAGGTCCGCAGCATGGAGGAAAGGCCATGAAGTACGCCTACTACCCCGGATGTTCTCTTGGAACCAGCGCCGAGGAGTACGACGTCTCCACCCGCGAGGTGCTGCGGCGGCTCGACGTGGAGCTGGCGGACATCCCGGACTGGACCTGCTGCGGGGCCAGCGCAGCCGAACCTGTGAGCCGCCTGCTGACCCTGGCCCTGCCCGCCCGCAACCTGGCCCTGGCCGAGCGCGAGGCGGCAGGGCTGGACATGCTCGTGCCGTGCAGCGCCTGCTACCTGAACCACCTGCGGGTGGGGCGCGAGTGCGCGGCGGACCGCGCCCTGCCCGGCCGGATCAACGAGGCCCTGGGGGCCGAGGGGCTGCACTACGCGGGCAAGGTCCGCGTGCGGCACCTGCTGGATGTCCTGGCCGCCGACATAGGGCCCGAGGCCCTGGCCGCCCACGCCAGCCGCCGCCTGGAAGGGCTGACCGTGGCCCCGTACTACGGCTGCCAGGTCCTGCGGCCCTATGCCCTGTTCGACGACGCCGAGCACCCCCGGTCCATGACTCCGCTCATCAGCGCCCTGGGCGCGCAGGTTTTGGACTGGAGCATGGGCGGCCGCTGCTGCGGGGCCTCGCTCATGGCCACCCGGCGCGACGTGGCCCTGGCCTCCGTGGCCGCCATCCTCGAAGCCGCAGCCGGGGCCGACGTCATCGTCACGGTCTGCCCCATGTGCCAGATGAACCTGGAGGCCTACCAGAGCCAGGCGCACCACGCGGACACGATCTCGGTCCTGTACCTGCCCCAGCTTCTGGGGCTGGCCTTCGGGCTTTCAGACGATCAAGTGCTTTTGGGCAAGAACCTGGCGGTCACGGACGCGCTCAAGGGCAAGCTCCACGCCTGCCCGACCGCCGGACCAGAGCGGCAAACAACCCCAACAGGAGGGTAAGCACATGTTCAAGGACATCCTCTTGGCCATCACTCCGTCTGAGCTGTGCGACTGCGCGGCGGACGCGGCCTTTCACTTCGCGCAGCGCTTCGAGTCCCGCCTGGTCATCGTGCACGTCTGCGGCATGGCCCAGGGCTGGGGCGACATGGAGTTCCTGGAGTCCTCCGGCGAGGTGGCCAAGATCAAGGCCTCGGTGGAGGAGTATTACAGCGAAAAGCTGCGCGGCGTGCCCGACTTCGAGATCAAGGTGGTGCCCGGCGTGCCCCATGTGGAGATTCTGCGCATCGCCCGCAAGATGAACGCGGACCTCGTGGTCATGGGGCCCCACACCAAGGAGTACGCCGAGCAGCGCTCGCGCATGTGGGGCATGACCGGCAGCACGCTGGAGCAGGTCAGCCAGAAGGCCGCCTGTCCGGTGATGATCGTGGCCAAGTCCACCCCGTACGGCGAGCACAACTTCCTGAACATCGTGGCGGCCACGGACTTCTCCGACCAGTCCGACTGCGCCGTGCACTACGGCGGGCAGATCGCCCGGCACTACAAGGCCGGGCTCACCGTGTTCCATTGCGTGGACTTGAGCGGCGAAACCGGCCGCGTGTCCCTGGGGCATGATACGGTCAAGCGCGCCATCACCGAAAGCAGGGCCCGGCTGGAGGAGCGCTACGGCGACAAGCTGCGCGGCATCACGAACAGCGCCTTCGAGTCCTGGGAAGGCATGCCGGCCATGGAGATCCTCAAGCTCGCGCGCATGCGCGAGGCCAACCTGATCCTCATGGCCCACCACACCCGGGAGCGCGATCCGGAAAAGGCCTTCCTGGGCTCCACCGTGATCCAGGTGGCGCTGAACTCCCCGTGCCCGACCATCAGCGTGAACCGGCACTTCGACCTGCGCTGCGGCCTGATGTACGACCAGACGGGCGCGGCAGTGGACACCTCGCACAAGGCAGCCGCCGACGCCGGAGGGTGACATCATGTCCGAGCCGACCAAGGTGCTTGTGGTGGACGACGAAAAGCGCTTTGCCGACAACATGGCCAGGCTGCTTGAGGTCAACGGCCTTCAGGCCGGAAAGGTCTACAGCGGGGAGGAGGCCCTGGCGGAGCTCGGCAGGAGCGCCTACGATGTCGTGCTCCTGGACATGCGCCTGCCGGGCCTTACCGGCAAGGGCACCCTGGAGCGCCTGCGGCAGGCCGGGGTGAGCGCCAAGGTCATCGTGGTCACCGGGCACGCCTCGGCCGACGACGCTGCGGAGCTCATCCGGCTCGGGGCCTTCGACTACATCCTCAAGCCGTGCAAGACCGAAAAGATCCTGGACCTGATCGACAGGGCCCGCAGGAAGAAGCAGGAGGAGGAGCGCGCCGGCTAGAAAGTGGGCCGACGCGCCTTCCGAGGGGGGAAACGCCATGGAGATCGTGAGCGTGCACAGCAGGGCGGAGACCGTGATCCCCGCCAGCCTGACGGAAGAGATCCGCCAGCATCTGGCCAAGTTCGACTTCAGCGCCTGCGTGGCCTGCGGGGCGTGCAGCAGCGGCTGCCCCACCACCAACGCCCCGGACAACGAGGGCTGGAACGTCCGCAAGGTCATACGCATGCTGGCCTACGGCCTGGTGGACGAGGTGGTGGCCTCCAACTTCCCCTGGCTGTGCACCGGCTGCGGCCGCTGCGCATACGCCTGCCCCATGGGTGTCGACATCGTGCCGGTGATGCTGCACATGAAGCACCTGCGCCCGCGCGACAAGGTGCCCGGCGTGCTGCAAAAGGGCACCACCAACAACCTGGAAAGCGGCAACAACATGGCCATTCCCCGGGACGACTACCTCCAGGGCATGGCCGAGCTTGGGCAGCAGCTCTCCGACGAGGACTGTCCCGGCTTCTACGTGCCCGTGGACCGCATGGGAGCGGACATCCTCTTCTTCCCCAACTCCAAGGAGGTCTACGGCGACTTCGAGGACCAGTTCTGGTGGTGGAAGATCTTCTACGCCGCGCACGAGAACTGGACCGTGCCCTCCGAGGGCTGGGAGGCTGTGGACTGGGCCCTGTTCACCGGCAACTACGAGGGCATCCGCGCCCTGGCCGAACGCAAGATCAGCTACATCAAGCGCCAGGGCATCAAGCGCATGATCATGCCGGACTGCGGCGGCGGGTCCTACGGCTGCCGCACGGGCATGAAGTCCTGCGTGGAGTTGAACGAGGAGAACCGGGTCAACTTCATCTACCTGTACGAGTACCTGCAGGAGCTCATCCAGCAGGGCCGCATCCGGCTGGACAAGAGCGTGCATGCGGGCAGGCGCTTCACCTGGCACGACTCCTGTAAGCATGGCCGCGAGCTCTTGAAGCACTACGGCCAGGCCTTCTTCGACGAGCCGCGCTTCATCCTCTCCCAGTGCGTGGACGACTTTGTGGAGATGACGCCCAACCGCGAGGCCAACTATTGCTGCGGCGCTGGCGGCGGCAACTGGCCCGGGCCCTTTGAGAAGCAGTCGGCCTTCCACGGCCGCTACAAGGCGGACCAGATACGGCGCACAGGCGCGGACGTGGTGGTGGTGGGCTGCTCCAACTGCCGCGACCAGATCATGAAGCGGCTGCCCAAGTACTACAAGGATCTCAAGTATGAGGTGAAGTATCTGTGGCAGGTGGTGGCCGAGGCGCTGGTCATAGAGCCCTGGGCCGAGGAAGAGGCCGCGCGGGCTGCGGAGCTGGCCAGCGCCCAGTGGGCGGCCTTCGGCATCGACCCGGAGCAGGGGCTGTAGGCCGGGCGTCCGCGCCGCCGTCCACCGAGCGGCCCTGCCCTGCATGGTGGGGCCGTGGAGACCGGCGGCGGCGTGGACCACGCCCCTGATCGGGCGGCAGGAGCGCTTCTGTCTGTTCTGTGCGGCCCCGCGTGTGAAGACCATTCAGCCCCTGCGCGCGCCACCCCGCAAGGCGCCCACACAGGGCGAACGGCCCCCAAAGGCCGCCTTGCGCAGCGCCTGCCCAGAACTGGCGCAGTCTTCCTGAATGCCCTTCAAGAGACCGGGGGACAATTCCCTTCAGCTCCCGCCGGGCAAATCACGCCGGGCAAATCACACCGGTAATACCACGGGCCGCCCGCGCAGGATGGCCCTTTTCGCCGCCTGCCGAAGCGCACGCAAAAGACATGGCGATCTTTGCCACCAATTTTCTTGACACTTCCCCCTGCCTCCAGCTAGACATACCTTCCCAACGCCGTGGGGCTGTAGCTCAGTTGGGAGAGCGCTTGAATGGCATTCAAGAGGCCGTGGGTTCAATTCCCTCCAGCTCCACCAGAAAGATCAAGGGCTTGCGATTATGTTCGCAGGCCCTTTTTCTTTGGCGCACTACATCTTTGCACTACATTTTTCGCGCGGCCTTAACCGGCTTGACCAGCCGCAGGGGTGCTCCCATCGCCGTCCCGAGCTTCGGCAGCAGTAAACGCGCGCGCGATTCGGCACTGATCGGCGCGCGCGTTTATTCGTGCAGGCACGCGGCAGCCGTCTCTGCAAGCGCGCAACCAAAATGAGAATCCGGTTCACTCAATTTGAGAATGCGGGCCGGGGGTTGCGAGGCCTCGGGCCCGCTCTTTGCTGCGCGTGCGCGCACGTGGTTCACCCGTCTGTCTCCGGCTTCAGATAGGGCCGCACGGGCAGACGCAGGCGGGCCCGCCGTTAGCGTCCACGGACGTGGTGGAAATTCCAAGGCGCCCGAGGGGACAGGGATATCCCCCTGGGCGAATCGGCGGAGGTGGTCATCGGGCCATCTGGTTGCATGGTGGAGTTACGAAGCAACACCAACAGCGGCTTGAGCAGCACCCAGGCGACCCATTGGAATCAAACATGACATCAAAATGGCCACTACGGCGGGAATGATTTCCCCCGACCCCCCATTTGCTTGCTGCGATCATCTCCGGCGGTCCCCGCCAAGGATGAGCGCAGCCAATCGGGGATTCCAAAGGGCCTCAGGCCCTTTGGCCGCCGGAGGCCCTCTTCTCCCTGCGGGGTCCAGGGGCAGCGCCCCTGGCCTGCGGAGCATCTTCCTCCCGCCTACAGCATGTCGTGCATGAAGAACGGGTTGTGCGTGCGTTCGGAGTCCACGGTGGTCTCCAGCCCGTGGCCGGAATAGAGCACGGTGTCGCCCGGCAGAGTGAAGATCTGCTGCTCCACCGACTGTTTCAGCCTGGCCGTGCTGCCGCCGGGGAAGTCCGTGCGGCCCACGGAGCGGTAGAAGATGAGGTCGCCCACAAAGGCCGCGCCCGCCTGGGGGAAATAGTAGGTCAGGCTGCCGGGCGAGTGGCCAGGCGTGGCCAGGCACTGGCACTCCAGCCCGGCGAAGGTCGCCTGGCCCAGAGGCGCTGGGCTGCTGGCAAAGGGCTCCACCCGGGGCAGGCCGAACATCCCGCCCGCGCCCAGCTCGGTCTGCATCAGCTCCGCGTCGCCCGGGGGCGAAAGCACGGCCGCGCCCGTGGTCCGGTTGAGCGCCGCGCAGCCGTAGATGTGGTCGAAGTGCAGGTGCGTGACCAGGATGTGCGTGAGGGTGAGTTTGTTGTCGCGCAGGTGCGTGAGCACCTCGGCGGGGTCGCCGCCGGGGTCCACGACCACGGCCAGACCCGCGTGGGAGAGCACATGGCAGTTGGTTTCCAGCGGGCCGAGGTTGAACGATTCAATGTGCATGGGAAGGGCCTCCGCGGGCAGTCGGGCGTTGTTGCCGGGGCAGAGTAGCCGGGCCGGGTCCGCTTGGCAAGCTGGCCCTTCCCAAGCCGGCCCGGCGGTCTTATCTCTTGCGGAGCAACCAAAGGAGCAGCACATGCCAAATGCCCCAAGGCCGCCCGAGGGCGCGCCCACGATCCACCCGACGATCCACCTTTCGCGCCGTGGCTTTTTCGGCGTGCTGGCCGTGCTGGCCGCCTCTGCCGGGGCCTATGCCTGGGGACTTTTGCCCGTGCGCGCCCGCGCGGCCTTTGAAAAACGCTTCCCCACGCGCACGGTGGAGCGGCCGGAGTTCCGCTTCGACCCCGCGAGCGGCGAGATCATCTGGCGCGATGGCCGCCGCGAACCCTATGCCCTGACCCTGGACGGACTGGTGCAGGCCCCGGCGGCCTTGAGCTACCGCGAGCTGCGCGCCCTGCCCCAGGTGCGGCGCACGCTGGATTTCCATTGCGTGGAGGGCTGGAGCGTGGCCGACGCGCCCTGGGGCGGCGTGGAGTTCCGCGAACTCTTCGCCCGGGTCGCGATCCTGCCCCAGGCCAGGCACGCCGTGTTCCACTCCCTGGGCAGCACCGAGGACGCAGGCGGGCTGACGCACTACGTGGAGTCCCTGCCCCTGGCCGACCTGCTGAACCCGGCCCTGCAGGCCCTGCTGGCCCTGGACCTGGAGGGCGCGCCCCTGCCGGACCAGCGCGGCGCCCCGGCCCGCGTGGTCAGCCCCTTTGACCTGGCGTACAAGAGCATCAAGTTCGTGCACCGCGTGGAGTTCACCGAGGCCGCTGTGCCGGGCTGGTGGACCAGGGCCAACCCCGTCTACCCCGTGGAGGCCCCGGTGGAAAAGAACCGCCTGCGCACCCCGGACCCCCGCCACGGCTGACCGCTAGCCGTGCAGCAGCGCTCCCCGGAGCCTACGTATCATCATCACTGATCTCATATTTCCACTTTGCATGTTGCGCCCTATTTGATTAGAATGCCAGACGGCAGCACTTCTCCGGCAACCAACGGGGTCAAACCGCTGCCCACGAGGCCGCATGACACTGCGCAAGGCGACACTTCTCCTGACAGGCCTTGGCACACTGGCGCTGCTGGCGGTGTTGCTCCTGTCCACCCGCGCCATCATCGACACCAGCTTTCTGGTCCTGGAGCAGGCCCAGACGCGCAAGAACGTGGAGCGCGCCAAAAACGCCGTGGGCGATGAGCTGACGAAGCTGGACGAGACCCTGATGGACTGGGCCGTGTGGGACGACACCGCGCGGTTCATGCAGGACGGGAACAAGGGCTTCGTCCGCTCCAACCTGAACGAGCGCACCCTGGCCTCGCTGCGGCTTTCGGCCATCGTCTTCCTGGATGCCCGGGGGCGCGTGGTGCTTGGCCTGGGCATGGACCCGGCCAAGGGTGTGCAGACCCCCCTGCCCGAGGGGCTGCTGGACCACCTGCAGCCGGGCTCCCCGCTCCTGGCCGGAACCCAGGCCGAGGACCGCATCAAGGGCCTGGCGCTGCTGCCCGGCGGCGTTTTCCTCGTGTCGGCCAGCCCCATCCTGACCAGCGAGGCCGTCGGCCCCTCCTTGGGCACGCTGGTGATGGTGCGCGCCCTGGGCAGCCAGGAGGCCGCCGCCATTTCCGAGCGCATCCGCCTGCCGCTGACCCTGGAGCGCGCCGACGGCCAGCTGCCCCGCGACCTGGAGAGCACGGCCTTTTCCCCCACGGGCCAGATCCGCGTGCAGCTCCTGAACCAGGACCTCGTGGCCGGAACCACCGTGCTGACGGACATCTGGGGCCAGCCTGCCCTGCGGCTCATCGTGCGCGAGCAGCGATCCATCGTCCGCCAGGGCAACCATGCCCTGGTGCAGAGCCAGATCTGGCTGTCCGCGTGCGTGCTCCTGTTCCTGGGCGGCATGTGCGCCTTTCTGGAGCGCCGGGTGTTCCTGCGGCTGACCCGCCTGCGCGGGCAGGTGGAGGCCGTCGGCACCGGCGGAACGCAGCTGGGCCAGGTGGACATGCCCGGCACGGATGAACTCTCCGCCCTGGCCAGGGGCATCAACGCCACCCTGGCCGAACTGCACCGCTCCCGCCACGGCCTGGCCACCCAATGCGCAGCCACGGAGGCCCAGGAGCAGTTCCTTCAGCACATCCTGAACTCCATCCAGGCCGGGGTCATGCTGGTGGACCCGCAGACCCGCCGCATCGAGGAGATCAACGCCTTTGCCACGGCCCTGGCCGGCCGCACGCGCGAGGAGATCCTCGGCCAGGTCTGCCATGGCTTTGTCTGCCCCAACGCCCAGGACCAGTGCCCCGTCCTCGACGAAGGCATAAGCGGCGAACAGTCCGTGCGCACGCTCTTGCGGGCCGACGGCAGCACCCGCGCCATCCTGAAGAGCATCGCGTGCATCAAGCGCGGGGGCAAGCCCATCCTGCTGGAGACCTTCATCGACGTGGACGACCTGCTCAAGGCCCAGGACGCGCTGGAGCGCTCGGAGGAGACCTACCGCACCCTGTTCATGAACACCGGGACGGCCACCGTGCTTGTTGAAGAGGACACCACCATCTCCCACGCCAACCAGGAGTTCGTGAACTTAAGCGGCCTTGCGCGCGAGCAGGTCGAGGGGCGCATGAGCTGGACCGAGTTCTTCTCGCCCGAGAGCGTGGAGCTCATGCTGCGCCACCACGTGAAGCGCCGCGTGTCTCCGGAGCTGGCCCCGCGCAACTACGAAGCAAATTTCATCAACACCGCCGGAGAACAGCGCATTGTGCGGCTCACCGTGGCCATGCTGCCGGGCACCAGCACCAGCGTATGCGCCCTGGAGGACGTGACCGAGCAGAAACGCGCCGAGGAGCAACTGCGCCACCAGGCCTTCCACGACGCCCTCACCGGCCTGCCCAACCGCCTGCTGCTGCACGACCGCCTGGAGCGCTCCGTGGAGTCCGCCCGGCGTGACGGGCTGGAAATCGCCGTGCTGCTCATGGACCTGGACCGCTTCAAGGACATCAACGATTCCATGGGCCACTCCATGGGCGACAGGCTGCTGCAGATGGTTGCCGTGCGCCTGAACGGCGCGGTGCGCCGCCGCGACACCGTGGCCCGCCTGGGCGGCGACGAATTCGTGGTGGTCATGGACGGCCCCACCAGCGCAGAGGCCGTGGCCAGGGTGGCCGGGCACATCCTGGACCTGTTCGCCGAGCCCTTTGTGCTCGACGGGAACAGCCTGCACGTGGGCCTGTCCATCGGCCTGGCCATGTTCCCGGCCCACGGCGAAACGCCCGAGGACCTGCTGAAAAACGCCGATCTGGCCATGTACCGGGCCAAGGAGCGCGGCCGAAACGTCTTTGACTTCTTCACCACCGAGCGGAACGACCAGGTGGTGCGCAGGCTCATGGTGGCCACCGGCCTGCGCCGCGCCTTGGCTGCGGGCGACATCGAGGTGTACTACCAGCCCAAGGTGCTGGCCCCGGGCAACCGCATCACCGGGGCCGAGGCGCTGGTCCGCTGGCGGCGCGAAGACGGCACCCTGGTCCAGCCCGACGAGTTCATCCCCGTGGCCGAGGACACCGGGCTGATCATGCCCCTGTCGGACATCGTGCTGCGCCATGCCTGCAGCCAGGCCCTGGCCTGGCGCAGGGCCGGGCATGAGCGCTTCACCATGGCCGTGAACCTCTCCCCGCGCCAGTTCCTGAACCCGGGCCTGGGCGCGCGCATCCGGGCCATTGTCGAGGACTCCGGGTTGCCCGCCAGCGCGCTCGAGTTCGAGATCACCGAAACCACCCTCATGAGCAACCTGCCGGAGACCCTGGAGGCGCTGGAGGAGTTGACGCGCATGGGCGCAGCCATCGTGCTCGACGACTTCGGCAAGGAATACTCGTCGCTGGGCTACATCAAGAAGATGCCCATCGAGGCCATCAAGATCGACCGCTCCTTTGTCAGCGACCTGCCCGACGACGAGGACGACGCGGCCATCGTCCAGACCATCCTGACCATGGCCAGGAACATGGAGCTGCGCGTGGTCGCGGAAGGTGTGGAAACCAGCCAGCAACTGTGGTTCCTGACCAACCTGGGCTGCCGGGAGTTCCAGGGCTACTACTTCAGCCGCCCGCTGCCCGCAGACGAGATGACCGCCCTGCTGGAGTCCCCGGAGCCCTTCGCCAGGCTTGACGCAACCCTCCTGGCGTGATTCACCACGGGCATGCACACCCCAGCCGAACAACACACCGCCGACATTCGCACCGCCGACCAACGCACCATCCTCGTCACCTGCCCCAAGGCCCTGCCCCCCTTCCTGAGCGCCGAGCTTGCGGCCCTGGGCCTGCCCACGCGCGAGCTCACCGCCGGGGTGGAGACAAAGGGCGACATGCACACCGCCATGCGCCTGAACCTGTGCCTGCGCACCGGGCACCGCGTACTGCTGGAGCTGGCCCGCTTCCGCGCCGAGGACCCCACGGCCCTGGGCCGGGAGCTGTTCCGGCTGCCCTGGGAGGACATCATCCCGGTGGACGGATATTTGACCGTGGACTCCTCGGTGCAGAACGACTTTGTCAACGATGGCCGCTTCGCCAACCAGAAGGCCAAGGACGCCATCGTGGACCGCATCCTGGAGCAGGAGGGCAGAAGGCCCAACTCCGGCCCGGAGGCCACGGGCGCGTGCGTGTTTCTGCACTGGCGCGGGCCGGAGGTCACCGTGTACCTGGACACCACGGGCGCGCCCCTGCCCCGCCGGGGCTACCGCAAGATGCCGCACAAGGCCCCCTTGCAGGAGTCCCTGGCCGCAGGCATCGTTTTGGCCACGCGCTTTGACGCCCAAGCCGAGCATTTCCTCTCGCCCATGTGCGGCAGCGGCACCCTGGCCATCGAGGCCGCGCTGCTGGGCCTGGGCCGCGCCCCGGGCCTGCTGCGGTCGGACTTCGCCTTCCGGCACGTGATCGGCTTTGACGAGGAGGGCTACGAGGCCCTGCGCCGCGAGCTGCACGGCCAGGCCCAAAAGATCCTGCGCGTGCGCATCCTGGCCAGCGACATCGATCCCGAGGCCGTGGAGGCCGCACGCCAGAACGCCCGCACCGCTGGGGTCGAGGAGCACATCGAGTTCTCCGTGGCCGACTTCCGCGAAACCGATGTTCCCGAGGGACCCGGCGTCTGCGTCCTGAACCCGGAGTATGGCGAACGCATGGGCGAGGCCGACCAGCTGGCCGAGACCTACGCGGCCATCGGCGACTTCTTCAAACAGCGCCTGCCCGGCTGGCGCGGCTATGTCTTCACCGGCAACAGCGAGCTGGCCAAGCGCGTGGGGCTCAAGCCCAGACGGCGCACCCCCTTCTACAACGCGAAGATCGAGTGCCGCCTGCTGGAGTTTGAACTCTACCAGGGCACCAGGCGCCAGCCCAGGGAGTCCTGAATCGAAAAGAGTGCTTGCCCGCCAGGTGGTTAGTTGACAGCGTACATTGTCAGGAGTACCGTTTAACCAGTAAATTCACGAGAATCAGCGAAGCACGGCCCAGAGGCCCGGCCAAGACACAGGATATGGCTCCACGACGGTCCCGGAACCGTCTTTGCGATAGAGTGCCCTTGGATTCCAACCGATGGAGGATCGTGTATGAATGCGCTCACACTCGTCTTCGTCTCACTCTGCGTCTTCGCCATCGCCTACCGCTTCTACGGCCTGTTTTGGGCCAACAAAGTGCTGGAGCTGAAGAGCGAACGCATCACCCCGGCCATCAAGTTCGCTGACGGACGGGACTACGTCAAGACCAACAAGTTTGTGCTCTTCGGGCACCACTTCGCCGCCATCGCTGCAGCCGGACCGCTGCTCGGGCCGGTGCTGGCGGCCCAGTTCGGCTACCTGCCGGGCGCGTTGTGGATCATCATCGGCTGTGTCATGGCCGGGGCCGTGCACGACATGGTGGTGCTCTTCGCCTCCGTGCGGCACAAGGGCCACAGCCTGGGCAAGATCGCCGAGAGCGAGATCGGCAAGGCCGTGGGCCACGTGGCCTCCTGGGCCGTGCTGTTCATCCTGGTGCTCACCCTGGCCGGCCTGTCCATCGCCGTGGTCAACGCCATGGCCGAAAGCGCCTGGGGCACCTTCACCGTGTTCGCCACCATCCCCATCGCGCTGTTGATGGGCGTGTACCTGCACATCTGGCGCGAGGGCGACGTGAAGGGCGCCAGCATCATCGGCGTGGTGCTGCTGTTCCTGGCCGTCATCGCCGGACCTTACGTGGTGGCCGACCCGACCCTGGGGCCGCTGTTCACCATGAGCAAGAAGACCATCTCCATCACCATCCCCATCTACGGCTTCGTGGCCTCGGTGCTGCCGGTGTGGCTGCTCCTGTGCCCGCGCGACTACCTGTCCACCTACCTCAAGATCGGAACCATCGCCATGCTGGCGGCGGGCATCGTCTTCGTGCACCCGGATCTGCAGATGGAGGCGATCAGCAAGTTCGTCGGCGGCGGCGGCCCGGTCATCCCCGGCCCGGTGTTCCCGTTCATCTTCATCACCATCGCCTGCGGGGCCATCTCCGGGTTCCACGCCATCATCGGCACGGGCACCACGCCCAAGATGATCGGCAACGAGCGCGACGTGCTCTTCGTGGGCTACGGGGCCATGCTGGTGGAAGGCTTTGTGGCCATCATGGCCCTCATCGCCGCTTGCGTGCTGGTGCCCGCAGACTACTTCGCCATCAACTCCGCCCCGGCCGTGTTCGACAAACTGGGCATGGCCGTGGTCAACCTGCCCGACCTGGCCGCCCAGGTGCAGGAGAAGATCCAGGGCCGTCCTGGCGGCGCGGTGTCGCTCGCCGTGGGCATGGCCTACATCTTCTCCGCCGTGCCCTTCATGAAGGGCCTGATGGGCTACTGGTACCACTTCGCCATCATGTTCGAGGCCGTGTTCATCCTGACCGCAGTCGACACCGGCACCCGCGTGGGCCGCTTCTTCCTGCAGGAGATGATCGGGGCGTTCATTCCCAAGTTCGACGACAAGCGCTGGTGGCCCGGCGTCATCATCACCAGCGCCATCTTCACTGGCTGCTGGGGCTATCTGGTCTACACCGGAGACATCTCCACCATCTGGCCCCTGTTCGGCATGAGCAACCAGCTGCTGGCCGCAAGCGGCCTGATCATCGGCACCACCATGCTCATCCGCATGAACAAGGCCCAATACGCCTGGCTGACCGCCGTGCCCGGAATCATCCTGGGCATCATCACCATGTATGCGGGCTACCTGAACATCTTCGACAACTACCTGCCCAAGGGCAAGTACCTGCTGACCTTCCTGGGCGCCCTGGTCATGCTGCTCATGGTCATCGTCTTCGTGGGCGCGTTCATGCGCTGGCGCGAACTCCTGGCCATCAAGACCACACAGAAGGACGAGTACGGCGAGACCGTGATCGCCCTGGCCGAAGAATAACTGAAGCAACCTTCCATGCGGCCCCCGGATTCCGGTCCGGGGGCTTTTTTTGCGCTGCGCACCTTTGACCAGCGCGGGGCAAACAGGTACAAGACCAAACAACGGAGGATCGCCATGACCAACGCCATTGTGCTGTTGCACGTATTGCCCGACGCCATCAATGTGGTGGCCCAGAAGCTCGTCGAGATCAGAGGCATCAGCGAAGTCCACTCCGTGGGCGGACGCTTCGACCTGGTGGCCATCATCCGCGCGCGCGACAACGACGACCTGGCCACCATCGTGACCGAAAAGATGCTGAAGATCCTGGGCATCACCAGCTCGGAGACGCTCATCTCCTATCGGGTCATCTCCAGCTACGACATGGAGAGCACCTTCTCCCTGGGCGCGGAAGGGGCCTAGCGGACACGATGCCCGGCCCCACGCGCACCCGGCGCAAACCCCCTGCCCCGGCCTGGCCGCTGGCGGCGTGCCTGCTTGCGGCCTGCGTGTCGACCCTGGGCGGCTGCGCGCTCTTGCGCCCGGAGCAGCCCACGCCGGAGCTGCGCCGCCAGGCCGGGCAGATGCTCCTGGTGGGCTTTCGCGGGGCCGAGCCCGTTGCCAGCCCGTTTGACTCACTGCCCGGCTCACTGCCCGACGCCAGCCAACCTGACTCCCTTTCCGGTCCCTTGCACGACGACCTGCCTGTCCCCCTGCCCATCCTGGGCCAGATCGCCGGGCTGAACCTGGGCGGGGTCATCCTGTTCGACCGCGACGCGGCCCTCAAAAGCCCACAGCGCAACATCCAGAGCCCGGAGCAGCTGCGGCGGCTCACCAGCGCGCTCCAGGCCGCAGCCGCAGCCGCCGGTTCACCGCCGCTGTTCATCGCCGTGGACCAGGAGGGCGGGCGCGTGCAGCGCCTCAAGGCCGAACGCGGCTTTACGGAAACGCCCCCGGCGGCGGACCTCTGCCCCGCGCCGGACCCTGCCGGATCGGAAACGACGACCCCCTCGCCAGCCCTGGCCGCAGGCAAGGCCGTGGGCGCAGCCCTGGCCGCCGTGGGCGTGAACCTGGACTTCGCGCCCGTGGCCGATGTCAACGTGAACCCGCAGAACCCGGTCATCGGCGCGCTGGGGCGCAGCTTCTCTGATGATCCGCTGCGGGTGGCCGCCTGCGCCGGGGACTTCGCCCGGGGGCTGCACAGCCAGGGCGTGCTCACAGCTGCCAAGCATTTCCCCGGCCACGGCTCAAGCACCACGGACAGCCACCTGGGCCTCACCGACATCACCGCCACCTGGACCGAGGCCGAACTCGTCCCCTTCCGCCAGCTGGTGCGCCAGAACCTGGCGGACATGGTCATGACCGCGCACGTGTTCAACGCGCGCCTGGACCCGGCGCACCCGGCCACCCTGTCGCGGCCGGTCATCGACGGCCTGCTGCGCACCCGGCTGGGCTACGTCGGCGTGGTCGTGACCGACGATCTGCAGATGCGCGCCGTGGCCGCCCACTACGAGTTCAAGGAAGTGCTGCGGCTGGCCGTGGAGGCCGGGGCCGACGTGCTGCTCATCGGCAACAATCTGGACTATGACCCGGACATCGCGCAAAAAGCCCTGGACGCGCTCATGGCCCTGGTGGCCGAGGGCCGACTGAGCCCGGAGCGCCTGCGCCAGTCCTGCGCGCGCATCCAGAAGCTGAAGGAAAAACTGCCAGCGCCGCCGCGCAGCCCCGCCGCAGCCCCGCAGGCCAACAAGGAGACCCCATGTACCTCGTGCTCGTGAACTATGTGAAGCCTCTTGCCGTCATCGACGAACTGCTGCCCGCCCACCGGGAGTTCCTGGAGGCCAACTACCGCGCCGGGATATTCATGGTCTCCGGCCCACGCGAGCCGCGCGACGGCGGCATCATCCTGGCCCGGGCCGGCAGCCGCGAGGAGCTGGCCGCTATTCTGGCGCAGGACCCCTTTGTCACCCAGGGCGCGGCCACCTGCGAGATCATCGAATTCAAGGCCACGCGCGCGGGCAAGGCCCTGGCCATCCTGCTCGACGGCGAGTGCTGAGAATACCGGCCAAGACTCCGGGAGAGTGAACGCCGACAGGCCCGGCTGCTGGCCCTGCGCAACGGAAACGAGCGTTGTTCCACAAGCGCTTGCAACCGGAGCCGCAGAACGCCTGAAAACGGCTTCCCGTCATCCCACATCATTCTTTCAACAAAAAAGGGGGGGGCCATTGCCCCCCTTCTCTTTCGCGTCCTGCGCGCCGTCCCGTCTACGTCGCCGGTGGCCCCAGCGGCGTTGGGCCGGAAGCTGGCCCCTTGGGTTCCGCTCCCTCCACCTTGCAGGCGCACACGGTGTGGTACTCCTCCACGCGGGAGATGATGTTCGCGGGGCCGACCATGGCCAGGATGCCAGCCTTCTCGAACTTCTCGTACACATAGGGCTGCAGGTTGCACAGGATGACGCGCTTGCCGTGGCTCTCCATGCGCTTGATGATGTTGCGGAACACATCGATCCCCGTGGCGTCCACGAAGGGCACATGGCGGAAGCGCAGCAGCACCGTGGTGAAGTCCACGTTGATGGACGAGATGATGCTCTCGATGCGCTCCGCCGCGCCGAAGAAGAACGGCCCGCTGATGGTGTAGACCACGACGTCCGTGTTGCAGCACTTGTCGAACTCGTCGATTTCCTCGGGGGTGTGGGTATAGCTCGGGGACTGCTGTTCCGGGCAGTCCTCCCTGGAGCGGTAAAGGATGCGCGTGGCGCGGTCATCCTCCACCACGCGGACGGAACCCGCCATGCGGCCCATGAAGATGAGCGAGGCGAGGCCCACGCCGATGTTCACCGCCACCACAAGGTCCGCGAACACGGTGAGCAGAAAGGTCATGAGCAGGATGGCGATGTCGGACTTGGGCGCGGTGCGCACCAGATCCATAAAATGCCGGGCCTCGCACATATTGTAGGCAACCACGAACAGGATGGCCGCCATGGAGCACAGCGGGATGTTGGAGGCCAGGGGCGCCAGCAGGACGATGGTCAGCACCACCACAAGGCCGTGCACCACGCCGGAGAGCGGGCTGGTGGCGCCGTTCTTGATGTTCGTGGCGGTGCGGGCGATGGCCCCGGTGGCCGCAAAGCCGCCGAAGAACGGGCACACAATGTTGGCGATGCCCTGCCCGATGAGTTCCTGGTTGGAGTTGTGCCGGGTGCCGGTCATGCCGTCGGCCACCACGGCCGAGAGCAGGGATTCGATGGAGCCCAGGAAGGCGATGGTGAAGGCCGGGCCGATGAGCGGCAAAAGCGTGTTCCAGTGCACCTCGGGCAGGCTGGGCATGGGCAGGGTGCTGGGGATGCCGCCAAAGGCCGTACCAATGGTGGCCACGCCCGGAAAATGAAAGAGGCTCTGCACCACCGTCACCACCACCATGGAAACCAAGGGCGAGGGGATGCGCTTGAACACCTTTGGGCTCAGGATCAGGACGGCCAGGGCCAGGACCGAGAGCAGGGTCGTGGCGAGGTGCAACTGGCCGAAGGACCCGGCCAACGCCAGAAATTTCTCGTGGAAGTGCTCGCCCGTGGCTGGGGGCAGGCCGAAGAAGTCCCGCCACTGGCCCACCCAGATGATGATCGCGATGCCGCTGGTGAAGCCCACGGTGACGGGCCGGGGGATGAACTTGATTACCCCGCCCAGCTTGGCCACGCCAAAGCCCACCAGGATGACTCCGGCCATGAGCGTGGCGATCTGCAAGCCGCTGATGCCGAACTTTGCGGTGATGGCCGCCAGGATGACGATGAAGGCGCCGGTGGGTCCGGCGACCTGCAGGCGGCAACCGCCGAAGAGGGAGACGATGATGCCGGCGACGATGGTGGTGTAGAGGCCCTGCTCCGGCTTGGCCCCGGATGCGATGGCGAAGGCCATGGCCAGGGGGATGGCCACCACCCCGACCACGAAGCCGGAGAGGATATTGTTGGTGACGTTCTTTTTGTTGATAAGTCCGGCCCTTTGGGCCTCAATCCAGGCAATCATAGGCGAAACTCCCCTGCCCGGGCGAAAGCCCGCCCCGGCGAATTCGGTGTCATGCGGTAGGGTTTTCCCCACCGGGTGCGCATGTTGTCCACAGCAGGGGGGTGTGTCAAGGGACAATTACCGGGTGTGGAGAAACAAGTCGTGTGGGCAGTCAGCAACGTCTTGGCCTCTTTGCATGCGTATTCTTTCCTGCTAGGCTTGCGTCCAGACGCAGACCAGACGCAAGGCGGTGCCTGAAGCCATGTCGCCCACAGTGATGCGAGCAGGACCGTACAGGTTCTTCTTCAACAACCGGGAAGAAGTCCGGCGGCATGTCCATGTCGCTGCGCCCAGCGGAACGGCCAAATTCTGGCTGGAGCCCCTTGTCGCCCTGGCCAGCCAGCACAATGTGCCGGACAAGGAGCTTCGCGCCATGGAAACCTTAGTTAAGGAGCATGAACATGCCTTCATCGACGCCTGGAACGAACACTTCGGGCAATGAGGTCACAGCCATAGAAGCCACCGGCTTCTGGGTGCTTCTGGAGGACCGGGAGTTCTTCATCCCCTTTGCGGACTACCCCGTGTTCCAAAGCGCCCCGGTGCGCCATGTCTTCAATGTGCGCCAGCTCTCGCCCACCCAGCTCCACTGGCCAGACCTCGACGCGGATGTGGAGACCGACGCACTGGCCCAGCCGGAGCGGTTTCCGCTGGGCTGGAAATAGCCCCAGGCTGCGCGGAGCGTGCCGCAGACCTCAGGCAGCCGTCCGTGAATAGGCGCAGGACGAGGGCTTTTTGTGCGGGTGGAGGAGGATGTGCGACCTCTGGAGCGCGCAGGGAGCTGAACTAGGTCTGGTTGAACCGCAAAACAGGGGCCTTGCGGCCCCCTTTTTCTTGCCCTATCCGCAGACAGCAATTACAACATATCAATAAATATACTGATGGGAGTACGACATGAAATTCGAACGTTTTCTCGATTACATGAAAAGTTCAGCCGAAAGCTGGGCCAACAATCCTAACCTCCAGTCTTTCCATGAACAGTACAGAGGATTCATTTACACTATAGAAATGTTTAGGTCAGATGCAAAACGCAGAGATGAAGCAGTAAACGTTATACACGAATTACTTCTGGAATTTGCTAAAGGAAGTCTTCGTATCCTTGCGCTAATCAATGCTGGCGGTATATTTGTAATAATGACAGTTCTTTCATCGTTAATCTCCAAAGAAGGAAAGTTTTATTACCTTATCCCAAAAGTCGCAGCACAAGCTAAATATTTTGTTACAGGTCTTTCACTTGCCGCTGTAACAATTCTTTTTTCATACCTTGCTCAATGGTTTTACAATTCATTTAACAAAGACAAGTATGGACTTACAATAAATATAATAGCGATGATTACAGGATTTGTCTCACTTCTAATGTTCATCTATGGTGCAACAGAGCTCATCACCATATTTTCATATGAGAGTATTAAACCCATTCTAGACCAACTATCCAACTCCACCAACTGAACAGACGGCAAAGGGGCCATAAGGCCCCTTTACATTTCCCCGTGCGCTAAGGGCTTACGCCGCGCGCAGCTCTTTGGTGTAGGCCAGACCGTTGAGAAAGTTCAGCGTGCCCGCGTAGATGGCCCGGCCCGTGATGGCCCCCTGGAGGCCCAGGGCGCAGAGCGGGGCCAGCCTCTTCAGGTCGCCTAAGTTGGTCACGCCGCCAGCCGCCACAACGGGCAGCGAGGTCGCCTCGCACAGCGCCGTGAGCGCCGGGATGTTCACCCCGCTCTGCATGCCGTCGCGGTTGATGTCCGTGTAGATGATGAAGGCCGCGCCAGCAGCCTCGATGCGCGGCAGCACGTCGGCCACGCAGAGGCCCGCGTCGGCAACCCAGCCCCGGCTCTTGAGCCGCCCGTCCACGGCGTCCAGGCTCACGCCAACCTTTCCCGGCAGCGCGGCGCAGAGCTCGGCGAAGAGCTCCGGCTGCTCCAGGGCGATGGTGCCGATGATCAGCCTGGTCACCCCGGCCTCGATGTAGGCCGTGGCCGTGGCCAGGTCGCGCACGCCGCCGCCCAACTGCACCGGGATCTTGGTCTCGGCGCAGATGCGTCGCACCAGTTCGAAGTTGCGCGGCAGCCCGCTGAAGGCCCCGTCCAGGTCCACGATGTGCAGCCACTCCGCGCCCAGGGCCACCCAGTGCATGGCGCTGGCCGCCGGGTCATCGCCGAACACCGTGACGGCGTCGGCGCGGCCCTGCTCCAGGCGCACGCAGCATCCGTCCTTGATGTCGACAGCGGGAAACAGAATCACAAACCCATCTCCTTCAACCCCGCCTCGATGCCTTCCTTGGCCAGCACATCGGCGCTGACCCACTCGCCGCCCCGGCGCACGAACTTGCCCATGTCGAGCAGGTTGTCCGAAAGCGCCTTCTGGGTCTCGTCATAATGGTAGCGGTTGACCACGCGCTCGGCCTTCACGTCGAGCAGGAACAGATCCATGACCACCGAGGCCGGGTTGCCGCCGCCCTCAAGCTCCTTCCAGCCCAGCACCTGGGGCACCAGGATGAAGTCCGAAGGCAGGCATTTGCCCACGCTCAGCCAATAGGCCCAGGCCGACTCGCGGGACTTGCCCGCGCGCTCGAAGACCACGATCTCCTGGCACTGGCGTGTGGCTGCTGGCGTGGAGGCGACCCTGACCCCGTGGCTGCGCAGAGTCTGGTCCAGGGCGGCGTCCAGCCGGGCCAATATCTCCGGCTTCACGACCTTGCCCTCCTCGGGCAGGTACCCGGCCAAAAGCTCCCAGTTATACTTGGGAGCGGTGAAGGCGGCCACGGCGATGTTCCCCAGCGGCCTGGGCTGCGGCGCGATGGGTTTGGGCGCGCAGCCCGCCATGGACGCAAGCGCCAGGACGCAGAAGATCGCCAATACTTTCAGGACGGTGCGCTGTTGCATCAGTCTACGCTCCCCTTGGTGCTGGGCGCGCCCGTCCGGCAAACCTGGACAGCCTGGCGCAACGCCAGTCCCAGGGCCTTGAAGGCGGCCTCCAGCAGATGGTGGCCATTTTTCCCGTATTCATAGCGGATGTGCAGATTCATCCCGGCCCGCTGCGCCAGGGACTTGAAGAATTCGCGCCAGACGTCCTTTTCCTCGCCCGCGATGAGCGCAGGCAGCAGGTCGTCGGCGTAGACCAGGTAGGGCCGCCCGGAGAGGTCCAGCACCACCGAGGCCAGGGCCTCGTCCATGGGCACGCTCGCGCTGGCCACCCGCGCAATGCCCGCCTTGTCGCCCAGGGCCTCGGCCAAGGCCTGGCCCAAGGAAAGCCCGATGTCCTCCAGGCTGTGGTGGGCGTCGATGTGCAGGTCCCCTTTGCAGGACACGGACAGGTCGAACCCGGCCCAGAAGCCCAGCAGGGTCAGCATGTGGTCGGCAAAGCCGATGCCGGTGCGGATGTCGCACGCGCCTGTTCCATCCAGGGCGATGGCCACCCGGATGTCGGTTTCCTTGGTCGTCCGCGAGAGGCTGGACGCGCGTTGTGCCACGGATGCATCTCCTTTGCGCCGCAAATATCCGCCATGCAAGTCAAAAGGCGGTGGCGCTCCTCCATCCATGATCAGAGGCGGCGGGCGTTGTCAAGACGCGGCCCGCAATTCCTCCGCCGCCCTGTGCCCTGCGGCGGCTCCCAGGCAGTTCTGGAGCGCCCGGCCTGGGCGGGGTCAGGGCCGTCTTTCGCCCGGCTCAATGGCCCGGCTGGGCGGCTCTGACCCCTTGCCCCGGCTAGGCAGCCTCGCCAGAGGGCGGCGCGGACTCGGCAGCCGGGTCCTGCTTCTTCTTTTTGCCGAAGAAGTACGCGCCCCAGATGCCCACCTCGTACAGGATGCACAAAGGCACGGCCATCATGGTCTGGCTGATGGCGTCCGGCGGGGTGAGCGCCGCAGCAACGATGAAGGACCCGAGAATGGCGTACTTGCGCTTCTTGCGCAGGCCCACGTGGCTGACGATGCCCAGCCGCGCCAGGAAGAACATGAACAGCGGCAGCTCGAACACGATGCCGAAGGCGAACAGCAGCTTGAGCACGAAGCCCAGGTACTCGTCGAGCTTGGGCGTGAAGAACAGGATGTCGCTGGCGTAGCTGGCGAAAAACTCGAACCCGAAGGGGAAGACCACGAAGTAGCCGAACAGCGCGCCAAAGGTGAAGAACAAGGCCGAGCAGAGGGCGATGGGCAGGATCCAGCGCCGCTCGTGCGAGTACAGCCCCGGCGCCACAAAACCCCAGATCTGGTAGAAGATGTACGGGCTGGCCAGGAACATGCCGGCCACAAAGGCGATCCACATCTCGGCGAAGAAGGCCTCGGTGGGCAGGGTGTAGATGAAGTGGCTCTGCTTGAGCGCCGCGAGCATGGGCTGCATGAGGATCTTCAGCATCTGCCCGGCAAAGGCGTAGCAGACCAGAAAGCCCACCAGCACGGCCACCAGGGAGCGCGTGACGCCCTTGCGCAGGTCCTGCAAATGCCCGATGAGGGTCATGCGTCCGCTCTGGCCCTCGCCCACGGCCTCATCGCCCACTGGCGGCGGTGGGGGCGGCGGAGGAGGAGGCGCAGCCTCGGCCGGGGCCTCCGCAGGCTCAAAGGCTGCGGGCGCCTGGGCCCCGGTCGCCTGCGCGGGCAGGGGCGCGGGCTCGGAAACAGCAGGCGCGGCAGCGGCGACAGCTGCGGCGGCAACTGCTGCGGCGGCAACGGTCTCGGCAACTGGTTCCGCCACCGGCTCTGTCACCGGTTCTGTCACGGGCGCGGCAACGGCTTCGGCGACAGGCTCGGCAACGTGCGCGGCAACCGGCTCGGCCAGGGTCTCAGCGAATGGCGCGGCCTCGGCGGGCGCGGCGACAGGTTCGGCAACGGTCTCGGCCAGGGTTTCATCCACAGACGCCTGCGCAGGCTCCATGGTCTCGATGGGCGACTCGGCCTCGGCCCCTGCGGCCTTCTCGCCGTACAGGGTTTCGTGGGCCTCGGCTTTTCGCTTCTCGAAGTCGGCCATTTCGGTTTCGCGCTCAAAGGTGCGCTTTACATCGCCGCTCATCTGCTTGAACTCGCTGATGGCCCTGCCCAGGCCCTTCATCAGGTCCGGCAACTTCTTGGGGTCCACAACAATGAGCCCCACAATGGCGATGACAAGCAATTCCGTGGTTCCGAGCATACCTTTCAGTTCCTTTTATGAGCGCGCACGCGGCGGCACTGCAGCTATTCCCACTCAATAGTGCTGGGCGGCTTGCTGGAGATGTCCAGCACCACGCGGTTGACGCCCTTGACCTCGTTGATGATGCGATTGCTCATGCGCGCCAGGATCTCCGTCGGCAGGCGCGACCAGTCCGCCGTCATGGCGTCCAGGCTGTCCACGATGCGCAGGGCGATGACGTGCTCGTACGTGCGGTCGTCGCCCATGACGCCCACGGTCTTGAGCGGCAAAAGCACGGCGAAGCCCTGCCAGACCTTGCGGTACCAGCCCGTGGCCACCAGCTCGTGCTGCACGATCTTATCGGCCTGGCGCAAGATCTCCAGCCGCTCCGGGGTGATCTCCCCGATGACGCGGATGGCCAAGCCCGGGCCGGGGAAGGGCTGGCGCCAGATGATGTGCTCGGGCATGCCGAGCTCTGCGGCGACCTTGCGCACCTCGTCCTTGAACAGCTCGCGCAGGGGCTCCACGAGCTTCAGGTTCATTTTTTCGGGCAGGCCGCCCACGTTGTGGTGGCTCTTGATGACGGCGCTGGGCCCCTTGAAGGACACGGACTCGATGACGTCCGGGTAGAGCGTGCCCTGGGCCAAGAACTCCACGCCTTCGATTGCTTTTGCTTCGCGGTCGAACACGTCGATGAAGGTGTAGCCGATGATCTTGCGCTTTTGCTCCGGGTCCTCGACCCCTTTGAGCTTGTCCAGGAACTCGTTCTGCGCGTCGACGCACTTCACGTTCAGGTCGAAGTGCTCCTCCAGGAAGCCGATGACCTCCTCGCGCTCGCCCATGCGCAACAGGCCGTTGTCCACGAAGATGCAGTACAGCCGCTTGCCAATGGCCCGGTTGAGCAGCACGGCGGCCACGGTCGAATCAATGCCGCCGGACAGGCCGAGCACCACCTTGCCCTGGCCCACCTGGTCGCTCATGATCTTGATGCTCGACTCCACAAAGGAGGCCATGGTCCAGCCGGGCTTGCAGCCCGCCACCTTGAACAGGAAGTTGGACAGGATGCGCTCGCCCTGGTCGGTGTGGGCCACCTCGGGGTGGAACTGCACGGCGTAGATCTTGCGCACGGGGTCGCACATGGCGGCATTGTCCAGGCTGCCGGTCTTGCCCATGCAGATGAAGCCCGTGGGCAGCGTGCCCACGTGGTCGCCGTGGCTCATCCACACGGTCAGGTTGTCCTTGCCCGCCACGCCGTCGAACAGCGGGCAGTCGCCCACGGCCTCGAACTGCGCGCGGCCGTACTCGCGGTCCTTTGAGCGGGTCACCTCGCCGTCCAGGGTGTGGGCCATGATCTGCATGCCGTAGCAGATCCCTAAGATGGGCAGGCCCCAGTCGAGGTACTCTTTCGGCAGGGGCGGCGCGCCCACGTCGTGCACGCTTGAAGGCCCGCCCGAGAGCACCAGGGCCTTGGGGTTCAGGGCCTTGATGACGGCGGGGTCGCTGGTGCAGGGGTGGATCTCGGAATACACCCCGGCCTCGCGGATTCTTCTCGCGATGAGCTGGGTGACCTGGGACCCGAAGTCGAGGATGATGACTTTTTCGTCGTGCTGCATGTTCGCTTGCCTGCTCCGCGCGCTTTCTAGGATTCCACGCGGTAGTTGGGAGATTCCTTGGTGATGATGACGTCGTGGACGTGGCTCTCGCGCAGGCCTGCGGAGGATATTTGCATGAACCGGGCCTTGACCTTGAGCTCCTCGATGGTGGCGCAGCCGAGATAGCCCATGCCGGAGCGCAGGCCGCCCACCAATTGGTGGATGCTCTCGGTCACCTGGCCCCGGAAGGGCACGCGGCCCACGATGCCCTCGGGCACAAGCTTCTTGCTCTTGTCCTGGAAGTAGCGGTCGGAGCTGCCCGCGTTCATGGCGTCGATGCTGCCCATGCCCCGGTAGATCTTGTAGGTGCGGCCCTGGTACAAAATGGTCTCGCCCGGGCTTTCCTCGGTTCCGGCGAAGAGGCTGCCCATCATGCAGGTGTCGGCCCCGGCGGCCAGGGCCTTGACCACATCGCCGGAGAACTTGATGCCGCCGTCGGCGATGATGCACTTGCCCGCCTCGCGGCAGGCTTTTCCCGCCTCCAGGATGGCCGTGATCTGCGGCACGCCCACCCCGGCCACGATGCGCGTGGTGCAGATGGAGCCCGGCCCGATGCCGACCTTGACCGTGTCCACCCCGGCCTCGATGAGGGCCTTGGCGCCTTCATACGTGGCCACGTTGCCGCCGATGAGCTGGGCCTCGGGGAAGGTCTCGCGCAGGACGCGCACGGCGTCCAGGATGTTCTTGGAATGCCCGTGGGCCGAGTCGAGCACGATGAAGTCGCACCCGGCGCGCAGGAGCGCCTCGGCCCTGGACACGCCGTCCTGGCCCACGCCCACGGCCGCGCCCACGCGCAGGCGGCCCTTGTCGTCCTTGCAGGCGTTGGGGTACTTCTTGACCTTCTCGATGTCCTTGATGGTGATCAGGCCCATGAGCTTGTCGTCGTCGTCCACCACCAGAAGCTTCTCGATGCGGTTCTGGTGCAGCTGGCGCTTGGCCTCCTCGTCGCTGATGCCCTCGGGCACGGTGATGAGGTTGCGGCTGGTCATGACCTCGGACACCGGGGTCGCGGGCTCGGTGACGAAGCGCACGTCGCGGTTGGTGACGATGCCCACCAGCTTGTCGCCGCGGACCACGGGCAGGCCCGAGATGCGGTACTCGCTCATGAGGGCCAGCACCTTGCCCACGTTGTCGTCCGGGTGCACGGTCACGGGGTCGTGGATCATGCCGGACTCGCTCTTCTTGACCTTGTCCACCTCGCGCACCTGGTCGCGGATGCTCATGTTCTTGTGGATGACGCCCACCCCGCCGTGCCTGGCCATGCTGATGGCCATGCGCGCCTCGGTCACGGTGTCCATGGCGGCGGACAAAAGCGGAATGTTCAACCTGATGCCCGGCGTGAGCATGGTGCCCACGTCGACCGAGTCCGGCAGGACCTCCGAGTAGTCCGGCAGGAGCAGCACGTCGTCGAAGGTGAGCGCTTTGCCGATGATCTTGTCCTGCATGGTCGTTCTCTCCCGTTTCTCCCGGCGTTGCTCCGGGTTTCGAGTGCGGCTGAATGTCGTTTAGAGCCCCAGATATGCCTTCTTGACCTCGTCATTGGCAAGGAGCTTGTCGCAGGAATCTTCGAGCGTTATGCGCCCGTTTTCCATGACATAGCCCCTGTGCGCCGCCTTGAGCGCCTGATTGGCGTTCTGCTCCACCAAAAAAATCGTGGTGTTGGACTCGCTGTTGATCTGCTTGATGATGGCGAAGATCTGCCGGATGATCAGCGGGGCCAGGCCAAGGCTCGGCTCGTCGAGCAAAAGCAGCTTGGGCCGGGCCATGAGCGCGCGGCTGATGGCCAGCATCTGCTGCTCCCCGCCGGAGAGCGTGCCGCCCAGCTGCCCGCGCCGCTCCAGCAAAATGGGAAACAGGCCGAAGACCTGGTCCAGGTCGGTCTTGATGCCCGCCTTGTCGATGCGCAGAAACGCGCCCATGTCCAGGTTCTCCTGCACGGTCAGGTCCGGGAAGATGAGCCGACCCTCCGGCACCTGGCAGATGCCGCGCGCCACGACCTTGTCCGGGGACACGCCGCTTAGGCTTTGGCCCTGGAACAGCACCTGGCCGTTTCTGGGCGGCACAAGGCCGCAGATGGTCATGAGCGTGGTGGTCTTGCCCGCGCCGTTGGCCCCGATGAGGGTGATGATCTCGCCCTCGCCGACCTTGATGTTCACGTCGCGCAGGGCCTGGATGTTGCCGTAGAAGGCGTCGATGTGTTTGAGCTCAAGCATCGCTGTCCTCGCCCAAATAGGCCCGGATGACCTGCGGGTCCTCGCTGACCTCTTTCGGGGTGCCGGTTGAGATGATGCGGCCATATTCCATGACATAGATGCGGTCGGACAGGCTCATGACCATCTTCATGTCGTGTTCGATCAAGAGCACGGAGACCTTGAACTCCTCGCGGATGCGGATGACCATCTGCTTGAGCTCCTCGGTCTCCTGCGGGTTCATGCCTGCGGCGGGCTCGTCGAGAAGCAGCAGAAAGGGCTCGGTGGCCAGGGCGCGGGCTATCTCCAGCCTGCGCTGCGCGCCGTAGGGCAGGTTGCGCGCGTACTCGTTGGCCAGCTTCTCCAGGCCGACCTTGGTCAGCATCTCAAAGCTCTTGTCCACCACCTCCTGCTCCTCGCGCCGGGTGCCCGGCCCGCGCAGAACCGCGCCGAGGATGCCCGTGCTGGTGCGGCAATGCCGCCCGATCATGACGTTCTCCAGCGCCGTCATGGACGGGAAGAGCCGGATGTTCTGGAAGGTGCGGGCCATGCCCAGCTCGCACACCAGGTTGGTGCGCATGCCGTTGATTCGAATACCATCAGCTCGTTTCGGCTTGCCGCTTTTCGGGTAGGCCGTGATCTCGCCCTCGCTCGGGGTGTAGATGCCGGTGATGCAGTTGAAGAAGGTGGTCTTGCCCGCGCCGTTGGGGCCGATGAGCGCCACCACCTCGCCTTGGCGCACGTCCACGTCCACCTCGGAAAGCGCGCGCAGGCCGCCGAAGTTCATGCTCACGTTGCGCACGGAGAGCACAGCCTGGCCCGCGTTCTGGCCGTTCATGCCGGTTGGGTTCTGCGCCATGCCCTAGCCCGCCGCTTCCACATTGATTGTGTAGACCTTGCGCTTGGCGCGCACCAGCCCCTCGGGCCGGAAGACCATGATCAGCACCATGGTGGCCCCGAAGATGAGCATGCGGTACTCGGAGAAGGCGCGCAGATACTCGGGCAGGAGCATGAGCAAAAACGCGCCCAGGATCACGCCCAGGACCGAGCCCATGCCGCCCAGCACCACGATGGCCAGGATCATGGCCGACTCCATGAAGGTGAAGCTGGCCGGGTTGATGAAGGTCGTCTTGGCCGCGAAGACCACGCCCATGAGCGCGGCCAGGGTGGCGCCCAGGGAAAAGGCCATGAGCTTGGCCCTGGTGTTGTCGATGCCCATGGCCTGACAGGCGATCTCGTCCTCGCGCAGGGCCAGCCAGGCCCGCCCGATGCGCGAGTCTTTCAGCCGGGCCGTGACGAAGATGGTCAACAGCACGAGCGCCAGCATGATGTAGTACATGTAGGTGGTGGCCTGCTCAACAGAGTAGCTGATGCCGAACAGACCGGGCCGGTCGATGTTGGAGATGCCGCTGGGGCCGTACGAGAAGGCGCTCCAGTTCTCCAGCACCAGGCGGATGATCTGCCCGAAGCCCAGGGTCACGATGGCCAGATAGTCGCCGCGCAGGCGCAGCACCGGGAACCCGAGCAGGATGCCGAAGAACGCGCCCATGACCGCGCCCAGGGGCAAAACGGCCCAGAAGCCCAGGTGGAAGTGGTGGTTCAAAAGCGCGTAGGTGTATGCGCCCACGGCGTAGAAGGCCACGTACCCGAGGTCCAGCAGGCCCGCCAGGCCCACGGTGATGTTCAGCCCCAGGCCCAGCACCACGTAAATCAGCGCGCTGACCAGGATGTTCGTCTGGTAGAGCGAGAAGAACCAGGGGAAGGCCACGGCCACCAGCAGGCCAAAGGCCATAAGCGGGCGGGTGATGCGCGGGTCGGCCAGCATCCCGGCCAGGGCCGAGACGCGCTCCACGGTCTCCAGCTCCTTCTTGGCCTGGCTTTTGTTCCGGCGCTCCATCATGGCGTACCAGGCCAGGGCCAGCACAAAGCTGCCCACGGCCATGTAGGCCAGGTGCATCCAGCGCCAGGTCACGGTCTTCTCCACCGTGTCCACGCGGATGACCATGATCGGCAGGGTGAGGAAAGAGAGCCACACGGCGGCCACCAGGGCCTGCTTCACATGCCGGACAACATGCCGGACGACGTTCTGGATGGGGTTCTGGATGGGGTTCTGGATGATGTTCGCTCGCTCCATGACGCTACACCTTTTGCGCCCGCTGCTTGCCCAAGAGGCCTGCGGGCCGGAAGATCAGGATGACCACGAGCAGGAGAAAGGCGAAGACGTCCTCGTAGTCGCTGGAGATATAGCCCGTGGCGAAGCTCTCGGCCCAGCCCAGCACCAGCCCGCCCAGCACGGCGCCGGGGATGCTGCCGATGCCGCCCAGCACCGCCGCAGTGAAGGCCTTGATGCCCGCCAGAAAGCCGATGGCGAAATTGATCTGCCCGACGTGGGCCGCGATGAGCACGCCGCCCACGGCCGCCAGACTCGAACCGATGATGAAGGTGACGCTGATGACCTGGTCCACGTTGACCCCGACGAGCATGGCCATTTTCCTGTTCTGCGCGGTGGCGCGCATGGCCTTGCCCATGCGCGTGAACTTGATGAAGAAGGTCAGCGCGATCATGACCACGAGCGAGGTGGCGATGATGAACAGGTCCGAGGTGCCCAGGTAGTTGCTCACGGCGTCCATGAAGGCCAGTTCCGGGATGAGGCGGGGAAAGGGCAGAAAATCCGGGGTCTGGGCCAGCATGATGTAGTTCTGGAGCAGGATCGACATGCCGATGGCCGAGATGAGCGGGGCCAGGCGCGGCGCGCTGCGCAGCGGCTTGTAGGCGATCTTCTCCACCGTGTAGCCGTAGGCGGCGGAATACAGCACCGAAACAACCAGGGCGATGGCCAGGATGGACAGCACGGGCCAGCCAAGGGTGGTCAGCACCCCGGCCACGATGAGGCCCATGAAGGCGCCGATCATGTAGATCTCGCCGTGGGCGAAATTGATGAGTTCGATGATGCCGTAGACCATGGTGTAGCCGAGCGCGATGAGGGCATACACGCTGCCCCGGCTCAAGCCGCCGAAAAAGAGCTGCAGAAAATATTCCATTGAGAAAACCACCTGGCCGCCCGGACAGGATCCAGGAGCGGCCTTACAAAACCAGGGGACGGGCGCATCTGACGCCCCCGCCCCCTGGCAGATTTTCGCGCGCCCGAACGCCGGGCGGCAAAGGCTACTTCACCAGTACGTACTTGCCGTCCTTCACCTGGTAGACGGAGAAGCTCACGCCCTCGGCGTCGCCCTTGGCGTCGAACTTGATCTTGCCCACCGGGGTCTCGACATATTCGCTGTGCAGGGCGGCCACGACCTTGTCGTAGTCGGTGCTTCCGGCCTTGGCCACGGCGTTCAGCAGAGCCTGGGCTGCGGCGTAGGCCTGGGAGTAGAAGGCGCCCGGCTCGGAGCCGAATTCCTTCTGGTGGTCGGCCAGGGCCTTCTTGAAGACCGCATTGTCGGCCAGGATCTGGGGGCCGGTGGCGTACACGCCCTCGGCGTCCACACCGGCGGTCTTGATGAAGGTGTCGTCCTTCACGCCGTCATCAGACACGAAGGCGATCTTGAGGTTCTTCTTGTGCATCTGGGTGACGATCTTGGAGGCCTCGGGGTGGTAGCCGCCGAAGAGCACGCAGTCCGCGCCAGCGGCCTTGATCTTCTGGATCACGGCGGAGTAGTCCACGCCGCCGGGGGTGATGCCCTCGAACATCACGACCTTGGCGGCCTTGCCGTCCTCGATGGCCTTCTTGGCGCTCTCGGCAAAGCCCTTGCCGTAGTCGCCCTTGTCATGGATCACGGCGATCTTCTTCAGCTTCAGCTCGGCCGTGGCGAAGTTGGCGGCGGCGTTGCCCTGGATCAGGTCATAGGAGATGGTGCGGAAGAAGTTGGGGTAGTCGCCGCTCTGGGTCAGCTCGGTGCTGGTGGCCGAGGGGCTCATGACCACGACCTTGGCGTCCTTGTAAATTGGCAGGGCGGCCTTGGTGGCGCCGGAGCAGATGTGGCCGATGACGATGGCGACCTTCTCGCTCACGAGCTTGGTGGCCGCGTTGGTGGCCAGCTCAGGCTTGCACTGGTCGTCCATGGGCAGCACTTCGACCTGCATGCCGTTTACGCCGCCCTTGGCGTTCCATTCCTTGGCCACCAGCTTGGCGGCGTTGACAGAAGGCAGGCCGTACGAGGCCAGGTCGCCCGACTGGGCGCCGGCCACGCCGAGCACCAGCTTCTTGGCCGCAGCGGCCTCCTGCTTGGGCGCCTCGGCCTTTTTCTCGTCTTTTTTCTCGCCGCAACCAACGGCAAGGATGCCCGCCAGGGCCACGCCCAGAACCGTCACGATCCATTTCGACTTCATGCGAGTCCCTCCAGATGAGTTCTGTCAACAACATTCGCCACATATAACCCAGGCGCAGAACCAGTCAGCCCACCACCACGTTGCCCTTGAAGCCGGGTATTTTAAAGAGATATCCGGCCATGTCAAGGCGCGTTGCCCGGCTTCTGGACTGCCTAGGGCTTGCCGCCGTGCGCCAGCTCCTCCTCGGCGCTCTTGAGGATCTCCGGATCGTCGGAGCCCAGCTGGACCACCTTGCGGAACTCGGCGTCGCCCTCGGCGGGCTTCTTCAGGTAGTGCTTGAGCAGGATGCCCATGTTGTAGTGGGCCAGCACGTCGCCGGGCTCCTTCTTGAGCACCAGGTCAAAGGACTTGCGGGCCAGGGGGTACTCCTTGCGCTCGAAGCGCACCATGCCGAGCGCCCGGTGCACCTGGACGTCGCCGGGGGTCAGCTTTTCGGCCTTGTCCAAAAACTCCAGGGCCTTGTCCCAGGCCTGCATCATCATGAAGGTGTTGCCCAGCTCCAGGAGCACCTTGGGGTCGTTGGGGTTCTTCTCCATGGTGCCCATGAGTTCGCGCAGGCGCTCGGTGTCGATGCCGGCCATTGCTCCACCCATCGGCCCGCCCATGGGACCGCCCATCGGTCCGCCTGGGCCGCCCCGGCCCGCGCCCATGCCGCCGCGCTCCGGCTTGACCTCCACGATAAGGCCCGCGCCCTGCAGGCGGTAGGCGAAGGAGCCCGCGAACATGGCCAGCAGGGCCGCCAGCAGGGCCGCCAGCACCACCTTCTGGGCCCGGCTCAGGGCCGGGGTGGCCGGAGCAGAAGAAACGGAAGTATCAGTCATTGCGCTCACGCAGCATCTCCAGATGTTTGAGGCGTCTGTCCACGGCCCGGACGCGCAGCACCAGCCAGGTGCCGTACGCCGCCAGGGCAAGCCACACAGCGGCATTGGCCGCCACAAGATATCCGTTCATATCGAGCCCTCCCGGCCCAGCAGCAGGGCCTGGGCGCGCTCCTCGGCCCGGCCCAGGCGGTAGCGCAACACAAGCAGCAGCAGCCACAGGAGGCCAAAGGCCAGCAGATTCACCAGCACTGTGTGCCACATCTCCGGCTCCAGGCCGCCGCCCTGGCTGGCCAGCACCGCCGGGTGCACGCTGCGCCAGATGCGCGCGGAATAGAACACCAGCGGCACGTCGAGAAAGGCCACCACACCCAGCACCGCGCAGACCATGGCCCGGCGTTCGCCGCCCATATCCGCCCCCCGCAGCACAAGATAGCCTGCGTAGACGAACCACATGATCAGCGTGGTGGTCAGCCTCGGGTCCCAGGTCCACCAGACGTTCCAGGCGGCCCGGCCCCAGATGGACCCGGAGATGAGCGCCAGGCCGGAGAGCAGCACGCCCAGCTCCGCCGCCGCACCCGCAAGGATGTCCGAACCGTGGCTGCGGGTCAGGATGTGGCGGATGCTGGCGCAGAAGACCACGAAAAAGCTCACCAGCGACCACCAGGCCAGCGGCATGTGGATGTAGAAAACCTTCTGCACCAGGCCCATGGTCTCCTCAATGGGCGCATAGGCCCAGATGAACCACTGGCCCACGGCCAGGGCCACAAGGGCGGCCAGGGCCAGGGGCGCCAGGGAGCATTGCCTCGGCTGCGTCATATTCGGCGTTGTCATATTCGGCGTTGTCATATTCGGCGTTGTCATATTCGGCATCTTCGCATTCGGCGTCGTCACATTCGACATGGTCACACTCCACGCGGCCTGCTGGCCGCTACTCTTCACCCGTGTACAGGAAAGGAAACAGAAATGCGCCAGCGGCGGTGAACACGGCGTCGAAGGCCACGATGACCCCGGTCCACAGGCCCTGGTCCGAGGCGACCTCGCCCGTGAAGACCCCGGCGAAGATGCGGATGCCGCCAAGGAGCACCGGCAAAAGCAGCGGGAACAGGATCACCGAAAACAACGACTCGCGCGAGCCCTGGCCCTGAGCCAGCGCGCCCAGAAGCGCACCCAGCGCGGCCAGGCCCCAGTCCACGCCGATGAGCGCCAGCAGCAGCAGGCCCCACGAACCCTTCACGTCCTGGCCCAGGAACACCGCCGCAGCGGGCAGGAACACGGCCTGGGACAGCAGCAGCAGCGAAAACCCGGCCAGGCCCTTGCCCAGCCACACAGAATGCTCCGGCAAGGGCGAGGACAACAGCCCCAGGCGGCAGCCCTGCCCCTCCTCCAGACTGAACAGGTCGTTGAACACCAAGACCAGCCCGAAGGCCGAGGCCAGCCAGAAGATGGCCGCCGCAGCCTGGCCCGAGACCAGCTCGCCCGTGGGCCGGGACAGCGAAAAGAGGAAGATCAGCAGCAGGCCGAGCAGCATGGCCTGCACCAGCCCCTGGCCGCCGCCTGCGGAGAGCCGCAGATCCTTGGCCGCGATGTGCCCGGCGCGCCTCAGCACGCAAGCCCCACTCCGCCGGATGCGGGGTCGAACCCCGAGGCCGGGCCGAAATAGGCCGCGCCGGAGTCCTTCAAAAAGAGCACGCTCTCGGCGCTGGGCAGGTCCGCCGCCAGATGGTGGCTGACCCAGACCACGCCCGCGCCAGAGGCTTTCAGGGCACCAATTTCGCGCCGCAAAAGCTCCTGAGAGGCCGGGTCCAGGCCGGTGCCCGGCTCGTCCAGAAACACCAGTTTTGGCTGGATCAGGAACACCCGGGCCAGGTTCAGGCGCTGGGCCATCCCGCGCGAGAAGGTTCCTGCGGGCTCGTCGATGACATGGGTGAGCCCCACGCGGTCGAGCACGGCGGCTATTTCCGCGCGCGTGGGCGTGCGCCCGTACATGCGGCCCCAGAAGGTCAGGTTGGCGCTGGCGGACAGGCGCGGGTACAAGAACGTGGCGTGCCCCAGGTAGGCGCAGTCCTCGGGCTGAACGCGCAGCTCGACCTCGCCCGCCGTGGGACGGCACAGGCCCGCCATGATCTTGAGCAGGGTGGTCTTGCCCGCGCCGTTGCCGCCGACCACCAGCAGGGCCTGCCCGGCGCAGACCTGGGCCGAAACATCGCGCAGCACCAGCTTGGAGCCGAAGAACTTGCCCACGCGGCGTATATCGGCGCGGATTTCGGCGCGGACTTCGCCCTGGCTTTCGGTCCCTGGGGGCGGGCCTTGGGTGCTGGCGCTCCCGCTCACGCTCCTACTCCTTGTCCTGGCCCGGCTTGCGGCGCTTGCGCCAGCCCAGGACGCACAGCGGCGCAAGACTGATCACGATGCCGCCGATCCAGATCCAGTTCACCAGCGGGTTCACGTTGACCTTGAGCGTGGCCCCGCCGTCCTCGGTCAGACCCAGCAGCACGGTGAAGATCTCGTCGCCCAGGCCGGGCAGCACCGCCACCTCGGCAAAGGGCTGCTCGTAGCCGCGGTACAGCCGCCGCTCCGGCACCACGGTGCCGATGACCCGGCCGCCTTTCTTGACCTCCAGCTCGGCGATGAGCTGGGCCATGTTGCGCGAGCTCTTCTCGTGCACGTCCTTCAGGGTCACGGTGTAGCCGCCGGTCTCAAAGGACTGGTTAACACCCAGGTCGCGCTCCGTGCTCAGCTGGTACGGGCCGGAAAAGGCCACGCCGAGCACCATGAGCCCCAGGCCCAGGTGGATGGCCGCAGCCCCCATGGACTGGCGCGTGCGCATCTCGGGCATGAGGCCGATGGCCAGCACCGCCGTGGTCATGCAGGACACCGCTCCCGCCGCGCCGATGAGCGCCAGCGGCAGCCGGTAGCCCAGGGCCGCGAACGCAGCAGCCGAGGCCGCGAAGGCGACGACGGCGGCGGCCAGGCCGCGCTTGTCGCGCACGCCGTCCTTCCAGCCCAGCCACGGGCAGATGGAGAACAACAGCGCCAAAAGCGCAAACAGCGGCAGGCAGACGCGGTTGTAGAAATGCGCGTCCAGGCCCACGGGCTTGGCGCTCCACAGCTTGCTGATGACCGGCCACATGGTGCCCAGGCCGACCACGAAGCCGAGCGCCAGAAGCGTCCAGGCGGCCACCACCAGCAGGCCCTCGCGGCTTAAAAGCCCGCCCAGGCTGCGCTGGCCGGAGGTTTCGGCCATGAGCGCGGCGGCCACGGAAAGGGCCGTGAGGAACAGGATGAAGGACAGAAGCGGCGCAGCCACCCCGCCCTCGCCAAAGGCGTGCAAAGACTCCACCACGCCGCTGCGCACCAGATAGGTGCCGAACACGCAGAGCACGAAGGTGAGCGCCATGATCAGGATGTTGCTTCTGCCCAGGGCGTTTCTGCGCGCGCCCACGATGGCCGTGTGCACAAAGGCCGTGCCCGTGCACCAGGGGATGAGCGAGGCGTTCTCAACCGGGTCCCAGGCCCAGTAGCCGCCCCAGCCCAGCTCCATGTACGACCACCAGCCGCCCAGGATGATGCCCGAGGTCAAGAAGACCCAGGCCAGGATGCTCCAGTTGCGCGTGGGGCGGATCCAGTCGGGCGCATCTCCGGACAGGGCCGCGCCCAGGGCTGCGCAGGCCGGGATGACATACACCGCGTAGCCCAGCAGGAGCAAGGGCGGGTGGAAGATCATGCCGGGATTGCGCAAAAGCGGGTTCATGCCCTTGCCGTCAAGCGGGGCGGGAAGGGCCTGCACAAAGGGGTTCACCCAGCAGGTGAGCATGAGCAGGAAAAAGGCCTGGATGACGAAGAACACGATCCAGAACCAGATTCGCGTCCGCTCGGAAAGCGCCCGGTAGCCCGGCGTGAACACGAACACCGCCGCCGAAAGCGCCATGACCACGGCCCAGAACAAGAGCGAGCCCTCGCTGCCGGCCCAGAAGGCCGTGACCACGTAGGCCAGCTCCAGGGTGCTGTCCACGTGGCTCATGACGTAATAGAAGCTGTAGTCGCGCAGAAGCAGCGCGCGCAAAAGGATGCCGCAGGCGAAGAGCAGCAGCGCGGTGATGGCCCACTGGCCGCGCTCGGAGAACACGAGGCGCTCCTGGCGGCCGGCCAAAAGCGCGGCTGCGGTCCAGCCGCCCAGGAACAGGGTGCCGATGAGGGCGAAAAGCATGGTGATGTAAGCGGTCATGTGCATGGCGCGATGCTCCGGTATAAGGACGCTTGGCGACGGGCCGGGAGCCTGCTCCCCGCCTGTGGGCCTAGCCCCTGTTCTGCTTCTGGTACTTGGAGGGGCACTTGGTGATGAGTGTGCTGGCCTGGAACACGCCGGTGGCCGCGTCCATGCCGCCCTCGACGATGACCTCGGACCCGGCCTTGAAGGTGTCGGGCACCGCGCCGCGATAGCGCACGCGCAGGGTCTTGTCCGGGGCCGTCTTGTCCAGCAGCGTGAAGCTGACGCCAGGGCCGGGCTGCATGGGCTCGATGCCGGCCGCCGCGACATTGCCGAACAGGCGGGCCTGCTTGAGCTGGCTTGCGTCCGTGGCCAGGGCCTCGCCCACATTGAGGAAATAGACGCTGTCCTTGGTCACGCCGGAGGCCACGAGGTAGCCCACCCCGGCCAGAAACAGCACCAGGGCTGCGACGTAGATGCCTTTTCCACCTTTGGTGGCCATATCCTTCCCGTTTCTCTTGCGTTGTTGGCTCTTCACTTCCGTACAACGTGCTGAGCGTCTTACGTGTTACGCCTGCGCTTGTCCACCCGGGCCGCCCGGGCCGCCAGCCTGCCCGGCGCGCGCCTCGGGCACCAGCTCGCTGCGGCGCAGCCGCGCCAGTTCGCGCATGTCCACCACCTGGTCGGTCTCGTCCACGATCTCGCTGCCGAGCATCTCCTCCAGCACGTCCTCCAGGCTCACCACCCCGGCCATGCCGCCGTATTCATCAAGCACCACGAAGAGGTGCATGCGGCTTTCCAGAAACTTGCGCAGCAGGCGGTCGAGCGTCAGGTTCTCCAGCACGAAGCGCACCGTCCGCATGAGGTCGGACAGGGGCGTGTCCAGGTGGTCGTTGGCTGCGGCCTCGTAGACCTGCCTGCGGTAGACCACGCCCACGATCTCCTCGGCGTCCTCGCCCTCATAGACCGGGATGCGCGTGTGCGGCCAGGTCTTGTTGACCTCCATGGCCTCGCCCACGGTCATCTCTGCGGGCAGCGAGAAGACCACCGTGCGCGGGGTCATGATGTCCTCCACGCGCTTGTCGTCCAGGGCCAGGATGTTGCGGATGGCCGACTCCTCGTAGGGCTTGAGGGTGCCCTGGCGGCGGGTCAGGGTCACCAGGGCGCGGATGTCGTCCTCGTCGGCCTCGGGCTCGGTCTGGCGGCTGCGGATGAGCCGCACCAGCCGCCCGAAGAGCCAGATCACCGGCAGGCAGACCCAGACCATGACCAGAAGCGGCTTGGCCAGGGCCGGGGCCAGCCGCCGGGCGTAGGCCACGCCCGTGGTCTTGGGCACGATCTCGCCCACGAGCAGGATGAGCAGGGTGAAGCCCGCCGTGAACAGGACCAGATACTGGTCGCCGAAGACGCGCACGGCGGCGGCGCCCGCCACGGCCGCGCCAGCGGTGGCGGCCACGGTGTTCAGGGTCAGGATGGCGGTGATGGGCTTTTCCACGTCCATGCGCAGGGCGTACAGAATCTCGCCGGCCTTCTTGCCCTCCTTGCGCATCCGCTCGATGCGGCTCAAGGGGAAGGAATAGAAGGCGGCCTCGGTGATGGAGCACAGGAAGGACACTGCCGTGGCCAGCGCAACCGCAAGGATGAGTTCGAACATAGTTTTATGACCGCTGGAGGCAAATATGCCTGACGCCGCCTGGCAATTTCCTACCAGCTTCCCCGCCCCAGCGCAACAGCCATAATCCTTGACTTGGCGGACATTCGCAGCCATTGTTTGCGATCAGGGGCGCTTTGCCCCAACCTCGGTTTCGCCTGGAGTCTTCAGCAATGGTCAGGGATTTTCCGGACAGATGGGTAGTGTTCCGCGCCAGCGCCCTGGGCGATGTGATCCTGACCACGGGCGTGCTGGACTGGTGGCGCCGCACCCAGGGCCTGCGCTTCACCTTCATCACCCGCAGCTCCCTGGCCCCGCTGCTTATGGGGCACCCCGCCGTGGACGAGGTCATCCCCGTGGCCCTGGACGAGATCGACGGCCGCGACTGGTGGCGCAAGTCCCGGCGCATCGCGGCGGACTGCTCGGGCATGGGCTTCATCGACCTGCACCGCTCCCTGCGCTCCCTGGCACTGACCCTGCACTGGGACGGGCCGTCCAGGGACTATCCCAAGTTCGGCCTGTCCCGGCGCCTGTACCGCCGCTTCCCCCTTGATTTCCTGGAGCGCCGCCTGAGCGCCCTCAACGTGCCCCAGCGCTACGCCCTGGCCCTGGACGCCACCCCGCCCCCGGTGGAGGAGCTCCGGCCCGTGATCCGCCTGTCCGAGGCCGAGGTTCTGGCAGCCCGGGCCTATCTTTCGCACATCGGCCTCTCCCGGCCCTTTGTGGCCCTGCATCCCTTCGCCACGCACCCGGACAAGGCCTGGCCCATGGGCTACTGGCTCTCGCTCATTCCGCTCATCGAGCGCGCCGGGCTGGACTGGATCATCGTGGGCAAGAACCCGGACCACCTGGAGGCCCTGGACGACCCGCGCAACCTCACGGGCCGCACGTCCCTGCGCGAAACCTGCGCGCTTTTGGCCCAGGCCAAGGCCCTGGTCACGGCGGACTCCGGCCCCATGCACCTGGCCACGGCCGTGGGCACCCCGGTGGTGGCGCTGTTCGGCCCCACGGCGCGGGTTTGGGGCTTTTACCCCAGCGGGCAGTACGACACGGTGCTGGAGCAGACCCTGTCCTGCCGCCCCTGCTCCCTGCATGGCAGCACCACCTGCCAGCGCGGCCGGGAGTGCCTCACCTCCATTGAGCCCGACGAGGTGGCGGCCCGGCTCTTCCACACCCTGGAGCGCTCCGCCGGGCCGGTCCCTGTCGCGCCTTAGCCCCGGCTGGGCCTGCGGCTCCCCCTTCCCCGCCCCATCGTCCTTCGCCCATCGCCCTTCACACTTCGCCCTTCGCCCATAGTCCAACGCCCTTCGTCCAACGCCCTTCGCCCAACGCCCTTCGCCCTTCGCCCTTCGCCCTTCGCCCATAGTCCCGGCCCACGCCGACGCCTTTGCGGCCTCCCGGCCTGGCCCCAGCCGGTCCGCGCCCTGCGCCGCCAATGAAGATGCGCCCTGCCTTGTCGGCATTTCCTGAACGACGTGTGCGGAGCCGGATCACGGACGATGCTCGCGCTGGCCGCGCCCCGGTTTCCAGCCGCATGCGCGGGCCGCTGCCACGGTTGCGCGACGGCACACGCCGCACACCAACGGCAAGGCCGAACGGTTCATCCAGGCGGCGCTTCGCAAGTGGGCTCACGCCACCTGTTCCCAGCCAAACGAAAAGCCAGCGGGTTGCCCTGCTGGCTCCATGAATACAATGTTTACAGGAATCACCAATCGCTACAGCGGACTCCGCCCATGGGCCGAACCGGCGGCGCTGTGAACAACTGCGCGCAACGCCGCAGCTAGCCCTTGGCCTTGGCCGCCTGCTCCGTGAGCGGGCAGGAGCCGTCGAGGACATAGCGCCCGGACAGGAAACAGTCGGCCATGGCGCGCACGCTCTTTTCGTCCACCATGAGCATGTCCGTCTGGCGAGTGAACTGCAGCAGCTTGCCCATGAGCCAGAGCTTCTCCAGGGTCTCCTCGGTGTCGCGCTTGTGCAGGCGGCCCACCACGCGGTCGCCCGTCACCTCCACGGAAAAATGAAGCCCCTCCAGGATCAGCCCGATGGCCCGGGCCCGGCGGGCGCGCTTGTGGTCGGCGGCGGCGCCGCCCTTGAACGAGAAGGTGATGTAGTTCTTGCTCTCGGTGCGGCCGCAGTAGCAGTCCAGCACGCCATAGTGGTAGCCCACGCGTGAGCTGAAGTTCAGGTACTTGTCGGAGATGATGGCGTAGCTGCGCTCGCCGAAGCGCTGGCCACCGGAGGCGGGGTTGCTGACCATCTGCTGGCCCATGACCGAGAGCAGGCCGCCCATCTGCACCGGCCTGGGCGTGGAGAGCTGCTCCTGGTCCAGCACCAGCCCGCCCAGCAGCGCGGCAAAGGGCCTGGAGACGACATCCTCGGGCCGCAGCACGCGGTGCTTCAGCGCTTCCGGGTCCACCCCGCCGCCCAGGTCGATGACGTACAGGTCGAGCCCGGTCTGGGCGCGCAGGCGCATGGCCACACCGGACTCGCCCGAGGCCATGTCGCTCAAGGTGAACATCTCGCCGTAGGAGCGCTCGTGCAGCAGACGCATGATGTCGTGCAGGCTGGCGCAGTCGCGCGCGCGGAAGTCCGGGGCCTTGGGGTCGGTGAGGCGCAGGGGCACGATGTGCCGGGCCACGCGGGTAAGCACATCAAACACGGGCGTTCCGGTCATGAGGGTCGTCTTCTCGGCCTTGAAGGCCAGCAGCTCCTCCACCACCCCGGCGTAGACCTTGCCGGTGTAGGCGTCCACCGTGACCACCTGTCCAGAAGGAATGTCGCGCATGGCGCTGCCCAGCCCCAAAATCGTGGGCACGCCGAACTCGCGCGAGAGCGAGGCCATGTGCCCGGTGATGCTGCCCGAATCGGCCAGGATGGCCTGGGCCTTCTGCATGACCACCATGAACTTGGGCGAGGAGTGCGCCGCCACCAGCACCCCGCCCTCGGGAAAGCCGCCCAGGTCGTCGTCGTTGCGCACCAGGAAGGCCGGGCCGGAGCCCACGCCAGGCCGGGCCACCTCGCCGCCCTGGACCAGGACGGTGCGGCCCTCGACCACCGGCATGCCCGCCGGAATGCCCTGGCTGCCGGGCACCAGCCCCAGCGGACGCGACTGCAACACCAGCAGCTCGCCCGAGGCCGGCAGCGCCCACTCGATGTCCTGGGCCACGCCGTAGTGCTTCTCCAGGCGCAGGGCATACCCGGCCAGGGTGCGCACCTGGTCCGGGGTCAGGCAGGGCTGGCCCTGCTGCTCCTGCGGCACGGGCTCCTCCACCAGGGTTCCGCCGGGCGCGCAGACCAGCCGCACCGGCTTTTCCGCCACGCGCAGGTCCATGACGGCCAGGTCCTGCCGCGCCACGGACAGGCTGTCCGGGGTCACCACCCCGTCCACGGCGTAGGGGCCCAGGCCCCAGACCGCGTTGATGAGGATGCGGTCGTCGCCCGCGTGGAAGGGGTGGCGCGTGTACATGATGCCGCTGGCCACGGAGTCGATCATCTCCAGGCAGGCCACGCTCATGGCCATGTCCTCGTCCACGATGCCCTTGAGCAGGCGATAGGAGATGGCGCGCGGTGTGTACAGACTGGCCAGCACGTAGCGGTAGTTGGTCAGCAGGCGCTGGCGCGGCACGTTGAGCACCGAAAGGTACTGCCCGGCAAAGGAGAGTTCGCTGTCCTCGCCGAGTGCGCTGGAGCGCAGGGCCACGCGCAGGGCGTCGGGCGTCTGCCCGCACTCGTGCGCCAGCCTGGCGTGGGCCGCGACGATCTCCTGCTCCAGGTCGGCGGGCAGCGGCGCGGTCAGGATGGCCCGCTGGATGTCCTCGCTGGCCTCGTCCAGGGAGGCGGGATCGTCGGGGACGATGGCCAGCTTGATGCGCTTGATCTCGTCCCACAGCCCGGCCTGCCCGAAGAAGTGGCGGAAGGCGCTGGTGGTGATGGCGAAGCCGCGCGGGACCGGCAGCCCGACGCGGTTTCTGACCTCGCCCAGGTTGGCGCTCTTGCCGCCCACGGCGTCCACCATCTCCCTGGTGACCCGGGAGTATTCCAGGATGCGCTCCTGGTCCAGGGTGTCCTTGCGCGATTCCAACTCGGCCTTGATGCGCTCGGAGATCTCCTCGACCTTGGCGCGCAGGTTGGGGTTGGGCTTGCCAGAGAGGCTTTCGAAGCTTCCGGCCAGGCGCAGGGCGTGGAACACGGCCCGCGTGGCCTGGGTGCGCACATAGGACATGCCGAAGAGCTGGTGGCCCTGGAGCTTTATCTCCATGTCCGAGACGATCTTCAACAGCTCCGCATTGGACTCCAGAAGCTCCTGAAAGTGCTTGTACTTCTTCCTGAAATGTTCTTGCATCGCGAGGTCGTCCGCACTGGCCGGGGCCTTGGCGAACAGAAAACGGAACAGCTTGCCCAGGCTTTCCAGAATCTCACTTCCCATGGCGCACTCCCTCTGAGATTGTCGCGCAGTCATCCTTGTCCATGGTTCGCGCAACACGCAATTGCGCGAATTTCGCGCAATCAGTTCGCGCAACCGGCTCGCGCAGGGTCAGGTTCGGCCACCCAATGCATCCGCCAAGGAATACTGTGTCGCCGGGCCCTTGCCTGTCTTGCGCAGCACCCCGGCCTTGACCAGGGCGTGCAGGTCGTACTGCGCCGTGCGCTGGGAGACCTCCGCCCCCAGGGCGTTCTGGTAGTCCAGCCGGGTGAAGCTGCCGCCTGCGCGGGCCAGGCTCATGGCCAGGTCGTGACGGGGGTTGCCGCTCTTTTCCTGTGGCTGGGCGCTGGGCGCTGGGCGCTCCGGCGGCCTTTTCGCGTTGTCCTGGGGCACGCTGTCCTGGGGCGGCATCTCCTGCGCCCTTTGCATGTAGGCCGTGGCGTCGGCCCCATCCCAGTTGAGCTGCGGGGAGAGCATGGCGTCGTCGAAAACCAGATCCTCGGCATAGAGCACGTCGCCCTCGGCAAAGGCCATGGCCCGCGTGAGGCAGTTCTTGAGTTCGCGCACGTTGCCGGGCCAGTCGTGGGCCATGAGCTTCTCCAGGGCCCCGCGCGAGAGCCCGACCTCGCCCCGACGGGCCTGCAGCCCGGATTCGCGGAGGAAATGACTGGCCAAAAGCGGAATGTCCTCCTTGCGCTGGCGCAGGGCCGGTGTCTGGATGCTGATGACCTTGAGGCGGTAGTAAAGGTCCTCCCGGAATTCGCCGCGCTGCACCAGCTCCATCAGGTCCACGTTGGTGGCCGCGATGACGCGCAGATTAAACTCCACCTCCTGGTCGCTGCCCAGAGGGCGGATGCGCCGCACGGACAGGGCCCGCAGAAGCGCCTTCTGGACCTTGTTCGAGGCCGTGCCGATCTCGTCCAGGAAGAGCGTGCCTTCGTTGGCGGCCAGAAACGCGCCCTTGCGGTCGGCGTTGGCTGCGGTGAAGGCGCCCTTGATGTGCCCAAACAGGGCGTCGAGCAGCAGGTTCTCGTCCAGCCCGCCGCAATTGATGGAGATGAACGGCTTGCTGGCGCGGCTGCTGAACTTGTGGATGCCCTCGGCCGTCAGCTCCTTTCCGGTGCCGGTCTCGCCCACCACGAGAACATCGGCCTCGGACCCGGCGGCCTTGCGGATCATGCTCTGGAGCGTGACCATGACCTGGCTCTGGCCGATGAGGTCGGGTATCTCGCCCACCAGCTTCCAGCCCAGGTTGGCCGGAAGCTCGCTGTCAAAGGACACCTTCTGGCGCTGGGAGACCATCTGGATGTGCTCGTCGCGCTGCCTGATCTGCTCCTGCTTGTCCTGGATGGACAGGATCATCTTGTTCAGGGCGTCCTTCAGGACCACGGATTCGCGGTCGTAGCTGCCCAGGCGCACCGGGCGCAGGGTCTTCTCCTCGAAGATGGCGCTGATCTCTGCGGCCAGGGTCAGCACGGGCCGCGTGATGAGCCGGCTGATGAAGATGACCAAGAGCGCGATGAGCGCCATGACCACTACGGTGATCACGGCCATGACGTCCATGTGCCGGAACTCTGCGGCATCGGCCAGGCGGCTGCGGTCCACGTAGGCCAGGCCGCCGATGATCTCGGCGTCTTTGTCCGGCTGGGCGTGGAAGTGAACCGGGGCAAAGACGATGAAGTGCTGGTCGCTCAAAATGCCCGCCGCTGTCGGCAGGTCCTCGGCGTCCATGAGCCCCTGCTGCCCGGCCTGCATCTCGACGATCATGCGCCAGTACGATTCGTGCCTGGTAGAGGGCCGGAAGGACTTGTTGTACTCCGGCATGCCGTAGTCGCCGGTCATGCCCAGGCGGGCTATCTCCACCGAGAGGCCCTTGTCGGGCTCCTCCAGGTTCTCGGACTGGAAGAGCATCCAGCCCTGGTCGTCGAAGAAGAAGCTGAAGCGGTTCTCGCTGGTGCGGGCAAAGGAGAACAGAGGCGATTTCGGCGAGTTGTACAATGACAGGATGTTGCGGAAGGCCGTGGAGTCGAGCGAGACGATGAGCTGCCCGCGCAGGCGCGACAGGGCGTCGAAAACCGGGGTGAGGATGCGGAACACGGTCAGGGTGCGGGCCCGGGGCGCGTCCGGGAAGGCCGAAGGCGGATAGGACACCTCCGTCAGCCCCGACAGGTGCGCGGCGCCCGGGTGCAGCTCCCGGACCTTCTGGGCCAGGGCGATGGGGCTGTTCTTGATGTACTGGTACTGGTCCTGGCTGATCTCGGCCATGTGGCTGTTCACGGGCACCAGCAGCATCGTGTCCGATGCGTTCAGGCCGACAAAGGCCAGCTCTGCAACCACGCCCGGGTGGAACACGTTCCACTGTCGGCAGGCGGCGGCCAGGGCCTCGCGGTCCACCTGGCCCGACTGCGCCACCACCACCAGACCCTTGCGGAAGAACTCCAGCAGCCCCTCAAAATCCCGCGCCTGGGCCAGGTTCTGGGTCTGCGCCGTGCGGTGCAGCGACTGGTTCAGGTACTTGGTGGAGTACCAGTTGGTGGCATAGCCGGTGAAGGCCAGGATCAGGGCGATGGACGGGATGAGGGAAACCAGGAGCTTCTTCTGCACGCTCCAGGTGGCGAAGAAATGCTCCCCGGCCTCGTTCTCAACCCTCGCACGATAGGGACTCCATGCCATTCCCCCACCCTCCCGGACAGACAGATGCTCATTCGCGCAAAACCACCCAAGCAGCCCCTGAAACACCTTGCGCAATACGCGCAATCACGCAGAGCGTTGTTTGCACGACTACGATATCTTCAATGATTCCGTCAAGCTTTTTCCAATGGCATAAGCCTTGCTATAAGGAAAATCACGAAAGACGGATCAAGCCGGTCGCGTGGGCATATGGTGGCGCCACGGTAGCCGGAAGAGTGGCAGGGGTCAATTTGGAGAGTTTATGTTTGAGAGGGAGGAACCCAATGAAAGCTCGTTTCATCAAGCTGTTCACCTGGTGCACGCTCCTGTGCCTCGCGTTGCCAGAGTTCGTGCTGGCCGGCGGCGGAGGAAAGATCGACAACATCGTCATCGTGGCCGACACGCGCAAGTTCACTGGCTGGGAGGCCTGGTGGACCAACCTGTACAATGAGAGCCATCTGTACTTCACACTGCTCACAATCGTCCTCATCCCGACCATCGGCGTGATCTTCGGCGTGATCGCAGACCTGCTGATGGGCTTGATCGGCATCGACCTGAAGTCCCGCGAGCTTGCGGAACACTAAACCAATCCAACTCAAGAGGAGAGTGCGATATGGAATGGTTGTACGTCCTCATGCCCATCGCGGGCGTGAAAATATTCTGGCCTGGCCTGATCATCCTTGGCGTGGGCGTTGGCATCATCGGCGGATTCTTCGGCATGGGCGGCGCGTGGATGGTGACCCCCGGCCTGAACATCCTGGGCTTCCCCATGGCTTTCGCCATCGGCACGGACATCGCCCACATGGCTGGCAAGAGCCTCATCTCCACCATGCGCCACGGCAAGTTCGGGAACGTGGACTACAAGCTGGGCATGATCATGCTCATAGGAACAGTGGTGGGCTTTGAAATCGGGGCCCAAATGATCATGTGGCTGGAACGAATGGGCAACGTTGAGAAGGTCGTGCGCTGGCTGTACATCGGCCTGCTCGCCTTCATTGCCTGGATGGTCTTCCACGACATCAATGTGCGCCGCAAGAAGGACAGTGCCGCGCGCGCCGCGGGCCAGGAAGTCGACAAGCTGTCCACCGGCATCGAGTGGCACAAGCACTTCCACGCCATCAAGATCCCGCCCATGATGCACTTCAATGAAGCCGGCGTGTACTGCTCCATGTGGCTGCCCGTGTTTGTGAGCTTCCTCACCGGCTGGCTGGCTGGCATCCTGGGCATCGGCGGCGGTCTCATCCGCATGCCCTCGCTGATCTACATCGTCGGCTGCCCGACCCACGTGGCCGTCGGCACCGACCTGTTCGAAGTCATGATCTCCGGCCTGTACGGCGCTGGCACCTATACGTATAAGGGCCGCACCGAACTCGTGGCCGCCGTGATCATGCTCATCGGCGCCTCCATGGGCGCTCAGGTGGGCGCTGTGGCCACCAAGTACATCAAGGGCTACGGCATCCGCATGGCCTTCGGCTTCGCGGTCCTCGGCTGCATGGTGTCCATCCTGCTCAAGCTCGCGGCCAAGGCCTGGAGCATCCCCATCCTGGACGACGTGGCCACAGCGGTCGTGCTGATCGTCGTGTCCGCGCTGTCGCTGTACATCTTCCTCAAGTTCCTCGCCGGCTGCAAGGCCGAGGTCGCGATGAAGGCGGCCAAGGGCTAGGCGCAACACGCTGCTGCGCTGGAAACACACCGCACTGAGCATAACCGAAGGAGATTGGATATGACCGGCAAAAGCATGTGGCGCACCCTCCTCGTGGCCCTGCCCCTGGTGCTGCTCCTGGGCTGCACCGACTACGGCAAGGTCGATCAGGGCCGGGTGATCAAATACGATCCCGAGACCAAGACCATGACCTTCATCCGGGACAAGGCGAATGACGCACAGAACCCGGACTACACCTTCCTGCCGCCCGTCTCGTACGTGCTGCCCGACAACCCGGCCGAGGCTGGCCCGCTGCCCAAGGCTGGCGGCCGCATGAAGATCGACAACAAGAAGAACCAGATCATCATCTTCGACCCGGCCACGCAGAACTTCAAGACCATCGACTTTGTCATGATCGACTACAAGGAGAACATTGACAAGGAACACCCCCTTGTGTTCGACAAGGACGCTGGCAAGGCCAAGAAGTTCCCCGTGGTGGACAAGGACAAGAAGACCGTGACCATTTACTCCGGTCGCCAGAAGACCCTGTCCGTCATCCAGCTGCCGGAAGAATACTTCGCCATGCCTGAAAGCACCTGGGACTCCGGCGACGAAGCCCGCGTGTACTACAAGGACGAGGGCAAGGCCCTGCGCTACATGAACGTCTCCAAGACCAACATCTTCAAGAAGTAGCCATTACCGCACAGGCGGGCCGGGGCTCTCCCGGCCCGCCCCACAAGAAGCAGAAAGGAGCCCGGCCATGTTCTTCCGCGATGAGAACGAAACCCCCAGAATCAACATGAACGGACGCCAGAAGCTCTTCATCCTGGCGCTCGACTTCGTCATCATCGTCGAGCTGTGCATCGCCATGGCCAGCGCCACGGCCAACCCCGAGACATTCACCCCGTCCTTCATGCGCACCTTCTTCTCCCTGTTCGCGCCCACAGCCCTGGCCGGGTTCTTCGGCTACCGCAGGCTGCGCGACCGCACGGAAAACGCCCCCTCATGAGCTTCGCCTCCCTGGCCGCGCAGCGCAGGCTCGCGGGCCTCGTCGGCTGCGGCGTCATGATCCTGATCGTGGCCGCCCTGGTGGACGGCATGATCGCCGGAGGCCTGAAAGACCCCTTCCACCTCGACCTTCTGCCGGGCCAGAGCGTGATGCTGAGCGAGCGCATGCCTGTCGGCGCGGAGCGGCTGGAGGACATCAGCCTGCGGGCGTCTGCCCCCGGAATCTCCCTCCGCCTCCAGGAGACCTTCTCCGGCTTCTGGCTGGGCGGCACCCTCTGGCGTGCAGAGGCTACGCTGTCCGCAAGCCTCCCGGTGGGCGACTACAGCGTGGCCACCTTCCACCACAACGGCAGCGCCGCCTCCCCGCCGCAGGTCTTCACCCTGCGCGTGCACAAGGACGTCCACGCCATCCAGGCCGCGTCGGGCTCGCTCTCCACCCGCAGCCTGGGCCTTTCGCCCTACCAGCTGGCCCTGTACCTGCTGGGCCTGGCGCTGCTGCCCATGGCCGCCAGCTTCGTGCTCTCCCGCAAAATCAGCCGGGCGTTGCGCCAGGAACGCATGGCCGAGATCTTCCGCGCCAGGGCGGCGCAGCCCGGCGAAACAGAGGGCCAACGCATCTCCTTCTGCCCCGGTCCGGGCCACGGGCTGACCCCGGGCAGCCTGGTGGAGGTGCTGGACGAGCGCGCCAAGGGGCTGCTCGGCATGGCGGAAGTGATTGAGGTCACAGGCGAAAACATCGAGGCCAGCATGCACGGCGGGGTGCAGGTGCGTCCCGGCTCCCTGGTCCGGTTGCCCCGCCCGCGCTGATTTCTCATTTGCCGCAATCTCCTGTATGGTCCGCTTGCGTGTCCGCGCCAGCACGGCTGCGTGCGTGAACATGCGCGTGCTCTTTCCCGGTCCAAAAACTGCGCCCACGCGCTCAGGACCGGCACCTGATCCTGCATGCGCAAGCCCCGGCCAGGCCAATGGTCCTGATTCCAGAAGGCGCTTCATGGAGTTGAGGGGAGGATGCAGCACATGCTTGACGCCTACATCGGCCTCTTGATCTTCTGGCCCATGGCCGCCGGGCTGGCCTGCCTAGGCCTGCGCCGCCCGGCCGCGCGGTCCGCGCTGGTCATGGCCAGCGCCGCCATTCTGGCCGCCGCCGCCCTGGGGCTGGCCAGCCAGACCCCACTCACGGCGAACCCGGCCTTTTTGTCCTCCAGCACGGCCCTTGCCGTGGCCCAGGCCCTGGGCTTCCTTTTTCCGGCCTATTTTCTGTACACTGGCCTGAGGGAAAAACACGCGCTCGTCATCGTCTTCGCCCTGTGCCAACTCGGCCTGGCCGCCTTTGGCGCCTTCGGCCTGCCCGCACCGGCCGAGGCCAAGGCCGCCGTGGTGGTCGACGGCCTGTCTTTGGCCCTGGTCCTGGTGGTTTCCCTGATTGGCCCGCTCATCAGCATCTTCGCCCTGCCGTACATGGCGCACCATGAACAGCACCTGGGCCCGAAGATCTCGCGCCAGCCGCAGTTCTTCCTGGTCCTGCTGGCCTTCCTGGGCTTTATGAACGGTCTGGCCCTGGCGGGCGGCCTGCACGTCTTCGCCGCCTGCTACGAGGGCACCACGCTGTGCTCCTTCCTGCTCATCGGCCACGACAAAACGCCCGAGGCCCGGCAGAGCGCCCTGCGCGCCCTGTGGCTGAACAGCCTGGGCGGCGTGTTCCTGCACACGGGCATCCTGCTCATCCAGAAGCAGTTCGCCCTGGCCGACATCCAGGCCATCGCCACCCCGGCCCTGTGGACCGGGACTTCCTCACAAGCCCTGGGCCTGCTCCCCCTGGCCCTCTTGGCCGTGGCCGCCTGCGTCAAGTCCGCACAGCTGCCCTTCCAGTCCTGGCTGCTGGGGGCCATGGTCGCGCCCACGCCGGTTTCCGCGCTGCTGCACTCCAGCACCATGGTCAACGTGGGCGTGTTTGTGTGCCTGCGCCTGGCCCCGGTGCTCGCAGGCACTTCCACAGGCCGCCTGCTGACCCTGGCCGGGGCCTTCACCTTCCTGGCCGCCTCGGCCCTGGCCCTGGGCCAAAGCAACGCCAAGAAGATCCTGGCCTACTCCACCCTGGCCAACCTGGGCCTGATCATCGCCTGCGCGGGCATCGGCACGGCTGCGGCCATCGCCGTGGGCACGGTGCTGCTGGTCGTCCACGCCGCCACCAAGGGGCTGTTGTTCCTCTGCGTGGGCGACCTTGAGCAGGCCATCGGCAGCCGCGACCTGGAGAACCTGCGCGCGGCGGTCGCCACATCCCCGCTGACGGCCCTGGCCGCCGCCGCCGGGTCCCTGGCCATGGTCCTGCCGCCGCTGGGCATGCTGGCGGGCAAGTGGGCCGTGCTGGAGGCCGCCACAGCCAGCCACGCGAGCCCGCTCGCGGCCACCGTGGTCATGCTGGCCGTGGTCATGCTGGCCGTGGGCAGCGCGCTGGCCGTGGTCTGCTGGGTGCGCTTCACCGGCACCCTCTTGAGCGGGGTTGCCGTGGGCCAAGTCACAGCTCCGCAGACCACACCGAAACCTGGGCAGACCTCAAGCCTTGCCAGCGGTTTTACAACCAGCCCGTCCGCCAGCCCGTCCGCCAGCCTGTCCGCCAGCCTGTCCGCCAATCTGGCCGCCAATCTGACAACCGGCCCCATCCTGACCATGCTGGCCGGGGCCGTGGGCCTGGGCCTGGCCGCACCCTGGCTCAACGCCCTGCTGCTGCCCGCCGGACAGGGCGACCCCCTGGCCGGGGGCTGGTGGCTGCTGCCTGGGCTCTTCCTCGTGGCCCTGCCGACCTGGGCCCTGGGCCTGCGCGCGCGGGCCCGCCAGAGCGCGGTCAGCCCGGCCAGCCCGTATCTCGGCGGGCTGCCGTCGGTTGCGCCCGGCAGCTTTGTCGGCGCGCTGGGGCGCAGTTGGACCCTGACCGAGGGCAACGAGTACGCCCCGGAATTCTTTGGCGAGGCGCGGCTGACCAAGCTCGCCGGAGCGCTGGCTGCCGCGCTGCTGCTGGCCCTGGCCGGAGGCGCGCTGTGACCCTGCGCACCGTCATGCTGGCCCTGGGCGGACTGGTGCTGGTTCCGCTGGCTGGCGGCCTGCTGGCCGGGCTGGACCGGATGCTCTCCGCGCGCCTGCAATCGCGCCTGGGCCCGCCCCTCTTCCAGCCCTTCTATGACGTGGGCAAGCTCTGGTCCAAGGTCATCGCCCCGGCCAGCCAGTGGCAGGGCCTGTTCGTGCGCTGGGCGCTCGTGGCCTCCCTGGCCTCGGCCGTGCTCCTGGCCGCCGGGGCCGACCTGCTCCTGTGCTTCTTCGTCCAGGCCGCCAGCGCCAGCTTCGTGGCGCTCGGCGCGTTCTGCGGCAACTCGCCCTACGGCAAGCTCGGCGCACAGCGCGAGCTGTTCCAGCTTTTGGCCTACGAGCCAGTGCTCCTGGTCGGCATCCTCTGCCTGGCCAAGGCCGCGGGCGGCTTCGACGCCGCAGGCATCATGGCCGCGCACGGCCCGCTGCTGTTCCGGCTGCCGCTTGTGGCGCCGGGCCTCATCTTCGCCCTGCTGGTCAAGCTGCGCAAGTCGCCCTTTGACCTGGCGGCCAGCCACCACATGCACCAGGAGCTGGTGCGCGGCGTGTACACGGACTACGCCGGGCGCGACTTCGCTCTGCTGGAGCTGGCCCACTGGACGGACGTAGGCGTGACCCTGTGTATCTGCTCGCTCGTGTGGGCCACCGGCCCGCTTGCGATGGTCGCCACCGGCCTGGCGTTTCTGCTGGCGGTGGTGCTCATCGACAACGTCACCGCGCGGCTCACCTGGCGCGCCATGCTGGGCCGGGCTGCGCCCCTGGCCCTGGCCCTGGCCGCGGCCAACCTTGTCTGGCTGTACCTGGAGTAGGCCCATGCTCAAACGCTTCCTCAAGACCGCCCAGGTCAGGTCGCCCTGGCTGCTGCACTTCGACTGCGGCTCGTGCAACGGCTGCGACATCGAGACCCTGGCCTGCCTGACCCCGGTGTACGACGTGGAGCGCTTCGGCATCATCAACGTGGGCAACCCGCGCCACGCCGACGTGCTCGTGGTCACCGGCACGGTGAACCCCAGAAACGCGGTGGTCCTGAAAAACCTCTACGACCAGATGCCCACGCCGAAACTGGTCATCGCCATCGGGGCCTGCGGCTGCTCCGGCGGGGTCTTCCGCGAGGCCCCGAACGTCCTGGGCGGCATCGACACAATCATCCCGGTGGACGTGTACGTGCCGGGCTGCCCGGCCAAGCCCGAGGCCATCATGGACGCCGTGGTCACCGGCCTGGCCAAGCTCAAGGGAATTCTGGAGGCCAGCGCATGAGCACCACGACGACCACCGATCCGGCAAACATGAACACGGCAACCGTGACTGCGGCAACCATCGACCCGACGACAACCAATCCGTCAACAACCAATGCGACAGGCATCAACGCGGCAGGCATCAACGCAACAGGCATCAACGCGACGACCATGGCCCCGGCAGGGCTGTTGGCCGAGGCGGCCCGGCTCAAGGCCCTGGGCAACAGGCTGGTGACCCTGACCAGCGTGGAGCTGGACGAGACGCACATGGAGGTGCTGTACCACTTCGACAAGGGCCTGGCCCTGACCACCCTGCGCGTGCCCGTGGAAAAGGGCGGGACGCTGCCGAGCATCTCCGGCCTGTTCTTTGCCTCCTTCCTGGTGGAGAACGAGATCCGCGACCAGTTCGCCCTGACCTTTGACGGGCTGGTGCTGGACTATCAGGGCAGGCTGCTGAACGAGACCGCGCACACGACCACGAGCTCGCCCTTCTGCCGGTACCAGGTCCGGCGGGTGGACCCGGAGCCAGTGCCCGGCCCTGGACCCGGACCTGAGACTGAACCCGCCCCCGACGAAACGGAGGCCCGCTGATGGCCCGCACCGTGATCCCCTTTGGCCCGCAGCACCCGGTGCTGCCCGAGCCCATCCACCTGTCCCTGGTGCTGGAGGACGAGCGCGTGGTGGAGGCCCTGCCCACCCTGGGCTACGTGCACCGGGGCCTGGAGCTCTTGGCCGCCAAGCGCGACTGCACCCAGATGATCCAGATCGTGGAGCGCGTCTGCGGCATCTGCTCCATGCTCCACGCCATGTGCTACTGCCAGGGCCTGGAGCAGATGCTGGGACTGGAGGCCCCGCGCCGCGCCCGCCTGCTGCGCGTGGTCTGGAGCGAGCTGCACCGCCTGCACTCCCACCTGTTGTGGCTGGGCCTGTTTGCCGACAGCATGGGCTTCGAGGCCCTGTTCATGCAGCTGTGGAAGATCCGCGAGCGCGTCATGGACGTGAACGAGGCCACCACCGGCAACCGCGTCATCGTCTCGGTGAACGTCATCGGCGGGGTGCGCGCGGACCTGGACCAGGGCCAGATCAATTGGATCAGGGAGACCCTGGTGGATGTCGAGGCGGGCATCAAGAACCTGCAGGCAACCATCATGCACGACCCCACCGTGGGCAGGCGCACCCGGGGCATCGGCGTGCTGGGCCGGGAGGCCGCCTATGAGCTGGGCGCAGCCGGGCCCACCCTGCGCGGCAGCGGCTGGGCCCAGGACATGCGCCAGCTGAAGTACGCCGCCTTCGACGAGCTGGACTTCGAGCCCGTGGTGGAAACCGCTGGCGACTGCTGGGCGCGGGGCAGCGTGCGCTTCCGCGAGAGTTTGCAGTCCATGGACCTGGTGCGCCAGGCCCTGGGCAAACTCGAAGGGCAGGGGGTCGGCGGCGAGCTGACCGTGAAGGCCAAGGCCAAGCCCGAGGGCGAGGTCCTCACCCGGGTGGAGCAGCCCAGGGGCGAGTGCCTGTACTACCTGAAGGGCAACGGGACGCTGTTTCTGGAGCGCGTGCGCATCCGCACCCCGACCTTCGCCAACATCCCGGCCTTGACCGCCATGCTGCCGGGGCTGGACTTCGCGGACGTGCCGGTGGTGGTGCTGTCCATCGACCCCTGCATCAGCTGCACGGAGCGCTAGCCATGAAGCTGCTGCCAACGGTTCTGGCCAACCTGTTCTCCCGGCCCGCCACGCGGGACTACCCGTCGTATGTGCGCGAGCCCTTTGCGCGCACGCGCGGCGAACTCGTCAACGACATCAGCCGCTGCATCTTCTGCGGCACCTGCGCGCGCAAGTGCCCGTCCCAGTGCCTGGCCGTGGTCAAGGACAGCGCCAGGGCCGAGGGTTCGTGGAGCCTGGAGTTCTTCGCCTGCGTGGGCTGCGGGGTGTGCGTGGAGGCCTGCCCGGTGCACGCCCTGTCGCAGAAGACCACGCACCGGCCCGTGGCCGTGGCGCGCGCGGTCATCACCCTGCGCGCTGCCCTGCCCGCGCGCCCGGCCAAAAAGGACAAGCCCGCCGACAACGCCGAACCCGCCGGAAAGGACGAGCCAACCGAAAAGGACGAGCCCGCCGGATAGCCGCCTGCCCCCGCTTGTCCTCGCCTGCCGCCGCCCGGCTCCACGCCCTGGGAGCGCTGCGGCAGAGCCGTTTCCGCCCAGCCCAAGGCATGTATTTTGTCGAGGACGCGACGCCAGGCCCAGGCCCGGCAGACAACGCCAGACCCAGCGCCTGGCGGCCAACGCCCATGCGGTTGCACGCTGGGCTGGGGCTGTGCATTGTTTGCGGCTGCGGGCCGGAAGCCCAGCACAGGGCTTGGCCGGGCCTGGCCGGGTCGGGCGGAAGCAAACGCTGTGGGATTAATCGCAAGGGCCGAAGGGATCGCCGGGGCCGCAGGCATCGCAAGAATCGTCAGGTCTGAGCGCCGGTTCGCCGGGCTGCGCTTTGAGTACTCTGTCCACCACCTGGCGGACGGCAGGCAGGCATCAGCAGCCCGTGGGATTCTTGACGGCGCACTGGCTCTCGCCAGCCTTGAGCGTGGCCTTGATGCGCTCGATGAGCGTGGACCGGCCATGCGCGGCCAGATCCTGCTCGATGTCCCGGACGGTGTAGCCGAAGCAGTGGCACACAAGCTCATTCATGCGGGTGTCTCCTCAGTTGATGCAATACCCGAGTTTGCGGCGCAGGCCAAGCCCCTGCGGGCAGGCACTCCCGCCTTGACGCCGGAGTGCGGGCTCCCTACAAGAGCCATGCGTCCGCATCACCACCGCCAACCAAGTGAGGCCCCATGAAGCGTCTCTGCGCCGCACTGCTCGCCATTGCCCTGACCGGGGGCCTGGCCGGGGCCCTGACAGCGGCCCTGCCTGCCGTTGTTCTCGGCAGCGACCTGCACACCGTGCCGCTGGTGCCTTCCTCGCGCGACAACTACCCCCGCTCCATGCAGAAAAGCACGACGACGGACGGCGTGCCGCTGAGCGTGAAACGCTTCAAGTCCACCAAGGACAGCACCGGGCGCAACCGCAAGGCCATGTCCAAAAATCCAGCCTCGCTGCAGTAGCGGCCTGGAACATTCAGGGAGCCCCGCATGATCCTCGACGCCCTGGCCAACTGGCGGCTCTACTCTGACCGGCCAGCCTGGAAACAGGCCTTTGCCTGGCTGCAAACCATCACGCCGGACACGGCCCCGGGCGAGCACGCCATTGCCGGAGACGGCTCGGCTGGCGGCTCGGCTGCCGGTTCGGCTGGCGGTTCGGCTGGCGGCGCTGGCCGCGACCTCTACGCCATCGTCTTCGACTTTCAGACCAAGAACCTGCTCGACACCACCCTGGAGGCCCACCGCGTCTATGCGGACCTCCACATTCCCCTCACCGGCCCGGAGGTCCAGGCCCGCTTCGCCCTGGAGGAGCTGGAGGAGAAGACCGCCTACGACGCGGCCACGGACGCGGCGCACTTCCACCACCCGGAGCGCTTCAACGCGCTGTTCACGCTGCACCCCGGCCAGTTTGCGCTGTACCTGCCGGGCGACGCGCACTTAAGCCAGTGCAAGACCACCCCGGCCCCGGCATCCCTGCGCAAGGTGGTGGTCAAGATCCGCGCGGAGCTGCTGCTCCCGTGAACCAGCCCCCAGACGCTGACTCGCACGGCTCGCACGGCCCCGGCTCGCACGACCCAGGCCAGCACCACCCCGGCTCGCACGACCACGGCCAGCCCGGCCCGGCCCAGGCCAGCGCGCCCGTCAGCGCCTTCGTCAGTCCACGGCCAAGCCTGCTGGACATCTTCCGCTGCTTTCTGCGCGTGGGGGCCACGGCCTACGGCGGCCCGGCCATGATGCCGCTGATGCGCGAGCATATTCTCAAGCGCGGCTGGCTCACGGACGAGGGGTTCAAGGTCGGCCTTTCGGTGTGCCAGGCCGTGCCCGGCGGCACGCTGATGCAGATGGCCGCCTACACCGGCCTGGTGCAACGCGGCCTGCCCGGCGCGCTGGCGGGGTTCCTGGGCTTCGCCGTGCCCGCCTGCCTGCTCATCACCGCGCTCTCGGCCCTGTACCACGCCATGCAGGGCGTGGCCTTGACCACCTCGGCCATGGCCGGCCTGTCCAGCGTGGTGCTGGGCATCATCGCCCTGGCGGTGTACGACTTCTGGCAGAAGTATGCCCACGGCCCGCGCCGCGTGGTGGTGACCATGCTGGCCTGCGTGCTGTTTTTGTCCGGCGTCAGCCCGGCCTGGATCATCCTGGGCGCGGCCTGCCTGGGCCCGCTGGTCTTTTACGACGAGACCGCCCCGCCCGTGAGCCTGCCCACGGCCCCGGTGCCCCTGCGCGGGGTGCTGCTGCTGGCGGGCGTCGCCCTGGCCTGGCTCGGCCTGACCTTTTTCACGCGGCCCCTGCTCTTCAACCTGTCGCTGTCCATGGCCAAGGCCGACCTCATGGCCTTTGGCGGGTACGGCGTGTTCCCGGCCCTGTACCACGAGGCCGTGGACCTGCACGGCTGGATGAGCGCGGCCACGTTCATGGACGGCATGGCGCTGGCCCAGGTCACGCCCGGCCCGTTCATGCTCGGGGCCTGCTTCGTGGGCTACCACATCGCCGGGCTCATCGGCGCGCTCACCGCCGGGGTGTGGATCTTCACGCCGTCGTTCTTCATCCTCATGCTCACCGTGCCCAGCGCGGGCAGGCTGCTGGGCTGGCAGCCCTTCCGCCGGGCGCTCTCGGGCGTGCTCTCAACCCTCGGCGGGCTGATCCTGGCCGTGGGCATCCAGCTGGGCCGCAGCATGGACTGGTCGTGGCTCAAGGCGGCCTTCTGCGTGGCGGCGACCATTGCCCTGTACAAGCGGGTGGACCCCATCTGGGTGGTGCTGTGCGGGGTGGCGCTGGGGTTGTGGCTGCTGTGAGGAGCCGCTTTCTTTTGAGGTCTTGACGCCAGCCCGCTGATGCTGTTTGAATCTCTCGCTGATACAGGCCGCCCTGTTCGGCTTCGCCCTGCGCAACCGCTTCCGACGCTAGCAGCCTGTTCCGGCGGCGCGCCGGGCCCCGCACCCGCGCTTGCATCCTTCGGCCGCCTGTTCTATATATCGGGAATGGGAAGTCCCGCCGGGCTCCCCGCACACCCGCCCGAGGAGGACGCCATGGCCGACGCATCCAAGTGGACCTGTCCCAAGTGCAAGGCCGACAACGGCCCTGACTTCACGCATTGCCGCATGTGCGGCGAGCACAACCCCGCCGTGCCGGTGCTCAAGACCTGCGAAAAGTGCGGCTTCAAGACCGACAAGGACTGCTGCCCCAGCTGCAACAGCACGATGTTCCTGCAACTGTAGCGCCTGCAAAGCGGACGGACCGGGCCAGCGGCCTAAAACCGGACAGGCCGACCAGATCGGACAGGCCGACCTGACCGGCCAATTATCGGACAGACCGGCCAGGCAAGCGCCAGGCCGATGAAAAGCCACGGTCAAAGCACGGCCCGGCTAGGCCGGAAATGAGCCGGTAAGCCGGAAACGAGTCAGAACGAGGGAGGACGCGCATGGACACGCCGCCGTATTCCATCGCCGGGCGCGAGGTCGTCGCCGAGACAGCTGACCTGCGCGTGGTGCTGATGACCCTGGCCCCGGGCGAGGCCACGCCCTGGCACCAGCACACCGAGATCACGGACACCACCTTCGCCCTCACCGGGGCTGTGCGCGTGGAGATCGAGCTGGAGCCCGACGGCGCTGCGCAGGAAAATCCGGTGGAGCGGCGCGAGCTGTTTCCCGGCGCGCCCTGCCGCGTGCCGCCGGGAACAATGCACCGCGTGGTCAACGCGGGCTACGACCCGTGCTCGTTTTTGCTGGTGCAGGGCCTGGGCAAGTACGATTTCCTGAAGGCTGGCGAGTCCACGATTCCCTGAAGGCGGATTACAGAACGCCGGTGATGCGGCCCTCGTCCATGAGCAGCACCTGGTCGGCGCAGGACTTGAGCCAGTCCACGTCGTGGCTGGCGATGACCAGCGTGGCCCCGCGCGTTTCCCGTGCGGCCAGCACGGCCTGCTGCACATGGCCCACGCTGGCGCGGTCCAGGCCGGTGGTGGGCTCGTCCAGAAGCAGGGCCTCCGGTTGCAGCACCAGCCGCGCAGCCAGGGCCACGCGCCGGGCCTCGCCGCCGGAAAGCTCGCGCCAGGAGCGCGCCCCGAACTCCGCGAAATCAAGCCCCACCAGGCCCAAGGCCCCGGCAAGGATCTCCTGCGGGGCGGCCTCCTGTGTGTAGGGCTGGCCGCGCAAACGTAGACCGTAAGCCACGTTGGCCGCCACCGAGCGCTTGAGCAGGCAGGTGTCCTGACCCAGGAGCACGGCCCGGCGGCGCAGCACATGCCCGGCGCGCAGGGCCGCTGCGTCCACCAGACGCCCGTCGAAGAACAGTTCGCCCGCACGCGGCGCGAGCAGAAAGCCGAGCAGCTTCAGCAGGGTGCTCTTGCCGCTGCCGTTATGGCCGACCAGCCCCAGGATGCTCCCGCGCGCGATGGACAGCTCCGGCACGATAAGCGCGGAGGCCTCGCCATAGCCCACCTCCAGGCCGCGCAGATGATACAGCGGCGCGCTCATGCCCCACCCCCGCCGGACACGCCGCCCGTACCATTCGACCGGCCGCGCAGCAGCCCCACCAGCAGGTTCACCACCAGGGCCACGAGCATCAAAACGATGCCCAGGGCAATGCCCGTGGCGAACTCGCCCTTGCCGGTCTCCAGCGCGATGGCCGTGGTGATGGTGCGCGTGTGCCACTTGATGTTGCCGCCGACCATCATGGCGATGCCGATCTCGGACACGATGCGGCCAAAGGCCGTGGCTGCGGCCAGGGCCATGGCGAAGCGCGCCTCAATGAGCGTCGCCAGGAGCAGCTGCCAGCGGTCCGCGCCAAGGGAGAGCAGGGTCTGGGTCAGGCGCGTGTCCGTGGACTCCACAGCCGTGGCGGTCATGGAGACGACGATGGGCAGGCCGAGCAGCGTGAGGCCGAAAGCCATGCCCGGCACGCTGAACAAGAGGCCCCACTCGCCCAGCGGGCCGCGCGAGGTCAACAGCGCGTAGACGATGAGCCCGATGACCACCGTAGGCAGGGAGAGCATCCAGTCCACGAACAGGCGCGCGCCCCGGCGGCCGGGAAAGCGGAAATGCCCCAGGGCGAATCCCAGGGGCAGTCCCATGACAAGGCTGGCGATGAGCGCCAGGGCCGTGACGATTGCAGTGGTCCAGACCGCCGAAAAGGTCTCGGGATCCAGAGCCAGCAGAAGCGCCACGGCCTGGGTCAGGCCTTCACTGAAGTAATCCATGGTCCTCCGCCTGCGGGCGGCCTGCCGCTATTTGGCGGCGTTGGGGAAGAACAGCTGCTTGCCCTCAAGCTTGAAGCCCGCGATTTCCTTCTGCCCCACGGCGGAGAGGAACCAGGCCTCCAGCTTCTTGGCCGCCGCGTGCTTGATATTGCTGCACTTGGGCGCCAGCTGGATGATGCTGTACTGGTTGAGCAGGACCTTGTCACCCTCGGACAGGATCACCAGGCCGGACTTGCCCTGGTCCTTGGCCTCGTACTTGATCCAGGTGCCGCGGTCGGTCAGGGTGTAGGCCCCGCGCTCGGCGGCGATGCGCAGGGTGGCCAGCATGCCCTGGCCCACTCCGATGTACCAGGACTCCTTGTCCGGCAGGGGCATGGCGGCAACCTTCCAGAGGCCCTGCTCCATCTTGTGCGTGCCGGAGTCGTCGCCACGGCTGGCAAAGGGGGCCTTGGTCACGGCGATGGCCTTGAGCGAGTCGGCCACGCCCTTGCCCTTGATCCTGGCCGGGTCCTTGGCCGGTCCCACCAGCACGAAGTCGTTGTACATGAACTCCGCGCGGCTCACGCCGTTGCCTTCCTCGATGAATTTCTTCTCCGCGCCGGGCGCGTGGACCATGAGGATGTCCACGTCGCAGTTCTTGCCGTGCTCCAGGGCCTTGCCCGTGCCCACGGCGATCCAGCGCATCTCAAGGCCGGTATCCTTCAGAATTTTCGGAACCAGATAGTCCAGCAGACCGGTGTCTGCGGTGCTGGTGGTGGTGCCCACCAGGATGGGCTCTGCGGCCAGGGCTGCGCCGGCAAAGGCCAGGGTCAACGCCATGGTCAACGACAGGGCCAGGGTCAGGGTCAGGATGACGGAAAGCTTGCGCATGGTCTTCTCCTCTCGCTTGATGTGTCGGGAACGGATTCGTGCGTGTCTACTCGTACTGCCTGGCGTAGGCCGCGTCATTGTAAAGCGGCGCGCCGTGCTCCGCCTTGCCGAAGCTGCGGATGAGCTTCTGGCCTGCGGGCGAGCCCACGAAGGCGATGAACTTGGCGGCCATGGCCGCACCCGGAGTCACGCCCTCGGGCTGGCACAGGGTGTGGTAGGTGTTGATCAGAAACTTGTCGCCGCGAAACAAAATCTTCAGGCCCTTGACGTCCTTCTTCACTGCGGCCCAGGTGCTGCTGTCGGTCATGAAGTAGCCCTTCTCGGCGTCGGCGCGCAGCAGGGTGTCCTTCATGAAGCCCTTGGAGATGATGTACCAGTCGCCCGCCGGGGTGATTTCCGCATTTCTCCAGATGGCCAGCTCCTTCTTGTTGGTGCCGGAGTTGTCGCCGCGGGAGAAGAACCTGGCCTGGGCCGTGGCGATCATGGCGTAGGCCTCGGCGGCGGTCTTGGCCTTGGCGATCTTGGCGGGGTCCTTCCTCGGGCCCACGATGTAGAACTCGTTGGAGCCGATGAGCGAGTGGTTCACGGCCCAGCCCTCGTCAAGCGCGGCCTTTTCGGCCTTGGGCGCGTGGACCATGATCATGTCCACGGACTTCTCCTTGAGCAGATCCAGCGACTCGCCCGAACCGGCTTTGACCCAGTTGAGTTTGGCCTTCTCCTTTTTGCCGAAGGCCTCGCCCAGGACCTTGAGCAGGCCCAGCTCGCCGGGGCTGCCCGTAGCCAGGGAGAACTCACTGGGGCCGGGGCCGTATGATTCGCTGATTTTCTGGGCGGCCAGCGCGCCCGCAGGGAAGACGGCGGCGCAGGCGATCACGGCCAGCAGGACAGTCAGGGAGATGAATTTAGGCATGCAGGCTCCTCCGGGTTGGTCAAATCTGACATATGCTTAATAAAGCACATGTCGCAAATGACACAACACGGCGCAAAATGTAAAGCGCTGGATGAAAGCATGAAGCTGTGGCACCACATTGCCGCGTTCAGCGGACAGACGGCAGCAAGGCAGGAGCAGCCCAAACCGCGCGTGGGGCGCGGCTGCGCGCGGGCGCGGCCAGGGGCCTATGAGATATGAGACGGGATGCGACGGGATGGACGGGATGAGGCGGGATGTGACGGGATGAAAAGGGATGAAATCGGGCGCGCGCAGCGCAACGGAGCAGGCCAGCCCCCCAGAACTGGCACAACCGCCCAGGCCGCAGCTGCGCCCTGCCCCCCGGGCCCCCTGCGGGCCGCTGTCCGCAGGGGCCTACAGCGGCCCGCTCACCACGCCATTGACCACGTTCTGCGGGCTGCCCTCCAGAAAGGCGCGCAGGTTGGCCGCCACCCCGTCCATGAGCCGGGTGCGCGCCTCCAGCGAGGCCCAGGCCACGTGCGGGGTGATGATGCAGCCCGGCGCGTGGAGCAGCGGATTGTCCGGCTGGATGGGCTCCACGCGGACCACGTCCAGCGCGGCCCCGGCCAGGCGGCCAGCGGTGAGGGCGGCGGCCAGGGCGGCCTCGTCCACCAGCGGCCCACGCGCGGTGTTCACCAGCCGCGCCGTGGGCTTCATGAGCTTGAGCAGGCGCGCGTCGACCAGGTTCTCGTTGTCGGCGGTCAGCGGGCAGTGCAGGCTGACCACGTCGGACTGGGCGAAAAGCTCTTCCAGCCCGGCAAAGGCGAAGGGCTCGTATCCGGGCGCGGGCTTGGGCCGGGGCACGTGGGCCAGCACCCGCATGTCGAAGGCGTGGGCCAGCTCGGCCACGCGCTGGCCAATGGCCCCGAAGCCCACCACGCCGAAGGTCTTGCCCGCCAGCTCCACCACGGGCGCGTCCCAGAAGCAGAAGTCCGGACTTGCGCTCCAGCGGCCCTCGGCCACGGCCCGGGCGTGGCGCGCGGTGTGGCTGAACATCTCCAGCACGACGGAGAAGACATGCTGCGCCACCGCAGGCGGCGAGTAGCCCGGCACGTTGCACACGGGGATGCCGCGCCCTGCTGCGGCGGCGATGTCCACCACGTTGTAGCCCGTGGCCAGCACCAGGATGCACGCAAGGTCCGGCAGGGCGTTGATGACGGCGGCGTCGAGCACGGTCTTGTTGGTCAGGAGCACCTGCGCGCCCTGGCAGCGCTCCAGCACCTGCTCCGCCGGGGTGCGGTCGTAAACGGTCAGCGGGCCGAGGTCGGCCAGGGCCTGCCAGGAGAGGTCCTGGCCCATGGTGTAGCCGTCGAGCACCACCAGGTGCGGTCTTGCGGTCATGTTGCTCCTCCTTGAGCGCAGTGCGCCAGCTGATTTCTATCCTGCCGGGGCAGGGCTGGCAAGGGCCTGGCAGCGTTCATGCGCCAGCCTGACAGCCCCAGAACAACTCCACAACAGCGCGGGGGCGGCGTGCCCGCGCCGGGCCAAACCCCCTTGACATTTCCCGGCAATCCGGTGAAATAGGGCCGCCTCGGCGCATCCGGCCAGGCTAAGAATCCACGGAGGACACAAACACATGCTCGGCGAACTCTTGAAAGACATGGCCCACAGCACCACCCAGGGCACCGTCGGTGTTTCCCTGATCTTCATCTACATGGCCTGGATCATCATCGTGGCCCTGATCCGCATCAAACAGGGCAAGGCCGAAGGCCACCACTAGGCCGACACCAGGCCACAGCTCGGCCACCAGGTGGCCTTGCGCCGGGAGACTCTCCCGGCCTGACGAGAGACCATTGAAAAGGCTGTCCGGGCCCCTGCGCGGGGTCTGGTCAGCCTTTTTTCGTCTGCAAAAATTCCTGAAAAACGCAGCCACGAACCACCGTTCTGCGGAAATGCAGTCTCCTTGCCAACGTACTTGCCGCGCTACCTGTCGGCCCACTCCGCTTCAAGCGCCGCCAGCTCCTCGGGCGAGAAGGCCGGGGTGTCGAGCATCCCCGCGCGCCTGCGCTGGGAAAAGGCCTCGTACAGGATCACCGCGGCAGCCACGGAAACGTTCAGGCTCTGCACCATGCCCTGCATGGGGATGTACAGCTCGCTCGCCACGCCCGCCACCAGCTCGGGCGAGGCGCCCCGGTGCTCGTTGGACAGGATCACCGCCGTGGGTTTGGTGAAGTCGAAGTCGTAGAGCGGCCGCGCGCTGTCCGAAAAGCCCGTGCGGATGACCTGGACCCCGGCCTGCGCAAACTGCGCCAGCATCTCGGGCCCGTCTGTGTGGCCCGCGCGCTCCACCCATTTCTTGGCCGAGGCTGAGGACTTTTTGCCCAGTTCCGGCCACTTCTCCGTGGTGTAGTAAAGATGCACGCGAAAAAGGCCGAAAGCGTCACAGCTGCGTAAAATGGCCGAGACATTGTGTGGGTCCCAGATGTTGTCCATGACCAGGGTGAAGTCGCGCTGGCGCTTGGCCAGCACGCTTTTGATGCGCCCGGCGCGTTCAGGGGTGATGAATCCTCGCATGGGCGGGCTTCTAACCAGATCGGGCCGCCAGCGCAAGTAGACACCTTAATGGAAAGTTCCTGTTGACTTGCACTGGAAATATGAGATTATACGCATTATTAAGAACAGTTGCTTTTGCGGGGGAGGAAAATCGATGCGCGCACTCATCGCCGAGGATGAATTTTTGGGCCGCAAGGTGTTGGCGAACTTTCTGAACACCTTGTTTGAGATCGACATGGCCGTCAACGGCCTTGAGGCCGTCACCGCCTTCAACCTGGCCCATGCCGACGGCAAGCCCTACGACCTGATCCTCATGGACATCATGATGCCCGAGATGGACGGCCTGGAGGCCCTGGCGAAGATCCGCGCCACGGAATACGAGCAGAAGCTGCGGCCCCAGGTCAAGGTGCTCATGACCACGGCGCTGGACGACGCCAAGACCGTGATCCGCGCCTTCCATGACGGCGAGGCCGCAGGCTACATCGTCAAGCCCGTGCAGAAGGAGAAGCTCTTCGCCGAACTCCAGAAGCTCGGTTTTGTCACGGATTAACCCCCACCCGGAGTCCTCGTGAGCGATGCCCTGACCGAGGAATTCTTTGCCGAAGTCAACGACAAGTACTATCCCCAGGTCCTGGAAGGCCTGGAGCGTCTTGGCGCGGGCGACGTGCCCGGCGGCATCGAGATCCTGTCCCGGCCTCTGCACACCATCAAGGGCGTCACCGGGTTCATGCCCGGCTTCGCAGCCGCCAGCTCCTTCACCCACCAGGTGGAGAGCTTTCTCAAGAAGCTCCAGGCGGGCAGCCTGCCCCACAGCGCGGACAACATCTCCCTGGCCGCCCACGGCGTGAACTCCATCTTCGCGGTCATCGAGCAGATCCGCGATCTCGGCGCGCCCGACCAGGCCGAGATGGACGCCGTCACCGAGGTGCTGGCCCAGGCCAGCGGCGCGGGTTCGCACGCCGCCTGTCCGGCGGGCGCAACCTGCTGCACCATCGAGCAGGAGCAGGACCGGGCCGTGCTGCGCGTCACCGCCACGCGCATCCACCGCAAAGAGCACCGCGACCAGATCCTGGGGGCCATCCTGGGCCAACTCCAGGAGACCCCTGTGGTTCTGGACCTTTCCGGGGTCAAGACCTTCGGCTCCAGCGCCTGGGAGGAGATCTCGGCCCTGGCCGCGCACTGGTGCATCAGCGTGCGCGGGCTGGCCGGGGCCGCGAGGGAGACCTTCCACGCGGGCGGCATGGACGCGGTGTTCATCGTGCTGCCAGCGGACGAAGCCCTTAGAGACTCCACATGAGGGAACTCGTCAACCAGTGCGTGGAGCCCATGGAGGACAAGATCCTCCTGCTGGAGGAAGGCCGCCCCGGCCCCGAGGCCGTGCGCGAGGCCCTGGACATCCTCGGCGTCACGCACCTGAAGCTGGCCTCGGCCCAGGTGACCACCCTGCTCGACATGTTCGCTGACGGCATCACCCCGGTCAACGAAGAGCTGGTCACGGCGCTTCTGCGCATCTGCGAGGCCCACCGGAAATTCCTGCTGGCCCTGGCGGGCGTGCTCGACCAGCCGCGCCCGGCCTGCCCCGCGCCACAGCCCGAGGCCGAGGTCGGGACTGCGGCGGCGCTGGCGTCCACCTCGCCGGGCGCGGTTTTGCCAAACCCGGACCTTGCAGATCCGGACGTGGAAGAGCCGGACGTGGAAGAGCCGGACGTGGAAGAGCCGGACCAGGACCAGTTCCAGGCTCCGGCCACGGGGATCGCCGACAGGCAGCCCGAACAGGCCGTTCAGCCCGGCAGACAGGGCATCACCAGCATCCGCGTGCCCACCGAACGCCTGGACAGCTTGATCGAGCTGGTGGGCAAGCTCATGGTCACCTTTGCCGTGCTCTCGCAAAGCGGCACGCGCGGGGCCACCCTCTCGGCCTCCACCCTGGCCGAGTTGGACACGGTCATCACCGGCCTGCAGACCCAGGTGGACGCCATCCGCCTGGTGCCCCTGCGCCAGATCTTTCTGCCCATGAACCGCCTAGTGCAAAGCCTTGCCCAGAAGATGCAGAAGAAGGTGCGCTTCAGCATCCGCGGCGACGAGCTGGCCCTGGACAAGTCCATCGTGGAGTGCCTGAACGAGCCCTTGGTGCACCTCTTGCGCAACGCCCTGGACCACGGCCTGGAGCCGCCGGAGGAACGCGCCGCCGCAGGCAAGGACGAGACCGGCAGCGTGAATCTCTCGGCCTGGCGCAAGGGCGACACTGCCTATGTCGAAGTCGCGGACGACGGCCGGGGCATCAACGCCGCGCGCGTGCGGGCCAAGGCCGAGGAGCGCGGCCTGGCGGAGCCCGGCGCGCAGCTCACCGAGGCCGAGACCATCCAGTTCATCCTGCATTCCGGCTTCAGCACCGCCGAGAAGGTCACCAGCGTCTCGGGCCGGGGCGTGGGCATGGACGCCGTGGCCAACGCCGTGCGCGCCACCCTGGGCGGAGACATCGCCATCGCCAACCTGCCCGCTGGCGGCTCGTCCTTCACCCTGTCCATTCCGCTCTCGCGCTCGGTGAACGAGGGCATCATGGACGCCCTGGTCTGCCGCGTGGGGGACCAGACCCTGATCCTGCCCTCCCGCGACGTGCTCGAAATCTTCGCCCCGCACCAGGCGGACGTGGTGGCCCTGCCCGACGGCGGCGAGGCCGTGAGCGTGCGCGGCCAGCTGCACCACCTGCTGCGCCTGTGCCGCCACCTGGACCTGACCGAGACCTGCGCCGAGGTCACGCGCGGGCTCATCATCACCGTGCGCCGGGGCGAGGTCGGGGCCGCGCTTTTGGTGGACGAGGTGCTGCGCCAGCAGCAGGTGGTGGTCACGGGCTTCACCATGCCCGTGCAGGAGATCTTCGGCCTGCCCATCCTGGGCTTCGGCATGATGGGCGAAAGCGACGCCCTGGTGCTGGACATCGAGAAACTGCTGGGCGACCTTGCGGCCCCGCCAGGAGCATAGTCCGCCCGGTCCTTCCAAGTGAAAGATTCCCGGCGAAACAGGCCCGACAACACTGGCCCGGCGGTGCTGAAACGGCCTGCGCAGGTCAGCCCGCGCTAAACCGGCTTGACACCCCCTCCACGTCAGGCTAACGTTTATTCTGTTCGGTGCCCGAAAGGGCGAAGAGGGAATCCCGTGAAAGTCGGGAGCGGACCCGCCGCCGTGAGCCCCGCAAAAAGTCGGCCCCCCTGCGCGCCACTGGGAGAAATCCTGGGAAGGCCGGGGTCGATGGGGTGAGTCGGAAGACCTGCCGGACCCAGTGTCATTGCTTCTCGTCGGCAACGAGGGCTTTTGTCCGACGGGACATATCGGGGACGAATACGGGCATCCCTTTCCGCCAATGTGCGGGAAGGGATTTTTTGTCGTCCCCGCACCAGCCCCTCCATTTTGGGGGTCCTTCATGCGTTTCTCCGTTTCCGCAAGCGCCCTTCGACCCCTTGTTTCGGCCTGTCTAACGCTCGCCGTGGCGCTCGCCGTGGCGCTCGCCCTGGCCCTGTCCGCGCCTCTTGCCGCGCCCATTATCTCGCCTAGCCCGGCCCTGGCCGAACACAAGACCAAGGCCCCGGACAAGCGCGGCATCCTGCTGGCGGCCTTCGGCACCAGCGTGCCCGAGGCCGTCCAGGCCATCGAGGCCCTGAAAAGCCAGGCCGAGGCCGCCTTCCCCGGCGTGCCCGTACGCCTGGCCTATTCGTCCAGGATCATCCGCGACAAGATCGCCAGACAGGGCATCGTCCGGCCCTCCCCGGCACAGGCCCTGGCCGACATGGCCGCCGAGGGCTTCACCCAGGTGGCCGTGCAGTCCCTGCAATCCATCCCCGGCCGGGAGTACGACGACATCAAGGCCACGGCCGAGGCCTTCCAGGCCATGCCCAAGGGCATCAAGAAGATCAGCGTGGGCCGCCCCCTGCTCCACTCCTTTGAGGACATCGCCAAGGCCGCCGAGGTGGTGCTGAAGTCTTTGCCCGCGCACACGAAGGGCGAGGCCGTGCTGCTCATGGGCCACGGCACCGGGCACCCGGCCAACGCCGCCTACAGCGCCCTGCAGCTGGACCTGTGGCGGCGCGACGCCAGCGTGTTCGTGGCCACGGTGGAGGGCTCGCCGACCCTGGAGGAGGTGCTCCCGATGCTGAAGCGCCAGGGCATCCGCACGGTGTTCCTGGTGCCGCTCATGAGCGTGGCGGGCGACCATGCCCACAACGACATGGCGGGCACGGAGCACGACTCCTGGGCCTCCAGGCTCAAGGCCGCAGGCATCGCCAGCCAGAGCGTGCTGGTGGGCCTGGGCAGCCGCCCGGCCGTGGCCGGGCTGTGGATCGACCACCTGCGCGATGCGGTGAATGAGCTGCCAGCGATGGACAAGGCCGACTAGCATGATGACCACCGGGGCCGGGGGTGACCGCGCAGATGCGCGCGCAGACGACCGCGCAGGCGGGCGCGCGCAGGAGCGCGACCACAGAAGCGCAATCCGGGGAGCCAAGGCCTTCTGGATCGCCTGCATCTGCGCGGCCACCCTGGCCTCCGGGGTCGCGGCCTGCGGCCTGGGCAGCTTTCCCAGCACACCCGCCGAGACCCTGCGGGCCCTGCTCCAGGCCGTGGGCTTTGGCGTCGGCCAACCAGTCGACCCGGCGCTGTCCGTGGTCGTGGTCGACATCCGCCTGGCGCGGGTGGTGCTGGCCTGGCTCACGGGCGCTTCCCTGGCCGTGGCCGGCTGCGTGTTCCAGGGCGTGCTCAGAAACCCCCTGGCCGACGCCTTCACCCTGGGCGTGTCCGGCGGGGCGGCCTTTGGGGCGTCCGTGGCCATCTTGAGCGGCCTGGCTGGCCATGCGGCGTTTAACGGCCTGGGCGGCGGGGCCGGACTGTTGCCCCTGTGCGCCCTGGCCGGGGCGCTTTTGGCCCTGGGGGCCGTGCTGGCCCTGGGCCGGGCCGGGGCCGGAATGGGCGGAATGGGTGGGGCCATGCGCCGGGAAACCCTGGTCCTGGCGGGCATCGTGGTCTCCACCTTTCTGTCCGCGCTCATCTCGCTTTTGAAGTCTCTGGACGAGGAGAGCGTGGCCAGCATCGTCTTCTGGATCATGGGCAGTTTCCAGGGGCGCGGGTTCGAGCACGTGCGCCTGGCGTGGTCGTACATGGCCGTGGGCTTGGGCCTGGTGCTCTGGCGCGCGCGGGAGCTGGACCTCCTGGCCCTGGGCGAGGGCCAGGCCAGGCTGCTCGGGCTCGACGCCGGGCGCTCCCGGCTGTGGCTGCTCATCGGCGCCAGCCTGCTCTCCGGCGCGGCCGTGGCCGTGTCCGGGGTTATTGGTTTCGTGGGGCTGGTGGTGCCGCATTTGCTGCGGCTGGTGGTCGGCGCGGGACACCGCACGCTGCTCCCGGCCTCGGCCCTGCTGGGCGGACTCTTGCTGCTGTGGAGCGACGTGCTGGCGCGCAGCATCCTGCCCGGCGGCGCGGAGCTGCCCGTGGGCGTGGTCACGGCGCTCATCGGCGGGCCGTTCTTCTGCCTGCTGCTGGGCCGGTCCGGCAGGATGAACGGCCGGGGCCAGTCATGAGGGCGGACGCATGATCCGCGTCACGAATCTGCGCGTGCGCTATGGCCGCCCCAAATCAGGCCGTGAGGTGCTGCACGGCATCGACCTGCGCATTGCGCGCGGCGAATTCGTGGGCCTGCTCGGCCCCAACGGCTCGGGCAAGACCACGCTGATCAAGGCCCTGGCCGGACTTTTGCCTGCGGCTTCCGGGCGCATCGAGATCGCCGGGACGGACATCCGTTGCCTGTCGCACCGGGAGCGGGCCCTGCGCCTGTCCTGCGTGATGCAGCGCGCCGAGGTTCCGGCGGGCTACAGCGTGCGGGAGCTGGTGCTCATGGGCCGCTACGCGCACACCGGGGCGCTCTCCGGCCTGTTTTCGGACCACGGCCCAGAGGACCACGCCGCAGCCGAGGCCGCGCTCAAGGACGCCCGCGCCCTGGACCTGGCCGAACGGCAGGCCGCCGAGCTTTCCGGCGGGGAGGTGCAGCGGGTGCTGCTGGCCCGCGCCCTGGCCCAGGGCCGGGAGCTGCTGCTGCTGGACGAGGCCGTTTCCGCGCTGGACATGGCCCGCCGGGTGGAGGCATACGACCTGCTCGCCACGCTGAACACAGGCGGCAGCACTGTGCTCTCGGCCCTGCACGACCTGAACCTGGCCGCGCTGTACTGCCCGCGCCTGGTCTTCCTGAAGGCCGGAGCCGTCGCCCTGGACGGCCCGACCACTGAAATATTTACAGAAACAAACCTGAGGGACATCTATGAGACAGACATCCGCGTGGCCGCGCACCCAGTCACCGGCGCGCCCCAGGCGCATCTGGTTCCTGGCGCTGCTGCTGCTGCTCTGGGCTGACCCGGCCCTGACCGCGGGCGGGCGCGCGGCCATCAGCGTCGTCGACGACCAGGGCCGGACCATCGCCCTGGAGCGCCCGGCGACGCGCGTCATCGCGCTCTACGGGGCCTTCAACGAGATCCTGGAGGGCCTGGGCCGCACCGGCGTCATCACGGCGCGCACCAGCGCCGACACACTGCCCGCCAGCATCCTGCGGCTGCCGGTCATCGGCACGCACATGCGCCCGAACATCGAGGCCGTGCTGGCCCAAAAACCCGACCTGGTGCTCCAGCTGGCGGGCCGCAAGGAGGCCTCCCAGCCCGTGGAGGCTCTGCGCAAGCTCGGGGTCAACGTGGCCGTGTTCCACGCGTCGACCTTCGCCGAGCTGTTCAGCGTCATCCGCCGCGTCGGCATCCTCACCGGCTCCCAGCCCCAGGCCGAGGCCATGGTGCGCGGGCTGGAGGCGCGCCTAGCCAGGCTCGACGCCCGGTTCGACGCCCGGTTCAACACCAGGTTCGCCACTGCGGCCACCCGCCCGCGCGTGTTCTTCGAGGTGCGCTCGCCCAACCTGCTGGCCGCCGGGCAGGCCGGAATCGTGGCCGAGATCATCCGCCGCGCCGGGGGCGAAAACTGCGTGGCCGACCCGACCAAGTTCGCCCACGTGAGCGAGGAGGAGGTGCTGCGCCTGGCTCCCACGGCCTACCTCATCCAGCGCGGCCCCATGAACCCGGCACCGCTGCCGCTCGACCAGCGCCCGCGCCTGCGCGCCATTCCCGCCGCCGCAACAGGACGGGCCTGGTTCGTGGACGAGCAGAAGTACTCCCGCCCCGGCCCGCGCAATGTGGACGCCGCAGAAGAGCTCGCTGGCCTGCTGCACCCGGAGCTCAAGAGCCCGGCCCCGAAAACAACCACCCCCACGCGCAAGGACGGCAAATGACCCGCTACGGCACCCTGTTTGGAATCGGCGTGGGCCCCGGCGACCCGGAGCTCATCACCCTCAAGGCCGTGAACCGGCTGCGGCAGGTCCACGTGGTCTTTGCCGCGGCCTCCACCAAGAACGAGGCCTCGCTCGCGCTGTCCATCGCCAGCCCTCACGTGGGCGCAAACGCGGAAATCGTGCGCCTGGACTTCCCCATGACCCGCGACCAGGAGGTGCTGGACGCGGCCTGGCGCGCCAACGCCGACATTGTGGCCGCGCACCTGGCAAAGGGCCGGGACGCCGCCTTCCTGACCCTGGGCGACCCGCTGACGTACAGCACCTTCGGCTACCTCCTGCGCACCCTGAACGGCCTCTTGTCCGAGATTCCGGTGGTGGTCATCCCCGGCATCACCAGCTACCAGGCGGCGGCGGCGCATACGGGCCGGGTGCTGGCGGAAAGCGGGGAGAACCTGGCCGTGGTCTCGGGCGTGGCCGAGGAGGCCGAGCTGGAGCGGATTCTTTCGGCTGCGGATTCCGCAGTGATCCTGAAGGCCTACAAGAACATGCCGACCATCCGCCGGGTGCTGGCCAAGCTCGGCCTGGCGGACTCGTGCGTGTTCGTGACCCGCCTGGGGCACGAGGGGGAAGAGGTCATCATTGGGCTTTCGGACGTGCCGGACAGGCCGAGCTATTTCTCGCTGCTGCTGGTGCGGCGGGGGGCCTGAGAAGCTAGTTGGTCCTCGCAAGGCGCAAGCCGATATACTCCACTCGGCTGTCGGCTTTATCGTAATGCCTGGAGGCCGCACGAACATATTCGGGGGCATCGCGCCAGCTGCCCCCGCGGACCATATGTTCATTGTCAGGCGGTGCTTTCGCTGCAGAACTGTCCCGAGGGGAGTGATCATACGTGGAAAAACCGTCCGCGCACCATTCCGCGACGTTGCCGCTCATGTCATACAAACCGAGACCATTCGGGGCCCTGGTGCCGACCTCGTGCGTGGAGCCGCCGCTATTGCCGGAATACCACGCAATGCGGCCAAGCTCGTCGACACCCGCGTACTTCTCCGGCCTGCCGCCGGAACGCGCGGCATACTCCCACTCGGCCTCCGTGGGTAGACGGAATTTCGATCCGCCTTGCGCGTTCAATTTGGCGATGAATGTATTGGCGTCATCCCAGGACACCCGCTCGACGGGGTAATTGTCGCCCTTATAATATCTGGAAGGATTGCGCTCCATGATCTTCTGCCACTGCCCCTGCGTCACCTCGTACTTGCCCAGCCAAAAACCGCGAAGCTCCACATCATGCAGCGGCGTTTCAAAAACGCCGCAATCGCTTGTCCAGAAGCCGCAGCCCATCTCATACGTGCCGCCGGACACCCAGACAAACTCCATGCCCGTCACCGGGTCGCGCCACGTATCGCCCTTGTGCGGCAGGGGCGCCACAGGCCCGACGGCGGGTTGCTCCGGGTCGGCCGCTGCTGGGGCAGGCGCTCCAAACTTGAATCCCCCCATTGATAAGACGATGGCAACGCCCCAGACCAGGAGCAGCGCCAAGAGTATGCCCACGCCCACGTTCCGAGGAGTCAGCCGCTTTACGGGTGCAGGAGGTGCGCACAGCAGCTTCTCTGGCCGGGCCTCCGCCTTTTCGTCTGGGGTTTCCTGGGGCATTTCCCGTGGACTTTCGACGAGAGACTCACCCACAGGCTGCTGCGGCGCAGGCGGCAGAGATGCAGCAGGGGCAGTGGGCGAGGCCTGTTGCTGGCTGTCCGTGGAAGGCAGGGATGTCGCGCAGAAGGGACAAAACTTGGCGCCAATGTAAATCATTTTCTTGCATGCGCTGCAGGGGGTCGTATGAACTTCCGACATGACTGGTGTTCCCTTTTCCTTGTGGAGTAAAGCAGCCCGAGAGAGTCAGACCGCACGCGATTCCGGCATGAAGCGGTTGCTTTTCCGTACGGAAATCATACCGCTGCCGCTGCTTCGGACCGTTGCGCCAAAGCTCTGCAAGGCTCAATGCCGATGCCGGGCGCACCCCAGCGGACGGCCTGAGCGGACGCGACGAGGGCGGGTGCGGCCAACATGAGAACGAAGCTGGTAAAGAAGACCAGCGCTACCCGCCGTTCTTGTTGCGGGGCTGCGGATACCGGCGCGACGAGCGCCAGCGGGAGAGAGACGAGCAAGGCAAGAGGGATGATACGGCGCATGAGCACCTCCACGAATCGATAAATGTACCAGAAAAGCAATCAATCCCGCAAGCGCCCCGCCCCGCCAGCGGCAGGCAATGTCAGGGGTTGCGAAAAGCCCTTCACCGCCGCTGGCGGGCCATGAACCAGGCGCACAGGCGCGGGCCGAAGTACAGGGTCAGGAGCACCAGCACCCAGACCCGCCCGGCCAGGAGGTTGTAGTCGGCCAGCAGGCGCGCCCAGCTGTGGCCCATGACGAGCCGCCCGAAGCCGAACTCGAAGGCGATGGTGGCAAGGGTCCAGAACAGGCCCAGGGCCAGCAGGCGGCCACGGGCGTGCGGACCGGGCGCGCCCAGGTTCGGGGCGCCCAGGTTCGTCCAGCGCACGAAGCGGTAGATAAGCGCCAAAAACAGCGCGCAGCCCACAAACGTGCCCACGACATGCGCCACGGGCTCGCCCACCAGGGGCTGGAGAAAGAGCACCCGCAGCGCGCCCAGGCCCACGGCCAACGCGGCGAAGCCGACCCACAAGAGCGTGGCCCAGATCCAGAACATGGCGGCCTCCTATACCTTCACACCGAGGCCAGGGCGTACACGCGCGGGCCCTGGGCCGTGTCCTCCACGCGGAAGCCGCTGGCGGCCAGCCGTGCGCGCAGCGCGTCCGAGGCGGCGAAGTCCTTGGCCTTGCGCGCGGCCTCGCGTTCATCCACCAGGGCGCGCACCGCGTCGGGCAGGCTACCGCCGGGCACAGGCATCTGCGAAAGGTCCAGGATGCCCAGCACCGCATCCGCCGCCTCCAGCTGCCGGAGGCACAGGGCAGCCGCCGCGCCTGGGAAATTCCCAGCAGAAAGCCAGCCGTTGACCAGCTTCACGAAGGTGAACAGCCTGGGCCAGTAGCGGTGCAGCGAGAGGTCATCCTCCAGGGCCTGGGCCAGCCCGGCCTTGAGGTCGAACACGGCCTGGGCCACGTCCTCGGGGATGTCCTTGCCTTTATTCCCGCCCGCGCCCTGGGCCAGGCGCAAGCCGCAGGCCGTCTCCTGGACCTTGTGCCAGTTGCGCGCCCACATGGACAGGCTTTGCTGCGAGGCCGAAAGCGGCTTGCGGTAGGCTGCGGAGAGCAGCCACAGACGCAGACCGCCCGCATTACCGGTCTGGGCGATCAGCGCGTCCAGGTCCAGGGCCACGCCCTCTTCGCGCGCCAGCTTGCGGTCGGCCAGCCAGGCCTTGGGCTCCACGCCCGCCGCGCTCCAGACCACGCGCAGGTTCTCCAGGTGCGGGAACTGGTGGTCCTCGCCCGCCACCAGCACGTCCACCCTCCCCAGGGCGGACAATCCGGCCACGGCGATCTGCACAAACCAGCTGGGCCGCACGTTGCCCCACTCGGTCTCGATGACGTCGCCGAGCTTCAGATCCTGCAAACTGGCGCGCTTGAGCAGGGTGAAGTCCAGCGGGTTGTCCTTCACGTAGTCGTCCAGGTCCACGGTCTTGCCCACGGAGAGCTTGTCCATGTCCATCAGGTGCATGTTGCCGTAGCGCTTGTCGCGGCGCACGTCGAAATAGACGCTTCTGAGCTTCTCGTAGGCCTGGCCCTTGCCCAGCAGCTTGCGGCAGATGTCCAGCGCTTGCGGCACCGAGGCCGAGGCGGGCTCGAAGATGGTCTCCGGCAACAGGCGCAGGGACTGGGCCCGGGCCTTGATGCGCGCCAGCACCCCGGCCACGTAGTCCGCGCGGGACAGGTTGGCCGCGCGCGCGGCGGACAGGGTGCGGTCGTCCAGGTCGGCCAGGCCAACGGCGACCTTCACCTGGGCTCCGCTTCGGGCCAGGTGCCGGGCCAGCACGTCGGAGAGCACCAGCCGCCGCCAGGCGTCCGGGTCGTCGGGCTCGTCCAGGCTGGGGCCGATGGTGTAAATGTTCAGCGGCCCTGCGGCGTCCACCACGGCCTTGCCGCCCGTGGCCAGGTTCATCAGGCGCAGGCCCTCCTGGGCCTTGGGCGCGAAAAGCGGAGTCGAGAGGTAGCGCTCACCGCTGTCCGGAAAGATGACCACGATGTAGGCGCTCTTGCCCTCGGCGAGGCCCCCGGCCTGATATTCGGTCTCGATGGTGGCGGCCAGCTTGAGCGCCCCGGCCATGGCCGCGCCGGAGCTCATGCCCACGAACAGGCCCTCTTCCCGGGCCAGGCGGCGGCACATGGAGAAGGCCTCCTCGTCCTCCACGTGGAGGATCTGGTCCAGATTCTTTTTGTTGTAAATTCCTGGAGGATAGGACTCGTGCATATTCTTCAGGCCCTGGATCTTGTGCCCGGCGAAGGGCTCCACCGCCACCACCTTGACGCCGGGATATTCGTGCAGGCGCTTGGCCAGGCCCATGGCCGTGCCCGAGGTGCCGAGCGTGGCCACCACGTGCGTCACCGCGCCGCCGGTCTGCTCCCAGATCTCCAGCCCGGTGCCGTTGTAGTGGGCCTCGATACTGGCGGGGTTGTTGAACTGGTCCATGAGCACATACGTGTCCGGCTCGGTGCGGGCCAGGCGGTAGGCCTCCTCAATGGCCCCGTCGGTGCCCATGCGCCCCGGAGTCAGCCTGATCTCCGCGCCAAAGCCGCGCATGATGCGCTTGCGCTCCTCGCTGGCCGTTTCGGGCATGAGCAGGAGCATCTTGTAGCCCTTGACTGCAGCCACCATGGCCAGGCCCACGCCGGTGTTGCCGCTGGTGGCCTCAATGATGGTCTTGCCGGGGGTGAGCAGGCCGCTTTTCTCCGCCGCCTCGATCATGGCCACGGCCACGCGGTCCTTGATGGACCCGCCGGGGTTCATGAACTCGATCTTCGCCATGATTTTGACGTTCGGGTGCGGGTTCAGACGGCGGATCTCCACCAGGGGCGTATTGCCCACCAGTCTCAAAATGTCCGTGCGCTGCATGCTTGATCCTCGGGTTGCGGGCCTGCCGCCCTTTTTCGGAACATGGGTCCGGTCTGGGGCGCTGGCCCGCGAATTGCAAACTCTTTCCCCAAACACAAGGGGTCGGCCTGATGACTGCATATCCGCATCTGAAAGAGAACATCACTGCCCTGCAAAGCGCCAACCCGGCGCTCCACGCCTGGCTCTCCGGCAGCGACTTCGACGAAGAATCCCTGAAAACGAGCGTCTTTGTCAACCAGTGGGGACTCATAGACTGGCGCATGCCCTGCGGCAATGGCATCTTCGACGCCGTGGCCCCCACCCGGCTCTACCGCGAGTGGGTCGACATCGAAAAGCCCGACCTCTCGGCCACGTTCATCGTGGGCACCAACATTGGCTACGGCTTAAACCACGTCCTCGTCAACACGCCGGACAGCCACAAGGTGCTCGTGCTGGAGCCCAACCCCGCCGTGCTGCTGGCCTGCCTGGGCCAGACCGACTACCGCCCGTTTTTCGCCAACAAGAAGCTGCACTTCGTGGTGCCCTCGGACGAGTACCTCATGGAGGTCGTCAAAAACCTCGACCTGCAGTACGTGTATGGCAAGATATTCCTGCGCGCCGACATGCCCAGCCGCCAGATCGGCCCGGAGTACGCGCAGTGGATGGACACCGTCAAGAACCGGCTGGAGAACTTCAGCGTGGAGATGGTGACGCTCAGGCTGCGCCAGGATGTTATGGTGGGCAACGAGCTGAAGAACTACCGCCGCGCCCTGGCCGACGGCAGCCTGAAGAGCCTGAAGGACAGCGCGGCGGGCGTGGGCGCGGTGGTGCTGGGCGCCGGGCCGTCGCTGGCCCAGTTCGCCCCGGAGCTGGCCAAGAACCGGGGCTACGCCCTGTACGTCTCGGCCCTGCAGACCCTGCCCGTGCTGCGGCCCCATGACCTCAAGCCCGACTTCTGCCTGGCGCTGGACTACGACGACAGCATGCTCTCCATCTACAACAGCCTGGACATGGACTGGGCCAAGAGCATCCCGCTCATCTACTCCACCAAGGTCAACCCCGAGGTGGTGCGGCGCTATCCCGGCCCGACCATGCCCCTGTGGACCCTGGGCGGGCTGGCCACCTTCGTGTTCCAGGACCGCGAGTTCGTGCTCGACGCCGGCGGCAACGTCTCCGTGACCCTGGTGCGCCTGCTGCGCTGGATGGGCATCGGCAGCGTGCTGCTGGTGGGCCAGGACTTCGCCTGGAAGGGCGAAACCACCCACGCCCCGGGCCACCACGCCTCGGCCCCCATGAAGTTCAACCCCCAGTCCCACCAGGTGGTGAAAAACCTCTGGGGCGAGGACATCATCTCCAGCATCCAGTACCTGACCAGCAAGCGCGACCTGGAGAACGACATCAAGCGTTCGCCCTTCCGCATCTTCAACCTCTACGGCGGCGGCGTCATCATCAACGGCGCGCCCGCCCTGACCTTGGAAGAGGCCATGCACGAAGGCTGCCTGTCCTCCGCGCCGGGCAGCAAGGAGCGCTTCCTGGACCGGCTGGCCCGCGCACGTACCCCGAGCAAGGACATCTGCTTCGAGCCGCGCAGCCACATCTGGACCAGCTCCCTGCGCAACGTGGAAAAGCGCCTGCACAAGCTCTTCAAGCACAACCAGGCCAGCCAGACGGACATCCACAACGTGCTGGAGCAGGCCCTGTTCTTCGTGCGCCAGGACCCGCTGTACCTGCCCTACCTGTTCAACGAGACCCTGGACCTGGCCGGGCTGGCCAAGACGCGGCGCAGCTACGAGCCCAGGGACATGATGGAGTTCAAGCGCATCGGCAAAAACATCCTGGCCAAGGTGCGCGAGGTGGACCGCTGCGTGGCCGGACTGGGCAGCCACCGCGCCGCCTGACCTGAACAGTCAGACCCGAACCGCTGGGCCAGAACCGGTGCAACAGCCGACTCCTCGCAGCCAAGGCTTTGCAGCCAAAGCATCATACGCCTGAACAGCACAGACAATTGCAAACCGCCCGCCGGGACCACCACCGCCGGGCGGTTTCGCTTTTGCCCGCGCGGTTGCATGCGCCCGCAATTCGCCCTATAAGGCCGCATGCCGCGCGCCCTCCGACATCCCCCCGCCCAGAACACCCTGGCCCTGACCCTCCCGGCCCTGCTGGCCTGGGCCGCCGTGTCCCTGCCGCTCGTGCTGGCGGTGGGGGCGTGCTTCGTGCTCATCGGACCTGGCATCGCTTCCGAGGCGGACGTGGCCGCGTACTTCGCCGCCTGGCGCGCCGCGCACCCGGCCCTTGCCCACGCCCTCAAGCTCTACACCGACTGGGGCAACCCGGCCTTCTACCTCGTGTACGCGGGCATCCTGCTGCGCGGGCTGGGACAGCGCCGCCGCGACCTCACGGCCCTGGCCCTGGGCTACCTGGCTGCGCAGCTGCTCGTTTCCCTGCTGCTGGAGCGCCTGCTCAAGATCTCCATCGGCCGACCCCGGCCCGATGTGGGCGGCCCCTTCCTGCCCTGGTCGCTGGACTCCGCGCACAACTCCATGCCCTCGGGCCACAGCGTGGAGATCATGGTCCAGACCCTGCCCCTGGCAATACGTGTGAAAGTCTGGCTCGCGCCGCTGGCCCTGGGCCTGGTGGCCGGGCTCATGGGTTTCAGCCGCATCGCGCTGGGCTGGCATCATCCCACGGACGTTCTGGCTGGCTGGCTCCTGGGCAGTCTGGGCGGTTTTCTGGCGCTGCACCTGGCAAGGAGATGGTCATGAATGTTGTCGAACGCATGTTGGACCGCCTGTGGGACCTGATCCGCCGCCGCCCCTGGCTCTCCCTGGCCGTGCTCACGGCCGCACAGACGGCCTGCACCCTGCAAAGCCGCGCCCTGTGGTTCTCCGACGAGGTGCGCTACGCCGACGCCTACGCCGGGCTGCTGCGCGGGCGCTGGCTGGTGCTGTCCCTGAACGGCGTGGCCTACCCGGACAAGCCGCCCCTGTACTTCTGGTTTTTGCGCGCGCTGGACGCCCTGCCTGGAGTCAGCGACCCGGCGGTGTTCTTCCTGGGCGCGGCCTTAAGCGGCCTCTTCATGCTCTACGCCACCCTGGTCTGGGCGCGGGTGCTGGGCCTGGAGGACGAAACCGGGGCATCAACCGGGGCATCAACAGGGGCATCAGCAGGGTCATCAGCAGGGTCATCAGCAGGGTCATCAGCAGGATCATCCGCCGGGGTCATGGCCGGGCTGCTGCTGCTGACCACGCTCTTTTTCGCCGGGCTTCTGCACTACTCGCGCATGGATCTCCTGTTCGCGGCGCTGATCATCGCCTCCCAGGCGGCCTTCTGCGGGGCCTTCGGCCCGTTCAACGGCCATGGCGCCATGGCCCGGCGGACATGGCTCTGCGCCCTGGCCATGGTCCTGGCCGGGCTGGCCACCCTGACCAAGGGGCCGCTGGGCCTGCTCTTCCCGGTCGTTACCACCCTGCTCTTTCTCGCCTGGCGCGGGCGCGCGCGGGAGTTCTTCCGGGCGCAGATGCTGCCGGGCCTGGCCGCGCTGCTGGCGCTGGTGTTCTCCTGGATCGTCGCCGCCTATTTTGTGGAGGGGCCGGGCTTTTTGCACAAGATCTTCTACGAGCAGATCTTCCAGCGCGCCACCAAGACCTTCCACCACGCCGAGCCGTTTTATTTCTACGCCATCGCCTTTCCGCCCTGCTGGCTGCCCTGGACTCTGGCGCTTTTCGCCCTGCCGGTGCGGCGGCTTTTTGCCGCTGATTTCTGGCGCGGGCTCTTTGCCGGACGCAGGGTCTCCTCGCCCCGGGCCGACGCTCACGCCTGGCTGTGGATCTCCTGCTTAAGCGGGCTGGGCCTGCTTTCGCTGTTGAGCGGCAAGGTGGTGGTCTACATCCTGCCGCAGCTGGCGCCCCTGGCCCTGCTTCTGGCCCTGGCCCTGCTCGACGAGGAGAGGCCCCGGCCCTGGCAACGGCTCTGGACGGCCTCGGGCCTGCTGTTCCTGGCCCTGGCCGCCGCGACCACCCAGGCCGAGCGTTTTATGCCCGTGCCCCTCTCCCCGACCGGGCAGGTTCCCGGAGCCTGGGCCGTGGCCGGGGGGTTCGCCGCCTGCGGCCTGGGCCTCATCGCGCTGCGCAGGCAGAACGCCCGGCGCGTGCTGCCCGCCCTGGCGCTGCTGACCGTCCTGTGGGTGCTGCCCGCAAACCAGACTCTGGCCCCGGCGCTCGACGCCATCATGAGCCCCAAGCCCCAGGCCGACCTGATGAAGGCCTACGCCGCCAAGGGCTACCTGCCCGTGGCCCACGACATCTACCAGGGCATCTACTCCTACTACCTGGGGGGCGTGGTGCGCGAGACAGCGGGCTTCAACATCCTGGACCCGCTGCTGGCCGGTCAGGATGTGGTGCTGGCCATCAAGAAGAAACACTGGGACGCGTGGGACACGCGGCCCAAGGGCCTGACCATCGTGCTGGAGCAGTGGCTGGCCGGGCAGCCCTACTACGTGGCGGTGAATCACAGGGTCGGGGCCGGGCCGGAACCTCCGCCGCAGCCCTAAACCCTTGGCCCTTCCCTGCCGAAGGGGGTATGAGCGGAGAGATTCCGCAGCGTCTGGGGCGTTTGTCCACGCCAGTCTTTTTGGCCGCCCCAGCGCCTGCGCCATCCGCCGGAGGACCCTGGTGCGAAAGCTCTGCCTCGTCGCCCTTCTCAGCCTGCTGGCGCTGTACGCCAGCGGATGCTCGGCCCTGCCGGTTCTGGCGGTGGGCGACATGTTCTCCGTTGTCGAGGCTGGGAAAACCGGCATCGACATGGCCTCCGGGCTCAACTCCCGCCAGACCCTGACCCAGGACACCAGCGACGACGCCCAGGCCGAGGCCCGGCTGCGGGCCCGGCTGCACGCCCAGGGCGGGCTGCTGGCCCAGGCCACCCCGCACGTGACCCGGGGCCACGGCTTTGTGGTGGGCACCTACGCCACGCCCAGAGATCTGGAGCGCGCGCGCATCGCCACCCAGGGCGTGCGGGGCGTGCGCGAGACCACTCTGTGCCTGTTTCTGGCCGGGTCCGGCCGACAGGACGTGAGCGACGGCGAGCTGCGCGACAACATCCTGCGCATGTCCGGGGTGCGCACCCGCGAGGTGCGCGTGCAGGTGGTGGAGGGCAACGCCGTGCTCCTGGGCAGCGTGCGCACCCGCGCCGAGCGCGACCGTCTGGACGACAGCGCCCGCTCCGCCGGGGCCGCCAGCGTGCGCAACTACGTCGTGCTCATGGCCGCCGCCAACTGACCCACCCAAGAGTCTGGGCGCGCACCCCGCAGGCGCACCCCGGCATACTCCCTGCCCACGCTCACCAGCACCGTGTCCATCCCAGGCGAGCTGAGCGACGATGGCCCGGCGGACGGGATCGGCCGCATGCTCCGGCCCGGCCCGCACGTGATTTCCTTCTCCAGATGTCCCTCGCTTCTCCACGCGCTTGTGCGCCTGCGTAGCGCCGTCCTGCCCGCGACCGGCAAAAAGCGACCTCCTTGGTCATCCGGTGCCGCGCCTTCCGCATCACCCGGCCCCATGCGCAAAAAATGGCGGCCAGGGAATGCCCTGGCCGCCATGACGGTGTGCTGTCGCGCCGGAGCTGAGCCCGGAGCTGAACCCGGAGCTACACGTGGACCGGGGCCTCGCGTTCCTCCTCGGCGGCATTGGCCTTGCGGGCCTTGTACATGCTGCCCATGATGATCAGCGCGCCAAAGAGCAGCGCGGCGCACATGATCAGGAAGCTGGCCTTGTCCATGACGGACACGGTGCCGGGATCAACGTTCATGAGCCCCAGCTCGGCCAGGTACTTGGGCACGGCCAGGGCGCGGCTCACGGCCACTATGAGCATGATCGAACCCATGACGAACTTGATCAGGGATTCCTTGACCAGGGTGGTGCCGATGGCGCCGAGCTGCACGCCCAGGAGCGAACCGGCCAGGATGATCACAGTGAGGCGGATGTCGACCATGCCGTGCATGGCCCAGTTGATGGTGCCGCCCAGGCCCATGACAAAGGCGATGACCAGCTCCGTGGCCGAGGCCACCAGGCCGCTGGCGCCGATGATGTAGATCATGCCGGGCACGCCCACGAAGCCGCCCACGGCGATGGTGGCGGCCAGCATGCCGGTGGCGAAGCCGACCGGGATGGTGAACCACATGGAGATGCGCACGCCAGCGGTCTTGAAGGTCATCATGGGCCAGATCTCAAGCTTCTGCAGGCGCTGGGCCAGGGTCGCGCCGGCCTTGGCCTTGCCGCCCTTGTCCGCAGTCATGGCGTCGTAGAACACGTAGCCGCCGACCAGGATCAGCACGGCCACGAAGGACAGGCTCACGTACAGGTTGGAGCCGGAGGGGCCCCACTTCTCAAGAATCATCCGCTGCAGCTTGATGCCGAACTGCACGCCCACACCGGCGCTGACGGCCATGACCAGGCCGAGCTTGATGTCCACCTGGCCGTAGCGGAAGCGTTTGATGGCGCCCACAAGCGCCTTGGGGAACTTGTGGCACATATTGCTGGCCACGGCCACGGTGCCGGGCACGCCCAGGCTCATCATGCCCGGGGTGAGCACAAAGGCCCCGCCCGAACCGATGAACCCGCTGACCAACCCGCCGATGAAGCCGACGATGAACAGGAAGATGATCGAAGACGTGGTCAGGTCGATGAATCTGAGGCTGTCGAGTGCGACGTCCATTGGAATCTCCTTCTAGGCTTGCGCGCGGGCTAGGCGTTCAGGGTGGCGCGCACTTCGGGGCGCTTGGTCACAGCGGGCTTCAGGGTCTTGGCCGGCTGCTTGGCGTTGATGCCCAGCGCGGTCCACATGTTGGAGGCGAAGCTCCCGTGCACGTAGGAGACCAGGAACACCGTGGCGATGGGCAGTGCGGCGTAGAATCCGCCGCGCGAGAATATCTCGGTGATGGGGTTGGCGAAATGAAAAATCGCGCCAAACACGGCGGCGCTGGCCGCGCCAAAACCGATCATCCGCACCATTGCCTGCTTCTTTGTCATCTCATGAGCCATGTGATCCTCCGTCTGTATGTATTTGACGGCTCCGCCGCCTATAGGACGTGTGTTCCTTGCCGCCCGTGGGGGCGGGACATCAGCACTTCAGCGAAAACTCCGGCACGGTCAGCGCCGCGTGCCGTCTTTCGGCCTCGGGCCTGCGGGTGATGACGAACTCCACCCGCCGCAGCTCCACGCTCACGGCGTTCAAGACCTCGTCGCGGGTACCCTGGCGCAGCAGGTGCGCGCAGGACACGCCGCGCCGGGCGGCCTCGTCGAGCAGGGGCTGCCCGACCGTGCGCGCGCGCTCCTCAAAATGCGCCCCCGAGCGCGAGCCGTCGTCCACGCTCAGGAGCACCAGGTCGAACCCCAGGCGTTCGGCCAGGTTCACCGCGTAGACGATCATGGCCTCGGGCACGCCGTCGCCCTCGGCCAGCACCAGGATCTTGCGGTGCTCGGCGTGGAATTCGCCCATGATCTCGCGGGCGATGGACAGCTCACCGACCTCGGCCATGGACAGGGCCTCGCCGTAGGTCTCCATGGCCTCGCGCAGGCCCCCGCGCAGCGAAAGGGAGATGCCCGGCTTGTTGCCCAGGGACAGGCTCTCGCGGACTTTGGTCATGGTCTTGCGCATGGCGGCTCCCGTAATGCCTGCAGTTAGGCCTTGAGGCTCGGACGCGGACGGCTGGTCTTGGCGTCTGGCCGCTTGGCGTCGGCCTTGGGCTGGTCCTTGGCGGCCTTGAGAACGGACAGGGCCTCCTGCTCCAGGTTGCTTTCGGCAAAGGCGGCGGCGACAAAGGTGGTTTCGATCGTGTCACGCAGAGTGCTCATGGCGACCCCTCGGGTTGAAGTTTGTGTTGGCCCGGTTCTTTCAATAGCTGTGCCGTGTGCCGGATTTATGAAAACATGTTGGAATAATTGATTATTCGTTTTGCAAGGCAAGCCAGGGGCAGGATCGGCGCGTTGCATGTTGCAACAGCAGGACACAGGGCGAAATCGTAACATGCTGAAATTACACATAAGCACCGGTACAACACCTTTCGAACACCACTGTTGCCAATTGCAACACACGGTGGTTTGAGACAGGGAATCGTCCGCACAGGGACTTTGACACACGGGGAAATGCGGGCATAATCAGGCGCAAAGGCCGAGAACATGCGCCGGGCACCGGCGCAGGAGGGGAACGAGGCATGATTTTTTTCAACAAGACCGAGGAAGAACCGGCGCAGACCAGCGGCAAGGGCCTGGACGAGCTGCGCGGACAGGTCAAGGGCGCGGCCCTGCCCGAGTCCGTGGCGGCCATCGTGGCCAAGGAGCTGAGCCGCCTGGAGAAGACCGACCCCTCGGTGGCCGAGTACTCCATCGGCCTCAACTACATCGACTGGTTGAGCAGCCTGCCGTGGACCGCCGCCACCGAGGACTGCCTGGACTTCCCGCGCGTCGAGCGCATCCTGAGCGACCGGCACTTCGGCCTGGACCACGTGAAGGAGCGCCTGCTGGAGTACCTGGCCGGGCGCACCCTGGCCGCCAGCGCCCCGCCCCACGTGCTCGTGGTCGACGATGAGGAGATCGCCCGCACGAACCTGGAGCACGTGCTGAAGAAGGAGGGCTACGCCGTGCGCACGGCGGCCAACGGGTTGGAGGCCCTGGAGCTTGTGCGCGTCTGGAGCTTCGACCTCATCGTCACCGACCTCAAGATGGACAAGATGGATGGCATGACGCTTTTGGCCGAGGCCGGGCGGCTTTCCCCCTCCACGCAGATCATCATCGTCACCGGCTACGCCACGGTGAACTCCGCAGTGGAGGCCATGCGCACCGGCGCGGCCCACTACCTGACCAAGCCCATCAGCCTGGACAGCCTGCGCTCGACCGTGCGTGAGCTGCTGGGCCAGAGGAAGAAGCTGGCCCCGGCGCGCGGCCCGGTGCTCTGCTTCACCGGGCCTCCGGGCACGGGCAAGACCTCCATCGGCATGGCCATAGCCGAGGCCCTGGGCCGCAAGTTCCACCGCATGTCCATGGCCGGCATGCGCGACGAGGCCGAGTTGCGCGGACACCGCCGCACGTACGTGGGGGCCATGCCGGGCAAGATCATCCAGGCCATCCGGCGGCTTGGGGTGAACAACCCGGTGCTCATGCTCGACGAGATCGACAAGGTCGGCCAGGACTTCCGGGGCGACCCCGGCGCGGTGTTCCTGGAGATCCTCGACCCCGAGCAGAACCGCTCCTTCATGGACCTCTACGTGGACGTGCCCTTTGACCTGTCCCAGGTCATGTTCATCGCCACGGCCAACGACCTCTCGCGCCTGGACGCGCCCTTGCAGGACCGCCTGGAGGTGGTGCACTTCCCCGGCTACACCGAGCCGGAAAAGGTCCAGATCGCGCTCAAGCACATGGTGCCGCGCCAGTGCGCGGAGCACGGCCTGACCCACCCCTACCCGACCTTCGAGTCCGAGGCCGTGCGCACCATCATCAGCGACTACACGCGCGAGGCCGGCGTGCGCAACCTGGACCGCGAGATCGGCGGGGTGTGCCGCAAGCTGGCGCGCCTGGCCATGCGACCGGATTCAGAGAGGCTGACGGGCGGCAAGACCGACGCCAATACAGGCGGCCAGGCCCAGGGCAGCTACCCCACCACCATCGACGCCGCCCTGGTGACCAGCCTGCTGGGCCCGCGCCGCCACACCCACGAGTCGGCCCGGCCCGTGTCGCGTCCGGGCGTGGTCAACGGCCTGGTCTGGAGCGACTCCGGCGGCGAGATCGTGCTGGTGGAGGCGGCCAAGATGCGCGGCACAGGCCAGCTCCTGCTCACCGGCAACCTTGGCGCCGTGCTCAAGGAATCCGCCCAGACCGCGCTCTCCTTCATCCGCGGCAACGCCGAGAAATACGGCCTGGACCCGGACTTCTTCACCCAGCAGGACCTGCACATCCACATCCCGGCCGGGGCCATCCCCAAAGACGGGCCCTCGGCAGGGGTGACCATCCTCATGGCCCTGCTCTCGCTGTTGACCGGACGCCCGGCCAAGGCAGGCGTGGCGCTGACCGGCGAGATGTCGCTGGGCGGGGTGCTTTTGCCCGTGGCGGGCATCCGCGAGAAGATATTGGCCGCGCTGCGCGGCGGGGTGCACACCGTGTGCCTGCCCATGGGCAACCGGCCCGAGGCCGAGGCGCTCGAAGCCGACATCCGCGCCAACATCAAGATCGTGCTGGCCACCGAGGCCGACGAGGTGGTGGACGTGGTGCTGGAGGCCAAGAAGTAGCACGGGAGAACAGTTTCCGGCGGATGTGGGAAAGCGGCCCTGACGCGCCCCAGCAATAAAGACACCCGGCAACGGCGGAAACGCTGAAGCCGGGAGTTCTCTTCGCCGTGTGTTGTCCTTGCCGGTGTTTTGGGCCTGCGGCTGGGCAGCGACCTTGGGGTCTTGGAATCCACAGGCCCAGGGTGGGAGCTGGCCCGGCCCGCTGCCCCTGGCTCTTTGCGAATCCAGAGGCCCAGGGTGGGATCAGGCTCAGTGCGCTGGCCCGGTGCGCCTGCTGCGGGGCTCGCCTAGCCAGGCCCAGGGTATCCAGATGCGGAAGGTCGAGCCCTTGCCCAGCTTTTCGGCTTTGGCTACCAGGGTATCCAGATGCAAAAGGCGGAGCTCTGGCCGAACTCGCGGTTAGGCCGTCCTGGGTATCCAGATCCTGAAGGTCGAGCCCTGGCCCGGCTCGCTGACCGCGCCGATGCGGCCGCCGTGCTGGTCCACGGCCTTTTTGGCGATGAACAGCCCAAGCCCGGTCCCGCGCGAGCCCTTGGTGGAGAAGAACACCGAGAACAGGCGCGAGAGCGTGTCCGGCTGCATGCCGATGCCGTTGTCCGCAATCTCGAAAAACACGCCGTTGGCGTCGGGCCGGGCGCGGAACACCACCTCATGGGTCTCCTTGGTCTGGTCCTCCAGGCAGGCGTCCACGGCGTTCTCCAAAATGTTCACCATGGCGGCGGAGAGCACCACGCTGTCCACGGCGAAGCTGCCCAGGTCGGGCGCGATCTCGCACACAAAGGCCACGCCCAGCTGCTCGGCCTTGGGGGCCACGGCCTCGGCCACCTGGCTGGCCAGGGTGCAGGCGTCCGTGGTGCGCAGCTGCAGCTCGCGCTTCTTGGCGTAGAACAAGATGTCGAGCACCATGCCCTTGATGCGCCCGATGAGCTCCGTAACCTTGCCCCAGCCCGCCTGGACCAGCTGCTGGTCGCCGGTGCGGAAGCCCGTGTTGACCTTGTACACGCCGCCGTCCAGCGCCGTGAGCAGGCCCTTGATGCCGTGGGACAGCGAGGCGATGAGCATGCCGAGCGAGGCCAGGTGGTCCTGCATGCGCGAAAGCTCGGTGATGTCCGTGGCCATCTCCATGACGGCCTCGATCTCGCCCGCGTCGTTCTTGATGGGTGCGGTCCAGACAACCACGTTCACCTGCTGGCCGTCCTTGCCGCGCACGGTGAGTTCGCTCTGGTGCGGTTGGCCGTCCTCAAAGCTCTTGAGGGTGGGGCAGCCGAAGCAGGGCCGCCCGGTGCCGCAGCAGGTCTCGTAGCACAGCCCGCCGGTGCTGTTCCCGAACTCGGCCCGGAAGCTGCGGTTGACGGCCTGGATGCGCAGGTGCCGGTCCAGCACGGAAATGAAGCACGGGGCCTCGTCGAACAGCTGCTGGTAGCGCTGGCGCGTGGCGCGCAGTTCGTCCTGCAGGCGCTGCACCTCGCCCGCGTCCACGGCCAGCTCCAGCACCAGGTCGATCTCGCCGTCCACGCCACGGATGGGCGCGGTATGCACCATGACGGCGGACAGGGTCTCGTCGGTCCCGAAGATGCCCTCGTGGCTCTTCTGGCCCAGGCCGGTGGAGAGCGTGCGGCCCACGGGGCTTCCGGCCTCGGTCCCGGCTGCCCCGGCGTAGATTTCGTAGCCCGGCTGGCCCAGGCGGTCGCCCAGGCGGTCGCGGTAGAGCTGGTTCACGGAGACGATGCGCTGGTAGCCGTCCTGGATGGACACCAGGCAGGGCAGGCCGTTGAAGATGCCGACTCCACCTTCCACATCGCCTGTCACGCCGCCGATGAGCTGGGTCAGGCCCTCCACCGCAGCCTTGACCGCGCACTGGCGCTCCACGTCCATCAGGTGCTCGGCCTGCTGGTTGACCATCACTTCGAGGTTTTCGGTGTAGTTCTTCAGGCGCGCGCGCATGGTGATCTTGGCGCTGGCCCGCTTGAGCGCGATCTCGAGCACGTCGGGCCCGACGGGCTTGGCGATGAAGTCGCAGGCGTCGAGCTTGAGCCCGGCCACGGCCATTTCCAGGTCGCCGTGGCCCGTGACCAGGATGACCTCGGTGTCCGGGCTGAGTTCCTTGATGCGCCGCAACAGCTCCAGACCGTCCATGCCGGGCATGCGGATGTCGGTCAGGACCACCGGGGGATTGACGCGAGCAAAGACAGCCAGGGCCTCGTCGCCGCTGGCCGCCTGATGCACGGTGTAGCCCATGTCGGCCAATGTGAAGCCGACGACCTTGCGGATCCCGGCTTCATCATCAACAATAAGCACATCCATCGCCATGCGGCCCGCCCCCGGCACTGTCCGCACCCTACCCGGCGGGACTACGCAGTTGTCTGGCGTGAATCCTACTGAAACGCCCTCTGGAAGGGGAAAGCGCTTTGCGGCGGCTGTTTATGGCGCGCCGATGGCCTTTTCCACGATGCTCAACACCTGGGCCGGCTCAAAGGGCTTGTTCACCGTGGCCACGGCCTTGCGGATGGCCAAGTGGATGCCTGCCAGGCCGCTGATGACCACCACGGGCAAATCCTTAAACTCCGGCTTCTGGCTGAACTTGCGGTAGAAGCGCGGGCCCCATTCGTCGGGCATCTCCAGGTCCAGGGTCAGGAGGTCCGGGTGCTCGCGCTCAATGACCTCCATGGCGCTCTCTCCGCCCGGGGCCGAGCAGGTGGCGTAGCCGCGCTCCTTGAAGATGGACACGAGGTATTCCACGATATCAGGGTCATCGTCCACCACCATGATCTTCTTCGCCATCTCACGCCTCCTTAGTGTTCCGCGTCAAAGCGCCCTGGGCTCTCCCCTGGGCCGCCAAAATCCGTTCCGCCTCCCGAAGCAGAGCCTCCGGGCTGGGGGGTTTCTCCACGTAGCCGTCCACATCGGGCAAGAGCCCCCCGTCCTTGCCGGGCATTCCCGTGCGCACCAGCGACAGCGAGTGCCGGAAGGCCTCCCCGGCGATGGCCGAAACCACGAGCACCCCGGCCCGCCGCAGCTCCTCATCGGCCTTGAGCCGCTGGAAGAGCCGGATGCCGCCCTGGTTCGGCATCATCAAATCCAGGCTGACAAGGTCGGGCTTCCACTCCTTGGCCTTGCGGAAGCCCTCCTCGCCATCGCGGGCCGTCGCGGTTGCATACCCCGCAGTCTCAAAAACCGCCGCGATGTAAATCCGCAGGTGCATCTCGTCGTCCACCACGAGCACCCGCCCCCGGCCCGGAGACCGGTCCGGATTCCGGCCCGCCCCCCCGGTCATGGGCCTACTCCCCGCTGCGCGGCCCCCCGTAAGGGCTCACGTCCACCTTGTCGGGGTGGTTCACGCTCAAAACCGGGCAGGCCGAGCGCAGCACAACCTGTTCGATGGTGCTGCCGAGCATGGCCTGTTCCGGGTCCACGTCCTTGGTGTGGTGGGCCATGACGATCAGGTCGGCCTTGGCCTCGCGCGCGTACTTCAGCACCTCCACGTGCGGGGTGCCCTCGCGCAAGGCCAGGATGTAGTTGTCGAAATCGCCCATGTTGGCCACGTACTTATCCTGCACCTTCTTTTCAGATGCGGCAAGCTGCTGCTCAATGTAGGACTGGGTGGCGGTGCTGGCCTGGCCCTCGGGGCCGATGTCCACGCAGTGGAACACGTGCAGCTTGCAGCCGATCTCCTTGGCCACATTGCGGGCGAACTGGAAGGCGTAGTCCGAGGGCTTGCTGAAGTCCGTGGCGACCACGATGTTGGCGAAATACGACCAGCAGGTGACGCAGGGGCGGCTGACGATGAGGACCGGGCAGCGGGCGCTCTTGGCCACCTTCTGCATTGTCGACCCGGCGATGGCGCGGTGGCGCATGGCGCCTACGTCTTCCTCGCGGGTGTGCGCGCCCATGATGATCAGGCTGGCGTCGTCCTTTCTGGCCTTGCGCAAAATCTCGGTGTGGGGCTCGCCGGTGGCGGTCTCGTACACGCAGTCCGGGTGGTCCTTGCCCAGCTTCTCGTAGTACTGGGCCATTTCCTCCTTGACCAGACTCACCAGGTTCTCGTCCACGTTCTCGGCATCGCCGGTGCGCACGTCGCGGTAGGTCAGGCTGAACCCCCGGCCCGGCAGGCCAAAGACGTGGTACACGTAAAGCTTCGAGTGGTTCTTGCGAGAGAGCTCAAAGGCGACGCGCGCGGCGTCGTCGCAGGTGGAAGAAGCAGACGTGGCGAACAGTATCTTCTCGAACATAACTACCTCCTTAGTGCGCATTCCACAGGGGCCCCGTGGAACGCGAGTTGCCAACCGATGCCTTCCTGAAATTCGAACAGGTTGCAGACCGTCTGAAAGCGGAACTCGTCCATCCTGTCGCCAAAAATCACGTGCTTGAGCGGGCCCAGGACCACGGGCAGGTCAAGCAGGGTCTCCACCGGGTAGGGCTTGATCTCGATGTCCTCTCCGTCCGTGCCGACCCCGCGCAGGGCGTGGTAGATATCCAGCCGGGGCGGGGCCGGGTGGCCGATGATGGCCACGGTCTTGGACAGCTCCAGCCGGGCGATGCCCGCCGGGATGCAGCCGGATTCGGGCCAGCCCGCCAGGCCCCTGGACAGGTCCTGGGCAAAGGGGCTCAACCGCAAAAACAGCTCATTGAGGGAGAGCATCTTGATGAAGCTGCGCAGGGTGTACCCTTCCGCCAGCACCACGCGGGCTCCAAGCACGCACAACAGATCCGTCTCTTGCGTCCCGTCATGCCGGAGCAGTAACCCCTCCGAGTTTAGTATGATTTCGTCCATATTGCACATTCCGCGTGTGTACAATTGATTTGACGCAATAATCTTAAAGCGATTTCACCGTATTTCATAATAATGTTCTCGTCAATGTTGAAAAGAATATCTCATCGTAAAAAACTCAATTTTCAAATCGTTCAATTCGCCCTACCCTGGGATGATTATATTGAACGTTGTCCCCGAGCCCTGTTGGCTTGCAACTGCAATGCTGCCTCCGTGCTCCTCCACGATTTTTTTGGTGGTCATCAGCCCCAGTCCAGAGCCGCCCTCGCCCTTGGTGCTGAAAAAGACCGTGAACAGCCGGGATTTGGCCTCCTCGTCCAGGCCGCAACCATTGTCCGCAACGCTGTAGAGCACGCCCCCGCCTGGCCGGGGCGCGACCGTGAGCGCCACCCGCCCGCCCGGGGTGTCCGGCCCGAACCCGGCGGCCTGGCAGGCGTCCAGCGCGTTGCCCACCAGGTTCATCAGGCAGCGGTGCAGGGCCTCGGCGTCGAGCCGGACCAACGCCATGTCCGCCGGGGCCGCCAGGGTCAGCTCCGCGCCTGCGGCCTTGGCCTTGTGCTGCAGCAGCTCGACCACCTCCCGCGCGGGCTGGGCCGGGTCGCAGGGCACGGGCTTGAGCGCCTCGGGCCGGGCGTAGCGCAGCATCTCCAGCGACAGGTTCTTGATCTTCTCCACATTGGCCTGGAGCATCTCCCAGCCCTGCTCCAGGTAGGCCCGGCGGTCCAGCTCCAGACCCTTGCCGAAGAGGAAGATGCTGCCCTCCAGCCCGCTGGCCAGGTTCTTGATGGCGTGGGACAGCCCGGCCACGGTCTGGCCCACTGCGGCCAGGCGCTCTGCGGCCAGAAGCTCGCGGGTCTTCTGCTCCACCAGGCGCTCCAGCTCCTGGGTGTGCTCGCGGATGGCCCGGCGCATGTCCAGGCGCTCGCTCGCGCGCTTGAGCGCGATGTCCAGGGCATCGTCGCTGATGGGCTTGGTCACGAAATCCGTGGCGTCGAGCTTGATGCCCTGGATGGCCAGGTCGATGTCGCCGTGGCCGGTGATGAGGATGACCTCGGTGTCGTGGCCGCCGGGGCTTTGGGCTGCGGCCTTGAGGGCCTTCAACAGCTCCAGTCCGTCCATGCCGGGCATCTTGATGTCCGTGATGACGATGGGCGGCTTGAGCTCGTGGAACAGGGCCAGGGCCTTTTCCGCGTTCTCCGCCGTGGACACGGTGAAGCCCCGGTCGGCCAGGGTCAGGCCCAGCACCTTGCGGATGCCGTCCTCGTCGTCCACCAGGAGGATGCGCTGCGTCTCGCTCATGGGCGGCCTCCGGCTCCGGACGGGGTGCCGGACGGGGAGCCGGACGGTGAGCTGGCCTGGGAACCGGGCTGGTCGCCATTCTGGTCGCTTACGCATTCTATGGGCAGGGTGATGATGAAGCGCGTGCCTTCGCCCGGGGTGGAGCAGGCCTTGATGTCGCCGCCGCAGTCCTTGATGATGCCGTAGCTGATGGACAGCCCCAGCCCCGTGCCCTTGCCCACCTTCTTGGTGGTGAAGAAGGGCTCGAAGATCTTTTCCAGCACGCCAGTGGGAATGCCGCAGCCCGTGTCGGCGATGACCACGGTCACGAACTGGCCGCTTGTGCTGGCGGAAAGTTCGATGCGCTTGGGCCCGGCGGGCTTGTCGCCCTTTTCGGCGGCAACCGCCCACTTTTCCTCAATGGCGTCGCGGGCGTTGATGAGCATGTTGATGAAGACCTGCTCCAGGCGTCCGGCGTCGGCCCGGACCAAGGGCAGGGTCGGCTCCACGCGCAGGGATACCTCGATCTCGCGCAGCTTGAGCTGCTGGCTGAAGATGTCCAGGCTGCGGGCCAGGATGGCCCCGGCGTCCACGGGCTCCAGCTTCATCTCCGGCTTGCGGCCGAATTCACGCAGGTGGTTGATGATGCGCGAGGCGCGGTCCACGTGGGCGTCGATCTCCTTGGCCATCTCGGCCAAAATGTCCGGGTTGAGCGGCTCCTTGCGGGTGATCTTGCGCACGATGAAGCTGGCTGCGGTCTTGATCACCGACAGGGGCTGGTTCAACTCATGGGCCATGCCTGTGGCCATTTCGCCCAGGGTGGCCATCTTCGAGGCCTGGATGAGCTGCTGCTCGGTCTCCAGGCGCTTGGTCATGTCGCTGGTGGTCACCAGCAGCACCTTCTGCCCGGAGAACTCCGAGGGGGACACGCGCACCGTGACGAACAGCCTGCGCCCGTCCTTGGTCATGTGCACCGAGCGGTCGTGCAGGTCGGTCTGGGCCAGGCGCTTCTTGAAGCGGTCGCGGTCCTCCACGGGGTACAGGTCCTGGAACGAGCGGCCCACGATCTCGAAAGGCTCATACCCGTAGACCACGGGCACGGACTCGTTGCAGTCCAGGATGCGCAGGGACTCGGCGTCGAGCACGAACACGGGGTTGGGGATGTTGCGGAAGATGGCCTGGTACTTGTGCTCGCTCTTCTCCAGCTCCTCTTCGAGCTGCTTGCGGCTGGTGATGTCCAGGCACATCTCCATGGCCGAGACGATCTCGCCCTCGCTGTTGGTGATGGGCGCGGTGGTCACCATCCAGTGCCGCACGGTGCCGTCGGCGTCAAAGCCGGTCTCCTCGCTGCAATGGCTCTTGCCGGTCTTGAAGGTCAGCTCCACCGGGCAGTTGGGGCACTTTTCGCTGCGTCCCTTGTAGGCATGGTAGCAAAAGTCGCCGGGGCGCGGGCGGAACTTCTCCCGGAACTCCTGGTTGTAGCGCAGCAGGCGGAAATTCTTGTCCTGCACGGTGATGATGCAGGGCACCTGCGAGAACAGCGACTGGTACTCGTCGCGCTGGCGGTTCAGTTCGATCTGCTTCTCGCTGATGCTCTTGCCCATGCGCTCGATGGCCGTGACCAGGGTGCCCATTTCGTCGCGCTGGGAGATGTCGATGCCGGCGCACTGGCCCCCCTCGGCGATGCGCTTGGCCCCGCGGATGAGCTTGCGGATGGGCCGGATGACGAAGCGCATCATGAACAGGAAGATGGACAGGCCGAGCGCCAGCAGAACGATGGCCGTGAAGCCGATGATGCGCGTCTTGGAGGAGCTTATCTCGCGGTCCGCAGACTCCAGGGAGAGCACCACGTCGATGGCGCCCAGAACCTTCTTGTCCTGCGGGTGGAAGTGGCAGTTCTCGAAGCAGCCGGGTTCGTTGTAGATGGGGCTTATTATGCCGAGCGTACGCTGGCCGTTTGGGCCCTCAAAGATGCGCGTGCGCGCCTCCAGCGGAACGTCGGCCGCCGGGGGGTTGGACTGGTGGCAGACGTAGCAGGCCTGGCTCTTGATGTCCGTGACCGAGTCCACCTCCCGCGGGATGTTGGAGAACTTGATCTGGCCTTCCTTGTTGTACACGCGAATGGCCAGGATGCCCTCCTGGCTGCCGACGTTGGAGATGATCTGGTTCAAGTCCTCGCGCGAGTTGAGCATCATGGCGTAGCGGGTGCCGAGCTTGATGGTGGTGCCCAGGCGGTCGGCCTCGGCCACCACGTACGTCATGAGCACGTCCTCCTGGTGGCTGATGGCCAGGTAGGACAGCGCGGACACGCACACCACGAGAGACGCCCCCGCAGCCACGATGAGCTTGGAGATGAGGCTTCCCTGGATGGCGTTCCACAGCTTGCGCATGGTTCACTCCCCGGGCCGTCGCCGTCGGATGGTCCTGCCTGCCGGTCCGCCGGGGGAGCCCGCTTGGGGCCCCCCTGACGGATGCTCAGCAGACGTTTTCAGCGTACGTGGCACTGCCCGCAGGCCAGCGGGCCCTTGCCCTTGGCCCGGTGGCAGGCGATGCACTGCTTGTGGTAGGCGCGCTGCAGGCTGGTGGCCTTGCCTGCGGGCTTCACCTTGTGGCAGTCGGAACAGGGCGTGCCCTCGGTGGAGGCGGTCTTGTCCTGCTTGCCGTCGGCCCCGCCGTGGTGGCAAACCACGCACTCTTCGAGCTTGGCCTTTTCGTTGTGCTTGTCGTGGTTGAACACGGCCGGGGGCCGGGTCAGCTTGCCAAAGGCCGCAGGGGCCAGTTTGGTGATGGTGTCCTGGGCCATGACAGTCTGGACCGCCAGAAAGGCCGACGTGCAGACCAGCGCGGCCAGCATGAGAAGGGGCAGTATGCGCTTCATGGCGTCCTCCTAGACCTCAGGCTTTTCCATGCATTCATAGATGATGTCGCTTAAGAACTTGAGCTCCATGCCCAGCTTGTGGTGGTGGATGATGTCGTGCAGGCCGCCGTGGCAGTTGTGGCACGGGGTGATGACGGTCTTGACCCCGGTGGCCTTCAACTGCTCGGCCTTGACGAGGTTTCCGTCCACGCGCACGTTCTTGAACGGCGGACCGCAGTTGATGACGCCGCCGCCAGCCGCGCAGCAGTAGTTGTGCTCGCGGTTGGGGTGCATCTCGATGATGTCGCCGTCAACCAGGAAGCGGGTCACCTCGCGCAGCTTCTCTTGCAGTCCGCGCCCGCGCACGATGTTGCAGGGGTCCTGGATGGTCACCGGCCCGGGGAATTTCTTGGCCAGCTTGATCTTGCCTTCCTGAATGAGCTCCCAGTAGAACTCCACGGCGTGGATGACCGGCACCGGGTGCCAGCGCCAGCCCAGCCAGCGGTTGCCCACGTCGTACACGGAGCGGAAGGCGTGGCCGCACTCGCCCATGACGATGCGCTTGACCTTGAGCTTCTGGGCGCTCTCGAAGTGCTGGCGCTTGAGCCGCCCCATCATCTCGAAGTCGCCGGAGAACATGCACATGTCGGAGTTGTCCCAGCCGGTCTGGGCGGGCATGGTCCAGTCCACCCCGGCCATGTGCATGATGGCCGCGGCCTGGTAGATGAGCTGGGTGCGGAACTTGGGCTCGGGCGCGATGACCGAGTAGTAGATGTCCGCGCCTTCCTTGTCGAGCGGGATGCGCAGGCCGGGGAACTCTTCCCGGGCCTCGTCCTCCTGCCACATGAGCGAGTCGGTCCACTCGTCGTCCTTGACCCACATCTGGTTGAAGGTGGACGCATGGCTGTGCGCGGTGTCCTGCATGTACTGCGGGGTCACGCCCAGCTTGTGGCAGATGCGCCGGACCGTGCTCATGATGTAGGCTGTGTCGATGCCGATGGGGCAGAGATGCACGCAGCGGCGGCAGAGATTGCATTCGGTGTAGGCCAGCTGCGCCATGCCGTACACGAAGTCCGGGTCGACCCGGCCCTTCTTGTCCAGCAGCACGCTCATGGTCTGGTGGACCTTGCCAGCCGGAGTGTAGCTCGGGTCGCCGGGGTGGGAGCCCGCGAAGTGGCAGGCCTCGGCGCACATGCCGCAACGCATGCAGGTCTCGGCATAGGTTTTGAGCCGTGCGCCGGTTTCACCTTTGAGCACGGCGTTGACGACCTTCTCGATCTTCTCCGGAGTCAGCTGCGAAACCCCGCGCCGGAGCCCCACGTCCTCAATGAGTCTTTCCTGGATGCCCATGTGTGGTTCCTCCTTGGGGCTTTACCAGTCTCTCGCGTGGCGCACGCCGCCGAACTCCGAGCCCATGTAGGCGCGGGTGAAGGCGGCGAAGACCATGTGCGAGAGGCGGGTGAAGGGGATGGCGGCGAGCATGATCTCTCCGGCCACGATGTGGGCGATGATCATGACCTGATAGTCGAACACCTGGTGGTAGGCCAGAAAGCCTGTCAGGAAGGGCAGCGTCACAATGACGAGCGCCAGCCAGTCCTTGCCGGTGGTGATGTAGGCCACTTCCTTCTGGCCCAGCCTGCGGCCCGCGAAGACCAGGCAGGCGGCCAGCACGACCAGGGTCATGATGTCGGCCACGTTGTCGGGCAGGGTGGCGTAGCTCACCCCGAAGAACTCGGTCCAAAGGACCACGTGGGCCACGAGAAACACGGGAACTGCGATGAGGCAGATGTGGAAGGCGAAGGTGGTCACGGTCATGACCGGGTTCTTGCGCCAGCCCAGGGCGTTGAAGGGGATCAGCCAGTTCACGATGGACCGCAGCGAGAAGCCCAGGTCCATGAAGGCCCAGGAAGACGCGTCCTTTTTCATGGCCAGTTGACGCATGGAGTAAAGCCGCCAGCCCGAACCCAGGAGAAAGATCCCCCAGGCGGCCCAGGCCAGGGGGCCGGTGACGAATTCGTATGCCGCATTCATGGTCGTCCTCCTTACCCGCGCCTAGGCGCGGCCTACCTCTGCGACGATGCGCAGGAAGGCGTCCTTGTCCAGGGCCCGGATGAGCATCTTGGTGCCATCGGGGCTGAAGGTGGGCTCCCAGACCTTGGTGAACTCGCGCGGGTAGACCCGGCCGTCGACCACCAGGGACTGGCGCCCGGCCTTTTCCACCTTCACGGCCACGTGCCCGCCCATGGGGCTGATGACCGGCGTCCAGGCCATGTCCCATACTCCGTCCCAGAACTTGCCGTCGACCATGACGCGCCAGCCGCGGTTGTCGGTGTTGCCCAGGGCGGCAACAACCTCGCCCTGGCGGGCGACAACCAGATCCGTGACCACCGGCATGGAGATGGACCAGGGCTTGCCGTTCATCACAACAGTGAAGGCTCCAAACTTCGGGGCCACGATGGCCGCGATGTTCTTGCCGTCCTGGCTGATGACCTGATGCCAACACTGGGAGAATTTGGGCTCCCAGATGATCTGGTCGTCCTGGGCCAGGCCCCAGGCCCCGGCCACGCGCACCGGCGCAACCACCGACCCGGTGGCCGGGTTGAAGCGCGGCTCCCAGACGCAGCCGTAGTTGCCGGCCCACTTCTTGCCGTCCACCACGATGGAGTAGTCGTACAGCGTGGTGCGCACCTGGGCGGCCACGCGCTTGCCCTGGGGGTCAAAGGTCGGGGTCCAGACGTTCATGTAGTTGGTGCCCCAGCTCACGCCGTTGACGGCCACGCCGTATACCCCGGCGGCAAAGCCTTCGAGGTCTGCGGGCTTGAGCGATTCGAGCTGCACCACGGCCGCCGAGGACTGGCCATCGGCGGAAAGCACGGGCTGGTTGGCGTTCTCGTAGAGGGTCTCCCAGGGGGTGCCGTCGAGGCACAGGCCGTACTCGCCGCCGCTCTGGATGCAGGCCGCGATGACGTCGCCCTCGGAGGAAAACTGGGTGCCCCAGAGGTAGTCGAAGCTCTCCTCCCAGGCCTCCCCGTCCACGGCCAGGGTCCACATGCCGTCCTGCTGGACAATGGCGGTGAGCCTGCCGTCCGGGCTGAAGCGCGGGTACCAGGCCTTTTCAAAGTTGTTTCCCCATTGTTCGCCATTGACCAGGGCGGTGAATCCGTCCTCGCCCATGCTGGCAAGCATGGCCAGTTTTTCCCCGTCGGGCGAGGCATACGGCTCTTCAACCCAGGCGCAAACCTCCGGGCATTTTATTGAAGAGAGTATGACCCGTTGTCCCGGCTCCCAATTCCACAAGGTCGGTGGATGCATGTCGCCCTCCCCCGCACGCCTGGGCGTGCGCTACGTATTGACCGCAGAGTGTTCCGCTAGGAATACCTCAAAAACTCGCCATGTTAATCTGCTATGAAAAGAAAAGGCACGAAGCTCTTGTTCGTGCTTTATTGTACCTACATGCAATGTTGCCACAATTTTTACTTTCTGGGAAGTACTATTTCAAATTCCAGTTTACATACGTCATAAGTATGTTTAGTATATTTAACCATACACGGTCAGTATGGCTTGCAAAGCACGGGTCCTTTGTATAAATAAGGGTTCGAATATGTTCCTGCTCGACCCGCAATGGACGCGGCTGCGACCGGTGAGCGGGCTGTAGAGGCAGGAGGGGCAAAGGGAGAAACATGCGACTGACCACCAAGGGAAGATACGGGATGCGGCTGGTGCTGGACATCGCCCAGCACGAGGAGAAAGGGCCGGTGTCCATGGCCGAGACCTCGCTCAGGCAGGATGTCTCGGTCAAATACCTGGAGCGTCTGGTGGGAGAACTCCAGCGGGCCGGTTTTGTGCGCAGCGTTCGCGGACGCGAGGGCGGCCACCTCCTGGCCATACCCCCGGAGAACATCAGCGTGGGCGACGTGGTGCGCGCCCTTGAGGGCGACGCCTCCGTGCTGGCCTGCAGCAACAACCGCCTGGCCTGCCCGCGCTCGGTGCATTGCCTCACGCGGGCCATCTGGATCGCGGCCGACCAGGCCATGCTCGAGAAGCTCGACTCGGTCACCGTGCGCGACATCTTGAACGACGGCCAGAACTGCATGGCCCGCAAGGAGGCCGAGAAGCTCAAGATACTAAAGCCCATGAAGCAGCTGGACGCCAGGGCCGAGCCCAAGCCTGAGGAGGAGGTCCAGTCCGAGCCGGTGCTGCGCAAGAAGCTGGCCCGGCGCATCTTCCGCCAGCGCCTGGCCCAGACCGTCCAAGGACGCCCGGCGCGGCCCGAGGGTGCGCCCAAGAAGATCATGGTCGTGGACGACGACCCGGACATCGTGGACTATCTGCGGACGGTGTTCCGCGAGCGCGGATACGACACCTGCAGCGCCTGCGACGGCGACGTGGCCATGGAGGTGCTGGTGAACGAGTTCCCGGACCTGGTGACCCTGGACCTGGAGATGCCCAACGAATGGGGGCCGAAGTTCTTCCGCAAATTCTCGCGCATCCCCGAATTCCGCGACCTGCCGGTCATCGTCATCAGCGGCCTGCCGGGCATCCACCTGGCCATCCGCAAGGCCGTGGCCACCGTGCAGAAGCCCTTTGACCCGCAAGAGGTGCTGCGCATCGTGGAGGGGGCCATCGGCGAACCCTGAACCGCAGGCCTGCGGGGCGCCAAGCCATCCCGACTGTTGACGGTGGTTTCTGGTTGGGCATATGCATGGGGGAACCACGGGCCGCCCGGCCCATGCCCCAAGAGGAGTCCCCGTGCCGCTGAGCAAGCCCTTCCTGCACATGAACATCCGCCGCCGCGTGCTGCTCGGCATGCTGCTCTCGGTCCTGGCCGTGGGCCTCATCGGCACCTTCTCCTACCACTCCCTGGCGCAGATCGAGCGCAAGATGGGCTTCGTCGAGATCATCGACGACCTGGGCAACACCATCCTGGAGATACGCCGCTACGAGAAGAACTACATGCTCTACGGCCACCAGGAGGACTACGACGAGAGCCGCTCCTACGCGGCCAACGCGCACGACATCCTGGTGCGCCTGGAGGGCAACGCTGCGGAGTTCGGCCTGTCCCAGGAGCACGCCTCCCTCAAAAGCACCCTGACCGCCTACGAGTCCCATTCCGAATGGCTCTATGTGACGCAGAGCAATGGCGGGAGCCCGCCCCCGGCCGAGCTGGAGCGCCTGCGCGACGCGGGCAAGCATCTGGTGGACCTTTCCCAGAGCCTGGTGATCCACGAGCGAGCGCGCATCCTGACCATCGTCCAGTCCCTGAAGCGCCAGCTGCTGTTCTCTGTGGTGGTGTTTCTGGCCCTGGGCGGCGGCTTTTTGTTCGTGCTGGGGCACAGGACCATCCTGGCCCTGCGCCGCATCGAGCAGGCCACCCGCGAGATCGCCAAGGGGCGCTTCACGCTCCTGGCCGCGTCCGGCTCGGACGACGAGGTGGAACGCGTGGTCGGGGCCTTCAACCACATGACCGCTGAGCTGCAGAAGCGCCAGGACCAGCTGGTGCGCGAGAAGAAGCTGTCCTCCATCGGCGTCTTGACCAGCGGCGTGGCCCACCAGTTGAACAACCCGCTGAACAACATCAGCACCTCCTGCCAGATCCTGATGGAGGAGGCGGGCGACTGCGACCCGGCCTTCAGCACCAAGCTCTTGCGCAACATCGACCAGGAGGTGGCCCGCGCCCGGGACATCGTCAAGGGCCTGCTGGAGTTCTCCCGGGCCAAGGAGTTCGAGCTCAAGCCCACGGCCCTGGCCGATGTTGTGGAGCGCTCCGTGCGTCTGGTCTCCAGTCAGGTGCCCGCCGGGGTGGAGCTGCTGCGCGACGTGCCGCCCGACCTCGTGCTGCCCATGGATGCCCAGCGCCTGCAGGAGGTCTTCATCAACCTGTTCATCAACGCCCTGCAGGCCATCAAGGCCCCGGAGGGGCGCATCGCCGTCAGCGCCCGGCGCGACCCGGAGCGCGGCCAGGCCGTCATCACCGTGTCCGACTCCGGCCTGGGCATCAACCCCGAGGACCAGGCGCGCATCTTCGACCCCTTCTTCACCACCAAGGAGGTGGGCAAGGGCACGGGGCTCGGCCTGTCCATCGTCTTCGGCATCGTGGAGCAGCACCAGGGCGAGATCACGGTGGAGAGCACGCCGGGCAAGGGCGCCAGCTTCATCCTGCGCCTGCCCCTGACCACTCCCGCCGTGCCCGATGACCAGAACGACGACCAGAACGGCGACCGGGACGGCGCATGAACGCAGGCCGCGTGCTCGTGGTCGACGACGAGGCCATCGCCCGGGAGAACCTCGTGCACGCCCTGGTGCGCGCGGGCTACGAGGCCGAGAACGCGGCCGACTCCCGCTCCGCCCTGGCCGAGCTGGACCGCGCCCGCTACGACCTGCTTTTGACTGACCTGCGCCTGGGCGAGCAGAGCGAGCTGGACGGCATCGGGCTCATGGAGCGCGCGCGCAAGCTGCACCCCGGCCTGGAGGTGGTGGTCATGACCGGCTACGCCACCGTGCCCGGGGCCGTGGCCGCCATGAACCGGGGGGCATACTCATACCTGGCCAAGCCGCTCAATCTCGACGAGGTGCGCGCGCTCACGGCCAAGGCCGTGGAGTCAAGCCAGCTGCGGCGCGAGGTGCTGGACCTGCGCCAGCGGCTGAAGGACCGCGACGCCCCGCCCATGCTGGTGGGCAAAAGCGCGGCCATGGCCGCGCTGCTCAAGACCATCGGCCAGGTGGCGCCCACCTCCTCCACCGTGCTGCTCCTGGGCGAAACCGGCACCGGCAAGGAGCTGGCCGCCCGGGCCATCCACCACGCCAGCCAGCGGGCGGACAAGCGCTTTCTGGGCGTGAACTGCGGGGCCTTCAGCGAGGAGCTTCTGGCCAGCGAACTCTTCGGGCACGAAAAGGGCGCGTACACCGGGGCGGGTGAGCGCAAGGCCGGACTGTTCGAGGCGGCCAGCGGCGGCACCCTGTTCCTGGACGAGGTGGGCGAGATGACGCCGTCCATGCAGGTGCGCCTCTTGCGCGTGCTGCAGGAGCGCAAGATCCTGCGCGTGGGCGGCACGGCGGACATTCCGGTGGACGTGCGCGTCATCGCCGCCACCAACAAGGACCTGGCCGTGGAGACCGAGACCGGGGCCTTCCGCCTGGACCTGTACTACCGGCTGAACGTCATCACCCTGCGCCTGCCCGCCCTGGCCGAACGGCGGGAGGACATCCCGCTTCTGGCCCGGCACTTCCTGCTCAAGTACTCCGAGCTGCTGGGCCGCGAGGTGCGCGAGCTCTCGCCCGGCGTGCTGGACATCCTGGCCAGCTACGCCTTTCCCGGCAACATCCGCGAGCTGGAGAACCTGATGGAGCGCGCCGTGGTCCTGGCCGAGGGCGACACCGTGGAGCCCCGGCACCTGCCCCCGGACCTGCAGCTGGACCAGCCGCGCCTCAAGACCTCGCGCCAGGGCGGCCTGCCCACCCTGGAGGAGAACGAGCGCCAGCACATCCTCTGGGTGCTGGAGCACACCGGCAACAACAAGTCCCGCGCCGCCGAGATCCTCGGCATCGACCGCGCCTCGCTCTGGCGCAAGCTCAAGCGCGCCGGGCTGGGGTAGAGAAGAGAATATGTTCCGCAGGCCAAAGGGCCGGAGGCCGCTCTGGCCGGGGTCCTGGGGCAGCGGGCCGGGCCGCCGCCCTCAGCACTCGGCCCGGGAGATCAGGCTGGCCGGATCAAGCAGGGTGATCCGCTTCAGCTCCACCCGGATCAGCCCCTCTTCCTGGAACTTCTTCAAAAACTGGCAGACCGTCTGCTGGCACGAACCGACCATGGCGGCCATCTGCCCCTGGGTCAGCTTCAGGGGCACGGCCACCGGACCCTGGCGCGCGGCCGGTCCGGAAAAGCTCTCGGCGCAGAGGCAGAGCAGCAGCTTGGCCAGGCGCGCGCCCACATCTCCGGCCATGAGCCCCTCCACCTGATCGCTCAGGTAGCGCAGCCTGCGGCCCAGGATGCAGATGACCTTGCGCGCCGCGCGCGGATTCTCGTCCAGGAAGTCCTCCAGGGCGCTGCGGTCCATCTCGTGCAGCACGCTCGGCGTCAGGGTCTGGGCCCCGGCGCGGCGCAGGGGCGACTCCAGCACCTCGGCCAGGCCGAACAGCTCGCCCGCGCGGCGCATGAAGAAGATGGGCTCCTTGCCCTGGGAGGACACCCCGTAGATGCGCACCAGGCCCTTTTCCAGGTAGTAGCACGAGCGGCTGGGCTCGCCCTGGTCGAACACCGCCGCGAACTTGGGCAGGGCCCTGCGCCGGGAGCGCAGCAGAAAGGCCCGCCGCTCCCGCTCCAGCCCGGTGAAGAAATCCTCCACCCCAAGGTGCCAGTAGCTCTGTTCCATGGCCCCTCCCCTGCCGACAAAAGCCGCGGCCCGGCCCGGCAAAAGGCATGGCCCTGCCGACAAAAGCCGCGGCCCGGCGCCGCAAGATGCGACGCCGGGTTGTGCAGCCCTGCCCACCCTAGCGCATGGGCGATACAAACGCCAGCGGCTCTAGCGCTTCAGGCGGTTCCTATACTCGTAGCTCGTCTCCTGGCCGTTGATGTCCACGCATTTCCAGATGATGCGGTCCTTGCCCATGATGGGCCGCAGGCTGGCCTTGTGGTAGCCCAGTTGGTAGGGGATGCGCGTCTCGATGGCCGCTGCCGGGCAGGCCTTGGTGCAGGACATGCAGTCCCAGCAATCCCTGGTGTTGCGGCAAAAGGCCTTGCCTGTGCCCTCGTCCACGGCCATGAGGTCGCCGGGGCAGGCCTCCTCGCAGCGCGACTCGGGCAGGCCCGCGCAACCGTTGCATTTATGCAGGTTCACTCTTGGCGGCATGGTGTGTCTCCTTTGCTGTACGCTGCTCAGGCCTTCAGGCGTTCGCCGGGCACAAGCTGTTCATAGGGCCGGGTAAAGGCCGTGACAACGCCGGTTTCCGGGTCGCGGCGGGTTTCCACGAAACAGTCGAAGTTTGTGTCGTCGCGCTCCGGGTAGTCGCTCCTGGTCTGCCAGCCGGCCCAGCGCGTCTCCTTGCGGGCCTTCAGGTGGTGCACCACGGCCTCGGCCACGTCCACGCGGTCCATGGTCTCGCCCGCCTCCATGAGTTCGTGCAGGTCCGCCGCCTTGAGGTAGCGGAACTGGTCCTGGAGCACGGCGATGTGCCTGAGCGCATAGTCCAGGCGTTCCTCGTTGGTGCGGTAGAACTGGGAGGTGCCCCCGGCGTACTCGTCCATGAGCCGCTGCAGGCGTTCCTTCATCTCGCGCGGGGTCACGCCGTCATAGTCCGCGCCACGCAGCAGCGGGGCGAACACGCGGGTCTTCTCGGCCTCCACCTGCGCGGCAAAGACCGGGTCGGCCGGGCCGGGCAGGGAGCCCGCACTCTTCATGTAGGCGATGGCCCCGCGCGCGGCCAGCTTGCCCTCGGCCGCACAGCCGCCCACGAACTTGTTGGGGTTGCCGCCGGCCGTCTCCCCGGCGGCGAAGAGCCCCGGCACCGTGGTCATGCGCTCCAGGTCGACCCAGAAGCCGCCCATGGTGTGCCCGCCCAGGATGTACGGGTCCGAGCCGTAGATCTCGATGGGCTCCTTGGTTACGTCCTGGCCCCGGCTGGCCAAAAACAGCACGAAGCTCGGCCTCTCGTTCAGGTAGTCGGTCATCATGGCCTGGACCTTGTCCGGGGCCATGTTGCGGGTGTCGCAGTAGCAGGGGCCGCGCCCGGCCAGCCACTCCTCCATGGGCGCATTGGCGCGGATGTACCGGGGGGCCGCGTCGCCGCCCAGGTGCGCATAGCGGCTCATGACCTTTTCGCCCTTGCAGTTGATGATGGGTGCCTTGTAGCCCACGGAAATGGTGTCCACCGGGCCGCAGTAGTCCTTGGTGCGCGTGGCCACCCAGCGCTGCTCCAGGCTGGAGAGCTCCGCCCCCTGCCGGAAGCCCATGGCGTAGCCCGAGCCCACGCAGTACGGGCACATCCAGATCTGCGCGCCGGAGTCGGTGGAGTCCGCCGTGTAGGACTTGTAGAGCGTGCCCGCCCCGCCGGTGGAGACCACCGTGGCCTTGGCCCGGAACACGTAAAACACGCCGCTGCGCACATGCAGGCCAAAGGCCCCCACGCAGCGGGGCCCGTTGGGCCCGGCGTCCATCAGCAGGCCGGTTCCGGCCACGCGGTTGTACACCTCGGCCCCGCTCTCGATGGCCTTCTCGGCCATGATGGGCTTGAGCTGCTCACCGTGGATGGAGATGTCCCACTTGCCCCGGTAGTGGATCTTTCCGTCCTCGTCGCGCAAGATGGGCAGGCCCCAGCGCTCCAGGTCGTCCACGGACTCGTTCAGTTCGCGCGCGTTGGACAGGGCCAGGTCCTCGCGCAGGGGGCCGCCGCCCACCTGGTCGCGGCTCCAGCGGACCAGGTCCTCGGGCGTTTTGCCCTCGGGAATGTACGTGTTGATGGCGTCCATCCCGGCGGAGCACGCGCCCGAGCGCATGATCTCCGCCTTCTCCATGATGACCACCTTCAGGCCGGGGTTCAGCTTTGCGGCCTCCACAGCCACGAAGCAGCCCGCATTGCCGCCGCCGATGATCAAAAGGTCGCAGTCCACGACCTCCACGCGCACCTCGGCCAGGGTCTTCGGCATCGCCTTGGCGCGGCGTCCGCCGGGTCTGTTGCTCATGATGGTTCTCCTTTGCGTTCAGAGTGCTGGTTGATGTTTGCTGCGGCTGTTTGCGTCTGCCGCCTAGAACGGCCAGGCCGCCGTGGCGTCCCACACGGGGATGCCCAAAAAGGCGTACCAGGGGGCCATGACCAGGATGCCGTAGGCGATGGCGATGAGGATGCAGACCCAGCCCGCCTTGGCGTAGTCGGCCGTGGAGAAGGTGTCTGTGCCGTAGGCGATGACTGCGGCCGTGATCTGCGTGGGCAAGAGGTAGGCGTAGGTGTCGGTGTCGCACACCAGCAGCGTGAAGGACACCGGGTGCAGCCCCAGCCTGGGCGCCATGGCGAAGACCACCGGGGCCAGCATGGCCACGGCCGCCACGTTGGAGAGCATGCCGATGCGGATGACATGGGTGCCGACCATGAGCGTGAGCAGGATCTGCCACCAGCTCATGCCGATGACGAAGCCGTGCACATGCTCCGCCAGCCAGCCCGCCAGGCCCGAGGAGGTCATGGCGCTGGTCATGGTCAGGGCCCCGCCGAGCAGCAGGAAGGTGCCCCAGATGGTGCGCTCCTGCACGGCCTTCCACTTGAAGGGGAACAGGCCGGGGATGAACAGGAGCATCATGCCCACCAGCCCCACGATGCCCAGCTGATAGCTGTGCAGCTGCACGGGGCTGCCCTTGCCGGTCATGAACAGCACCGTGATCAGGCCGAAGATGCCGAGCAGCGTCCACTCCGGGGTGGTCATGGGCCCCAGGGCCCGGTGCTGCCGCGCTATCTCCTCGTGCCCCCCCCCACGGCGACGCCTGCGGTCTTGAAGTGGTAACGCACCCACCACTGGGTGAGGGCGAACATGCCCAGGTACGGGAACTGGAGCAGGGCCCACTGGAAGTAGCCGATGTTGCGGAAGCCGTTCTTGTCGAACAGGCCGGTCATGATCAGGTTGGGCATGTGCGCGGTGAGGATGAACACGCCGCAGATCATGGTCCCGTAGACCATGGACTGGATGACGATGGCCTTCTTGGCCTCGCGCTCGCGCTCGGTGTCGCCCAGAAGCTTGGTGATGCCCTGGATGACGGGCATGAGCGTGGCCGCGCGGGCGTTGGCCGCGGGTATGAGAAAGGCCATGACGATGTTGACGAAGAACATGCCCCAGATGATGCGCCCCACGCTTGAGGCCTTGAGCCGGTCCAGGATGGACAGGGCGATGCGCTTGTCCATCTTGAGGATCTGCAGCATGGCCCCGATGAAGAAGGCGAACAGGCAGAGCCAGACCTCGTGGGTGGTGAAGCCGTTGAAGGCCTGGCCCATGGGCGGCTTGCCCTCCTTCCAGGGCAGGCCGTGGGTCAGGATCAGGAGCGTGGGCACGCTGAGGCCGGTGATGCCCACGGGCATGGCCTCGGCCACCCACATGACGCTGGCCCAGACCACCACGGCCAGCACCGACATGCCCTCCCTGGACAACCCCTCGGGACAGGGCAGCACCGCAAAGATCAGAAAGAACAACAGCCAGGCTGCGGCAAAGCCCGCCCAGACCGTTTTGGGGCTTTTGCCGCACTGGGTCAGGTTCTCGCTCACATAGCCCAGGACCCCGGAGCAGGTCCGTCCCCCCTCTCCCCCTGGCGCGGAGCCGGTTTTTTTGTCCTTTGCATGTTCTGCTTCCATGGCCTGTCCTTTCCGCTTTCTGCGGGGTTGCCTCATCCCGTTGTCCGCTTTCCACCCCTGCGCCTGGGGCGTTCTTCCGTCCAGACGCGCATGCTCCAATCGCTTGTAATGCAAAGAACATCTGGCGGGGCCACCCCGCCGGGTTGCTGAGATGCCTGCCGTGACGTTGCAAACCGGGCCCGCCGGGCGGATTTCCTCGTGCCGGGCGCGTCTGGCAGTACGCATCTGGCCTGTGCGGGTTCCGTCACGCTTCCGGTATGCCAGCGGTCCGGCAACCAGTCCTTCGCCTGGACGATAGTTTTCAGGGAGAATGTGCATGGCTGGGCCGGAGGGGGAACTGCCAGGATGGGGGCAAGGCGGAGGCGGGGGCGAGACCGCGCGGGGCCGCCGCAAGCGGTTGTCCCTGCCCGGGCAGGAACTCCCGGCCCAAGGCCGGGGCACAGGCCCCACCTGGGTCGGCGGCGCTGCGGCCTGATTGAATACTTCACGAATGCAGCCAATTGCCCTGGGCCAAAGCCGCAGGCACAGCGCGCTGGAGCACAGACTCTGCATTGCGCACACACGTATTTCGCCACACCGTTGACGAAATTCACATTTCCGCTTAATAATTTTTCCTATCGTGGAGGTTTTTCATCATGACACAGCACCCCCTGTCCCTTCTCACCGCACGCAATGGTCCCGACCTGTCGCTTTTGCCCTTCGGGGGGCTCGGCCTGGACATGGCGGAGGTCCGGCGCAAGGTCTCCGGCCTGGAATTCAAGGCGGTTCCCAAACCGGCAGCCGCCCCGGTCCAGACCTGGGACACCCCCACCCCGACGCTTCACGGCTACGGCCTGCTCCTCAGGCTCAACCGCGAGACGCTGGGCAGCTGACGCACACCCCATAACCAAGGAGGCCACATGACACTTTCACGCAGAGGGTTCATCAAACTCTCCGCAGCCGCAGCCCTCTCCACCGCTTTCACAGGCCTCGGCCTGGCGGCCAAGCTCCAGGCGGCCAAGGCCGCAACCGACCGCATCAAGCAGCTCACCCCCGAATGGAGCAGGCAGACCACCAGCGTCTGCTGCTTCTGCGCCGTGGGCTGCGGGCTCATCGTCAACACAGCCCTGGCCGGGACCAAACGCGCCCTGAACGTCGAGGGCGACCCGGAGCACCCGACCAACGAAGGCGCGCTCTGCCCCAAGGGCGGCAGCATCTGGCAACTGGCCGAAAGCACTCCGCGTGTGCAGAAGGTCATGTACCGCAAGCCCGGCGGCGCCAAGTTCGAGCCCAAGAGCTGGGACTGGGCGCTGACGCAGATCGCCAAGCGCGTGAAGCGCGACCGCGACGCCGCCTTTGAGCTGAAAAACGCCAAGGGCCAGGTGGTCAACCGCTGCGAGTCCATCGCCCATGTCGGCTCCGCCGCCCTGGACAACGAGGAGTGCTGGGTCCTGCAGGCCTTCATGCGCTCGCTGGGCCTGACCTACATCGAGCACCAGGCGCGCATCTGCCACAGCTCCACCGTGCCCGCCCTGGCCGAGAGCTTTGGCCGCGGGGCCATGACCAACCACTGGCTGGACCTGCAGAACAGCGACGTGATCCTGATGATGGGCAGCAACCCGGCCGAGAACCACCCCATCTCCTTCAAGCACGTGACCCGCTGCAAGCAGGCCGGGGGCAAGCTGATCCATGTGGACCCGCGCTTCTCCCGCACCAGCGCCAAGGCCGACCTCTACGCCCCCCTGCGCTCCGGCACGGACATCGCGTTTTTGGGCGGCATGATCAACCACATCCTGGAAAACGACCTGATCTTCAAGGAGTACGTGGTCAACTACACCAACGCCTCCTTCATCGTGGGCCCGGGCTACGACTTCAAGGACGGCCTGTTCAGCGGCTTTGACGCGTCCACCCGCAGCTACGACAAGTCCAAGTGGGCCTTCGCCCTTGACGAGAAGGGCGTGCCCCAGCGCGACAACACCCTTGCGAACCCGCGCTGCGTGTACCAGCTTTTGAAAAAGCACTACAGCCGCTATACGCCGAAGGATGTCTCCGACACCACGGGCACGCCCCTGGACAAGCTGCTGGAGGTCTACAAGATCTACTCCTCCACGGGCAAGCCGGACAAGGCAGGCACGGTCATGTACGCCATGGGCTGGACCCAGCACACCGTGGGCGTGCAGAACATCCGCGCCATGGCCATGGTTCAGCTGCTGCTCGGCAACATCGGCGTGGCCGGCGGCGGGGTCAACGCCCTGCGCGGCGAGTCCAACGTCCAGGGCGCCACCGACCATGCCCTGCTCTTCAACAACCTGCCCGGCTATTTGCCCGTGCCGACAACAGCGGACGCCACCCTCGCGGACTTCCAGAAGAAGTTCACGCCGGTGTCCCACGACCCCAAGAGCATGAACTGGTGGAAGAACCGTCCCAAGTACGTGGCCAGCTTCCTGAAGGCCATGTACATGGACGCCGACGCCGAGAAGGCCTTCGCCATGCTGCCCAAGCTTGAGCCGGGGCAGAACTGCTCGTGGCTGGTGCTGTTCGACGAGATGCTCAAGGGCCGCTTCAAGGGCTGCTTCGTCTGGGGCATGAACCCGGCCGTGGGCAGCGCCAACGCGGGCAAGACCCGCGAGGCCCTGGGCAAGCTCGACTGGCTGGTCGCCGTGAACCTCTTCGACAACGAGTCCTCCTCCTTCTGGCGGGGCCCCGGGGTCGATCCGGCCAAGGTCAAGACAGAGGTCTTCCTGCTGCCCTGCGCCACGTCGATTGAGAAGGAAGGCTCGGTGACCAACTCCGGCCGCTGGATGCAGTGGCGCGTGCCCGGCCCGCAGCCGCTGGGCGAGAGCAGGCCCGACGGCGAGATCATGCGCCAGCTGGCGATGAAGCTTCAGGAGCTCTACAAGAAGGAGGGCGGGCCCTTCCCCGACGCCCTCCTGGGCCTGAACTGGGCCGACATGACCGAGAAGGGCCAGTACAGCAGCCAGGCCACGGCCCGGCTCATCAACGGCAAGTACACCCGCGACGTGACAGTGAAGAACCCTGACGGAACGGAAAAAACATTCAAGGCTGGCGAGCAGGTGCAGAGTTTCGCCGCACTGCGCGACGACGGCTCCACCACCAGCGGCAACTGGATCTATTGCGGCTCCTACGTGAAGTCCGACCCCAGCGGCAACCTGGGCATGCGCCACAACCGCAGCCAGACGCCGGAGCAGGCCAAGATCGCCCTGTTCCCCAACTGGACCTGGGCCTGGCCGGTCAACCGCCGCATCATGTACAACCGCGCCAGCGTGGACGCCACAGGCAAGCCCTATGCCCCGCAGAAGCCCGTGCTGGCCTGGGACGGCAAGGCCTGGAACATCGACGTGGTGGACGGCGGCGGAAACCCCGGCTCCGTGCATCCGTTCATCATGAACACCCACGGCCTGGGCCAGATCTACACACCCGGCCTGGTCGACGGCCCCTTCCCCGAGCACTACGAGCCCATGGACTGCCCGGTGGCCTCGCAGGTCTTCTCCAGCGTGCTGAACACCCCGTGCGTGCTCAAGTTCGCCGGGGAAAAGTACGCCCAGGCCGACCCGCGCTTCCCGCTGGTCTGCACCACCTACCGCGTCACCGAGCACTGGCAGACCGGCGCCGTGACGCGCCGCATGCCCTGGCTGGTGGAGGCCGAGCCGCAGATGTTCTGCGAACTGAGCGAAGAGCTGGCGGCCGAGCGCGGCATCAAGAACGGCGAGAAGATCTGGGTGGAGAGCATCCGCGGCAAGGTCTGGGCCATCGCCATGGTCACGGGGCGCATGAAGCCCATGCAGGTGCAGGGCAAGACCATGCACCAGGTGGGCCTGCCCTGGCAGTTCGGTTGGAATGCCCCCAAGGACGGCGGCGACGCGGCGAACCTGCTGTCCCCGTCCGTGGGCGACCCCAACACCGGCATCCCCGAGACGAAGGCCTTCATGGTCAACGTCCGCAAGGCCTAAAGGAGGCGCGCCATGAAGGACAAGAGCTTCCTCGTCGATCTTACCCGGTGCATCGGCTGCCGCGGCTGCCAGATAGCCTGCAAGCAGTGGAAAAAGCTGCCCGGCGAAGCGACGAAAAACACCGGCAGCCACCAGAATCCGCCGGACTTCTCGTTTAACACCCTGCGCACCGTGCGCTACAGCGAACAGGTGACCGACGGCAAGCTGCGCTGGCTCTTCACCCCGGACCAGTGTCGCCACTGCATCGACCCGCCCTGCAAGGCGGCCACCAATGACCCCAACTCCGTGTTCCACGACCCGGAGACCGGAGCCGTGGTCTACAACGAGCGCACGGCCAAGGAGCCCTTTGAGACGATGCGCGAGGCCTGCCCGTACAATGTGCCCAGGCAGGACGCGAAGACCAAGGTCGTGGCCAAGTGCGACATGTGCAACGACCGCGTGCATGCGGGGCTTTTGCCCGCCTGCGTCAAGGCCTGCCCCACGGGCACCATGAACTTCGGCGACCGCGATGAAATGCTCAAGCTGGCCGCCGAACGCCTGGCCACGGCCAAGAAGGAGTTCCCCAGGGCCCAGCTGGTGGACGCGGAGTCGGTCCGGGTCATCTTCCTCGCGGCGGACGACCCCAAACTCTACGCCAAGAACCTCATAGCCGACGCCTCCGGCGTGCGCGGCCCGCGCGGCCACACCAGGCAGGAGCTCTTCGCCAGGCTCGCCCGACCGGTGAAGAACATCCTGGGCTAATCCGGCCCGACAACAACAGGCTGGCCGCCGTCACGTTGCTGCGTGGCGGCGGCCTTATTTATGATTTATGTCGGGCCCGGCGGAAGGGCTGCGCTGCGGCTCAGACGCCTGTCAGGCCCGCCAGCCCGGCCATAACCTGGGCCAGCTCCTGGTCCAGCGCGGCCAGCAGGGCCCAGGCGCTCTGCGGGAGGCCGCCGTTTTGAGCGTTCTCCATGGCCTGCTCCAACGCCTTCTCCAGGACGTGCTCCAGGGCGCTGGCCGCCGCAAATACGCCCCCGGCGCCGACATTGGCAGCCACGCCCCGCACCGTGTGCGCCAGCTGCCTGGCCTGGCTCACGTCGCCCGCAGCCAGGGCCTGGCGGATCGTGCGCGCCTGGTCAACGTGGAGGTCGCGGAAGTTTCGCAGCACCTCCAGGTACAGCTCGCGGTCGCCCAGGAAGCGCTCCAACCCGGCGGCGGCGTTGATGCCCGAAAAGTCCAGGCCGTCCGCGCCGTCCCCGGCAGGCGCGCCCGGCGGCGCGGCGCTGACGGGTGGAGCAACGATTGGAACAACAAATGGAACAACGAACGGAGCAGCGGACGGCGCAGCTTCGGTGAATGCGGCTTCGGGCGGCGATGCTTCTGGCGACAAAACAGCGGACAACGGAACATCAGACGACGAAGCGGCGGACAACGGACCGGCGCATTCCGAAACAGGGGCGATCCAGCGCTCCAGGGTGGCGAAAAGCACCCAGGGGTCCGTGGGCTTGGCCACGTGGTCGTTCATGCCCGCGCCCAGCACGCGCCTGCGGTCGTCGTCAAAGGCGTGGGCGGTCATGGCGATGATGGGCAGGGCGCTGCCGGCCAGGTGCTCGCGGATGAGCCCGGCGGTCTCGTAGCCGTCCATGCCCGGCATCTCGATGTCCATGAGCACGGCGTCGAAGCGCCCTGGCTGCACCAGGGCCAGCGCCCTGGAGCCGTCAACGGCGATGGTCACCTCCATTCCGGCCTGCTCCAGAATGCCCCTGGCCACCTGCTGGTTCACGGCGTTGTCCTCCACCACCAGAACGCGGCGGCCCCGCAGGCAGGCCGGAGGCTCCCGCCGCCCGCTCCGTTGCGCGGGCGCGTTGCGCGCCTCCCCGGCCCCGCCCAGGGCCTGGCGCACCGCCGAGAGCAGCTGGCTGCGGCTCACGGGCTTGATGACGGTGGAGTTCTCGTCCCAGGCAGAGCCCTGGTCCGCCTCGCCCTGCCCGGCCAGGGCCCGCAGCAGCAGCAGCGCCGGGGGCTTGGCCCCTGCGGCCAGGCTCTGGGCCAGGGCCTTTTGCACCGCGTCGAGGCCCGGCAGGGCGGCGTCGACTATCAGCAGGTCATAGCGAGGCTGATTCGGAGGCGGCTGTTTCAGACGCAGCCGGTCCAGCACCTCGTCGGCGGACCAGGCCTGCCCGGCCTCAAGCCCCATTCCGGCCAGGGTCTTGGCCAGCATGCCGGAGGAGCTGACGTTCGCATCGGCCACCAGGACCCGTTTCCCGCGCAGGTCCGGGGGCAGCAGCGCGCCCTGGTGCCGCTCCACGCCGGACACGGGGAAGCGGACCAGCACGCTGAAGGTGCTGCCCCGGCCCGGACGGCTTTCCACGCTGATGCTCCCGCCCATGAGTTCCGCCAGCCGCCTGCTGATGGACAGCCCCAGGCCCGTGCCGCCGTAGCGGCGCGTGGTGGATGAATCGGCCTGGGTGAAGGGCTCGAACAGCCGCGCCAGCTGGTCCGGGGTCATGCCCAGGCCGGTGTCGCGCACGGTGAGGCCGACCTCCACCAGCCCCTCGGCGCATACGGGCCGGCCCTGGACGGAGACCGTCACCTCGCCGCGCTCCGTGAACTTCATGGCGTTGCCCACGAGGTTCACCAGAATCTGGTTCAGGCGCAGGGAGTCGCCCACGAAGCCGACGGGCGTCTCGGGCTCCCGGCCCACCACAAAGGCCAGGCCCTTGGCCTGGATCTGCGGCCCCATGAGCAGGGTCAGCTCGTCCAGCACCTCGTCCAGGCTGAAGGAGGCCTGCTCCAGGGTCAGCATGTCGGCCTCGATCTTGGAGAAGTCGAGCACGTCGTTCAAGAGCCCCAAAAGCCCTTTGGAGGCCTGGTCGATGATCCGCAGGTGGTACTGCTGCGCTGGCGGCGGCTGCGCGCTCAGGGCCAGGTGCGTCATGCCCAGGATGGCGTTCATGGGGGTGCGCAGCTCGTGGCTCATGGTGGCCAGAAAGTCGCCCTTGACCTGGTTGGCGTGTTCCGCCTCGCGGGTGGCGCGGCGCATGGCCTCCTCCGCGCGCTTAAGCTCCGTGATGTCCACGAGGGTGGCCATGGAGCCCTGGTACACCCCGTCCTCGTCCTGCAGCGGGGAGGCCGAGAGCAGGGTCATGATCTCCCCGCCGTCCTTGCGGCGCAGGCGGCGCTCGTAGCGCTCGACCAGGCCCCGGGGGCGGTTGGCGACCTTCTCGCGGATGCCCTCCAGGTCCTCGGGAAAGACGGCCAGGTCGATGGACTTGCCGATCAGCTCCTCCGGCTCGTAGCCCAGCATGTCCGCCAGGCGGTGGTTGAGGTAGGTGATCCTGTTCTCCGTATCCATGGTGAAGATGCCCTCCAGCGAGGTCTCCACGATCATGCGCCAGCGTTTTTCGCTGTCCCGCAGGGCCGCCTCCGCGCGCTTGAAGGCGGTGATGTCGCGCAGGGTGCCGCCAACGCCGGTCTTGCCCCCGGCCAGGGGCACGGGGAACTTGCGCGTCTCGTAGGTGCGCTCGCCCAGGGTCACGTCGTCCAGGGTGACCCAGCCCTCCCGCAGCACCTCCTCGTCCGAGTCCTGAAGCTTCGCGGCGAAGCCTGCGGGCATGACCTCGGCGTCGGTGCGGCCCGTGGCGTCCTCCGGCGGCAGGGAGCAGAACTGGGCCAGGGCCCGGTTGACCATCTGGTAGCGCAGGGCCTCGTCCTTGAGGAAGATCATGTCCAGGGAGGCGTCGAAGAAGGTCCGCAGCCTCTCCTCGCTGGCGCGCAGGGCCTCCTCGAACTGCACGCGCTCCGAGATGTCCGAGCAGAAGCCCTCGAAATGCTTAATGGCCCCGTCGTCGCCGCGCACGGCGCGCACGCTCAGGCTGACCCACCTGGGCTGCGCGGCCTCGCCCTTGACCCTGGTGACGAAATTGGCCACCTCGCCCTGCCGCTCCAGCAGATCGAACAAACGCTCCCGGTCATCGAAATCGCAGGAGGTCTGGTCCGGTGCGCAGCCGCTCCGGCGCACCAGCTCCTCCGGGCCCTGCTCGCCGAAAAGCCGCGCGAAGTACTTGTTCACGCTGGTGTAGCGGCCCTCTGGCAGGGACTTGAAGATGCCCACCGGGGCCTCCTCGTACAGCGTGCGGAAGGCCTCCTCGCTTAAGCGCAGCTCCCGCTCCATGCGCCGGGCGTGCTCCACCTGGCGCTCCAGGGCCTGCTGAGTCCGCACCCGGCTGAACTCCATGGCCATGGACACCAGCCCGCTGACAATGCCCACGCCCACGAAGCGGTAGACAAAGGCCGCAGTGTAATGCTGGAAGTGGCCAGGCCAGTAGCCCCAGATCATAAAGCCCAGGATGAACAGGGAGTATGCCCCGCACAGGGCCAGGCCGCCGCGCAGGCCCAAAAGGAAGAAGGCGCAGGCGGGCACGAGCAGGCTCCAGAGGATGCCCGTGTTTTGCGACCCGCCGCTGACCAAAAGACAGCCAAAGGCCACGGTGCAGAAGATGCCCACCAGCGTGCGCACAAAGGCCAGGCCGGGCCGGACGATGATCCAGACGGTCAGGCCCAGCAGCACGGCGCCCAGGAGCAGATCGAAACCCCCAAGAGCGTTCTGCTCCTGGCGCAGGGCGCTGATCCCGAAGGCCAGGGAGAAGAAGCTCCCCGCGCCGGTGATCATCAGGGAAACCACGTGGCGGACGTATTCGTCCGGGGACATCCTGCGGGTGGTGACGGAGGCGGAAGTCGGCATGCGCCCGCCTATCCGGAGCGCTCTCCGGGCAGGCCCCCGGCGAAGAGCTCGCTGATGACGCCGTCAATGGCCTTCTTGTCCACCGGCTTGACCAGATAGCCCGTGGCCAGGCCCTTGAAGAAGGCCTTGGTGGCCTCCTTGGGGCTGTTCAGGGAGGTCGTCATGACGACCTTGACCTCCCTGCCGGGGGGCACGGCCCACTGGTCCTCCATCTGGCGAACGGTCTGCAGGAACTCGTGGCCGTCCATTTCCGGCATGAGGATGTCGAGGAAGATCAGGTCAAAGGGAGCGTCCTCGCCCAGGGCCTTGAGAAAGGTTCCCAGCGCGGCCTTGCCGCTATCCTCCAGCTCGCAGTTCCCATAGCCGGAGAGCAGCTTGCGCAACAACAGACGGCTTGTGATGTCATCGTCGATGACCATGATCCGCACAGCGCCACCTCCTCATGCGTCCAAAACGCCAGCCACCCCGCGCAACGCGCGGCGGCCAAGACGCTCCGTAGGATAATAGGCCAAAAATGATAATCTTGTCCAGGAGTAAGACCATGCCCCTGCCGCTCAGTGCGCCCAAGCGGCGCCGCCCTGATCCGGGGCGGCGGCGAAACCGGGCCCATCGGCTCAAGCTGCTGAAAAGACAATCGGAATGGAATAAGGGAAGACGCGCGGAAGCACGTGCGCAGGGACAATCAAAAGACCGGGCGAAAGACCGGGCAAAAGGACGTGCGATAGGACGTGCGGAAAGCCTGGCTGCGGCGTCCTAGCGCCCGCCCGCCGGGTGCGCGGACTGCTTTTCGATGATCGAGGACAGGCCGTACTTCTTGATGCGGTAGCCGATCTGCCGGGGGGTGATGCCCAGCTCCTCGGCGGCCTTGTACTGCACCCAGCCGTTGCGCCGCAGGGCGGCGATGACCTCGTTGCGCTCCATGGTCCGCAGCGGGGTGCCGCCGGCCGCGTGCGCAGCCTGGCTGCGCTCCTGCTGGACATGGCCCTGCATGCCCGACGGGTTCAGGTAGGGCTTGAGGAAGACCGCGTCCACGCGCTCGCCGTCGCTCATGATGACCAACCGCTCGATCAGGTTCTCCATCTCGCGCACGTTGCCCGGCCAATCGTACATGGTCAGGTCGGACAGGGCCCTGGGCGTGAAGGAGAGGATGCGGCCATACTCGCGCGAGACCATGTCGATGAAGTGGTTCAGCAGGGCCGGGATGTCGCCCTTGCGCTGGCGCAGGGGCGGCACTTGGATGGGGAACACCGAGAGGCGGTAGAAGAGGTCGGCGCGGAAGCCCCCGCGCTCGGCCAGGTCGCCCAGGTCGCGGTTGGTGGCGGCCACCACGCGCACGTCCACCTTGCGCGTCAGGTTGGCCCCCAGGCGCTCGAACTCCTTGTCCTGCAACACGCGCAATAGCTTGGCCTGGATGCCCAGCGGCAGCTCGCCGATCTCGTCCAGGAAGATGGTGCCGTTGTGCGCGTCCTCGAAACGGCCGGGCTTGGAGCCCGTGGCCCCGGTGAAGGCCCCCTTCTCGTAGCCGAAAAGCTCGCTCTCCAGCAGGTTCTCGGGGATGGAGGCGCAGTTGACCTTGATGAAGGGATGGTCCTTGCGCTCGGAATACTCGTGGATGATCTTGGCGATCAGGGTCTTGCCCGTGCCGGACTCGCCCAAAAGCAGCACGCTGGCCCGGGTGGGGGCGACCTTCAGGATCTGCCGCTCCACCTCCTGCATGGCCAGACATTTGCCAACAATGTAAGGTCCGCGCCGCTCGCGCGTGATCTGCGAGCGCAACGAGACATTCTCCCGCACCAGGGCCTGTTCGCGGGCCTTGATCTTCTCGTTCAGGGACAAAAACTGGCCGATGAGCGTGGCCACCACGGTCAAAAAGCTCAGGTCCTCGTCGTAGCTCACCTCGTCGCCGAAGAGCCGGTCCACGTTGAGCACGCCCAGGCAGCGCCCGTGCGACGAAATGGGCACGCCGATGAAGGACACCCGGCCCTTTTCCAGGTGGCGCGAGCCGGTCTTGTCCAAAAACAGGGGCTCGTGGCGGATGTCGGGCACCACGTAGGGCTTGCCGGTCTGGAAGATGAGCCCGGTGACGCCCTCGTCCAGCTCGTACACGCCGCGCTCGCGCTCCTCAAGGGAGAGCCCGTGGGAGGCGCTGATGACCAGCAGCTCGTTCTCCGGGTCCATGAGGGTGATGGTGGCGCGCTCCATGCTGAGCGTTTCGGACAGGATGCGCAGCACCTCGGACAGGGCGCGCTCCAGGTCCAGGGCCGTGTCGATGATCTGGCAGATGGACGAGAGCACCTGGAGTTTGAGATTGCCGAGCATGAGTGTCATGCCCTGTCCAAAGCAATATCAATGCCGCGGGCTTCAGGCTTGCCGGGTGCAGACCATCGCCCTGGAATAGTGGAGGAATTCCTGATTGGCATGCAATCTTCAAAAGAGGCGTAATTTCGTTTTTGTAAATTTCGCCTGTTGACGGTCGTGCTGTCTCACAGAATTGAACAATCCTGGTCCAGGGCAGGCCCAACTCAGCCGTAGGCCTTGAAGTGTTCGCCCAAAACCAGCGCGCGCGCGCCCGGCCCGCCCTCGGCCCCGCCCTCGGGCCCGTCGCGGAAGGCCACCACCCGCCGCACCCGGCCCTCGTCATAGAGCACCACCGTGCCGCCGAATTCGGCCACGTCATCGGGATCGTGGGTGATGAGCAGCGTGGGCGTGCCCAGGGTCTGGCACATGGAGCGCACCTCGCGGCGCATGCGCGCGCGCAACAGCGGGTCCAGGGCCGAAAAGGGCTCGTCCAGCAACAGGGCGCGCGGGCTCCTGGCCAGGGCGCGCAGCAGCGCCACCCGCTGGCGCTGCCCGCCGGAGAGCCGGGCCGGGCGCGCCTCGGCCAGGTCGGACAGGCTCGCCAGCTCCAGCAGCTCGGCCACGCGGGAGCGCCCGGCCGCGTCCAGCCGGCCGAACAGTCCGGGCAGTCCGCACCCGAGCCCAAAGCCCACGTTCTGGGCCACGGAGAGATGCGGGAACAGCGCGTAGTCCTGGAACATCAGGCCCACCCCGCGCTCCCGGGCAGGCACGTTGCACCCGGTGGCCGCATCGAACAGGCAGCGCCCGTCCAGCTCGATGCGCCCGGACTCCGGGGCCATGAGCCCGGCCACGGCGCGCAGGGTCAGCGTCTTGCCCGAGCCCGAGGGCCCGAAGAGCACGATGGACCGGCCCTGCGCCTCAAAGGCGGCGGCCAGCTCGAACTCCCGGGCCCCAGACCGGAGCGTTTTCTTGATGTTCAGGCGCAGCGCCAAGCGGATTCCCCTACGGCTTCTTGAACCCGAAGGCGCCGAGGATGCGCTGGGCCTCCGCGCCGGTGAGGTAGTCCACAAAGGCCTTGGCTCCGGGCTTCCTGCTGGCGGCGATGATGGCCACGGGGTACAGGGCCGGGGTCTTGCCGTCGGCGGTCTGCACCACGCGCACCTTGGCCCCGGCCTGCTGCGCGTCGGTGGAGAAGACAAAGGCCGCGTCCACTTCGCCGCGCGTCACGTAGTCCAGCACCTGGCGCACGTTGTTGCCCAGGATGTACTTGGGCGTGAGCTGGCTCCACTGGCCGGTGGACTCCAGGAACTCCTTGGCATAGCGCCCGGCGGGCACGGTCTCCGGGTTGCCCAGGGAGATGCGCGCCACCTTCGGCAGGCCCAGGTCCTTGGCGCTGGCGATGCCGAGCCTTGAGTCCGCCGGGACCACCAGCACCACGGAGTTGCGCACAAAGTCGCGCCGGGTGCCCGCAGCGATGAGCCCCTTTTCCGCAGCCTGGTCCATGGTCTGCTGGTCCGCGCTGGCGAACACATCCACGGGCGCGCCGCTTTCCATCTGCTTGAGCAGCGCCCCGGAGGCCCCGTAGTTGGTGACCACGGTCACGCCGGGGTGCCCGGCCTCAAAGCTCTGCTTCACCGCGTTCAAGGCGTTGGTCAGGCTGGCCGCGGCGGAGACGATGATGTCCTCGGCCTGGGCCGGGGCGGCGGGCAGCGCGGAAAAAAGCAGGGTCAGGGCCAGGGAGGCCAGGGCAAAACGAAAGGGCCGCATGTTGGTCCGCATGTTGGTCCGCATGGTGGTCCGCATGGTGGTCCGCATGGTGGTCCGCATGGTGGTCCGCATGGTGATCTCCTTTGGTTCAGGTCGTGGGGGACAGCTTGAGAAATTTGCCGGAGGCCAGCAGCAGCAGCACGCACACCCCGGAGGTGAGCACCACCAGGAACATGGCCTCGTTGTCGCGCCCGGCCTGGGCCGCGTCGTAGATGGCCAGCGAGAGCGTCTGGGTGCGGCCCGGCAGGTTCCCGGCCAGCATCAGCGTGGCCCCGAATTCGCCCATGGCCCGGGCCAGGGCCAGCATGGCGCCGGAGAGCACCCCGCGCCAGGCCAGCGGCAGGGAAACGCGCACAAACACGCTGCACTCGCCCGCGCCCAGGCTGCGGGCGGCATGCTCCAGGTTCTGGTCCACGCCCTCAAAGGCCGTGCGCGCGCCCTTGCAGACCAGGGGAAAGGCCACCACGCAGGCGGCCAGGGCCGCGCCCTGCCAGGTGAAGACCAGGCTCACGCCAAAGGTCTGCTGCAGCCACTGCCCCAGCACCCCGCGCCGACCAAAGAGCACCAGCAGATAGTAGCCGATGACCGTGGGCGGCAGCACCAGCGGCAGGGTGCACACGGCGTCCAGGAAATCCCGTCCCGGCAGCCCCCGGCGCGAGAGGGCGTAGCCCGCCCCCACGCCCAGGGCGCAGGCCCCGGCAGTGGCCGTCAGCGCCACCTTGAGGGTCAGCGCCAGCGGGACCAGGGCCGAAACCAGGGCCGGAACCAGCAGCCCGGTCAGGGAATCGGACAGGAGCTCAGGCATGCCCGACCCTGAGGGTCTGCTCGCCGCCGGGCGCAACGCAATGGCCCTGGTTCCCGCCCGGCCTGCGCGCGCTCGAACCAGGGGCGCACAAGCTGGTGGCGCCAGGAACGTGTGCAGCTGGGCCGGGGGTTTTCGAACCGGGGGCGCCTGGGCCGTGTACGCCTGGGCCACGCGTGTTCGGGCCGCGCTTGTCCGGGCCGAAATCCTCCGGGCCGATGCCGTCCAGGCCAAGCTCCGCAGCGGCCCCGATGCCGCCCACCAGCCACAAGGCGTCCGTCATGCGCTTGAAGACCTGCGCCAGGTTCATAATGCTCTCCTTGTCGCCGCAGTTGCGGGTTGCAGGACTCCCAGCAGCTCCGAATCCGTCAGCGGCCTGCCCAGGCGCTCGGCCAGGACATGCACGCGGGTCGTCAGACCAGCATCGCGAGGGACAGTGTCAGGGCCAGTGTCAAGGGCAACGCCAGGGGCAGGGCCAGCCCCGGCGCAGGCCGTCGTTCCGGGCAGCCGGGCCAGGGCTGCGTCCACCGCCGCCCCGACAGCGGCCCCGCCGCTTTTGCCGCCCACGCCCACGCGCCGGGTGGCCCCCACGGATTCCGGGGCAAAGGGCTCGAACAGGGCCGGGTCGCGCAGCAGGCCGTGCACATGGATGCCCGATTCCGCCGCGAACACGTCCTCCCCGGCCACGGCCTTGTTGCGCGCCAGAGGCACCTTGGCGGCCTTGGCCGCCAGGCGGCACAGCGCTCGCAGGGCGGGCAGGTCGTAGCTGGGCGCGGCAGCCTCTTTGCCCACCCCCGCAAACACGCGCAGGGTCAGCCAGGCGGCCACCTCCTCAAGGGCGGCAATGCCCGCCCGCTCGCCCAGGCCCAGGGCCGAGACATCCACAAACGCGGCCCCGCACTCCAGGGCCGTGACAGCGTTGGCCGTGGCCATGCCCAGGTCGTTGTGCCCGTGGAAGGCCACCGGGGCGTTCAACTCGCGCACAAAGGCCTCCACCAGCCTGGCCGTGGAAAGGGGCGTGAGCACGCCCACCGTGTCCGACACGCGGATGCGCGCGGCTCCGGCGTCGATGGCCGTGCGGGCCAGGGCCAGGGCCTCGGGCAGCTCCGCGCGGGAGGCGTCCTCCAGCCCGACGGAGATGTAGGACGCCTTGCCAGCCCTGGCTGTGGCGACCACGCTGCGCACACGTTCGGTCATCGCGGCCAGGGTGAGCCCCAGACGCTTTTCGCGGTGCGCGGCAGAAGACGGCGCGCCGATGTTCAGCCGGTCCAGGCCAAGCGCGGCGGCCGCGCGCACATCGGCTTCGCGGCAGGGGCACCACACGGACAGGGCCGGGCCGCCCTGGGCGAACGCGGGCAGGTTGGCCCTGGCCCAGCGCACGAACTGCTCCAGGCCGTCCTGGCCCAGCCAGCCGCACTCGATCTCGTCCACGCCGGACGCGGCCAGGATTGCGGCCATGCGCCGCCGGGCGCGGGGCGCGAAATACACGCCATAGGCCTGGGCCCCTTCACGCAGTGTGCTGTCGATAAGCATGGCTCCTCCCTGGTCTGGCCTGGTCTTGTCTGGCCTGGTCTTGGCAGGGGGGACTGCACCTCTGGTGCCATCTGCCCCTTATCTTGGCAAAGCCATGCGATTTCAGTCTCTTCCCCAAACCATGCCACACCCACGAACAGCCTACATAAATGTAGTTCCTACAAAGTTGGCATGTAGAAGTGTGTCGGCAACATACCCGATATCTCTTCTTCTGGCGAGAAAAATGTGTTGATATCACGCTCTTACGGAAAAGCGTGAGCGCTGGCACGACCCTTGCCCTAGGGCTCATGTTCCACAACACATTTTCAGAGGAGTTCGTCATGAAGAGAATGAGAAAGGTGGCCATCTACGGCAAGGGCGGCATCGGCAAGTCCACCACCACGCAAAACACCGTGGCCGGGCTGGCGGAGATGGGGCGCAAGGTCATGGTCGTGGGCTGCGACCCCAAGGCCGACTCCACCCGCCTGCTTTTGGGCGGCCTGGCCCAGAAATCCGTGCTCGACACCCTGCGCGACGAAGGCGAGGACGTGGAGCTGGAGAACATCCGCAAGCGCGGCTTCGGCGACACCTGGTGCGTGGAGTCCGGCGGTCCGGAGCCCGGAGTGGGCTGCGCCGGGCGCGGCATCATCACCTCCATCAACATGCTGGAATCCCTGGGCGCGTATCACGAGAGCGAGGACCTGGACTACGCCTTCTACGACGTCCTGGGCGACGTGGTCTGCGGCGGCTTCGCCATGCCCATCCGCGACGGCAAGGCCGAGGAGATCTACATCGTCTGCTCCGGCGAGATGATGGCCATGTATGCGGCCAACAACATCTGCAAGGGCATCATGAAGTACGCCCAAAGCGGCACCGTGCGCCTGGGCGGGCTCATCTGCAACAGCAGAAACGTGGGCAACGAGAAGGAGATGATCGAGCAGCTGGCCAGCCAGATCGGCACCCAGATGATCTACTTCGTCCCGCGCGACAACATGGTCCAGCGCGCGGAAATCAACCGCAAGACCGTCATCGAGTTCGAACCCACAGCCGAGCAGGCCGACCACTACCGCAACCTGGCCAAGGCCATCGACGGCAATGACAACTACGTGATCCCGAAGCCGCTGGAGATGGAGAAGCTGGAGAAGCTGCTCATGGACTTCGGCCTCATGGAAGCCTGCTAACCGCAACACAGAGACAAGGAGGAGATGCATATGATCATGGTGAGAGCAATCGTCCGTCCTGAGAAGTCCGACGACGTTTTGGCAGCCCTCATGGACGCTGGATTCCCCGCAGTGACCAAGTTCTCCGTGGCCGGACGCGGCAAGCAGCGCGGCATCAAGATCGGCGAGGTGACCTACGACGAGATCCCCAAGACCATGCTCATGAGCGTGGTCAAGAACTCCGACCGCGACTTCGTGGTCGAGACCATCATGGCCGCCGCCCGCTCCGGCAAGAAGGGCGCCTTTGGCGACGGCAAGATCTTCATCTGCCCCGTGGAGGAAGTCTACACCGTGAGCTCCGGCGTATGCGAAACGGCCCAACCCGAGGAGGCGTAAGGCCATGAAGGAAGTCATCGCGGTGGTGCGGATGAACATGATGAACCGCACCAAGCAGGCCCTGACCGACGCCGGCATCGACGGCTTCTTCGCCAACGAGGTGCTGGGCCGGGGCGTGGGCCTGACCAACCCCCACGTGCTGCAGGGCGCGGCCAGCGGCTACGAGGAGGCCGTGGCGCTGCTGGGCGAGCGCGGCAAGCTGTACCCCAAGCGCATGATCACCGTGGTGGTGCCGGACAAGGCCGTCAAGTCCGTGGTCAAGACCCTGATCGAGGTGAACCAGACCGGCAAGCCCGGCGACGGAAAGATCTTCGTCCTGCCCGTGACCGATGCCGTGCGCGTGCGCACCGCCGAGTCCGGCGAAAAGTCCATCATCTAACGGCCCGTCATCACAAGGGTAAGGAGCCGACACAATGGCCATACAGAACAAGACCGCCCAGTGGACCCCCGCCGAGGTCAAGGAGGAGATGCTGAGGAAGTATCCCCCCAAGGTGGCCCGCAAGCGCGCCTCGTCCATCCTCATCAATGAGGCATTGTCCAACACCACGCCGGAGATCCAGGCCAACGTGCGCACCATCCCCGGCATCATCACCATGCGCGGCTGCACCTACGCAGGCTGCAAGGGCGTCATCATGGGCCCCACGCGCGACATCGTGAATCTCGTGCACGGGCCCATCGGCTGCAGCTTCTACGCCTGGCTGACCCGCCGCAACCAGACAGACCCGGGCGAGACCGGCGAGAACTACATGACCTACTGCTTCAGCACGGACATGCAGGACTCGGACATCATCTTCGGCGGCGAAAAGAAGCTCAAGGCCGCCATCCAGGAGGCCTACGACCTCTTCCATCCCAAGGGCATCGCGGTGTTCGCCACCTGCCCGGTGGGGCTGATCGGCGACGACATCCACGCCGTAGCCAAGGAGATGAAGGAGAAGTTCGGCGACTGCAACGTCTTCGCCTTCTCCTGCGAGGGCTACAAGGGCGTGTCCCAGTCCGCCGGGCACCACATCGCCAACAACCAGGTCTTCAAGCACCTGGTGGGCTTAAACGACGAGAAAAAGCCCGGCCAGTACAAGATCAACCTGCTGGGCGAGTACAACATCGGCGGCGACGGCTTTGAGATCGACCGCATCCTGAAGCTGTGCGGCATCTCGAACATCGCCACCTTCTCCGGCAACTCAAGCTACGACCAGTTCGCCAGCGCGCACACGGCGGATCTGTCCTGCGTCATGTGCCACCGCTCCATCAACTACGTGGCCGACATGCTGGAGACCAAGTACGGCATCCCCTGGATCAAGGTGAACTTCATCGGCGCCGAGGCCACGGCCAAGAGCCTGCGCAAGATCGGCCTGTACTTCGGCGACCAGACCCTCATCGACCGCATCGAGGCCGTCATCAATGCGGAGATGCCCGCCGTGAAGGCCGCCATCGCGGACGTGCGCCCGCGCACCGAGGGCAAGACGGCCATGCTCTTCGTGGGCGGAAGCCGCGCCCACCACTACATGGAGCTCTTTAACGAGCTGGGCATGAAGACCGTGAGCACGGGCTACGAGTTCGGCCACCGCGACGACTACGAAGGCCGCCACGTCATCCCGACCCTCAAGGTCGACGCCGACTCCCGCAACATCGAGGAGATCGAGGTCGAGGCCGACCCCGAGCGCTTCGCGCCGCGCAAAAGCGCGGAGGAACTAAAGAGCCTCGAAGAGGCCGGCTTCGAGTTCAAGGACTACAAGGGCCTGATCCCGGACATGGACAAGGGCACCCTCGTCATCGACGACCTCAACCAGTACGAGGCCGAGAAGCTGGTGGAGCTGATCAAGCCCGACCTCTTCTGCGCGGGCATCAAGGAGAAGTACTCCATCCAGAAGCTCGGCATCCCCATGAAGCAGCTGCACAGCTACGACTACGGCGGACCCTACGCGGGATTCAAGGGCGCGGTGAACTTCTACAAGGAGATCGACCGCCTGGTGAACAGCAAGGTCTGGGGCTACATGAAGGCCCCCTGGCAGGAGAACCCCGAACTCTCGGCCACCTACGTCTGGGAATAGCGAGGATCATACAATGTTGCTCAGACACACACCCAAGGAAATCACCGAGCGCAGCGCTCTGGTCATCAATCCGGCCAAGACCTGCCAGCCCATCGGGGCCATGTACGCCGCACTCGGCATCCACGGCTGCCTGCCGCACAGCCACGGCTCCCAGGGCTGCTGCGCCTACCACAGAAGCGCGCTGACCAAGCACTACAAGGAGCCCATCAACGCCGCCACCAGCTCCTTCACCGAGGGCGCCAGCGTGTTCGGCGGCCAGGCCAACCTGCTCCAGGCCATCGAGAACATCTTCACGGTCTACGAGCCGGAAGTCATCGCCGTGCACACCACCTGCCTGTCCGAGACCATCGGCGACGACATCAAGCAGATCCGCGACAAGGCGGAGAAGTCCGGCGTGGTGCCAAACGGCAAGCACGTCATCTTCTGCAACACGCCGAGCTACATCGGCTCCCACGTGACGGGCTTCTCGAACATGGTCAAGGGCATGACCGAGGTCGCCACGAACACGGGCAAGAAGAACGGCAAGGTCAACGTCATCCCCGGCTGGGTGGAGCCCGCGGACATGGAGGAGATCAAGCGCCTGGCGGCCCTGATGAACGTGCCCATCACGCTCTTCCCGGACACCTCCGGCGTCTTGAACGGCCCGCTTAGCGGCGAATTCAAGATGTTCCCCGAGGGCGGCGTGACCATGAAGGAGCTGAGAGAGTCCGGCGACGCCATCGGCACCCTGGCCCTGGGCGAATGGTGCAGCGCGGACGCCGCGCGCAGCCTGGACACCCGCTGCAAGGTGCCCTGCAAGGTGCTGGACATGGCCTTTGGCCTCAAGGCCACGGACCGCTTCATCGACGCCCTGCGCATCATCGCCGGGACCTCCGTGCCCGAGGAGATCAACCGCGAGCGCGGCCAACTGGTGGACATGATCAGCGACGCTCACCAGTACTTCTACCAGAAGAAGGTGGCGCTCTTCGGCGACCCCGACCAGTTGATCGCCATGACCGAGTTCCTGGTGTCCATCGACATGTGGCCCACGCACCTGGTCACCGGCACCCCGGGCAAGAAGTTCGAGAAGCGCATAAGTGAGCTGACCGCGCACCTGCCGTACGAGGTCAACGTCAAGACCGGCGGAGACATGTTCCTGCTGCACCAGTGGATCAAGAACTCCCCCGTGGACCTGCTCATCGGCAACACCTACGGCAAGCACATCGCCCGTGACGAGGACATCCCGTTCCTGCGCTGGGGCTTCCCCATCCTGGACCGCATGGGCCACCAGTACTTCCCCACCGTCGGCTACAAGGGCGGCCTGCGCCTCTTGGAGAAGATCCTGGGCCTGCTGCTCGACCGCAAGGACCGCGACGACTCCGAGATCCAGTTCGAGCTGACCCTGTAACCCCCCCTGTCCCCTGGTCCGGGCCCCGGCGCAACGCAGGGCCTGGACCGGGGCGGGACACTTTTCCGGCAAGACAAGCTTTCAGACGGACAGCCAAACGGACATCCAAACGGACATTCAGACGGACATCCAGACGGACAACACAGCGCACGAACAGGAGCCGCACATGCCAGACGCCGCCAGCCCTCACAACTTCGCCTCCCACCCCTGCTTCGCCGTCGGCGCCCGCGCCCACGCAGGCCGCATCCACCTGCCCGTGGCCGTGAAGAGCAATCTCCGCCGCCGCTTTGGCGAGCCCGAGACCCCTGGCCGCGCCCTGGCGCCGGGTGACGTGCTCCAGTGGCTGGACCGCGTGCTGGCGGGCGGCCTGGGCGACGCCGAGGCCCGGGCCTGCGCCCTGGTTGCCGCGAAGGACGCCGCGCAGGATGCCGCCGTAGGCGCTGCCGGAGATGCTGCCGGGAATGCCGCCGTGGCGGATGCAGGCTGCGGCACACAGATTTCCATGGTCGGCATCACCGGCCCTGGCGAGCCCCTGGCCGAGCCCGGCCCGACCCTTGAGACCCTGCGCCTGGTGCGCGAAAAGCACCCGGAGTTGGCCCTGACCCTGGCCACCAACGGGCTCATGGCCGCGCAGCACGCGGCCACGCTGGCCGAGCTGGGCCTGTCCCACGTCACCGTGCTGGTAGACGCCGTGGACCCCGGCATCGTGGAGCAGCTCTACGCCTGGATACGCCCGGGCACGCGCACCCTGCCCCTGCCCGAGGCCGCGCGCCTGCTGGTGGACGAGCAGGCCCGGGCCATCCGCGCCTTCCGCGAGGCCGGGCTGTTCGTCAAGGTGAACATGACCGTCATCGCGGGCATCAACGAGGAGCACGTGGCCGACGTGGCCAGCGTGGTGGCCACCCTGGGCGCGGACATGCTGGCCCTGGCGCCCTTCCAGCCCGCCTGCCCCGGTTCGAACTGCGACCCGGCCAATGGCGATCTGGCCGATGGCGAGCCGGACCAGCCCAAGGCCCCGGACGCCGCGCGCATGGACGAGCTGCGCACCCTGGCGAGCCGCTACATCCCGCTCATGCCCGCCTTCGACTCCTGCGGCCAGGCCATTGTCGGCTTGGGAAATGTCGGCCTGGAGCAGGCCGCGCCGGAGGTCTGCCTCGTGTCGGCCCTGCCGGGGCCCTCTGGCGCGCGGGTCAACGTGGCGGTGGCCAGCGCAAGCGGCCTGGACGTTGACCTGCACCTGGGCCAGGCCATCCGCTTTCTCATCTTCGGCCCGCGCGAGAGCGACGGCCTGCCCAGCCTGCTGGGCATGCGCAACGCCCCGGAGCCGACGACCGTTTCGGCCACCGGCGCATCTGGCGGTGCGACCGGCGGGTCGACAGGCGGGTCGACAGGCGGCGGCAACGCCCGCTGGGAGGCCCTGGCCGAGACCCTGCACGACTGTTTCGCCATCCTGGCCGCCAGCGCCGGGGCCCCGCCACGGGAGTTCCTGGCGACCAAGGGCATCACCGTGCTCACCGGCGAGGCCGAGATCCAGGGCGCGGTGGACGCGCTCTTCGGCGGCGGCAAAAAAGGGTGCAAAAAACGCGTCAAAGCCAACTAGCTTGAATATTTAACGGAATCACATCAACACACATCCAAAAGGAGCATCAGCATGGCCCTGCCCGAAAAACTCATCCTGGTCTGTCAGAGCTTCCGCATCGGCAAGGAGCCCAAGGGCATCTGCCACAAGGGCACCGACGGCCTCCTGCAATACATCGAGGAAGGCATCCTGGACCGCGGCCTGGACGTGCAGGTGGCCACCACCGGCTGCCTCAAGCAGTGCGAGCGCGGCCCCATCCTGGTCATCCAGCCCGACAACCTCTGGTTCAAGGGCGTCAGCAGCGAAGAGGCCATCGACGCCATTCTGGACGGCCTGGAGGCAGGCGAGCCTGCGGGCGGACCCGCTGCCGAGTACCTGCTGTCCTAGCCGACGACGAACAACGAGGAGCCTGACATGACCGCCGCCTGCACCATCCGCGAAGCCCGCACATCCGACCTGGACGCCCTGGTCGAACTGCTGGGCCTGCTCTTCGCCCTGGAGGCGGACTTTGCGGTGGACGCAGGGCGGCAGCGCGACGGCCTCGACCGTTTGCTGGCGGGCGCAAAGAACGGCCTGGTGCTCGTGGCCAGCATCCCAGGGGAAGGGATCGGCGGCATTGCCGTCGGCATGGCCACGGCCCAGGTGGTGGTCTCCACCTCTGAGGGCGGCCCCGCGCTTTTGGTGGAGGACGTGGTGGTCCGGCCCGGGTTCCGCAACCAGGGCATCGGTCGGGCGCTTCTGGCCCGCATCGAGTCCTGGGGCGCGGCCCTGGGGGCCACCCGCCTGCAGCTTCTGGCCGACAAGGACAACGCCCCGGCTTATGACTTTTACCGCGCCTGCGGCTTTCATTCCACAAACCTCGTCTGCCTGCGGCGCACCCTGCCCCGGGCAACGGGAAAGTGAGGCCACCATGACCGAGACAGCCAAGGCCATCACGCCGGAAATCATCGCCTGCCCCGAAGAGAGCGCAGCCCTGCCCATTGAGCACGCCGCCATCTTTGAGGAACGCAAGGACCAGATCCACCGCATCGGCGAGGGCGCGTTCTCCATGGCCTGCAACCGCGACAGCCTCGCCGGGGCCGTGAGCCAGCGCGCCTGCGTGTTCTGCGGCTCGCGCGTGGTGCTCTACCCCATCGCCGACGCCCTGCACCTGGTGCACGGGCCCATCGGCTGCGCGGCGTACACCTGGGACATCCGCGGCTCGCTCTCCAGCGGCCCGGAGCTGCACCGTTTGTCCTTCAGCACCGATCTGCAGGAGCTGGATGTGGTTTTCGGCGGCGAGAAGAAGCTGGCCAAGGCGCTGGACGAGCTGATCCCGCGCTACGAGCCCAAGGCCGCCTTCGTGTACTCCACCTGCATCGTGGGCCTCATCGGCGACGACCTGGCCGCCGTGTGCAAGGCCGCCAGCCAGCGCCACGGCATCCCGGTCATCCCGGTGCAGAGCGAAGGCTTCAAGGGCAACAAGCGCGAGGGCTACCTGGCTGCGTGCAAGGCCATGCGCACGCTCGTCGGCACCGGCGACATCTCGGACATCTCCAAGCTGTCCGTGAACATCATGGGCGACTTCAACCTGGCGGGCGAGACCTGGATCATCAAGGACTACCTGACGCGCATGGGCATCCAGACCGTGGCCGGGATCACCGGAGACGGGCGCGTGGACGACCTGCGCCGGGCCCACGGGGCCGGGCTGAACATCGTGCAGTGCTCCGGCTCCACCCAGGACTTGGCCAAGATGATGCGCGACGACTTCGGCATACCCTTCCTGCGCGTGTCCTGGATCGGCATCGAGGACGTGGCCGAGAGCCTGTACGCCATTGCCGAGCATTTCGAGCTGACGCAGCCGGAGCTGGCGACAGGTCCGGATGGGGGCATTGTCGAGCGCACTGCGGCCCTGGTGCGCGACGAGCTGGCGGCCCTCATGCCGCAACTCAAGGAACTGCGGCGCGACCTGGAGGGCAAGCGGGCCGCCGTATACGTGGGCGGCAGCTTCAAGGCCTTCTCGCTGGTCAAGGCCTTCCGGCACCTGGGCATGGAGGTGGTCATCGTGGGCAGCCAGACCGGCACCGAGGAGGACTACCGCGAGCTGGCGGCCATCTGCGCGCCCGGCACCATCGTGGTGGACGACGCCAACCCGCTGGAGCTCTCGGCCTTCATCAAGGAAAAGGACGTGGACATCTTCGTCGGCGGCGTGAAGGAGCGGCCCATCGCCTTCAAGCTCGGCGTGGGCTTCTGCGACCACAACCACGAGCGCAAGATCGCGCTGGAAGGCTTCGTCGGCATGCTCAACTTCGCCAAGGAAGTGCACGCCTCGGTCATGAGCCCCATCTGGCAGTTCGTGCCCCGGCGCGAGCTCCGCAACAGCCCTGTGAACACGGGCGAGGAGGCCTAGGCCATGAACGACACAGCCGTCATGAACGCCGTCGCCGACAACCCCGTCATCGACAGCCCAGGCAACGACTACAAGGGCCAATACAATGGTCCATCCAACGTCTCCACCACCAACGCCTGCAAGCTGTGCACGCCGCTTGGGGCCACGCTGGCCTTCAAGGGCGTGGAGGGCTGCGTGCCCTTCCTGCACGGGTCCCAGGGCTGCGCCACGTACATGCGCCGCTACATCATCAGCCATTTCCGGGAGCCCATGGACATCGCGTCCTCCGCCCTGGGCGAAAAGAACGCCATCTACGGCGGCGGCCCGAACCTCAAGAAGGGCCTGCTCAATGCCATGCAGAAGTACGGCGCGGGCGTCATCGGCGTGGCCACCACCTGCCTCACCGAGACCATCGGCGACGATGTGCCCCGCCTGCTCACCGAATTCCGCGAGGAGTTCAAGGACCTGCCCCTGGCCCACCTGATGCACGTGTCCACCCCCAGCTACTCGGGCACGCACATGGACGGCTTCCACGGCGCGGTCAAGGCCATGGCCGACCAGCTCTGTGTGGAAGCCACGCCCGCCAACTCCCGCGTGAACCTGTTCAGCGGCATGGTGAGCCCGGCGGACATCCGCCACCTGAAGGAGATCTGCCGGGCCTTCGGCGTGGAGCCGATCATCCTGCCGGACTACTCCGAAACGCTTGATGCCCCGGCCCTGCTGGAATACGAGAACATCCCCTCGGGCGGGACCTCCGTGGCCGACATCCAGTCCATGTCCGGCGCGCGCGCCTCAATCGAACTGGGCCGCGCCATTTCCGCGCAGGAAACCGCCGGAACCTCGCTGGCCGGGCGCTTTGGCACCCCGCTGTTCCGCCTGGGCCTGCCCATGGGCATCCGCGAGACGGACAGCCTCTTCGAGGCCCTCAAGAAGATCACCGGCCTGGAGACCCCGCGCGACCTGCTGTTGGAGCGCGGCCGCTACATCGACTCCCTGGTGGACGGCCACAAGTACGTCTCTGGTTTGAAGGCCGTCATCTACGGCGAAGAGGACCTGTGCATCGGGCTGACCAGCTTCCTGGCCGAGATCGGCGTCCGGCCCGTGCTGGTGGCCACAGGCGCAAGGAACCGCAACCTCGCGGCCCATATCAAGGCGGCCTGCGGCTCCGTGCTGCGGGAAATGCCCATCATCCGCGAGGGCGCGGACTTCTTCGACATCGTGGAAGAGGCCAAGACCCTGGCCCCGGATCTGCTGGTGGGCCACAGCAAGGGCCAGGGCGCCGCACGGGAGTGGAACATCCCGCTTCTTCGGGTGGGCTTCCCCATCCACGACCGTTTCGGCGGGCAGCGGCTGCTGCACCTGGGCTACCGGGGCGCGCAGAACCTGTTCGACCGGCTGGTGAACCTCGTCCTGGAAAAGAAGCAGAACGATTCCGACATCGGCTACGGATACCTCTAGCTCTCGTCACTGGAAAAGGAGCCGAACATGCAGACCATCATCACCACTCCCCCGACATCCGCCGTCGTCGACCCGAAGCCCGCTTCTTCGTCCGTCAAGCATCCCTGCTTCAACAAGGAGTCGTCCGGCACCTGCGGTCGCGTGCATCTTCCGGTGGCGCCCAAGTGCAACATCCAGTGCAACTACTGCAACAGGAAGTACGACTGCGTGAACGAGTCGCGCCCGGGCGTGACCAGCGGCATCTTGAAGCCCTTCCAGGCGCTGGAATACACCCGCCAGGTGCTGGACCGCGAGCCGCGCATCACAGTCATCGGCATCGCCGGCCCCGGCGACCCCATGGCCAACCCGGCGGAGACGCTGGAGACCATGCGCCTCATCCGCAAGGAATACCCGCACATGCTCTTCTGCCTGTCGAGCAACGGCCTGGCCATGCCCGAGTACCTGGACGACCTGGCCGAACTGGGCGTGACCCACGCCACGGTGACGCTGAACACGGTGGACCCGGCCATCGGCGCGCAGATCTATTCCTGGGTGCGCGACGGCAACGTGGTCTACCGGGGACGCGACGCCGCCGAGCTCATCCTGGGCCGCCAGCTGGTGTCCATCGCGGGATTAAAGAAGAGAGGGCTGGCCGTGAAGGTCAACACCATCGTCATCCCCGGCGTCAACGACCAGCACATCCAGGCCGTGGCCGAGAAGGCCAGCGAACTCGGCGTGGACCTCATGAACCTCATGCCCATGTTCCCCACTGCGGGAACCCCGTTCGGGGAGCTCAAGGAGCCGGGCAAGGATGTCATAGAAGCCCTGCGCGCCGTGGCCGGGCCGCTGGTGCCCCAGATGACCCACTGCCGCCGCTGCCGCGCCGACGCCGTGGGCCTGTTGTGCCACGACCGCTCCACCGAACTTGGCGGCGTCTTGTCCGCCTGCAGCAAGCTGGTCCCCCAGGCCCAGGCCGACCGGCCCTACGTCGCGGTCGCTACCCGCGAGGGCCTGCTGGTCAACCTGCACCTGGGCGAGGCCAAGCGCTTCCAGATCTGGGGCCTGGCCTCCGATGGAAACGAAGGCGGCGGCTTCCGCCTGGTGGAGGAGCGTCAGGCTCCGTCCGCCGGGTGCGGCCCCACCCGCTGGGAGGACCTGGCCAGGCTCTTGTCCGACTGCCGGGCCGTGCTGGTGAGCGCCCTGGGCGACACCCCGCGCAAGATCTTGACCGAGCGCGGCGCAGTGCCTGCGGCCTGCTCCGGGTTCATTGAGGACGCCCTGGCCCTGGCGTTTGGCGAGGACGGCATAGCCCGGCTGGAGGCCCTCAAGGCCCGGCGCGGCGGCGTGGGCAAGTCCTGCTGCGGCGGCGGCGACGGCTGCTAGGCCATACGCTGCGATGAGAATACCTGAATCCCCCAACCCCGGAAGGAGCGCTGCATGGACGTGCTGACCCTGTTCGGCCTGGTGGCCGTGAGCCTGATGCTGGCCTGCTACGCCCTGGAGGACAAAAGCCCCTGGTTCATCCTGGCCTTTGCGGGCTCCTGCGGCCTGGGCTCGGCCTACGGGTTCCTGCAGGGGGCCTGGCCCTTCGGCCTGGTGGAGGCGGTGTGGAGCGTGGTGGCGGTTGGCCGCTTCCGCCGGGTCCGCAGGGAGCAGCAGAGCAGGAGCCTGCGGCCCATGCGCAGCGTGGCCGACTGAAGCCGCCCCGAAACCGCCGCCTGGAGCCCCGCACGACGCATACACGCGGCGCACAAAAAAAACGCCCGGCCTCCCACACAGGGGGACCGGGCGTCGTCGTTTATGCAGGGCCGCAGGCGGCCTAGAACGGCGTGCCGCTCAACGCCAGGTCGGCCATGAGCAGCGCGCGGATGCGCCGGCTCACCGCTCCGGGCTTGGCGTCGTGGATGGGCTTGTTGTTGTAGCGCACCACGGACACGCAGTCGAAGCTGGTGCCCACCATCATGACCTCGCGGGCTGTGTAGATCTCGTCCTCGGTCACGCCCTTGAAGATGATGTCCAGCTCGCCCTTGACCAGGTCCACGGCGCGCATGAGCGTGGTTCCGGCCAGCGAGTTGGTGAACTCCGGGATCACCAGCCGCCCGGTCTCGTCGATGAGGCACACGTTCTCTGTGGCGCCCTCGGCCAAGAAGCCCTTGTCGTCGAAGCAGAAGGGGAAGTCGAAGCCGCCGTTCACCGCCTCGCGCTTCATCAGCACGTTGGGCAGGTAGTTGGTGGTCTTCACCGTGGCCATCCAGGCCTGCTTGGCCGGAATGGACGTGCGGAAGGCCGTGACGCCCTTGTCGAAGTATGCCTCCGGCTTTGTGTGCATGCGGTAGGCCACCAGGTACAGGCTCTGCACCGGGCTCTCGTACGGGTCCACCCCGAAGCCGCCCGGCCCGCGCCCCAAGAGGATGCGGATGAGTCCGTCGGGTTCGTTGCCTGCGCTGGCCACCTCGATGAGCGCCTGCTTGAGCTCGGACCAGGAGCACGGCGGCTCCAGGTGGATGGCCTGGCAGGAGAGCTTCATCCGCCGCAGGTGCGGGTCGAGCTGGTAGAGCTTGCGGCCCACGTACTTGATGGTCTCGAACACGCCGTCGCCCCGGTGCACCAGGTGGTCGTCCCAGGGCATGAGCATGAGCAGCGGGTCCGTGCCGATGACCCCGATGCGGTGGTCGTAGAACGCCAGCACCTCTTCCGTGCCGGGCCGGATGGCCTCCAGCATGGCCTCCAGGTACTCTTGCGATGTGGCGACGCGCATGGCGTGGCTCCTTTATTTTTGGCCGGGCTTTTGTCTACTTGGGCACGCGCAGCAGGTTGCGGCGGATGAGCTCCTCGCCGATCTGCACGGCGTTCAAGGCCGCGCCCTTGCGGATGTTGTCGGCCACGATCCAGAGGTTGATGCCGTTGTCGATGGACTCGTCCTCGCGGATGCGGCCCACGAACACGTCGTCCTGGCCTGCGGCGTCGATGGGCATGGGGTAGATCTTCTTCTCCGGGTAGTCGGCCACGACGATGCCCGGGGACTGGGAGAGAATCCTGCGCACGTCCTCCACCGTGAGCTTCTGCTCAGTCTCGATGTTCACGGACTCGGAGTGGCTGAAGAACACGGGCACGCGCACCGTGGTGGCGGTGACGCGGATGGTGTCGTCGCCCAGGATCTTCTTGGTCTCATTGACCATCTTCATCTCTTCCTTGGTGTAGCCGTTGTCCAGGAACACGTCGATCTGCGGCAGGCAGTTGAACGCGATCTGGTAGGGGTACACCTGGGGGATGACCTCCTGGCCGTTCATGAGCCGGGCGGTCTGGGTCTCCAGCTCCACAATGGCCTTCTGCCCGGTGCCGGAAACGGCCTGGTAGGTGGAGACGACGATGCGCTTGATCTTGGCCTCGTCGTGCAGGGGCTTTAGGGCCACCACCATCTGGATGGTGGAGCAGTTGGGGTTGGCGATGATGCCCTTGTGCCACTCCAGGTCGCGCGGGTTGACCTCGGGCACCACGAGCGGGCACTTGGGGTCCATGCGCCAGGCGCTGGAGTTGTCGACCACCACGCAGCCGACCTTGGCCGCCAGCGGGGCGAACTTCTCGGAGGTGGCGCCCCCGGCGCTGAACAGGGCCAGGTCGAACCCGGCGAAGGAGTCCTCCTTCAGCTCACGCACGGTGAGCTCGCCCCCGGCGTACTCCACCGTGCCCCCGGCCGAGCGGGACGAGGCGAAGGCCACGACCTCCGAGGCCGGAAACTGGCGCTGGGCCAGCACTTCAAGCATCTCACGGCCAACTGCGCCCGTGGCGCCGACCACTGCAACTTTCGGATTCTTCGCGCTCATGATTAGGCTTCCCCCGTGTTAGCGGATGCTGATGTTGTTCATGATGGACAGGCACGCCTCGGCGCGGTTGAGCGTATACAGGTGCACGCCCGGCACGCCCGCGTCAAGGAGCCCCTGGACCTGGCTCGTGGCATGCGCAAGCCCCAGCTCGCGCACGGCCTCGTCGCCGCCCTTGGCAAAGGCGGCCTGAAGCGTCTCGAAAAACCCGCCGAACACCGCGCGGCCATTGAGGCTGGCGATGAACTCGGCGGACTTCATGCTCAATATGGGCATGATGCCCGGCAGGATCGGCACGGCCACGCCAATGGCGCGCAGACGCTTCACGTAATCCAGGTACAAGCCGTTCTCGAAGAACAGCTGGGTGACCACGAACTGGCCGCCCGCATCCACCTTGTGCTTCAGCCACTTGAGGTCGTCGTCAAGCGTGGCCGATTCCGGGTGCATGGTCGGAATGCCCGCCACGCCGATGCCCATGTCCGGGTAGTGCCGGCCGATGAACTCCACCAGGTCCGAGGCGTGCTGAAACTCCTGGCCGTCGAAGGAGAAGCCCTCGGCGTTCTTCGGCGGGTCGCCGCGCAGGGCCAGCACGTTCTGGATGCCCGCCTCGGTGATGGCCTTGAGGAACCCGTGCAGGCCGTCAGACGACGCGCCCACGCAGGTCAGGTGCGCCATGGGCTCAAGGCCCAGGTCGTTCTTCATGCGCGTGACGATGTCCAGCGTATTGGCCTGGGTGCCGCCGCCCGCGCCATAGGTGACGGAGACGAAGAGCGGGTCGAGCGCCTTGAGCTTCTCGACCTCGGCGAAGAACTTGGGCCAGGTGTCGCGCTCCTTGGGCGGGAAAAATTCCAGCGACAGGAAGGGCTTGCGAGTTGGTATCAGGTCCGCGATGCGCACGCGTCAGGGCTCCTTGGTGGTTGTCGCGCCGTGAAGAACAGGGATCGTGTCATCCGGAAAGGGCGCAGAGACAAGCCCTGTATCCTTTCTTGCCCCGGCCCGCAACGTCTGCGCCAGGATTCACAAAGTTCGGAGGCCGGGGGCAATTGCTCCCGCGCATTGACGGGGCTGTATGCGCTGGGTAGAACACGGGAAAAGCCCACCCAGCCGCGAGGTTTTCATGAACGCACTGCACTACGGCGACAACCTGGACGTTCTGCGCGGCTTTGCGCCGGAGAGCGTGGACCTGGTGTACCTGGACCCGCCGTTCAACTCCAACGCCAACTACAATGTGCTCTTCAAGACCCCGCAGGGCCAGGAGAGCCAGGCCCAGATCGAGGCCTTTGAGGACACCTGGCACTGGGGCGAGCAGGCCGAGGGCGAGTACCGCGACCTGCTGCGCCAGGAGAACACCGACGTGGCGCAGATGATGGAGGCGCTGCGGCGGTTTCTGGGCGAAAACGACATGATGGCCTACCTGACCATGATGGCCAACCGGCTGCTGCGGCTGCACAACGTGCTCAAACCCACGGGCAGCCTGTATCTGCACTGCGACCCCACGGCCAGCCACTATTTGAAGATCGTGTTGGATGGGGTGTTTGGGAAGGAGAATTTTAGAAGCGAAATTATTTGGCGGCGGACAAGTTCGCACAATAAGACGACCAAGCAATATGGACCGATACACGACACCATTTTGTTCTATTCGAAAAGCGGAACTTTTGTATTTCACCCGGAGAAAACGCCGCTATCCTTATCGTATATTTCAGAGCAATTCCGACAGGAAGACGCCCGAGGGAAATATAGGCTAAACGAAATCATGGGGGCTGGAATTAGGCACGGGGAAAGTGGAGAGAGTTGGCGCGGGTACGACCCTAGCTCTCGTGATCGCCATTGGGCTATCCCCGCTTCTCTAAAAGATTTTCTCCCAGACAGGGGACGCGGTCTTAAAACCCATGACCAACTTGACGCACTCTACCAATTGGGGCTTGTTGTCGTCTCATCGACAGGAAGGCCAACTTACAAACAGTATGCTTCTGATGGCATTTTTTACCAAGACATATGGGCATACCAGCCAGGCACTGGAGGCTGTTTATTCAACACTCCCCACCCAATAGATTATGACGTAAAATGGCTCGACAACGAGGAAGAGAAGCTGGGGTATCCCACGCAAAAACCTCTCGGTCTGCTAGAGCGAATCATACTCACCTCCAGCAACCCCGGCGACGTGGTGCTCGACCCCTTCTGCGGCTGCGGCACGGCCCTGCACGCCGCGCAGAAATTGGGGCGGCAATGGATCGGCATCGACATCACGCATCTGGCCATCAGCCTCATCGAAAAGCGCCTGCGCGACGCCTTCCCCGGCATCGCCTTCGAGACCCACGGCACGCCAAAGGATTTCGCGGGCGCGCAGGACCTGGCCCAGCGCGACAAGTACCAGTTCCAGTGGTGGGCCTGCTCGCTGGTCAACGCCCAGCCCTACGGCGGCAAAAAGAAGGGCGCGGACGGCGGCATCGACGGCCTGATCTATTTTGAGGACGACGCCACAGGCGCAGCCAAACGCATCGTGGTCTCGGTCAAGGGCGGCGACAACGTGAACGTGGCCATGATCCGCGACCTGGCCCACGTGGTGGAGCGCGAAAAGGCGTCCATCGGCCTGTTCCTCACCCTGGCCAAGCCCACCGAGCCCATGCGCAAGGAGGCCGCCAGCGTGGGCTTCTACGAGTGCCAGCACAACAAAAAGGCCTACCCCAAGATCCAGCTGCTGACCATCGAGGGCCTGCTTTCCGGGCACGAGCGCGCGCAGTACCTGGACCTGTCGCAGGGGGCCGTGACCTTCAAGAAGGCGCCCAGGGAAAAAGGCCCCAAGGCCAAGCAGGCCAAGCTGCTCTAGCCGCCCCGGCCAAACGCGAAACACCGGAACAACCGTGGCCTGGCCCACACGTCCCGAATGGCTGGCTCAGGTTCCTCCTGGGCCAGCCATTCGGCGTTGCTGGGACAAGGGGAGACATGAGGCTGCGGACTCTTCCTGTCACGGGCTATCCGGCAGGCTCGCCCAAGGGGTCGGCCAGGGTCATGGCCAGAATCTCGCGCGCCCGGTCGGAGTACAGGTTGATGTTCTCCACCACGGGCGCGTCCAAAAGCTTCTGCATGAGCAGGGCGTCGTCGTCGAACCAGCGCGGCAGCAGGCCTCCCAGCCGGTAGCCGTCCTGGCGCAGCAGCCAGGCCCCGGCCGCCGCGCTGGGCTCGGCCAGGTTCAGGAACCACTGGAAGATGCGGCAGCCCTCTGCCGCCGCCGCAGCCTCGGCCTTGCGCAGGGCCGCAGCGCCGTCGCCGGACAGGCTGTGCACGTTGCCGCGCATCACCCCGGCATGGGCAAAGGTCTGCACCTCCAGGCGCGTTGCGGCCGCCTGCTGCGGTTCCTGGCCCAACACCGCCACCTCGCGGTCCAGCTCGGCCCAGGCCACGAGCGTGCGCAGCTCCCCGGCGCAGAACCCCGGCGCGTGCAGCAGGCGTTTGCGGTCGCGGATGTTGCGGAACAGCACCAGGCAGGAGATGCGGCCAGCACCGCCCCCAGGCATGAGCTCCAGCTCCAGGGCCACCTCGCGGAAGCCGAACAGGGCGCTGGAGTGCTGGGTGATGATGGTGTCGCACACGGCCTCGCCGAACACCGCCTCGACGTCCGGCAGCGCGGTCATCCTGTCCGTCAGCTCATTGGTCAGGTGGAACAGGATGAGCGAGCCGCGGTACTCCGGGTGCACCATGCCCAGCCCGAACTCCAGCAGCCCGGCAAAGGGCGGGGAGGAGCGGTACAGCGCGGCGAACCCGACGATCCGCCCGTCGGGCAGCCGGGCCACCACCGGATGGAGCGCGCCCAGCTCCACGGCGCTGCGGACGGCGTCGGGGATGTAGTACATGTCGATGGGATAGGCGTCTCCGTAAACCCTGTAGAACAGCTCGCTCACGCCCTCGGCGTCGCCCGGCCGGAAGGCCTCGACCTCGTAGCCGAGCCCCGGCCGGACGCCGTCCGGCTGCTGACGGAAGAAGGCGATGGCCTCCGCGCGGGTCTTCATGGCCTGGTCCGCGCCCTGCTAGCGGGCCTTGTTGACGAAGGCCAGGACATCATTCAGCGTCTTGAGCTTCAGCCCTTCCGCAACGCTGATCTTCACGCCGAAGGCGTTCTGCACGGCCACGGCCATGGCCGTCATGGCCAGGGAGTCCACGCCCTGGGCGGTCAGCGGCTTGGCCGGGTCGAGCTTGGCCAACACATCGGCGGGAACGGCGAACGCGAACGTCTTCTTGAGGTCTTCCAAGGTGGCGGACATGAACTTCTCCTTGCGTCTCTGGTTTGCTCACAATCGAGGGAACACGCATCAACCATTGGAGGCATCCTGCCGCAGGACGAAGCGCTGGATCTTGCCGCTTGGGGTCATGGGCAGGGAGCCGTGAAAAACAAAATCCGTGGGCGCCATGTAGTCCGGCAGCAGCTCCAGCGCATGGCTGCGCAGGGCCTCCACCAGTTCTGGCCCGGCCTCGTGTCCAGGCTTCAGCACCACGTGCGCCCGGACCAGGGAGAACGCGCCCGCGTCGCCCCCGGTGACGGCGCACTGGGCCACAGCCGGGTGCGACAACAGCGCGTTCTCCACCCGCATGGGCGAAACCCACAGCCCCCCGGCCTTGAACATGTCGTCCATGCGGCCCAGGACGGTGAACAGGCCGTCGTGCTCCACGCCCATGTCGCCGGTGAGCAGCAGCCCGTCGGCGGTGAAGATGCTGCGCGTCCATTCCGGCTCGTTAAGGTAGCCGCGCGTCACCGTGTTCCCGCGCACGGCGATCTGCCCCGGCACGCCGGAGGGCACCGGGCAATGGTTCTCGTCCAGGATGAACGCGCCATAGGGCTCGATCACCCGGCCCGCAACGCCCGGAACGATGAGCGGCGGGCGGCTGCCGATGACGAAAGTCATGGTCTCGGTGGAGCCGTAGCCCTGCCAGATCTCCAGGCCGGTCCTTGCGCGCCAGCCGAGGAAGACCGCCTCGGGCAGCGCCTCACCTGCGGAGAAGCACAGGCGCACCTGGCCAAGGCCGCTTAAGGCCTCTTCCCGGGCGTCCAGGCTCATAAGCAGCATGGTGTAGATGACCGGCACGGACATAAAGACCGTGACCTTCTCGGTGCGCAGCAGCCGCAGCGAGTTCTCCGGGGTGGGCTTGTCCGTGTCCAACACCACCGTGGCCCCCACCTGCAGAGGCATGATGAGCGAGCCGAACATGCCGTAGGCGTGGCCCATCTTGGCCGAGCACAACAGGATGTCGTCCTGGCGCACGCCGAAGAATTTGCCCATGTACGTGCCCACGGCGAAGAAGTCCTCCTGCCGGTGGATCACCACCTTGGGGTGGCCGGTGGTGCCGGAGGTGACGAAGAAGGTGCAGACGTCGTCCGCCTGGGCGGGGTGTACGGCGACTGCTGGCGCATCCCGCAGCAGCGGCTCCAGGCCCTGGTCGTCCAGGACCAGGGCGGGCGTCCCGGCTGCTGCCGCGGCGGCGAGCGCCTCGTGCCCGGGGGACGCGATGACCAGGGCGGGCTCGATGTCCGCAAGGCATTCGACATAGTCCTGGCGGCGCAGACGGCTGTTCAGCGGGGCGGAGACGACGCCGCCCAGCATGCAGCCGAGGAAGCACGCCAGGAAGGAGAAGCTGTCCGGCAGGACGATGAACACCTTGCCGCCGGGCCCGATGCCCCGGCCGCGCAGCAGGCCGCCCAGGGCGAGGGACAGCCGAACGAGCTCGGCATAGGTCAGGCTTTTGCCCTGGCAGCGCGCGGCGATGCGCTCCGGCCAGAGCCGGGCCTTTTCCAACAGAAGGTGGGCTGCGAAATTCATCATGCAGGGCGATCCTCAGGCTAAGATTGCTGGACGCCAGGGGAAAGGGCAGCTTCACTTTTGGCCCAAAGGGCTGGAAGAGTCAATGCGCCCGGCCAATTGATGCGTATTCCGCGCACAATGTGACGGGCCGGGATTCCGCGCACGGGCCCACACGGGAATGACGCCACGCCAAGGTCGGCGCGTGGTGCGCGGCGGGCGCTGCGGCGAAAGACATGGCAGCGACGGCAAGCAACAAGGCCCGGCGTGAACCAGGCGAAGCGCCGCCCCTCCAGCGGGATGACCTCGCCGGAAAACTCCGTGACGTGAACGGCCGTGACGTAAAGGAAATGCAGGCGCACCAGCCCCTGGCAAGGACAGCGGGCAAAGGAACAGTGCTGCCCCAGACGCCCGGAGCAACCAAAAACAGGAACCCCGTCGCCGGGGCGAGCGAGCGAGAAAGTTGAGGCTGGCCCTATTCCAGCGGCAGCGGCCAGCAGAGCGCAGGCACGATGTCCGCGTTGGCGGGCAGGAAGATGGAGACGTCGGCCCCGCCCGGCGCGAACCAGGCGAAGCGCTGGCCCTCCAGCGGGACGACCTCGCCGTCGAACGCCGTGACGTGGAAGAAATGCAGGCGCACCGGCCCCTGCGGGTAGACGAAGCGCTTCTCGCGCCAGAAGGTCAGCTGTGTCGAGGTGAAGGACAGCTCCTCCTGAAGTTCGCGGATGAGCGCACCCGCCAGGGTTTCGCCGGGCTCGACCTTGCCGCCGGGGAACTCCCACCAGCCCGCGTGGGCCTTGCCTTCCGGGCGCTCCACCGCGAGGAACCGGCCATCCTTCCAGACCACGCCCGCCACGACCAGCAGATCGGGCGCGGCTTCTGACTCAACAGGGGGCGCAGCGCCAAGCGCAACGGGGGGCGCGTTACTCACCAAAGGCCCCCAGCTCGGCGTCCATCTGCGACTGGATGCCCGCCATGTCGGCCTCCAGCTTGGCCATGCGCTCCATGAGCTTTTCCGCCCAGTCGCTGACCTCGCGGTACTGGTTGTTCACGGCGATGGCCTCGCCGCCGCTCCCGTAGGTGGCCGGGTCGTTCATCTTCGCTTCCAGCTCGCCCTGCTCCAGCAGCACACGCGTAAGGTCCTGCTCGCACTTGGCATACTCCTCGCGCAGGGGTTTGAGCTTGCGCGAGAAGGCGTTGCGCAGCTCGGCCTGGCGGCGCTTGTCCTCCTTGGACAGGCGCTTGCCGCCCTGCCCCTCGTCAGAGTCCCCCCCAAAAACGGCGGCAACCGGGGCGCTGTCAGGCTTGCTCTCGGGCTTGCGGGCGTCGCGCCGGGACTCCAGCCGGGCTTCCGTCAGGGCCGTGCGGCGCTTGGCGTCGAACTCCTCAAAGCTCTCGTGGTGCTGGATGACGCCCTCCGGCCCCAGGGTCCAGATCTCCTCGGCCACCTCGCCCATGAGGTAGCGGTCGTGGGCGACCATGAGAATGGTGCCCTCGTAGTCCTTGAGCGCGGCCACCAGCCCCTCGCGGCTCTCCAGGTCCAGGTGGTTGGTGGGCTCGTCCAAGATGAGCAGGTTGGCCCGGCCCAAAAACAGGCTGGCCAGCACCAGGCGCGATTTCTCACCGCCGGAGAGCGCGGCCACGGGCCGCTCGAAATAGCCCTCGCCCAGCAGGAACAGACCGAGCACGCCCATGAGCTGCTCTTCGGTGCACTTGGGGTCGCTCAGGCGGCGCATCTCGGCAATGACCGTGCCCGTGGGCCGCAATATCTCGGTCTGGTGCTGGCTGAAGTAACCCAGCTGGGTGCTGTTGCCGAGCTTGGCGTAGCCGTGGCTGGCGGCCAGCTCCCCGGTGAGCACCTTGAGCAGGGTGGACTTGCCCGCGCCGTTGGGCGCCACCAGCGCGATCTTGCGGCCCCGGAAGACCTGGAAGCTCAAGCGCGGCCAGATTCGCTTGCCCGGACGCTCAGCATAGGCGAACTCCAGGTCCACCACGTTGACCGGAACCTTGTCGCCGCGCGTGGGCTCGGGCAGGCGGAACGACAGCCTGTGGCCGGGCCGGGCGGCCAGCTGGTCGCCCTTGATGCGCGAGAGCTCATCCTGCATCTTCTCCACGCGCTTGATCTTGCTCTGGGCCTGGGCCGCCTTGCGCGCCTTGACCCGGAAGCGGCGGATGAACTCCTGTTCGTGCTCGATGCGCGTGGACAGGTTGGCGGCCTCGCGCTGGCGCTGCTCCGCGTTCTCGGCCAGCCAGGCCAGAAATTCGCTGAAGGACCCTGCGCGCAGCACGGGCTTGGCGCTGCCCAGCACCAGCACGTGCGTGCCCACGCGCTCCAGGAAGATGCGGTCGTGGGCCACGTAGATCAGCGTGCCCTTGAAGTTCAGGAGGTAGTCCTCCAGCCACTCCACGGCCTCCAGGTCAAGGTGGTTGGTGGGCTCGTCAAGCAGCAGGATGTCCGCGCCCTGGAGCAGCACGCGGGACAGCTTGGCGCGCTCGCGCCAGCCGCCGGAAAGGTGCTCCAGACGGCGCGAGAGGTCGTCGTCGGAAAAGCCCAGGCCCGAGAGGATGGCCCTGGCCTTGTGCTCCGGGTGGTAGCCGAACTGCTGCTCCAGCCGGGCCTGGCGCTCGCCCAGTTTGCGCAGGCGCGCCTCGTCCTTGGCGGCCACGGCGTGCTCCCACTCGCGCCAGAAGTCGCCCCAGTTGGGCAGGGCCGCCAGCACCCAGCCCAGGAGCGGCTCGGCCAGGTCGGCGGCGGAGAGTTCCTGGGCCACGTAGCCGATGCGCGCGCCCTTGGTCAGCACCACGCTGCCCTTGTCGGGCTCGGCGCGGCCCGCCAGGATCTTGAGCAGGGTGGACTTGCCCGAGCCGTTGGGCCCGGCCACGGCCAGGCGCATGCCCGCAAGGGCCTCAAAGGACAGGGCGCTGAAGAGTTCTTCGCCCCCGTAGGATTTCTCGATGTTCTGGACGGTGATCTTGGACAAAGCGTTGGGCCTCCGGTTGCACACCCATTGAAGCGGGCGGCGTGGTGCAGATATATCGGCACCGGCGCTTTTGGCAAGAGATCGGATTGGCCAGCGCCGGGGCTGGCCATCACGGGTCTGAGCTTCGCGTCCCTGGTCAGCGCGGGCCTGACCATCGCAGACTTGGCGCGCCCTCCCTGCCTGCCAATCCCCCCAGCCTGGCGATCCTGCCTGCTTGGCGATCCTGCCTGCTTGGCAATCTGGCCTGCTTGGCAATCTGGCCTGCTTGGCAATCTGGCCTGCTGGGGCTATGCTTCCCCCATGTCCGAATGGTCCGTCTACCTCCTCGCCTGCGCCGACGGCACGCTGTACTGCGGCGTGACCACGGACCTGGCCCGCCGTCTGGCCGGGCACAACGCCGGCACGGCGTCGAAGTACACCCGCGCGCGCCTGCCCGTGGCGCTGCTGGCCCAGGCCCCCAGCGCGGACAAGGGCGCGGCCCTGCGCCTGGAGATCGCGGTCAAAAAGCGACCGCGTGCGGCCAAGCTGGCCTTCCTGCTGGGCCAGCCCGGCGCGAGCCCTGCGGGGGCGGCATGAACGCCGCCATACTCTCGTTGCTGCCCGGCCAGCCCGGCGCACACCCGGCGGGGGCCGCATGAACAGTTGCGCCGCAATGGACAGGAGCGCCTACGACTCCGGCGACATGCACGACTGCGACTCCAGCGGCATGAGCGCATGCACGCTTTGCCCGCGCGCCTGCGGCGTGGACCGCATGCATACCACCGGCCTGTGCGGCATGGGCGCTGCCTTGCGCGTGGCCCTGGCCCAGCTGCATCACGGCGAGGAGCCGTGCTTGAGCGGCAGCACATCCCTTGAAACGGGCGAGGCCGGAGGCAGCGGGACCATTTTCTTTTCCGGCTGCTCGCTGCGCTGCGTGTACTGCCAGAACCACGACATCAGCATGGGCGGGCCGGAGGGCGGGCCGGAAGGCGTCGGCCTGGGACACGAGCTGTCCGTGGACGGCCTCACGGCCCTGATGCTGGAGCTTGAGCTGGCGGGCGCGCACAACGTGAACCTGGTCACCCCCACGCACTTCACCCCGCTGGCGCGCCAGGCCATCATCCAGGCCAGGGCCAACGGGCTGACCGTGCCCGTGGTCTGGAACTCCAGCGCCTACGAAACGGTCGACACCCTGCGCACGCTCGACGGCCTGGTGGACATCTACCTGCCGGACCTGCGCTACATGGACGCCACTTCCGCCGCCCGCTACTCCGCCGCGCCGGACTACCCCGAAATCGCCTGCGCGGCCATCGCCGAGATGCACCGCCAAGTGGGCCAGTTGGTGGTGGTGAATGGAATCGCCCGGCGCGGGCTCATCATCCGCCTCTTGGTGCTGCCGGGCAACGCGGGCCGCACCGACCTGGCGCTGGACTGGATCGCCGAAAACCTGGGCACAAACACGGCCATCAGCCTCATGGGCCAGTACTACCCGGCGCACCGCGCGAGCGAATTTCCGGAGATCAACCGCTGCCTCAGGCCCATCGAATACACCGTTGTGCGCCGCCACATGGAGCGCCTGGGCTTTGAGAACGGCTTTGTGCAGCAGGTGGGCGGCAGCGCCAGCGGCACCCCGGACTTCCGCCAGGGCCAAGGCTGAGGCCAGCCGGTTGGCGGCGGAGGCACAACCGGCCTATTTCAGGACAACAGGCAACCACAGGATGACCGCAAACCGCAGGATCACGCCGGGTCTCGCCGGGTCTCGCCAGGCCGCAGGCACTCCGGCAAGCCTGTGCGACAAGGAGCGACATGCCGACCTCTGAACAGGACTTCCTCGCGGCCATCGACCGCCACTTCCCCGCCCAGCCGCCCTGTGCCGGGGGCGTGCTCCTGGGCCGGGGCGATGACTGCGCCGTGCTCGACGTTGCGGGCCCGCTGTGCGTGAGCACGGACCTGTTCGTGGAGGGCGCGCACTTCCGGCGCTCGTACTTCTCCCCGGCGGACATCGGGCACAAAGCGCTGGCGGCCGCGGCCAGCGACCTGGCGGCCATGGGCGCGGCCCCTGTGGCCTGCACGCTGTCGCTGGTGCTGCCCCCGGATGGACCGGACGGCGGGCCGGGCGGCGTCGACGACGCCTTTCTCGACGAGCTGCTGGCGGGCATGGCCGCGCTGTCCGCGCGCCTGGGCCTGCCGCTGGTCGGCGGCGACCTGAGCCGGGGCCCGGCGCTGATCCTGGACCTGGCCGTGTTCGGGCGGCCCGGCCCGGCCGGGCGGCTACTGCGGCGCGGCGGCCTGCGCCCGGGCGACCAGCTGGTGCTCATCGGCGAGGCCGGGCTGGCCAGGGCCGGGCTGCTGGCGCTGGAGGCCTCTGGCCGGGCGTCCATCCACCGCTGGCCCGTTGCCACGCGCGCGCACCTGCGGCCCGAGCCGCGCCTGGCCGAGGGTCAGCTGCTGGCGGGCCTGCCGGGCGTGCGCGCGCTCATGGACGTGTCCGACGGCCTGGCCCGCGACATCCCGCGCTTGCTGGGCTTGCTGGGCTTGCCGGGCCTGCCGGGCCTGGGCCCGGTCGCCAACGCAAATCTGGGGGCGGACCTGACCATCGACGAAAGCCTGCTGCACCCGGAGGCGCTGGCGTTCTTCCGCTCACAGGCCGGGACCCACGACAGATCGCCAGGGCAAACGCCCGTGGAGGCCTTTGTGCTCGGCGGTGAGGACTACGCGCTGCTGGCGGGCGTCGACCCTTCGGACCCTTCGGGTCTTTCAGGGGTGTTGGCGGCCCTGCCGACAGCCCGGCACATCGGCACGGTAACGGTCACGCCGGGCCTACGCGTGAACGGCGAGCCCTTCACTCAGCCCGGTTTTGACCACTTCGGCTGAGACAATCGCTTCCACAGGAGGTCCACCCGGATGACCGGCACAACACCCGCCCCCCCCATCACGGCCAGCCTGACCATACTCGGCTTTGTGCGCTCCAGCCTCACGGACCGGCGCACCGCGCCGAAATCCGGCAACGAGGGCGCACCCGAGGCCTGGCTGGAGCTGGACCCGGCCTATGCCCCGGCGCTGCTCGGCCTGGAGGTCGGCAGCCGCGTCCTCATCGTCACCTGGCTGCACCAGGGCGACCGCACGACCCTGCAATGCCACCCGCGCGCCGACAAGAATCGGCCCCTGCGCGGGGTCTTCGCCACGCGCTCGCCGGACAGGCCCAACCCGCTGGGCCTGCACGAGGTCACCATCTTGGAGATTGCTGCGCCCGCGCGGCTGCGGGTGTTCCCGCTGGAGGCCATCGACGGCACGCCGGTGGTGGACGTGAAGAGCCTGGGCTGAGGGGCGGGGCCGGGCGCGCCCCTAGGCCTGGCCCTTGATCACCAGATTGCATTTGTTCAGCTCGGCCAGGGCCTTGGCGCGCAGCTCCGTGACCTCGTCGAGCTTGTCCTGTAGCTTGGCCACAGTGCGCCGGGCGGCATCCTGGAACTTGGCGTGGCGGGGGTCCTTGCTGGTCTTGAAGGCGGGCTTGGCTTTCTCGTCGGCGATCTCTTTGGTCAGGTGCTTGATCTTCTTCTCAAAGTCCTGGATGCGCGCGCCGAGCACCTTGCGCCGCAGCTTCAGCGCCTCGGTATTGTCTGTCTTGGTCATGGCCATGCGGGCACCTTGGAATTATTCGTGAGGAGAGTGGATGGGGATGGCGACACATCGCGCCAATATATCGTTGCGACACATCCCCCGTGGGCAGGGGTTTGTCAACTGCGGGCGCACAGACGCGCTCGCTTCGGCGCGGCAAGCTGCCGACGCGGCATGCGGGGGCCTTTGTGCGACTGAGGGCTTGGCTACTTTGAGGGCCGTGGCATCTTGCCGGCAAGGTCCCGCACGAAATCCTCCTGCACCGCCCGGGGCTCCAGGGCCTGCGCCTGGTCCACATTGCGCCAGGCGGCGGCGTAGTCTGCCTGATAATAGCACAGGATCGCGCGGTTGGCATACACGAGCGGATACCCCGGCTCCATCTGCTCGGCCTCATTGAGCAGCCCGTGCGCCCTGGCGAACGCAGCAGCGCGCTCAGCCGGACTCTTGGAGCCATTCACCCCCTTCCATATGAGGCTGAAGGCGAAGTCCACCAACATTCGGGGCGTCTTTGGCGCAAGGGCGCGCGAATGTTCAAACAGCTTGATGCTCTCGTCGAACTTGCCCCGACTCCCCATCACCGCGCCAAAGCCCCAGAACACGTCAGGGTTTTCAGGCGACAGCAGCCAGGCCTGGTTGAAGCGCTTCATGGCCGTGTCCCTGTCGCCTCTGTAAAAATACCGCCAACCGAGCTGGATAGCCTTTTCGGCGGCCTGCTCCCGCGAGCCGGATTGCTTGGTCATGTCCTCGATAAGCTTCCTGTCCGCCTCCTGGTAGCACTGGCTCCTGGGAACCCCGCCGTACATGGGCAGCGTGTTGTCGGGCTTGGCTGGCTGGGCAAAACAAGGGCTGGCGCAAAGGGCCAAGAGAAGAGCAAAGACAGTGGCTCGACGCAGCATCGGGGCTCCTTGCGGAAAAGATGCAGAAGATGTGGATGCCGACTATAGCCCCAACGCAGCAGTGTTTCAAGGGTCGACGTGTGTTCCATCACGCCGGAGCCAATTACCAAACACAGGAGGCCCGCCGCTTCCGCGACGGGCCTCCTCATTCAACCGTTTCGAATCCGTCAGCCTAGAACTGGTCCTGCACGCCGCTGGGGTCCTTGAACTCCACGGCCTTGTCCCACATGATCTTCTTGCTGCCCCGGTTGTCCAGGTACTTGGCCAGCTCCAGGTCGACCTTGATGGGCACCTCGACGCCCGCCTTGGTCAGCGCCTGGCGCAGGTAGCCCTCGGCCTTGGTGGCAAAGGCCACGGAGTCGCCCAGCACGCGCTGTGCTTCAGACGGGTTATGGAAGCCCACCGAGTTCTCCGCGCCGATGAACAGCGAGCGGTAGAAGGCCTCCTCGTAATAGTCCTTGGCCTTGTCGTACAAGGCCTTGTCGATGATCTTGCCCTCGGCCTGGGCCTTGTGCGCGGTCTCGATGAGCTTGGCCACCGTGGCCGTGGCATACCCCGCGCGGATCAGCATGGACGCGGTGCGGTCCTGGATGGTCGTGACCTGCTCCTTGAGCCAGGCCGCCGTCTCGGTGTGGCACTGCATGCAGGCCTTCATGTCGTTCTTGAGCGGGCTCATCACGCGGTGGTCGCTGAACTTGTGCACGCCCTGCTTGGTATACGGCATGTGGCAGTCGGCGCAGGCGGCCCCGGCCTTCCAGTGCACGCTCTTGTTGCTGAACAGCTCAAACTCCGGGTGGCGCAGGAAGGCCATCTTGTAGCCGGTCACGTTCTGCTTCCACTCGCGGTTGGCGTCGTCCGCGCGGATGACCTTGATGATGTTCTCGATGGTGATCTCGCCCCACTTGCTGCCAGCCCAGGGGAAGAACAGGCCCACGGAGTGCATTTCCTTGTCCTTGGGCACGTTGTAGGTCACGTGGCACTGGCCGCAGACCAGGCTGCGCTTCTCCTGGCGGGTCAGCTTCTTCTGGTCCACCTTCATGGCGTCCAGCGCCGCGCCGAGCGTGAACCCGCGCGAGAGCTTGAGGCTCATGTCCTTGTTGTCGTGGCAGTCGATGCAGGCCACGCCGAGCTCCCGGTTCTTCTCCGGGATCATGGCCAGAACTTCCTTGTAGGGCTTGGAGTAGTAGTCCTGGCCCATCTGCTTCTGCAGCTGCGGAGCGTAGGGCGTCTTGCACGACAGGCACACGCCGCCGGACTTCAGCCTGCTGGCGTCGATGTCCAGCTGGTCGCGGATCATGCGCGAGTGGCCCTTGGGCTCGTTGTACTCCACGCCGAAGCCCCAGCCGTTGAACAGCAGCGCCATGTACGGGAACTCGGCCAGCTTGTCGTAGGTCAGGTGGTCGGCGTCAAAGCCGCGCTTGTACTTGCTCTTGCCTGCGGGCTCGGGCTCATTGGTCTTCTTCCAGGCCTCGAACTCCTCGGGGTAGGCCTTGCCCCACAGCTCCGGGTCGATCTCGCCATCGGGGATGGTCACGGTCTTGACCATCTCCGGCTTGCCCGGCGCGCAGCCATACGGGATGACCAGGTACGCCAGCGCCAGGGCCGCCGCCACGACAAACAGGGTGCCCCTTTTCCTCAAAGCCATATCGCTCCTCCTCCCGTACCATGCGTTGTTCCCCTGCAACGGAGAAATTTGTGCGTCCTATAGTCCGGTGACTGCGCTGCCTGCCGCGCCGGTCACTGCGCCGATCACTGCGTCTCCAACCCGCCGCTGCGCTTGTGCATGATGCGGCGGTGGCAGTCGGTGCAGTTGCGTTCCTGGTCGATCATCTCGACCGTGCTCTCGTGGCAGCGGATGCAGTTGGCTTGCACGACCTTGCGGCCATGCTCGGTGATGCGGATGTCGTCGGGCACGTGCCCGGCGTTGAACAGGACCACGTCCTTCATGCCGTCGATGGACTTCCAGGCGTAGTGCGCGGGCATGTTCTCGTTGGGCAGGTGGCAGTCCACGCAGGCCTTGCGCCGGTGCGCGCCCTGGTGGAACCAGGCCTCGTACTGGGACTCGTGGATGTGGCAGGAGGCGCAGAAGTCCGGCGTCTCCGACTTGGCCAAAAGCTGCGGCGGGCCGATGGCCAAAAACAGCGCCACGGCCAGGGCCACCGCGCCCGCCAGAAGAACGATCCGCAAGCCGCGACGTTTCTCGTCACTCATTCCCCCACCCCTTGGCTAAACGTCCCGCCCAGGCCACCCTGGACGGCTTTCCCCGCAGGCGCACAGCGCAACATACTGGAATCATTGCGCCACGCAACAGCACCTACACATTTGTAGCATAGACTATTCTCTGTCGGATTCCTTGACTTAAGTCAAGTGGACGGGAAAAGCGGAGCAAATAGCTGCCGCACATGAAAGCGCCCCCGCAGGTCTCATTGACTCGCGGGGGCGCTGGGGGTGGAGTGGGAGGAGATCAGGGGTGGGGGGCGAGCTTCACGCGGCAACAAAGGCGTTGCAGGGCAGGACTGGCAGCACTTCGCCCGTGGGCCGGGGTTTGTCAACCGGAGGGGCGTCGGGGATATGAAGAAGGCGGGGTGAGGAGCAGGATTGACACTGTGCAACGATACCATTATCGATTTGGAATTCACTATTAATTTGTGCTTCTCGGAGCTATTATATGGAAATCACCGCGTTTGAACGCCAAGTGTTTTTTACCACTATAAGAATAGTATCTACGCATAACGGCGAAGTATCTATAGGTACGGGGTTCATCTACAAGGAGGATTTACCTATTGATGGTTATGCAGTAACATTTTTAGTTTCAAACAAACATGTACTTTGTAACACCGATTGGAAACTATCATTGAACTTTCACAAGAAGTCTCAAGACGATGACCACCCACAATTTGGAAACTCCGTAAACATCGAGCGCGATAATTTCATAGACCTCTACTATGAACATAGCGACTCAGAAATAGACCTAGCATGCATAGATATAACCAACTTCACTAATCAAGTCGATGTATTCTATAAGAATCTGCACAAAAAATTTGTAGAGCCTTATGATGTAAAGACGCTTTCACCAGGGCAGCAAGTATTTTTCATTGGCTACCCAGAAAATAGATTTGACTTGCAAAACAACTTGCCGATATTAAGAAGTGGCTATTTAGCAACAATCCCAGAAGTTGATTTTAACGGAAAGAAACAGTTCGTAATCGACGCTCAAGTTTTTCCAGGGTCAAGCGGTAGCCCAGTATTTGCTGCCACAGATGGGAATTATAGATTACTTGGAGTAGTGGCAGCGACTATGATCAAGGACCAGAAGCTGATGACAATCCCCGCTGACTACAAATATTCTGTGCAGCAGCCTATTGGCCTCGGGATAGTGCTAAAAACTGAATTAGTTATTGAATTACTGCAAGATGCTGCCAACAAGATCTCGGAGCGCGTGAAAGCCGTATTGGTTACTGAAGGTAAACCCTGGAAACTGCGTAGCGGATAGCCACCAAACTGCAGAACCAAATCGCACAATTCAAACCGAGCAAGGAGGCCCGCCGCTTCCGCGACGGGCCTCCTCATTCAGCCGTATTTGATCTTTCAAGCTACATGGCGTTCGCGTCGATCTGCTCCACCTGCTCCTGGATGGCCTTGGCCAACGGCCCGTCCAGGCCCATGATGTCGACGTTGAGAAAGCCGCGCACGATGGTCGACGTGGCCTCGGCCTCGTCCATGCCGCGCGCCATGAGGTACTCGATCTCGTCCTGGGCGATTTTCCCCACCGCCGCCTCGTGCGAGAGGTCCACCCCCTCCACCGTGGCGTCCAGCTCCGGGATGGCCAGCATCTGCCCGCCGCCCAGGATCAGCCCCTTGCACTCCAGGTGCCCCCGGCAGGGCACGGCATGCCCAGCGATGTGCCCGCGCGCGATGTTCGTGCCGCCGGTGGTGATGGTGCGGGCAATAATCTCGCAGCGGGTGTCCGGCGCGTTCATGATCACGCGGCTGCCGGTGTCCACATGCGAGCCCTTGGGCGTCACAATGATCGAGTTGAACCGGGCGATGGCCCCGCGCCCGTTGAGATTGATGGCCGGGTACATCTGCAGGGTGCCCACCGCGTTCATGAGCACGTAGTTGCTCTGGAACACGCCGCCCTCCTCCACCACGCCCACCGAACGCGGGCGCACCGTGGCGTTCTCGCCCCAGTTGTGCACCATGGTGAAGGTCAGCTTGCCGCCCTTTTTGACGTAGAATTCGGTGATGCCCAGGTGCGCGGCGTGGGTGCTGCCGTGGGCCGTGGAGCAGCCGGTCATTATGTGCAGCTCGCTGCCCTCCTCCACGATGACGATGTTGTGCACGTTCTGGCCAGCGTTGTCGGCCTTGAGGAACAGGCAGGACTGCACCGGCTTCTCGATCTGCACGCCGGGCTTGGTGCGGATGAAATATCCGCCGTGGGTGTTCTCGGCCACGTTTTTGGTGAACTCGTCCTTGTCCCGGTCAATCAGCTTCCAGGCATACTCCGGAAGATTGTCATAGCGCTTCATGGCCACGTTGAAGTCCAGCAGCTCCAGGCCCGGATCGTGCGATTTGCAATGCACCGTGGACTGGTCCATGTGCATGAACACGGCGCTTGCCGCGTCGGAGTCAACATCAACGCCCGCATGCAGGATGCGGTGCTTGTCGCTGGCGTCCAGGGTGCGCAGGTCGGCTATCTCGCCGCGCTCAATGCCGGTGAAGGCGAAGTCCTTCAGGTTCACGTCGTTCATGGTGCGGTCCTTGTGAGGTCGAGCGGCTGCAAGCCCGAGGGCTCGTTCAGGCACTTGATGCATTCCTGGTAGCCGAAACTGCGGATGTGCTCCAGGATGTCGCGCGGGCGCGCCTCGCAGCACAGGTGGCCCTCAAAAAGCACCTGGCCGCGGTCGGCGTTGATGTAGTCCAGGATGTAGCCGGTGTGGGTGATGATCAGCCCGCTGGTGCGCAGCTTGCATTTCAGCGGTTTGGCGCAGGCGCCGGGCGGCAGGTCCACCTCGCCGTCCAGCAGGCGGCGCACCACCTTGCCGATGAGCTGCATGTTCTCCAGGTCCACGCCGCTTTCCGGCTCGTCGAAGAGCACGAAGCTGGGCTTCTGGGCCATGAGCTGCAACAGCTCCGAGCGCTTGATCTCGCCGCCGGAGAAGCCCGCATTGATGTCGCGCTCCAGGAAGTCCACAAAGTTGACCCTGGCGGCCAGGGTTTCGGGATTGATCTCGCGGCCGCGCGCGCACATCTGCACCAGGTGCCGGGTCTTCAGGCCGTGGATGGTGGGCGGGCGCTGGAAGCTCATGCCGATGCCCAGCCGCGCGCGCTCGTACATGGGCATGCGCGTGATGTCCTGGCCGCGGAAGGTGATCTTTCCGCCGGTGACGGTGTACCCGGAAAAGCCCATGAGCGTCATGAGCAGGGACGTTTTGCCGGAGCCGTTGGGTCCGAAAAGGATGAAGGTCTCGCCTTCCTTGATATGCAGGTCGATGCCGCGCAGCACCTCTCGATCGCCAATGCTGACGCGCAGATCCTCGATCTTGAGCATGGATGCCTCGCCTGTGGCCGCCTGGTTTTGGTCCCGTTCGGGTCCGGCGGTCGCGGGCTGTTTCCTACCGATTTTGGCGGGCGAAGTCCAGTTGCCGCCGCCGCTGCCTGATCACGCTTTGCTCCGGCCGCGCTTTGCTGTACCATCAGCACCACGAGGCGCACCATGGCGAAGAAACTGACATCACTGGACGACCTGAAGGACCTGAAGCTTCCGGGCGGCGCGGTCACCCCGCTGGACCTGGCCAAGGCCGCCAGCAAGGGCCATGTTGTCCCGTCCAAACCGGCAGCCCAGGCCAAGCAGCCCACGCGCGCCGTGCAGCCCACGCCCGCGCAGGACAACGCCGAGGACCTCCTGTTCTTCCAGGCCATGCAGGGTGTGGCCCCTGTTGTCGGCAGCGGTCGCCAGGTCCAGCCGCCCCCGCCCCTGAGCGAATCCGCAAGCGACGCAAACGACGACAGCGGCGACGCGGACGCCCGGCTCATGCGCCAGGCCGTGCAAGGGGCCATCGAGTTCGACCTGGAGCTTTCCGAGGAGTACCTGCGCGGGTTCGTGCGCGGGCTGGATTCCAAAATCTTCCAGCAGCTCAAGGCCGGGAGCCTGTCGGTGGAGGGGCACCTGGACCTGCACGGCCAGAATGCGGACCAGGCCCACGACGCGCTCTTGTTCTTCATGCGCGAGAGCTACCTGGCCGGAAAGCGTGTGGTGCTGGTGATTCCCGGTCGCGGCAAGAACTCGCCGGGGGGCCTGGGCATCCTGCGGACGGAGATACAGAGCTGGCTGACGCGCGAGCCGCTGCGGCGCATCGTTTTGGCCTTTTGCACGGCCCAGCCGCGCGACGGCGGCACGGGTGCGCTGTATGTGCTGCTGCGGAAAATCCGCAAGAGCGTGGGCAAGGTGGCCTGGGACAAGCAGATGAACTGGGAGGACCTGGAGCGCTAGCAATCCGCTTGCCAGCAGGCAGCCCGCCGTTTCCCGCCGAGATGGCGCGGGTCACTCAGTGAATCCCTTTTTTGCCATGGCCTCGACCTTCGTGAAGGCCCCCATGCCCGTCTTCATGAGCCGAAATCCGAGTTTGCGATAGAAATTTTCCTTTCCGGGCGAGGCGTACAAAATCACATTGCAGCCTGCGACGCGCTCCATGATGTTCTTCATAATCAACTTCCCCAGGCCATGCCCTTGAAATTCCGGCAGCACGGCAACATCATAGACCGCCGCCTGGTAGGCTCCATCGCAGAGCGCCCGCCCAAAACCGACCAACTGCCCGTCCTGATACACAAAAACAGTTGTATGGCTGGCCTCGAAAGCCCGCTTGTGCACCTCGGGTTCGGCATACGCCATGCCCACGCGTTTCAGCGTTTCCGCAACCAGAACCCAATCGACACCAGAGCAGTCATCCTTCGCTTCGAACGTCATCGCAACCTCGCGCGTTTTCCCACCGCGACCTAATGCGGCGGGCTTTGGACGCCACGGATACATCAGGGCCTTGCGCCTGGCAACGAATCGAGCAGACACGCCGTCACGCTCCAGGGCCTCGCCGAAGCCGAGCGAGAACACCCCCGAACCACACATGTCGCCCCTTGCCAGGGGCCTTCCCACAATGTATACACCGCGTCTCGAAACGGCATCACACCCGCCTTCTCAAGTGCGGAGAGGTAGCGAAGCGGCCGTAACGCGCCCGACTCGAAATCGGGTTACGGACTAATAATCCGTACGTGGGTTCGAATCCCACCCTCTCCGCCATCACCCCTTCCAGACAAGTCCACCAAAGCCCAAAACCGCTCAATAAGCCTTGGTAATCCTAGACTTCTAGTCCAGGTACGTGTACGCACGTCCATGGGCAGCCATTCTTTTTGGGGCATTATTCGGGGGCATAGTATCCGGAGATTGCCCCGTGGGGGCATAGCGCTGGCAGATGGCGCTGGCGTAGGGGAGGCAGCATGCCTGACAAATTGACCCAAGAGTTGATCCGCAACGCGAGGCCTGCCGAAAAGGCCTACCGTTTGTTCGACGGCGGTGGGATGTACCTGGAGGTGTCGCCAAATGGGAGCCGCTACTGGCGGCTCAAGTACAGGATCGACGGCAGAGAGAAACGCATCTCCCTCGGTGTTTGTCCCAGTGTATCGCTTGAGCAAGCTCGGAAACGCCGTGACCACGCCAGGCGTCTCGTAGCCCAAGGAATCGACCCATCATCCATAAAACGTCAAGAGAAGCAGTTGGCAAGCGAAGCGGCTTTGCTTGAAGCGGCAGAGCTACGGGCGGCAGCCAACGGAAGTCGCCTCAAAGTCACCGTCTACCCGGAAGGCATGATCGAATTATGGAAAGGTCGGCAGGCGCTTCGACTTTCGACTGGAGAGGCTGCAACCATTAACAATTTGCTCACTTCCCTCTTACAAGGAGGATCCGGCCATGGCGAGTAAGTTAACCAACATCGCAATTAGAAACGCCAAGCCTGGGCCAAAGCCGATACGACTCTTCGATGGCGGCGGCCTCTACCTTGAAATCTCACCCGCTGGCGGAAAGCACTGGAGACTCAAATACCGCTACGGCGGAAAAGAGAAACGACTCGCGCTCGGATCATACCCGACAATACCCTTGGCCGAAGCTCGCGAAGGCAGCGAGGCCGCGCGCAAGTTGCTCGCATCAGGGGTCGACCCTTCTGTTGCCAAAAGGGAAGCAAAGGTCGTCCAACAGGCTTCAATACGCTCTGTTCAAAGAACGTGTTGATGCCTTGACACGTATCGTTGATTCTGATACACATGGACTCCTCAAATTGACGGAGGTGTTCCATGACAGAGGCGGAATTCCAGTCGCTGCTCGGC
>CAIMRY010000030.1 GCA_903843965.1 uncultured delta proteobacterium
ACTCAAGCGAGAGAGCCAGCGAGTTGCCCCGCTGGCTCCACGAATACAATCATTTTAGGAATCACAAGTCGTTACAAAGGAAAACGCCCATGAGTCGTATCGGCGAGAGAGTGAACAACGTCTTGCAACTCCACAGCTAGGCTGCCCGGCCAGCCTCTGCCCGCGCCCGTCCACCCCTCCAATATAGCCTCCTTGACATCCCGGCCCGGCCACAGGCACAAGCCAGGGGTGCGGGCATGCCTGCACGGGAGCGCCAAAATGACCGACGAACACGCACAGCCGGGCGGTCTCAGCCGCTTGCTGGCCCGACTCCTGGCGCGGCTGCGCCGGGCCGAGCCGAAGCGGCCCAGGTGGTGGCATTTTGCGCCGCATGCGCTGTTGGCGGTGGCTCTGGCGGCGCTCCAATTCTTTTACACCTCCTTGCGCAATTCTGGGCAACTGCGACATTTGGATTTGACCGTTTGGACCCTTCTTGTCGTGTTGCCGCTTCTGCTCATTCCCGTATCGCTGCTGCACGCGCTGTGGCGTTGTTTCCGTTCCCGCTCTTTGCGCGGGGCTGTCTGGCTGTTGCGCCCCGCATTGCTTTGCCTGGCCTTGTTTGCCCTTGTCTCCCCACTGCACCAGTGGGGCAAGAGATGGGACTTCGAGCGACATCTCTCTGAGCGTAATGAAGCCGTCCGACTCATCCTAAGCACTCACCATGAGCCCCTGCCGGAAGGCAAAGCGTTGGTCGTCGAGCTGCCGGAGGGCTTCCGGCACTTGTCTCACGGGGGCAAGGTTGTCCTTGAGGGCGCGTACGAAGCAACCGTCATTTCCTTTGGCCTCATTGACGGCAACTACGAATACTACACCGGCGAATCCAAATGGCGCACCCCAGCCTATGGCTGGTACGACGGGCACTGGTGCTTGAGCCCAAGGTAGGCGGGTCACCGCCCATGAAGCGACCTCGACGAAAAGGCGAAACGTGATGGGAGAAGCCAAGCAGCCAAACATCTATCGGCACCTGATGGCCTGGAGCGGCGACGGCTTCGTCCGGCCCAGGCTGCGCCAATTCCTGCCGCATCTGCTGGTGTTTCCGGCTGTGGCGCTGGGAGAATTCTTCCTCGACTCCGTGGTCAACACAACGCATAGCATCGGCCTCTATGAGCTGTATTCGTTGACGGTGGTCTGTCTGTTTGTATTGGGCCTACCCGGCTCCTTGCTGCACGCGATCTGGAAGTGGTTCTGGTCGGGTACTTGGCGCGGGGCCATTTGGCTGCTGCGCCCGGCTCTGTTGGCCTTGGCTCTGCTCATGCTCTGTACCGTCCCCTTTCGAAGCTGGGGCCAAACCAGGGATTTCGAACGCAACCTCGCAGAACGCAACCACATTGTGCAGCAGGTGCTGGAAGCCAACCCCGGCCCAATGGGCGAACGCGAATGCAAGATCATCGTCCTTCCTGAAGACTCCCGGCGTCTTTCCTGGCACGGCACGGTGGCGCTCAATGGTGAGCGCGGCGGCAAGTCCGTGGACTTTCAGACCCATAACGGCAGATACGAGTACCACACGGACCTGTCGCTATGGCTGCCTGAAAGATACAAACGCTATGATGATCACTGGTGTATTTTCATCTGGTGACGCCACCCAGCTCTTTGATTGTTTTCCAACGCCAATAGGCTGCGATGCCGCGCCGGATCATTGCCGCGTCACGTGGGTCGTCTCCATAAGGGTAGACCAGCAGATTCGTATACTTGTCCGGCTCATTCCAGTGGTCAAGATACTGTTTGGCCCCGGCAGCGCGCTGTATTTCGTCTTCCGTGAGACCAAGTGCCGCGCCGGTGGCCCCGTAGTTGAAGTTGCCGAAGTTTTCAAGACTTCCATCCTTCTTGTATCCCTCAATGTTCTTGTAGTCCCAGGCACCATGTGAATCGACCTGATTATAGAACCAAATCAGATTTCCTTTGTGCTCTTCGGCTTCGCGGATGTTGTCATCCACGTTAACGCCTGGCGGAGGTATGGGGTTGTTTTCCGGCAGCTTTGCGCGGGGGGGGCGTCTTGTCCGCCCCGACAATATAGCCTTCTTGACTGCCTGCCCCGGCTCCGGGCATGATCTTCTGCGTAGTGCATGCAAGGGAGGGCGAAAAGTGACGGAAAAACCAGCACTTTTTCTGTTGATCAGCGCCTTAATGGAGCTGTTCAGGAACGATGCGAAACAGCCAAAACTTACGCGATTTAGGGCGCACGCTATTTTTGTGGCACTCGTCGCACTATATTCTTTCTTTTGGGTCAGACTGCTCAATGCTGGACTGCACCCATCTCCAGGCATTGAAATCTTCCCTGCCGCCATACTGATATTCTCGGCATCCCACTCTCGTTGCTGCACGCGCTTTGGCTCTGGCTCTGGTCCTGTTCCTGGCGCGGAGCGATCTGGTTGGTTCGCCCGGCACTACTTTGCCTTTCTTTGCTCGCCGTGGGCGCCATGGAACACTATGGCATGATCTGGGACTTTGAGCGTAACCTCGCCGAACGCGAACAGGCCGTCCAGTATGTGCTCACACACGCGGAACTCCCCACCGAGGGGGGGACGCTGCAGGTGCAGCTCCCTGAAAATTTGCAGCATACGTCTCCCCACGGGACTTTGTTTCTCTACAACAATGATGGAGTCACAAGGGTGAGCTTCCTCAATACTGGAAGTTTTTACAGCTACTTTCCGAGAGGCAAAGGGCATACGCGAGAATATGGCTACTGGTATGATGAGCACTGGCTCCTGGAGTCGCGCACAATACGTTTGTGATTATACCAATTAAATTCCGACATGTTGCGTGGCTTTATTCTCGGTGGTCCACGCCGCGCCCCAGCCTTGATTCTTCCCGCCGCATTCCCTATCCTCCGCCGACGCCTCCGCCCACGCCAAAGCCGACCCCGACACCCACGCACAAGGAGCCCCACCATGCCCGAGATCACCCTGGCCGGACGAAAAATCGGACCCGCGCACGCCCCGCTGGTCATCGCGGAGATCGGCATCAACCACGAGGGCGACTTCGCCAAGGCCGAGCGCATGGTCCGCGACGCAGCAGCCGTGGGCTGCGAGTGCGTGAAGTTCCAGTGCCACGTGGTGGAGGACGAGATGAGCCCGCAGGCCAGAAACGTCATCCCCGGCAACGCCGACGTGTCCATCTACGAGATCATGGAGCGCTGCCAGCTTTCCGAGGCCGACGAGCGCCGCTTGCAAGCCCTGGTGGAGGGCCTGGGCATGATCTACCTGTCCACGCCGTTTTCCCGCGCCGCAGCGGACCGCCTGGAGGGGATGGACGTGCCCGGCTACAAGATCGGCTCTGGGGAGTGCAACAACTATCCGCTGGTGGACCACATCGCGAGCTTCGGCAAGCCGGTGATTCTCTCCACCGGCATGAACAGCATGCAAAACGTGGCCAAAAGCGTGGAGATTCTGCGCGCGCGCAAGGTGCCCTTCGGGCTCATGCACACCACGAGCATGTACCCCACCCCGCCGGAAAAGGTGCGCCTGGGGGCCATGGTCGAGCTCATGCAGGCCTTCCCCGACGCCGTTGTCGGCCTGTCCGACCACACGCTGACCATCTACCCCTGCCTGGGCGCGGCGGCGCTGGGCGCCAGCATGCTGGAGCGGCACTACACCTCGGACAAGTCCTGGCCCGGCCCGGATGTGTCCCTGTCCATGGACCCGCAGGAGATGAAGAGCCTCATCGAGGGCTCCCGGCTCATCCACCTGGCGCTGGGCGGCACAAAAGCCATCCTGCCGGAGGAGCAGGTGACCATCGACTTCGCCTACGCCTCCTGCGTCACCATCGCGCCCGTCAAGAAGGGCCAGGCCTTTGCCAAGGCCAACCTGTGGGTCAAACGGCCGGGCACGGGCAAAATTTTGGCCGAGCACTACACGGGACTGCTGGGCAAAGCCGCGGCCTGCGACATCGCGCCGGACACCCAGCTGACCTGGGACATGGTGGTGAAATAGGCGCTCCTTGCAGGCCGCTATGGCCCGGGCCTACTTGTAGGCCGCGATGGCTGTCGACGCGATGAGGCTGCCCGCAGGGCAGAAGTCGAAGAGCACCTCCACCCGCGCAAACCCGGCGATTCGCAGCATGTCCATGAGGGCGCGGGTGTTGGCCGTCCATTTGCCGAAGCCCTTGTCCGAGAGCATCAGGATCGACGCGGGCTGGGCCGGGCGGGCTGGGTCGGCGGAATCGGCGGCCGCAAAGGGGTCAAACGGCGCGCAGCGCACGGTGCGGCCCGTGACGATGAGCAGCTCCCTGGTCATGGCGTGCAGCTTGCGCAGGCAGAAGAACGGGTCGCGCAGGTGGTAGTACAGGCCCAGGCACAGGGTCAGGTCAAAGGGGCCCAGGGCCTCGGCGTCCAGATCCTCCAGCCAGGAAGTCACGTACTTGACCTTCGAGTTGTAGCGCCGGTGGGCGAAGTCGTAGCGCTTGAACTCGTCGCGGTCCAGCCAGCCCGGCCCCTCCACGCTCACCACCTCGGCCGCGCCACGGGCCTCGCACTCAAAGCTGTAAAACCCGTCCGAGGCGGCCAGGTCGAGCACGCGCTTGCCTGTCAGGTCCTTTGGCAGCTTGATCTGGTCCAGGAACTGGCAGGTCAAGACGCCCTTGACCGAGCGGGCGAACTGCCCCGGCCCCAGGGGCAGGGCGTGGAAAAAGCCGCCCAGCCCCGCCTGCGGCCACTGCGCGGTTCCGGGCTCCAGGGGCGGCAGCTCCGCGGCCCGGGCCGCCAGGGCCGAAAGCCGCGCCGCATCCTGCCAGTATTCGCGGATGGTGTCGGCCAGGACAAAGGCCGCACCCGGCCCGAGCTGTTCGGCAAGCCCGGCGCGCATGGCCTGGAAGTGCTCGGAGGAGGTGACGACCACGAGGTCCACGCCCAGGGCCGGGAGCTCCTCCGGCGCATGGACCTTGAAGCCCTGCTGGCTCAGGCCCTGCTTGGCGGGGTCGCGGTCGGCCAGGCCGACGATTTTGCCGAGCAGCGGGCTTGCGCTTGCGCGCAGGAAGCCAAGGAAGTAGTCCGCGCCGCTGGCTGCGGGGTAGACCAGGACCCTGCGCGCGCCCAGCAGGCTCTCGATGCCCACGAACTCAACGAACTCGATGTGCCGACCCCTGTTCTGTCCCGTGTCCTGTTTCGTGTCCTGTCCCATGCCCCGTCCTCATGTTTCACCGGCTGGCCTGGCCGCGTGGACCAACCTGATCGTAACGCCTGGCCGCGCATGATAGGCGAGGGGCCTGGCAATGACAATGGCCAGGCGGGGCTGATGCCCGCAAGACAGCCGCCCCGAGCCCTGCAAATTCTGTTTGCAGGCCGCGCAGCCTTGCAGATAGAGTGGGGGCGACGTGAAGGAGCATTCATGCGCTTGACCACCTGCCTGCTATGTCTGTGCCTCGCCCTGCCGGTGTGCTCGCCAGGGGCCGAAACGCTGGTGCTCAACACCTCCCACGACCCGCCGCGCTCCCGGCCAGACGGCGGCGGCTACGAGGACCGCATCGTCGCCGAGGCCTTCCGGCGCATCGGCCTGGGCACACGCCTGGTCCACCTGCCCTCGGAGCGGGCCTTGCAGAACGTCAACCAGGGCATCGACGACGGCAACTTCTCCCGCGTCGCCGGGCTCGCGGCCCAGTACCAGAATCTGGTCATGGTGCCCGAACCCGTTGACGAGTTCCTGTTCACCGCGTTCACCAGGGATACGTCCATCCATGTGCAGCGCTGGGAGGACCTCAAGCCCTTCAACGTGGGCCTCATCACCGGTTGGAAGATCGTGGAGGCCAACACCAGGGACGCGCGCTCCGTAACCACGGTCAAGGACGAGGAGGCCTTGTTCGCCCTGCTGGACCGTGGCCGCGCCGACGTCGTTGTGGCGGACCTGTATTTCGGGCAGGAGCTGCTCCGCAGCAAGAGCTACCAGGGCGTGCGCGCCTTAAGCCCGCCCCTGGAACGCCGCAACATGTATCTCTACCTGAACAAGCGCCACGCCGACCTGGCCCCCAGGCTGGCCGCAGCCCTGCGCGAGATGAAGCGCGACGGAACCATGGAGCGCCTGACCAAGGCCGGACCGGCTCTGGACCGGCGAAAAGAAGAACGGAAGGAAGGGCGCGCCTCCACGGCGGCGGAGTGACCCAGGCCAAAGGCGCAGGCGACGGCAAATACTGTTTGCGCGCCCTGCTCCCTTGCGGCTATAGTCGAAGCAACCTGGAGAACCATCCATGCGCGTGGCGCCGTTCCTGCTGAGTCTGTGCCTCACCCTGCCGGTATGCGCGCACGGAGCCGAGACCTTGGTGCTCAGCACCTCCTCCCGAGCGCCGCGCTCCCTGGAGAACAGCGCGGGCACCCAGGACCGCATCGTCCTGGAGGCCTTCCGCCGCATAGGCGAGCAGGTCCAGATAGTCCACCAGCCACCGGAGCGGGCTCTGGTCAACGTAAGCGAGGGCCTCCTCGACGGCGACTGCTGGCGCGTCAGCGGACTTGCGGCGCTGTACCCGAACCTGGTCCAGGTCCCCCAGCCCGTGGACCAGGTCCAGATCAAGGTCTTCACCAGGAACCCGGCCATGCGCATCTCCTCCTGGGCCGACCTCAAGCCGTACAACGTGGCTTTCATCAACGGCTGGAAGATCCTGGAGGCCACGGTTCAGGGCACGCGCTCCCTGACCAAGGCCAGGGACATCGACGCACTGTTCGCCCTGCTGGACAAGGACCGCGTCGACGCCGCGCTGGTGGACCCGGTCATGGGCCAGGAAGCCCTGCGGCGCAGGCACATCCAGGGCATCCGCATCCTGGAGCCACCCCTGACCCAGCAGGACATGTACATCTACCTGAACAAGCGCCACGCGGCCCTTGTGCCCAAGCTGGCCCAGGCCCTGCGCGAGATGAAGCGCGACGGCGCCATGGAGCGCCTGACCAAGGCCGGGCTGACGACCGGGCTGACGGAGGAAGGCAGATGAACGGCGCGCTTCTGCGGGTGCAAAAGCCCCTAACCATACGCCTGCTCAAGCGCGTGCTGCTCTTCAGCGGCGTGCTCATCGTGCTCCTGGCCGGGGCGCGCACCTGGTGGGAGTATCAGGCCACCCTGGACTCCGTGCAGGAGGAGTTCGAGGTCATTGAAAGCGCCAAGGCCCAAAGCGTGGCCGCCTCGCTCTGAGATTTCGACCGCGAGCAGCTGACCCTGCACACCGAGGGCATCCGCCACTTCCGGCACATCTCTTACGCCGCCGTGCGCGACCGTTCCGGCGTCGTGGCCTGGTCCGGGGTGCGCAGGTCAACCGGCGTGCTGGACCGGGAGTTCCCGCTGTTCATCGTCTACAACGGCCAGCGCCAGGAACTGGGCGTGCTGGAGGTCCAGGCCGACCTGGCCGCCCTGCGGCGGTTCGCGTGGAGCACGGCCCTGCGCATCCTGGCCCTGAACGCCGCCCTGGTGCTTCTGGTGGCGGGGCTGGTGTTCTGGCTCACCAGCAGCATGATCTCGCGGCATCTGGCGGCCATCGCCGCGCACCTGAGCGCCTACAGCCTGGGCGGCGACAACAAGCCCCTGGCCCTGGACAAGAAATCCGCCGGCGACGAGCTGGACGTGCTGGCCAGCGCCCTGAACACCATGCAGGACGGGCTCTCCGCCTCCTACGGCCAGGTGCTTGCGGCCCAGGCCGAGGTGCGCAGCATGGCCCGCTTCTACCAGGAGGACCCAAGCCCGGTGCTGCGCGTCGGATCCAGCGGGCAGCTGCTCATGGCCAATCCGGCCAGCGCGGAGCTTTTGGCCCACCTTGGCGTGCAGCTGGGGCAAAAGCTGCCACAGGACTACTCCGCCGTGGTCTCCCGCTCGCTGGCGAGCGGGGAGGTGCAGCAGTTCGAGATCGGCCTGAGCGCCCAGGCCTTCGCCTTCATTGTCCGGCCGCTGCCCACGGAGGGGTTCGTCAACATCTACGGGCTGGACATCTCCAAGCGCAAGGCTGCGGAAATCGCCCTGCGCAAGAGCGAGAAGACCTTCAGGGCCATGGTCGAGACCATCCCGCTGGCCATCTATCTGTCCACCGGGGCTGACCAGGTCTCCCACTACGCGAACCTGGCCTTCACAAGGCTGTTCGGCTACACTCTGGACGAGGTCCCGACCGTTGCGCACTGGTGGCCGCTGGCCTATCCCGACCCGGAATACCGCCGCCAGGTCATGGAGGAATGGACCCGCAGGGTGAGGCTCACCATCGAGACCCAGGCGCCCCTCGACCCCCTAGAGGTGGTCTGCACCTGCAAAGACGGTTCGGAAAAAGTCATTTCCTGGGGCTACATAACCCTTGACGGCACGAACTACGCCTATGGCCTGGACCTGACCCAGCGCAAGCGCGCCGAGGAGGCGCTGAAACGCCAGGTCCTGGCCCTGACCCAGCCGTTGGAGAACCAGGCGGACATCCGCTTTGCCGATCTCTTCAACCTGGAGGACATCCAGCGCATCCAGGACACCTTTGCCGAGTCCATGAACGTGGCCTCCATCATCACCAGCCCGGACGGCACGCCCCTGACCCGTCCGAGCAACTTCTGCCGGCTCTGCCGCGACGTGATCCGCAAGACCGAGAAGGGCCTGGCCAACTGCTGCGCCTCCGACGCGTTGCTTGGCCGCTACAACCCGGACGGCCCGAGCATCCGGCCCTGCCTGAGCGGGGGGCTGTGGGACGCGGGGGCCAGCATCACCGTGGGCGGCCAGCACATCGCCAACTGGCTCATCGGCCAGGTGCGCAACGAGGCCCAGGACGAGGCCGCCCTGCTGCGCTATGCCGAAGACATCGGCGCGGACAAGGACGCCTTCCGGGCCGCCCTGGCCGAGGTCCCGGTCATGCCCCTGGAACAGTTCGAGCGGGTGGCCAAGGCGCTGTACCTCCTGTCCTCCGAGGTCTCGCTGCGGGCCTACCAGAACGCGCAGCAGGCCCGCTTCATCCACGAGCGCCAAAAGGCCGAGGACGAGGTGCGGCGCAACAACGTCCGGCTGCAGTGCCTGGTGCGCGTGCTGCAGCACAGCTCCGCAGCCGTGGCGGAATTCCTCGACTTCAGCCTGACCGAGGCCCTGACCCTGACCGAAAGCCGCTACGGCTACCTCTACCACTACGACGAAGAGCGCCGGGAATTCACGCTCAACTCCTGGTCCGGCGAGGTCATGCGCGAGTGCGCGGTCAAGGAGCCGACCACGGTGTATGCCCTGGACCATACAGGCCTCTGGGGCGAGGCCGTGCGCCAGAGAAGGCCCATCATCGTCAACGACTTCCAGGCCGCCAACCCGCTCAAGCGCGGCTACCCCGAAGGCCACGTGGAGCTGGCCAACTTCATGACCGTGCCCGTGTTCCAGGGCGGACGCATCGTGGCCGTGGCCGGGGTGGGCAACAAGGACGACGGCTATCACGACGCGGACGTGGTCCAGCTGTCCCTGCTCATGGACGCCTGCTGGCAGGTTGTGGGCCGCCTGAACGCCGAGGACAACGTGCGGCGCGAGCGCCTCTTCGCCGACGCCCTGTTGGACAGCGTTCCCGGCCTGGTCTACCTCTACGACGACCAGGGCCTGCTGGTGCGCTGGAACAAGTCGCACGAGGAGATCACGGGCTACTCCCCGGAGGAGCTCTCGCACATGCGCCTGCTCGACTGGTACCGGGACGACCCCCTCACCATCGAGCGGATCTCCAAGGCCATCGAGCGGATCCACCAGGACGGCGCTGGCGCCGAGGAAGCCCTGCTGCAAACCAAGGACGGCCGCCGCATCCCCTTCTATTTTTCCGCCGTGTCTATGGAGATCGAGGGCCGCAACTACTTCACGGGCATCGGCATCGACATAACCGAGCGCAAGCGGGCCGAGGAAGAGGTGCGCCGCTCCCTGCACGAGAAGGAGATCCTGCTCAAGGAGATCCACCACCGGGTGAAGAACAACCTGCAGATCATCTCCAGCCTGCTCTTTCTCCAGGCCGAGTACATCATTGAGCCCCTGGACCGGGCCATGTTCGACGAGAGTCAGAAGCGCATCTCGGCCATGGCCCTGGTGCACGAGGAGCTGTACGGCTCCGCCGACCTGTCCAGCGTGGGCATGGGCGACTATGTGTCCCGGCTGGTGGACCGCGTGGCCGCCAGCGCGGACGTGCCCGTGCGCGTGGAGTTCGATGTGGAGGACATGCGGCTGCCGGTCACCCAGTCCATCCCCTGCGGGCTGATCTTGAACGAGATGGTGATGAACGCCGTGAAGCACGCCTTCCGCAACGGGGGCGAAGGCCGCCTGCGCGTGTCCCTGGCCCGCAGGGACGGGCAGGTGGAGTTGTTCGTGGAGGACAACGGGCCGGGCCTGCCCCAGAGCTTCGACCTGGAGAATCCGGCCACCCTGGGCCTGACCCTGATCACCAGCCTGGCCCGGCAGCTGGCCGGAACCATCACGGCGCAAAACCTGGAGGGGGGGGCGCGCTTCACCCTGCTCTTTCCTGCGGACGAACGGGGATAAGCGGGGATGAGCGAGGCTTTGACCTTTCTCGTAGTGGAGGATGAACGCATCATCTCCCTGGCCATGGGCATGCACATCCGCAACCTGGGGCACAGGGTGGGGGCCAGCGTGTCCACCGGCGAGGACGCCCTGGCGGCGCTGGCCAGCGTGCAGCCGGATCTGGTGCTCATGGACATCCAGCTGGAGGGCGAACTGGACGGCATTGAGACGGCCCGGCGGATGATGGAGCAGGGCGGCCCGCCCGTGGCCTACGCCACGGCCTACAACGACGCCGAGACCCGCGCCAGGGCGAGGGCGACCAGGCCCCTGGCCTTTTTAGTCAAGCCCGTGGGCCCAAGCGAGATCAAGGCCCTGGTGGAGCGCCTGCAGTCCCGCGCCTAAGCCCGCGCCCAGGACTGCGGCCAAGCGTCCAGGCCGGAGCCCAGGCGGCCCGACGCAGCGGGACTACGCAAAAACGGGCCCCACGGTTGCGCGCCTGGCCTTGATCACGTAATCATGTGCATACGGTTTCACGCCGGGTATGCACATCCGCAGGCAAAAGGGGAGGGAGGAATGAAGCTGCCGTTCGGCAAGCCCGGCCTTTCCCGATTCATCTTCGTGGCCCTGGTGCTGGTCTTCAACTGGCCGCTGCTCTCCATCCCCACGGGAAAATTTCTGTTCTTTTGGCTCTTCAGCGCCTGGGCTCTGGCCATCGCCATCCTTTTCGCCGCCGCACGCTGGACTGCGGGCCGAGACGCCGCGTCCCGGGCGAACGCCTCGCCCACAGCAGCGGGCGAGCCAGACCCCGGCGCAGACAGCAGCACCCTCCACGCCGAGGACCGCGATGTATAGCCCGCTTTTCGTGCTGCTGCTGCTCGCCGTCTACATCAGCGGTCTGTACCTGCTGGCCAGGTGGGCCGAGCGCCGCGCGGAGGCGGGCCGCTCGGTGACGGACAAGCCCCTGGTCTACGCCCTGTCCCTGGCCACCTACTGCACGAGCTGGACCTTCTACGGCGCAGTGGGCCAGGCCGTGGGCTCGGGCCTGATCTTCCTGGCCATCTCCATCGGGCCCACCCTGTGCGCGGCCCTGTGGTGGGTTGTCCTGCCCAAGCTGGTGCGCATCAAGGCCAGCTTCCACATCACCAGCATCGCCGACCTCTTGGCCGCGCGCTACGGCAAGAGCAACCGCATCGCGGCCCTGGCCACGGTGGTGGCCTTTCTGGGCAGCGTGCCCTACGTGGCCCTGCAGCTCAGAAGCGTCACCGCCACCTTCTCCCTGGTCACCGGGGGCGAATCGATGCTCCTTGGCGCCATCGGCCCGCTGGTGGCGGTGCTGATGATCGTCTACACCATCCTGCTCGGCGTGCGGCGCATGGACCCCACGGACCGCCACCCCGGCATGGTCGCCACCATCACGGCCGAGGCCGTGCTCAAGCTGGCGGCCCTGACCTGCGTGGGCCTGTTCGCGGTGTACGGCCTGCACGGGGGTCTGGCCGACCTCTTCTCCAGCCTGCCGCCCGACCGCCTGGCGTCCATCCTGTCCCTGGGCGGGCCCACTTCGCCGGCAAGCGCCGCCGGGGGCGGGGCCTACGTGCTCTGGGCCAGCTACCTGCTGCTGGCCATGTCCGCCATCCTGTTTTTGCCCCACCAGTTCCATCTGGCCGTGGTGGAAAACTCCGCCGAGGACCACATCCGCACGGCCAGCTGGGTCTTTCCGCTCTATCTGCTGGCCATCAACGCGCTGGTGGTGCCCATCGCCGCCGCAGGCATCTCCGCCGGGCTGGACCCCGCCCGCGGCGACATCTACGTGCTGGGGCTGCCCACCCTGTACGGCAAGGCCGGGCTGGCGCTTCTGGTCTTCGTGGGCGGCTTCTCCGCCGCCATGAGCATGGTCATGGTCTCGTCCATGACCAACGCGGTGATGCTGACCAACCACGTGCTGCTGCCCATCATCGAACAGCTGCCGCCCCTGGCTTTTCTGAAGCGCCGCCTGCTGGAGTGCCGCTGGGGCTGCGTGGCCTTCCTCATCCTGACCTCGTACTGGTTCGAGCGCACCGTGGGCGAGTCCTACATCCTGGTGAACATCGGCATCATCGCCTTCGGGGCGGTCTTGCAGTTCGCCCCGGCCATCCTGGGCGGAATATTCTGGCGCAGCGGCACCAGGGCCGGGGCCATCGCCGGCCTGGGCGCCGGATTCGCGCTGTGGCTGCACACCATGCTCCTGCCCGCCCTGGCCAAAAGCGGCGGCATCTGGTCCGGTCCGGTGCGCGAGGGCCTGTTCGGGCTGCGCTTCCTGCGCCCGGAGTCCCTCTTCGGCCTGACCAGCCTGGACCCGGTGTCCCACGCGGTGTTCTGGACCCTGGCCTTCAACCTGGGCCTGTATGTGCTGGTCTCCCTGCTGACCCGACAGACCCGCGAGGAGCGGCTCGTCCTGGCCGAGTTCACCGGCCAGGCCACCCGGCGCGAGGGCCAGCCCGGCGGCCTGCAGGTCGAGGCCGACATCGACCTGGCGGACAAGTGTCGGCTCATGGAGGGCACGCTTCTGGAGTACCTGCCCAGGGCCGAGGTGCAGGAGATCATCCTGGGCAGCATGCGCACCCTTGACCTGTTCGGCCGGGCGCAGATCTCCGTGACCATGCTGGCCGCGCTCTACGCCGAGGTGGAGAAGGCCTTCTCCGGGGTGGTGGGCGCGGCTGCCGCGCACAAGGCTCTGGGCAAGGCCGGGATCTTCACCTCCGACGACACCAGGATCTTAAGCGAGGTCTACGGCAGCATGCTGGCCGAGATGCGCGTGACCCCGGACGAGATGGTCCGCCGCATCGACTACCACATCGAGCGCGAGCGCCTGCTGACCCGCCACGCCGACGAGCTTAGGGAGACCATCCGCCAGCGCGAGCTGGAAATCGTGGAGCGCAGGCGCGTGGAGGAGGCCCTGCGCAAGGCCGAGGAGAATTACCGCGGCATCTTCTTGAACGCGCCCGAGGGCATCTTCCAGACCTCGCCCGAGGGCCGGGTCCTCGTCGCCAACCCGGCCATGGCCCGCATCCTGGGGTACAACACGGTCGAGGAGCTGATGGCGCAGGTCACGGACCTGGGCAAGCAGGTCTACGCCTATCCCCTGGGCCGGGCCCGGCTTTTGCGCGTGCTGAACGAGACGGGCTCGGTCGACCGCATGGAAATGGCCATGCGCAAAAAGGACGGCAGCCTCATCTGGGGCTCGATCATCGCCCGGGGCGTGCGCGATGCCGACGGCAACCTGCTGCGCATCGACGGGCTTTTGGCCGACGTCACCGAAAAAAAGCACGCCGTGGAGGAGCTGCGAGAGAGCGAGGCGCGCATCCGCGCCCTGTTCAACGCCACCTCGGACTCGGCCATCCTCATGGACGCCGAGGGCGTCATCCTGGCCATCAACGAACATGGGGCCAAGCGGCGCGGGCTTTCCCCCGAGGACATGACCGGCCACTGCATCTACGACCACCTGCCGCCCAACGCGGCCGAAACCCGCCGCATGCAAACCCGCGAGGCCGTGCGCACCAAAAGCCCGCGCACCTTTGAGGAGGAGCGCGACGGCTCCTTCTACTCCATCACCATCTATCCCATCCTGGACAGCGACGGCACGCCCCGGCAGCTGGCCAGCTTCTCCCGCGACATCACCGCGCGCAAAAAGGCCCAGGAGCTTATCCAGCGCCTGAACGAAGGCTTGGAGCAGCGCGTGCACGAGCGCACCCTGCAGCTGGAGCAGGCCAACCTGGAGCCCAAGGAGACCGTGGAGCAGCTGAACCGCACGCACAAACAACTGGTGGAGTCGGAGAAGATGGCCTCGCTGGGCGGGCTGGTGGCCGGGGTGGCGCACGAGATCAACACCCCGGTGGGCATCGGCGTCACCGCAGCCTCGCACCTGGAGGCCAAGACCAGGGCCATGCTGGAGGAATACCGGGCTGGCAGGCTCAAGCGCTCCCGGCTGGAGGAGTTTCTCGGCCTGTGCGACGAGTCCACGCGCATGATCCTGGTGAACCTGCGCCGCGCCTCGGACTTGATCCGCAGCTTCAAGCAGGTGGCCGTGGACCGCACCTCCGAGGAGCGCCGCCGGTTCGCCCTGCGCGACTATCTGGAGGAGGTGCTGCTCTCTCTCAAGCCGCACCTGAAGAAGACCGCCATCAGCGTGGAGCTGGACTGCGATCCCGAGCTTGAGATCGACTCCTATCCCGGCGCCTATTCCCAGATCCTGACCAACCTGGTGATGAACTCCCTGGTGCATGCCTATGGGCCGGGCCAGGCCGGGCGCATCCGCGTCGTCATCACCCAGGGCGAGGGCCGCCTGCGCATACTCTTCAGCGACGACGGCAAGGGCATCGCGCCGGAACACCTGGACAAAATTTTCGAGCCATTCTACACTACACAGCGAGGACGGGGAGGAACGGGCCTTGGCCTGCACATTCTCTACAACATCGTGACCCAGAAGCTTGAGGGCACGGTCCGTTGCGAGAGCCTCCTGGGCCAGGGAACCACTTTCACCCTGGATGTCCCGCTTGAAGGATCGAGGGAACAATGAGCACGCCTCCGGACGACGAACTGCTGTTCCAGGACGAGACGCCAAAGCCTGCCGCCCCGGACAGCGACTGCAATCTGGCCCTGTACGGGGCCTGGAAAATCCTGGTGGTGGACGACGAGGCCGAAGTCCACGACGTGACCCGGCTGGTGCTCTCCGGCTTCAAGTACAAGGACCGGCCGCTGCAGTTTTTGTCCGCCTACACCGGGCAGGAGGCGCGGGAGCTTCTGGCCGCCAACCCGGACATCGCCGTGATCCTGCTCGATGTGGTCATGGAGGAGAACGACACGGGCTTAAAGCTCGTGCAGTACATCCGCGAGGTGATGCAGAACCACTTCGTGCGCATCATCCTGCGCACGGGCCAGCCCGGCCAGGCCCCGGAAGAGCGCGTGATCATCGAATACGACATCAACGACTACAAGGAAAAGACCGAGCTCACCGCCCAGAAGCTCATCACCACCATCGTCTCGGCCCTGCGCACCAGCTGCGACATCGCCACCATCGAGGCCAACCGCCGGGGCCTGGAGAAGATCATCGAGGCCTCGGAGAACATCTTCGAGCTGCAGTCCCTGGAAAAGTTCTCCACCGGGGTCTTGACCCAGATCTCCTCGCTTTTGTCCCTGCACAAAAACGCCATCGTCTGCCAGGCCTCGGGCTTCGCCGCCGTAAACCACAAGGGCCAGTTCAATATCCTGGCCGCCACGGGCGAGTTCCAGCCGCACATCCGCAAGAACGTGGCCGACGTGCTGCCCGCTGATGTGCATGCGCTGTTCGTCAAGGCCGTGCAGAACCGCACCAACCTGTTCTTCGACGGCAAGCGCTACATCGGCTATTTCTGCAGCCGCAACGGCTCGGAGAGCGTCATCTACCTGGAGGGCTGCGTGCCGCTCTCGGACCTGGACCGCCAGTTGGTTGAAATATTCTTCGCCAACGTGTCCATCGCCTTTGACAACCTGCACCTGAACAAGGAAGTCGAGGACACCCAGCGCGAGATCATCCACACCCTTGGCGAGACCATCGAGTGGCGCTCGCACGAGACCGGCAACCACGTGCGCCGCGTGGCCGAGTACATGTACATCCTGGCCGACAAGTACGGCCTGCCCGAGGCCGAGTGCCAGCTTTTGCGCCTGGCCGCGCCCATGCATGACGTGGGCAAGCTGGGCATACCCGACAGCGTGCTGAACAAGCCCGGCCTGCTCACGCCCGAGGAGGTTGTGCTCATCCAGAACCACCCGGCCATCGGCTACGAGATCCTCAAGTCCTCGCAGCGGCCCATGCTCAAGGCCGCGGCCAGCATCTCGCTGATGCACCACGAGCGCTATGACGGCACCGGCTATCCTTCGGGCCTCCAGGGCGAGGACATCCACGTCTACGGCCGGCTGGCCGCCGTGGCCGATGTCTTTGACGCGCTCATGAGCGACCGCATCTACCGCCCGGCCTGGCCCGTGGACCAGGTGACCACGCACTTCAAGCGCGAGCGGGCCAAGCACTTCGACCCGCGCATGACCGACATCCTGCTGGACAACCTGGCGGAGTTCTTGACCATCCGCACCACCTACACGGACTAGCCAGCCAGGGCCCGCAGCCGACTTCGGAACCGCAACGGCGGGCCGCCGCCCAAAGCCAACACCCAGTCCCCAAAAAAAGAGGCGGCCCCGCAGAGCCGCCCCGTGTGCCTGTCCAATGCAACGCACCATTGCCCGGCGCAGCCAGTCGCTGTTGCCCGTCGCGCCTCCGTTCTCCGGCGTTCTCCGCGCCGTGCCCCGGCTACAGTCCCTCTTCCCGGCCCAGCTCCAGCAGCCGCGCGGCATAGGTCCGGCGCAGCTCCTCCATGTAGGCCGTGTCGATGGGGCCCTTCCAGGTCACCACCTCGGTGTAGCGCTTGGGGATCTTGGCGTTCATGGGGTCGCAGCCGGTGCGCATGCGCAGCCGCCAGCGCAGCTTCTGGATGGCCTCGCCCGCCGCCGGGAGGTTCTCGGCCACGTTCTGAAGGCCCAGGCTGGCCAGGGCGGCCTTGAGCCGCTCCTCGGTGTACACCCCGCGCGCGAACAGGCAGCCGACCATGCTCGTGAGCACGCAGCGCCCGGCCTCGTCCTTGACAAACCCGGCCACGATCTTGGCCGCGTCCTTGTCCTGCTGCTTCTGGTCTGCCGAGTACGCGCTGGAGTCCAGGTGCGAATGCCGGAAGCTCAAGGACTCGGACACGAAGAAGGTCTCGCCTGTGGCGTAGCCCGCCATTTCCTGGCCCAGCACGCAGGCGAAGTCCTCGCCCTTGTACTGCTTCGCCGCCACCAGGGTGCCCTGGGCCAGCAGGCGGTAGAACTCGTTGGTTGCCGCGCCCAGGTGGCGGATGGCCGCCTTGTAGCCCTCGGCCTCGCCGAAAGACAGCGGGGTCAGGGTCTCGGCCTCGGTGATGAGCCCCTTCTCCATGGCCTCCGTGGCCCAGGCCAGGGCCACGCCCGCGCTCATGCAGTCCAGGCCCTCGCGCTCCACCGCGTCCATCAGCCCCAGCACCTTGAACCCGTCGCCAAAGCCGAGCATGGACCCCAGCGCGAAGATGGGCTCATAGTCGTAGGCCACCTGCTTGTACAGATAGCGGTTGTCGGCCATGAATTTCTCGCGCAGATACCCGATGTGGATGCAGCCCACCGGGCAGCCGGAGCAGGCGGTGTTTCGGAGCAGCATGTCCTGGGCGAACTTCTCGCCGCTGATGCCGTCGATGCGCGTGGGGTCGCTGGTGGCCTGGAGGTTGCGCCAGGGCAGGGACTTGAGCGCGTCCAGCGCGGCCACGTTCCCGGCGGTGCCCAGGTCGTGGTACTTGCTCATCATGGAGGTCTCGGTGATCTGGTCGTAGATCTCGTGGAAGCACTGGGCATACTCCTTGCCCTCGGGCAAGGGGAACGAGGCGTCGCCCACGATGGCGATGGCCTTCAAGTTCTTGGCCCCCATGACCGCGCCCGAGCCCAGGCGGCCAAAGTGCCGGTACGTGTCCACGTTGATGCAGGCGTAGGCGCAGCCGTTCTCCCCGGCCGGGCCGATGCGCAAAATGGTGCGCTGGCCGCTGCCCGGCAGCATGTGCCGCAGCATCTTGCCGGTGGTGAAGACATCCTTGCCCCAGAGAAACGGCGCGTCCTTGATCTCCATGTGCCGCGCGCCAACGGAGAGCACGCAGGGGACGCTGGCCTTGCCGGTGATGACCAGGGCGTCCAAGTCGGCGAAGCGCAGGGCCAGGGCGCTGCGCCCGCCCGCGTGGCTCTCCGCGTACTGGCCGTGGTAGGGCGACAAAAACCCGCACACGGTCTTGCTCATGAGCGGGAAGTAGCCGGTCAGCGGCCCGATGGTGAAGATCAGCGGCTGTTTTGGATCGTTCCAGGGGGCCGCCATGTCGCCGTACTTCTCGAACAGCATGGCCGCCAGACCGGAGCCGCCGAGGTAGGTCTCGCGTCCGGGCAGATCCACGATGTGCGCCTTGCGGGCGGTAAGGTCCACCAGGAGCACGCGGAAATCGCTTCTGATCATTCCGCCACCTCCTGCACGAAGTTCGCCTGGCCCTTTTCGGCCAGCTCCAGACAGTTGTGCGGGCAGAAGGAAACGCAGCGCCCGCAGTGGATGCACATGTAGGGATTGCCCTGCTCGTCCTCCACGATGGCGTTGACCGGGCAGGCGGCCACACACTTGCCGCAGCGGATGCACAGCTTGCGGTCCTGCTTGACCCCGCCGTCGCTCTTGCGCGGGACAAGCGAGCCCGTGGGGCAGGCGCTCGCGCACGGGGGCGGGTCGCAGGCCAGGCAGACGCGCGCCTCAAACCCGGTGGAGATGCCGCCGGAGGAGCCGATGCGGATGCCCGCAGTGTACCAGGACAGGCGCTTGTGCACCAGCCGGGCGCAGGCCAGCGAGCAGCTCTGGCAGCCGATGCAGCGGTCCATGCGCGCCGCGAAGAAGGTCTTCATCTTTGGGGGTGCCTCCAGGGAGTGTGGCTTCGGGGCGCAGGGTCCGTTGGCGGCCCCGCGTCCTGCGGCTTTTATGCGGGCTTGGGCGTAAGGTCCAGCACCATGTCCACCAGCTCCTCGTCGGGATTGACGCTGATCTCGAAGCCGAACTTTCTGGACAGGCCCTGCATGGCCTTGTTCTCGATCATGGTCTGGCCCTTGATGTGGTGCGTGCCCCGGGCCTTGGTGTAGCTGATCATCTTCTGGAACAGCAGGCTGCCCAGGCCCGTGCCCTTCTGGTCCGAGCGGACGACAATGGCGAACTCGGCCTCGGAATTGTCCGGCTTGGTGGCCGTGCGCACCACGCCCAGCGTCTCGGGCAGGCCGCCTTCGCTCACGGCCGTGGCGATGAAGGCCATCTCGCGGTCGTAGTCGATCTGGGTGAAGCGGGCCATGTCCTTGTGGTCAAAGTCGCGCCGGACCACGCCGAAGAAGCGCAGCCGCAGGTCCTCGTCCGAGAGCTTGGCTATGAAGTCGCGGTGCGCGGGCTCATCTTCTGGTCGAATGGGGCGCAGGGTGACCTTGCGGCCGTTCTTCAGCACCGTGCACTCCTCCAGCTCGCGGGGGTAGGGGCGGATGGCCAGCCGCTCCGCTCCGGGCCGCGTTTCCGGCGCCACGCGCACCTTGGCCCCCAGCGACAGCACGCCCGCGTCGTCGGCGTAGAGCGGGTTGATGTCCAGCGCCGAGATCTGCGGCACGTCGATGATCAGCTGGGAGATCTGGATGATGGTCAGGCAGATGTCGTCGATGTCCGCCGCAGGGTGCTGGGGCGTGCCGTGCAGCAGGTTGAAGATGCGCGTGCGGCTGATGAGCTCCAGCGCCAGGCTCATGTTCAGCGGCGGCAGGGTCACGGCGCGGTCGCGGATCATCTCCCGCGCCACGCCGCCGTGGCCAAAGGCGATGACCGGCCCGAACACCGGGTCCAGGTGGGCCGAGACGAAGAGCTCGTGCGCGCCGGTGCGCCGACCCATCTTCTGCACCACGAAGCCCTCCACGTAGGCGTCGGGCCTTTGGCGGGAAACGCGCGCCAGGATGCTGGCCGCAGCCTCCCAGACCTTGTCCGGGCCCTCCAGGTCCAGGAACACCCCGCCCACCTCCTGGGGCTGGCTGATCTGCGGGCTTTTCAGCTTCACGGCCACGGGGTAGCCCAGCTCGTCCGCCGCGATGACCGCCTCCCGCGCGGAGGTGACGCTCTGGGTCTCCACCACGGGGATGCCGTAGGCCGTGAGCACGTCCTTGGCCTCGGCCGGGGTGAGCGCGCTGCGGCCCTCGGCCAGGGCCCGGGCGCAGGTTTCGCGGGCGGTGGTGGTGTCCGGGAAAAAGTCCGAGGGCAGGGAGTCCGGGGTCTGGATGAGCATTTCCTGGTTCTTCTGGAACTGCACCATGTACAGAAACGCGCGGATGGCCTGCTCCGGGGTCTCGTAGGTGGGCACCCCGGCGTCGGCGAAGACCGCGCGGGCCTCCTGCGCCAGGTCCGAGCCGAGCCACGAGGTGAGCACCATGCGCTTGGCCTTTTTGGCGGCCAGGGCCACGGCGTGGGCCGTTTCCACGCCGGTGAGCCCGGCAAAGGGCACATGCAGCAGGAGCACCGCGTCCACGCCGGGGTCGGTGAGCACGGTCTTTAATATCTCCACCCAATCCATGGGCTTGGCGCCAAAAGGCAGACCCAGGGGGTTGGCCACCTGGCCCCCGGCCAAGAGCTTGTCCAGGGCCAGCGCCGTGTCTTCGCTGTAGTGGGCCAGCCGCCCGCCGTGGGCCAGGAGCGCATCCGCCGCCATGATGCCCGCCGAGGCCCCGTTGACCATGATGGCCAGGCGGTCGCCGCGCACGGGCTTGGCCCCGGCCAGGGTCTGGGCGGCGTCGAACAGGCCGTCGATGCTCTCCACCCGCAGCATGCCCGCGCGGCGAAAGGCCACGTCGTAGACCTCATCGCTGGTGGCGTTCAGCTCAAGCGGCAGCCCGCCCTGACCATTGGCCCCGGCGGCGCCCTCCATGGCGGCCAGTTCGGCCAGTGCGTTTTGCAGGGCCTGGCCGGGCCGCAGCGCCAGCACGGGCTTGTTGCGGCTGGCGGCGCGCGCGGCGGAGACAAAGCCCCGCGCGTCCTGGATGGACTCCACGTAGAGCAGGATGGAGCGCACCTGGGGGTCGGAGCCCAGGTAGTCCATGATGTCGGCGAAGCTGATGTCGATCTGCGCGCCAAGGGAGATCATGTGCGAAAAGCCGATGCCGTGGCTCTTGGCCCAGTCCAGAACCGTGGTGAACAGGCTGTCGGACTGGGACAAGAAGGCCGTCTTGCCGGGCAGGCTGGCGGTGTGGGCCAGGCTGGCGTTCAGGTTCAGGGAGGGCACGATGATGCCCATGCACTTGGGCCCCAGGATGCGCAGGGCCGGGGTCTGGGCGGCCTCCAGCAGCTCGGCCTTGAGCCGTGCGCGGCTCTTCTCGTCCAGCCGGGCGTAGCCCGGGCCCATGAGCACCACGGAACGGGCGCCGCGCTTGCGCAGGGCCTCCACGATGGCCGGGGCCTTGTTCAGCGCCTTGCAGACAATGGCCAGGTCCGGCGCCTTGGGCAGGTCGGCCACGGTGGAGTAGGTCAGCACCCCGGCGATGGCCTCGGCCTCGAAGCTCACGGGCATCACCGGGCCGGAGAAGCCACCGGCCATGAGGTTCTTCATGACCAGGTAGCCGATGTTGCCGGGTTCGTTGGTCGCGCCAACGACCGCCACGGCCTTGGGACTGAAGAGGGAGTCAAGATTGGTCAGGCTCATGCGGCCCCCGCGGTGCGCGCCCTTGGCGGTCGGGATTTCAGGATGTGTCCGGTACTGTGCCCGTGATAGCCCAAAGGGGCCAGTGGTGGCAACCGTATTGCGGGCGGGGCGAGGCCGCGCTTTTGGGGCTAAAGTTGTCCCGCCTGTGTGCCGATAAAGTGTTTGAATTTTCATCGTCGATCCGCAGCAAAGGAGCGCGGTATGAATCTGACCACAACAGTCACAGCGGCAACGGCCACAACGTCAACCACAACGACGGGCAGCATCTCCGGGGCCGCCACCCTCGGAGCATCTTCCAACAAACTGCAGGGCAGCCTGAACCTCGACGGCGCTGCCGCCTCCAGCGGCTCTGGCGACACCTCCAGCATCTCCGCGGCCGCCAAGAGCCAGTCCGCCGCGTCCGGGTCTTCCGCCTCGGGCTCGTCCAGCGCCGCCCAGACCACCGCGCAAAAGATCCAGAAGATGATCAAGGACCTGCAGCAGAAGATCAAGGAGATCCAGAGCGACCCCACCTTGACCCCAAGCGTGCGCCGGACAAAGGTCCAGCTGCTCCAGTCCCAGCTGATGATCCTGCAGGGCGAACTGCTGGACGCCCAGGCCAAGAGTTCCGGCAGCACCGTCACCGGCGGCACCCCGGCCAAGGGCATGGCCCAGAGCCTGTCCAAGAGTCCGGTCTGAGCCACGGCCTTGCCGCTGCTCTGGCCCGCGGTCCAGACTGGGCTCTGGCCAGTGTTCTGAACTGGGGCGGAGTTGCGCCCGCACGGCTCCGGGTGTACATGCTCGGCATACCCCAAGGAGCCGCCCATGAGCACGCTGTTCGACCCCCTCACCCTTGGCCCCCTGACCCTGGAGAACCGCATCGTCGTTCCGCCCATGTGCCAGTACTCGGCCACCGGCGGGCAGGCGAACGACTGGCACCTGGTGCACCTGGGCGGCCTGGCCCTGTCCGGCGCGGGCCTGCTCCTCATCGAGGCCACGTCCGTGGAGCCGGAGGGCGGCATCACCGCCTCGGACCTGGGCCTGTGGTCCGACGGATGCGAAACCGCCCTGGCCCGCGTGCTCGGCTTCATCCGCGCGCACTCGCCCATCCGCGTGGGCGTGCAGCTGGCCCATGCGGGCCGCAAGGCCTCCTGCGACCTGCCCTGGAAGGGCGGGGCCAGCATCCCCTCGGGCAAGCCCGGCGGCTGGCGCACCTCCGCGCCCTCGCCCGTGGTCTTTTCTTCCGGCGACGAGCCGCCCCTTGAGCTGGACCAGGCCGGGCTTGCGCGCGTGCGCCAGGCCTTTTCCAGCGCCGCCGCCCGGGCCGCGCGCCTGGGCGTGGACTGCGTGGAGCTGCACTGCGCCCACGGCTACCTGCTGCACGAGTTCCTCTCGCCCCTGTCCAACCAGCGCACGGACGACTACGGCGGCAGCCTGGAGAACCGCATGCGCCTGCCGCTGGAGGTCTTCCAGGCCATGCGCGCGGCGCTGCCCGCGAACATCCCGCTGGGGGTGCGCATCTCGGCCACGGACTGGGTGCCCAAGGAGATGAACGGCTGGGACGAGGAGCAGAGCGTGGCCTTCTCGCGCGCGCTGGGCGGGCTTGGCGTGGCGTACATCCACGTGTCCAGCGGCGGGCTTTCGCCCTTGCAGAAGATTCCGCTGGGGCCGGGCTACCAGGCGCCGCTGGCCCGGCGCATCAAGGACGACACGGGCCTGCCGGTCATCGCCGTGGGGCTCATCACCGAGCCGCGCCAGGCCGACGAGATCATCCAAAGCGGCCAGGCCGACCTGGTGGCGCTCGGTCGGGCCATGCTCTACAACCCGCGCTGGCCCTGGCACGCTGCGGCGGAGCTGGGCGCGCAGGTGGCCGCGCCGCCGCAGTACCTGCGCTGCCAGCCCCACGGGCTGAAGCAGCTGTTCCGGGAGCCGGGCCAGGGCTGAAGCCGGGCCCGTCTAGAGCCGATGCGGCGCGCGAGATCGAACGCAGACGGCGCACCGCGCACGCCGCCCGAATGCCGCGCCGCTCCAGTCCTCCGGTTCGCCGGGACCGCACGGGGCCAATGCCTTTGCCCCGGCAGCCCCTTGTTTCTCGTTCTTCAACGACCGCGCCGCCCGGCGCGGTCCGTTCGTCCGGCGGGCCGCCTGGCCCGCCGTGTGTGTGGGGGGGAGGGATGAAGCGCCCGGCCTCGGCGTCACAAGTCCTTTGGCATGGCCCGCCGGGCCCTGGCGCAACGCCCATGAAACCAGCGCGGCGGGCGGGCGGCGCGGCCTGCGCACACTGGCCGCCAGTGACGGGAGGAACCGGCGGGCGGCCCCTGTTCTCGTGAATTTTCGCACATATCCTGCGCCTGCGGGCCGCTTTTTCGCCGCACCCGCCCCTTTCTGCCGTTCACTCCGCAATTTTCACCGTTTACCTAAAAATGCGCGCCAGGGGCTTGATTCCGCATGTACGACCGGGGCACGGAAACACACCGCGCCCCCGGCAGCCCCGCCAAAGGGCCATGTGCCGGGACAGGCACAAAAACGCAAAGGCAGGAGTGAGGCATGAGCAACGAAGAAAACAAGATCGAAAGCTTGCAGCAGGCCGGACTGACCTTCAACCCGCCCAAAACCGCACAGGACAAGGCCTATGTCAAAAGCATGGCCGAGTACGAGGCCCTGTACAAAAAGGCCGACGAAAACCCCGAGGGCTTCTGGGCCGAGCGCGCACGCGAGCTGATCACCTGGGACAAGCCGTTCACCAAGGTCCTTGACGCCGACATGATCACCCCCAAAATCGAGTGGTTCGCCGACGGCAAGCTGAACATCTCGGCCAACTGCCTGGACCGCCACCTGACCGACGGACGCCGCAACAAGGCCGCCATCATCTGGCAGGGCGAGCCCGAGGACGACGTCAAGGTCTACACATACCAGATGCTGCACTCCGAGGTCTGCCGCTGCGCCAACCTCTTGAAGAAGCTGGGCGTGAAGCGCGGCGACCGCGTAGCCATCTACCTGCCCATGATCCCGGAACTGGCCATCGCCATGCTGGCCTGCACGCGCATCGGCGCCACCCACTCCATCGTCTTTGCGGGCTTTTCCGCCGTCAGCCTGCAGAACCGCATCGACGACTGCCAGGCCAAGGTGCTCTTCACCGCCGACGCCGTGCTGCGCGGCGGTCGCGCCATCCCGCTCAAAGGCAACGTGGACGAGGCGCTCAAAACCTGCCCCAGCGTGGAGCAGGTGGTGGTGGTCAAGCGCGCGGGCATTGACACCCGCATGGTCGAAGGCCGCGACGTCTGGTGGAACGAGGCCATGGCGGCCGAGGACATCACCAGCGACTGCCCGTACGAGAAGATGGACGCCGAGGACCCGCTGTTCATCCTGTACACCAGCGGCTCCACCGGCAAGCCCAAGGGCGTGGTGCACACCACCGGCGGGTACCTGACCTACGTGGCGCACACCACCCAGTGGGTCTTCGACCTGAAGGACGACGACGTGTACATGTGCACGGCGGACGTCGGCTGGATCACCGGCCACAGCTACATCGTGTACGGGCCCCTGGCCCTTGGCGGCACCAGCGTCATGTTCGAGGGCGTGCCGAGCTTCCCCAAACCCGACCGCTTCTGGAAGATCGTGGAGAAGTTCAAGGTCAACATCTTCTACACCGCGCCCACGGCCATCCGCGCGCTGATGCGCGAGGGCACGGACTGGCCCAAGAAGCACGACCTGACTAGCCTGCGCGTGCTGGGCAGCGTGGGCGAGCCCATCAACCCCGAGGCCTGGATGTGGTACTACGAGCATGTGGGCCTCTCGCGCACGCCCATTGTCGACACCTGGTGGCAGACCGAGACCGGCGGCATCATGATCAGCGCCCTGCCCGGGGCCACGCCGCTCAAGCCTGGCAGCGCCACCCGCGCCCTGCCCGGCATCGCCGCGGCCATCGTCCGCGCCGACGGCACCGACGCGGGCCCGGACGAGGGCGGCCACCTGGTCATCAAGAAGCCCTGGCCGGGCATGCTGCGCGGCGTCTTCGGCGATCCCGAGCGCTACCGCAAGACCTACTTCGACCGCTTCAAGGGCATGTACGAGGCGGGCGACGGCGCAAGGGTTGACAAGGACGGCTACTTCTGGATTATGGGTCGTCTGGACGACGTGATCAACGTGAGCGGACACCGCCTGGGCACGGCCGAGATCGAATCGGCCCTGGTGGGGCACCACAGCGTGGCCGAGGCCGCTGTTGTGGGCATGCCGCACCACATCAAGGGCCAGGGCATTTACGCGTACGTCACGCTCAAGGCCGGCATCGAGGAGTCCGACGCGCTGCGCAAGGAGCTTGTGGGCCATGTGCGCAAGGAGATCGGGCCCATCGCCACGCCTGAGGTCATCCAGTTCGCCGACGGGTTGCCGAAGACCCGCTCGGGCAAAATCATGCGTCGCATCCTGCGCAAGATCGCGGCAGGACAGATCGACGACTTCGGCGACACCTCCACGCTGGCGGATCCGACCGTGATCACCAGCCTGGTGGACGGCAAGAAGGACCTCCTGGGTCAGTAGCGCCGACTCAGGAATCATCCGGGGTTGCGGGGGCGGATCGGCCGCCCCCGCTTTTCCGTTTTTTGGGGGGAGAAGAGAATATGCCTCCGGCGGCCAAAGGGACTCGTCCCTTTGGAATCCCAACAAGGAATTTGGTCGGGTGGGACAAGCGTCCTGCCCGGCTTTTTCGCGTGCGCCTAAATCCTGTCAACCCGCTCTTTTTGTCCTTTTACCGGCCAAAAACAGGGTAATTTTGTCCGGGCCAAAAACCCCATGGTACGCTTCTCCAATTTGCGTTCGGCGTTGTGCCGGACTCATAAACCCCTTGGGAGGAAGTGTACCATGCCGACATCACAAAACAACCCGTCCCCGTCCCTCTCCCTCAAACGCGACCCGCAGGGCCGCATTGCCGAACGCGTTCTCCATCTGAATGGCCGCCTGGGCGACAGCCTTGAAACCCGGTGCTACGCCTACGACTCCGCCGGGCGCTTGTCCCGCGTCACGGACGAACGCGGCAACCTGTGCGAGTCCTACCAGTACGACCACCAGGGCCGCCGACTGGCCGAGATCAACCCCCTGCGCTTTCGCGGCGAACGGCGCTATACTTACTTGGCGAACAACCGCCTGGGCCAGGCGGGTCAAGCCCAGTACGGCCACGACAGGGCGGGCTTCCGCAACCTCAAGCTGGAAGGCGACGCCGAGACGCACTACCGCTACGAGCCCTCGGGCCTGCTGCTGACGGTGAATTTGCCGGATGGCCGCCGTATCGACTACGCGTACGACGAAAACGGCCTGCGCACCGCGAAGCGCGTGGACGGGCGCGTGGTCGAGGCCTTTCGCTGGCTCGACCCGCTGCGGCTGGAGGAATTCCACGACGGGCGCGAGTGGTGGCTGTTCGCCTACTCGGAAGGCCGCACGCCCGTGGGCCTGACCAATGGCAGGGACGCCTACCTGCTGCTCTGCGACCAGCTCGGCACGCCGCTGGCCCTTGCCACCACGGATGGCCATGTTGTACAGGCCATGCAATACGATTCGTTCGGCAACCTGCTCTCGGTCCGAGGCAACGTGGTGCGGCTGCCGCTGGGCTTCGCGGGCGGCCTGTACGACGCGGACACGGGCCTGACGCGCTTCCCCTGGCGCGACTACGACGCGGACACCGGGCGGTTCACGGCGCTCGACCCGCTGCGGGAGAAGGGCGGCGACAAGGACTGGTACGGGGCTACTGCGTTGATGATCCGGTCAATCGGGTGGATGTGTGGGGGTTGAGCGCGATACCCATGCCGGGACCGTTTCCGATTCTGGTGCCCCCGGTGGCCATCCCCGGCACACCGGAAAATGATGACTTCACCAAGGGAACTGTCGATATCCTCAACGGCATTGGGGATTTCTTTGGTGGACTGTTCGGCGGCGATGAAGCCCCGATCGACCCAAACACATATGAAACAGAACACACAAAGAACTCACGCCCGTCGACCGAAGAAGCTCACGAAAACGGGCAGGCCAGAAAACAGAAGGACCAAGGAAAGGAAAAGAAGGAGATTAATGGCAGATACAAAGTTAATCCCAACAAACGAAGGAAACAACAAAGTGACCTTGGCTTCCCTGACGACTATGGCATAGCGGCGTTTGACACAAGAGACGATGACGAGGAGGCTGCATAATGGGACCGTTTGACAAGATGCTGCGGCATGGCCTGCAACACGAGAATGCTGTGAGCGTCCACTATGACAAGAGCGACTACACTGCCGTGTTTTGCGGCTACATCGACAGCCTCAACGAGCACGAGTGCAGACTGCGCATGCACAGACGATATGGCATGGCGGACGGCTGGCGCGCTTTCCGCCTAGAGGATGTCATATTTCTTGAAATCAACGGGCAATATGAACACCGGCTTGCCTACTTCGCCTCCCTTGGAGACCACCAGTTTCCCTTTCCGCAGCTAGGCCAGATCAAGGATGGTTCCATCATCCAAGGCACACTGCGCCAAGCCAAGGAACTCGGTCTGTTTGTCTCCATCCGGATGGATGCGGACAATTACCAGCTCAACGGCTTCGTGCAGTCCATCTCCGATGAGACCGTCACAATCATGGACCACGACCCCTTCGGCCTGCCAACGGGTGAGGCTGTTGTCCCTCTTGACGAGGTGTTTTACGTCATCTGCGGGTCCATGGAGTGCCAACGCACCCAGCATCTCGTCGAACACCAGCAGGAATTCCTGGAATTCCGCAAGCAGCAGACCCAGTAGCACCGCCCATTCGCAAACGAGCCCCGGCCTGGCCCCACCACCGGCCTGACGCGCTTCCCCTGGCGCGACTACGACGCCGACACCGGGCGCTTCACCGCACTCGACCCCTTGCGGGAGAAAGGCGGCGACACGGACTGGTACGGCTACTGCGTCGATGATCCGGTCAACCGGGTGGACGTGTTGGGGCTATTCTCGTGGAACGACGTCAAGTCCGCCGTCGATCCCACCACCATTGGGAATATCATCTCCAATGGAGCCACTGCGGTGACCAAGCTGGTGGCGGACAAGGGCCTCATTGGCCCACTTGTCTCCAAGGGTCTAGGCTGGATCACTGCACCGCTGGGTGACTTTATCTCCCCGGACAACGCCAGCGGCGTATATGAAGAGACAAAGGAATACTGGGACAAGCGTAACAGCCGAAGCGAACCTGATGACCTGAGAGACCAGCATTGAGGCTGGGAAACTGGCTACTTTAAATCGGAGGTATCAATGGCATGGACCTTTGGTGACTTTGCCCGACTGGGGGCTCTGCTCGCAATAGTCCTTGCAGCCGTCGCGATCACCGAGCGTAGCAGGGCTGCGAGCAAACTCCCCACACGCGAATATTCCTTCCGCGCCGTGTGGAAGATGCTCGGATGCGGCATCCTGGTCGCAACCACCTTGACAGGCCTCATCTATGTCTGGACCGATTCCGCTGACACCGCCATCTGCCTTGGCGGGATCATGATCGGAATCATGCTCGTTGGTAGTCTGCGCGAGTTCTTCTATGCATATCAACGTAAACGAGACGGGGCCATTAACCTCGACAAGCAGTAACCACAAAGCGCCCCGGCTCGGCCCCACCACCGGGCCGGGGCTTCCCCTGGCGCGACTATGACGCCGACACCGGGCGCTTCACGGCGCTGGATCCGCTGGGCAAGAAGGGCGGGGACAAGGACTGGTACGGCTACTGCGTTGATGATCCGGTCAATCGGGTGGACGTGTGGGGGTTGTTTCACTTTGAGGAGCGTCCACTCGACGGGCCAGGCGGAGTGCAGATCGAGGTTTCGAGCCAGATACTTGAAAACGCCAATTTAGAAGGGAAGCATGTACAAGGGTACTACGATGACGAGAGTGGCGACAATATCGGATTTTTCCCGGATGGCCTGCACTCGGATGAGAAGCACCCCCGAAGCGACTACACGGCAAGTGGTCCGACATATCCTGACGAGATTGCACGCGAAGCTGAACGGATTCTCACGCGTGACGGCGTCGGAGAATATGGCTGTTTTTCGAACAATTGCCAGGACTTTAAAAGCAAAATGAAGGACGAGATGTACGACCTGGGCCGATTCTTTCGCGGCTCCAAACTTGACCCCCGATAGTAACCACCTACACTGCGGGCGGCTTAGGCCGCCCGCATACATGCAGGGAGGCGCCATGAAATCATTTCTTCGATGCGTGCTTGTCACGACAGCATCCTTTGGACTCCTCCTCGCCACCTGCCTTGCATATGTTTATTCGGTCCACATCTCTCCAGAAACAATTGCGTTTATTAACGCCATCTTCAATAGAGGAATCAGCGATACTCTTTCTGATGACTATACATTTGACATATGGAAATTTGGCAACAAGTTGGAAATCCCATTTGATGTCGGCTATACCCGCGAAGTCGCTGTTGTGCTAACCTTTAAGGACAACTTTCCGACAAGCGGAATGCATTATTCCGGACGATTGTTGATACAATATTATCAAGGAAACAGACTTGTTCAATCAAAACTGTACTCGCGGCTCAATTCCTCTGCCGCGTATTCAGGAAGTACGACAACATCCATCACCATCGACAACCAAGTGCTTCCGCTTCATGGGGGATCGACGAAGCACTCTGTTATAATAGAAGTGCTTGAGGCAGACCCCAGATTTGAAAAATATAAGGACGTCATGAAAGTGCAGGTCCAAGGGGCCTTCAGTTGGTAGCCGACTCCTGCTTGTCGGTTTGCCGTTGAGGCAGAACCCGGACGCCGGCCTGACGCGCTTCCCCTGGCGCGACTATGACGCCGACACCGGGCGCTTCACCGCGCTGGACCCGCTCGGCGCACAGGGTGGCGACACGGACTGGTACGGCTACTGCGTTGATGATCCGGTCAACCGGGTGGACGTGTGGGGGTTGGAGGTGCAGCTCTGCAAGCGTCCTGTGAATCAGCGGCTTGTTGGAACGGTTCTTGACCACCACTGGCTCAAGACGGATTCAACCGAAGCAGGCTTGAAAAAGGAAACGGATGGCGGTCTCTTCTCCCCTTCGAGTTGGGAAGACCACACGGGCCAGTCGGAACAATCCAACGCTGAATGCTGGACTGTTCCAAACGTGGATGAAGGTTGCGTGGACAAGTTGATACGTCCTGGAACCGACATTGGAACTTACTTCCCTGGCGCAAATGACTGTCAGACTAACGTAAGAGAAGTGCTGGACTACTGCCGTACGGATGTAGAGTAGATGTTAGAAGCCAGCAGGGAGGGCACATGAAGCGATGGTTGCCGATAGCGTTCTTGGGCTTGTCCCTGCTGGCCAATACTATTTCTTTCGTCCTGTACATTCACTTTCTGCAAACGTGGACTCCTTCGTCAATGTTTACAAGTACACAGCCACTCGGGTTGTTTGCGCTGTTTTCAGTCCCGGTCGGGTTGTTTTACTTGTGGCGCACGTGGGGTCCGGGTGAAGAGCGCATCGCTGCCCTCGGCCGCGCAAGGCGGCGTTGCGGAAATGCACTGCTCGCCATTTCGTTCGTTGCGTGGTTCTACTTTCTTGTCGACTCCATAGTTTGCGCCTGGGTTGCCGCCACCCCCACTCCCGACCCCCTCAAGTGGCTTCGGATTAGTTTTCAAAAAGACATCATCTCCACCCTCTCGCTGGTCATAGGCGGTCCCGTCGCCCTCTGGCTCAAGGGCATCCACCTGCCGCCACGTAACGGCGACAAGGATAAGTGATTCCAGCGTCCCCTGGCGTGACTCCAACGCCGCCCCCTTCGGGGTATCAGACCGGGCGCTTCACTGCGCCCCGTCCTGTCGGCGACCCGCTGGGCGCACAGGGCGGCGACATGGACTGGTACGGCTACTGCGTTGATGATCCGGTCAACCGGGTGGATGTGTGGGGGTTGGAAGGCTTCTTGGACGGCGTTCAGAAAATTACTGCTGGCTTTGGCCAGCTCTGGGACACGGCTCCCGACGGGATAGCCCAGGCTGTGTCCGAAGGAGCCCAGGGCGCAGGGGAAGCGCTGGGCAAAACTGCGGAGGCGTATGCCACAAACGAGGATTTGCGGAACTACACTGCGACTGCGCTCGGTGCGGGAGCTGTTCCCATTGCCGCCGCAGCTGGTGTGGAGGCGCTGCCAGCCATTGCCGCCGTTGCGGCGCGCAATCCGGACAAGATTGAGAATGCCTTTGATTTCCTGTCCGGCGCTTTTGTGCCGGGTCCGCCGCCCATGACAACGGCTGGCCAAGCGGGAGGAATAGGAAGCTGGATGTATAATGAATGGGGTAAATAATGAGAGTGACGTTTGGGGAAATATACTGGGGGCAAGTTCTTGTTTTCATGGGGTCATTACAGCTTGGCGAGGGAAAAGCGCAGTTTCGAGGTTTCCCAGTGCCTCTGTGGACTTCATACGTCCTTATTGCCATTGGACTGGTCATGCCCTTGCTCGCGTGGTACCTGAGAAGGCCTTCGCAACAGACTGAAAGCCATAACGACTAACCCAAGAAGGCGACCGTGCTCTTCGCATGGTCGCCTTGTTTCTCTCGGTAGCGCACTCCTGTCACCAACGCTGGCAGGGGGGGGCAACGAAAACGGCTCCTGCGTGGATGATCCGGTGAACCGGCCTGACGCGTTTGATCGGGCGCGCCGCCGCCGCCGACACTTGGCAATTGAGGAGTACATGATGAGAGTGACTTTGGCGGAAATATATTGGGGACATATTCTTGTTGGCTTGGGGTCCTTGCAAATTGGCGCATACAAGGGGCATATGCAATTGTATCTCATGCCCTTATGGGCGGCATACGTTCTTCTTGCTGGCGGAGCGGCCCTCCCCCTGCTCGCCTGGTACATAAGAAGTCCTTTTCAAGAGATTGAGATCAAGAAACCCTGACACAACAAGCCGACCTTGATACTCGCAAGGTCGCCGATCTTGTATCAGACCGCGCTTCCCCTGGCGCGACTATGACGCCGACACCGGGCGCTTCACCGCGCTGGACCCCTTGCGGGACAAGGGCGGCGACATGGACTGGTACGGCTACTGCGTTGATGATCCGGTCAACCGGATGGACGTGTGGGGGTTGTGGTCCTGGGGAGATACGGTTTCCACCGCGACGACGTTTGCGACAACAATGGCCGAGCGAGCAGCCCTCATCGGTTCAGGATTGGCGACAGGACTTGGTCTGTTACTGCGCCGCTGGGCGACCTGATTTCCCCGGACAGCGCGAGTGATGTGGAGCAGGAAACAAAGGAATACTGGGACAAACGGAATGCACCCTATGAACCAGAGGACATGAGAGACCGGCATTAGGGAGTCTCGCGCAATGCCTTAAGAGGAGAAATCATTGACATGGACTATTGGTGACTTTGGCCGGTTGGGACTCAGCATCGTAATGCTCCTGGCAGTAGTCACATTCATTGAGCGCAGAAGGGCCGCGGGCAAGCTTCCGCAGCCCGAGTATTCCTTCCGCGCAGTTTGGCACGTGATCGGGGGAAGCATGCTCGTCGCAGCGGCCATTTCGGGCCTTGTCTATGCCTGGACGGGTTCTTCGGAGCATGCCCTTGGCCTGGGTGGCATCATGATCGGGGTCATACTCGTTGGCAGCCTGCGTGGCTTCTTTAATGAGTATCAGCTGAAAAAGCGCGGGGCCAGAAACATCGACAAACCGTAACCTCGAACCGCCCCGGCCCGGCCCAACCACGGGCTGGGGCTTTTCCCTGGCGCGACTATGACGCCGACACCGGGCGCTTCACTGCCCCCTGATGGGGATCTAGGATAGTCGGCCCGCACCGAAACAAATGGCTCCGCCCGACGCACTGCCGGACGGAGCCTTTCTCTTGGCCGGGGAAAGCCCCGCACTGCTACATATTCATGCGCTCCAGGTCGCGGGCGCGGATCTCGGCGCGCTTGATCTTGCCGCTGATGGTCTTGGGCAGCTCAGCCACGTACTCGATGATGCGCGGGTACTTGTACGGCGCGGTCACGGTCTTCACGTGGTCCTGCAAGGTCTTGGTCATCGCGTCGCCGGGGGTGAAGCCGGGGGCCAGCACCACCGTGGCCTTCACCGCCATGCCGCGCACCGGGTCGGGCACGCCGGTGACGGCGGCCTCGATGACCGCCTCGTGGCTGACCAGCGCGCTCTCCACCTCAAAGGGCCCAATGCGGTAGCCGGAGCTCTTGATCAGGTCATCGGTGCGGCCCAGGAACCAGAAGTAGCCGTCCTCGTCCACCCAGGCCTTGTCGCCGGTGTGGTAGAAGCCGCCGTAGACCACCTTGTCCGTGCGCTCCTGCTCGTCCAGGTAGCCGGAAAACAGCCCCGGAATGCCCGCTGTGGACTTTTCGCTCTGCAGGCGGATGCAGATCTCCCCTTCCTCGCCCGGGGGGCACACCTGGTCCTCGGCGTTCAAAAGCACGATGTCCCAGCCGGGCATGGGCTTGCCGATGGAGCCGGGCTTGGGTTTCATGAACGGCAGGGTGGCCAGCTGCAGCGTGGTCTCGGTCTGGCCGTAGCCCTCGTAGATGGGCAGGCCCAGGGCCTTTTGCCAGTCCAGGAACACGGAGTCGTTCAACAGCTCGCCCGCAGTGGTGCAGTGCCGCAAGGACGAGAGGTCGAACTCCTTCAGGTCCTCGCGCACCAGGAAGCGGTACACCGTGGGCGGCGCGCAGAAGGTGGTCACCTTGTGCACGGAAAGGATGCGCAACAGCTCGCGCGGCTCGAACTTGCCCCGGAAGTCCCAGACAAAGACCACGGCCCCGGCCATCCACTGGCCGTAGAACTTGCCCCACACGCTCTTGGCCCAGCCCGTGTCGGACAAGGTCAGGTGCAGGTCGCCGGGCTCCAGGTCGTGCCAGTGGGCCCCGGTGACCACGTGGCCAAAGGGATAGGTGTGGGTGTGCAGCACCATCTTGGGCATGCCCGTGGTGCCGGAGGAGAAGAAGATGACCATGGGCTCCTCGCCGCAGGCCGTTTGCGCCGTGCGCGGGAACTCCTCCGCGCCGGAGGACTTGAGCGTCTCGTAGTCCTGCCAACCGGCCGGGGCGGCGGAGTGGCCCATGCCGGAGGGGATGTCCACCAGGAGCTTGAGGTCCGGGCACCTGGTCTTGGCCGCCTCCACGCGCGCGGTGATGGAGTCCTCGCAGATGATGCAGGAGACATGGGCGAAGTTCACGCGGAACTCGATGTCGTGCGGGGTCAAAAGCGAGGGCGAGGGAATGGGCAGCGCGCCGATGCGGCACAGGGCCAGCATGGTCACCCAGTACTCCATGCGCCGGTAGAGGATGACCATGACCCGGTCGCCCTTGGAAACGCCCTGGGCCGAAAGGGCGCTGGCCAGTTTGGCCGACTCCTGCTGGAAGAAGCCGAAGCTGTACTCGCGGCGGGACCCGGCGTCGTCCACGTGGACCATGGCCAGGGTTTCCGGGTGGGGGTGGGCGTCCAGGAAGTCGTAGACGAAGTTGTAGTTTGCCGGAATGTCGTGCTTGAAGTCCGCCATGAAGTCGCGGTAGCTGGTGGTGCGCAGTTTTTCCATATCACGAAGCTCCCAGGGGGCGTTAGAGGATCACGTCCAGGAACACGGCCGGTGCGCCGTCCAGGCCGCGCAGGGCGTGCGGGCTCTGGGAGTCGAAGTACAGGCTGTCGCCGGGGTTGAGCTCCAGCACCTCCTCGCCCAGGCGCAGCTCCAGGCGGCCCTGCAGCACATGGACGAACTCCTGGCCGGAGTGCGACACCTGGGTCATGTCCGCAGGCTCCTTGGGCGGCACGGTGATCAGGAAGGGCTCCATCTTCCGACCGGAAAAGCGGTAGGCCAGGGACTTGTAGTCGTAGTCCTTGCGGCGCTCCACGCTGAGGCCCTCGCCCTTGCGCACCAGGGAATAGCCCGTGAGGTGCGGCTCGATGCCGCTGATCAAAACGGTCAGGTCCACGTGGCAGCAGTGGGCGACCTTCATCAGAAAGCCCACGGGTATCTCCACGCTGCCGGACTCGTAGCTGCGGACCAGGGCCGCGTCCACGCCGACCTTTGCGGCCAGCTCCTCCACGGTCAGGTCGAGCGCGTCGCGCAGGCCGCGCAGGCGCGGGGCGATGTCCTTGTAAGCCTGTTCCATGTTGCGTTCTCCTTTAAGCCTTGGGGGCTTCCTGCATGGCCTGGGGGAAAAGCTGGGCCGCCAGCTCGCGCAGCTTGAACTTCTGGATCTTGCCGCTGGCGGTCATGGGGTAGGAATCCACAAAAGCGATGTACTTCGGAATCTTGTAGCGCGATATCTGGCCCCGGCAGAAGTCCTGCACATCCTCGGGCTCCATGCCCACATCGGGCTTGAGGATGATGAAGGCGCCGACCTCCTCGCCGTACTTGCGGCTGGGCACGCCCGCCACCTGCACGTCCATGATGCCGCCCATGCGGTAGAGGAACTCCTCGATCTCGCGCGGGTACACGTTCTCCCCGCCGCGGATGATCATGTCCTTGAGCCTGCCGGTGACGGCCACGTAGCCGTCCTGGTCCATGGTGCCCAGGTCGCCGGAGTGCAGCCAGCCGTCCATGTCGATGGCCGCGGCCGTGCCCTCGGGGTTGTTGTAGTAGCCCTTCATGACGTTGTAGCCCCGGCAGCAGATCTCGCCGATGACGCCGCGCGGGCACTCCTGGTTGGTCTCGGGATCGATGATGCGCACCTCGATCTCGGGCATCTCGCGGCCCACGGTTTCGGTCATCTGCTTCAGCGAATCGCCCACGCGGGTCTGGGTCATCACCGGGGAGCCCTCGGTCAGGCCGTAGCAGATGGTGATCTCGCGCATGTGCATCTCGTCGATGGCGCGCTTCATGAACTCGATGGGGCAGGGCGACCCGGCCATGATGCCGGTGCGCAGGGTCGAGAGGTCGAAACGCGAAAAGAGCTTGTGCTCCAGCATGGCGATGAACATGGTCGGCACGCCGTACACGGCCGTGCACTTCTCCACCTCCACGCTGGTCAGGGCCAGCACCGGCTCGAAGTTCTCCAGGATGACCATGGCCGTGCCGTGGCTGACGGCGGCCAGAACGCCCAGCACGCAGCCGAAGCAGTGGAACAGCGGCACGGTCAGGCAGAGCCGGTCGAGTTCGGTGAAGCGCTGGTTCTCGCCGATCCAGTAGCCGTTGTTGCCGATGTTGTAGTGGGTCAGCTGCACGCCCTTGGGAAAGCCGGTGGTGCCGCTGGTGTACTGCATGTTCACCACGTCGTGCGGGGACAGGCTTTGCTGGCGCGCCTCATACTCTTCGGGCGTGGTCATGACGGACAGCGCCTGGATCTCGGGCAGGGTGTACATGCCGCGGTGCTTCTCCGCGCCGAGGAAGAGCACGCGCTTCAAATGCGGGAAGTTCGCGGTCTTGAGCCGGCCGCGCTCGCTGGTCTTGAGCTCGGGCACGAGGTCGTAGACCGTGGCCACGTAGTCGATGTCGCGGAAGCCGTCCATGATGAAGATGTTTTCGCACTCGGACTGCCCCAGCAGGTATTCCAGCTCCGCGCGGCGGTAGTGGGTGTTCACGGTCAAGAGCACCGCGCCGATGCGCGCGGTGGCGAACTGCAGCACCACCCAGTAGGGCACGTTGTTGGCCCACAGGGCCACCTTCTCCCCGCGCTGCACGCCCAGGGCCATGAGGCCCATGGCCACCTCGTCCACCAGGTCTGAAAACTGCCGCCAGGACAGGCGTAAGGAACGGTCCACGTAGACCACGGCGTCGCGGTTGGGCCACTGGTCCACGGTTTCGGCCAGCATCTGGCCCAGGGTGATCTCGCGTAAGGCTGTGTCGCGCCCCATGGCCTACTCCGGGAAGTAGAGCACGGCGTAGATGGACGCCGGCCCGCCCGTGGCCGAGACATTGTGCGGCACCACGGAGTTGAAATAGATGCTGTCGCCGGGGCCGAGGATGCTCGTCTCCCGCCCGAAAACCAGCTTGAGCTGGCCGCTGACCACCACGATGAACTCCTCGCCCTCGTGGGAGGACAGGGTCTGGTCCTCCTCGGGCTCGGGCAGCATCTCGATGAAGAAGGGCTCCATGTGCCGGTCGGTCTTGCCCCGGCCCAGGGAGTGGTACGTGTGGCTGGCGGGCGTGTCGCCGTGCTGGTGCATGGCCAGCTCCTGGGAGCGCTCGTCCAGGCGCACGATGAGCGGGTCGCGGCTCACCTGGTCGTCCAGGAAGGTGCCCAGGCGCAGGCCCAGGGCGCGGGCGATCTTGAGCAGCGGCCCCAGGGAGGGGTAGCGGTCCTCGGTCTCCACCGCGTTCAGGAAGGTCTCGTCCAGGCCCGTGCGCTCAGAGAGATCGGCCAGGCTCAAATTCTGCTTTTCGCGAAAGGCGCGTATGCGCTCACCCACCCTCTTGTCCATGCTGCCACCTCAATCCTGCGCTGACGTTCACTATTTGCACGCATGCGGCACAGGTCCGACGCCCGGACCAGAGCCACAGTCCCCACAATGCGCTCCGCCTTACCTGAAACCCCCGTTTTTGTCGACCACTGCGAAGTGTTTACTCACTTTTTCAGGGCTCCTTTTCCGCCCCCCGAGTCACCGCCGCGCAGCTTGCCAGTCCTCGGCCATGGGTGCTATGCTTTTTCGGCATACGTCTTCCGGCACCTGCAACCGACCGAGCCCGCACCATGGACACCAAACACAAACAGGAACAGCACGCCACGGTGCACCGCCCAGAGGGCGGCAGGCTGATCAAGGGCCTGTTCTCCACCCAGACCGTGGAGAAAGTCGGCACCGGAACCACCCAGCGCAAGACCATCAGCAAGATGTTCTGGTTCTGCACGCAGACCGAGCCGGACGCGGTCCAGGTCCAGGCCCTGAACAAGAACATGGTCCCCTCCGGCGCCATCACGGCCGTGCCTCTGGACGATTTTCTGGCCAGGTACAACCCAGAGCCGGAGATGTACCTGAAGAGCGTGTACCCGAAGATGCAGGAGCTTTCTTCCACGGTGCAGCGCGCAGAGGAGCAGCGCCAGCGCGGGGCGCTGTACAGCGCCCAGTTCGAGTACGAGAACGCGCTGACCGTGGACGAGGAGAACGTGCGCGCCAACTTCGGCCTGGGACTGACCTACGTGGAGCGCGGCGAAACCGTGAAGGCCAAGGACATCCTGGGCCGCATCGTGGGGCTGGACGCGGCCTTTGCGCCGGAACACAAGCATTTGTTCAACGAGTTCGGCATCAGCCTGCGCAAAAGCCGCATGGTGGACCAGTCCATCGAGTACTACTCCCGCGCCCTGACCATGACCGAGACCGACGAGAACCTGCACTACAACGCAGCACGCGCCTATTACGACAAGGGCGACCTGGCCAAGTGCCGCGAGCACCTGCAGCAGGCCCTGGCCATCAATCCCAAGCACGAAGAAGTGCTCAAGTTCATCGAGTTTCTGAACAAGAAGAAGTAGGCCGCGCCGCCATGTCCCACCTGGCCCTGGCCCGCGTCGGCTTCGCCCATCCCAAAGCCCCCGGAACCTCCGGCGCTGGCCGCGCCATCCTGGACCAGGCGGACCTGGACGTGCCGCGCGGGGCCTTTGTGCTGCTCACCGGCCCCTCTGGCGCGGGCAAAAGCACCCTGCTGCGGCTCTTCTGCCGCCTGGAGGAGCCGCAAACCGGCCAGGTGCTGCTGGACGGCCAGGACGTGGCCGCCCTGGCCCCGGCCCAGTTGCGCCGTCGGGTGAGCTACCTCCAGCAGACCCCCACCGTGATCCCCGGCAGCGTGCGCGCAAACCTTCTTTTGCCCTTCTCCTTCAAGGCCGCGCACGGCCAGACCCCGCCGGACGACACGGCCCTGGCCACCCTGCTGGACAGCCTGGCGGCGGGCGACATCCCGCTCTCCCAGGAGGCTTCCACCCTCTCCGTGGGCCAGCGCCAGCGCCTGTGCCTGGCCCGGGCGCTCCTGACCCGGCCCGAGGTGCTGCTGCTGGACGAACCCACCAGCGCGCTGGACCCGGAAAGCGCCCAGGCCGTGCTCAGGGCGGCGGAGTCCTTCTGCCTGGACCAGGGCGGCACGGTCATCCTGGTCAGCCACGCCGAGTTCGCGCCCGCACGGGTCACGCCCGCGCCCTATGTACTCTGCGGCGGAACGCTTTGCCGCGCGGGGGCCGCATGACCGCTGGCGTCCTCGACATCAGCCTCTGGCGGCTGTGCCTGGCCCTGGTCTTCTCGCTGCTGGCCGGGGGCTGCTCCCTTGCGCTCAAGCTGGGCCTGGGGCGCGACATCGCCATCGGCACGGTGCGCACCTTTGCCCAGCTCTTCCTCATGGGCTGGGTGCTGGGCCTGGTCTTTGCCGTGGATTCGCCCTGGCTGGTGCTGGCGCTGTTCCTGGTCATGGCCGGGGCTGCGGCGCACACGGCGCGCGGGCGCATACACGAGAAGGCCGTGGGCTTCGCCTGGCCCATGTATGCCTCCATGGCCTGCGTGTACCTCGTGGTCACCATCACGGTCACCGGGGCCATCGTCCACGCCGAGCCCTGGTGGAAGCCGCAGTACTTCCTGCCCATCGGCGGCATGGTCTTGGGCAATTCCATGAACTCCGTGGCCGTGGCCCTGGACCGGCTCTTCTCCGACCTGCGGGCCCGCGCCGCCGTGGTGGAGATGCAGCTCTGCCTCGGGGCCGACGCGGCCGAGGCCAGCGCCGACGTGGTGCGCACGGCCATCCGCGCGGGCATGATCCCGTCCATCAACTCCATGATGGCCGTGGGCCTGGTCTCCATCCCCGGCATGATGACCGGCCAGATCCTGGGCGGCAGCGACCCTTCCCAGGCCATCCGCTACCAGATCGTGGTCATGCTCATGATCGTGGGCGCAACGGCTCTGGGCAGCACGGTGCTGACCCTGGTCATCCGCCGCCGCTGCTTCGCCCCGGGCGACCGCCCGCTGCTGCGCTGACAGCTCCTTTCCGTGGCCGTCTATGGCGCATCGGTTTATCCGTTGCGTTCGGCTTGCGCTGCGGATAGACTTCGCTTCAGCATCGGCGATGAGCGCCCTTGCCCAAGGAGTCTCCATGGTTCTGGACCGCCACCACATGCTCAGCCTGCACAACGTGCTTGAGGGGCTCCGGCTTGGCCTGTGCGACTTCTCCGGCCCCTCGCGCGTGGCGCTCATCTATGCCCAGGACCCCGGCGACCCCCTGCGCGTGGTCGACCCCCAGGGACTGCTGGCCGGGCACGAGCCCAGGCTGCGCGAATACTACCTGGACTCCGACGAGTGGCGCCAGGGCCTGCCCGACCCGGCCCACGTGACCTTCTTCGACCAGGCCAGGTCCAAGCGCGTCGGCCTTGCGGGCATTGTCAGCCTGGGCGGGCGCTCGCCAGGGGTGAGCTACCAGATGTGGTTCACCGACCGGCACGTGAACCTGTGCTCGCCCGGGCCCACGCGGCGCTGGCTGGAGCTGGCGCTTTTGCAGTTCTCGCACAACCTGGCGGCGCGCGACCTCTTCGCGCTCGACTCCGCCGCGCTCATGCTCCAGGAAATGGCCCCCCACGCGGTGCACGACTACATCATGGACGAGCGCTCGCACAACCACGGGCCAGACACGCGGCTGCGCGTGTACAACATCCTCGGGGCCATCATGCAGATCAGCAAGACCCCGGAGGAAGGGGCCTGGGCGCGCGGGCACCTGGCCTTTGTGGAGCCCGCGCGGCTGCCGCGCCTGCACTATCTGATGCGCTTCCCCAAGGCCGAGCGCCCGCGCCTGGACAACAGCAAGCACGTGCGCAAGATGCTTCAGTCCGTGGAGCGCAGCAGGCGGCTGCTCGTGTCCGACGGCGAGCACATCATCGGCATCGCCGCGGGCGAGCTGCCGCCCTCCAGCCTGTGCGCCCTGTTCAACGGCCGCCACGGCATGCTCTTCATGGACGACAAGCTGGTGTGCAGCTTTTCCGACGGCGCCTTCCAGTCCACCAACCGCAAGCCCAGCCTGGTGAACCTGGAGGAGGCCCTGCTGGAGTGGCCGCTGGACACGGACCAGCGCGACGCCCTGTTCGGCTCGGTGTCGCGCATCGTGGCCTTTGCCGGTGAGCAGAAATACGGTTGCTCGCTCATCGTGGACCCGTACACCCCGCTCTTGCCGGTTTCCGGCCACACCCTGGAGACCCCGCTGCCCCTGGAAATCGACGAGCACCTGACCCTGGCCGCAGCCCTGGCCAAGGTCGACGGCGCGCTGCACCTCTCGGCCACCAGCAACCAGCTCTGCGGCTTCGCCTGCCTCATGGACGGGCCCTGCTTCCCCGGCGAGGACCGCTCGCGCGGGGCGCGCTACAACTCGGCCCTGCGCTTCACGTACTCCCACCCGGAGCTCATTGTGGTGGTGGTCTCTTCCGACCGTCCTGTCTCGGTGATGCAGAAGGGCGCGGACATCTCGCGGCCGCCGGTGTGGCCGGCGGTGCCCAGCCTGCTGCGCCCGCCAGCGACCCTGGCGCACTGGCTGGACACCGGCCAGAGCTGACCCGGACCGGATTACGGGCCACCGACTGGAACACGCTCGCGGGATCACGCCCGGAAGCTGCGGCCCGATCGCTGCGGCCCGATCGCTGCGGCCCGATCGCTGCGGTCAGAAAGAAGGGCCGCAAGCCGGGGCGCTCGGCCTCAGCTGGCCGGATTTCAATCCTGGCTGGCCTGCCGCCGCTTCCTGGCCACCCGCTGCAACAGCCGACGCAGCACGTCCGGCTCAAAGGGCTTGGCGATGTACTCATCCATGCCTGCGGCCAGGAACTTCTCGCGGTCGCCCGTGAGGGCGTAGGCCGTCATGGCGATGATCGGGACGCGGCCCTCCCGGCCCGCCAGGATGGTGTGGCGCAGGATGCGCGTGGCCTCCAGCCCGTCCATCTCAGGCATCTGGATGTCCATGAGCACGCAGTCGAACTCCTCGTGCAGGGCGGCCTCCACTGCGGCGCGGCCATCATTCACGGCCACCACGCTGTGGCCCATGCGCTCCAGCAGCACCCGCGCGCCCAGCTGGCCGATGAGTTCGTCCTCGGCCAAGAGGATGCGCAGGGGCGCGGGCTCGTCCTCCTCCTCTGGTCCGTTTGGACCCTGCGCGGGCAGGGCCTGGACCACGGGCGCGGGCAAGGCCAGAACCACCGCGGTGCCCGCCCCGACCTCGCTGGCGAAGCACAGGGACCCGCCCAGGCTCTCCACGATGCGCCGGACAATGGCCAGGCCCAGGCCAGCGCCCTCAAACTGCCGGGTGTACGAGCCGTCGACCTGACTGAAGCGGTCGAAGATCTTGCCCAGCTTGTCTTCCGGAATGCCCACGCCGGTGTCGGTCACGCTGAGGTAGATGCGGGCCGGGCTGTTTCCGGGCAGCACGCGGTGCCAGGCCTCGATGCGGATCTCCCCCTGGCGGGTGAACTTCACGGCGTTGCCCACGAGGTTGAAGACGATCTGGCGGATGCGCGCCCCGTCGCCCAGCAGCAGTGCGGGCAGGCCAGGCTCTGCCTGGACGATGAGCGAAAGCCCCTTGCGTGTGCAGATGTGCCCGAATACGCCCACCGTGGCCGCCAGGATGTCGGCCGGAGGAAAGGGCTCGCTCCTGAAGGACAGCACCCCGGCCTCGATGCGCGAGAAGTCCAGGATGTCGTCGAGCAGGGACAACAGCCTGTTGGCGGACTCGAAGGCGTTGCGGGCGTATACCTGCTGGCCGGGCTTGAGCTCCTCCAGCATGAGCAGTTGGAGCATGCCCAGCACGCCGTTCATGGGCGTGCGCAGCTCGTGGCTCATGTTGGCCAGAAACTCGCTCTTGGCGCGGTTGGCGGTCTCCGCAGCCTCCTTGGCGGCCAGGAGCGCCACCTCGGTCTGCTTGCGCTCGGTGATGTCCGTGAAGATGCAGTGGGTGCGCAGAAACTTTCCGTCACGGTCGAGCTGCACCCGGCCATTGAACGAGGCCCGGATGATGCGCCCGTCCTTGGCCGCCATCTCGAACTCCACGCCGTCGATGAGCAGGCACTGCTTGAACATGGGGAAGTTGCGGTCAAAGTGGTCCGTGTACCCCGGGCCCAGGAAGTCGCCGAACCAGCGGCCGATGACCTCCTCCCGCTCGTAGCCCAGGGTTTCCAGCCACCTCTTGTTCACGTCGAGAAAATACCCCCGCTCGTCCAGCGACTGGTAGGGCAGGGGGGCGTTCTCAAAGAGCATGCGGAAGCGGGTCTCTGTCTGGCGCAGCGCGGCCTCGGCCTGCTTGCGTTCGGTGATGTCCCGGATGATCCAGGTGAAGTACCTGCCCTCGGCTGTTTGCCAGGAGGAGACGGACAGCTCCAGCGGCAGCTCCGCGCCGTCCTTGCGCAGGCCTGTGCGCTCCGTGGCCTGGCCGAGGCTGGAGGCCTGGCCGTTGGCGGCGTGGGGCTGCGCGCCGTCGCCCCGGGCCTCCTGGAAGGCCTCCGGGATCAGGGCGTTCACGGGCATGCCCAGGGCTTCCCCGCTCGTGTAGCCGAACAGGCGCACGGCGGAGTCGTTGAAGAAGGTGATGCTCCCGTCGGAGCTGATGGTGACGATGGCGTCCACCGCGCTGTGGGCCACGGAGCGGAACCGGGCCTCGCTGTTCTCCAGGGCCTCGGCTGCGCGCTTGCGCTCGGTGATGTCGATGAGACTGACAAGAACGAAGTTCTCTTCCCTGAGCCTGACCAGGGCTGTTGAGATCAGGAAGTATGCGATGGCCTGCTTGCCGTCCACCGTCAGTCTCAAGCGGCCTTCTCCGTTGAAGGTCTCCTCGCCGGTGGCGAAGGTGCGCTCGACCCGGGTCCGCACGGGGCAGCTTTGGCACTCCATAGTCCGTCCACAGCCCCCTTCCTTGAGAGCATTCACGCATTGCAGCACTTCGCCGCCGAGGCGCTTCAGCAGCGCCGCCTTGGGCTGGCCGAGCCTGGCCTCCACGGCATGGTTGACATCCGCCACCCTGCCCTCCGCGTTGACCAGCAGCAGCAGTGCGGGCGTGTTGTCGAACATTGTGTTCAGGAATTCGGTCTTGGCCAGAAGCTCTTCCTGGACGCGCTTGCGCTCGGTGATGTCCGTGACCACCCCGACAACACCGTTGACCTTCCCAGCCACGTCGTGTGTGGCGGCCTTGTTGAACATGACATCGCGCTTCTCGCCGTTCTTGTTGGTATAGTGGTAGTCGTACATCTGGACGCCATCGGCGGCCATGAGGGCTTCGTCCATGTCGAAATACTTGCGGGCTTCGTCCTCGGAGTAGAGTTCGAACACGCCCTTGCCAAGGAATTCCTCCCGGGGACGATTGAGGAAGGTGCTAAAGGCGGCGTTGCAGCCGGTGTAGGTGCCTGCCCGATTCTTGATGAAGATGGGACTGGGGATGGCGTTCAGGATGCTTTCGGTGAGGGCTATGGTCTCGCACAATTCATCCTCCATCTGCCTGCGCTCGGTGATGTCCAGGCAGTGGCCGATGTAGCCCAGGAATTCGTTTTGGCTGTCGTAACGCGGGGATCCCTTGTCCACTATCCAGCGATACTCCCCGCTGGCGTGGCGGAGCCGGTACTCCATGCTGAAGCTCTCGCGCTTGTCAAAGGCCGAAACGTAGATGTCCATGCAGCGCTGCAGGTCGTCGGGGTGCACGCCCGCGGCCCAGCCGTTGCCCAGCTCCTGGCTCAAGGCGCGGCCGGTGAAGCTGAGCCACGGCTCGTTGAAATAGTTGCAGAGCTTGTCCGGGCCGCTGGTCCAGATGAGGGCCTGGCCGGAGTTGGCCAGGGTGCGGAAGTGCAGCTCGCTCTCGGCCAGGCGTGTCTCCAGCTCCCTGCGCTCGGTGATGTCGCTCAAGGTGCCGACCATGCGCCGCGCCCTGCCCCCGGCTTCCTTCTCAATGGCCTTGCCGCGCGTGCAGACCCACTTCCACTCGCCGTCCCGGGTGCGCATGCGCAGGTCGATGCCAAAGCCCAGGCCGCTGGCGATGGCCTGTTCCAGCTCCCGCTCCGCCCGGCCGAGGTCATCCGGGTGCACCAGGGCCCGCCAGGTGGCGTAGTTGGCCGCAAACTCGCCGTCGGCGTAGCCCAGCAGGCCGTAGTAGAGCGGGCTGAAATAGACCTCGCCGCTGTGCATCTGCCAGTCCCAGAGGCCGTCGTTCACGGCGGTGAGGGTGGCCCGGTACTTGGCCTCGCTGGCGGCCAGGTCTTCCGTGCGGCGCAGCACCAGCAGGCGCAGGGTGAACACAAAGGCCGTGAGCAGGCACAGGGCGACGAGGCCGCCGCCCAGGGTCCAGGACAGCCAGCCGGGCAGCGCCTGCTCCGGGGCCAGGCCCAGCCACTTGTCGCGCAGCTGGTAGAACAGGGAGCCCGGCCGGGCCTTCAATCCGGCCAGGTGCCGGTCCAGGGCGGGCAGCAGGTCCTCCCGGCCGCCCTTTTTCACGGCGTAGCGCAGCTGCATGGGCGAGAACACGATGTCCGTGCGCTCCACGGCATACTTCTGGGCCAGGGCGTTGCCCACGATGTTCAGGCACACGCCCGCGTCGGCCTCGCCGCGCGCCACGGCTTCGAGCACGCCCGCAAACTCGTCCGTATTGACCAGGGTGGCCTTGATGCCGAACTGGGCCAGCAGGGACTGCATGTTCTGGCCGGTGGCGCTGCTTTTCAGGGCGCTGATGGTCTTGCCCTCAAGGTCGAGGACCGTGTGGATGGCCGAGCCGCGCTTTTTGTACACCACGCCCCAGTCCAGGAGCAGGTACTCCTCGGAGAAGCGGAGGTTCTGGGCGCGCTCCGGGGTTTTGGCGATGCTCGGCAACAGGTCGATCCCGCCCTGTTCCAGCCGGTCCAGGCACTGGTCCCAGGTGCCGGGCACAAAGACCAGCTCCCAGTTCTCGCGCCCGGCCAGGTCGCGCAGCATGTCGACAAAATAGCCCTTGGCCTGGCCCTTTTCGCTGAAGATGAGCGGCGCGAAATTGTACACGCCCACGCGCACCGGCTGTGCGGCCAGGGCAGAGGTGCAGGCAAGGAGCAGAACGACACCCAGCACGATGATCCGGCACAGAGCTCTCTTGTACTGCGGCACGTGCTCCTCCGGAGTGGCCTTGGGCATGACGGCTGGAAGGCTACTGTATCGTATGTCACAACCGCGTGGCCGTGGCAAGGGAGGCCGGGGGAAGCGCTGCGGGCTGCGGCAAGGTTGTCGCGGTTGGGGCGGGGCCTTTGGGCCGGGCGCACTGTGGGCTAAAGAGAAGGCCAAAGGGCGACTCAAAGCGGCTGAAGCGACAGCTCCTGAGCGATGCGCTCCATGATCCGCTCCACGTCCGGCGCCTGGATGGGTTTGACCAGATAGGCGAAGGCGCTGCAACAGCAATAGGCCCGCACGACATCCTGGGAGTCGCTGGTGGCCGTGGCCATGACGGCCAGGACGCCGCGCGGAATACGGTGCGCGTTGTACAGCTCGAACTCGCGGATGCGCTCCAGGGCGTCCAGCCCGTTCATCTCCGGCATCATGATGTCCATGAAGATGAGGTCAAAGGGGGCGGACTCCTCCACGGCCAGGCAATAGGCCTGCACGGCCTCCTTGCCGTTGACGGCCATGACGCACTGGCCAAACGGCTCCAGGATGGAGCGCAGGTACTTCATGCCGAGAAGGTCGTCCTCAACAATCAGGATGCGCATGGCGCCTCTCCGGGAACAGGGCCGGGTCTAGCCGCCACCCGAAGGCTGCAACGATGCCCTGTTCAGCCCTGGATGCCACAATCCGGGCGGCGGCGCAATCGCTTCCGGGTTGCCGGGCCTGCTGCGGACGCAGCCGGGGCCAAAGGCCTGCGCGGCCCGGCAGGCCTCATGCCCCGCTCCCGGCAGGCCTCACGATCCTCCGATGATCCCGAGCATGCGGTCGCGGTCGACCATGCCCGCCAGCCGGCCCTCTGCGTCGAGCACCACCAGGCGCTTGCCGCCGGTCTCCAGCATGCGCCGCAGCACGTCGGAAAGCGGGGTGTCCTGCCGCACGCTGTACACGTCCGGCTCCATGGCCTCGCGCACCAGCGCGCCAAAGGGCTTGGCCTCGCCCTTGCCCGGCGTCAGCAAATTGGCCAGGGCCCGCAGCAGGCCCGGCTTTTCGCGCTGGCTGTAGCGTTTGAGCAGTTCGCGGTCGAGCACGATGCCCAGCACCCGGCCCGTTTCATCCACCACCACCACGCGGCGCAGGGGCGAGGCCACGAGCTTGTCCAGGGCCTGCTCCAGGGGGGCCTCCGGCCCGACTGTGGGCACCTCGCGCAGCATGACATCGCCCGCCGTGAGGTTCAGGCCCTGGGGCAGCTGCGGGGGCACAGGCCCGGCGCCCGCCGGGGTCATGTACGCGGCGTCCGCAGGGGCAAAAGACGCGGCAGGGGTCATGGACGCGGCAGGGGTCATGGACGCGGCGGTGGAGATGGTGCGCAGGATGTCGATGCGGCTGACGATGCCGACCAGGTCGCCCGCGTCGTCCACCACGACCAGGCGCTTGAGCTTGCGCGCGGCCATGAGCGCCGCAGCCTCAGGCACGCTGGCCCGGATGTTCACCGTGACCAGCTGGCCGCTCATGACGTCCAGGGCGGTCTTGCCCTGCACGGTGAGCCTGCGGGCCTCCTCGCCGCGCATCTCGGCCGGCAGCTCCGCATACAGGCTCAGGCGAAAGGCCATGCCCGCGCGCGCCAGCAGGTCCCCGCCGGTGATCATGCCCACGGCCTTGCCGCCCTCGGCCACGACCACGGACTTGATCCCGCGCGAGAGCAGCAGGTCCAGCACCTGGGGCAGGGGCGTGGCCGGGGCCACGGTGAACACGTCGTGGGTCATGACATCGCGCACGCGCATGGAGCAGTGGAAGGTGGCCGCCACCGCGTGCCGGGTGATGACGCCCTCGCGCACCATCTCTTCCACGAGGGGCAGAAAGGCCTGGATGCGCTCCGGCCTGTCCACGATCTCCACCACCACGGGCAGGTCCTCGGACAGGCGCAGAATCTTGGCCGTGTGCACCAGGCTGCCCGCGCCAAAGCCCAGCAGCCCCCGCGTGACCGTGGCTCCGGCCAGGCCGCGCCGGTGGGCCTGCTCCACGATGGCCTCGTACACAAGCTTGCCCTCGGCGTGGTCGCTTTCGCCCACGTAGATGCGCAGAACTTCCGCTTCGGTCCGGATCTTCATGGTGTTCCCCCGTGTCTGTGCCATGGTTCAGCCGCTTCGTCTGGCCGATTCGTCTGAGAGTTGTTGTGGCCGCGCCCGGAAACGCGCCTGCGCCCACGGCAAAAGGCCCGGCTCAGAGCACCCGGCCCAGGGCCGCGCCCAGGGCGAAGGCCGCGAAGCCCAGCGCGTTCTGCCCGATCAGGTTGAGCCCCGCGTAAACCCACTGGGAGCCGCGCATAAGCTCGCCGGTTTCAAAGATGAGCGAAGAGAAGGTGGTGAAAGCGCCCATGAAGCCCACCAGGATGACCACGCGCAGCTCGGCGCGGATGAGCTGGCGCTCGTCGGCCAGAACCCAGACCAGGCCGAAGAGCAGGCAGCCCAAGAGGTTCACGGCGGCGGTGCCCCAGGGAAAGTCCCGGCCCATGAGGTCGTGGACCGCGCCGGAAAGCCAGTACCGGGAAAGGGTGCCGCAGGTTCCGGCCAGGGCCAGCAGCAGGATCTTGTGCAGCATGGGGCTGGTGTTCATTGTGGTTGGGCTCCCGTTGTGGCTGTAGCCTGAAATGGGCCCGGAGCACAACCGCCGCGTTCCGGCCCGGTCCAGGGGCCTTGCGGCGCGCGCCTGCATCGAGAACGACCATTTGACATCGGGCATTTGCCACCGGGCATTTGCCACGGGCCATTTCCCACGGCCAATTGCTCTGGGCCAATTGACACTGGCCGGATGATGTGCCAGCACAGAGCCTTTGCAAAAGCGCTGCAACCCGCCAGGAGATCATGACAATACCGCTCTGCGCCGGTCTTGTCCAAACTCCCGGCCGCTTTTCCGCCGCGCCAGCACCCTCCAACCTTGCGGAGTCCCTGTCATGCAGCGCCTGCTCCTTCCCGCCGCCCTCGCCTTCACCCTGCTGCTCTGCTCCTGCGTCGAGATGACCCCGCCGCCCAAGGACTGCGAGGTCCGGGACAAGGACGTCAACTTCGCCTACACCGGCGGCTGCAAGGACGGCTACGCCGAGGGCTACGGCGTGGCCAAGGGCGAGAGCAAAATAGTCGCCGGGCTTGCGGAGTTCGACGAATACCGGGGGATGTTCCACAACGGCATTGAGCACGGCAAGGGCCTGTACATCTGGGCTCCCGGCAGCACACAGTACGATGGCGACTGGGTGGAGGGCCACAGGACCGGCAAGGGCACGTTCACCCGGTATGACTTCGTGTACGAGGGCGACTGGGTGAATGGCAAATGGGACGGTGTGGGCACCTTGCGCTACAACGCCGGGCCATACTACATAGGCGACTGGAAGAACGGCAAGCGCAACGGTTTCGGCACCGGCACGGAATTCCGGGATACAAGCAAAAAAATTGGCCTCTGGAAGGAGGATGCGTTCGTCCGCGCCTGCGCCGACGCCTATGCCTGCGGTGCTCGCAAGACCAACGGCCCCTGCCAGGTGGTGGACCAGGACATCGCCGTGGACTACGCCGGGCAGTGCAAGGACGGCTTCGCCAGCGGCGCGGGCGTGGCCAAGGGCCGGGACCAGTACCGGGGAACCCTGGCCGGGGGCCTGCCCAACGGCAAGGGCACGTACACCTGGGCCAGCGGCACCCGATATGCGGGCGGGTTCAACGCCGGAGCGCGCAGCGGCTTTGGCATCCTGAGCGTTCCGCGCGCGGTCTACAACCCCAAGACCATGGCCAAGCACGGCGGGCAGTGGACGGGCGACACCTACGTCGTGGCCGGCATCTGGGACGGGTTCGAAGTGCAGACCCTGTGCCCCAGCGAGGCCGCCTGCGCCGCGCAAAAGGCGCGGGAGGAAAAACTGCGCCAGGAACGGGAGACCCAGGCCCGGCTTGAGCGCGAGGCCCAGGAGCGGCGCGACCGCGTGGCCCAGGAGGCCAGAAGAAAGCAGGAGGAGGCGCAGGCGCGCAGAGACGCCCGTCGGCCCAGAACCTCCGGCTCCAGCTCCAGCTCCGGCTCCAGCTCCAGCTCCGGCTCCAGCTCCGGCTCCGACAGCGGGCCAACCCAGGTCGACTACATCATGGTCACGGCGGACATCCAGGCCTGGGGCAACTACGACATCGCCCTGCGCATCGACAACTACAACGGCTCCCCCGACGGGGAAAGCCCCGGCTACATCAGCGACAAGAGCGAGTGGTGGCACTCCAAGACCATCGGCAAGGGCTACAACGGCCGCATCGGGGGCCGGTACAAGTTCGAGGTCAAGTTTCGCAACGTGCGCAACGTCGTCTGCACCGGCACCTTTTCCCCGGACAGCAGCAAGAGGACGTTCAAGATACAGCTGCACGAGGACTGCACCGACGCCGGAAGCAACGCGTACTGACCCGCCGGGCGCTGGGCCTGCCCTTGGCCCTTGCCGCCGGGACATTCGCGCCGTAGATTCGGCCCACTGCGTGCGTGCTGCGCCGCGCCGCCATAAACCACGCGGACCAAAGGACGCCATGACGCCACCCGCCAGCCCATCTCCGACCGCCCAGGCCCCGGTCGCGCTTTCCGTGCTGGTGGCCACCTGCGACCGCCTGGAGCAGCTCAAGTGCGCGGTGGACTCCATCCTTGGCGGGGTGCGCCTGCCCCTGGAGCTCATCGTGGTGGACGGCGGCTCCACCGACGGCACCGTGGAGTACCTGCTGAACACGCCCGGCGTGACCCCGGTGCTCCAGGGCCGCAAGCTGGGCCCGGCCAGAAGCTACAACGAGGCCTGGGCCCAGGCCTGCGGCGAGTATACCTGCTGGCTGTCGGACGACACCGAGCTGGTGCCCGGCGCGCTGGACGCCGCCGTTACGATCCTGAAGACCGATCCGGGCATCGGCATGGTCGGGCTGAAAACGCGGGACACACTGGGGCCCTGGGTCCAGGAGCCCTATGTCGGCGGCATCAGCGAATACGGCGTCCTCAACTGCAACCACGGAGTGCTGCGGCTGGACCTCTTGCGCGCCGTAGGCTGCTTCACCGAGGCCTACAAGTTCTACTTCATCGACCCGGACCTTACGGCCAAGATCTTGTGCGCGGGCCGCCGCGTGGTCATGACCCGGCAGGTCTCGGTGCTGCACCACCGGGCCTGGAGCGAGACCCAGGGCGTGGTCCAGCGGGCCGAGAGCGTGTCCGGCGGGGTGGACAACGCAGCCCTGTACCGGGAGTTTTTTCGCTTTCTTGCCACAGCGCAGGGACGCAAGGCACGCCTGCGCTCCCTCACGCCCGGCATCCTGGACCGGCTGTACCGGGGCAGGCCCCCGGCCTGGACGGACTGGACCCGCCTGGGTCTGAACCGGCGCGACGTGAACAATCTCCTGAACACCTGGTTCATCAGCCCGCTGGACCCGCTCCTGAGCCTGGGCAGGCCCTACCATCTGGCCCAGACCCTGCCGCAGGAGCTGCTGGCCCACCCGGACAACCCCCTCCGCGCGCTGGCCTGCGGACAGTAGCTCGGACGGACGCCTTAGTCCGCAGCCTCGCGGCGACGTGGCCCTAGTCCAGCTGCCACCGGAGGCGCGCATCCTGGCCGTGCCCGGCTGGGGTCTCAGCTGCCCTGGTCTCGTCCGCCTGGCCACTTCCGTCTAGCCTTCCGCATGGTCTTCCGCGTGGCCGGGCAGGTCCTCCACCGCGCAGCGGAAGGCTCCACGCGCGTGGAACACGGCCAAAGAGCGTTCACCCCCGCCCACTTGCCAGACGCCAACCATCTGTTCGGACACGAATATGTTCCAATAGGCTCCTTCCGGCCAAAAACCGCCGACAGGGGCCCAGCGTATTTTTTCTGTTGCGACACACCTTGACATTCTTTAAATTCAAATTTAAATGAAATTTGAAATCGAATTTACATCCGAACGTTTTTTCCTGGAGTCGCCATGAAAATACTCAGCCCGCACTGCACAAAAGCTCGCCTGCTCCAAGCCGGCCGTCAGGTGTTCGTCCAGCATGGCCTGAAAAATGCTACGGTTCGCGAGATCTGCGATCTTGCCGGTGCCAACGTGGCCGCCGTGAGCTATCATTTCGGGAGCAAGGAAAAGCTGTACATGTGCATCCTGGAGAACCACCTCGTGGAAGGGGAGCTGCTGTATCCCCTGGACCAGGGCATCACCCCGCAGAGTTCGCCGGAGGACCGCCTGCGCGCCCATGTGCACGGCTTCCTGCAGCAGACCCTGGGCGACGGCAACCCGGAGACCGAGCGCCTGGGCAAGCTGTTGATCCAGGAGATCATTGAGCCGTCTCAATATTTTGGCGAACTCTTTGAAAAACACTGCCGACCCAGGCACGATCGTCTGCTCTCCATCGTGCGCGCGCTGCTGCCCGGACTGGATGAGCTCTCCGTGGCCCGCTGCGCGTCCAGCATCGCCGGGCAGTGCGTGTTGTTCGACTTCGCCCGGGAGACCATGGCCCGCATGGCCCCGGAGCTGGTGCTCAAGTCCAGCAACATCGACAGCATCGCCGACTTCATCTTCGAATTCTCCATGGGCGGCATCGAGCGGCTGCTGGCGCGGACCAAGGCCCCGGCCACGGCCTGATTCCCCCCTGTGTTCGTCAACATCCAACTCAACACGGACTAGGACAGTACATGCGCACGCACCCTCATTTCGCAGTGTCGATCCTTATTGCCGCCGCCCTGGCGACCCTTGCCGGGTGCGGTCAGAGCACGCAGGCGAGCGCGCCCCCGGCCAGCGAACCGGAAGTCGCCGTGGCCACCATGGCCCTGGAAAAAACGACCCTGACCACGGTGCTGCCCGGCCGCACCTCCGCCTTTCTCGTGGCCGAGGTGCGCCCCCAGGTGGGCGGCATCATCCAGAAGCGCCTGTTCGTCGAAGGCTCCGACGTGAAGGCGGGCCAGGTGCTCTACCAGATCGACCCGGCCACCTACCAGGCCGCCTACGACAACGCCAGGGCGGCCCTGGCCAAGGCCGAGGCCAACGCCCAGCCCGCGCGGCTCAAGGGCGAGCGCTACGCCAGCCTGTCCAAGGTGCGCGCCGTGAGCCAGCAGGACAACGACGACGCCCAGGCCGCCAACCGCCAGGCCCAGGCCGAGGTCCTCTCGGCCAAGGCCGCGCTGGAGTCCGCGCACATCAACCTGGCCTACACCCGCGTGACCGCGCCCATCTCCGGGCGCATCGGCAAGTCCGCGGTCACGCCCGGAGCCCTGGTCACGGCCAGCCAGGCCGCGCCCCTGGCCACCATCCAGCAGACCGACCAGATTTACGTGGACGTGACCCAGTCCAGCAGCGAGGTCATGCGCCTGCGCCGCGACATGGCCAGCGGCAGGCTCAAGAAGGCCGGGGCCGACGCGGCCAAGGCCACGCTGCTCTTTGACGACGGCACGGCCTATGCGAAGGAGGGCGTGCTGCAGTTCTCGGACATCACCGTGGACCCCAGCACCGGGGTCATCACCCTGCGCGCCGTGTTTCCCAATCCGGGCCGCGAGCTGATGCCCGGCCTGTACGTGCGCGCCGTGCTGGAGGAAGGCACCGACGACCAGGCCATCCTGGTGCCCCAGCAGGCCGTGAGCCGCGACTCCAAGGGCGCGCCCCTGGTCATGCTGGTCAAGCCCGACAACAGCGTGGAGGCCCGGCCCATCGAGGTCAGCCGCGTGGTGGGCGACAAGTGGCTGGTGTCCGGCGGCCTGGCCACAGGCGATCGGGTCATCGTGGAGGGGCTGCAAAAGGCCCGGCCCGGAGCCAAGGTCAAGCCTGTGGAAACCGCGCCCGTGGCCGCCAAGCCCGCCGACGCACAACCCGGCGACGCCAAGCCTGTCGGCTCCGCTTCCCCGTCCGGCCAGACCCAGGCCGCACCCATGTCCGCAGCCCCGGCCAAGACTCCGGCCATGTCTTCGGACAAGGCTCCGGCCGCCGCACCGGCGGCCAAGGCCGGAGCGGCGGACCTGCCGCCTGCCACGGCTGCAGCCCCGGCCCCGGCTTCCGCCTTTGGCAAAGCCGCCGCCTCGGCCAAGACCGCTGCCCAGGCCCAGGCCATGCCGGTCAAGACCGCGCCAGTCAAATCCGAGAAGAAGGCTGCCCCGGTCAAGCCGGAACCGGCCAAGACCGACACGCCCGCGCGCGGCGTGTACTCCCCGCCCAAGGGCGAGCCCTGGCCCACGTCGGGCCAGAGCCCGGAGCCCAAGACCGAACACGCAGCCGACCAGCAGTAGGGAGCCGAGCACACACCATGGCCAAGTTCTTCATCGACCGCCCGGTCTTCGCCTGGGTCATCGCCATCATCATCATGCTTGCGGGCGCGCTGTCCATCATGCGCCTGCCCATCTCCCAGTATCCGCGCATCGCGCCCACAACCATCAGCATCACCGCCGCCTACCCCGGCGCCTCGCCCAAGACCCTGGAAGACACCGTCACCCAGGTCATTGAGCAGAAGATGAACGGCCTGGACAACTTGAGCTACATGTCGTCCACCAGCGACACCACGGGCGCGGCCATCATCACCCTGACCTTCGACTCCAACACCGACCCGGACATCGCCCAGGTGCAGGTGCAGAACAAGCTGGCCCTGGCCACCCCGCTTTTGCCCCAGGAGGTCCAGCGCCAGGGCATCACCGTGGCCAAGAGCGTGAAGAACTTCCTGGTGGTCCTGGGCTTCGTGTCCGACGACGGCAGCATGAACGGCGGCGATTTGACCGACTACGTCTCGACCTACATCATGGACGCCATCAGCCGCGTCAACGGCGTGGGCGAGGCCAACGTCTTCGGCGCGCAGTACGCCATGCGCATCTGGCTCGACCCGGACAAGCTGTTCACCTACAGGCTCACCCCAGCCGACGTGAAGGCCGCCATCCAGGCCCAGAACAGCCAGATCTCCGCTGGCCAGGTGGGCGGCACCCCGTCGGTCAAGGGCCAGCAGATGAACTTCACCATCCTCTCGCAGTCCCGGCTGGAAAGCGCGGCCCAGTTTGAGAACGTGCTTCTGCGCGTAAACACCGACGGCTCCGCCGTAAGGCTGAAGGACGTGGCCCGCTGCGAGCTGGGCAGCGAGAGCTACGACCGGCTCTCCCGCTTCAACGGCAAACCCGCCGCTGGCCTGGCTGTGAAGCTGGCCACCGGGGCCAATGCGCTGGACACGGTGAACGCCGTGCACAAGGCCGTGGACGCCCTTTCCAAGACCATGCCCCAGGGCATGCGCGTGGTCTACCCGTACGACACCACGCCCTTTGTGCGCGCCTCCCTGGAGGAGGTGGTCAAGACCCTGCTGGAGGCCGTGCTCCTGGTCTTCCTGGTCATGTACCTGTTTTTGCAGAACATGCGCGCCACCATCATCCCGACCATCGCCGTGCCCGTGGTGCTTCTTGGCACCTTCGGGGCCATGGCCGCCTTCGGCTTCTCCATCAACACCCTGACCATGTTCGGCGTGGTCCTGGCCATCGGGCTGCTTGTGGACGACGCCATCGTGGTGGTCGAAAACGTGGAGCGCATCATGACCGAGGAGGGCCTCTCGCCCAAGGAGGCCACCAAGAAATCCATGGGCCAGATCACCGGGGCGCTGGTGGGCATCGCGCTGGTGCTCTCCGCCGTGTTCATCCCCATGGCCTTCATCAGCGGCTCCTCCGGCGTCATCTACCGCCAGTTCTCGCTGACCATCGTCTCGGCCATGCTGCTCTCGGTGGTGGTGGCCCTGGTGCTCACCCCGGCCTTGTGCGCCACCTTCCTCAAGCCCGCGCACAAGGGCGGGCACATGGCCCAGCACGGCTTCTTCGGGGTCTTCAACCGCCTGTTCGACGCCAGCAGCAAAAAGTACCGCAACAACGTCTCCGGCCTGCTCAAGCGGCACAAGCGCGTGCTTCTGGCCTACGTGTTCATCCTCGCGGGCCTGGTCGTCTTGTTCATGCGCCTGCCTTCATCCTTTTTGCCCGAGGAAGACCAGGGCATCCTCTTCTCCATGGTCCAGCTGCCCACGGGCGCCACCCAGGAAAGCACCCTGGAGGTGCTCAAGACCATCGAGCACCACTTCCTGGTGGAGGAGAAGGACTCGGTCAAGTCCATGTTCACCGTGGCCGGGTTCAGCTTCGCGGGCAGCGGCCAGAACGCGGGCCTGGCCTTTGTGCAGCTCAAGGACTGGGGCGAGCGCAAGGGCGCGGGCAACAGCGCCCAGGCCATCGCCGGGCGGGCCATGAAGAGCTTCGCCCAGATCAAGAGCGCCATGGGCTTCGCCTTCACCCCGCCTGCGGTGATGGAGCTGGGCAACGCCTCCGGCTTTGACCTGTACCTGCTGGACCGCGCCGGGCTGGGCCACGCGGCGCTGATGCAGGCGCGCAACCAGCTCCTGGGCATGGCGGCCAAGAGCCCGGTGCTCATGGCCGTGCGCCCCAACGGCCAGGAGGACACCCCCCAGTACCAGATCGACATCGACCAGGCCAAGTCCGGGGCCTTTGGCCTGTCCACCGCCGACATCAACGACACCCTGTCCACGGCCCTGGGCGGCAGCTACGTCAACGACTTCCTGGACCGCGGCCGCGTGAAGAAGGTCTTTGTCCAGGGCGACGCGCCCTTCCGCATGATGCCCGAGGACATCAACCGCTGGCACGTGCGCAACAGCCAGGGCGGCATGACGCCCTTCTCGGCCTTTGCCACGGGCCGCTGGACCTACGGCTCGCCGCGTCTGGAGCGCTACAACGGCTTTCCCGCCGTGGAGATCCTGGGCATGCCCGCTCCGGGCAAGAGCTCGGGCGAGGCCATGCGCACCCTGGAAAGCATGGCCGCGCAGCTGCCCCCGGGCATCGCCCTGGAATGGACCGGCCTGTCGCACCAGGAGCGCGTGAGCGGCTCCCAGGCCCCGGCCCTGTACGCCATCTCCATCCTGGTGGTCTTTTTGTGCCTGGCCGCACTGTATGAAAGCTGGTCCGTGCCCACGGCGGTCATCCTGGTGGTGCCGCTGGGCATCGTGGGCGCGGTGCTGGCCACCTTTGGCCGGGGCCTGACCAACGACGTGTACTTCCAGGTGGGCCTCTTGACCACCATCGGCCTGGCGGCCAAGAACGCCATCCTCATCGTGGAGTTCGCCAAGGCCCAGGTGGAGATGGGCCACGAGCTCCTGGCCGCCACCATGGAGGCCGCGCGCCTGCGCCTGCGGCCCATCCTCATGACCTCGCTGGCCTTCATCCTGGGCGTTTTGCCCCTGGCCATCAGCACCGGCGCGGGCTCCGGCAGCCAGAAGGCCATCGGCACCGGCGTCATCGGCGGCATGCTTACGGCCACGGTGCTTGGCATCTACTTTGTGCCGGTGTTCTTCGTGCTGGTCTACAGCTTTGCCGCACGCAGGAAGAAGCCGCAGCCTCCCCAGACCGAGGCCGGGCCGCAGGACCCTTCCGCCGCGCCCAAGGCCCCGGCGCAGGAGTCCCTGCCCGGCAACCTGGCCGCCGCCACGGCCCATGAGGTGCACGCATGAACCGCGCCCTGAAATCCCAGTGCGGCGCCGGGCTGGCCCTGTGCCTGGCCCTGTGCCTCATCCTGGCCCTCGTCGGCTGCTCCATGGCCCCCAAGTACGAGCGGCCCTCGCCGCAGCTGCCCCTTGACTGGGCCACCGGCGGAGCGTCCCGGTCCCAGGCCAACGCCACCATGCCGGACTGGCGGCAGGTCATTGTCGACGAGCCCATGCGCCGCGTGGTGGAACTGGCCCTGGCAGGCAACCGCGACCTGCGCGTGGCCGCCCTGAACATCGAAAAGGCCCAGGCCCAGTACCAGATCCAGCGCGCGGACCTGCTGCCCAAGATCAACGCCACCACAGGGGCGGACATGCACCGCACCCCGGCCAGGCTCTCGGGCACGGGCTCGCCGGTGACCACGCGCACGTACAGCGTGGGCCTGGGCTTCAGCAGCTTTGAGCTGGACTTCTTCGGCCGCATCCAGAGCCTGAAGGACGCGGCCCTGGAGCAGTTCCTGGCCACGGAGTCCGCGCGCCGCAGCGTGGAGCTGAGCCTCGTGGCCGAGGTGGCCACGGCCTACATGACCCTGGCCGCAGACCGCGAGCAGCTGGCCCTGGCCCGGGAGATCCTGGCCACGGAGCAGACAAGCCGCGAGCTCATCCAGCAGCGCTTCGACTTCGGCGTGGACAACGAGCTGGACTTGAGCCGAGCCCAGACCACGGTGGACACGGCCAGGGTGCAGGCGGCCCGGTACGCCGCCCAGGTCACGGCGGACGAGAACCTGCTGGCCCTGCTCGTGGGCGCGCCCCTTGCGCCGGAGCTGCTCCCGGCCAAAACTTTGGCCGAGGTGGCCCCGCTTGCGCCCGTGCCCGCCGGGCTGCCCTCCGAGGTGCTGACCCGCAGACCCGACGTGCAAAGCGCCGAGCACCAGCTGAAAAGCGCCAACGCCAACATCGGCGCGGCCAGGGCCAGGCACTTCCCGTCCATCAGCATCACCGGCATCCTCGGCAGCTCCAGCAACGAGATCAACGGGCTGTTCAAGACCGGGTCTGGCCTGTGGTCCTTTGCCCCGCAGGTGACCCTGCCCATCTTCCAGGGCGGGGCCATCACCGCCGGGGTTAAAATGGCCGAGGCCGACCGCGACATCCTGGTGGCACAGTACGAGAAAGCCGTGCAGACGGCCTTCCGCGAGGTCTCGGACTGCCTGGCCCAGGGCGCGTCCCTGACCGAGCAGACCGAGGCCCAGGCCTCCCTGGCCAAGGCTGCGGGCACGGGCTTTGAACTCTCCACCCTGCGCTACGAGGCCGGGGTGGACGGCTACCTCTCCAAGCTGGACGCGCAGCGAACCTATGCCGTGGCGCGGCAGAGCCTCATCTCGGTCCGCCTGGCGCGCAGGAGCAACACCCTGACCCTGTACAAGACCCTGGGCGGCGGCTGGAAGGCCGAGGCCGAGTAGTCCGGCCGTCCACGACACGCCGCACGGCATCGCAGTGGACAGCGAACAACAAGCAGGCGCTCATCCTCGCTTTACCCCGTGCGGGCGAGGGCGGTTCATTCGGTCGTGAGGCGGGCAACACGACAGGGGTGCGACGATCCGTCCGCGGCCTCCTGTGCGCCCGTCGACCTGGCGTCACACCTCCGCAACCGGACGCCCGGCCTCCGCCTGCTTGAGAAACCCGAGGAGCTGCTCCCCGCTCAATCTGCCCTTGCTCATATCCGTGGTCTCCTTCGCCGGAGTCACAAACGCAGAGCTGGAATGCGAAACGGGGGGACGGTCAGTCCCCCCGGTCGTCGCGGCTTCGGACGACCGGGGGGCAATCATCTCCCCGCGTGGGGTTTGGCCAAGGGGCTGCTCCAGACAGGGAGGAGATGCGCCCGGCGGAACCTATGCACCGTGGGCGGCAAGGACGATACCTTCCTTGTGGCCCGATTCCGGCTGCCTGCACCTGCGCATCTTCCAGAATTCGCGCTGGCGCGATCCCTGCTCGGGCGCCATCATCTCACGGTATGAGCGGCAGACCGTTGAACGCATACCATGGGGCCATGATCGCGATGTCGAAGATGATCGCGATGGTCATTGTCCCCAGCCCGACCAGGGCATAGTCCTTCATGCTGAATGCGCCGGAGGAGTATGCCAACACTCCGACCGTGACCTGGGTGGGGATCAGGAAGGCGAAGGTGTCCACGTCGCACACGAGCATGGTGAAGGGGATCGGGTTGTACCCGTAGTTGCTGGCCAGGTCGGCCATGACCGGGGCCAGAAAGGCGATGGCCGTTACATTGGAGAGCATGCCGATGCGAATGACGTGTGTGGCCAGCATGAGGATCAACAGGGCGACGGCCCAGTGCTGATCCATGGCCAGGGGCTGGGCCAGCCCGGCCAGGTATTTGGCCAGTCCGGTCTTGCTCATGGCCACGGAGAGCGACATGGCCCCGGCCAGAAACAGGAACGTTCCCCAGGTGGTGTTCTTCTGGATCAGGTTCCATTTCCAGGGGAGCAGGCCGGGGATGAAGATGATGCTGAGCATGACGATGGTCATGGCTCCTACATCCAGCCCGAAGAGAGGCTTGGACGTGGCCCAGGCCACTGCCGTGAGACAGAAGAAGCCGAGCAGCATCCGTTCAATCGGCGTGCTCTTGCCCATCTCCTTGCGCATGCGCCCGATGCGCTCCACGCCGCCATCGATGTGCACGTCCTTTGTCTTGAAGAACCACCGCGTCCAATAATAGATGAGCACCCACAAGATGAGCATGGGGGCGTGCAGCCAGAACCATTGCAAGTACCCTATGGAATAGCCGAACTTCTTTTCGAAGAGATTGACCATGATGATGTTCGGCATGTGCGCGGTCATGACCACCACGCCGCAGATCATGGTCGCGTACACCATGCTCTGGATGACGATGGCGCTTTTGGCCCTGCGTTCTTCCGGGGTGTCGCCGAAGACCTCGACAAGCCCCTTCACGATCGGCAACAGTGTGGTTCCCCGCGCCGCCGTGGCCGGGATGAGCAGGGACAGGATGAAATTGGTGACGAACATGCCCTTGATAAGCTCATCAGCCTTTTTCACCTTGAACACATTCAGCACGGCCACGGCGATACGCTTGTCCAGACCGCTCAGTTGCATAAGCGAAGCGAAGATGAACGCCCCGAGGCACAAATAGGTCGTTCCGGCCACATAGCCCGCAAAGGCGTCCTCCATCTTCGGCAGAGCCCCGGTGACAAGCAGAAGCATGGGGATGACCAGTCCGGTCACGCCCACGGGAACCGCCTCGGTCACCCAGATGATGACCGACCACAACACTACGGCCAGCGTGCACAATGCCTGGGGTGAGAGCCCCTTCGGCACGGGCGCGGCCATGACCGCGAAGAAGATCCCCCAGGCCCCTAAAAAACCGAGCATATTTTTCCGGCTCGGCTTGGTCCACGCCAATCCCTGATTCATTTCCATTGCGCATCCCCTCGCTGATTAATTGAAGTCCGTTGCTTCCGCCTGACGTCGCATTTCCCTGGCGCTGCGCTGCTACGTGATGAACCTGTGCTTGATGCTGAAGTGTTCCCGAAAGCGCCTGGGGCTGCGGTAGCCGACGATGGTCTCCTCGTCCGGGTCGCCCACCGGGAATTCCCTGGGGTCGTCCTCCGCCTTCCAGATGCCGCGAAGTCTGCGCTCCTCGCGCTGGGCGGCCAGCCAGTCCCGGTAGCTCTCGAACACGATGTGCCCGCCGGGACCGTCGAGCCGGGCCGCGCGGAACCGGCCGTCCCATTCCGAGAGAATGGCCAGCTCCGCCGGGGCGATGTCGATGGGGCCGTGGTCCAGCCCATAGCCGTAGGCCGTGTGGGTGGCCCCGGCCAGGGTGGCGAAGATTTCCTGTTCGTAGACGCTCAGATGTCTCTTGTAGATGCCGATCTCCTTTTCCGAGACCGGCGTGCCCAGGGGCGCGTGGTCGCGCTGCTTGCCGCGCGCCAGGCCGATGGGGCTCTTGTAGAAGTCGAGCATCCCCGACTCATAGGACTCGCCCAGGAACGCGCACACGCCCTGCAGCACCTCCACCGGATTGCGGCACAGCTCCTCGTACTTCACGTCGTGCCAGACATCAGGTCCGAGCGTTTCCCGGAACGGCCGGACAAAGGCGTTGGCCTTGTGCCAAGTTGAGGCTGCGCCCACGATGTTGCCCGCGCCAAAGGCCGAGGACAGCGACGTGACCGAGGCGTCGCGGCCGTCGCGGACGATGAAGATGAATTGCGCGTTGGGAAAGCATTGCCTGATCTGCGGCACGAAATAGAGGTTGTTGGGCGTCTTTTGGCCCCACCGGGGTTTGTTGCCGTTTTCCATGAGAAACCGCCGGTGCATGGTCTCGTAGACCCCCTCGAAGCTTCGCTGCGTCGCCATGTCCGCGATTTCGTCCACCGCAGTGGCCGGGTTGAGCTTCAGGCCCCAAAACGGCTTGTTCAGGCCGAAGAGCATCTCCTCCACCAGAACCCGGAAATTTGCCTTGACCGACAGATCCCCATAGGTATGCCGCCAGGGGTATATCCTAGGGAACAGCCAGCCCACCTCGGGTATTCCGATGCGCGAATGGCATCCAAGCATGGCCATGAGAAGCGTCGTCCCCGAACGTTCGTAACCGATGATGAATACTGGTCTCTCTTCTGGTTCAATAGGCATGACCGTCACCTCCGCATGATGTGGTTGATGCCGCATCATGCCAGAAGCGAAGAGAGAGTCTGTCCCCGGCCCCACCAGGTGGGTGTGCCTTTGGCGACCGGGTTCATGTCGTCTGGAGGACATTGGGGGACATCAAGGGAAGAGGGCGCAGCACAGCGGGCTGCAGGTCATGGCAACCCGGAGCGGTCTTTGCTGCTGTCAGGTCTAAGGCTAGTTTCTAAAAGCGTCTTTTGCCCCTTGGACATCGTCGCGCGCCTATTCGGGATCATCGCGAGCAGATTCGGGTCCAGGGCTGTATCGCATAAGCACACCCCTGGCCCCCCAATTGGCGCTCTCCTCGCCAGGGAACAGAATCCATCTGTTGGGAACAGACCCTAATGCGCGGCGAATTCGCGCAGCTTCTCGAAATCGAGGATCATAATTTTCCCATCGATGTATTCGATGTACTTCAACTCTTTATAATCGTTAATGATTTCCGTGACAGTGGTCCGCGTGGCCCCGATCATGCTTGCCAGTTCCTGGTGGGTGAGCTTGTCGTTGATCAACGCCCCTCCCTCAACCTTGCAGCTCATTTCGACGAGCTTCAAGAGCAGGCAGGCCAACCGGGAATTGGTGTCCTGGATGGCCAGGCTTTGGATCGCCCGGTGGGCCTGGCGCAACCGGCCTCCCAGGACCTTCAGCACGAACAGCGCCACGCCGTGATTGGCGCGCAACAGTTTGAGGAAGTCTTCGCGCTCCAGGCACCAGGTGTGCGTGTCCTCAACCGCCTCGGCGAACACCTCGCGCCGGTCCTCCCCGCAGATTTCCGCCAGCCCGAAAAAGGTGTTCCTGCCGCAAAAGCGGTAGATCACCTCTTTGCCTGATGCCGAGAGGTTGGAAATCTTGATCTTGCCGCTTACAATGTAATTGACGTGGTACACCCGGTCGCCGGGGGAATGGATGATCGAATTCTTGCGATAAAACTTCTGGTATGATTTCTGCTCGACAAAGCGTTTCTGCTCCTCGGTGAGAAGCGATAGAAATTCCGTTTCGTCGAAATCCAACCGGTCGAACCCATCAGCCATGCCCGCCCCCTCCCGCAACCATCGATTGTCTCGCATGGATACCGAGAAACCGACATCGCGGCAAGCCTGCGGAATAAGTGGAGCCGGGGCCTTTCACCAGCTCTAAAAGGCGTTCTGTATGGGTTCGCAAGGACGGATCGTTCAGTCGTTCAGCAAGCGTTCACCCTGCCGTCCGCTTCTGATGCAAAGGGCGTCAGGACGGGAGTCGAACCCGCATACCCACATGAGGGCTTGTAAGCCCATTGCTGCGCACAGACTCGGACATGGGTCGGCGGCGGAGTTCCACTATGGACCTTGTGGGGACGAGTGGGCGGCAAAAGGAAAAGGCCGTCAGAATTTCTCCTGGCCGCCTGTTGCCTTTGAGGCCTCCCCAAGGGGCTTTGAACCTCTGTTGCCGGTGCAAAGGGCATCCCTCCAGCCCGCAAAATCAACGGCATCTAATCCCTTACCGGACCTTTGTGGGCAACGTCGGCAGTGTTCTGCACCCATTCTGCTTCACAATCTGCTTCATCCCCCTCCCCCTTGCGAGCAACTCTTTTCAGGAGTTACGGACGAGCACATTCAGAGCCTCTGCCCTGCCCTCCGCCGTATCCGTGACCGGCTGGACTGCCCCCCGACATTCGCCCCCTTCGCGCCTGGAGGGACGTATACGCCTCGTGGCTGACACCGGCGGGGCTGAAGCCCTTCTACGTGATCCAGAAGCGTCTCAGGCGCTCTGACGGGCGCATGACTGCCAGATACCCGCGCCTGGCGGATGGGTTCCTGCGCCGCGCCTCAGCGTCTGCCGGGAGCATCATGCATAAGGCTCAAGATGCTGTGAGGGGAACAAAGAGGGCAAACCGGAGGCTTTTCGTTAGGGATGCTTCCGCTTGGCGGGACGAAGCAGATAGATGGAAACGTAATCCCCCAACCGCTTCGGGTTATGTCGGTTGGTTTCAAACCCTAGACACCAAGAATATCCCTTTGTTATCGTTCCGGCTGGGTTCTCGCCGTCCTGTTTCATTTTCCAGTATTCTACTGGCTCCAGAATTCTCCATACATTCGCCATCATATTTCTGAGATTGTTCTTGTAATAGCAGCATGATGAACACGTACAGCATACTGCTCCATGCAACAGCAACGGACATTTGATTCATGACGTGTACAAAACTGATCATTCTTATATGCTCATTCCACTTATAAGCGCGACACCGCACCGACGCAGCCATCACTCTCTGCAATTGTCACCATGCCCAGACCTCGCAAGTTCGCGTGTCACGGGATGTATTGTGGGGTCATCATGAAAATGCCCTTTGCAAACAACGAGAGCGGCCGTTTCGCTCCATCCGCCGCCAAGTCCACACCTGCGCGGGACTCCGAGTCGAAAGCCGAAGCAGTTGCCCCTCGGCGTATCCCCAAAGGCCCTTTCAAGGTGCTGACCATCCCGCAGTCCTGGTCCGATTCGCTGCACACGGCGCAGGCGAAGACCGCTTTGCGCATCAGGGAAGCAGCAGGCAGGAGCCGCCCCGTTATCGATGAGACCTTGGGCAAGTGGAAGCAGCACATCCTCACAGCCAAGAGCACCTGGAGCAGATTGACCGAGGACGAGTTGCTGAAGTGCGCAGGGCAGGCGGGGAAGCTGGTCGCCCTGGTTCAGGAACGCTACGCCATCGTGCGAGCGGAAGCCCACCGGCAGGTCAAGGTCTTCTTTGAAATACTCCAGCGCTGACCTGGTTCCGACTTCTCTCCGTTTCGCACCGGCAAAACGGATCAAACACGCAACACATCTCTTACCAACTGGAGCCACAGCATGCATCCGCATTCCCGTAAACTGATCCTCGCCTCCGGCCTTGTGCTGGTCATGGCCGCCGCAAGCGGCGTGGCCGCCGCAAGCACCGTCCCCCAGGAGATCATCGATGCGCGGCAGGAGACCCAGATCTGGACGACCTATGCCCTGAGCCCCTACCTACGCGCCAACAATCTGAGCGTGTCGGTGCAGAACAACAAGGCCACCCTGAACGGCATCGTTGAAGATGACGTCAGCAATGAGCTGGCCACGGAAATCGCCCTGGGTGTTGCCGACATCACGGAAGTGGACAACCAGATCGTGGTGCGGGCCGACTACGTTCCCGCAAAGCCGTCCTCGGACCGCAGCTATGGCGAAGTGGTCGACGACGCCATCGCCAGCTCCGCAGTCAAGTACAGGCTGGCGTGGAGCAAGAACACGGAAGGCCTCAACGCCAAGGTCGACACCAAGTTTGGCCGGGTGCTGCTGCGCGGCACTGCCGACAGCGCGGCGTCCAAGGAACTGGCCGGACGCCTGGCCATCAACACCCGTGGCGTGGCGTCCGTGGACAACCAGCTGGCGGTCGTTCCCGTGAAGCAGACGGCTGTTCAAGGCGCCAAGGCCTCCGCGCATACGGCCGGACAAGAGCTCGCCGACAGCTGGATCACCGCCAAAGTGAAGTCCATCTTCCTATACTCCAGCAACGTGTCCGGGTCCGACATCACCGTCAACACCAACCAGGGCGTCGTCACCCTGAACGGCAAGCTCAAGAGCGGCGCAGAGCGCGCCCTGGCCATAGAACTTGCGCAGAACGTGCGCGGCGTCAGGAGCGTCGATGCCAAGGCCCTCAGGTTTTGAGGCGAGAGACAACAGGCGATACGAGATTCCTGACCCTGCCGAGGGCGAGCCAAGGCAAACTCTGGAACCGAAGGCCTTCGCGAAACGGGCGCGACTCCTCATCTTTCTCGGCGTCGGACAAGGCCTTGCGCACAGGCAATAACAACAGCACACGGAGAACGTCGATGAAACCGAAAGCAACAGCAATCCTGGCCATCGTGGCAGCGCTTCTTCTAACCGCCGCCTTGGCCGCGGCGGAAATGGTGAAGGACACCAGTGGCGTGCCCAGTCCTCCGCCCATGGGACAGACCGGCGCCCTGGATGGTGGCAGCATGACCAAAGCGGTTGTCTCACCCGAGAAGCTGGAGGAGATACGCAAAATCCAGAGCGAATACGCGGAATGCCTGTTCAGCCTGCGCCAGGACATCCGCGCCAAGCAGGCCGAGCTGAACTCCATCATGCTTAAACTCCAGCCCGACACGGCCAAGGCCAAGAGCACGTACAGGGACATCGCCGCCTTACAGATCAAGGAGGCCGACACCCTCATCGACATGCACGCCAGGATCTCCGTCGAGACGGACGTGCGCCTGCCCATGCTGCCCATGGCCTGGGTGGAGCTCAAGTGAAGAGAGAATGAAGGGAAGTGTGGAATCTGCCTGGCCGACTACGCCAAGAGGACAATAACCGCCAGCTCGCCCCGCGCCCTTCGAACACGTGTCCAATGAAACCCCGTCGGCCGCAGATCCCTCTCGGCGTGGCCAGCGTCTGCACACACTGTAATTTCTAGGAGATTTGTTCATGAACACAGGCAAGCGTCTTCTCTCCATCGTCCTTTTGACCGCCCTTGCGGTTTTTGGCATGGCTTTCTCGGCCCAGGCCGAGACCCTGCGCCCCAAGGTCGACAACTTCATCCTCTTCTTCGACCACTCCGGCTCCATGGTTCAGGACAACGAGATGTTCAAAGCCCACAAACTGGTGCTGGCCAAGAGCCTCGCTCTCGGCATGAACAACGTGATTCCCGACCTTGGCTACCAGAGCGGCGTGAACACCTTCGCGCCCTTTGAGACCCAGCTGGCCCCCACAACGTACAACCGCACGGCTGTCGCCACGGCCGTGACCGGCATCAACACCAAGTACGACGTCTATGGGAACAATACCCCCATGGGCTTTGGCCTTGACTCGATCGACCCGGTGCTGGGCTCCATGAAGGGCCGCACCGCGCTCATCGTCTTCTCCGACGGCGACTCCAACTATGGCAACGACCCTGTGGCCGAGGCCCAGGCCCTGTACAGCAAGTACCCGAATCTGTGCATCCACATCGTCAGCTATGCCGACAAGCAGCACGGCAAGGACGTTGTGGCGCAGATCCGCGCCCTGAAGGGCTGCAGCGTCGTGGGCGACCCCATGGCCATGACCAGCACCGCCGGCCTGAACCAGTTCGTGCGTGACGTGTTCTACGAGACGGCCCCCGAACCGGCCGCCGCTCCGCGCGCCATGACCCCGGCTCCGGCTGGCGCCTGCGAGAACATCACCCTGGGCAACATGAACTTCGCCTTTGACAAGTACATGATCGTCCCGGACATGGTTCCCGCCCTGGAGCAGGCCTTGAGCGTGCTCAAGAACTCCAGCTGCCAGAAGTTCACCGTCACCGGCCACACCGACAGCGTCGGCACCGTGGCTTACAACCAGAAGCTCTCCGAGCGCCGGGCCAATTCCGTGAGCAAGTGGCTCATGGAGAAGGGTTTCCAGGGCAAGCTCAGCGTCGAAGGCAAGGGCAAGCTGGAGCCCAAGTTCGACAACACGACTGACGATGGCCGCCACCTGAACCGCCGCGTGGAGATCTCCACCAACTAGACCAGCCGGAATTGAAGCAACCAGGGGGCTGCGGAACCACATGGTCCCGCAGCCCCCTGCATCATTCAGCGGGTGTCATTCAGCGGAGGGCGCTCGGCGGACGACCCTGCCGCCTCTTGCCGCACACGCCGCCCTGGTCCTTCATATACCCTTGCGCGGCGGGAGGTAGGGGAGCAGGCGGTCGGTTTCCTTCTTGACCACGGCGTAGCACTCGCAACACAGCTCCTCAAGCCTGGGCCGGTCCAGCACCGTGATGTGCCCGCGGCTGTATTCAATGGCGCCGAGCTTTTGCAGTTTGCCTGCGGCCTCGGTGACGCCTTCGCGGCGCACGCCGAGCATGTTGGCGATGAGTTCCTGGGTCATGATCAATGTGTTGCCCGCCAGACGGTCGAGCGAAAGCAGGAGCCAGCGGCAGAGCTGCTGGTCGATGGAGTGGTGGCGGTTGCACACTGCGGTCTGGGCCATCTGCGTGATCATGGACTGCAGGTAGTGCATCATCAACACGGTCAACTGGGAGTGGCGGTTGCACTCGTCCATGAACCTTTGTCCCAGAAGCTTGAATGCCCAGCCGGCGCTCTGAACAACGGACCGGCTCGTGGTGCTTCCGCCGCCCATGAACAGGGACACGCCGATGAAGCCCTCGTTGCCCACCACGGAAATCTCCGCCGAATCGCCGTCCTCCATTACGTAGAGCAACGACACGATACAGTCCGTTGGAAAATAGATGTGGGTTACAGCGTCCCCAGACTCGTACAAAACTTTGCCCAGGGGCATTTCCACCAATTTGAGATCAGGAAACAGGCGTTTCTGCACCTCCGCAGGAGAGGCGGCCAGAAGGTGGTTTTGCTTGGGCGTCGGGGTTTCTCGCATGCGGGCCTCCTTCGTGTGCTTCGGAATCCGGCACGGGCTTTCCCAAAAATTTAGTCATTTGTACGCTAGCGCACATACGCGTACAAGGAAATATTTTGCGCCCGGTCTCCGCATCTGGAAAGTACGTGTCAAAAGAAAATTCCTTACGTGCACTATCGCACAGACGCATTTCGGCTGTCAGGTTACTCCATGCATCATGAGGATTCCCCCTCAGACAACATTCGGAGACATGATCATGCTCGAAATCATTGCAATAATCTTTCTTGTCCTTTGGGCGCTCGGCCTTGTTTCGTCGTACTCCATGGGTGGATTCATTCATGTTCTCTTGGTCGTGGCAATTGTCATGATCCTGCTCCGGATTATTCGCGGCAGACGGCTTTAGCACTCCCCCCTCCCGGCTTCATGTGCTTCCCGCAGCCGATGCGTTGCGGCAGGAGGGACTGCGTTCCGCAGAAGCTCCCCGGGATTCTCTCCGACACAACCAACCATTAGGAGAAGCGCATGTCACTTGGATCAATACTCTTGCTGGTCATCATCCTGATGATTCTGGGCGTCATCCCGACTTGGCCGCACAGCCGGGCCTGGGGCTACAGGCCGAGCGGCGTCCTTGGAGTGGTCCTTGTGGTGCTGCTGGTCCTGTTTCTGATGGGCAGAATATAACGAAACGGTTTTCCCCTCTCTGTTTCTTGGAGCCTGGCGAAAGGCCAGGCATGGCGCGTGAACACCTCGTACAACAACCCACGAAGCGCAAGCCCCACCTTTGCAGCGATGAACAGAGCGGTCGGCTTGGCCTCGTCACACCTCCGGAGAATATCGTCATGAAGAAACGCAACCGCATTATCGCCTTCATCCTGACCGCCTTGATGGCTCTTTCCCTGGGCTGCGCCTCCACGGCAAAGCACGAGGGAACCGGCGAGTACATCGACGACAGCGTCATCACCACCAAGGTCAAGGCCATGCTCTTCGACGAGCCCACCCTGAAGTCCGGCGAAATCAACGTCGAGACCTTCAAGGGCGTGGTCCAGTTGAGCGGGTTTGTCAGCTCCCAGGCCAACATCGACACGGCCGTGGTGGTCGCGCGCAAGGTCAATGGCGTGAAGATGGTCAATCAGGACATGCGGGTCAAGTAACCAAGGCTTGAACGCACGAGCGTCATGAGGTGGACAGGCTTCAAGGCCACCCACCGTCAAGGCTTCCTCGCCCAACAAACCCCAATACGGGAGAAATTCATGAAAAAGATAAATATGATGGCGTTAACGCTGGTCGTCGGACTGCTGTTCTTCGCCGTCAGCCCGGGCAGAACGCAGTCCACGCAGATCTCGCCCGAACTGGACGGCAAGATCTGGCTGGACTCCTCCTCGGCCGAGAAGCGCGCCTTCCTGTACGGCGTGGGCAGCGCCACGGTGCTGGAGTACCACATCCGCACAAAGCACGACGAGCAGCCCTCCAGGTTCGTCTCGGGTTGGGTGGAGGTCTTCAGGGACCAGACCTGGTCCGACGTGGAGAAGGCGGTGGACAACTACTACGCCAACAACCCCGGCAACCTCAACGAGCATGTTCTGCAGGTCATCTGGCAGAACATGATCAAGCCGAACATGAAGAATTAGGGAGCTCAACATGAGAAAAATACTCGCACCGTTTATGATCGTGGCATTTTTAGGCCTTGGTTTCGCTGGCTGCACAAACATGAGCCGCACCCAGCAGGGCGCGGTGTCTGGCGGCGCCATCGGCGCTGGCGCGGGCCTCGGCTTCAACCTGCTCACAGGCGGCAGCCTTGTCACCGGAGCCCTGCTGGGCGGCGCCCTGGGCGCTGTGGGCGGCGGCCTCTACGGCAACTCCAAGGAAAAGAGGTAAGCTCCTGGCACAGACGGCACGGCTTCGGACAATCCGAACCCTGCCGCGCACTCCTTTGTGCGTGGGTGCCCTGGCTTCGCCTGCCCTGGCGCTGCTGAATGGCGGTTTCGAACTGTGCCTGGGGCCGCCCCCCCAGCACTACGAGGGAAACCGGGACCAGCGGGGAGAAGACCGGCCCGGCCAGCACTGGCAGGAAGGGCGCTGGGAGCGCCTGAGCCAGAACAATCACGACGTCCCGGACCGTTGGACGCCGGGACGCTGGGAACCAGACCACAAGGACAACATGATGAACCGGGGCAATGACAATCGCCGCAATGACTCCCGCATGGACAACAACCAGCGCGACAGCCAAGGTGATGAACAGAAAAGTGCTTCCCGCAGGGGCAATGACCGGGGCTAGCTGTGGAGTTGCAAGACGTTGTTCACTCTCTCGCCGATACGACTCATGGGCGTTTTCCTTTGTAACGACTTGTGATTCCTAAAATGATTGTATTCGTGGAGCCAGCGGGGCAACTCGCTGGCTCTCTCGCTTGAG
>CAIMRY010000031.1 GCA_903843965.1 uncultured delta proteobacterium
CCGAGCAGCGACTGGAATTCCGCCTCTGTCATGGAACACCTCCGTCAATTTGAGGAGTCCATGTGTATCAGAATCAACGATACGTGTCAAGGCATCAACACGTTCTTTGAACAGAGCGGTTTGACGATCAGACAGTTGAGGAAATGGAGAATGCCTGGAATGAAAAAGATGTTGAAAACACTTCGGGAAACATAGGGCGCATGTTTTACGGATGGCGCTTCAAAGGCGGGTATGATTTCCGTGAATGGGATCTGCTTGAATGACACAAAAGCGGAGCATGGAGGCTCCCCGGATTACAGCCCAGCGCTGAACAGCCTCCAGGCCTCGCGCGCGAAGAGCGCCGCGTAGAAAAGCAGCATCAGCCCCAGCCCCTTCATCACCACCTCGTAGCCCCGGCTGCCCAGCACCGGTCCCGTGCGCCAGGTCAACAGCGCCACGCCGACCTTGGCCGAAACAATGGTCAGGGAGAACGATCCCAAAAACGCGGCCAGGGTGAACCAGCCGTACTCCAGGGACTGGAGGGCCAGGGGCGCGCCCACGGTCATCCAGAACAGGTACGGACCGGGGTTGAGGAAATTGGCCAGCACGCCCTTGCGGATGCTGCCCGGGCCCTTGGCCGGGGGCGCGCCTGCCGGGCCTTTTTCGGGCGGCTTCCAACGCAGGCAGTCAAGGGCGCAGTATAGCAGGAAGGCGCAGCCGCACAGGGTCAGGGTGCCGAGGATCAAACCGTGCCCGGCGGCGCTTTTGGTCAGCAGGATGGCGGCGAGCACGATGGGCGCGTCGGTGAGCAGGGGGGCCAGCGCCACCTTGCAGCCTTCGCGCGGGCCGTGGGACATGGTCTGGGCGATGACCAGGGCCAAAAGCGGGCCGGGGGTGATGCCCGACGAAAGGCCGAAGGCCATGCCCGAAAGGGCCGCTGTGGTTGTGCTGATGATCATGGCCGGGCGCTCAGGAGCTGATGGCTTCCGACATGAAGGTCTGCACAAAGGCCTCGGCCCGGTCCTCGGACAGGGGCCGGGAGAACAGGTAGCCCTGGAAGTATTCGCAGCCCAGGCCGGTCAGAATGTCGTGCTGGGTGGCGTTCTCCACGCCCTCGGCCACCACGTCCATGCGCAGGCTGGTGGCCAGCTGGATGATGGCGCGCACGATCTCCAGGTTGTCCTTGCCGACCTCCAGCATGCGCACGAAGGAGAGGTCGATCTTCAGGTGGTCCAGCGGCAGCCGCGTCAGGTAGGCCAGGGAGGAGTAGCCGGTGCCGAAGTCGTCCACCGAGAAGGAGACGCCCATGGCGCGCAGCTCGTGCAGTTTGGCGATGACCGAAGAGCCGCTCTGCATCAGCGCGGTCTCGGTCACCTCCAGCTTGAGGTTTTGGGCGGGCAGGCGGGTGTCCTTCAAGATCTCGCGCATGCGCGGCAGGAAGTCCACCTTGGGCACCTGCTGGGGCGAGAGGTTCACGGACATCATGGCGTCTTTCAGGTGCGGATAGCGCTCGCGCCATTTGGTCAGGATGCGGCTGGCCTCGCGCAGGGCCCAGTAGCCGATCTCCACCACCTTGCCGGAGTCCTCGGCCACGGGGATGAACTCGCCGGGCATGATCAGCCCGCGCTCCGGGTGCCGCCAGCGGGCCAGGGCCTCGAAGCCGAAGAGCTGGCGGGTCTTGCCCAGCCGCAGGATGGGCTGGAACTCCAGGAAGAACTCGCCCCGGGCCAGCCCCCGGTCCATGTCGTTCTCCAGGCGCACCACGCTCAGCGTTTGGCGCAGCAGGGACTGGGTGAAGCTCTTGATGCGGTTGCGGCCCAGGGCCTTGGCGTGGTGCATGGCCAGGTTGGCGTTGCGCAGGGCCTCCTCGGCGCTGCCCGCCAGATCCTGGCCCAGGGCCAGGCCGATGCTCGCGGTGACGGTGATCTGCTCGCCCTCGACCACGAAAGGCTCGCTCAGGGAGTAGCGGATGCGCTTGATGGCCTGGATGGGGCGTTTGTAGCTGTCGAACTCCTCCATGAGCACCACGAACTCGTCGCTGCCGATGCGGGCCACGGTGTCCAGTTCGCGCACGCTGGCGCGCAGGCGGCGGGCCACGTCCACCAGCACCGCATCCCCGGCGGTATGGCCCAGGGTGTCGTTGATGTTCTTGAAGCGGTCCAGGTCGATGTAGATGATGGCGTGGCGGTAGTCGGCGCGCCGTTTGGCGCGTTGCAGGGCGATGCCGATGCGCTCCAGGCACATGGTCCGGTTGGCGATGCCCGTGAGCGGGTCCTGCTGGGTCAGATGCCGCAGGCGCGTCTCCATGATCTTGCGCTCGCTGCGGTCCTGGAACATGCAGGCGCACAGCCCGGGCTCGACCTGGAAGCAGTGCAGTTCAAAGGACCCGGCGATGTCCTGGTCGCGGTACTCAAACTGCTCGGTGTGCCAGACGGCGTTGTCGGCGCAGACCTTGCGGAAGCGCTCCGGGGCCTCGGTGCTGGTGAGGCCGGGGAAGGCCTGCTCCAGGGGCAACCCGAGCAGGCGGCTGTTGTCCATGTGCATGAGCTTGTCCGCAGCGGGGTTGGCTCCGGTGAAGACGAGGCGGCCGTCCTCCTCCAGGCGGAAAAGGTGGATGCCCATGGGCGAGGAGTGGAGGAGATTCTGGTAGCGCCGCTCTGACCCCTTGGAGTTCCGCAGGGTGTTTTTGCTCTCTGCGGGTTCGGTCTTGGCCGCTTTTGGGGGAAGCTTGGCTGCCATGGTGTTCCGTTGGTTCAGAGTCCGTGGAATCTGCGTAGAATTCTAGCATCATCAAAGGTGAATGGGAAGCAGGCAGAGACGGATTTGTGTAGCCGCGCTTTACGCCAACCCTGCGCCCGTGCTAGCAGGCCTCTGGGGTTCGAATCTGGGACAAAACCTGGAACGCTACGGGGGCGTTGAGGATGTTCAGGGAATTCAAAGCGTTCATCATGCGCGGAAACGTGGTCGACATGGCTGTCGGCATCGTCATCGGCGCATCCTTTGCCGGCATCGTCAAGTCCCTGGTGGACGACGTGCTTATGCCGCCCCTCGGCCTGCTGCTGGGCCGGGTCGACTTCTCCAACCTGTACCTGACCCTGCGCGACGGCGTCACGCCCGGCCCGTACGCCGCCCTGGCCGAGGCCAAGCGGGCCGGCGCCGTGACCCTGAACCTGGGGCTGTTCGCCAACGCCGTGATCAACTTCATCATCGTGGCCCTGGCCATTTTTCTGGTGGTGCGGGCCATGAACCGCCTGCAGGCCCTGCGCGAGACCAAGCAGCCCGAGGCCGCGCCCAGCACCAGGGAATGCCCCTTCTGCGCCAGCACCATCAGCATCAAGGCCGTGCGCTGCCCGCAGTGCACTTCGGAACTGTCCGGGTAGGGCGCTGTCCACTGTCCACCATTTTGTCCGTTGCAGCGACAGGGTGGCCGAGCGAACTCTTGAGTTGGAAAGCGGCGTTCAATATGCCTGTATATCACTCAGTGAATATCACTTTGAGCGTAGGTGGTTCGTGTTTGATTCGTAGTGTCAGGTGGTTGTACTTACAATGTCTGTTGCATTTTGCAATCATGTAAGGATATATTCTCGCGGTTCGCGATGCGGTCGCGGGAATTCTCCCGCCTTTGTTCGTGTGGCTCTCGCCAACGGTCGGTTTTCCCCCGTTCGCTTGATGCGAGGTGTCGAAACGCGTCTGAGCGGCTTCAGCCCAGACTCAAGTGCTTGGGGTTTTGAACCGGAGGTTCCTCCATGCCTCTCAAGAAGCTGAACAGCCTGCATTCCCGTCTTTTCGCCATTGTGCTCCTGGCCATGCTGCCTGTGCTGGTCATGGCCCTGCTCATGACCAGGGACCGCCACGTGGAGAGCAAGGCCAACGCCGTGGCGGCCAGCCGCCAGTTGGCGCAGCAGTATTCGGGCGAGGGCAAGGCCCTGTTCGACAGGGTCAGGATCCTCTTGGCCGAGATCACCGCGCTGCCCGAGGTGCAGAGCCTGGACAGCGCAGCCTGCGCCCAGATTCTGGCCGTCCAGGGCAGGGTGCATCAGGCCTACGGCCCCATCATCCTAAGCCGCCCGGATGGCGGGATCATCGCCAGCTACCGCAACCGCCCTGGGCGGCCGTCTCCGCTTGACCGGAGTCTGCTCCGGGACGTGCTGCTGGAAAAAACCTTCCTGGTCGGCGGCTATCAGGCCGCAAGCGGCACCGAACCGGAACGGTTGCCCGTGGCTTTGCCGGTATTGGCCAAGGACGGCTCGGTGCTGGCCGTGCTGAGCATGTCCCTGGACTTGCGGGTGCTGGCCGACCTGCTGGACGACCTGGCCCTGCCCGAGGGGGCGGCGGTGTCCATCATCGACCGGGCCGGGACCATCCTGGCCCGCTACCCCGCAGACTCCAAGGCCGTGGGCCAGCCCGCGCCCGAGGCGAAGAGCTTCCTGCCCGGTGTCCACTCCCGCGAGGGGGCCACCTGGGAGTCCGCAGGCGTGGACGGGGTGGAGCGCATCTACTTCATCGCCCCGCTGCTGCAGCAGGGGCAGCGGGATATTGTCCTGCGCGTCGGCATGCCCAAGGCGCAGGTTCTTGCCGCTGCGGACCAAGGTCTGGTTCGGGACCTTTCGTTTATCGCCGCCATGACCTTGCTGGCCTTCTTCACCACCTGGCTGTTCAGCAACGCCTTTGTGCTGAAGCAGGTCAAAAAGCTCTGGCTGGCCACAAGGCAGATGTCCGAAGGGGACTACGCCCACCGCATCGGCGCGACCGGCTGCGGCGAGTTGGTCGAACTGTCCATGGCCTTTGACGGCATGGCCGATGTTCTTGAATCCAAGACAGCCAGCCTGACCACCGCAGAGCGCAAGTACCGGAAGATCTTCGAGCATTCCGTGAACGGAATTTTCCAGACCACCCCGGAGGGGCGCATGCTGGAGGCCAACCCGGCCTTGGCAAGCATGCTTGGTTATGATTCCCCGGAGGCGCTGATCAAAAACGTCAGAGACATTGGCAGCCAGCTGTATGCCGAGCCAGAGATACGGGAGGAGGTCCTGCGGCGTCTGTGGCGGGACGGCGTCATCTCGGGGTTTGAGATGCCCGCCAAGCGCGCCAACGGCGAACGCATCTGGGTGTCCCTCAACGTGCACGTTGTCCATAACAATGTCGGGATCATCAGCTATTTTGAGGGCTCCGCCGCAGACATCACCTACCGCAAGACGGTCGAGCAGGAGCTGTGCAGGAAGCAGGAGAAGCTCCAGGCCCTGCTTGACCATTCCCCGGCCCTGATCACCATCAAGGACGCCCAGGGCCGGTATGTGCTGGGCAACCGCATGCACCAGGAGGTGCACGGCCTGGACAGAAGCGCCATCGGCAAGAGCATGGAGGACCTGTTCACCCCGGAGGAGGCCCGGCGCATCCGCGAGGAGGACCGGAAGGTGCTGGCCGAGGGCAGGCCCCAGACCTTCCAGCGCGCCATCTGCATCAAGGGCGTGGTCCGCCATTTCCTGGCCGCCAAGTTTCCGCTCTGTGACGAATCCGGCCGTCCGGACAGGGTTTGCAGCATCTCCTACGACGTCACGGAGTACGAGCAGGTGCGCGAGGCCCTGCGCCAGAGCGAGGAAAAGTACCGGACCATGATCCAGACCTCGCCGGACCTGATCTGGATGGTCGACCCCCAGGGCTTTGTCGTGGAGTCGAACATCGCCAGCCGCGACCTGCTGGGATACGATCCTGAAGAGCTGCGCGGCATGCACCTGCGCCAGCTGCTCCACCCGGAGGACATGCAGGCCTATGACAGGGATCTGGTGCTGCCCCTCTATGTCGGCATGAAAAAGGCCCTCGCCTTGGCCCCCAGTCTGATCAACGAGCGCAGGGGGCTGCCCAGGTGCTCGCGCGACATGGCTGTGCGCCTGCGGCCCAGGGGCAGCGTCGGCTCAGCCCCCGACCCGCGCCAATTCGAGCTTTCGTCCTGCGGGCTGTGGCAGAACATGACCTTCCTGGGAACCATGCTGGTCATCCGCGACGTCACCGAGCGCAAGCAGGCCGAACAGGCCCTGCGCGAGAACCAGGAGCTGCTGGCGCAAACGCAGTCCCTCGGCCAGATCGGGGGCTGGTCCGTCAATCTGGAGACCAGGGCGCGCAAGTGGACGGATGAGTTGCGCATTCTTCTCGGCTACGAGGGGGAGACCCTGCCGGACCTGGAGGAGGCCGCCGCGTTTGTGTCGCCCGAGGACCGGCATCTGTACATCGAGGCGGTGCGCAAGGCCGAGGATCTGGGCGAAGCCATCGACGTGGAGCTGCGCCTTGTGCGGCAGGGCGCCTGCCAGCGCTGGGTGCGCTTCATCGGCAGGCGCACGGACAAGGACGGCGCGCGCGTGCTCACAGGTTCGTTCCAGGACATCACGGACAGGAAGAACCTGGACCGGCTGCGCGACGACATCGACAACATCATCCGGCACGACCTGAAAACGCCGCTCAACGGCATCATCAATCTGCCCCAGATCATCATGTCGGGTTCGAACCTGACCCCGGAGCAGATCGAGTACCTGCGCTACATCGAGATGGGCGGCATCAAGATGCTCCGGCAGGTGGAGATGTCGCTCGACATCATGAAGATCGAGCGCGGCCACTACCGGTACAACCCGTATCCTTTCGACCTGTTGGCGGTGATCAAAAGCATCGCCAAGGAGATGCAGGGCGTTGTGCAGCGCAAAAAGCTCAGCCTGGAGGTGCTGCTTGAGGGCGAGCCGATCACGGAATCCAGCGCTTTCCGCGTGCTGGGCGAGGAGCGGCTCTGCTCGCCGCTGCTCTCCAACCTCATCGCCAACGCCTTCGAGGCCTCGCCCGTGGGGGAGCGCATCGCCATCGCCCTGCGCGGCGGCGCGGAGCCCGTGGTCAGCATCCGTAATGTGGGCGCCGTGCCGCTGGACATCCGGGAGCGGCTCTTTGAAAAGTTCGTGACCAGCGGCAAGGCCAAGGGCACGGGGCTCGGCACCTACTCGGCGCGGCTGTTCGCCATGGCCCAGGGCGGCACGGTGGAGTTGGACGCGTCCGAGGAGGGGGCGACCATCATGCTCGTGCGCCTGCCCGGAACCGCCATGCAGTAGACGCCGGGCAGCCGCCGCTGGGATCAGGCCGGCCTGGGCTCCCGGAAGGGGTTGCGGTGGGCGGCGGTCATGAACAGGTACGGGTAGTTGGCCTTGAGGTGGCGCATGTAGTCCAGCCACTGCCTGGCCAGCAGGCGGTAGGCGCGCTCCAGGTCGCCGCAGAGGTGGGCGGTGTCGGTCGCGCTCAAGTCCTTCAGGTCAAAGCGGAACTCCAGCTCCTCCTTGATGTGCAGCACGGCCCAGAGCAGGTCCGTGCAGGTCTCGTGCTCCAGCAGGTTCGGGTTCTCCAAAAGCCGGACCAGCAGCGGGCTCTTCTCGGTGAGGAATATCTTGACCTCTTGCAGGGCGGCCAGGCCCGCCGCGACCGTGTACCCGTGCCGGGAGATGGCGAGGGCGGACGCGCGGAAGTTCTGATCGGACCACCCGTCGTCCTCGGGAAGGCGCGCGCGCAGGCCCTCCAGGTCCGTGTCCAGCAGGGCCAGCATGCGCAGCAGCTTGGTTCCGGCCTCGCTGAAGAACACGCCGATGACCATGTTCAGCTTTTCCATGCGCTCCTTCTGCGCGCGCCTGGTCAGCAGGTGGTCCGAGGTGGCGGCCACGGCGTTCATGAACGAGCCCACACCGGTCAGGATCATGATGCCCGCCACCACGCGGCCCGCGCCGGTGTGCGGCACCACGTCGCCGTAACCCACGGTGGACATGGTGACCACGCTGAAATAGAGCGCGTCGGCAAAGCTTAAGCCCTCCACGCGCATCAGCGCCACGGCGCCCGCCAAGAGCACCCCGGCCAGCACGCACAGGGCCGCCAGCACGCGTTTTTGTCCGGCGTCCAGCTGCATGCTCATTCCTCCTCCTGGCCGTAGCGGCGCACGGGTTCGGTCCCGGCCAGGGCCGCCAGCGCGCCTGCGGCCAGGGCGCGCATCTCCTCCACCTCCGGCAGCAGGGCCACCGGGGCCAGCCACGAGACCCGCCGCGTGATGGCCGCCGCCAAAAGCGCGCTCTTGATCATGCCGCCGGTGAGCACCACCGCGTCCAGGGCCGCGCCATCGTCCTCGTGCAGGGCTGCGGCCATGGCGGCCACGTTCTTGGCCACCTGGTAGGCCAGGGCCTGGACCAGGGCCTCGGCCTCCTGGTCGTCGGCGCAGGCCCGGGCCTCGATGACGCGCAGGTCGTTGGTCCCGGCGTGGGCAAAGAGCCCGCTGGCGGTGAGCAGCTCGCGGCGCAGGGCGGCCGGGTCCTCCCCCTGCTCGACCAGCGCAAGCAGGCTCAGGCTGGCCAGGGTGCCTGCGCGTTCGGCGCTCATGGGGCCTTCGCCGTCCACGCCGTTGGTCACGTCCACGATGCGCCCGCGGTCGTGCGCGCCCACGCTGACCCCGCCGCCCAGGTGGGCCACCACGAGCTTGGACTCCTCGTAGCGCAGGCCGAGGTCCGTGGCCGCGCGCCGGGCTGCGGAGCGTTGGCTCAGGGCGTGGAACACGCTGCGCCGCCGGATGCGCGGCAGGCCCGTGACGCGCGCCACCTCGCGCAGCTCGTCGGTCACGGGCGGGTCGACCACAAAAGCCGGGCAGCCGGACAGGGCCGCGAACTCGCTGGCCAGGGCCGCGCCCAGGTTGCAGGGGTGCTCCCCGTAGCGGGCCTGGGCCAGGTCGCCCAGCATGTCCCGGCACACGGCGTAGACCCCGCCGGGCAGCGGGCGCAAAAGCCCGCCGCGCCCGGCCACGGCGTCGAAGCAGGCCTGGCCCTGGGCCGCGTCCAGGTGCCGGGCCACGGCCTGGGCCACGGCGGCGCGGCGCAGGGCCAGCTGGCCCTGGACGCCCTCGGGTGAGGCCAGCTCGGCCTTGTCGTGGCTGATGTCCTCGGAAAAAAGCTCTGTCTGGCCCGCAAAGGCGGCCACCTTGGTGGAGGTGGAGCCGGGGTTGATGCACAGGATGCGCGGGGCCGGGCTGGTCACTGCGGGTCTCCATTCTGATCGGCGGAGTTCTGGTTGGCGGCGAGGTAGGCGGCCAGCGCGATGGAGGCGAACTTGGAGTGCTCCGAGTCCCCGCGCGAGGGCACGACCACCGGTACGCGGCTGCCCACCACCACGCTGGCCAGGGTGATGTTCATGAGCGAATTGAGCGCCTTGTACAAAATATTGCCGGACTCGATGTCCGGGGTGCACAGGATGTCGGCCTGGCCGGCCACGGGGTTGTCCATGCCCTTCATGGCTGCGGCCGAGGGCGACACGGCCAGGTCCAGGGCCAGGGGCCCGGCCACCAGGGCGTCGCCGAATTCGCCGGAGCTGGCCATTTTGGCGATGATGTCCGCGTCGAGCGTGGCGGGCATGGCCGGATAGTTGACCTTTTCCGTGGCCGCCAGCATGGCCGCGCGCGGGCGCGCGATGCCCAGGCTGCGGGCCACGGCCAGGGCGTTTTTGAGTATCTCCACTTTGCGTTGCAGGGTGGGGCGGATGTTCACCCCGGCGTCGGTGAGCAGCATGAGCCGCTGTGGACGGCCCTGGCCGCCAGGGCCGCCATCTTCCTCTGGGCCGCAGCCCGGTGCGTCGAACACCGTGACGTGGCTTAAGATGCCGCCTGCGGGCACCAGCCCGGCGTCCTTGACCAGCACGGCCTTGAGCACGGTGCTGGTGCTCACCAGGCCCTTCATGATCAGCTGGGCCCGGCCCTGACGGAAGTAGTCCACGGCCAGGGTCACGGCCTGGATATCGTCCGGGCAGTCCTGGCGCTCGAAGGCCGAGAGATCCAGGCCCAGACGCTCGGCCACGGCGTGGGTGCGGGCCATGTCGCCCAGGAACACGGGCTCGGCCAGGCCCGCTGCAGCGGCGTGGAGGGCGGCGCGCAGCACGAACTCCTCGGCGCAGGGGGCGATGGCCACGCGCAGCGGCCCGCCCCGGGCCGTTACGGCCCGCACCAACGCATCCAGGCTGGCCAGGCGGGGGGTGTCCACTAGTCGTCTCCGCGCCGCAGGGCGATCTTGCCGGTCCTGGCCATGCTCATGATGCCGAAAGGCGCGAGCATCTTGATCAGGCCCTCCACCCGCTCGGAGTCGCCGGAGAGCTCCACGGTGAGGCTTTTTTCGCCCATGCCGACCACGCTGGCGCGGAAGACCTCCAGGATCTGCATGAGCTGCGAGAGGTTGTCCGCGCCGCGCTCGATCTTCATGAGCACCAGCTCGCGGTCCAGAAACTCCTTGCGCGCCAGGTCGTCCACCTTGATGACGAAGTCCATCTGGGCCACGGCGTCGGTGATGACGTCGACGTCGCCGTCCGGGGCCTCCAGGCAGATGACCATGCTGGTCACGGCCGGGTTTTCGGTCTCCCCGCAGGCGATGCTCTGGATGTTCAGGCTGCGTTTCTTGAACTCGTTGGCCAGGTCGGCCAGAACGCCCGTGCGGTTGGCCACCAGGGCGAAGATGGTGTGTTTCACGGCAGGCTGCTCCTTGGCTGTGCTGTTGTGCTTGGGCCCGTGCAATACTAACGCAAGTGCCGCAGGAAGCAAAGTGCCGCCATGCCTTGTTTTGCCCCTGGCCAGGGTATTGCCATTGCTGCGCGCTGCGGCTAATACCTTCAAGATGAGTTCTCTGGAAACAGCCGACCTGCATTTGTCCCGGCGGGGTGGCCGGTGAAGGTGTGTTGCTGGGGCGCGCGCGGCTCCGTTCCGGTTTCCGGACCGGAATTCGATTGCTACGGCGGAGACACCACCTGCATTGAGATCCGTTCCCGCAACGATGCGCTGCTGGTCATCGATGCAGGCACGGGCATCCGCAGGCTGGGCTGCGCGCTGGTGGAGCAGGGCCGCCTGGACCTGACGCTGCTGTTCACCCACACCCACTGGGACCATGTGCTGGGGCTGCCGTTCTTCAAGCTGTTGTACAACCCCCGGGTGCGCATCGACCTGTACGGCAGTCCCGGCCTGCAGGGCGACATCGGCAAGCTCTTGGCGCGGGTCATGGCCCCGCCGCTGTTTCCCGTGCCCTTCGGCTCGCTGCCTGCGCGCATCAAGGGCTGCGTCTGGCAGGGCGAGACCCTGCAGGTGGACACCCTGCGGGTCACGCGCATCGCGCTCTCGCACCCGAACCTCGGCGCGGGCTACCGCGTGGAGGAGGACGGCAAAAGCTTCGTCTTCTTGACCGACAACGAACTTTCCCAGCACCACCGGGGCGGGCGCAGCTTTGAGGAGTACGCGGCCTTCTGCCGGGGCGCGGACCTGCTGGTGCACGATGCCGAGTACCTGCCCGAGGAATACCCGAGCCGCCGCGGCTGGGGGCATTCGCACTTCGGCGACGCGGCCCGGCTGGCCAGGGCCGCCGGGGTGCGCACCCTGGGCCTGTTCCATCACAACCAGGAGCGCATCGACGCCGACGTGGACGGGCTGGTGCTGCGCTGCCGGGAAATGCTGACCGGCCCCGGCCCCGCGCCGGAGTGCCTGGCCCTGACCCAGAATTCCAGCTTCGACCTCTAGCCGCTCCAGGCTTCCGGGCCGCCCGGAAGGGTGCGGCCGCCCGCGCGCCGAGACCCGCCCGCACTTGATTTCTGTGCCAGGACATGCCACACTCGCAAGTGCCGTGCAAAAGGCAGGCAGGGCATGAACAAAGGGGAGTGATTGATGCGTGTGCTTATCGTGGACGACGATTTTTACAGCAGGGTCATGCTTCATGACATGTTGCGGCCCGTTGCGGAATGCCACATTGCGGTCAATGGCGAGGAGGCCGTGGAGGCCTTCAAGAAGGCCTTGCAGGGCGGACACCCCTATGATCTGGTCTGCATGGACCTGGTGATGCCGGAGATGGATGGCCAGCAGGCCCTGTGCGAGATGCGCGGCTTTGAGGACGACCTGGGCCTCAGCGACGAAAAGCGCTGCAAGGTCGTGGTCATCAGCATGCTTGAGGATTCCCGCGAGACCAACGACGCCTTTTTCCTCGGCGGGGCCGACTGCTTCCTGGTCAAGCCCATTGAGGAGGAGCGCTTCCTGGCGGAACTCCGCGCCCTGGGGCTCACGGCCTAGCCGGAACCCTCCAGGAACCCGGCTCGGCGTCTGGGCGGGACGAGCGGACGGCGGCGGCCTGGCCGTGGCCTTCCGCCTTTTTTTTTGGGGCGCCCCCGCCCCTTGGCTGCATTTGAACTTCGATGAAAAGTCGGCTACTGAAGCCTACGACGTCGCACGGCCAGAAGGCCTAAAGCGACCCACAGGACAGGTGCATGAGTCAGATTCTCGGGATCAAGTTCAGCGACCACGGGCCGGTGTGCTATTTCGCCTCCGGAGCCCATGTGGTGCGCGTGGGGCAGTCCGTGCTGGTGGAGACCGACCAGGGCCTGGCCCTGGGCCAGGTGGCCACGGTGGCTGCCCCGGAAGCCGCACATCAGGACGCGCATGTCGTTATTGTGGCCGTGGCTGAAAGCGTCCCGGCCGACAACGCTCCGGCCGATGCCCTGGCCGATGCCCCGGCCTCCTTTGAGGCCGTGTTCATCAGCGCGGACTGGCAGGGCGATGTTGACGACGCTCCCCAGGCCGAAGCTCCCGTGGCCCAGGCCGAAGCGATTGCTCCGGAGTCCAAGCAGCCCTCGCAACAGGAGCAGGAGGAGGACACGTCCACCGGCGGGGTCTACTCCCTGGAGCAGGCCGCCCAGTACCAGCCCCGGCCCAGCACCTCCGCCGGGCTGCAGCACATCCACCGCCTGGCCGGGCCGCAGGACCTGGAGACCGGGGCCGAGAACAAGCGCCTGGCGCGCCGGGCCTTCAATTTCTGCCGGGGCTGCATCTCCCACCAGAACCTGGACATGAAGCTGGTGGACGTGGAGGTGCTGCACGACCGCAGCAAGATGATCTTCTACTTCACCGCCCCAAACCGCATCGATTTCCGCGAGCTCATCAAGAGCCTGGTGCGGGAGTTCCATACGCGCATCGAGCTGCGCCAGATCGGCGTGCGCCACGAGACGCAGATGGTCGGGGCCATCGGCAACTGCGGGCAGGTGGTCTGCTGTCGCCGCTTCCTGCGCAAGTTCGCGCCGGTGACCATCAAGATGGCCAAGGAGCAGAACCTGTTCCTGAACCCGGCCAAGATCTCCGGCATCTGCGGGCGGCTCTTGTGCTGCCTGAGCTACGAGCAGAAGGGCTACGAGGAATTCCACAAGCAGTGCCCCAAGATCGGCAAGCGCATCCAGACGGCCATCGGCAACGCCAAGGTGCTGCGCGCCAACTTCTTCAAGAAATCCATCTCCGTCTGGGTCGAGGATCTGGGCGAGCGCGAGTTCACGCTTGAGGAATGGAAGGACCTGGTGAGCCGCCAGCTCTCGGCCGAGGGCGCGGCCCAGGCCCCGGAGGGCCTGGCCCCGGAACGCCAGGGCCGCCAGGGCGGCGGCAGGGCGTCCACGGGCCGCCCGGCCAGGCCGGAGCGTTCAGCGCGGCCCGAGAGGCCCGAAAGGCCCGAAAGGTCCGACCGGCCAGAACGGTCTGAAAAATCCGACAGGTCCGACCGGCCTGAGAAGTCTGAACGGCCCGACAGGCCCGAACGGTCTGAGAAGTCCGACCGGCCCGACAGGGCCGAAAGGCACGGCCGTCCCGACAGGCCGGAGCCCAGGGCCCAGGCTGCGGACGGCCAGGAGGGCGCGCCCAGGGCAACGGCCCCGCAGGCGGCCCAGCAGATGCCCCAGCAGATGCCCGACGGCGCGCCCACAGAGCCCGGCGCCGAGCGCCCGGCCAGGCCCGAGGGCGAGGCCGGACGCTCCCGGCCCAGGCGCAAGCGTCGCAAGGGCAGGGGCCCCAAGCCCGTTTAGGTTCGCAGGGCCTTCATAATCCGCCACCACCAAAAGGTCAGGAAACGCTCCAAGGAGTCGAGAGTGAGCCGCTTTTTCGTCACCACGCCCATCTTCTACGTCAACGCGAAGCCGCACCTGGGCCACGCCTACACCACCATCCTGGCCGACGCCATGACCCGCTTCCACCGGCTCATGGGCGAGGAGTGCTTCTTCCTCACCGGCACGGACGAGCACGGCGACAAGATCGCCAAGGCCTCCGAGGAGGCCGGGCAGTCGCCCAAGGAATACGCCGACCAGATCAGCGGGCTGTTCCGTGCCCTGGGGCCCCTGCTGGGGGCCAAGCCCGACCACTTCATCCGCACCACCGACCCCGAGCACATCAAGACCGTGCAGAAGGTGTTGCAGAAGGTGTACGAGGCCGGGGACATCTACTTCGGCGAATACGGCGGGCATTATTGCTTCGGCTGCGAGCGTTTCTATACCGAAAAGGAGCTTGTGGACGGCATGTGCCCGGACCACAAGACCAGGCCGGAATACATCGCCGAGAAGAACTACTTCTTCCGCATGTCCAAGTACCAGGCCTGGCTCATCGACTACATCAACCAGACCCCGGACTTCATCCGCCCGGCGCGCTACCGCAACGAGGTCCTAAGCCTGCTGGAGTCCGGCGCGCTGGAGGATTTGTGCATCTCCCGACCCAAGAGCCGCCTCACCTGGGGCATTGAGCTGCCCTTTGACCAGGACTTCGTCTGCTACGTCTGGTTCGACGCGCTTTTGAACTATGTCAGCGCGCTGAACTACCCGCGCGGCGAAAAGTTCAAGAAGTTCTGGCCCGCCAACCACATCGTGGCCAAGGACATCCTGAAGCCCCACGCCGTGTTCTGGCCGACCATGCTCAAGTCTGCGGGCATCGCACCCTACCAGTCGCTCAATGTGCACGGCTACTGGCTGGTGCGGGACACCAAGATGTCCAAGTCGCTCGGCAACGTGGTGGAGCCGAAACAGATGGTCGACGCCTACGGGACCTCGGCCTTCCGCTACTTTCTGCTGCGGGAGATGGCCTTCGGATCGGACGCCTCGTTCACGGAGGAAGCCCTGGTGGGCCGCCTCAACGCCGACCTGGCCAACGACCTGGGCAACCTGTTCAACCGCGTGCTGTCCATGACGCACAAGTATTTCGAGGGCAAGGTGCCCAGCCCCGGCGCAGAGGCCGAGGAGGACGCCGAGCTCAAGCGCCTGGGCCGCGACGCCATGCGCAGTTTCCAGGGCCACTTTGCGGAGTTCCGCACCGCCCGCGCCCTGGAGTCCCTCTGGGAGCTGGTGCGCGCCCTGAACAAGTACATCGACACCGCCGCGCCCTGGACCCTGTTCAAGAACAAGGACAAGGCCCGCCTGGGCACGGTGATGTACATGCTGCTGGAGCACATGCGGAAAATCGCCGTGCACCTCTGGCCCGTGATGCCCGAGGCCAGCGTGAAGATGCACGAGCAGCTGGGCTGCGCCTTTGACCTGGAAAAGGTGCACCTGGCCAAGGAGCCCGAGGTCTGGGGCCTGCTCGACTCCGGCCTGGACGTGCTGCCGACCTCGAACCTGTTCCCGCGCGTGGACGTGCCCGAGCCGGTGCCGCCCGCTGCCCCCGCCGTGCCTGTGGACAGCCAGGAGGCCCTCAAGGCTGCGGCTGCGGAGCCCAAGAAAAAGGCCCCGGCCAAGACAGCCGAGGCCCCTGTCGGCCCGGCGGAGTCCATTGAGTTCGCGGACTTCCAGAAGCTGGACCTGCGCGTGGGCACTGTGCTCTCCGCCGCCAAGCACCCGGACGCGGACAAGCTGCTGGTGGTGCAGGTGGCCCTGGGCGAGCCCGAGCCCAGGCAGATCGTGGCCGGCCTGGCCGACCGCTTCAGCCCGGAGGATCTGGTGGGCAGGCAGGTGGTGGTGGTGGCCAACCTGGCCCCGCGCAAGCTGCGCGGCCTCATGAGCCAGGGCATGATCCTGGTGGCCAAGGACGCCGAGGTCACGCGCCTGCTGACCTCTGCGGGCATGGTCGACGACGGCGGCAAGGTGGCCTAGAAGGACACGACCGCCAGCGGACAGGGGCACGCGTTTTCTGCGCGCACTCATGTTCATGCGCAGACGCACGGATATTTGCCCTTCCGCCTGTTGCGCTGGCGTCGGCGGAATGCCGAAGACCGCGCGCCCAGGCTCGGACGGCGGCTGTAAGAGGCTCGGACGGCGGCTCGGACGACGAATCGTCCGTCGAATCGAACAACGGCACGCGCCGCAACCGAGGTGAACCGGGAACATCTCCGGCTGATTTTCCTGGAACGTCCTGCCTGCCCCGCCACAGCCCGGAGCCCCTCCCCTCAACGCTAGGCCGCCAGCGGGTGGCGTAACGTTGGCAGCGCAGTCAGCGCGGCAACGGCAGCGGAGCATGCGCCGGTTGCGCTGGCCTGTTTGGCCTTGATTCCTGGGGCAGGGTAGCAGAGACAAGAGATGGGCCACGCCAGCACTGACGTAACCCACCGGAAATTTTGGCGTGCCAGGAAGGATTCGAACCCTCGACCGTCAGCTTAGAAGGCTGATGCTCTATCCACCTGAGCTACTGGCACGCGCGGGGAACCATTCACTAATCAAGCTATGGGGCGCGGTCAAGGCCTGCGTCCAAAAGGTCCTGTGTGACGCACGCGCCAACCTTCCAAGATTTCCTGCACCAGTTGGACAGTCTGGGCCTGTTCCACATGGACCTGAGCCTGGAGCGCATGGCCGAATTCGTGCGGCGCAGCGGGCCGCCGCGCTTCCCGGTGCTGCACGTGGTGGGCACCAACGGCAAGGGCTCCACCGCCACGATCCTGGCCGAGCTGCTGCGTGCCCACGGCCTGCGCGTGGGGCTTTTCACCAGCCCGCACTTTGTCAGCGTGCGCGAGCGCATCCTGGTGGACGGGGCCATGCTGCCGGAGGACGCCTGGGCGCGCCTGGGTCATGAAGCCCTGCGCCGGTCCGAGGGCCTGGACCTGACCTACTTCGAGCTGCTGACCGCCCTGGCCGTGCTGGCCTTTGCCGAGGCCGGGCCGGGGGAAGCGGGCGTCGACGTGGCGGTGATGGAGGCGGGCCTGGGCGGGCGCTTTGACGCCACCAACGTGCTTTCGCCCGCGCTCACGGTGTTCACGCCCATCGGCCTGGACCACATGAACGTGCTGGGCGACACCCTGGCCGAGATCGCAGCCGACAAGGCCGGGGCCATGCGTCGGCCTGTGCGGGGTGGCGGGCTGGCCATCAGCGCGCACCAGGAGCCCGAGGCCATGGAGGTCCTGCGGCGCGTGGCCGGGGAGGCCGGGGCAGAGCTGGTGGGCGTGGGCGAGGTGCTTTCGTACTCGCGCGCCAAGGGCCGTGTGACGCCCGCGCCAAAGGCGAGAGTTTTTTCGCCGCACATGACCGGGTTGCGGCTGAGCCTGCCGGGCCTGCACCAGCAGGACAACGCCCGCCTGGCCCTGGCCGCCTTTGCGCTGTGGGCCGCGCGGCTGCGCCTGCCGGTGATCGAGGAGGCCTGCCAGGAGGCTTTCCGGTGCGCCTTCATCCCTGGCCGCATGCAGCATGTGCCTGCCGGGGCCGGGTTGCCGGAGCTTATTTTGGACGGCGGGCACAATGCCCACGGGCTGGCGGCGCTGGGGGCCTCGCTGGAGGCCGAGGCCATCCGCCCGGCTGCAGTGGTCTTCGGCTGCCTGCGCGACAAGCCGCTGGCCACCATGCTGCCGCTGGTGCGCGCCCTCACGGACGGAACCGTGTACGCCGCTGGCATCCCGTCCTGCCCGCGCGCCTGCGAACCCGAGGAGCTGGCCGCGCTGCTGGGGCCTGGGGCCGTGCCTGCGGCGGATGTCCACGCCGCCCTGGCGCGCTGCATGGCGGATGGGGACAGCGGCGGTGCCGGGCCGGTGCTTGTCTGCGGTTCCTTGTATTTGCTGGGCGAGTTTTATATGACACATCCTGGCCTGCTGGAGCGTCCGGAGTGATTCGGCCAGCAAACTGGTTGCCAAGCTGGCCGCCAAGCCAATTGCCAAGCTGGCAGTCCCATTGGAGGTTCTGACGTGAGCACGCTTTTCCGCCACCTGCCCGCCGTGGACCAGTGCCTTGCCGCCCTGGCTGCAGACGAGGGCGGCCTGGACAAATCCCAGAACCCCGGCCAGAGTCCCGGCCAGAGTCTGGGCCTGCACGCTCTGCCGCGCCCGCTCCTCAAGGACCTGGTGAACGCCTTTCTGGACCTGGTGCGCGAGGAGATCCGCGCCGGGGCCTTTGCCGACCAGGCCCAGCTCAGCCTGGGCGCGCTCTATCCGCGCATGCTGGCCTACGTGCGCCAGGGGGCCAGGCCGCGCTTCCGCCGCGTGCTGAACGCCACGGGCGTGGTGGTGCACACCAACATGGGCCGCTCGCTTTTGGCCCCGGAGGCCGTGGCCGCCGTGGCCCAGGCCGCCGCGCACTACTCCAACCTGGAGTTCGACCTGGCCACGGGCGAGCGCGGCAGCCGCTATGCCCACGTTGAATCCTTGCTCTGCCGCCTGACCGGGGCCGAGGCCGCCCTGGTGGTGAACAACAACGCCGCCGCCGTGCTCATCGTGCTGGACACCCTGTGCATGGGCCGCGAGGTCATCGTCTCGCGCGGGCAACTGGTGGAGATCGGCGGGAGCTTCCGCATCCCCGAGGTCATGGCCAAGAGCGGGGCCGTGCTGCGCGAGGTCGGGGCCACCAACCGCACGCACCTGCGCGACTACGAGGCCGCCGTCGGGCCGGAGACTGCGGCCTTCATGAAGGTCCACACCTCCAACTTCCGGCAGGTGGGCTTTGTCAAGGAGGTGCCGCTGCGCGAGCTCAAGACACTGGCTGTCGCCTGCGGCCTGCCGGTCATCGAGGACCTGGGCAGCGGCAGCCTGCTGCGCCTGGACGCCGACGGCCTGCCGGGCGAGCCCACGGCTGCCGAGGCCATAGCCGACGGCGCGGACGTGGTCTCCTTTTCCGGCGACAAGGTCCTGGGCGGTCCCCAGGCGGGCATCATCGTGGGCCGCCGGGAGATCATCGAGCGCATCAAGAAGAACCCGCTGAACCGCGCCCTGCGCATCGACAAGATGACCCTGGCCGCGCTGGAGGCCACCCTGCGCCTGTACCTGGACCCGGACCTGGCCCGTGGCCGCGTACCCACGCTGGCCATGATGACCCGCCCGCTCAAGTCCCTGCGCTCCCAGGCCGCGTGCCTGGCCGGGCTGCTCAAAAGGGGTCTCGGCGGGGGGATTGAGGTGAGCGTGCGTCCGGGCGTGTCGCGCGTGGGCGGCGGGGCCTTTCCCGAGGCCGACCTGCCCACGGCCCTGGTGGCCCTGACGCCGGTTCAAAGGCCGGGCGCGGACGCCGGGCTGAACCCCGGCACGCACCACGGCCTCTCGGTGGACGGCTTGCGCCAGGCCCTGCTGGCCACGGACCCGCCCCTGGTGGCCCGGGTGGAGGACGGCGCGTTGTGTCTGGACCCGCGCACCCTGGCCCCTGCGGAGCATCCGCTGGTCCTCTCGGCCCTGCGCCAGGCCCTGGGTGGCACATAATATTTTGGAGCGACTACAAGAAGGCCGATGCGATCGCCAGAAAAATCCGCTGAAAGATCCGCGATCTGGAAAAATTCTGGAATAATTTTGAACAGGTTTGGAGCACACCCGTGAGCAAATTGAAGCCCGAACTGGAACATACCTCCCGCAACTGCTGGGATGTCTACGCCTCCGCCGTTGACCGCAAGGCGCTCGCCGCCTGCGCCGACAGCTACATGCGCTTTCTCTCCACCTGCAAGACCGAGCGCGAGACCATTGATTATGTGCTGGACGCCGTGAAAAAGGCCGGGTTCAGCGAGACCCTGGCGGCCAGCACCAAGGCTTACGCCCGGGTGCTGCGCGGCAAGTCCATCCTGCTGGTGCGGCGCGGACGTAAGCCCCTGTCCCAGGGCTTCCGCCTGCTCGGGGCCCACGCCGACACCCCGCGCATCGACCTGAAGCAGCACCCGCTGTACGAGGACACGGACCTGGGGCTCATGAAGACCCACTACTACGGCGGCATCCGCAAGTACCAGTGGCTGGCGCGCGAGCTGGCCCTGCACGGCGTGGTGGTCAAGAAGGACGGCGGCATCGTCAAGGTCTGCGTGGGCGAGGACCCGAACGACCCTGTCCTGACCATCACCGACCTCTTGCCGCACCTGGCTTACAAGCAGGTGGAGCAGAAGGTCTCCGAGGCCTTTGAGGCCGAGAAACTCAATGCCGTCGTCGCCCACGAGCCCGCCAACGCGGGCGACGAGAAGCGCGCCAAGGACAAGGACCGCGTGCGCCAGCGCGTGCTGGAGCTTTTGCACAAGCGCTACGGCGTCACCGAGAGCGACCTGTTCAGCGCCGAGCTGCAGCTGGTGCCTGCCGGCCCGGCGCGCAACGTCGGGCTCGACGGCTCCATGATCGGCGGCTATGGCCACGACGACCGCTCCTGCGTCTTTGCCGCGCTCCAGGCCCTTTTGTCCGAGAAGACCCCGGAGCACACCCAGCTGGTGCTGTTCTGGGACAAGGAGGAGATCGGCAGCGAGGGCGGCACCGGGGCCCAGTCCCTGTTCTTCGAGTACGCCGTGGCCGACCTGCTGGCCGCCTGGGAGCCCAAGGCCCGGCTGTCCGAGGTCTTTCTGCGCGGCATGGCCATCAGCGCAGACGTGAACGCCGCCGTGGACCCTGACCACCTGGACGTTTATGAGAAGCGCAACGCCGCGTACATGGGCTATGGCCCGTGCTTCAACAAGTTCACCGGGCACCGGGGCAAGGTCGGGGCCAACGACGCGCACCCGGAATACGTGGCCTATTTGCGGAACATCCTGGACAAGGCCGGGGTGCCCTGGCAGATGGCCGAGCTGGGCAAGGTCGACCTGGGCGGCGGCGGCACCGTTGCCAAATTTCTGGCCGTGTACGGCATGGACGTCATCGACATGGGGCCTGCGGTTTTGTCCATGCACAGCCCGTTCGAGGTGCTGGGCAAGGCCGACCTCTACGCCACGGTCCTGGCCTTCCGCGCCTTTCTCAAGAGCTAGGGGCCGCGTCCGCGAGGACACCCGCCAGATGTTCTTGAGTCAGTGCGCGCGGCGCGTGAACCCGGACGCAGGCCCGGCTTTGCCGCCGCAGGCCGGGCGTGCGGGACTGGGCCACTCCTCTTGGCGCAGCGGTTTTCCGCAAAAGACAGCGTTGCGTCTCAGGCAGACGCCAGCAATATAATTGAGGAGTCATACATGCCGGTCATCATGGGCACAGCCGGGCACATCGACCACGGCAAGACGACGCTGGTCAAGGCGCTTACGGGCATCGACTGCGACCGTCTGGCCGAGGAGAAGAAGCGCGGCATCACCATCGAGCTGGGCTTCGCCTTCATGGACCTGCCCCCCACCAAGACCGGACCCAAAAAACTCGGCGTGGTCGACGTGCCCGGCCACGAACGCTTCGTGAAAAACATGGTGGCGGGCGCGGCGGGCATCGACTTCGTGGTGCTGGTCATCGCCGCGGACGAGGGCATCATGCCCCAGACCCGCGAGCACCTGGAGATCTGCTCCCTGCTCGGCATCAGCACCGGCATCGTGGCCCTGACCAAGGTCGACATGGTGGAGCCGGACTGGCTGATGATGGTTGAGGAGGAGGTGGCCAGCTACCTCAAGGGCAGCTTCCTCGAAGGCGCGCCCATCCTGCCCGTCTCCGCCCACACCGGGCAGGGGCTAGACGCGCTCAAGGCCGAGCTGGCCAAACTGGCCGACGCCTACGAGCCGCACCGCCGCTCGGACCTGTTGCGCCTGCCCGTGGACCGCGTGTTCACCATGAAGGGCTACGGCACCGTGGTCACCGGCACCCTGGTGTCCGGCAAGGTCAAGGTGGGCGAGGACGTGACCGTGTATCCCGGCGGCCTGGCGTCCAAGGTGCGCACCCTGCAGTCCCACGGCGCACAGGTGGAGGAGGTCTTTGCGGGCAGCCGCACGGCGGTGAACCTGGCCGGCCTGGAGGTGGAGGAAATCTCGCGCGGCGACGTGCTGGCCCGGCCCGGATCGCTGTTTCCCAGCCTGTCCTGGGACGTGGAGCTGACCTGCCTGAAGTCCTCGCCCCGGTCCATCAAGCACCGCAAGGAGGTGCACTTCCACCACGGCGCGCGCGAGGTCATGGCCCGGGTCTACATGCTCGAGGGCGAGGCCCTGGAGCCCGGCCAGACCGCCGTCTGCCGCATCCGCTTCACCGAGCCCCTGGCCGGGGTCTACGGCGACCGCGTGGTGGCGCGCTCCTTTTCGCCGCTGCGCACCATTGCGGGCGGGCGGCTGCTTTCGCCCCTGCCGCACCGGGTCAAGCGCTTTTCCCCGGCGGTGGAGGTCCTGCGCGGCCTGGGCACAGGCACGCCGGAGGAGATCGTGCTGGCGCAACTTGAGCTGGCGGCCAACGCCGGGCTCTCCTTCGCCCAGCTGCTTGTGGCCAGCAGCATGGAGTCCAAAGCTCTGGAAAAGGCCTTGCAGCTCATGGGCGGCCGCCAGGAGGCCCTGCTCATTGACCGCGAGGCCCGCACCTACGTCTCCGGCAAGGTGGTCCAGGACCTGTCCGACGGCCTGCTGGCGTTTTTGGCCGACTTCCACGCCCGCGAGCCCATGAAGCCCGGCGTGGCGCGCGGCGGGCTGGCCTCCACCTGGGGTCGGCGGCTGGCGCCCAAGCTGTTCCACCTGGTGCTGGAGGGCCTGCTGCGCCGTGGCTCCATCGCGGCGGAACAGGAGATCCTGCGCCTGCCGGGGCACAAGGTCTCGCTCGCGTCCGACGCCTCGGCCCTGCGCCAGAAGCTCGTCGAGGCCTACACAGCCGGGGGCCTGACCCCGCCGAACATGAAGGACGTGCTGGACCCGCTGAACCTGACCTTCAAGGAGGCGGCCGCAGTGTTCAAGCTGCTCCAGGACGAGGGGCTGCTGGTGAAGATCAAGGAGGAGATGTACTTTGACGCGGCTGCCGTGGCGGGGCTCATCGAAAAGGTCGTGGCCTTTTTCGCCACGCACGAGGACATGCACCCGCAGGACTTCCGCGAGGTCTCGGGGCTGTCGCGCAAGTACGCCATCCCGCTATTGGAGTATTTCGACAAGGAGAAGCTCACCGTGCGCGTGGGCGACAACCGCAAGCTGCGCAAGCGCTGATGCGGATTGTCGTGCTCGTCGGCATGCGGATCGCCGTGCGCGTCGGGCCTGCGTTGCGGGGCCGGGCATTCCGCTTGATTTCTTGGCCGGGCTCAAGCACAGTCCGCTCGCTGCCGGGGGCGAAAGAAAAGGCCCCGTGCGAGACGGGGCCTTGAACTTCTCAAGTGGGGTGAATGAAGGGGCTTGAACCCTCGGCCCCCAGGGCCACAACCTGGTGCTCTGCCAACTGAGCTACATTCACCGCAAGAGGAAGAGTTCTTTATCTGAAGGCCACCTGGCGGTCAAGGACAAATCCCCGGATACTTCTTCCGGCCACGCGAAGCGGGCCGGGAAACACAAGGACGGATCATGGACAAGCTCATCATCAATGGCGGGGCCAGGCTCAAGGGGACCATCCAGGTCAGCGGCTCAAAGAACGCGGCCCTGCCCATCCTCATCGCCTGCCTGCTGGCCAAGGACACCGTGCGCCTGACCAACGTGCCGCGCCTGCGCGACATCTTCACCACCCTGAAGCTGCTGAACATCCTGGGCTGCGAGACGACCTTCGAGGGCAACACGGTCACGGCCAGGGTGATCAAGCTGAAGCACGAGGCCCCGTACGAGCTGGTCAAGACCATGCGCGCCTCGGTGCTGTGCCTGGGGCCGCTCCTGGGCTTTCTGGGCGAGGCCAAGGTGGCCCTGCCCGGCGGCTGCGCCATCGGCGCGCGGCCCGTGGACCTGCACCTGAAGGCGCTGGAGCGCATGGGCGCGCGGTTCATGCTCGATTCCGGCTACATCCACGGCGTGTGCGGCGGGCTCATCGGCGCGCGCATCGTGTTCGACTTTCCCACCGTGGGCGGCACCGAGAACCTGCTCATGGCCGCCAGCGTGGCCAAGGGCTGCACCATCCTGGAGAACTGCGCCCGCGAGCCCGAGGTGGTCGACCTGGCCAACTTCCTCATCGCCTGCGGGGCGCGCATCCGGGGCCACGGCACGGCGATCATCGAGATCGAGGGCGTGCGCGAGCTTACCGGCTGCGACTACCGCGTCATGCCCGACCGCATCGAGGCCGGGACCTACCTGGTGGCCGGGGCCATCACCGACGGCGAACTCAGGCTCATCGACTGCCCCCTGGACGAGCTGGACGCTCTGGTCTCCAAGTTGCGCGAGATGAACGTCCTGGTGGAGCGCCAGGAGGACGGCACCGTGCTGGTGCGCCGCAATGGCGAGCTGACCGGCGTGGACGTGACCACCCAGCCGCATCCCGGCTTTCCCACGGACATGCAGGCCCAGCTCATGGCGCTGATGTGCGTGGCCTCGGGCTCGGGCTCCATCCAGGAGAAGATCTTCGAGAACCGCTTCATGCACGTGTCCGAGCTGGGCCGCATGGGCGCGCGCATCAACCTGAAGGACCGCACGGCCATGGTGCGCGGGGTGCCGCAGCTCGTTGGCGCGCCGGTCATGGCCTCGGACCTGCGGGCCAGCGCCTCCCTGGTGCTGGCCGGGCTGGTGGCCCAGGGCGAAACCGAGGTCCAGCGCATCTACCACCTGGATCGCGGCTACGAGCGCATGGAGGAGAAGCTGGCCGCCGTGGGCGCAAGCATCCGCCGCGAGCAGGAATAGCCGGGCGCGCAAGCGAACACCCCGTGAACAGCTAGCCCAAGCCGGGGAGAGCATGCCAGCCAGCCAGCACCAGGACCCGTTCGCGGCTGCGGGCCAGCCGCCTGGCCTGCTGGCCTGGCAGGTCTATTTCCTGGCCTATTGCGCGGGCATCTGGAGCCTGCGGCACCCGGAAGCGGCCCTGGCCGTGGCCGGGCTGCTCTGGGCCGGGCTGGCCGCCTTCCGCGTGCGCGACTGGAGGCGCTGCCTCCCGACCCTTGCCCTGACCCTGGTCCTGGTGGCCGGAAGCCTCGGCCTTGGCGTGCTGCACGCGCGCTTGGTCCTGCCGGACGTGCCTCCGGTCTCCCCCGCCGCCACCGATGGCCGCAGCAAGGCGCTGCTGCGCGGCCGCGTGGCCGAGGTCACGGACAAGCCCTTTGGCCGCCTGGAGATTTTGCTGGAGGACGTGCGGGCCGAAAAGGCCGCCAGCCCCGGCGCCTCTGGCACCCCCGCCAGCCCTGACAACTCCGACAATCCCGCCAACTCCGGCACCGTAGCCAGCGCTGAAAGCGCCGGGAGCGCCAGTCCCGCAGGCAACGCGGACAACGCCACCGTTGCCGTGCCCGGACGCGTCGCCTTTGACTGGGACGAGCCGGACTGCCGGCCAGCTCCGGGCCAGAATGTCGAGGCGCTGCTGCGGCTGTGGCCCGTGCGCGGATTCCAGAACCCGGGCGGCGCGGACTTTGACTGGCAACAGCGCCTGCGCGGGGTCTTCCACCGGGCCTATGCGCGCGGCCCCCTGCCGGACGCGCGCTGGGGCGAGCGGCCCGCCGATGCCTGGTGGGACCTGCGCGAGGGGCTGCGCGCCAGCCTCTTGCAGCGCCTGCCGCCCAGCCAGGGCGGGGCCATTGTGCTGGGGCTGCTCATGGGCGACCGTTCGCGCATCGGCCTGGCCGTCACCGATGAGCTGCGCGCGGCCGGGCTGGCGCACACCCTGGCCCTGTCCGGGCTGAACGTGGTCTACGTGGCGCTTTTGGGCTGGGGCCTGGCCTGGCTCATCGGGCTGGCCTGGCCCGGATTGTTTCTGCGCCTGCCCCGGCAGAAGCTGGCCATCCTCATCTCGTTTCCGCTCATCGCGGCGTACGTCTGGGTGGGCCAGGCCAGCCCGTCCCTGGTGCGCTCGGCCTGCATGTTCGGGTTCTGGGGCCTGCTGCTGCTGCTCGACCGCAGCCGCGCGCTCATCGACGGCCTGTTCCTGGCCCTGGCGCTGATGATTCTGGCCCAGCCGCTGGCGGTGTTTGACGTGGGGCTGCAGATGTCGGCGCTTTCCGTGGCTGGGCTGGCCATCCTGCTGCCGTGGCTGCGGGGCTTCTGGCCGCACAGGCCAGGCTGGCTGAATCGTGCTTTGGCCCTGGGCTGGGACGCCCTGGCCATGAGCCTGGCCGCCAACCTGGCGCTCTTGCCCGTGGTGGTCTCCTACTTCGGCGTGTTCCAGCCCAATTTCCTGCTCAACCTGCCCTGGGTGCCGGTGCAGGGGCTGGTGGTGCAGGTGCTCGGCATGGTCGGCATGGCGCTGGCCCCTGTGCCGGGGCTTGGCAACGTGGCGGGCTGGCTGCTCCAGGCCGCGTCGACCGTGCAGGACGCCATGCTTGTGGCCCTGCACCACGCCTCCCAGGCGGGCTGGCTGCCGGTGTGGGCGCTTTTGCGGCCCCTGTGGCCGGAGCTTCTGGGTGCGGGCCTGGTCACGGCGCTTGCGCCGTACTGCCTGCGCAGGCGCAACGCCGCGCCCGTGCTGCTGGTTCTGGCCGGGCTGCTGCTCATGGCCGTGCCCCAGGGCCGCGTGCTCCTGGACGAGTCCCGGCCCGAGTCTTGGCCCGAGGTTCGGCTGACCCTGCTGGACGTGGGCCAGTCCCAGGCCCTGCTGGTGACAGTTCCGGGCGGGCGGCGGGTGCTGGTGGACGGCGGCGGCACGGCCAGCCAGACCTTCGACATGGGCCGTTCCGTGGTCGGCCCGAGCCTGGCCTGGGGCCGCGCGCCCAGGCTCGACGCCGTGGTCATGAGCCACCCGGACCTGGACCATGCCCAGGGCCTGGCGTTCATCCTGCGGCGCTTCCGGGTCGGGCGGTTCATCACCAACGGACAGTGGCCGACAGGTCCCTTGGGCCAGACCTTTGACGCCGCGCTGGCAGCGGGCGCGCCGAGGCCGGAGACCTTCGCCCCCGGCGACCGCCTGGACCTGGGCTCCGGGGTCTGGCTGGAGGCCCTGCACCCGGCGGCGGATTTCGACAAGACCACGACCAACGAGCGTTCGCTGGTGCTGCGGCTGGTGTGGAACGGCGTGCCCCTGGCGCTCTTGCCGGGGGATGTGCAGCGCGCGGGCATCGAGGACATGATCGACCGGGGCCGGGACCTGCGGGCAATGGTGCTGGTGCTGCCGCACCACGGGTCCAAGTCGAGCCTCTCGGGCATGCTTTACGAGGCCGTGGACCCGGTCCAGGCCGTGGTCAGCTGCGGGTATTTGAACCACTTCCGTTTTCCCAACCAGGCCGTGGTCGACGAGCTTGCCCGGCGCGGCATTCCGCTGGCGAGCACGGCGGACAGGGGCGCGCTGGAGCTGGTCTGGAGCGCGCCGGGCCAGGGCGTTCCCCTGACTTTCCACTTGTCCGGCCAGCGGTTCTAGGTCGCCAGCTCGCAGCCGCCTTCGCAGGCCTGGATGTACTCCCAGGCCTGTTGCGCGGGCAGGGGCTTGGCGTAGAGGTAGCCCTGAGCGTACTCGCACTGGAGCACGGTGAGGATCATCTGCTGCTCGGGGCGCTCCACGCCCTCGGCCACCACCTGGAGCTGCAGGGAGTGGGCCAGGCTGATGATGGCCTTGACGATCTCCAGGCCCTCCTGGCTCGTGTCCAGCCGCCGCACAAAGCTGATGTCGATCTTCAGGTTGTTCAAGGGGAACTGCTGCAGGCTGCTCATGGACGAGTAGCCGGTGCCGAAGTCGTCGATGGACAGGGTGCAGCCCAGGGCCCTGAGCTTCTTCAGCTTGTCCACGGCGCTGCCCGCGTTCTCCATGATCGCCGACTCGGTTATTTCGAGCTTGAGTGCGCCGGGCGGCAGGCCGGTTTCCTCCAGCACCGTGCGGATGTCCTCCACCAGCAGGGTTTCGGAAAACTGCCGGGGCGAGAGGTTCACGGACATGATCAGGCTCCGGGCCAGTTCAGAGATTTCGCGCCAGGTCATGAGGGTCTGGCAGGCCTCGCGCAGGACCATGAGCCCCAGGTCCACGATGAGCCCGCTGTCCTCGGCCACGGGGATGAAATCGCCCGGCGAGACGAGGCCGCGTTCCGGGTGGTTCCAGCGCACCAGCGCCTCGAAGCCTTGCAGAGTGGCCTGGCCGTCCAGGCGCACGATGGGCTGGTAGCACAGGAAGAACTCCTGCCGGGCGATGGCCCGCCGGAGGTCCGTCTCCATGGACAACAGATTGCTGGCCCGGGCGAGCATGGCCTTGGTGAAGACCTTGAAGCGGTTGCGCCCGGCCTTCTTGGCCTGGTGCATGGCCAGGTTGGCGTTGCGCAGCAGGTCTTCCGGGGTGTCGGTCTCGTGCGCGTCCAGGGTGATGCCCAGGCTGGCGGTAAGCTGGATGTCGTGGCCGTCCACGGCGAGCGGCACGGCCAGGGCCTTGCGGATGCGCTGGATGGCCTGGATGCTCTCGCGCGGGGAGACCAGCTCCTCCAGCAGGATGACGAACTCGTCGCCGCCGAAGCGCGACACCGTGTCCAGGCCGCGCACGCATTCGCGCAGCACGTCGGCCACGGCCATGAGCACCTTGTCGCCAAAGGCGTGGCCCAGGCTGTCGTTCAAGACCTTGAAGCGGTCCAGGTCCAGAAAGATCAGGGAGAAGTGGTAGGGCTGGCGGCGGCGGGCGCGCTCCATGGCCTGGCGCACGCGGTCCAGGCACAGGGTGCGGTTGGCCAGGGCGGTCAGCGGGTCGTGCAGGGCCAGGTGCCGCAGCTGCAGCTCCATTTCCTTGCGGCTGGTGATGTCGCGCAGGGAGATGCGTGAGCCCAGCGACCCGCCGTTGCCGCTCATGACCTCGCGCTTGGCCTCGCTGACCCAGCGCAGGTCGCTGTTCTTGTGCCGGATGCGGAAGTCCAGGCTGTCGTCCACGCCCTGGAACTGGCCGGAGTTGAAGCGTCTCCAGGCGTCCAGGTCCTCGGGGTGGACAAGTTGCTCCAGCCCATTATGATTGCTTAGGAAATAATCGCGCGGGTAGCCGGTGATGCGCTCGCACGAGGGGCTGACGTAGAGCATCTCCCCGGTTGGGCTGATCCAGCACTCCATGGCGTGGGTGTAGTCGGCCACGATGCGGTAGCGGTCCTCGCTCTTCTGCAGGGCCTGCTCGGACTTGATCTGGGCCGTGATGTCCACGGCGATGCCCGCCACGGCGAAGGTGACGCCGTTTTGCACCAGGGGGAACTTCGACACCTGGTGGAAGCGGGGCGGCCCGCCGGAGAGCCTGCGCACCTCTTCCAGGATGAGCAGGGGCTTGCCTTCCTCAAGGACGAAACGGTCGTTCTCGCGCAGCATGTCGGCCACGTCCTGGGGCATGAGCTCCAGGTCCGTGCGGCCGATGACCTCCTCCTGCTTCAGGTCCAGCCAGGCGCTGTGGGCCGGGTTGCTGAAGATGTAGTGGCCCGAGGTGTCCTTGATGAAGGCCATGGCCGGCGAGTTCTCCATGAACGAGGCGAAGAGCTGGCGGCTCTTGTCCAGCTCGGCCTCCATCTGCTGGCGCATGGTTACGTCACGCGCCACCACCACTGCGTAGCCCGCGTCCGCAAAGGCGTGCAGGGTCACGGTGATCTCCACCGGAGTGCGCTGGCCCCCGTGGCCGGAAAGCGAGGTCACCAGGTGCCCGTTGCGGAACTGGGCCTGGGCGCTGTTGCCCTGGGCCGCCGCCACCCCGGCGTAGCGCGCGGCGATCTCCGGCGGGAAGAAGGCGGAGATGGGCGCCGCGAGCACCGCGCCGCGCTCCAGGCCGAGGATGCTCAGGGCCGTCTCGTTGACGTCGGCCACGGTCCAGCCCCTGGTCTCGAAGACGAAGATGGCGTCGTTGGCGTGGTCGACCACGGCCCGGAAGCGTTCCAGGTCCTCAAGCCGACGCTTGAGCTCCGGGTAGTAGCTTTTGGCGATGCTGCGCTCGCCCAGGCCGATGAGCCGGTCGCGCAGGTCGCCGGTGTTCTCGTCAGAGGGCATGCTCAAACACCGTGCGGATGTCCAGGGCCGTGGGGGTCTTGGGGTTGGTGACCATGCAGGGGTCGTTCATGGCGAATTCGGACAGGCGGTCCATGTCCGCCGACGTTACGCCCAGAGAGGACAGGGTGGCCGTGGCGCCCACGCTGGCCTTGAACGCGCGCACCTGGGCCAGCACCAGCGCGCGCTTCTCGTCCAGGCCTGCGCCGGGCGGAATGCTGGCGCCCAGGGCCAGGCCGATGTCCGCGTAGCGCTCCTGCGCGGCGGAGAAGTTGTAGTCGATGACGTGGTCGAGCAGCATGGCGTTGCACTGGCCGTGGGGCAGGTCCAGCAGGCCGCCCAGACTGTGGGCCATGGCGTGCACCGCGCCCAGGATGGCGTTGGAGAAGGCCAGCCCGGCGTACATGCTGCCGAGCATCATGCCGCCGCGCGCGTTCAGGTCCTCCGGGTCGTTGATGGCTGCGGGCAAATGGCGGCTGATGCGCCGCACGGCCTCCAGGGCGAAGAGGTCGGTGATGGGCCCGTGGGCGTTGGAGACGTAGGCCTCGACGGCGTGGGTCAGGGCGTCGACCCCGGTGTTGGCCGTCAGCTCGCGGTCCATGGTCACGGTGAGCTGCGGGTCGATGAGGGCTGCATCAGGCACCACGGCCTTGCTGACGATGGCGATTTTGACCTTGCGCGTGCTGTCGGTGATGATGGCGAACTGCGACACGTCGGCTGAGCTGCCCGCCGTGGTGGGCACGCAGATGAGCGGCGGGCCGGGGTCGGGCACGTTGTCCGCGCCCTCGAACTCCAGCACGTGGCGGCCATTGGCGCAGACGATGCCGATGCCCTTGGCGCAGTCCATGGGGCTGCCGCCGCCCACGGCCACGATGCAGTCGCAGCCCTCGGCCCGGTAGACCTCGGCCCCATTCATGACCTCGAAATCGCGCGGGTTGGCGGAAACGTCTGCAAACAGCACGTGCTCCACCCCGGCCTCGGCCAGGCAGGCCTTGACGCCCGGGAACCACGGCTGGCTGGCCACGCCAGGGTCCGTGACCAGGAGCACCCTGCGCGCGCCGAGGTTCTTTGCGTAGCGCCCGGCAAGCCTGCCCGCGCCGACGCCGAACACCGCTTCCGGGGCCAGGAATTTGCGCAGATCGAGCAGAACGTCGTCGGCCATCATGCCTTCCTCCTGATGGTTGGACTCAAACGGGGTCCAATCAGAAGGGTACATGCGTTTTGCGAGGATTGCAAAGGGCCGGAGCGGAATCTTCGTCACCTGGGCTCAGAAAAGCCAGGTCTGCCCGGCGGCCAGGGGCAGCACCTCGCGCCCCGGCAGGCGTCGGCGCAACAGCTTCAGGCGGTCCGCGCCGGTGCAGTGCCCGGCGATGAGGCGTCGCACGCCGAACTCCTCCACGGCCTGGGCCGTCTCCTCCAGGGCCTCCGGCCCGGCCTTGAACAGGTGCAGGCCGCCCAGCACGGCGTACACCGATTCGAGGCCCAGGCGCTCGCGCAGGCTGGCCAGGGAATTGGCCAGGCCGCTGTGGCAGCAGCCTAGGATGACCACCGCGCCGTGTGCGCTGTCCAGGACCAGGAAGGCGTCGTCGGGCACGGGGTCGGGCTCGATTCCGGCGGGGTCGAAGGAGAAGCCCTGCACGGCCTGGAAGCGGCCTGGCGCAGGCCGGATGGGCGTGGATGGATCCGCAGAAGGCCGTGGTTGCGCACAGGGCGGCCAGTCCGCCGGTGTGGTCGTAGTGGCCGTGGCTCAGGGCCAGGCCGCGCGCCTGGCCCACGTCCACGCCGAGGGCAGCGGCGTTGTTCAAAAACAGGCCGGTCTTGCCCGTGTCCCAGAGCCAGAGGCTGTTGTCTTCGGTTGTGGGGTCTTTTGCGGGGCCAAGGTCCACAGCCAGGGCCAGACCCCATTCGCAGCCGCAGCGCGGGTCAGCGGTCTCGTTGTCGCACAGGACAGTCACCCGGCGAGGGGCGCGGCCAGAGTCGTGACCCTGGTCTGCAACAGGTTGCGACATGGGGCTACTTGGTCTTGTCGTGCTTGCCGCCGGGCTTGGGCCACTTCTGCGGGTCGTCCTTGAAGAGCTTGTAGTTGATGGAGTCGACCAGCGCCTGCCAGCTGGCCTCGATGATGTTGTGCGACACGCCCACCGTGGTCCAGCGGTCGCGGCGGTCGCCGGACTCGATGAGCACGCGCACGAAGGACGCCGTGCCGCCGCCGTCCTTGTTGGCGATGGACATGACGCGCACCTTGAAGTCGAGCAGGCGCATCTGGGCTAAGCCGGGGTAGGAGGGCTCCAGCGCCCGGCGCAGGGCCACGTCCAGGGCGTTCACCGGCCCTCTTCCCGTTGCTGCCGTATGCGCCACCTCGCCGCGCACCTGGAGCATCACCGTGGCCTCGGAGAAGGGCTCCTTGTCCTCGTTCACGGCGTCGAGCACGCGGTAGTTCACCAGCTGGAAGTAGCGCTTGCTCCAGCCCATCATGCGGAAGAACAGGATCTCGTAGCTGGCCTCGGCCACGGAGTACTCGTAGCCCAGGGTCTCGCGGCGCTTCAGCTCGGCCAAGAGGTCCATGACCGCCGGATCGTCCTTGTCCAGGTCGTAGCCGTACTGCCTGGCCTTGAACAGGATGTTGCTGCGCCCGGCCAGGTCCGAGAGCAGCACGCGGTTGACGTTGCCCACGAGCTCGGGCCGGATGTGCTCGTAGGTCTCCGGGTTTTTCACCACCGCGCTCACGTGCACCCCGGCCTTGTGCGCAAAGGCCGAGCCGCCCACAAAGGGCTGGTGGGGGAAGGGCCGCAGGTTCACGGTCTCGGCCACGTAGTAGGACACCCGGGTGAGCTTTTCAAGGTTCTCCGCGCCGATGCAGGCCACGCCCATCTTGAGCTCCAGGCTGGGGATGACGGAGCAGAGGTTGGCGTTGCCGCAGCGCTCGCCGTAGCCGTTCACCGTGCCCTGGACCTGGGCCGCGCCCAGGCGCACGGCCTCCAGCGAGTTGGCCACGGCCAGCTCAGAGTCGTTGTGGGTGTGGATGCCAAGGACCGCGCCCGGCAGGGCGGTCTGGACCTGGGCGAAGATCAGGGCCAGCTCGCTGGTCAGGGTGCCGCCGTTGGTGTCGCACAAGACGAGCACGTCGGTTCCGGCCTCGCGCGCGGCCTTCAGGCAGGACAGGGCGTACTCCGGGTTGGCCTTGAAGCCGTCGAAGAAGTGCTCGGCATCGAAGAACAGCTCGCGCACGCCGGGCCGCAGGGCGGCCAGGCTGCCGCTGATGAGCTCCAGGTTGCGCGGGAGCGTCACGCGCAGGGCGTGGGTGGCGTGGAAGTCCCAGGTCTTGCCGAAGATGGTCGCCACCTCCACCCCGGAATCCAGGATGGCCTTGAGATTCGGGTCGCCGTCGGGCGTGGTCTTGGTGTTGTGGGTGCTGCCAAAGGCCGCGACATGGGCGTTCTTCAGGCTGTAGCTCTTGATCTCCTTGAAGAACTGCTTGTCCGTGGGGTTCGAGCCAGGCCAGCCGCCCTCGATGTAGTGGATCCCCAGTTCGTCCAGCTTGCAGGCGATGCGGATCTTGTCCTCGGTGGTGAGGTTCAGTTCTTCCGCCTGCGTGCCGTCCCTGAGGGTCGTATCGTAGATGCTGACCTGGCGCATGATTCTATCCTACCTTGTATTGTCCGAGAAATGACTGATGCAGGGTGCGCACCGCAAGCTCCGTGTACTTGTCCTCGATGAGGCAGGTCAGCTTGATCTCCGAGGTGCTGATCATGAGGATGTTGATGTTCTCGTCGCGCATGGCGCGGAAGGCCTGGGCCGCCACGCCGGAATGGTTGCGCATGCCCACGCCGATGACCGAGACCTTGGCCACGCTGTTGTCCGAGAGCAGGGCCTTGAAGCCGATCTCGGGCTTGAGGCCCTCCATGAGCTTCAGCGTGGCGTCCAGGTCGGCCCGGGGCACGGTGAAGGTGATGTCGGTGCGGCCTTCCTTGCTCGGGTTCTGCACGATCATGTCCACCAGGATCTTGCGTTCCGCGATGGGCGTGAAGATGGAGGCGCAGACGCCGGGCTCGTCGATGACGCCCACCAGGGTGACCTGGGCCTGATCCTTGTCGTAGGCGACTCCGGAGACCTGGACAGATTCCATGATTGCTTCCTCCTGGGTGACTATGGTGCCGGGCTCGTCGCTGAACGTTGAGCGCACATGCACGACAACCGTGTATTTCTTGGCGAACTCCACCGAGCGGATCTGGAGCACCTTGGCGCCCATGCTGGCCATCTCCAGCATCTCGTCGTAGGAGATGCGGTCCAGCTTGCGCGCCTCGGCGCACATGTTCGGGTCGGTGGTGAACACGCCGGGCACGTCGGTGTAGATCTCGCACACCTCGGCCTGCAGGGCTGCGGCCACGGCCACCGCGGAGGTGTCCGAGCCGCCCCGGCCGAGGGTGGTGATGCGCCCGTGGCTGTCCACGCCCTGGAAGCCCGCCATGACCAGCACGTCGTGCTCGTCCAGCAAGGCCACCAGTTTTTCGCTGTCGATGCTTTCGATGCGGGCCTTGCCGTAGGAGTCGTTGCTGAGGATGGGCACCTGGAAGCCGAGCACGGAGCGGCAGTTGATGCCCTCGTCCTTGGCCATCATGGCGAACAGCGCCACGGAGATATGCTCCCCGGTGGACACCAGGCTGTCGAGCTCGGCCAGGTCCGGGGTGGTGGACCACTGCCTGGCCAGGGCCAGCAGGCGGTTGGTCTCTCCGGCCATGGCCGAGAGCACCACGATGACCTTGTTGCCCGCCGCCAGGGGACGGCGGACATTGTTCAGCACCTGCCGCATGCATTCCAGGTTGCGCACGGAAGTGCCGCCAAATTTCTGGACCACGATGTTCTTCATACTGTGGAACCCTTCTGCCAATGGTTGAGCGCCGGTGCCAGGGACAAAAGCAGGCCGCTGGCCGCCTTTCCCCATGCCCTGATTTCGAGCGCCCGTCCAGAGGGAACAGCGAGCCATTTAATGTGCAGGGCCTCGTCGGGCCAGAGCTTTTCCGCCATCCTGTCGATCCACTCGGCCACGATCAGGGTGCCGGGCTGGGCCAAAAGCTCCTCGAACTCCTCCAGCGGGTGGCTGGCCTCCATGCGGTAGAGGTCGAAGTGGGCCACCTGGGGCCTGGTGGGGTAGAGGTTCACCAGGTTGAAGCTGGGGCTCGCGACCTCGGCCTCCCCGGCCCCGGGCAGCGCGGACACCAGCCCGCGCACCAGGGTTGTCTTGCCGGAGCCCAGCGGCCCCTGGAGCAGCAGGGCCACGGGTTTGGGGGCCTGGGCCAGGCCGCATCCCAGCACCGCGCCCAGGGCCAGCGTGTCTTCGGAAGCAGGCAGGAGAAGCAGCATGCGCGCCGTGGTGCAGCCTAGCTCTGTTGTCCCAGCAGGGTGCGCAGGATGTCCTCCTTGCCCACCACGCCGACGAGCCTGCCGGCGTCCACCACGGGCAGGGTGTAGAGCTTCTCGTTGACCATCACGGTGGCGATCTCCTCCAGCCCGGTTTGCGGGCTCACGGTCTTGGGGTCCTTGGTCATGGCCTGGGACACGTTGGTGGCGGCGATCTTCTGGAGTTCGTGCTCGAAGTCTTCGCGGCTGGACAGGGCGATGAAGCCGTCGAGCATGGCGAAGATCGAGGGCATGGTGACCTGCTTCTGCTGCGCCACCAGATCGCTCTGGCAGAGCACGCCGATGAGCCTGCCCTTGGCGTCGACCACGGGCGCGCCGTTGATCTTCTTGTCCAGCAGCAGGGTTGCGGCGGTGCGGATGTCGGTGTCCGGGGACAGGGTCACCGGGTCCGGGGTCATGATGTCGATGGCCTTCAGCATGGCGTGTGCTCCTTGAGGATGTGTGGAAGTGTATGGGCGATCTCGGTGGCGAGGTTGCCCCGGGCCGGAAAATCCTTTGCCAAGGCCAGGCCGCACAGGCCGTGCCAGTAGACCCCGAGGCAGGCCGCAGGCAGGGGGCCCAGGCCGCGCGCCAAAAGCGCCGCGATGACCCCGGCCAGCACGTCGCCGGAGCCGCCCACGGCCAGGTTTGGCGCGGCGATGGGCGAGAGGTGCAGCAGCTCGCCCTGGCCCACCAAGGTGCCCGCGCCCTTGAGCGTGAGCACCTGGGGGTGCGTGGCCAGGAAGCGGTGTGCGGCCCCGACGCGGTCGGCCTGGACCTCGCCCATGCCCATGCCGAGCAGCCGGGCCATCTCGCCCGGGTGCGGGGTGAGCACGGCGTCTGCCGGCAGTTCGGCCATGATCTCCGGGTGCTGGGCCAGCAGGTAGAGGGCGTCGGCGTCGTAGACGCAGGGGCTGGCCCAGCCTGCTTCAAAGGCCTTGGCAAAGGCTCTGGGGAACAGGGCCAGGAATTCTGCGGCCTCGCTGTTGCGGCCCAGGCCCGGTCCGATGACCACGCAGTCGTACCGGCCAAGCGAGGGCAAGAGCGAGTCCATGCAGTCCGGGGTCCACGCGGCGCCGTGGCCCAGCCCCAGGGCCATGATGTCCGGCATGCCGGCCTTGACCTCGGCCAATACGCCGCGCGGGCAGCCCACGGTGACCAGCCCGGCCCCGGCGCGCAAAGCGGCCAGTGCGCACAGCTGCGCCGCGCCGGTCAGGCCTTCGCTGCCGCCCAGCACGAGCACGTGCCCGGCCCGGCCCTTGTGCAGCTCCGCCGCCGGGACGGGCATGAGTCCGAACAGACGCTCGGTCAGCAGCACCTGGCGCGGGGGCGTCTTGTCCACCACCGCGCGTGGGATGCCGATGGCGCGCGCCTCCAGGCGGCCCACAAAGGGCGCAGCCAGGGGCAGGGCGCAGCCCAGCTTGGGCGCGTGGAAGGCCACGGTGACGTCCGCGCGCACGGCCTCGGGCCGGGGCTGGCCCGTGACCCCGTCCAGGCCCGAGGGCGTGTCCAGGGCCAGGACAAGGCAGTGCTCGCCCAGGGCGTTCATGGCCTGGACGAGGCTGAGGGCCTCGGCTGAAAGCTCGCCGCTCATGCCCGTGCCCAGGAGCCCATCGACAAGAATATCGGGCAGGCTGTCCGGGGCCGCGCAGGCGCAGAGGGTTGACCTGGCGCGCCCCGGGGCCAGGTGGCGGCAGGCCGCGCCCGCGCGCCGGGCCAGGTCCAGGTGGTAGCGCGCCGCCCCGTGATAGCCGGAGATGGGCCGGGTGTGCAGCACCAGCGGTTCGGCCCCCTCGTCCAGCAGCCTGCGGGCCAGAACGAAGGCGTCGCCGCCGTTGTTGCCGCCGCCGGCCACCAGCAGCACCCGCGCGCCGCAGAGCGGGCCGTAAGCCTCACGCAGGACGCCGAGCGCCTCGGTCCCGGCGTTCTCCATGAGCAGCTCGGCCTTGAGGCCGTAGTCGCGGATGGCGCACCTGTCCCAGGCGGCCATTTCCGCCGGGGTGGGCAGCGGGTCGTACGGATTCATGGGGGGCGCGGTCGGCGTGGGCCGTGCGGACTGGGGCATTGTGGCCTCCTTGCAACATCGCGACAGGCCCGCGACAGGCCTTGGCCGGGTAGGGCACGTTCGGGCGGGAGCTAGGGCGCGCCCTCAAGGATCACGGTTGCGGCGGCGATGTCGCGGCCATGGGTCAGGGAGACGTGTATCTTCTGTACGCCCATTGCGCCCGCGATTTCAAGGGCTTTGCCGTGCAGCGTGAGCATCGGCGCGCCAGAGGGCAGGCTCAGGACCTCGATGCTCGGCTGGGTCACGCCCTGGGCGAAGCCGGTGCCCAGGGCCTTGGCTGCGGCCTCCTTGGCGGCGAAGCGGGCGGCGACGTACGGCGCGGCGTCGCCCTTGGGCATCCCGGCGGCCTCGGCCCTGGTCAGTATGCGCTGGGTGAAGCGCTCGCCGAAGCGGGCCAGCAGGTCGCGGATGCGGGAAACCTCGGTCACGTCCAGCCCCAGGCCCAGGATCACGAGCGCCCCCTAGTCCACGAAGCCGCGCAGGATGTCGGCCATGTCGCGGGTGGCCTGGCGCAGGCCGATGTAGGCGGCGCGGGAGACGATGCTGTGGCCGATGGAGTACTCGACGATGCCCGGCACCCGCGCAAAGGCCAGGACATTGACGTAGTTCAGGCCGTGGCCCAGGTTGACCTTGAGGCCCAGGCCCTGGGCGTGGCTGATGCCCGCCAGGATCTTCGTCAGCTCGGCCTGGCGCGCGGCCGGGCCCACGGCGTCGGCGTAGTGCCCGGTGTGGATCTCGATGAACTGCGCGCCGGTCTTGCTGGCCGCCTCGATCTGGGCCGGGTCGGCGTCGATGAACAGGCTGGCCTCGATGTCCAGGGCCAGCAGCGGGGCCAGGTAGGCCGAGAGCTCGCCCTCGCGCCCGACGCAGTTGAGCCCGCCCTCGGTGGTCAGCTCCTGGCGCTTTTCGGGCACCAGGCACACCGTGTCCGGGCGGACGCGCAGGGCGATGCCCTGCATCTCCGCCGTGGCGGCCATTTCCAGGTTCAGCTTGGTGTTCACGGTGCGGCGCAGCAGCTCCACGTCGCGGTCCTGGATGTGGCGACGGTCCTCGCGCAGGTGCACGATGATGCCCGTGGCCCCGCCCAACTCGGCCTCGTGGGCGCCCTGGACCGGGTCCGGCTCTTGGCCCAGGCGGGCCTGGCGCAGGGTGGCGATGTGGTCGACGTTGACGCAGAGAACGGGCATGCATACCTCCAGAAAGTGCTTGAACAGGCGGAATATTACGCCTTCCGCAGGGCAAAGGCAACAGGCCACGCTGATCGCCAAAATGTCCCGCCCGAATGGCCGCCCGAATGGCCGACCCGAACGGCCCGCCCGAATGGCCCCTCGTTGACATCGGGCCGGGCTGAAGGTACCCCAAGGCGGTCAATACGCACGGCTTGCGCCTCGTGAGGAGAATCTATGAACGTCTGCATCATCGGCACCGGCTACGTGGGCCTGGTCACCGCCGCCTGCCTGTCGGAAATGGGCAACCACGTGCGTTGCGTGGACAAGAGCCCGCAGGTTGTGGAGACCTTGCGCGCTGGGAGCATCCACATCTTCGAGCCCGGGTTGGAGGAGCTGGTGCGCCGCAATTGCGCCGAGGGCCGTCTGATCTTCACCACCAGCCTGGCCGAGGGCCTGTGCACAGGCGGGGCCGCCGCCGAGTTCGCCTTTGTCTGCGTGGGCACGCCCTCGGGCGACGACGGGGTCTGCGACCTCTGCTATGTCGACGCCGTGGCCGAGGAGATCGGCCGCACCGTGAGCGTCCCGCTCATCGTCATCAACAAGTCCACCGTGCCCGTGGGCACTGCCGACCGCGTGCGCGCCATCATCGGGCGCGAGCTTGAGGCGCGCGGGGCAGCAGTCGAGTTCGACGTGGTCTCCAACCCCGAATTTTTGAAGGAAGGCGACGCGGTGCAGGACTTCATGAAGCCCGACCGCGTCATCGTGGGCACCGAGAACCCGAAGAGCGCGGAGATGCTCAAAGCCCTGTACGCGCCCTTTGCCCGCAGCCGCGAAAAGCTCATCATCATGGGCGTGCGCAGCGCGGAGATGACCAAGTACGCGGCCAACTGCATGCTGGCCACCAAGATCAGCTTCATCAACGAGGTGGCCAACATCTGCGAGCGCGTGGGCGCTGATGTCTCCGAGGTGCGCCTGGGCATCGGCAGCGATCACCGCATCGGCTACGATTTCATCTACCCCGGCGTGGGCTACGGCGGCTCCTGCTTCCCCAAGGACGTGAAGGCCTTTCTGGCCACCGCGCGCGACGCCGGGTACGAGGCCGCGCTCATCCAGTCCGTGGACGCGGTGAACACCAGGCAGAAGACCGTGCTGGCCGAGAAGGTCCTGGCCCACTTCGGCCCGCTGGGCGGCGTGGCCGGGCGCACCCTGGCCCTGTGGGGCCTGGCCTTCAAGGCCAACACCGACGACATCCGCGAGGCCCCGGCCTTTGACATCATCCGCGAACTGACGGCTCACGGCATGCGCGTCAAGGCCTTTGACCCCGTGGCGGCCCGGCGCGCCCAGGCCGAGCTGGCGGGCAACCCTCTGGTGGAGCTGGCGGCCGACCAGTACGACGCTTTGCAGGACGCCGACGCCCTGGCCGTGGTCACGGATTGGAACCAGTTCCGCAACCCGGACTTTGCGGGCATCGCCCGGCAGCTCCGCGATCCGGTGATCTTCGACGGGCGCAACCTGTACTCGCGCTCGCTTTTGGCCCGCTTCGGCCTCAAGCACTACGGCATCGGACGCTAGGGCCGACCGCCGGGCGCACTCCGGCGCATGGATGTTGACCTTGCGCGCAATGGCGGGTATTTGGTCACTGTCGGAGTAAGATCACGACCCAAGGAGACCACAAGCGCATGCGCAAACCGACCATCGGACTGAGCCTGGAGGGGCTGCCCTCCATCGGCCTTTCGGCCTTCGCCACCCTTGTCTTCGCCGCCATGGGCTGGTGGCTGTTGGCCCTGATCCTGCTGGTGGTCACCGGCTTTGTGGTGCACTTTTTCCGCGATCCCGAGCGCGTGACGCCAGAGGACCTGGACGCCGTAGTCTCCCCGGCGGACGGGCGGGTGTGCAAGGTGGACTTCGCGCCGGACCCCGTCAGCGGCCAGATACGCCAAGTGGTCTGCGTGTTCATGAACGTGGCCGACGTGCACGTGAACCGCGCGCCGGTTGAGGGCAGCGTGGAGCTCATCCGCTACATCCCCGGCAAGTATTTCAACGCCAGCCTGGACAAGGCAAGCACGGACAACGAGCGCAACATCATTGTGCTGGGCCGCGGGGCGGAGCGCTTCACCGTGGTGCAGATCGCGGGCCTCATCGCCCGGCGCATCGTCTGCTGGGCCGAGGCCGGGGACATCCTGCGCCGGGGCGAGCGCTTCGGCCTGATCAAGTTCGGGTCCAGAGTTGACCTCTACCTGCCGGATGGCTATGCTGTGAAGGTCTACGTGGGAGAAAGCGTGCGCGCGGGCGAGACGGCCATCGCCGTCCGCAAGTAGAAGAAGCCGGAGCATTCTGGGAGTCGTATGGTCAAGGAAAAGGCATTGCCGCGCCACAAGGGCGTGTACATCCTGCCGAACCTGTTCACCACCGCGAGCCTGTTTTTGGGCTTCATGGGGATGATCTGGGCCATCGAGGGGCTTTTCGAGTACACCGCCCTGTGCATCCTGGGGTCCTGCCTGTTCGATGGGCTGGACGGCAAGGTGGCCCGGCTGACCAACACCACCAGCGAATTCGGTGTGCAGTTCGACTCGCTCGCCGACCTCGTGGCCTTTGGCGTCACCCCGGCGCTGACGGTCTACCTCTGGCAGCTGCACACCTACGGCACCCTGGGGCTCATGGCCTCGTTCCTGCTCATCGCCTGCGGGGCGCTTAGGCTTGCGCGGTTCAACGTGCAGGCTGCGGTGACGAGCAAGAAGTTTTTCGTGGGCCTGCCCATTCCGGCCCAGGCCAGCACGCTTGCCACGCTCATCCTCTTCGCCCCGTATCTGCCGGAGACCTGGATCGCCGATGTGCTGCCCATGGCCTGCCTGATCCTCGTGTACGTTTTGTCCTTCCTCATGGTCAGCACCATGCGCTACGCCTCGTTCAAGGAGTATGGGTTCTTCAAGGCCCATCCCTTCAGCTCCATGGTCACGGTCATTCTGCTCTTCGTCCTCGTGGCCTCGCGCCCCAAGATGCTGGGCTTCCTCTTCTTCATGGGCTACCTCATTTCCGGCCCCATCTACACCATGTTCATCCTGTCCCCGCGCGGGGCCAAGCTGGTCTCGCCCAAGGAATCCCAGCAAGGCTGAGACTTTGTCCGTGAATTTTCGCCTGCCGCCTGTTTTGGCGCTGGACATGGCGCGCCTGAGTATGGCATGGAATTACTGCGCGGAGCGCTTTGATCGGCCTGCGCAAAAGAGCATGTGATGACCAGACGAATCGCCCGCACCGCAATCCGCACCGCGCTGACCAGCGCCGCCCTGATTCTACGCGAGTCCCAGAGGGACTCCTTGTAGGCCGGGCTTTTTCTTTTCCCCCTTTCTCCTCTTCAAAAGTCCTCGCCTCCTCGGAGCACCTCTGGGACGTCCCCGTGCGCGGGTACGCACCCGCGTTGTTGCCAGCCAATTGTGAAACAGATATGCTCACCCTTCGACGTTTGGAGGACCTATGTCAGATCGCGTCTATATCTTCGACACCACGTTGCGTGACGGCGAGCAGTCGCCTGGCGCCACCATGAACCAGGAAGAAAAGGTCAGCCTCGCGCGGCAGCTTGAAGTCCTGGGCGTGGACATCATCGAGGCGGGCTTTCCCGCCGCCAGCCAGGGCGATTTCGAGGCCGTCCAGGCCATCGCCCGCAGCGTCACGCAGGTCCAGGTGGCGGCCCTGTGCCGGGCCCTGACTCGCGACATCGACCGCGGCTGGGAGGCCATAAAGGACGCCGTGAACCCGCGCATCCACACCTTCCTGGCCACCAGCGAAATCCACATGACCCACAAGCTGCGCAAAACGCGCGAGCAGGTGCTGGTCATGGCCGAGGAATCTGTGCGGCACGCCGCAAGCCTGTGCCCCAACGTGGAGTTCTCGGCCGAGGACGCCTCGCGCTCGGACTGGGAGTTTTTGGCCCAGGTCTGCGAGGTGGTCATCCGCGCCGGGGCCACCACCGTGAACATCCCGGACACCGTGGGCTATGCCCAGCCCTTTGAGTACGGCGAGCTCATCGCCTATCTCATCAAGAACGTGCCCAACAGCAAGGACGCCATCTTCAGCGTGCACTGCCACAACGACCTGGGCCTGGCCGTGGCCAACAGCCTCTCGGCCATCCGGGCCGGGGCGAGGCAGGCCGAGGTGACCCTCTGCGGCATTGGCGAGCGCGCGGGCAACGCCTCCCTTGAGGAGCTGGTCATGGCCCTGCACACCCGCCACGAGCTCTACAAGCTCGACTGCGGGGTCAAGACCCGGCAGCTGTACCCCTCGTGCCGCCGCCTCTCGCAGATCATCGGCCAGCCCATTCCGCCCTACAAGGCCATTGTCGGACCCAACGCCTTTGCGCACGAGTCCGGCATCCACCAGGACGGCATGCTCAAAAATCCGCTGACCTACGAGATCATGACGCCGGAATCCGTGGGCCGCAAGGGCACGGACATGGTCATCGGCAAGCATTCCGGCAGCCACGCCATCAAGGCCAAGCTCGTGGAGCTGGGCTACGCCCTGGACGACGCCCAGCTGGCCGTGGTCTTCGCCGCCGTGAAGGAATTGGCGGACAAGAAGGAGCGCGTGTTCGACGAGGACGTGGAGGCCCTTGTCCTGGAGATGGTCTACCGCCGCCGCGACAAGTACCGGATGAAGGACATGAGCGTGTTCTCCGGCACGGGCGGGGTGCCGCCCCATGCGGCCATGGTCCTTGAGGTGCTGGACGGGGAAACGGTGGCCGAGGTGCGCCGCCACTCGTCCTTTGGCGAGGGGCCGGTGGACGCCCTGTTCAAGTGCATCGGGGCCATGGTGGGCTACGCGCCTGCCCTGGACCGTTTCCAGATCAACGCCGTCACCGGCGGCACGGACGCGCAGGCCACGGTGACCGTGCGCATCGAACACGAAGGCAAGAAGTCCGTTGGCCGCGGCACCAACGAGGATATCCTCGTGGCCAGCGCCATGGCCTTCATCAACGCACTCAATCGGTTGGAGAAAATCAGGGAGGAGAAGAGCGAATGTCCCACAATTTAGCCGAAAAAATCCTGCAGGCGCACACGGATGAGGAAGTCACCCGCGCCGGGCAGATCGTCACCTGCCGCGTGTCCCTGGTCCTGGCCAACGACATCACCGCGCCGCTGGCCATCAAGTCCTTCAAGGGCATGGGCGCGACCAAGGTCTTTGACAAGGACAAGGTGGCTCTGGTCTGCGACCACTTCACGCCGAACAAGGACATCGACTCCGCCGAGCAGGTCAAGGTGGTGCGCGAGTTCGCCCATGAAATGGGCGTGACGCACTACTACGAGGGCGGCGACTGCGGCGTGGAGCACGCGCTGCTGCCCGAGCTCGGCCTGGTCGGCCCCAAGGACATCGTGGTCGGCGCGGACAGCCACACCTGCACGTACGGCGGCCTGGGGGCCTTTGCCACGGGCATGGGCTCCACCGACATCGCCGGGGCCCTGGCCCTGGGCGAGACCTGGTTCAAGGTGCCGCCCACCATCCGCGTGGAGTACGACGGCAAGCTGGAGCCCTTTGTCGGGGCCAAGGACCTGATCCTGCACTTGATCGGCCGCATCGGCGTGTCCGGCGGGCTGTACCGGGCGCTGGAGTTCGGCGGGCCGGTCATCGACAACCTCTCCATCGAGGGCCGCATGACCATGGCCAACATGGCCATCGAGGCCGGGGCCAAGGTCGGCCTGTTCCCGGCCGACGCCAAGACCCTGGCCTATTGCCAGGCCCACGGCAGGCACGGCGACAAGGCGCTCAAGGCCGATCCCGGCGCGGTGTACGAGCAGGAGCTGTCCCTGTCCGTCACCGGCATGAGCCCGCAGGTGGCCTGCCCGCACCTGCCGGACAACGTCCGCAGCGTGGACACGCTGAAGGGCCTGCGCGTGGACCAGGCCGTCATCGGCTCCTGCACCAACGGCCGCATCGAGGACCTGCGCGAGGCCGCAGCAGTGCTCAAGGGCCGCAGGGCGCACAAGGGCGTGCGGCTGATCATCCTGCCCGCCACGCCCAAGATCTGGCGCCAGGCCATGGACGAGGGGCTGTTCAGCATCTTCCTCGACGCCGGGGCCGTGGTCGGCCCGCCCACCTGCGGACCGTGCCTGGGCGGCCACATGGGCATCCTGGCCGGGGGCGAGCGCTGCATCAGCACCACCAACCGCAACTTCCGGGGCCGCATGGGCAGCCTGGAGAGCGAGGTCTACCTGGCCAGCCCGGCTGTGGCCGCCGCCAGCGCCGTGGCCGGGGAGATCTTCAACCCCGCCAAGCTGTAGGCTGGCCAGGCTGTAGTCTCAAGGCACAGGAACGACGCACACGCTGAAAATCCCCGCCCGAGAACGCGTTCCGGGCGGCGCACAAGGAGAGAGATATGCTCGTCACAGGCAAGGCGCACAAGGTCGGCGCCCACATCGACACCGACGCCATCATTCCGGCCCGGTTCCTGGTGACCACGGATTCCGGGGTTCTGGGGGCCAACTGCATGGAGGGCCTGGAGCCCGGCTGGATCAAACGCGTGCAGAAAAACGACATCATCGTGGCCGACGAGAACTTCGGCTGCGGCTCCTCGCGGGAGCATGCCCCCATCGCCCTCCTCGGCGCGGGCATCCCCGTGGTGGTGGCCAAGAGCTTCGCCCGCATCTTCTACCGCAACGCCTACAACATGGGCCTGGTGCTGCTTGAGGTGGGCGCGGACGCGGACAAGCTCCATGACGGAGACACGCTTGAGGTGGACCTCGACGCCGGGCGGATCAAGAACCTGACCACCGGCGAGAGCATTGTCTGCGCCCCGGTGCCCCAGTCCATGCAGGACCTTCTCGACGCCGGGGGGCTCGTCCCCTACGTCAAGAAGCGCCTGGCCGCGAAGCAGTAGGGGGCGGGCGATGAAAATCTGCGTCATGCCCGGAGACGGCATCGGCCGCGAGATCGTGGTCCAGGCCCTGCGGGTGCTGGACAAGGTCGCGGCCACCTACGGCAAGAAGTTTGAAACGGAGGAAGCCCTTATCGGCGGCTGCGCCATCGACGCCACAGGCTCCCCCCTGCCCGAGGCGACCGTGCGCCTGTGCAAGGCCGCCGATGCCGTGCTGCTGGGCGCGGTGGGCGGGCCCAAGTGGGACGCCATCGATCCGGCCATTCGTCCAGAAAGGGGATTGCTCGGCATCCGCAAGGAGCTGGGGCTGTTCGCCAACCTGCGGCCCGCCAGCCTGTTCCCGGAGCTTAAGCACGCCTGCTTCCTCCGGCCCGACATCGTGGAGCGGGGCATCGACCTCTTGGTGGTGCGCGAGCTCACCGGCGGCGCGTACTTCGGCACGCCGAAAGGTGTGGAGGTGCGCGACGGCGAGCGCGTGGGCTTCAACAACATGATCTATTCCGAGCACGAGATCAGCCGGATCGCCAAGGTCGGCTTCGAGGCCGCGCGCAAGCGCCGCAAGCAGCTGTGCTCCGTGGACAAGGCCAACGTGCTCGATGTCTCCCGCCTGTGGCGCGAGGTCGTCATCGAGGTGTCGCAAGACTACCCGGATGTGGAGCTCAGCCACATGTACGTGGACAACGCGGCCATGCAGCTGGTGCGCGACCCGTCGCAGTTCGACGTCATCGTCACCGAGAACCTCTTCGGCGACATCCTCTCCGACGAGGCCTCGGTCATCACCGGGTCCATCGGCATGCTGCCCTCGGCGAGCCTCGGCGCGGGCAACCCCGGCCTGTTCGAGCCCATCCACGGCTCGGCCCCGGACATCGCGGGCCAGAACAAGGCCAACCCTCTGGCCACCATCCTCTCCGTGGCCATGCTGCTGCGCTACAGTTCGACCGAGAAGACGGGGGACATGACCGCCGTGGCCGCCGCCATCGAGGGCGCGGTGCAGAAGACCCTGTCCCAGGGCTATCGCACCGGCGACATCCGCGAGCCGGGCTGCAAGCTGGTGGGCTGCGTGGAAATGGCCGACGCCGTGCTGGCCAACCTGTAGCCGCAGGCCATCCGCCAAGACATTGCATAAGGGGGCCGGGCGACCGGTCCCCTTTTTTTCACCAGGCAAAGGGCTCCTTTTCTCGGAACTCGAAGAGGAAGGGTATGTCGTTCAGGGTGATGGGCTCGGCCTTGTCCACCACCACGCGGAAGCCCGGATTGACCAGGAAGATGGAGGGGCCCTTGCCTTTGGGCACGGCGGCCAGCAGGGGCTTGTCCGCGCCCTTGGCCTTGAGCGGCGCAAGCTGGCCAAAGACTTCAACCCAGTCCCCGGCCTGGACTTCCCCGGATTGGACTTCGGGCATGCCGGAGGCCAGGAAGGCCAGCTCCAGGCTGTCCGCCAGGCAGCAGGTGACCGCGATGCGTTTGAGCAGCACATATCCGCGCCGGTCCAGCTCCGGGGTGCGGCCCACCTGCACGCGCATGGCGAAATGCCGCGGGTAGTCCGTGCGGCGCTTGTCGACCATGATGTAAAGCTCGGCCAAGTTGAGGCGCACGTATTCCACGTTGTCCACGGTCACGCGCAGGGGCGGCGGCACGTCAGGCTCGTCCGGGATCGGAGCGCTGAGCGTGAGCGCGCCGGGCGGCGGCGGGGCGGCGGCCTGTCGCCAGGCAAAGGCGGCCAGGCAGAGAAAGGCCAGAATCAGGGCCTGCCGGGTCAGCCGCGCGGCAGTGGCGCGGCCTGGCTCGGGCCGGAGCAGCAGGGCCAGACCGCAGACGGCCAGCAGCACGCCCGTGCCCAGGGTCAGGGGGCTGAACTTGGGGTTCAGAAAGCTCCAGTAGTGCCGGGAAAGGGCCAGGGCCGCCAGGAATCCGCCCAGGCAGAGCAGGCACAGGCCCTCAAGCCGGTCCTGAAGGGTCGCGCGGAAGGCGGCGCAGAAGGCGGCGCTCATCGCACACCCCCGAAAAGCCCCAGGCTCATGGTCAGCACGTAGATGATGACCGCCGGGACCAGGGCCACGGCCAGGGCCACCCGGCGCTTGAACACCGTGAAGTAGGCGGGCAAAAGCTTCAGGTCCAGCATGGGGCCCAGGGCCAGGAAGGCCAACAGGGCCGGGCGCGGGAACATGCTCAGGGAGGCGGCCACAAAGGCGTCGGCCTCGGAGCAGATGCTGATGAGCACGGCCAGCAGCATCATCGAGGGCACGGCCAAATACAGGTTGCCGGACACAAGGCCCAGCAGCTCCTGCGGGAGAAAGGCCTTGAACACCCCGGCGGCGCAGGCCCCGACCAGGAGAAAGCGGCCCATGTCCAGGAACTCCCGGGCGGTGAGGCGCAGCACGTCGAGCAGGCGTGCGCCTGGGGACGAACCCTGGCCGTGGTGGTCGTGGTGATTATGCCCGCAGCCGCAGCTGTCGCCGCAACTGTCGCCAGACGCTGCGAGGCTGCCGCAGCTCTGGGCAAAGGAGGGCGCAAGGTCCAGGGAGGGCCGCAGGAGGTCCGTCCCCTGGTTCTTGGCCAGGCTCCAGCCCATCAGCGCCGCCGGGACCATGACCAGGGCCGCGCGCCAGAGGACCATCCGCGCATCGCCCTGGAAGGCCACCCAGGTGGCCGCCAGGGACACGGGATTCACCACCGGGGCGGCCAGCATGAACGGAATGGCTGCCCCGGTGGGCACGCCCTTGCGCAACAGCCGCCGCGTCACGGGCACGATGCCGCACTCGCAGGTGGGCAGCAAAAGCCCGGCCGCGAGCCCGATGCAGATCTGCACGCCAAGCGGCCGCCGGCCGATGCGCGTCAGGACCTCGTCGCCCACGAACACGGCGAGGATGGACGAGAGCAGCGAGCCCAGGAACAGGAACGGCGCGGCCTCCACCACGATGGAGGTGACGATGGTGGCGAAGATTTGGAAGGTGCTTTGGTCCATGTTTTTGTGTACCTCAAAGACGTGCCGTCTTGACAGGGGTGCAATTCAGTTGCACAGTGCGTGCAACTTGATTGCACACGGCTGACTTAGCCGAAACATGGGGAGACCGCAATGCGTAAACTGCTGCTGCTGGCGGTGTTCGTCATGATGCCCTGCTGGATGACCTGCTGGACAACGCTGGCCACCACAGCCCTGGCCGGACCGCTCCAGGTGGCCGTGGGCGTGGCCCCGGTGGAGTATTTCGCCAAGAGGATCGGCGGACAGCTCATCCAGACAACGGTGCTGGTGCCTGCCGGGGCCGACGCCCACACCTACGAGCCCAAGCCTTCACAGATGCGCGCCCTGTCCGGGTCGACGATGTACCTGTCCGTAGGCCTGGAGTTTGAGCAGGCCTGGGAGCCGCGCCTGAAGGCCGCCAACCGGGCGCTCTTTTTTGTGCGCCTGGAGCAGGGCCTTGCGCTCATGCCCATGCCTGAGGGCCATGACGACCACCACCGGGGCGGCGCAAAGGTCGGCCACGAGGTCGAGATGGACCCGCACATCTGGGTCTCTCCCTCGAATGTGCGGCATATGGCCGCGCACATCGCCGAGGTCCTGGCCAAGGCCGACCCGGCCCACGCCAAGGCCTACGCCGCCAACCTGGAGACGTTCGTGAAGGACATCGACGCCGTGGACGCCGACCTGCGCGCCGCCTTTGCCGGAATCCCGGCGGACAGACGCGTGTTCCTGGTGTTCCACCCGGCCTGGGGTTACCTGGCCCGGGACTACGGCTTGACCCAGACGGCCATCGAGTTCGAGGGCAAGGAGCCTTCGCCCAGGCGGCTGGGGGCCGTGATCGCCCAGGCCAAGGCCAGGGGCGTCAAGGTCATCTTCGTGCAGCCGCAGATGTCCAGGCGTACGGCGGAGAGCATCGCCCAGGCCCTGGGGGCGAAGGTGCTGGTGGTCGACCCGCTGGCGGGCGACTGGGCCGCAAATCTGCGCGCGGTGGCTGGAGCCTTCCGCGCTGCGCTGCGCTAGGAGCAATGTGGACCCGCAGGAACGTCTCAAGCAGTGCGGCCTGGCCGCCACGCCGAACCGGCTGTGCGTGCTGCGGGCCCTGGACGGCGCGAGCCGTCCGCAGACCCCGCAGGAGCTGCTGGCCGTGCTGGCCGGGCTGGGCGCACGCATGAACCGCGTGACCCTGTACCGCATCCTGGAGCTCTTGGTGGAGCGCGGGGTTGCGGCCCGGCACAACGCGGGCGAGCGCGCCTTCCGCTACTGCCTTGGCCGGGGCGCGCACGGGCACTCGCACTTCCACTGCACCCGCTGCGGGGCGACCCAGTGCCTGGAGCCCAGGCTGCTGGAGCCGGGCCTCTCGCGCCTGCTCTCCGGCCTGCCCATGCAGGTGGAGCTGGCCGGGATCACGCTCGGCGGAATCTGTGAGGGCTGTCAGCATAGCTAACCGATTGATCTTGAATAGAAACGGCACGGCGGGGAGATGTCTCCAGGCCGGGCCTTTTCGTGTTTCTGTCATTGTCTGTGCAGGCGGCTAGTTGCCCATGGCCTCCTGCGGCGTTTGGACCGAAGCGACCAGGGAGCTGAATGCCGGACGTGATTCCTTGAACTCTTTTTGGGTTTTGCAGGTCAGCACCAGCAGCAGGACTGTCTGGTCGGATGCATCCAAAAAGGCGAGCATTTCGTGACGTGTATTGCTGGAGACTATGGCAAACGGTGAGTCTGTCTGCATCAGCGTCGTATACTTGATGGTTTTTGCCAGGACTGCATGCGCGCTGTTCGTCAGACCCTTCTTGACCCGCTGTTCCTTGTAGTCCGCGACATTCTGCTCGAAGCTCTCGGATTCGCTTGCGACAACCGTCTTGAAATCCCTGCCGTCCTTGAACAACGCCCGGACATAGATGTTTGGCGTTGGCCCGCGCCAGGCCCCGCCCTGCGGGTACAGCGCGAGCTGCACCCCATCCTCCAGTCCGGCCGTGACATCGGCCTGCCAGCCTTCAGGAACCTGGAACAGGTAGCTCTCCGTGGCGATCTTCAAGACCGCCTTGCCATGCGGCTCCAGCGACGCACTGGGAATGGGACGGCTGTAGCCCTTGGGCGCAAGCTCCTCGGCGATGATCTGGCAGGGGCGGTCAGGCAGGGCGAACAGGCCTTTCGCGAAATCGCAGGTCGCCTTCACCTGGCCTTTTGTGTCCCAATAGGACCATTTGCCGATCTTCTTTCCGCGCAAGGTCAGGCCCGTGGCTTTCCTGGACCCCGAGGGGTAGTAGAGGACGTAGATGTTTCCTGTCGGCTTGTACGCCACTTCGGTCGTGAGCGAGCCCGACTCGTCCCAATACTTCCATAATCCGAGCTTCTTGCCGGATTTGAAGCTGCCACGCGAGTACGGTTTCCCGTTTTCATGCCAGGCGGACCACTCGCCCTCAGCCGCGCCGTTGTTGTAGAATTCCTTGGCCCCAAGACTCCCGCTTTCGTACCAGCGCCACACTGAGCCGTGGTAGAGGTCGTTTTTCGGGTTCACGCAGGCGCGAATGAAAGCGTTGTTCTGCCTGGGGCCGGGGTTGGTCGCCCCTTCCAGGCAGCGGAAATCGTCGGCATGAACAGCGGCGGGCAGGGCAAGAAGCAGAATCAGGATCAGGAGGATATGCCTCTTCATGTGACCCTCGCATCATAAAGGATGATGATTGGCGGCGTCTACACCTTCACCTGATACCCCAGCTCCACCAGATCGGCCCGCACCCCGCCCCGGATGCCGACGTTCTCGCGCGGCTGCTCGTCCAGGATCAGGAACACCTCGCCGCGTGGGATGCCCAGGCCCTCCAGGGCCTCCACGATGGCCGTGAAGAGCGCGCCCTTGGTCTCCGGCGTGCGGCCGACAAAAAGCATGATCTCCACCAGCACGTACTTGTCGCTCTTGCCCTCGGGCAGCAGCCATTCGTCCGGGCCGTGCACGGCCAGGCGCAGGTTGCGGTCGTGCGCGGGCAGCTTCAGCGTGGCGCTGATGGCTCCCTGCACGGCCTGCATGAGCGCGCGTTTCTCGTCCGCGTTGCGGCCTTCAAGGATGCTGACCAGGGTCACGGGCATGGAAGTCCTACAGGATGTGGTGTTTAACTCGCAACTGAGCGGCTTGGTTCGTTCTTGGCTTTGCGTGTCCGCTTGAAGCGTATGACGCCAAGCAGGCCGCTGCCTAGAAGCCATACCGCGCCTGGAATGGGCGTCGGAGCCGTCCGTGAGATAGCCACGATATAGTCGTCAAAGTTTTCGCCTATCCCGTCTGCTTTCATCATGACAATGGCGGTGCCCGCGCTCAAGGTCAGCCCGTTGTCGAGATGATAGGCCTTGGTCAACTCAAGGATTTGATACTTAGGGCTGATCACAAACTGGTGTTGCGTGGAGTCATAATCGATAACCGGCACCCAATTGTATTTTCCCAAGTAGAACCCACCCATTACGCCAGGCTTAAACATCACTCTGCCGTACTCTTGTGATAATCTTTGGTTTGTAAAGGTGTTGTTTGGAGAATATACATTATTCCATTCAAATTTAAAAGTAACAGTGCGGTCGGAGTTGAATCCAAGGGGAGTGATATACGTTTCGTGCACCCCATTGGTTGGATTGTCATTAGCTGGATCGCCAGAAAAGGCCTTGTACGACATGCTGCTCAGAAAGCTTTCGTATGTCGTGTAGCCATTAGGGAAGAAACTTGCCGCTTGGGAGTCTTGCGTGGAGGCCGTCGCGAACAGACAGGTCAGGACCAGGGAAATGAGTAATGTCTTGATTGTGCTCACATATTGCTCCTTATCTGCTCAAATGATGGAGTATGCATTATGCGATACACAAGTTGTCGTCAATATAAAAATCGACAAAACTAATGCAAAAGGCACTGCGTCCTGTCATCACGCAAGGGTATGCGCGAGTGGCAGATGATCAGCGGTTGGCTGGAACCCTGGTTCAGCTAATGGTCCAGGAGTCCTTTGCCGGATGTCGGTGGATCATTCTGCTCAGAGCTTGGAAAAGCCGGTTGCCGGGACGTTTTTCTCCAGCACCCCGGCCACCTGGAGCAGGCGCGCCTCGTCAAAGGCCCGGCCCGTGAGCTGCAGGCCCACCGGCATGCCGCTGTCGCGCCCCAGGCCCACGGGCAGGCTCATGCCCGGCAGCCCGGCCAGATTGGTGCTGATGGTGAAGATGTCCATGAGGTACATCTGCAAGGGGTCTGCGCTCATCTCGCCGACCTTGAAGGCTGTGGTCGGGCACACCGGCCCCATGATGACGTCGCACTGGGTGAGTGCGGCCTCGAAGTCCTGGCGGATGAGCCTGCGCACCTGCGCGGCCTTGCGGTAGTAGGCGTCGTAGTAGCCGGACGAGAGCACGTAGGTGCCCAGGATGATGCGCCGCTGGACCTCCTCGCCAAAGCCTTTGGTGCGGCTCTTGACGTACATCTCGATGAGGCTCTGGGCGTCGTTATCGCGGTAGCCGTAGCGCACGCCGTCAAAGCGCGCCAGGTTGGAGCTGGCCTCGGCCACGGCGATGATGTAGTACGTGGCGATGGCGTATTCAGAGAGCTTCAGCCGCACGGGCACGGTCCGCGCGCCCAGGGCCTCGGCCTGCTTGATGGCCGCAGTGCAGGCCCCGGCCACCTCGGGCGAGAGGCCCTTGTCCCAGTACTCCTCGGGCAGGCCGATGGTCAGGCCCTTGAGGTCGCCGCTTGAGCCGAGGGCAGCCACGTAGTCCGGCACGGGCGCGGTGACTGAGGTGGAGTCGCGCTCGTCGTGTCCGGCGATGACCTGGAGGATGCGCGCGGCGTCCTCCACGCTGCGGGTCATGGGGCCGATCTGGTCCAGCGACGAGCCGTAGGCCACCATGCCGAAGCGCGACACGCGGCCATAGCTGGGCTTGAGCCCCACGATGCCGCAGAAGCTGGCAGGCAGGCGGATGGAGCCGCCGGTGTCGGTGCCCAGCGCGCCGTAGGCCTGGCAGGCGGCCACCGCAGCGCCGGAGCCGCCGCTGGAGCCGCCGGGCACGCGCGAGGTGTCCCAGGGATTCTTGGTGGCGAAATAGGCCGAGTTCTCGGTGGTGGAGCCCATGGCGAACTCATCCATGTTGGCCTTGGCCAGGATGATGGCCCCGGCGTCCCGCAGCCGCGCCACGGCGGTGGCGTCGTACACGGGCCGGAAGTTCTCCAGGATCTTCGAGCCGCAGGTGGTGGGCGTGCCCCTGGTGGCCAGCACGTCCTTGACGATAAGCGGCACGCCCCAGAGGGGCTTGTTCGCGTCCGGGCCGCCCTGGTCCAGGGCCTTGGCCTGGGCGCGCGCCTCCTCGGCCTGGACGGACAGCAGGGCCTGGATCTTGGGCTCGGTGGCGGTGATGCGCGCAAGCGCGGCCTCGGTGACCTCCGCAGCGCTCAGGGACTTGTCCGCCAAGTGTTGGCGGACCTGGGCCAGGGTCAGTTGCGTCAGATCGGGCATGGTTTCGTTTCCGTGTGTTGCTTGGGTGCTTCGGGAAATGGGCGCTGGCTGGAGCCGGTCGACAGGCTGACTCGACAACAGGCTGACTCGACAATTACCGACTCGACGACTGGCCGACTCGACGACAAGTCGGCTGGCCGCCTAGACGATGCGCGGCACGATGAAGAAGCTGCCGTCGGTCTCGGGCGCGTTCCTCAGAATGTCCTCGCGGCTGTAGTCCTTGCGCGCCACGTCGTCGCGCATGACGCTCACGTGGTCCACGGGCGTGTACATGGGCTCCACCGCGCTGGTGTCCAGCTCGGAGAGCTTGTCCATGTAGCCCAGGATGCCGTCCAGCTGCCCGGCGTACTGGTCGATCTTCTCTGGCGTCAGGTCCAGGCGGGCGAGCCTGGCCACCTTGGCCACTTCTTCCGGACTGATCCTCATCTCGTGTGCTCCTTATTCCGCAGGCTCTTTGGTCAGGCTCCCGGATGGGCCGGAGAGCTTCTTGTCCCTTTGTAGCTGGCGTGAATAGCTTAGACGCCGCTCACGACGGTTTTTGGCCTTGGCGGCGGCGGCGCGCAGCTCCTCCGGGTCCACCAGGACCTTGCCGCCCTTGCGCGGGCTGAACAGGTAGAGGTTCTGCCGGGCGCGGCCCTCGGCGTCCCAGGAGATGGGCGCCATGCTGAACTCCAGGCCGCGCACGGATTGCAGGCGCGTATTGACCTGCGCCGGGGTCCAGTCCGCAGGCAGGTTCAGCAGCGCGGCGAAGTTGATGAAGTCATGCCCCAGAGCCAGCCAGAAGTCGGCGGTGTCCTTGGAATTCTCGGCCAGGGCGGCTTGGAGCGCCTTGGCCGCAGGGGCCTCGGACCACCAGGCGCCGGGGCAGGCGGCCAGCTGGAAGTAAGAGTCGTCGATGTCCTTGGCGTTGTCCAGGGCCACGCTCCACAGCTCCGTTCCCAGGAAGACCAGGTGCTGGCCCTCGAAAAAGTGGAAGTTGGACACCAGCAGTTCGGACTGGGTCCAGTCCTCGGGCACGAACACGGCCTCGAAGTCCGGCATGGGCAGGGGCATGTTCTTGTTGCGGTGGAAGGCCTCCGGGATCTTGAGCAGCCGCTCCACGTTGTGCAGCCAGTGCGGGTGGTCCTTCGGCGGGTAGTACTCGTTGGCGGCCAGGCGCAGGCCCTTGGCCTTGGCCTCGGCCTGGAAGACCTCGGCCATGCGCTGGCCGTAGCGGGTTTTGGGGGCCAGCACGGCCACGGAACGTATGCCCAGCTGGTCGTACGTGAGGTCGACCAGGGCCCGCATCTGGTCTGTGGGGCTGGTGAAGAAGCGCCAGGCCTGCGCTCCCTCCTGAGCCTCGCCGAGGTCGGGCAGGAAGGCGAAGACCGCGCGCGAGGCCAGAACCCCGCCTTTGAGCATGTCGCGGAAGCCCTCCACCAGCATGGGGCCGCCGACAACGGAAAAGGTCGGGGGCAGGGCGGCCAGTTTTTCGCGCCAGTCCGGGGCATCGGCGTTGATGGCCCTGATCTCGACAGTGCGGCCCTGGGCGGCCAGGCGCGCCTGGGCCACCTCGGCCCCGCGCAGGACCTTGGCCGCAGTGGGGGCGTAGCGGCCTGTGAGCGGCAGCAACAGGGCCACGCGCACCGTGCCCAGACCGGCTGGGACGAGGCTTCCAGGCCGGTCGGAAAGGGTTTGGCTGGACTGGGCCAACAGCGGGCTTGCGGCGTCGGCGTGGGGGGTCAGGGTGCGGCGCTGCGCCTCGCGCTGGATCAGGGCGTGGGGGAAGCTTGCCTGGCCGCTGGCGCCGACCAGCTGCACCAGGGCCTGGATCTGCGCCTCGGGCAGGTCGCGCAGCTGTTCGGCGTACTCGGCCTCCATGGCGGCCTTGGCCTTGTTGTCCGGGGCCTGGCTGTGGGTGCGCGCCAGCAGTTCAATGGCCCGGGCGATGTCTCCGTTCCGGACGTAGATTCCGGCAAAGGCCATAACCGCGCGGGAGCGCACGTCAAAGGGCAGCTCCGTGTGCGCCGCCAGCCAGGCGCGGTGGTTCTCCAAAAGGTCTGGCCGGTTCAGCGCGCCCAGGGTGCGGATGTACTGTTCGTGCCAGGGCCAGGAGGCCAGCACGGTTCCGTCGGCCACAACCATGCGGTCCAGGGCCGACTTGGACTGGTAGAAATGCCGGGAGTTGTAGGCGCTTTGAGCCAGGCGGCTCATGGCCTGGAGGCGTTCGTCGGGGCCGAGGTCACGCTCCAGCAGGCGGTTGTACAACAGCTCGCTCTGGGGGTAGTTGCCGGAGGACCAGAAGCCCTCGGCATCCTTGGCCAGGTCCTCTGTGCTCTGCTCCTGCGGGGCCTCAAGCTGCGTCTGGCTGGGGGAGGGCAGGCTCAGCTCCACGCAGCCGGCGGCCAAAAGCGGCGCAAGCAGGGCCAGCGCGGCCAGGATGCTGGAGGCCTTGGCGTGGATGCCGGACCGGCGCGGTGTGTGTCTCATCTGGGGGCCTCCCTGGCCTGGACGGCTAAAAAAATCCCGGCCCACGGAAGTCCGCAGGCCGGGATACAATTACTCACTCTTGTCCTGCAAGGCAAGCGGGCGTGCGCGTGCGCTATTTGACCTCGGTGTAGTCCGCGTCGACCACGTTGTCGTCGGCGGGCTTGCCGCCGGGCTGGCCGCCCTGGGCTCCGCAGGTGCCGCCACAGCCGCCCGCGCCAGCCGCTCCGCCTGCGCCCTCGCCCTGCTTCTGGGCGTAGAGCTGCTCGGCCAGCTTGTGCGAGGCCTGGGCCAGCTCGTCCGCGCCAGCCTTGATGGCCTCGGCGTCGTCGCTCTCCAGGAGCTTCTTGACGTGCTCGATCTTGCTCTCGATGTCGCCCTTGACCACGGCGTCGATCTTGTCGCCGATCTCGCGCAGGGACTTCTCGGTGTTGTAGACAAGGGAGTCCGCATGGTTGCGGGCCTCGATCAGGGCCTGCTTCTTCTTGTCGTCCTCGGCGTGGGCCTCGGCGTCCTTGACCATGCGCTCGATGTCCGTCTCGGACAGGCCGCTACTTGCGGTGATGCGGATGGACTGCTCCTTGCCGGTGCCGGTGTCCTTGGCCGAGACGTTGACGATGCCGTTGGCGTCGATGTCAAACGTGACCTCGATCTGCGGCACGCCGCGCGGCGCGGGCAGGATGCCGGTGAGCTCGAAGCGGCCCAGCGTCATGTTGTCGCTGGCCATGGGCCGCTCGCCCTGGAGCACGTGGATGGACACCGAGGGCTGGGAGTCGGACGCGGTGGTGAAGATCTGGCTCTTGCGCGTGGGGATGGTGGTGTTGCGGTCGATGAGCTTGGTGAACACGCTGCCCATGGTCTCGATGCCGAGCGACAGCGGGCTCACGTCGAGCAGGAGCACGTCCTTGACGTCACCGGCCAGGATGCCGCCCTGGATGGCCGCGCCCATGGCCACGACCTCGTCCGGGTTGACCGAGCGGTTGGGCTCCTTGCCGAAGAACTCGCCCACCTTCTGCTGCACCAGGGGCATGCGGGTCATGCCGCCCACCAGCACCACCTCGTCGATGTCCTTGGCGGTCAGGCCTGCGTCGGCCAGGGCCTTTTTGCAGGGGCCGATGGTCCGCTCCACCAGGTCCATGACCAGGGACTCCAGCTTGGCGCGGGAGATTTTGATCATCAGGTGCTTGGGGCCGTTCTGGTCGGCGGTGATGAAGGGCAGGTTGATCTCGGTCTCCATGGTGCTGGAGAGTTCCTGCTTGGCCTTCTCAGAGGCCTCCTTCAGGCGCTGCAGGGCCATGCGGTCCTTGGACAGGTCGATGCCGTTCTCGCGCTTGAACTCCTCCACCAGGAACTGGATGATCCGCTGGTCGAAGTCCTCGCCGCCGAGGAAGGTGTCGCCGTTGGTGGCGCGCACTTCCACGACATTGTCGCCGACTTCGAGGATGGAGATGTCGAACGTGCCGCCGCCCAGGTCGAACACGGCGATCTTCTCGTTCTTCTTGCGGTCCATGCCGTAGGCCAGCGAGGCCGCCGTGGGTTCGTTGATGATGCGCTTGACCTCAAGCCCGGCGATCTTGCCCGCGTCCTTGGTGGCCTGGCGCTGGGAGTCGTTGAAGTAGGCCGGAACGGTGATGACGGCCTCGGTGACGGCCTCGCCCAGGTAGGTCTCGGCGTCCTTCTTGAGCTTCTGCAGGATGAAGGCGGAAACCTCGGGCGGGCTGTACTTCTTGCCGTTGATCTCGACCCAGGCGTCGTTGTTCTTGCCCGCCACGATTTTGTAGGGGCAGTGCTCGCGCCATTTCTTGACCTCGGGGGCGTCGAACTGGCGTCCCATGAGGCGTTTGATGGCGGAGATGGTCTTCTCGGGGTTGGTCACGCTTTGCCGCTTGGCGATCTCGCCTATCAGGCGCTCCTTGTCCGTGAAGGCCACGATGGACGGAGTGGTGCGGCCGCCCTCGGGGCTGGTGATGCACTTGGGGTCTTTGCCTTCCATGACGTAGACGCAGGAGTTTGTGGTCCCAAGGTCGATGCCGATGATCTTGCCCATGATATGAACCTCCAGGGGTGGGGGATGTTGTTATTCGTTGAGGCTTTTAGTAAGTCCGCTTTCGTCGATGTAAAGACCGCAAGCCTTATGCTTCCGGCTTCTTGTTCACCAGCACCTTGGCCGGGCGGATGACGCGTCCTTTGAGCACATAGCCGCTCTGGGTCACCTTGGCCACGCAGTCCTCGTCGCGTCCTTCCTCGCACACGGCGCCGATGGCCTCGTGCTTGGCCGGGTCAAAGGGCTCGCCGCAGGCGCCCACGCACTCCAGGCCGTGGCGCTTGAGCGTGTCCAGAAAGATTTTGCGGGTCATGTCCACGCCCATGACGAGGTTCTTGCAGGCCGGGTTGTCGCCCGCGTGCTCAATGGCCAGGGAGAGGTTGTCCAGCACGGGCACAAGGTCCGCCAGCACGGACTCCGTGGCGTAGCGGCGCAGCTCCTCGGCCTCGCGGTTGATGCGGCGCTTGAAGTTCTCGTTGTCGGCCAGGGCGCGCAGTTTGATGTCCTCGGCCTCGGCCATGACCGCGCACTTGGGGCAGACATGGGCCTTGCACAGGGCCTGGAGTTCTTCCTCGCTCAGGTCGATCTTGGCAGCCTCGGCCTCGCTGGCCTTGGCCTCGCTTTCTTCGATTTTCGACATCACTGCTCCGTCTTCTCGTGTTGCACTAAACATGCGAGGACGCCGTGCGGCTTCAACACAAGCTGCTCCGGCGTCGCGTCATTCAAACAAGTAAACACGGGGGTTGGGATGTCAACAGGGCAGGGTGCGGATTTGACGGCCCAGGCGGCGAAAAAGTGCGCTGGCCCAAGCCAGGAACTGGCCGTCGTTGTCGTCAGACCAGGAGCTGGCCGTTCTTGTCAACGGACCCGGGAGCTGGCCGTCAATATGGGCAGACCAGGAACTGGCCGTCATTGTCGTCAGGCCGGGAACTGGCGTTCTCGCCGTCAGACCAGGAACTGGCCGTTCTCGTAGATGGTGCGGCGGCCTTCTGCGGCCCTGTCGCCGGGAATGATCGCCGTGACGCGTTTGGCCTCGGTGTTCACCAGATCCCAGTGCATGGCCGAGGCGTTGAAGCCCAGCTCGGCCTCGCGTTCCGGGGTCAGCTCGTCTGCCGGGCCGCTGAAGCTGGCGGCGCTGGCCCCGCCCAGCGCGATGTGGCAGTTGCCGAACTCGCCGCCGTAGTTCTCGTCGAGCAGGGTGTGGGCCATGAAGCGCTCGACCTTGGAGATGCGCTTGTCCGTGAGCGAGAACTCGCCCACCCGGCGCGCCCCGCCGTCGCTTGAAAGCCGCCCGGCCAGGAACTGCCCGCCGTGCGCGGCCCTGGTGTTCACCGCCACCCCGCCGTGGAACTCCAGCCGCACCTCGGACAATACCCGACCCCAGCGCAGGCTCGGCTGGTCGGCGAAGTACACGCCCTCAACCGTTCGCCAATCCGGCGCGAGGTACAGTTCGAAGCCCGGAATGTTGCGGCCCGTGACGCCCACGAATTTGCGCTTTGCGCCGGGCGAGAGCGTCAGGTCGCAGCGCTCGCTCTCCAGGTGCAGGCGCGAGATGTCCAGCCCGTCCAGCCAGTTGCCGATCTCGGCCAGGTCCCTCTTCGTGCGCTTCCACTCGGCCACGGGGTCGGGCGTGAAGAGCAGGCAGGCCCGCGCCAGGCGCTCGGCGTATTCGCCTATATCCATGCCGCTGGCCTCGGCGAGCGCTTCCGTGGGGTACAGGCAGACCGTGGAGCCGAGCAGGCCTGCGCGGCGGCGGCGGTCGAGCACGCCTGCGGCCCGCATCTCGGTCTGCTCCCCGGCGGCGATCGTTCGCGGGTCGATGTGCGCGAGGTTGGTCAGGTCGTCGGGCGCTAAAATGGTGATGACGCCCGCTGTGGCCTTGTAGAGTTCGTCGAGCCCGGGCTGGGCGAAGGTGAGCTGGCCGAAGCTGGAGTTGCCGAAGTGCTCGGCCTGCATGAAGGCCGTGGGCAGGGCGAGGGGCAGGGGGTGCAGGTGCGCGTCCATGAGCTCGGCGTACACGGCCTCGGCAAGGGGCAGGGCGTCGTGGTCGTAGCGCAGGAGCACCAGCTCGCCGTTCTTGAAGGGCACGGCGCGGGAGGTGCGCATGGCCCAGATGAGGACCTCGGCGTAGGAGGCGAGGTGGGTGGGGGAGAGGAGCAAAGTTTACAGCCTTCTAAAGGGATTCTGAGTCGTTTAGCGTTTGGTTTCTTTACCGGTCTTTCTTCCCTTGGTTACATTTGCGGCAAAGCGTCTGGAGATTTTCCAGTCCATTTCCACCACCCTTGGCAACGGGATGTATATGGTCAACCTCAAGCTCAACTTGATGGTCATTCGAAGGACTTGCACCGCATTTTGAACAGCGATAGTTGTCACGTTTCAGTATGGCCCATCTCTCTTTTAATGAGATAGTTCTGCGCGTGGGCGCTATCATGTTCCCTGTAAGCAGTACTTCGCGAGAAATGCTCCCGTTGTGAAACGCGGCGAGTGCTTCACATGCTGATCGGACGCTGCCCCAATGCTGTTTGTATGGCGACTCAGAGATCTTTTCGCCGAAATTTGCAATCTGTCTCTTGCCCGGAGGAAATCCCAACTCCTTCCAAATGACCTCAAGATTCTGGACTAACTCTTCTGCCGAATGCCGTCTTTTTCTGCCCCCAGAAATACCGATGAGCAGCAAAGCCTTTTTCCATGAGCCGAACCTGTCGATTATCGTTGCCGAGTGAGGCCGCTTTCCAGGAAGACCATCATATTGAGGCGAAGTGAAATAGCTTGCGCCAAACGCTTCGGCAGCAGCTTGTAGCGCATTCACAAGCTCTGCATCGCTCAGACGTGTCCGTTTGGCAGTCAGATCAAACTTGAAGTCGTCAGGCACATCCGTTCCTTCTTAAAACCAGGGCGGTGGTTATTATTTATATTCTGGGGCGCGCCATCCGGCGCGCCCCCACCCAAGTTCCTAACCTACTGTATCGCCCGGCCCCCGTCCACATTCGGCGCGGCAGGCGTCACCTCGGCGTCAAACACCACGTTCCCCTCCTCGTCCTCATACCCGAACACGATGCGCCCGTTCTGCACATCCACCACGATCTGCGCCCCGTCCTGCAGCCGCCCGGAGATGATCTCCTTGGCCAGCGGGGTCTCCAGGTGCGTCTGCAGATAGCGGCGCAGGGGCCGCGCGCCATAGATCGGGTCGTACGAAGCCGCCGCCATGAAGGCCTTGGCCTCGCCGGTTATCGTCAGCCCCATCTTGCGGTGCGCCAGCCGTTCGCGCAGGCTGCCAGCCAAAAGCTCAATGATGCCCATGAGCTGCGGCTGCAACAGCGGACGGAAGAGCACGGTCTCGTCCACGCGGTTTAGGAATTCCGGGCGGAAGTGGCCGCGCAGCGCTTCCATAACCTGGTCCTCCACGCCGGGGCCGAAGGATCCATCGGGCCGGATGCCCGCCAGCATGATCTGCGAGCCGATGTTCGAGGTCATGATCAGGATGGTGTTCTTGAAGTCCACGGTGCGGCCGTGGCCGTCGGTCAAGCGCCCGTCGTCCAGGATTTGCAGCAGCGTGTTGAAAACATCCGGGTGGGCCTTTTCGACCTCGTCGAACAGCACCACGGAGTACGGCTTGCGGCGCACGGCCTCGGTGAGCTGGCCGCCCTCGTCGTAGCCCACATAGCCCGGAGGCGCGCCGATCAAGCGCGACACGGTGTGCTTCTCCATGTACTCGCTCATGTCCAGGCGGATCATGTTGTCCTCGGTGTCGAACAGCGCCTGCGCCAGGGTCTTGCACAGCTCGGTCTTGCCCACGCCCGTGGGGCCCAGGAACAAAAACGAGCCGATGGGCCGGTGCGGGTCCTTCAGGCCCGCGCGCGCGCGCAGCACCGCGTCGGACACTGCCTGAACCGCTTCCTCCTGACCGATCACCCGCTCGTGCAGCTGCTCCGGCAGGCGCAGCAGCTTCTCGCGCTCGCCCTCCAAGAGGCGCGTCACCGGGATGCCGGTCCAGCGCGCGATGATGCCCGCGATGTCGTCCGGGCCGACCTCCTCCTTCAAGAGGCGCGGCTTCCCATCGACGCCAAGGCCGTCTGCCGGGGCGCTCGCGGCCAGCTGTTTCTCCAGGCCGTTCAGTTTGCCGTAGCGCAGCTCGGCGGCGCGGTTGTAGTCCAGCGCGCGCTCGGCCTCCTCGATGTCCAGCTTGGTCTGCTCCATGTCGGCCTTGATGCGCCGCACGCCCTCAATGGCGCCCTTTTCGCGCTCCCACTGGCCCAGCAGTTCGGCCTGCTTGTCCTTGAGCCCGGAGAGCTCCTCCACCAGCTTGTCCAGGCGGTCGCGGCTGGCCGTGTCGGTCTCGCGCTTCAAGGCCTCGCGCTCGATTTCGAGCTGCAAGACGCGGCGGTTGGTCTCGTCCAGCTCGGTGGGCAGGCTGTCGATGTCCGTGCGGATCATGGCCGCTGCCTCGTCGATGAGGTCGATGGCCTTGTCCGGCAGCTGGCGGTCGGTGATGTAGCGGCTGGACAGGGTGGCCGCCTCCACGATGGCCGAATCGGAGATGCGCACGCCGTGGTGCACCTCAAAGCGCTCCTTCAGGCCGCGCAGGATGGAGATGGTGTCCTCCAGGCTCGGCTCGTCGACCATGACCGGCTGGAAGCGGCGTTCCAGCGCCGGGTCCTTCTCGATGTACTTGCGGTATTCGTCGGTGGTGGTGGCGCCGATGCAGTGCAGCTCGCCGCGCGCCAGCATGGGCTTGAGCATGTTGCCCGCGTCCATGGCGCCCTCGGCCTTGCCCGCGCCCACAATGGTGTGCATCTCGTCGATGAACAGGATGATGCGGCCCTCGGACTTCTGCACGTCCTTCAAGACGGCCTTGAGCCGCTCCTCGAACTCGCCCCGGTACTTGGCCCCGGCGATGAGCGCGCCCATGTCCAGTGCGAAGATGGTCTTGTCCTTCAGCCCCTCGGGCACGTCCTGCTTGACGATGCGCTGGGCCAGCCCTTCCGCGATGGCGGTCTTGCCCACGCCGGCCTCGCCGATGAGCACGGGGTTGTTCTTGGTGCGGCGGCTTAAGATGCGGATGACGCGCCTTATCTCGGCGTCGCGGCCGATGACCGGGTCGAGCTTGCCGGATTTCGCCTCGTCCACGAGGTCGCGGCCATATTTCTTGAGGGAGTCGTAGGTGTCCTCGGGATTGTCGGAGGTGACGCGCTGGTTGCCGCGCACCTGGGTCAGCGCGCCCAGCACCTTGTCGCTGGTCAGGCCGAACTGGCGGTTGACGCGGCCCGGCCCGGTGGACGGGCCCTCGTCGACCAGGGCCAGGAAAATATGCTCCACGCTGACGAACTCGTCCTGCATGCGTTTGGCGGTGTCGTCCGCCCGCACGAGCACGGCGTTCACGGCCTGGGTCACGTGGATCTGGCCGGGCTGCGCGCCTGGGCCGGAGACCGAGGGCAGCTTGGCCATCTCTGCCTCCACGGCCTGGGCGTAGGTTTTGGCGTCCAGCCCGCACTTGGCGATGATCTGCGGCACCAGGCCGCCTTCCTGGGTGGCCAGGGCATGCAGCAGGTGCAGGGTGTCCACCTGCTGGTTGCCGCCTCGCACGGCCAGGTTCTGGGCCTCGGAAAGCGCGGCCTGGGATTTTTGCGTCAGTTTGCTGGGGTCCACGGCGTGTCCTCCCGGTATGGCCGCCGGGGGAAAAGCCCTGGCGGACTATGTTGGTTTGCTTGACGGCTACAACAAGCTGCGCAGCTCGCGGAGCTCCTGCTCCAGGCGCTCCACGCGGTCGATCAAGTCCACGATGATGCAGCCTGCAGCGTGGGAGATCTCCAGGTCGCGGCACAGGCGTTGGAGCTTCTGGATGCGGTACACGTCGCGCGCGCGGAACAGGTACTCGTCCGCCTGGGTGCGCACGGGGTCGATCCAGCCCATGTCCAGCAGCTCGGCCACTGTGGTCGGCTCCACGCAGGTCAGCTCCACCAGCCTGGTCCAGGCGATGAACTCGGAGGGTATGGGCAGGCTTTCGGAATCATTCACTTTGAGCGTCATGGCGGTCCCCGTGGTTCAGTCTGGCGGTTCGGATCAGTCCCTGGGCGCGAAGCTGGAGGCCTTGGCCAACTGTTCCCAGAGGGCGCGTTCCTCGGGCGAAAGCTCCTTGGGCGTCTGGATCATGATGCGCACCATCTGGTCGCCCCGCCTGCCCGTCGCTCCCAGGCCCTTGCCGCGCACGCGCAGCTTGGCCCCGGAGCTGATGCCCGGCGGAATCTTCATCTCCACGGCCCCGTCCAGGGTGGGCACGCGCACGGTCCCGCCCAGGGCGGCCTCCCAGGGGGCCAGCTTGAGGTCATAGATGATGTTGTCGTCCTTGACCTTGAACTGCGGGTGGGGAGCCACCTTGATCTTGAGGTACAGGTCCCCGGCCTCGCCCCCGCCGGCTCCCGGGCTGCCCTGGCCGGACAGGCGGATTTTCTGGCCGTCCTTGACGCCGGGGGGGATGTTGACCTTAAGCGTCTTGGTCTGCAGGTGCGCTTGCCCGTCCGCTCCGTAGACCTGCTCCTGCAGGCTCAGGGACTGCGGCCCACCGGCATAGGCCTGCTCCAGGCCGATCTCGTAGCTGACCTCGGCATCCTGGCCGCGCCGCGAGCGCATCTGCTGGCCCCCGAAACCGGCATGGCCGCCAGCCCCGCCAAAGCCGCCAGCGCCGCCACGGGGTCCGCCCCGGCCCCCGCCGAACAGGGTCTCGAAGAAGTCGCTGAAGCCGCCCCCGCCAAAACCGCCGCCCATTCCGCCGCCAGGGCCGCCGCCATTGAACTGGAAGTGCATGTTCTCATAGCCCGGGGGCGGCTGGAAGTTCTGGCCCTGCTGCCAGTTTGCGCCCAGCTGGTCGTACAGCTTGCGCTTTTCCGGGTCCTTCAGCACCTCGCTGGCCTCGCCCGCCTCCTTGAACTTGGCCTCGGCCTCGGGATTGCCGGGATTCAGGTCCGGGTGGTATTTCCGGGCCAGCTTCTTGAAGGCCTTGGAGATCTCGTCCTGGGTGGCCGTGCGCGCCACCCCGAGGATTTTGTAGTAGTCCTTGTATTCAACGCTCATGGCGGATTGTGCTCCTTGCGTCCCGGCGGGCGCACTCTTTTCTTTCAGTCTGACAAAATAATCAGTGCTTCCGGCCTGTCAAGGAAGTTTTCCACAGGCTTGGCATGACCGGGCAGTCAAGGCTCAGTTGGAGCGCCTCAGTCGAAGCGGCCTACTCGAAACGACTCACTCGAAGCGGAAGTCCTGCCGGGCGCCCTTGTATTCGCAGTAGTAGCACCGTTCGGGCTTCATGAACAGGCGCACCAGCACCATGCCCGCCACAAAGCCGCCCACGTGCGCCCACCAGGCGATGCCCTGGACCGGCGCGCCCAGCTGCTCGAACAGCCCGGCGAACATCTGGGTGGCGAACCAGAACCCCAGGAACAGCCAGGCCGGAAGGCGCACGATGTAGGGGATGATGATGATCGGGATGAAGGTCAGCACCTTGCCGCGCGGATACAAAAGCACATATGCGCCCATGACCCCGGCCACGGCCCCGGAGGCCCCGATGATGGGCGCGGTGGCCGTGGTGTTGAAGAACAGGTGCAGGGCCAGGGCCGCCAGCCCGCAGAGCAGGTAGAAGCAGAGGAACCGGCCCGGCCCCATGACGTCCTCGATGTTGTCGGCGAAGATCCAGAGCATCCACATGTTCATGATCACGTGCCACCAGCCGCCGTGCAGGAACATGTACGTGAGGAAGGGCAGAACGCCCGTGGCCGGAAAGCCCACGACGGCCGCCCAGTCCGGGAACAGGTAGCGCGCGGGCACCACCCCGAACAGGTAGTACAGGCGCTCCTGGTCCGCCGGGTGCAGATGGCCCAGAAACAACTGCAGGGCCACGTTGGCCGCGATGATCAGGATGACGGCGACGGGCGTGTGCACGCGCGGAATGTCGTCCTTGAGCGGGATCACGCCTCGTCCTCCTCCCAGTCCAGTTCGGCGTCCTTGGCCTTGGCTGCGGGCTCGGGCAGGTCCACCTGTTCTCCGGCCACGGCGCAGAGCAGCGCGTCCAGCCGCGCGCGGAAGCGCACGCAGCGCTCCAGGCGCAGCGCGGCCAGCGCCTCCAAGAGCTCCCCGGCGCGCCGGTCCAGGCCGTCCAGCCCGGCGTCGTTGTCCACGATGATGTCGCAGGCGGCCAGCTTGCGCTCGGCGGGCCACTGCCAGGAGTCAAAGGCCGCCAGCACCTCCGGGGCCAGGCCCCGGCTTTGGCGCATGTCGCCCTGGCGCTTGTCCTCCGGGCAGCGCAGGCCCACGAGCACGTCGGCCATGATCTCGGTCGAGGCTGTGGCCTGTCCAGATGCCTGTCCGGTGGCCTGCCCAGAAGAAGATGAACCCTTGGCCTGGCCCGCGCCAACGCGCCAGCCCGACTCCAGGAACAGCGGAACCTCGGCCACGGCCAAAGGCTCGCTGGCGTGCTCGGCCCAGAATTCTTGCAGCGCGTGCTGCACCAGCGGGTGGATGATGTCCTCCAGCTCGCGGCGCAGGTTCGGCTTGTCCAGCAGCAGGGCCAGCAGGCGCTGGCGGTCCACGCCGCCGTGCTCGTCCAGCAGCTCCCGGCCCAGGCTGCGGGCGATGAGCGACGCGCCGTCGCCGCCGGGGGCATACAGCGCGGCCACGCAGGCGTCGGCGCTGAAGGTGGGCGGGGCGTCCGGCCTGCTCGCCAGGGCGCGCAGCAGGGCCGACTTGCCGCTGCCGGGCATGCCGGTGATGACCACGCGCTGGCAGTCGGCCTCCAGGGCTTCGAGCAGGGCGAAGAAATCTCCGGGCGGGTCGCGGCGGATGTCCAGCACCTGGTCCGTGCGCGGGTGGCGGAAGGCCAGGCGGAAGGCGTGGAGCATCTGCCGGGTGGCCAGCGCGGCCAGCGGTCCGCCGTGGGCCAGCCAGAGGGCGTGCTGGGCCGGGCCGTAGACCGGGTCGCCCACCAGGGCGTGGCCGAGGTGCGCCAGGTGCACGCGTATCTGGTGCGTGCGGCCCGTGTGCAGGCGCACGGCCACGAGGCTGGCGCGGCCCAGGCGGTCGGTCCACAGCCTGCGCCAGCTGGTGCGCGCCTCGCGTCCGCCCTTGTCCAGCACGGCCATCTTGGTGCGGATGGACGGGTGGCGGCCGATTGCCAGGTCGATCTTGCCGGTGTTCGCGTCGCCCGCCTCCTGGTCCACGATCTCGGCCCTGGGGCGGCCATGCACGATGGCCAGGTAGGTCTTGCTCACGCTGCGCGCGGCAAAGGCCCGCGAGAGCGCCAGACGCACGCCCTCGTTCAGGGCCACGATGATCAGGCCCGTGGTGTCCTTGTCCAGCCGGTGCACGATGCCCGGCCGCTCGCCCTCCATGCCCGAGAGCACGGGCGCAAGCTCCGGGAAGTGGTGCAGCAGGCGGTTGACCAGGGTGCCGTCGGGCTGGCCGGGCGCGGGGTGGGTGGCCAGCCGGGCGGGCTTGTCGATGACCGCGAGGTCGGCGTCGCGGTAGACCACGGGCAGCGCGCCGTCCTCGGACCGGGGCGAGGCCTTGATGGAAAAGGGCGGTGGCACCAGGGCCAGGCTCTCGTCGCCCTCCAGGCGGTGGCCGGGCTTGCGGCAGGCCTTGCCGCCGATCTTGGCGAAGCCGCCCACGATCCAGTCCTTGACGCGTTCGCGGGAGATGCCTTCGACGGCCATTTCCCGCGCCCAGAACAGGTCCAGGCGCGTGCCTGCGTCGTCCGGGGCGGCGGTGCGGTCGAAGCGTTTGCTTTCAGGGGTGTCATTCATGATGCGCCACCCTACCCCGGACAGGGCAAAAGCACAAACAGGCGCGGCTTGACCCCTGTGGGAGCGCGACGTACAAGAGCGCCCATGGCCCCACGCACCCTCGGACTCATCCTGACGTACAATGGCGAGCGCCTGCTGGCGCGCTGCCTGGCGAGCCTGTCCTTCTGCGACGAGATCCTGGTGGTCGACTCGCTCTCCACCGACGCCACCTGCGACATCGCCGGGGCCGCCGGGGCCACGTTGCTTACGCGCCGTTGGGAAGGGCCGGGGCCGCAGTTCCGCTTCGCCCTGGAGCACATCCGCACCATGCAGCCCCAGGTCGACTGGGTGGTCAGCCTGGACCAGGACGAGTACCTGACCGGCGAACTGGCCACGAACATCCGCGCCGCCGTCAACGCCTCGGCAACGGAGGACGACGAACTGGCGGGCTACTGGATGCCGCGCTCGTCCTATTATTTCGACCGCTTCATGCGCCACAGCGGCTGGTACCCGGACCGTCTGCTGCGCCTGTTCCGCCCGGCGCGCATGGAGGTCCACGTGAGCGGCGCGCACTACAGCTTCCGCCCCCTTGGCGAAACCGGCAGGCTCACCGGCGACATCATCCACTACCCCTACCGCAATTTCCGCGAGCATCTGGACAAGATCAACTCCTACGCTCAGCAGGGCGCGGATGCCCTCAAGGCCAGGGGGCGGCCCGGCGGCGTGCTGGCCGGAACCGCGCACGGCCTGGCGCGCTTCGCCAAGCTGTACCTGCTCAAACTGGGCCTGCTCGACGGCCGCGCCGGGTACATCAACGCGGTGCACGGCGCGTTTTACGCCTTCCTCAAGCATGTGCGCGCCTGCGAGGGCGAGGACTGGGGGCCGAGGCCTTGAGCCTCGCCGTTGCCGTGAGCGGCGGCGGCGACAGCCTGGCCGCGCTCGTGGTTCTGCGCGACGCCGCCCGCGCTTCTGGTGACGCCGCCGGACACGAGGTCGTGGCCCTGCACGGGCTCTTTCTGCCGCAGCAGGACGAGACCGCGAGCCAGGGCCTGGCCGCAGCCTGCGCACGGCTGGGCGTGGCCCTGCATCTGGTGGACCTGCGCGCGGAGTTCGAGGCCCTGGTGGCCGCGCCCTTTGCCGCCGAGTACCTGGCCGGGCGCACGCCCAACCCCTGCGCCCGCTGCAACGCGCACCTGAAGTTCGGCCTGCTGTTGGACCGCGCCCTGGCCCTGGGCGCTGGCGCGCTGGCCACCGGGCACTTTGCCGCCAGCGGAGCGCACCCGGTATACGGTTGGGCGCTTTCGCGCGGGGCGGACCCGGTGAAGGACCAGAGCTATTTTCTCGCCCTGACCGCGCGGGAGCGGCTTGCGCGTGTGCTGTTCCCCCTGGCGCGCAGGCTCAAGGCCGAGGCCCGGGCGGAGCTGGACGGGCGCGGGTATATTCCGCCCCTGCCCGAGGAGAGCCAGGAGATCTGCTTTGTGCCAGGCGACGACTACCGCGCCTTTCTGGCTGGGCGCTGCGAGAATCTGCCCGGAGGCGGCCAGGCCGTGCTGCCGGACGGGACCGTGGTCGGCGCGCACCAGGGCCTGTGGCGCAGCACCATCGGCCAGCGCCGGGGCCTGGGCATCGCCTACAGCGAGCCGCTGTATGTGCTGGGCAAGGACCTGGCCCGCAACAGGCTCGTGGTGGCCCCGCGCGCCGCGCTGCTGGTGGACGCGTTCACCGCTGCGGAGGTGAATGTGCTGGTGGACCCGCAGCTCTGGCCTGCGGAGGTGCTGGTGCAGACGCGCTACCGCGAGGCTGCCAAGCCCGCGCAGGTGGAGTTTTGCGCCAGTGCACCCGTCCATTCATCTGCCGGTTCGCTCGCCGGATCGTCCGCCAGTTCGTCCGTCAGTTCGCCCGCCCGTACGCTTGTTGTGCGCTACCGGGAGCCGCAGCTGCGGCCCGCGCCGGGGCAGGTGGCGGCGATGTACGACTCCGGCGGCGCAGTGCTGGCCGGAGCTGTGGTTGCCGGCCTGGGCTGAGCGGATTGATCTGGCAGATCGGGCAGATCGGGCTGGCCGGAGAGGTCCTCGTGGATGCCCTAAAGCTTGTCGTGCTCCAGCTCCCATTGCTCGCGCTTGCCCTTTTCCAGGGCGTCCAGGATGTCGCGGATGACCTCCTTGGCGGGCTCCTCCGGATGCCTGCGCAGGCGCACGGCCTCCTCCTGCACGAACTTCTGGTGGTAGAACTTGAACGGCCAGCGGAAGGTCGACAGCAGGTCCAGCCCGGCCTCGCGCTCGCCCTTGCCAATGCGCGACAGGCCCAGGTACAACAGGCTCTCGGGTTCGCCGGGGGAGAGGGCCTGGACCCGCTCCAGGCTCTGCTCGGCCAGGGCGTAGTCCTTGAGGTCGAAGTAGGCCATGCCGAGCCGCCGGTGCAGCACCCAGTCGTCCTGCTCCTTGGCCAGGGCCGTCTTGTACCGCTCAACGGCCTGCCGCTGGTCGGCGTCGGTGAAGATGAAACTGCCGCCCGCGCTGATGGAGCAGCCTGAAAGCAGAAGCGTGGAGCAGATGCAGAAGAGCAGGGCGAGGGCGCGCAAGGGGCCTCCTTGGCTTTGAGCCGGGTTTGGGGCTGGGCTTGGGGGCCGGGTCTGGCCGGACCTGCGGCAGTATGACCCGGACGCCGGAAATATTCCACGAAAAGATTGGGGCCATGCAAAAATTTCATGTATCGACGCTTGGTTGCAAGATCAACCAGTACGAATCCGAGGCCCTGGCCGAGGCCTGGCGCGCCAGCGGCCTTCTGGAGGTTGCCGCGCCGGAGGACGCCCAGGTGCTGCTGGTGAACTCCTGCGCCGTGACCAGCCGGGCCGTGAGCGACCTGCGCGCCCTGGTGCGCCGCCTGCGCAAGGCCAATCCAGGAGCGCGCCTGGTGGTCACGGGCTGCGCAGCCCAGGTGCTGGGCGCGGAGCTGGCGGCCATGCCCGAGGTGGACGAGGTTGTGCCCCAGGACCGCAAGGCCGACCTCCTCTCGGGCCCCTTTGGCCCCTTTGGACTTTCCGGGCCCTTCGGGTCTTTCAAGGGGGTTGCGCCTGGGTCAGAGGGGGGGGCACGCCTCTTTCCGCCCTTCGCCATCGGCGCGTTCAACCGCGCCCGGGCCGTGGTCAAGGTCCAGGATGGCTGCTCTCACGGCTGCACCTACTGCATCGTGCCGCTCACCCGCGGGCCGAGCGTTAGCCGCGAGCCCGGCCAGGTGCTGGCGGAGATGCGTCGCCTGCTCGATGCCGGGCACCGCGAGCTGGTCGTCTCCGGCGTGAATCTGCGCCAGTATGGCCGCGACCTCGCGCAGCCCGCCAATCATGGTAAACCGCTGGATTTCTGGGACCTGCTGGCCCTGGTGGAGCGCGAGCTGGCGCCCCAGTGGGCGGGCCGGGCGCGTCTGCGTCTGAGCTCCGTTGAGCCCGGCCAGCTGGACGCCAAGGCGCTGGACGTGCTGGGCGCGTCCCGGCTGGTGGCCCCGCACCTGCATCTGTCGCTGCAAAGCGGCGATGCGGAGGTCCTGCGGCGCATGGGGCGCGGGCACTACCGGCCGGAGCAGGTGCTGGAGTTCCTGGCGGGGCTGCGGCAGGCCTGGCCGCGCCTGGGTCTGGGCGCGGACCTGCTCACCGGCTTCCCCGGCGAGACCGGGGCCCAGTTCGAGAACACCTACGCCTTCTGCCGCGAGCTGCCCCTGACCTACGCCCATGTGTTCCCGTATTCGCCCCGGCCCGGCACCCCGGCGGCCCATTGGCCCGACGGCCTGCCCAAGGCCGAACTCACGGCCCGCGCGGCCCGGCTGCGCAGCCTGGCCGAGTCCCGCAAGCGCAGATTCCTCAAGACGCTGGTTACGTTGCCGCAGCTGACAGTGCTTCTGGAACGGACCCCAGGCAAGGGTCATGGCGTGTGTGAGTTCTACGCGCCGTGCCTGGTGCGCGGCGAGGGCGTCAGGCCCGGCAGCCTCGTGTCCATGCGGCCCGAGGGCGTGGAGGGCGGGCGCGTCGTGGGCGCGGTCATCGCCGAGCCAGTGCGCCCGGCGCCAGGGGTGGGCGCGTGAGCACCCCGCGCGAGCCCAGTCCGGGCAAGCTGGTGCTCTCTGTGCTTGCCGCCGCCGACTGGTGGGAGCTGGCCTGGCCGGACTTTCGCGTGGAGCTGGTGGAGCGCTTTGGCCCGGTGGATTACGAGACGCCGCTGCTGCCTTTCGACCACACCGCCTACTACGACGCGGAGCTTGGCGCATCCCAGTCCGGCGGCCAGTCCGGCGGCCAGTCCGGCGGATTATCCCGCCGCCTGCTGGGATTTGCCCGGCTGGTGCCCCTGGACGGGCTGGTGGCCGTGAAGCTGGCCACCAACGCCTGGGAGCGCGCCCACGCCCGGCCCAGCAACGATCAGACCGGCAACGCCAGGCGCGCCAAGGATCAGGCCGCCAACGATCCGTCAGGCGGCGCGCGCCGGGTGAACCTGGACCCCGGCCTCATCACCCTGGAACGGCTGGTGCTGGCCTCGGGCAAGAACTTCACCCACCGGGTCTACCTGGGCCAAGGCATCTGGGCCGACCTGACGCTGATCTACAACAAGAAGACGGGCTGGGTGGTGCTGCCCTGGACCTTCCCTGACTACGCCACCGAGGACATGAAACGGCGCTTGACGGAACTGCGCGCGCTGTACAAAACAACCGTAGAGACAGCGGCTCAGGAGATGACCGGGGCCGCACCCCAAGGAGAACACGAATGCCCGTAAGCATGACCGGCTTTGGCCGCCATGAGACCATCACCGACGACTTCAGCCACGTCTGGGAAATCAGAAGCGTCAACAACCGCTTCCTGGACATGAAGTGGCGCATGCCCTCTGTGTTGCGCAGCCTGGAGACGCGCTTTGAGAAGATATTGCGCAAGAACGCCGCGCGCGGCCGCGTGGACGTGTCCCTGAGCGTGGAGACACGCTCGGCGGCGCTCTTGGGCGTGAGCCTGAACACGGCCCAGGCCGGGGCCATGCTCGACCAGCTGCGCGTCCTGGCCAAGGCCCAGGGGGTGGACTTCACGCCGGACATGAACCGCCTCATCTCCGCCTCGCACCTCTGGCGCGACGACTCCGCCGAGCCCGATCCCAATCTTTCCGCCAGCCTGGAGCAGGGGCTCACGAAGGCCCTGGCCGACTGGAACACGTCCCGTCGCGTGGAGGGCGGGGAGCTGGCGCGCGACCTGAAGGAGCGCTTTGCCCGGCTGCGCGTGCTGGCCGCGAGCGTGGGCGAGCGCGTGCCATTGGTGCTGAAGGACAAGCAGGCCGCCACGGCCGAGCGCCTGAACGCCTTGGTGGCCCAGGCGGGCATGACCTTCACCGAGGAGCGCCTGGCCCAGGAAGTGGCTGTGCTGGCTGATCGCCTGGACGTGAGCGAGGAGATCACCCGGCTCGCCGCGCACCTGGACCGCCTGGAAGAGGCCGTGTCTTCGGATGGCGAGGCGGGCAAGCGCCTGGACTTCCTCATCCAGGAGGCCTTCCGGGAGATCAACACCTGCGGCAACAAGGCCCAGGACGTGGAGCTGAGCCGCCTGACCGTGGAGTTCAAGGTGGAGCTGGAAAAGTGCCGCGAACAGGTCCAGAATCTGGAGTAGGTGGGCGATGGACAAGAACGCGCAAAAACAGCGTCAGCGGCTGGTGAACCTGGGCTTCGGCAACTTTGTCGTGGCCTCGCGCGTGGTGGCCATCGTGGACCCGGCATCCGCGCCCATGCGCCGGTTGCGTGAAGATGCAAGGCAGGAGAACCGGCTCATCGACGCCACCCAGGGCCGCAAGACGCGCGCCATCGTGGTCACGGACTCCAACCACGTCATCCTCTCGGCCATCCAGGCCGAGACCATCGGACAGCGTTTCCAGGCCGAGGACGCAGGCCCCCGGCGCGAGGAGGAGTAAATGGCCGCCACGAGCGCACGCAGCATCGACAAAACCCGTTGCCTGGGCCTGTGCCTGGTTATCTCCGCGCCATCGGGCGCTGGCAAGAGCACGCTGGTGGAGCGCCTGCGCGCGGAGTTCCCGCACTTCGCGTACTCCATCTCCTGCACGACCAGGGCTCCGAGGGGCGAGGAGAAGGACGGCGTGGACTACCACTTCCTGACGCGCGAGGAGTTCACCGCCCGGCGCGAGGCCGGGTGCTTCGCCGAATGGGCCGAGGTCCACGGCAACCTCTACGGCACGCCCAAGGGGCCTGTGGAGGAGCACCTGGCGAGCGGGCGCGACGTGCTCTTCGACATCGACGTGCAGGGCGCGCTGCAGGTCAAGAGCGTGTTCCCGCAGGGGCTGTTCGTGTTCATCCAGCCGCCGTCCCGGCAGGAGCTGGAGCGCCGCCTGCGCGGGCGCGGCACGGACTCCGACGAGGCCATCGCCAAGCGCCTGGGCAACGCCCTGGGCGAGCTCAGGCAGTCTGGGCAGTTCGACTACCTCATCGTCAACGACGACCTGGACACCGCCGCCGACGAGCTGCGCGCCATCTACGTGGCCGGGCGCACCCGCACAGCCAACCGGCCCGGCCTGCTGGACGCCCTGCTGGCCCAGTGGGAGAGCGCCAAGTGAAACGGAACCTCGTGCAAAGCGTCAGCAGTTTTGTTGACGGAATTCAACGCTCAGATCGGCCTGCCGCCCAACTTGTCGTCGCGCTGGACTTCCAGACCGGGGCCGAGGCCCTGGACATGGCCGTGAAGCTCATCGGCATCGCGCCCTGGATGAAGGTCGGCCTGGAGCTGTTCGTGGCCGAGGGGCCGGGCATCGTGCGCCAGCTCAAGGCCCTGGACTTCCAAGTGTTCGTGGACCTGAAGTTCCTGGACATCCCGAACACCGTGCGCGGGGCCGTGCGCTCGTGCGTCAAGTCCGGCGCGGACATGCTGAACATCCACGCCTGCGGCGGCGCGGACATGGCCCGCGTGGCCGTTGCCGCGCGCGACGAGGCCTTCCTCGAATATGGGGCAGAGCTGGGGCTTGCCTCAAAGCCGCTGCTTTTCGCCGTCACCGTGCTCACCAGCATGCAGGACCCGGACAACCCCATCTTGCAGGGCCGCGAGCCCGCCGAGGTTGTGCTGGAGCTGGCCAAGGCCGCGCACGCTGCGGGGCTGGACGGCGTGGTCTGCTCCGGCCAGGAGGCCGCGCGCATCAAGGCCGCCTGCGGGCCGGACTTCCTGTGCCTCACGCCGGGCATCCGCATTCCTGATCCAGATGCCCCGGCGGACGACCAGCGCCGCATCATGACCCCGGAGGCCGCTGTGGCCGCCGGTTCGGACTTCCTGGTGGTGGGCCGTCCCATCACCCGTTCCGCCGACCCTGCCCAGAGCGCCCGCGACGTTCTCCAGCGAATGGGCCAGCGCATGGGCCGCCGCATGGACCAGGCCCCCCCGATGGGGAAGTAGGGCGCCGCATGCCCTGCAACTGGAAACTCCTGTCCGACGCGCCCGTGCCGGACACCATCGGAACGTTGGCCGAGGAACTCGGCATCACCAGGGTCATCGCCGAGGTGCTGTGGCGGCGCGGCTACACCTCGGCCCAGGACATGGACCGCTTCCTCTCGCCCGGTCTGCGCCACCTGCTGCCGCCGGAGACCATCCCCGGCCTGACCCAGGCCGCGCAGGTGCTGGCGCGCGAACTTGCAGCCGGGGCGCAGTTCTGCGTCTGGGGCGACTACGACGTGGACGGCATCACCTCCACCGCGCTGGTCAAAGACTTCCTGTGCAAGCGCCTGGGGCCGGAGGTCGCGCCGCTGGATGGCTCGGGCCAGGTGCGCCACTTTTTGCCCAACCGCAAGGAGCACGGCTACGGCCTGAACACGCCCAGCATCGAGCGCCTGGTTGCAGAGGGAGTTAGGCTGCTGTTGACCGTGGACTGCGGCATCAGCTCCGTGGCCGAGGTGGCGCGCGCGAACGAGTTTGGCATGGTTGTCGTCGTCAGCGACCACCACCTGCCCCCGGACGAGCTGCCCGCAGCCGCCGCCATCTGCAACCCGCAGTTGTGCCAGGGGAAAGTCTGCGGCGGCGCGTGCACCGGCCTGTGCGACCTGGCGGGCGTGGGCGTGGCCTTCTTCCTCATGGCCGCGCTGAATCGCCTGCTGCCCGGCGAGCCCGTGGACATGCGCCAGTTCCTGGACCTGGTGGCGCTCGGCACCGTGGCCGACGTGGTGGGCCTGACCGCCCAGAACCGCATCCTGGTCAAGAACGGGCTCTTGCTCATCAAGGAGGCCGTGCGGCCCGGCATCGCCTCGCTCAAGGTCTACAGCGGGTACGACCGGCTGGCCGAGCTGGGGGCCGGGCAGATCGGCTTCGGGCTGGCCCCGCGCATCAACGCCGCCGGGCGCATGGCTGACCCGCAGCTGGCGCTGACCATGCTGCTGGCCCCGGACATGGACACGGCAAACCCGCTGGCCAGCAAGCTCGACGGGCTGAACGCCAAGCGCCGCAGCTCGGAGCAGGAGATTTTGGAGCAGGCGCTCGCCCAGGCCGAGGAGCAGAAGCACCGCCTGGGGCTGGTGCTGGCGGGCGAGGACTGGCACGCCGGGGTCATCGGCATTGTGGCCTCACGCGTTGTCGAGCGCTGCTACAAGCCGGTGCTCATGCTCTGCCGCGAGGGCGGCGAGGATGACGAGAAGGGCGGGGTGAAGGGCGGCGCGCACTGGAAGGGCTCGGGCCGCAGCGTGGCCGAGTTCGACCTGCACGAGGGCCTAAGCGGGCTGGAGCACCTGTTCTTGGGCTTTGGCGGGCACAAGCAGGCGGCGGGGCTGTCCATGCCGCTGGAGAACCTGGAGGCCCTGCGCGAGGGGTTCCACCAGGTTGTGGCGGCGGCGCTGGGGCCGGTGCCGCTGCGGCCCTCGCTGAAGCTGGACCGGGAGCTGGGCTTTGGCGACATCACCTTCACCTTGCTCAAGGAATTGGAGATGTTGCAGCCGTTCGGCATGGGCAACCCGGAGCCGCTGTTCGTGTCGCCGCCGGTCTTGGTGAAGACCTACCGGGTGTTCGGCAAGGACCACGTGAAGCTTGGGCTGGCGGAGCAGGGGGCTGTTGACCGTCCGGGGCTGCTCTTGCCCGCCAAGGTCTGGCGCAAGGCCAGCGAGCTGACCCGCGAGGTGCAGGGCACGCTCATGCGCTTTGCCTTTACGCCGAGGATCGACCGGTTTGACGGGATTCCGAAGATTGAGTTGCAGGTGAAGGATTGGGATGGGTAGGGGGGAAGAATGAAATACGTTTGCATTGCTGCATGGGAACTTGTTGGTGGATTTTTATTGGAAAATGAGACCTGTGAAGTGGTGCTGAGTTCCCAAGAGAACGTTGAGTTCGTGCTAACAAGATCGCCAGATCAGCATCTGTACGGCATAGACGTAAACGCAGCTATTGGGCAGCGCATGATTAATCTTATGGTTGGAATTTCTGATCCAGACTTTAATAATGCTTTGGATGGAATGATTGCTAAGATTGTAGAGGCAAGAAGAAAGAAATGTGGATCAAGTCCTGTCTTAGTGATGAAGGCTACAGGTGATATAGAGCTGCCGTCAGACGTTGTATTTAATGAATGTCCCGGATACAAACTTGCTTTTGATATTATAGACAAGCAATTCGTTTTGGGATCGCACAAGAAAAGTGCTGATTCTATGAAGCTTGCGCTATCTTTGCATAATGATGATATCGCAGGGTATGTAAATTTGTCTAGTGGGACATATCTAGTGGACGAGAATGGTGTAAACATATATAGTATGAATTTTGATTGTAAAGCTGAAGGTGTTGTCGCACGCACCCTAACTGATTTAAGCATTGGCGAAATATCGAATTTGTACAGTAATGTTTTATCGTCTTACGTTACGGGTAGCATACAGCATTTATATGCGCAACTGCTTGATCGTCAGGCGGATAACTTGCGCAAATATATAGCTGGATTTGCTGCACTAGAAATTTTAATTGAGAAATCTTTCAAAATATATTGCAACAATTTTTATCAAAGCTTTACTGTTGGTGATCAGCATCTGAAACAACGATTCCTTGGTCGCATTCAAAAAACACTGAACGGGAAATACAGCATCATCGACAAGTTCGTTGCTGTTTCGGATATCCTATTTGCAAATTTATGTGAGGCTGTTGCTAGTCGTGAATGCGATCTATTTGAAAAGCTTAAAAGTGTACGTGACAATATTGCTCACGGGAAAGATTATTCTGAGGCCGATCTTCCTGTAAACGATTTGACTTCACTATTGCGTAAATACTTGCGTGCTGTTGTTTCGTTAGATCCTCAATGTTTTAATGATGTTCAATCATCGAAATATTGAATGTAGCCATACTAAAACACTTACTGACCTCGAAGCTTCCGCTCCGGGGCCTTCTCTGTACGCCATCCCCCCACCTTTGCACCCCCCCGCCAAATATGCTACACTCCCCACAGGGTCGCCAACTCCTCCCACTCCCGCGCGCGCGGCAGCGCGCCACCCAAAAATCCCCTTGACGCCCACCCCCGCTCCCGCTAGAAACACTGCATCAAGATATACTGATATAAACATGGAGCCCAATGACCGACCTCCTGCACATCCACAAGGCCCTGGCTGACGAGACGCGCCTGCGCCTCGCCGGCATCCTGCGCCGCCACGAGCTCAACGTGGGCGAGCTGGTGGCCGTCATGGGCATGAGCCAGCCGCGCATCTCCCGGCACCTCAAGATCATGGTCGAGGCCGGGCTGGTGGAATGCCGCCGCGAGGGCCTGTGGGCCTTCTATTGTGCTGCGGGGTCCGGGCCGGGCTGCGAGGTGCTCGAAACCTCGGCCGGGTTCATGAACACCCCGGAATTCGCCGCCGACGCACACCGCGCCGACGCCGCCGTGCGCGAACGCGTGCAGGCCACGCGCCAATTCTTCGACGCCGTGGCCGGGCACTGGCGCGACCTCTCCCGCGAGGTGTTGGGCGACCTGGACCTTGCGGGCGCCATCGCCAGCCGCGTGCCCGAGGGCGCAGCCGTGGCCGACCTGGGCTGCGGCCCCGGCGAACTGCTGGAGCGCCTGAGCCAGCGCGCCTGCCTGGTCATCGGCGTGGACAATTCGCAGCGCATGCTGGAGCTTGCGGGCCAGAGGCTGAACGGCAAAGCTTCCCAGGACGGCCATGCGGGCGTGAGCCTGCGCCTGGGCGACCTGACGCACCTGCCCCTGCGCGAGGGCGAGGCCCAGGCCTGCGTGTTCTCCATGGTGCTGCACCACCTGCCGGACCCCGTGGCCGCGCTTGCCGAGGCCCGGCGCGTGCTGTGCCCAGGCGGGCGGCTGATCATCGCCGACTTTGACCGCCACGAGAACGAGGCCATGCGCGTGCTCTACGGCGACGCGCGCCTGGGCCTGGACCGCCAGCAGCTGCGCACATGGCTGGAGGAAGCCGGGTTCCAGCCCGGCCAGACGGAACTGTATCCTGTCAACCAGGGGCTTGTGGTGCTCCTCGCCGAGGCGGCCCGGCCTTGACGGTGGTCCTACAACGGCCTGACAGCGGCCCTGATGACGGCCTGATATTGGCCTGACGACAGCCTGGCCCCGGCCCTTGCCCTGGTTCAACATTTTTCGCAAACACACCTGGAGGAAAGCACGATGATGGAACTTGACCCGAAAATGGACTACCGCGTTGCAGATCTGTCCCTGGCCGACTGGGGCCGCAAGGAGCTGCAGCTCTCCGAGAACGAGATGCCCGGCCTCATGGCCCTGCGCACCAAGCATGGCAAGAAGAAGCCGCTGAAGGGCATGAAGATCATGGGCAGCCTGCACATGACCATCCAGACGGCCATGCTCATCGAGACCCTGTCTGCTTTGGGTGCGGACCTGCGCTGGGCCTCGTGCAACATCTTCAGCACCCAGGACCACGCCGCCGCAGCCATCGCCAAGGCGGGCACGGCCAAGGTCTTCGCCTGGAAGGGCGAGAGCCTGGAAGACTACTGGTGGTGCACCGAGCAGGCCCTCACCTGGCCCGACGGCTCCGGCCCGGACCTCATCGTGGACGACGGCGGCGACGCCACGCTCATGATCCACCAGGGCGTGAAGTGCGAGAAAGACCCCGCGCTGCTCAAGAAGAAGGTGGACAACAAGGAATTCCAGATCATCATGGACCGCCTGGCCCACGGCCACAAGGCCGATCCCAAGAAGTGGACGAAGATCGCGGCCAAGGTGCGCGGGGTGAGCGAGGAGACCACCACCGGCGTGCACCGTCTGTACGACATGCAGAAGAAGGGCGAGCTGCTCTTCCCGGCCATCAACGTCAACGACTCCGTGACCAAGAGCAAGTTCGACAACCTGTACGGCTGCCGCGAGTCCCTGGCCGACGGCATCAAGCGCGCCACGGACATCATGATCGCGGGCAAGGTCTGCGTGGTGGTGGGCTACGGCGACGTGGGCAAGGGCTGCGCCCAGTCCATGCGCGGTTTCGGCGCGCGCGTGCTGATCACCGAGATCGACCCCATCTGCGCGCTCCAGGCGGCCATGGAGGGCTACGAGGTCCTGCCCATGGACAAGGCCTGCGAGCTGGGCGACATCTTCATCACCGCCACGGGCAACCTCCATGTGGTGGGCGCCAAGCACATGGTCAAGATGAAGGATGAGGCCATCCTCTGCAACATCGGCCACTTCGACTCCGAGATCGAGATGAGCTTCCTGGAGACCAACCCCGGGTGCAAGAAGCTTGAGATCAAGCCTCAGGTGGACAAGTGGACCCTGCCCGGCGGCAAGTCCCTCATTGTCCTGGCCGAGGGCCGCCTGGTGAACCTGGGCTGCGCCACAGGCCACCCCAGCTTTGTCATGAGCAACTCCTTCACCAACCAGGTGCTGGCACAGCTGGATCTGGCCGCCAACACGTACGAGCCCAAGGTCATGATCCTGCCCAAGAAGCTCGACGAGGAGGTCGCCCGCCTGCACCTGGAGCGCCTGGGCGTGCAGCTGGACATCCTGACCAAGCAGCAGGCCGACTACCTGGGCGTGGCCCAGGACGGCCCCTACAAGTCGGACCACTACCGCTACTAGAGAGCAGGGTTTTTCCCGGGGGGCCTGAGGCCCCCCGGACCCCCCATTGCGCCGAAAGGGCTGTTTCAGGTTCCTCCTGAAACAGCCCTTTCGGCTTGTGCGGAGCAAGAAATTCGTGGGAAGTGGCCGGGCGGGTCAGAGGGGGCCAAGGGGGCCGTGGTGCGGCGTGAAACATGGACGCGGCACCCGTGAAGCCCCTCTCGAAACGGGCCAACCGCGTGCGGGTTTTTGAGCGTCATCGCTCAAAAACCCGCACGCATTGCCAGGACCGGGCCAAGCCGACGCGTCTGCCCAGGCAACCTCGGCCCAAACCCTACGGGGGTTCCAAGGGGCCTCTGGCCCCTTGGCCGCCGGAGGCTATTGCTCACGCTAGCTCTCGGCGCGCCGCCTGTTTCAGGGCCTTGCCCACACGCGCCAAAAGCCTGGAGGGGATGTTCCAGCAGTGCCAGTGCAGCGGCACCGGCATGGGCTCGGGCCAGAGGTCCACCAGCGCGCCCGAGGCCAGATGGACGCCCGCCTGGAGGTGCGGGATGAGCCCGTACCCTGCGCCGCCCAGCACGAAGTCCACGAAGGGCTCGGAGTTGGGCACGTGGTGACGCGGCGCGCAGTCCGGGCTGGCGCCCAGGTTTTGGTTCAGAAACTGGTCGTGGACGTTGTCGTCGCGGTTGAAGACCACGGCAGGCGCGCTCCAGGCCGCCTTGAGCGTGAGGCCCTCCGGGAGCCAGCGCGCGGCGAAGTCCGGCGCGCAGGCGCAGTGGTAGCGCATGACCCCCAGGAACTCCGCCCGGCAGCCCTGCGCCGGGGACTTGCGCGTGCTCACGCAGCCCGCCACCTCGCCTCCGCGCAAGAGCTCCAGGGTGCGTTCCTGGTCGTCCACGCGCAGGTCCAGCGCCACCCGCTCGGCCACCAGCAGCGGGAGCACGGCCTTGCTGAACCAGGTGGCCAGGGTGTCGGCATTGACGGCCAGGGCCAGGGTCTGCCAGGGTGCGCCCGCCGCGTTGGAGGCTCCTGCCGGGGCGAACTGCCGGGCCAGATCCGCCGTCAGCTCCGCCTCCAGCAGGCCCACGCGCCGCGCATGCCTGAGCAGCGCCCGACCCGGCCCCGTGGGACGCGGGGGTTGGGTGCGCGTGAGCACGGGCTGGCCCACGGCCTCCTCCATCTGCCGTATGCGCTGCGACACCGCCGATTGCGTGAGGTTGAGCCGCCGCGCCGCGCGCTCGAACCCGCCCTCGTCCGCCACTGCCGCCAACGTCTTCAGGAGTTTCGTTTCGATCATGGAAAGACATTAGCAGAACTAATGAACATTGAAAAGAATGAATTGTACTTTTCACGTGTCGGCGGCTAGCTCTGAGGCCAAGAAGCGGAGGGAGACATGACGGACATGCAGATGAGCTGGCCGCAGTTGGCGCAGGGGTTTGGACTGGGTTTCGGGCTCATCGTGGCCATCGGCGCGCAGAACGTGTTCGTGCTGACCCAGGGCGCGCGCGGGCACCGGCCCTGGCTGGTGGCCGGGGTCTGCACCCTGTGCGACGCCCTGCTCATCGCCGCCGGGGTGGGCGGGGTCGGCCTGGCTGCGGCCAGGGCCCCGCTGGCGGCCAGCCTGCTGGCCTGCGCCGGGGTGCTGTTTCTTGCGGTCTACGGCCTGCGGGCCTTGCACAGCGCCCTGCGCGGTGCATCGCCGGGGCTCGTGGCCGGGGCGGAGCCCGCGCCCCTCGGGGCCATCCTGCTCACGGCCCTGGGGGTGAGCCTGCTCAACCCCCATGCCCTGCTGGACACGGTGGTGCTCCTCGGCGGGCTGTCCAGCCAGCTGGACGGTCCGGGACGGTTGAGCTTCGGGCTGGGCGCGGTTTTGGCCTCGGCCTGCTGGTTTTTTTCGCTGAGCCTGGGCGGGCGGCTTTTGGCCCCGGTGCTGCGCAGACCGGCGGCCTGGCGCGTGCTTGATGTCCTGGTCTGCCTGACCATGTGGACCCTGGCCGCCGGGATCGGCCGGGAGGTGCTCAGCGGGCCTGGCCAGGCGCTCTTGTCCGGCTCCGGCCCGGGCCTGTGAGCTGTCTATGAACAGTCCAGCGTGGTGCGGTTGCGGCCCGCGCACTTGGAGAGGTGCATCATGGCCCCGGCCCTGACCATCAGCGATTCCAGCGTGTCGGTGGGCACGGCCATGCTGCCCCCCACGGACACCGTCACCCGGAGCAGGCCGTCCGGGGTGGGCAGGGCGCTGGCCTCCACCAGTTTGCGCATGCGCTCGGCGATGTTGCGAAACGTGTCCGGGTCCACGCCGGGCACCAGGGCCACGAATTCCTCGCCGTCCCAGCGGCTGAGCCTGTCCACCCCGCGCAGGGCGCTGGTGAGGGTTCTGGCCACCATGACGAGGGCCCGGTCGCCGGTTTCGCGGTCATAGGAGAGGTTCACGGCCTCGAAGCCGTCGATGTCCGCGAACAGCAGGCCAAAGGGCACCTTGAAGTGGCGCAGGCACTTGAGCTTGTGTTCAAAGTCCAGGGTGGCGGCGCGCCTGTTGCCCAGCCCGGTGAGCGGGTCGGCCAGGCTCATCTGCTTGAGGGCGCGCAACTCCTCCAGCCTGTCGCGCTGGGCCGAGTTGTCGGCGAAGATCTCCACGGCCCCGATGATGCTCCCGGATTTGTCGCGCATGGGCGCAATGCGGATGCACACCGACACCCGGTGTCCGTCCTTGTGGTGCAGGAACACCTCGGCCTCCCGGGTCTGGCCGTCGGCCAAGGTGCTGGCCAGGGGGCAGCCGCAGACGCAGAGCTGCGCGCCTTCCTCGTCCACGTGCATGAGCAGGTTGTCGGCGCAGCGGCGGCCCAGAACCTCCCCGGCGCTGAAGCCGGAGATGCGCTCCGCCCCGTGGTTCCAGTAGGTGATGGTCCGTGTGCTGTCGACGAAGTAGACCCCGTCGTAGAGGTTGTCGAGGAGGCTTTTGTAGAAGTCTTGCTGCATGTGTTCCTCGCTACTGCGTTGTTGCTGTGGGCAGCTATCCGGGGCCTGGTTGCCTGGCTGCGTGCGCAGGAAGCGCCGGGGGGACGCTAAAGCAAGGCCGTTTTACATATTATCCCACAATGGAGTGTTTGCGCAAGGGGCGCGCAAAATCAAACGGGGCGTCCCGGCATTGCCCAGGACGCCCCGTTGGCGGTGTGAGGAAGAAGGCTTCAGCCTAGAAACAGACGGCGACCAGGTTGAAGGAGGTGTAGTTGTTGTCCGGGTTCTCGGCGTAGCGGCAGCCCATGCGCGAGGCGTCGCGCTTGTTGATGATGTCCGCTTCCGAGCCTTTGTAGTATTCGCAGTCGTTGTTGTAGCACACGACGATGACGCCCCAGCCGGTTTCGGGCGGGGCCAGCCAGGCCTCCATGGGCTTGTTGCAGTGCGGGCAGACGCGGTCTTCCAGTTCGGTGACGATGCCGGCATATTCATGGATCACGGTGGATTGCTCCTTGTTGGTGCTTGGGTGGACAGACTCTGCAAAGGTAAGGCCTTGGCGCGCGGCGTCAAGGGGGCGTCAGAAGCTGGTCTTGCGCGGAGTTCCGTCCCAGGGCTCTTCGATTTCCGCCGCCTGCTCCCGGACATGCTCGTCCAGGGTGTCTTCCTCCAGAATGTCATCGTCCAGAATGTCCTGCTCAAGCGGGTCCTCGTCGGAAGGTCCGGACTCCGCCTCCAGGGCCGCGCCGCCCTGGCCGGACTGCCGGAGCTCGCGTAGCAGGCGGAACAGCGCGCGGCTGGAGCGCGGGGGCTTGTTCTTTTCCGCCTCGGCGCGGGCGTTGCGCGCCAGTTGGCGGATTCTGCTGCGCACCTCGACCTGTTCGGCCTCCGGGGCCAGGGACACGAGGCCCTCCAGACCGGACTCGTCACCGGCGAGAAGCGCCGCGCGCCACGCCTCCACGGCATGGAACTCCCGCGCCTGGCTGCGGTTGCCGGACTCCATGTCCTCAACGGCCAGGGCCAGGGGGTCGGCGTCGGTATCGCGCATCAGCGCGCCGATGAACTGGAGCTGGCGGCGTTTGGCCTCGTGTTTGGCCAGGGCCTTGAACTCCATGATCGCCTCCAGCAGGCGCGGAGGCAGGTCGAGCTTGGCCAGGGCCGATTCGGGCAGCTCGGCCAGCTTGCCGCCAAGCACCTGCAGGGCGGCGCTGTCGCGCTTTTTCTGGGAGCGGCTGGGCGGCCGGGGATCGGTATGGTCGTAGGGCTTGGGCTTGCGCATGGTCTCCTCTGGTCGATTGATAGGGGGCGCGTAAACTGGCGGCGTAAACTGGCCGGGCGGACTGGCCGGGCGGACTGGCCGTGTTCTCGGCGCGCACGGCGGCCATTGTCCCTGGTTTGTGTGCATCTGGCAAGAGCGGAAACAAGGGGCCGGGAGCGTGTGCCCCCGGCCTGTTTTGCGAATGGTTAATGCGGGCTTACGCCACCCAGTCGTCGTCCGCCTCCACTGGAGCAAAGCCCCGGCGGATGGTGTTCTCGGAGACCAGGCGCGGGTCCATGAACTGCAGCAGGTAGTCCGGACCGCCGCTCTTGGAGCCCACGCCGGACATGTTGAACCCGCCGAAGGCGTGGCGCTCGACCATGGCGCCGGTGCTGCCCTTGTTCAGGTACAGGTTGCCCACGCGGAACTCGCGCCGGGCCTTGTCCAGATGTTTCGGGCTGCGGGAATACACCGCGCCGGTGAGGGCGAAGCGCGTGGAGTTCGCGATGTCCAGGGCCTCGTCAAAGGTCCCCGCGCGCATGACCGCCAGCACCGGCCCGAAGACCTCCTCCTGGGCGATGCGCATGCCTTTGGTGACGCCCTCGACGATGGTCAGCGGGGCGTAGCACGCACCCTGCGGTTCAGAGGGGAAGTCCGTGCGCCGCACCAGCACCTTGCCCTCGGAACAGGCCAGGTCCGCATATTTCATGCAGTTGGCCTGGGCGGCCTTGTCCACCACCGGGCCCATGTAGTTGGCCGGGTCCTCGGACGGGCCGATCTTGATGCAGCTGGCGGCCTCGGCCAGGCGGCGGGTGAAGCGCTCGTAAATGGGGTCGAGCACGATGACGCGCGAGCAGGCCGAACACTTCTGCCCCTGGAAGCCGAAGGCCGAGTACAGGACGCCCAGCACGGCCTCGTCCAGGTCGGCGTCGTCGTCGATGATGATGGCGTTCTTGCCGCCCATCTCGGCGATGACCTTCTTGCACTGGATCTGGCCGGGCTGCACGTGAGCGGCTTTTTCCTGAATGCGCAGGCCCACCTCCATAGACCCGGTGAAGGCGATGACCGAAACGTCCGGGTGCTCCACCAGGGCGTCGCCCATGACCGAGCCCTTGCCCGGCAGGAAGTTGAACACGCCGTCGGGCAGCCCGGCCTCCTTGAAGATGCGCGCCAGGCCATGGCCGATGACCGAGGACAGGCCCGAGGGCTTGTAGACCACCGCGTTGCCGCAGACGATGGCTGCGGCGGCCATGCCCGCGCTGATGGCCAGGGGGAAGTTCCACGGCCCGATGACCGCAGTGACGCCCTTGCCCTGGTAAAAGTACTGGTTCACCTCGCCCGGGGCGTTGCCCATGCGCCGGGGCGCGCCCAGGCGCAGCATCTCGCGGCCGTAGTACTCCAGGAAGTCGATGGCCTCGGCCACGTCGGCGTGGGCCTGGTCCCACTGCTTGCCCACCTCCAGCACCTGCAGGGCCGAGAGGGCGTCGATGTCGCGGCGCATGCCGTCCGCAGCCTTGAAGAGCACCTTGGCACGCTCCGCCGGGGCCACGTCGCGCCAAGACAGGAAGGCTTTTTTGGCCACGGCCACGGCTTCCTGGGTTTCTTTTAGGCCAGCCTGGCAGACCCGGCCCACGATCTCGGCCGGGTTGGCCGGGTTGTAGGAGTCCAGGATCTTGCCGGTGCGCACCTCCTTGCCGCCGATGATGAGCGGGTAGGTTGCGCCGAAGTTTGCGCGCACCTTGGCCAAGGCCTGGCGCATGCCTGCCCGGGCCGCCGGGATGGTGAAGTCCACGGCCGGGAAGTTGGCGAAGGCCGGCAGGCCGCCAAGGCTGGCCGTGGCCTGGGCCGCCGGGGTCACGGCATTGCGGACCGCGAGTTCGCGCTGGACGGTCAGTTCCGGGTTCTCCAGCAGGCGCGCCAGCTCCGCGCCCTCGGCAAAGCTCTGGCGCAGGAAGCTTTCGTTGGCGGTGTTCTCCAGCAACCGGCGCACCAGGTAGGCCATGCCCGGGATGAGGTCGCCGTAGGGACAGTACAGGCGCACGCGGCGGGCCACGTTGCGCAGGCCCTTGCGCACGGGCTCGGCCATGCCGTAGAGCACCTGGAACTCGTAGCGTTCCGCAGGCACGCTCAGGGCGGCGGCCATCTCCTGCACGGCGGAGATGGTGCGGATGTTGTGCGAGGCGCAGGCGAAGTGGCAGATGTCGTGGTTGGACAGGATGGTCCGGGCGTTGCGCTCATAGGCCATGTCGGTCTCGGCTTTGATGGTGTACACCGGCACTTCCCAGCCGTTTTGCTTGGCCAGCACGGTCTCGGAGTCCCAGTACGCGCCCTTGACCAGGCGGATGGAGATGGGCAGGTTTTCGTGCCGCGCCCAGGAGATCAGCCCGGCCACGTCGGCGTCGGTGGACTTGAGATAGCACTGGAACACGATGCCCAGGTGCTGGTAGTCGCGGTGCTCCGGGGCGCTGCGCAGGCGCTTGAAGAGCTCGATGGTGATCTCCTTGTACTTCAGCTGCTCCATGTCGATGCACATGAAGCCGCCCATCTCCTTGACCTTGCTGTAGATGGGCTCCACGCGGCGGTAGATGCCCTCGACAGAGCCTGCGACATCCACGGCCTTGGCCTGGGAGAAGAAGGCTGAGGGCTTCACGGCCACGTTGACCTTGGGCGCGTGGCCCCAGTCGGAATCTCCGCCCGTTCCTTTCTCGACATCAAGGCCCTCCCATTTCTTGACCTCGGCCTGGATGGCTTCGAGCACCTCCAGGTAGCCCGCCTGGTAGGCGTCGGATTCGCGCTCGTTCACCGTGGCCTCGCCAAGCAGGTCGATGACGAAGGCGAAGCCGTCATTGCGCAATTGGCGGATGCCCTTGACCGCCTCGGAGGCCTTTTCGCCGATGATGAACTGGCGGGCCATGGACTCGATGTTCGCGCGGATGGCCTTGTTCAGCACCATGGCCACCAGGCCGCCGCCCAGGCCGGTCTTGCCCGCGCCCCACTTGAGCACGTCCGGGATGTTGGCGTCCTTGTCGCCGAAGTATTCCTCGATGTGCCGGGACAGGGACTCGGAGGTGGTGAGGTAGGGCAGCACGTCGACAAAGCGGAACATCTGGACCTTGAAGTCCTCGTTCTTCATGGCCCAGTCCATGACCTTGCCCGTCCACCAGCCCTTGTTGAAGATCGACGGGGCCTCCCCTGCGATGCTCTGGAAGAATTCCTTGCCCCGCAGGACGATCTTCTCGTCCAGGGCCTTGATCTCGATGCTCATTCTTCGGCTCCTTGGGTGTTTTCCGTGGCCGCGTCCTGGGTCGTGATGTCAAGCGGCAGCACGCGCGTTTCCTTGAGGGTGGTCAGGACCACGGTGGTGCGCGTGTCGCGCACGCCGGGAATGGCCCCGAACTGTTGCAGGATGTGCTGCAGGTGCTCCGTGTCGCGGGCGCGCACCTTGGCCAGGTACGAGTCCTGTCCGGCGGTGTAGTGCATTTCGAGCACGCCGGGCACCTTGGCCAGGGCCTTGCCCGTGTCCATGGCCCCCACGCTCTCCTCCACGCGCACAAAGGTGAAGGCCGTCAGGGTGAAGCCCACGTCCTTGGGCCGCAGCACGGCCTCAAAGCCCTTGATGATGCCCTTGCGCTCCAGCTTGCGCATGCGCTCCAACACGGCCGAGGGGGCCATACCCACCTGGCGGGCGATCTCGGCGTTGGAGGTCCGGCCATTATCCTGAACTATCGTCAATATTTTGATATCGATCTTGTCAATCATTCTGTCCTCCGTCGTTCAGCCGAATAAAGTTCGTTTCGTAGGAAATGTCAAGGGGTGGGGTGCAGGGTGGCCTTGCGCAATTCCGTGTATTTGCTATGTGCAGGATACGTTCAATGCTGGAGAGCCCCATGCACCGATTCATCCGCTGTGCGTTGTTGACATGCCTGCTTCTGATCCTGGCTGCGCCTTCGCAGGCCGCCCTGCCGCAGCAAAGACGGGTGGCGCTGGTCATCGGCAACGGGGCCTACAAGGCCGCGCCGCTCAAGAATCCCGTCAACGACGCCACGGACATGGCTGCGGCCCTGAAGCTGCTCGGCTTTGAAGTGACCCTGCTGACCGACGCCGACCAGCAGCAGATGGACCGGGCCGTGCGCGAGTTCGGGCTGAAGCTGCGCCAGGGCGGGTCCGGGCTGTTCTACTACGCCGGGCACGGCATCCAGGTGGCCGGGGAGAACTATCTGGTGCCCGTGGGCGCCAACATCCAGACTGAGAGCGACGTGCGCTTCACCTGCCTGCCCGCCGGAATGGTGCTGGGCAAGATGGAGGACGCGCGCAACGACTTGAACATCATCATCCTGGACGCCTGCCGCAACAATCCCTTCTCCCGGGGCTTCCGCAGCGCGGAGCAGGGCCTGGCCAAGATGGACGCGCCCACGGGCTCGCTCATTTCCTACGCCACCGCCCCCGGCTCCGTGGCCTCTGACGGCGCGGGCAGAAACGGCCTGTTCACCCAGCACCTGCTGCGCAACATGGCCACCCCTGGCCTGCCCATCACCGAGGTCTTCATGCGCGTGCGCCAGAGCGTGGTGACGGAGACCAAGCGCAAGCAGGTGCCGTGGGAGGCCTCCAGCCTCATCGGCCAGTTTTATTTTTCCGGCTCCGCAGCGGACCAGCCGTCACCGCCCGTTGCCGCGCCCGTTGCCGCGCCCGTTGCCGCGCCAGTCACTGCGCCTGTCGCCGCCGCCCCGCTTCCGTCCCGGCCCCTCGACCTCAAGGCCGAGAAGAAGCGCATGGTCGAGGAGGCCGCGCAGCTCCGGCGCGAGCAGCAGGAGCTGGCGCAGCTGCAGGCCTTGCAGGCCGAGCAGGACCGCCTGGAGACGGAGCGCCAGAAGCTTGCCCAGGCCAAGCTGCTGGCCCTGGCCCCGCGCCCCAAGCAGAGCCCGCCCGCGGCACTGGCCGCAACGCCCCAGCCGGGCGCCTATGACGCGCAGTTTGCCGCCCTGGCCCGCGCCGGGCTGCCGGACGCCCGGAACTTTTTCGAGCAGGCCGTGCAGGCCCGCCCGAACGACGCCGAGGCCCGCGCCGGGCTGGCCATCGCGCAGGTTGTCTCCGGGAGCGAATCCGACACCAGGTACCAGCTCCAGCGCCTGAACGAGTCCGGCCTGCAGACCGCAGGCGTGCGCCTGGCCAAGGGTCTGCTGCTGGGGCTGGAGGGGAACGCGGACGCGAATTACCACTTCAACCGGGCTCTGGAGGAGCAGGCGGACAAGGCGCTGGCGCTGCTTTGCCAGAGCACTGCCGCAGCCAGGCAGGGCGAGTACCAGAAGGGGCGGCAGCTTTTGGCCCAGTATAACGCGCTCGTGCCCGAGGCCGAACGCGCCGAGATCGTGGCGACCCTGGCCAAGAGCCTGGATGTGGAGAGCGCCCTGGTGGGCAGGTTCACCCTGGACCAAGGCCCCAAGAGCATGACCACCTGGGACCTGGTCCTGGACATCTCCCGTCAGAATGATTCGACGTTGGTGGGCACCGGCACCCTCACCATGGGCAAGGTGCGCGCCTTTGACTTCAAGTTCGCCCAGCGCAAGCTCACCGTCCTACTGGAGGGGGATGTGTTCCTCATCCCGATCTTCTACTGGCGGCTGACCCTGGACCTCTCCAAGGGGCTCGACTCCATGCCTGTGCTGAGCGTGGAGGCGTCCTCCTCCAAGGAAGGGGGCTGGAGCCCCGCCGGGCCAGCCGATTTCGACCCGCCGCCGCGCGCGCTGGTGCGCAGCGGGGCCGCCTCCAAGTGAGCCGCAGCCCCCTTTGCCTTTCCCGCCTGTTTGCGTTAGCCAGAATGCAGAATGCTGCACGCCTCCAAAATTGATGCCCTGCCAAAGGGCTTGGCCGTCAGCGATGCCCCTGGCCAGCTGACCCTCGCCTTTTCCGGCGACCTGAACAGCGCCACCGTGGCCCGGCTTTGGGGCCCGGCCCTGGACCGCGTGCGCGGCGGCGCGCGCACGGGCTCGGCAATCCAGAAGGGCAGCGTCCTGTGCCTGAAGCTCGCCCAGGCGGGCTACATCGACGGAGCCGGGCTGGCGCTGCTGGTCAAGCTGCGCGCCGAGGCCGAGGCCCGTGGCGCATCGGTGGAGCTGCTGGGGCTTTCGGCAAGCCACACGCACCTGCTCGATCTGGCCGGGGACGCCGAGCGCGAGGCCGTCCAGAAGCCCCAGGAGCGCCGGGGCCTCAAGGGCCTGGTCGGGGTCGGCGTGGGCAATGTCCTGGCTGGCATGGCCGAGGTCGTGTCCTTTGTCGGCGAGTGCTCGCTGGTGGTCTGGGAATCGGTCCGCCACCCGGAGCGCGTGCGCTGGAAGGACGTGTTTCTGGCGGCCATGGCCGTGGGTGTGGAGTCCATGCCCATCATCCTGCTCGTGGGCTTCCTCATGGGGCTCATCATGAGCTTCCAGTCGGTGATCACCCTGCAGCGCTTCGGCGGCGAGATATACGTGCCGAACATGCTCGGCCTGGTCATGTTCCGCGAGATGGGCCCGCTGGTCACGGCCATCCTGCTGGCCGCGCGTTCGGGCTCGGCCTTTGCGGCGGAGATAGGCACCATGTGCGTCAACGAGGAGCTGGACGCCATGACCACCATGGGCATCAGCCCGGTGCGCTTTCTGGTGGGGCCGCGCATCCTGGCCTCGCTCAGCATGGTGCCGTTCATGACCCTGTTCTTCAATTTCGCCAGCCTCGTCGGAGGGGCTATGGTCATGGTCTCCATCGGCTTTCCGCTGGTGACCTTCACCTCGCGCGTGTTCGCCAACGTCACCGACAACGATCTCATCGCGAGCCTGGTCAAGATCCTCGTGTTCAGCCTGCTGGTGGCCGGGGTGAGCTGCCTGCGTGGCCTGCGCACCGGCGGCGGAGCCAGCGCCGTGGGCCGCAGCACCACCAGCGCCGTGGTCAGCGGGCTGATCCTCATCACCGTGGCCGACGGGCTCTTCGCGGTGCTGTTCTATTACCTGAAGATTTGATAGGGCCTGTGGGGTGGATACGCACATGAACAACGACGGGACCATCATCCGCGTGCGCGACCTCTCGTGCGCCTACGGCGCCGAGACCGTCCTGAAGGACGTCTCCTTTGACGTGCGCCGGGGCGAGGTCTTTGTGGTCATCGGCCGCTCCGGCTGCGGCAAGAGCACGCTGCTCAAGCACATGATCGGCCTGCTTGCGCCCACAGGCGGCAGCATCGTCCTGAACGGCCGCGACATCGTCACCGCCAGGGGCCCGGAACGCATTGAGATATTGAAGAGCATCGGCGTCATGTACCAGGGCGGCGCGCTGTTCGGGTCCATGAGCGTTCTGCGCAACGTGGGCCTGCCCCTGGAGGAGTACACCGACCTGCCGCAGGAGGCGGTGGACGCCATCGCCCGGGTCAAGCTGTCCCTGGTCGGGCTGGAGCGCTTCGGCCACTTCATGCCCACGGAGCTTTCCGGCGGCATGGTCAAGCGCGCGGCCATCGCCCGGGCCATGTCGCTGGACCCGCCGATCCTGTTCCTGGACGAGCCCTCCGCGGGCTTAGACCCCGTGACCTCCGCCGGGTTGGACAGCCTGGTGCGCAGCCTGGCCGAAACCCTCGGCATCACCTTTGTCATCGTCTCCCACGAGGTGCCGAGCATCCTGAACATCGCCGACAGGGTCATCCTCATGGACGACGGGGTCAAAGGCATCGCGGCCGAGGGCGACCCGCGCGAGCTGAACGCCACGAGCACCCACCCCGAGGTGCGCCGCTTCTTTGACCGCGAGGCCGCGCCACGCGGCGCGCACCTGCCCATTGCCCTGCAAAATATCCAGGAGGAAGCCCGGCCATGATCCGAGGCAGCGACCATCTCAAACTTGGCCTGTTCGTCATCGGCGGGGCGTTTTTGCTCCTGGTGGTGCTGTTCGCTCTAGGCGCGGGCCGTTTTTTCAAGAAGACCTACATCATCGAGACGTACATCAACGAGTCCGTGAACGGGCTGGAGCAGGGCTCGGCGGTGAAGTACCGGGGCGTGCGCGTGGGCAGCGTCTCGGAGATCGGGTTCGTGGCCGCCAAATATGGCCGCAAGGCCGAAGGCCACCGCTACGTGTACGTGGAATGCACCCTGGACAAGGATCTGTTCGGTGGACTGGGCAACAAGCCCGCCGAGAAGCAGGCCGCAGACGAGGTGGAGCGCGGGCTGCGCGCCCGGCCCATCTCCCAGGGCCTCACCGGCCAGCTCTACCTGGGGCTGGACTACGTGGACTCGCAGCGCAACCCGGCCCTGCCCATCAACTGGGAGCCAGGCCACATCTACATTCCCGCTGCGCCCAGCACCCTGTCCCGCGTGGAGCAGGCCGTGCTCGGCATCAGCAACACCCTGGGCGGACTGGATGCGGCGGACCTGCCCGCCGCCGTGAAGAGCTTCCGCCGCCTGGCGGACAGCGCCAGCACGGTGCTCGAAGGCACCGACGCCCGCGAGGTGGGCGCGCGCCTTTCCGCCACCCTGGAGCAGACGCGCAAGCTGCTGGCGCGCATCAATGCATTGATGGAGAACCCGGCGGTGGACACCATCCTGCCCGAAACGGCCCGGACCCTGACTGGGGCGCGCAAGCTCATCGAGGGCTCCGGCGGCGATGCCGCGGCCCTGCTGCGCGAGGCGCGGGAGACCACCGCCAGCCTCAAGGCCTCGGCCAAGGTCCTGGAGTCCTTCCTGACCAGCCCGGCGACCAAAAAGCAGTTGGCCGAGATGCCCGCAGCCATGCAGCAGGCCCGGGAGACCGTGGGCGAACTCAAAAGCGCCGCCACGCGCCTGAACGCTGTGTTGGGCCGCGTGGAAAGCCTCACGGCCTCGCAGCAGGCCAACGTGGAATCCGTGCTGGACAACGCGCGCCAGCTCATTGAGAACCTGCGCGAACTCACCGGCGAGGCCAAGCGCTATCCCTCCGGGGTGCTCTTCGGGCCTCCGCCAAGCAAATCGCCCCTGGGTGGGCAGTAGAGGACACCATGCTGCACGGAAAAGGCTGGAACATCCTGGCGTTGCTGTGTGCGCTGCTGCTTCTGGGCGGCTGCGTCAAGCTGGAGCAGAAGCCCCTGGACAAGCGCTTCTACGCCCTGGAGGTGGAGCGCCCTGGCGTGGCCCTGACCACCTTCGCCTCCCCGGCCACGCTTCTGGTGCGCCGCCTGCAGATCGCGCCGCGCGTGGCGGGCCGGGAGCTGGTCTACCGCACCGGGGACTCGGCCTGGACAGCGGATTTCTACAACCTGTTCTTCGTCATCCCGGCGGACATGCTGACCCAGGACCTGCGCACCTGGCTGCGCGACGCGGCCCTGTTCGCCAACGTGGTGGACCCGTCGAGCCTGGTCCTGCCGGACTACATCCTGGAGGGCAACGTCAGCGGCCTGCACGGCGACTTCGCGGTCAAGCCCGCCCAGGCCGTGGCCGACATGCAGTTCCTGCTGCTCAAGAACACCGCAGGCGAGCGCAGCGTGGTCCTGACCCGCAGCATCCGCAAGACCGTGCCCCTGGCCGCCAACACTCCGGCAAAGCTGGTGCGCGCCCTGCGCCAGGCCGTGACCGAAGTCAACATCGAGCTTGAGGCCGCCCTGCGCGGGGCGCTGGCGCGCAAGTAGTCCACGCGCAAGTAACCCACGCCGACCGCCTCAGCCCCCGAGCTGCCCCAGGCCGAGCCCGGCCAGCAGCGCCAGGCAGGCCCAGAACAGGGTCTTGACCGCGCCCGCCAAGCCGGAGGCCGAGGGGAAGCGCTGTTGCGCCCCGTCCGAATGGTCTTCGGGACTGAAAATGTACTGCGCAACCCGCCAGCATTCCGATAAAAACGGCGCCATGGGCCGACCTCCTCGCGTGTTCGTGCCCCGGCCTCAGAACAGCCCGCCCTGGAGCGCATCCCTGGCCATGGGGGCCATGCTGGCCACCAGCCCCAGGGCCATGGCCCAGTTGAAGGCCCTGAGCCTGCGGCGGTCCGTGAGAAACCCGCGCAGCGACGAGCCCGTCACGGCCCACAAGGCCACGCAGGGCATCCCGGCGAAAAAGAAGACGCCGGTGACGATGAGCGCGCCTGCCACGGGCCTGTCGTGCGGGGCATAGGTGCTGACCGCCGTGATGCACATCATCACGGCCTTGGGGTTCACCCACTGGAAGGCCGAGGCCTCCAGAAAGGTCATGGGGCGACTCTTGGCCGGGGGCGCTTTCGGCCTTGCGGCCAATGCAGCCGGACCGGGCGCGTGGGCCGAAGTTTCGGCCTGACCCTCAGTCTGGCCCTCGGCCTGGCCCGCGTCCTTAGACGCTGGCGGGGCGGCGTTGGCGATGCGCCAGGCGAGGTACAGCAGGTAGGCCAGCCCAAGGGCGCGCAGGGTGGGGTAGAGCCCTGGCGCGGCCTTGAACACGTAGCCCACGCCCAGGCCCAGGGCCAGCTGCATGAAGGTGAAGCCCAGGGTCACGCCCAGGATGTGCGGCAGGGTGCGCCGCAGGCCGAAGTTTACGCCCGAGGCCAAGAGCAGGGCGTTGTTCGGGCCGGGCGTGATGCTCGTCACAAAGGCGAACAGGCACAGGGACAGCAGGGTCTCCGGCGTCATGGCCGGGCCTCCGCGCTTTCGGCGTGTGGGTTTCCGGGTCTGTTCATGCTCCCTCCTGCGTCTTGGAATATTTGATCCAGATAGATACAATGTGAGATTGTCACCATCTCTTGCGCTGTCGCGATCAAGCAGCGGCAACAGTTTTGGAGCAGCCAGCTGTGCTCCAGGATATATGTTGACAGAAGCCTATGGTCAATGTATTTATTGTCACTATGACAATATGGACACCACGCTTGGCAGGGGACAGGCCCATGTATCTGGGTCTCGCGGACGCCATCATGGCCGACGTGGAGCGCGGCGCGCTCAAGTCCGGCGACCGGCTGCCCACGCACCGCGACCTGGCCGAGGCCCTGGGCGTGACCGTGGGCACCGTGACGCGCGGCTATGCCGAGGCCGCCCGGCGAGGGCTGGTGCGCGGCGAGGTGGGGCGGGGAACCGTGGTGGCCCTGGGCCAGGACGGGGCCGCGCCCTGGTGGGGCAGGGACGACGCTGACCCGGAGCGCATCGACCTGGGGCTTGTCACGGGCATGTACGGCCTGGACCCGGACCTGGCCGCCGGTCTGCGGGAGCTGGCCGGGCGCGGCGACGTGCAGGAGCTGCTGCGCTACCAGCCCTCGCGCGGGATGGCCCGGCACCGCGAAGCCGGGGCCGAATGGCTGAAGCACTACGGCCTGTCCGTGGACCCGGAGCGGGTGCTGGTCACCAGCGGCGGCCAGCACGCCCTGGTGGTGCTGTTTTCCGTGCTCTTTCGCCCCGGCGACCGCGTGGCCGCGGCCAGCCTGAACTATCCCGGCCTGATGACCGCCGCGTCCCTGGCGGGCCTCAAGCTGGTGCCCCTGGACTGCGACGGTGAAGGGGTCCGGCCCGAGTCCCTGGCCGAGGCCTGCGCCCGAGAGAGCGTGCGCGGCCTGTACCTCATGCCCGGCGTGCACAACCCCACCACCGCAGGCGCAAGCCCGCAGCGGCTGGCGCGCCTGGCGGACATCGCCCGGCAGCGCGGGCTTCTGGTGGTGGAGGACGAGGCCTATGCCCTCACTGCCGATGAGTCGGGCCACACCCTGGCGCGCCTTGCGCCGGAGCGCACGTATTTCGTGGCCAGCGTGTCCAAGGCCATCGCCGGGGGGCTGCGCGTGGCCTTTGTGGCCAGCCCGCAGGAGCATGTGGAGCGCCTGGCCCTGGGCATCACCGGCACCACCTGGCTGGCCGCGCCGCTGTGCGTGGAGCTGGCCAGCATGTGGATCAACGACGGCACCGCCGACCGGGTGCTGGCCCTCAAGCGGGCCGAGGCCGGGCGGCGCAGCGATCTGGCCCGGGAGATCCTGGCCGGGCAGCGCGTCCATTCGCGGAAGAACGGCTACTTCATCTGGCTGGAGCTGCCGGAGCCCTGGCGCGGGGCCGACTTTGAGCGCGCAGCCCTGGAGCGCGGGGTGGTGGTGGTGGCCGGGGAGTCCTTCGCCCTGGGGCAGACCGCCGCGCCCATGGCCGTGCGCGTGTCCCTCAGCGCCGCGCGCAGCCGCGAGGAGCTGAAGCGCGGCCTCTTGATCCTGCTGGAGTTGCTGGGCCAGCAGCCCAGGCCGGGCCGGGCCATTGTCTAGGCGTCAGGTCAGGCGTTCGGCGGCCAGACGCAGCGAGGGCAGCTGGGCGAAGCGCGTGCCCTGGCAGCGCTCGACCAGGGCCGGGCACTGGTCCAGGGCGGTGATGGAGGCGTAGGGCGGCAGCACGCGGACCTTGCGCTCGTAGAACAGGATGAGCGTCTCCAGCCTGCGGAACAAGCCTGGGCGGTCGCGGTCCACCTGGTCGAAGGACTCGGTCATCCAGCCTTCGGTGTGGAAGCCCAGGGCGTAGATGTTTTCCGGCTCCCCCGTGGCCGATGGCGCCGGGCCGATGCACGCGCCCTTCCAGCCCAGGCCGTCCAGGGCCGATTGCACGGCAAAGGCGGGCAGGTCCGGCGCGGCGTTGTCCAGCAGCAGGGCGCGCTCGCAGTGGAGCGAGAACACGAGGCGGAAGGCGTTGCGCTGCTGCACCGCGCGGTTGCGGCCCAGGGCAATGGCGACCTTGAATTTTCCCTTGCCGAGCAGGGCCTTGGCCTGTTCCTTCATGTGGTCCTTGTCCTGGCCGGGGTCTTGGCCGGGGTCAAGAAACAGGTAGGTCTCGGCGTCCACGTCGGCCAGGGTGCGCAGGGTGTCTTTCAGCAGGGCCAGGGCCAGGGGATCGGGCTGGCCGCTGGCCAGGGCCTCCGGCGTCAGCACAGGCAGGGGATGGTTGGCGAAGAGCAGGACGGCGGATTTCATTGCGGTCTCCTGTGGTGGGCGAATATTCCCGGCGCGGCGGCCCGCAGACAGTAAACACCGGGGCCCGGCCTGGCAACCCCGCAGGGTGATGTTTCCGCAGGGCTTGAAGCCAGGCGGCGAAATGCGTAAATGAACGTGGCCGACAAGAGCAACACACAATCGGAGGGGCGATGCGCAAGGATGTGACGGATGATCAGGCGGTGGTGGCGGAGATTATGAACCGGGCGGAGTTTGTGACCCTGGCCCTGGCCGATGCCGAGGGGCCGTACTCCGTGCCCGTGAACGCCGCCCTGGAGGACGGGGTGCTGTACCTGCACACGTCCAAGAAGGGCCGCAAGGCCGAGGCCCTGCGCCAGGCCGCAGCCACGGGCGGGCGCGTGGCCTTTTCCGCCGCCGTGGACCTGGAGAAGAAGACCGGCGAGCTGGCCTGCCAGTGGGGCTACACCTTCCGCAGCGTGCTGGGTTCCGGCCTGGTGCGCGTGGTCGAGCAGCGCGGCGACAAGGTGGCGGCCCTGAACACCCTCATGCGCAAGCACGCCGGGCGCGATGACTTTCCGTACGACGACGGCATCCTGGACAAGACCCTGGTCGTGGCCATTGACGTGGACCGGGCCACGGCCCGGCTCAAGCTGAGCTAGGCAGACCGCGCATGAAGACCCCCATGGTCGTCTGTTTCCTTGGCGATTCAACGGTGCAGGGCACCGGCGACACCCTGGCCCTGGGCTGGGTGGGGCGGCTGGCCCAGGCCAGCTTCGCCCTGGACCCGGCCCGCGCCAGCACCATGACCCTGTGCAACCTGGGCCTTCGCGGGGATTCCTCCCTGCGGGTGGCCGCACGCTGGCAGGAGGAGACCGCCCGCCGCCAGCGTCCGGGCGAGGGTCTGGTCCTTGTGTTCAGCTTTGGCGCGGCGGACAGGCCCCAGCAGGTGCCGTTTTCCGACGCCGTGGCCGCCGCCAGGGACATGCTGCGCGAGGCTGCGGCAATCACCGGGCCGGGCCGGACGCTCTTTGCTGCCCCGCCGCCGTCCAGCAATCCCGAGTGGGCCGCCAGGAACCGCGAGCTGGGGCAGCTGCTGCTCGGCGTCTGCGCCGAGCTCGGCGTGCCCGGCTTCGACCTGTTCACGCCGCTGGCCGCATCAAGGCCGTACATGGCCGCCCTGGCCAAGGGCGACACCATCCACCCGGACGCAGAGGGCTATGCCGAGATGGCCGGGTTGCTGGCCGTCTGGCCGCCAATGGCGGAGCTGCTCGGGCTCTGAGGCTGCCGGGCCGGGGCAGGCTGCCGATCGGGGGTGGGGCGGGGCCGGGGGCGTTGTCTCCGGCGCGCAACTAGGGTAGGGAAAACATAGGGCGGGTTCCGCGCCGCCCGGTCCTCTACGATCTGAGCCCAACCCGGAGCCGCCAGCATGAGCCAACACGCCACCCAGCCGCTGTTCATCGAGCCCTTTGACCTCTACCTCTTCGGCAAGGGCGAGCACTGGGACCTGTACCGCATCCTGGGGGCGCACCCGCACGAGCAGGAGGGCGCGGCGGGCTACCGCTTCGCCGTCTGGGCGCCCAACGCGCGCAAGGTCAGCCTTGTCGGTCCGTTCAACGACTGGTGGGGCAAGGGCCATCCGCTGTATCCGGTCGGGTCCTCGGGCATTTGGGCCGGATTTTTGCCCGGCCTGGCCAAGGGCGAGCTGTACAAGTTCGCGATCAAGGACGGCCGCAACAACACCACCTTCAAGACCGATCCCTTCGCCCTGTTCGCCGAGCTGCGCCCCGGCAACGCCGCGCGGACCTGGAGCCTGGACGGCTTCGAGTGGACCGACGCCGACTGGCTGGCCGACCGCAAAAGCCATGACCCGCCGCTCAATCGCCCGCAGTCGGTGTACGAGGTCCACGCCGGCTCCTGGCGCATGCGCGACGGAAATTTCCTGTCCTACCAGCAGTTGGCTGACGAACTCATCGGCTACGTGAAGTCGCTGGGGTTCACGCACATCGAGTTCATGCCCCTGGCCGAGCACCCCCTGGATGAGTCCTGGGGCTACCAGACCAGCCACTATTTCGCTCCGACTTCACGATTTGGAGAACCGGACGGCCTGCGCGCCTTTGTCGACCGCTGCCACGCGGAGGGCGTCGGCGTCATCCTGGACTGGGTGCCGGGCCACTTCCCCAAGGACGACTGGTGCCTGGGCCGCTTTGACGGCACGGCCCTGTTCGAGCACGAGGACCCGCGCAGGGGCGAGCACCCGGACTGGGGCACCTACATCTTCAACTATGGCCGCCACGAGGTGAAGAACTTCCTGTTGGCCAACGCGCTCTACTGGTTCAAGGAATTCCACATCGACGGCATCCGCATCGACGCCGTGGCCTCCATGCTCTACCTGGACTACTCGCGCGAGGCCGGGGAGTGGATTCCCAATGAGTTCGGCGGGCGCGAGAACCTGGCCGCCATCGAGCTTTTGAAGGAGCTGAACACCGTGGTCCATGCCCACTATCCCGGCGCGCTGATGATCGCCGAGGAGTCCACGGCCTGGCCCGGCGTTTCGCGCCCCACCTACACCGGCGGCCTGGGCTTCACCTTCAAGTGGAACATGGGCTGGATGAACGACACCCTGGCCTATTTCGCCAATGATCCCGTTCACCGCGCCTACCACCACAACTCCCTGACCTTCTCCATGCTCTATGCCTTCACCGAGAACTTCGTGCTGCCCATCTCCCATGACGAGGTCGTGCACGGCAAGGGCGCGCTTTTGTCCAAGATGCCCGGCGACATGTGGCAGCAGTTTGCCAACCTGCGCCTGCTTTTGTCCTACCAGTGGGCGCACCCCGGCAAGAAGCTGTTGTTCATGGGCTGCGAGTTCGGCCAGTGGAACGAGTGGAACTGCAAGCGCGAGCTCGACTGGATCCTGCACGACTTCGCCTCGCACACGGGCGTGGCGCGCCTGGTGGGCGACCTGAACCGCATCCTGCGCGAGACCCCGGCCATGTTCGAGGCCGACACCAGCTGGAAGGGCTTTGAGTGGATGAGCGTGAATGACTGGAGCAACTCCGTGCTGGCCTTTGCCCGGCTGGCGCCGGACCGCGCCCCGGTGCTCTGGGTCTTCAACTTCACGCCCGTGGTGCGCCACGGCTACAGCGTGCGCTGTCCCGGCAACGGCCACTGGCGCGAGGTCTACAACTCCGACGCCGCCATCTACGGCGGCTCCAACGTGGGCAATCCCGGCGGCGCGGAGGCCTGGGACAGGGGCGGGGCCACGCGCCTGACCCTGACCCTGCCGCCGCTCTCGGCCATGGCCTTCATGCCGGGCTAGGGCCTGTTTCTCAAAGCGTCTTTTGCCCCCTGGACGTTTGCCTGTGTACAGGCGTGAGCCGATTTTGGTCCAGGGCTGTACCGCATGAGTGCTCTCCCTGGCCCCAAATAGACTCTCTCCTCGCCAGGGAACAAAATCCATATTTTGGAAACAGGCCCTAGGGGGACATTTGAAGCTGCAAGCACAAACTCCCGCCATCGCCCTGGCCGTGACCCTGGGCGACCCCTGCGGGCTGGGCCCGGAGCTGGTGGTGCGCGCCCTGGCCGACGCCCCGCAGCGCTACCAGGAGCGCGGGGAGCGCCTGCTGATCATCGGGCCGCTCTCGACCCTGGTGCGCGCCCTGGAAGGCCGCCCGCGTTTCTTCGAGGTGCTGGACGATGCGGCTCCGGTGGCCGAACAGCTGGCCGCGCGTCCGCCAGGCGCGTACTTCATCGAGCCCAAGGGGCTGTCCGAGCTGGACTATCCTCCCGGCGAAGCAGCCACCGCCGGTGGGCTGGCCGCCGGGCGCAGCCTGGAGCTGGCCGTGCGGCTGGCGAAAGCAGGCGTCATCCAGGGGCTTGTCACCTGCCCGCTGAACAAGGCCTGTTTGCAGCAGGCCGGGTTCGCCTTCCCCGGCCACACGGAATTTCTGGCCGAGGGGCTGGGCGTGGGCCGCGACAATGTGACCATGCATTTGTGCGGGCCCATGCCCCCCGCTGCCGCACCAGGAGAGCCGGACCGGCTGGTGCTGCGCGTCAGTCTGGTGACCACGCACCCGCCCCTGGCCGAGGTGCCCCGGCTGGTCACGCGCGCGGGCATCCTGCGGGCGCTCACGCACACGGCGGACTTTGTGGCGCGTTTGGGCCTGAGCGGGCCCATCGGCGTGTGCGGGCTGAACCCGCATGCGGGCGAGAGCGGGCGCATCGGCCGCGAGGACGAGGAGATCGTCGGCCCGGCCGTGCGCGAGGCCAAGGCTGCGGGGCTGAACGTCGAGGGCCCGATCCCGGCGGACACGTTGTTTCATTTCGCCGCGCGCGGGCGCTACCCTGCGGTGCTGGCCATGTACCACGACCAGGGCCTCGGCCCGCTGAAGCTGTTGCACTTTGGCGAGGCGGTCAACGTGACGCTGGGCCTGCCCATCGTGCGCACCTCGCCGGACCACGGCACGGGCTACGACCTGGTGGGCACGGGCAAGGCCAGGCTCACCAGCTTCGTGGCGGCGCTGGACCTGGCGCGGCGGCTGGTGAAGTAGGAATTTCATCAGCCGTTGGAGGCACGCCCATGCGCAAGATGCTGACCCTGTCCTTTGCCGCGCTGCTTATCTTCTGCGACCCGGTGACGATCCACGCCGAGGGGACTCTGCACCCGCGCGATTCCGCAGGCCCACGAAAAATCCACGTCAGCGACTGCCGCCCTGGCCGCGACCCCGTCGACCTCGACTGCTGCGGCGACAAATTGGCCAACTGCCGCCTCCAGTGCAAGGACGACTACGCCGAGAACGGCGACATGCTGTATCTGCGGTACTGCGAGCGGGAGTGCGAGGAGGAGCTGCGGGCGTGCAAAGAGGGGCGGTAGGGTGAGGACACTGCAATGGATTGGAGTGAATAATGGTTAGCCGCAGGCAGGAATTCAAGGCGCTGGGCAAGTGGATGTGCCAGCTTCGACCCATCGGGAAGGCGTACACGTTCAAGGTGGTCGCTGGGAAGGGAAAGGAAATAGAAATTGTTGTCAGCGGCCTGGACAACGGCTGCGCGTCGGTCGGCCTTGGGCCTGTGCCGCTGGTGTACAGCGAGAAGCATCTCTTCAAGCTGATCTCGATGTTTGATGAAAAGAAGGTGACGCTGGATGCGGTGATTCAATTGCGCAAGGCTGTTCAGGCGCAGGCGGAGAGTACCAAGAGGTAGCATCGGCTCACGAGTTTTGTGTGGGGCTGGATTTGGCGAGAAGGCTGGTGGATGGCGCCAGAGAGCAAATGGATGAGGGGGGAACAGATGGACCGAATCCAAACAGTGCGCGAAGAAATTTACGACTATTTCCACACGCAGAGTTCGAAGATTACGAGGGGATTAGGTGAAAGACGTTTTGCAGCGTACTATACGTGCATGCATTTAATTAAAGACGCTTCTGAAAGTCTTGGCGTACATCGCAAGAGTGGGTTTTCTAAAGATCCATTCGTCGCATATATTGAATTCTGGGGAATCATGCAGGCGATTATTGTTTTACAAGATGTGATATTTGAGCTGTATTGGGTTGTTACAGGAGGAAAACTAGAGGCAAATCACTACCCTGCGAGGGCAGAGTTGAGAGAATTGCGTAACCTCTGTGCTGGTCACCCTGCAAGGCGTGAACATAAGCTCCCGCTCGCCATGGCTTTCATGGCACGCGGATTTGGTCGTTACGATCAGATTTCCTATGAGAAATGGGAAGAAGGTGTAGGCACAACTTTCCCTAAGGTAAATTTAGGGGATTTTATTGATAAATATATAGTTGAAGCTTGCGAACAACTCGCAAACATCTTTGCGGAGATGAAGTCGCGGTGGCCTAGTCCAAAGAAATAGTAGTATTTTGCCTTTCACCCCCGCAACACCCCCATCAAATACTGCCCATAATCATTCTTCAGCATGCAGCAGGCCAGCTTCTCCAACTGCCCCGCGTCGATGTACCCCATGCGGAAGGCGATCTCCTCCACGCAGGCGATGCGCAGGCTCTGGTTCTCCTGCACCATCTGCACAAAGTTGGCCGCGCGCAACAGCGACTCGTGCGTGCCCATGTCCAGCCAGGCCCAGCCGCGCCCGGTCAATTCCACGCGAAGGTCGCCGCGCTTCAGGTAGGCGTTGTTCACGTCCGTGATTTCCAGTTCGCCGCGCGGCGAGGGCGAAAGCCCGCGCGCAATCTCCACCACGTCGTTGTCGTAGAAATACAGCCCGGTCACGGCGTAGCGCGACTTGGGCGTGCTCGGCTTCTCCTCGATGCTCAAGACCTTCTGGTCCGCGTCGAACTCGACCACGCCGAAGCGCTCCGGGTCCTTCACCGGGTAGGCGAAGATGGTGCCGCCCTTGGTGAGTTTTGCGCACTTGCGCAAAATGCCGGACAGGCCCTGGGCGTGGAAGATGTTGTCGCCCAGCACCAGGCACACGCTGTCGTTCCCGATGAAGTCGGCCCCCAGGATGAAGGCCTGGGCCAGGCCGTCCGGGCTGGGCTGGGCCACGTAGGAGAACTTCAGGCCCAGGCTCGACCCGTCGCCCAGCATGTCCTGAAAGCGCGGCAGGTCGCTCGGGGTGGAGATGACCAGGATCTCGCGGATGCCCGCCAGCATGAGCGTGGACAGCGGGTAGTAGATCATGGGCTTGTCGAACACGGGCAAAAGCTGCTTGCTGATGACTCTCGTGAGCGGATGCAGCCGCGTGCCTGATCCGCCCGCCAGAATGATGCCCTTCATGTGGCCTCTCCCTTCAGTTTTAAACGGCTGGCGCGGTTTACAACGCGGGCCGGGGTTGCTACTGTTTGCGCTTGATATCCTGATTCCTGCGGCCCTGGCAACCGCCCTGGCCGCCCAGACCGCGCCTGGCCCGCGATGTCCCGTCCGATTTCGTTTGCGATTTCGTCCGCGATGTTGCCCACGGCCAGCGCAGGGAGCCCCCCATGTTCATCTTCCGGTCCGGCCCGCCGCTGTTCCTGCTGTTTCTGGTGATCCTGGCGCTGTTCGGGCTGCTGGTGTTCCTGCCCATGAGCATCATCGCCACGGCCCTGGGCAAGCTGGGGCTCACGGGTGTGCAAGGCATGGTGGTCTTTTTGGCCACGGTGTTTGGCAGCAGCGTGAACCTGCCGCTCTACCGGGGCACGCGTCTTGTGCGGGGTTTTGCAGCCCCGGCCAGCCGCCTGTTCCGCATGCAGCGCGCCCGGCCCGGCCAGAATCCCTTTGGCCAGAATGGTTTTGGCCAGGGCAATTGGGGGCAGGGCAATTCCGGCCAATTGAACAACAGCCCGCTGAACAGCAATCAGCGGAATATGGGCCAGGGCAATTTCGGCCAGATGCCCTTTGGCCAGGCCCAGGGCGACGAGCAGGTGCTCAGCGAGCAGGTGGTGGCGGTGAACGTGGGCGGCTGCATCGTGCCCTGCCTGCTCTCGGCCTGGTTTCTCTGGCAGCTGCACATGACGGGCATGCTGGGCGGCTGGCTGGCCCTGTGCGTGCTGATTTCGGCCCTGGCCTGCTACCTGCTGGCCCGGCCCACTCCGGGCATCGGCATTGCCGTGCCGGTGCTCTTGCCGCCCGCCGTGGCCGCGCTCACGGCCATCCTGCTGGCCCCGAATCTGCCCGGGCACGAGTCTGTCGCGCCGCGCGCGGCCTACATGGCCGGAACGCTGGGCACCCTCATCGGCGCGGACCTGATGCACCTGGCCAACCGCCGCACCTGGGCCCTGCTCGATGCGCCGCTCCTGTCCATCGGCGGGGCTGGAACCTTCGACGGCATCTTTCTTGCTGGAATCATAGCCGTTCTGCTGGCGTAGGAAAAAAGGTGCACACATGAGCGAGCTCACCCTGCTGTTTTCAAAAAACACCGGCCAGATCCCTGGCCAGCGCTTCCTGTTGTTCGTGGGCCAGACCCTGCAGCCTGGCGTGCCCTGCGCCCAGACGGCCGGACCCCTGGCCCTGCGGCCTGGGCATGTGCTGCGCGGCGAGCAGGAGGAGCACCGGGTGCTGGGGCGGCTGTGGTGGCCGGGCCAGGCCCAGATGCCCGACGCGGCCTGCTGGCTCCTGGAGACCCTGGTCCCTGCGCCCTCCGGCGTGGAGGACGAGCGCAGGCTCCTGGCCTCGCGCAGCGGGTTCGCCGTGGCCTGGATCACCCTTTCGGACAAGGGCGCGGCCGGGCAGCGCGTGGACGCCTCCGGCCCGCTGGTGGAGGAGCTGGTGCGCGCGGCCATGCCGGTGTCTTTGGCGCGCGGGTTCGTGCTGCCGGACGAGGAGCGCGGCATCCGCGGCCTGTTGACGCAGCTGGCCCTGCACGACGGCTTTGACCTCATCTGCACCACGGGCGGCACGGGCGTGGCCCCGCGCGACGTGACCCCGGAGGCCACCCTGGCCGTCATCGAAAAGCGCCTGCCGGGCTTTGAGCGGGCCATGACCATGACCAGCCTGGCCAAGACCCCGCATGGCGCTGTTTCGCGCGCGGTGTGCGGCACGCTCGGCAACGCCGTCATCGTGAACCTGCCGGGCAGCCCCAAGGCCGTGCGCGAGTGCCTGGGCGCGCTCATTCCGGCCCTGGCCCACACCATCGAGAAGCTCCAGGGCGACCCCTCGGATTGCGCGGCAGTGTAGCTGCTTGCATCTTGCGGTTTGCGGGGCCCTGGTATAAACAGTTGTTTGAAAGCGGTCGATACAGCAACAGGCGCCACTTCGCCTGTCACTCGCATACTGTCATGAGGATACTGAACATGTGCACCAAAGCCCTTCGACATGCCGTGGCGCTCAGCTTGGCGCTGTGCCTTGCCGGTCCGGCCCTGGCCCAGGAACAGGCCCCGGCCCCGGTCGGGACTCCGGCCCTGGTCGAGACTCCGGCCCCGGCCCCGGCCAAAACCGTGGCTCCGGCTCCCGTTGCGCCCACAGCCCTGCCCGTGCCCTCCACGCTGGATCTCAAGCAGAGCGTGGAGCGCGGCCTGGCGGCCAACCCGACCATTGTCGGGGCCCGCGCCCAGCTTCTGGGTTCGGACTACATGGTCAACTCCTCCATGGCCGACTTCTTTCCCACGGCCAAGGGCACCTACGGCTTTTCCCGCTATGGCGAGAAGCCCAAGACCACCACCGGGGCCGTCGCAGGCGACCAGACCACCTGGACCGGCAACCTGAACATCCACCAGCCGATCTTCGTGGGCTTCAAGCTGTTGAACACGCACCAGAAGGCGGTGTTGACCAAGGAGCAGAACGACGCCAACCTGACCCAGGCCGAGCTGTCGCTCATCAGCGCCATCCAGACCAATTTCCTGGCCCACCTGAAGGCCAGGATGGACGTGAAAAGCGCCCAGGACTCGGTGGAGCGCCTCCAGTCGCAGCTCAAGGTCACCCAGGCCTTCTTCGACGTGGGCCTGAAGCCCAAGCTCGACGTGCTCCAGGCCGAGGTGGACCTGGCCACGGCGGAGCAGAATCTGCTCATAGCCAAGAATTCCCACGACACAACCCGGGCCAAGCTCAACTCGCTGTTGAACCTGCCCCTGGAGGCCCCGATCGACTACGCCGGCGAGCTGGTGTACGCGCCCTTCGGCCTGGACCTGAACGAGTGCCTGAGCAGGGCCTACAAGAACCGCCCGGACATCCTGATGGGCATCAAGAGCGTGCACATCGCCGAGAAGGACGCGGGCATAACCGCCAGCGACTTCTACCCGCAGGTTACGGCCGACATGGACTTCTACAGGAAGGGCGACGGCCCGGGGCTTTCCGGCAGCCCGAACATGTCCGACACGAGCAAGTCCTTCTGGACCATCGGGGCCAACGCCTCCTGGACCTTCTTCCAGTGGGGCAGCACCTTCTACAAGTACAAGAGCGCGGATGAGACCGTGAACAAGGTCCGCGCGGCGCTGGAGAACACCCGCCTTGGCGCGGGCTACGAGGTCAAGCAGGGCCTGCTTTCACAGCGCGCCGCAGCAGACCGCATCGGCGTGGCCAAGAAGAGCGTGGAGGCCGCCCGCGAGGCCTACCGCATGGCGCTCGCACGCTATCAGGCCCAGGTCGGCACCAATACCGACGTGCTGATCGCCCAGTCCACTCTCAGCACCAGCGAGGCCCAGCTTTCCCAGGCGCTCTCGGATTACCAGACGGCCATTTCAAACCTGTACGTGTCCATGGGCGAAAAGAATCTCGAACTCTCCACCCTTAAATAAGGGGGGGGAGTGGGTTTTCTGTCTTCCTACCGCAGGCGGCCGGAGCCGCAGGCCCTGGAGGGCCTGCGCTGCCCGGCCTGCGGCGGGGGCCTGACCGTCAACCGGGCCTGACGCGAGGTGAGCCTGCGCTGCAAGGTCTGCGGCGCCACGCATCCCATCCGCGACTTCTCCGGGCAGCTGGATGAGGATTTTGAGGAGGAGGTGGCCTTTGTGCCCCTGGACCGCCTGTGAGTTCCGCCGACGCCCTGGGCTAGGCTCTTCGGTTTTCCCGTCCGGACCGGGGCGGAAGGCGTCTTTTGGGGCGCGGTCCTTCGGGGCTGCGCTCTTCCTCTTTTTGTTTGCGGTCCTGGCGCCCGCGCTGGCCCAGGCCCAGAACGAGTGGACGCCCCTGGTGCGGCGGCTTGCGGCGGACGGTTTCGACCACAGCCGTCTGGACGCCTTGTTCGCCCGGCCAGAGGTGCGCTTCGACCCCCAGGTCATGGCGCGCAAGATGAACGCACTGCTTGACGTGAAGCTCGCCCAGGGCCAGCCCAAGGCCGAGGCCCCGGAGATCTACCTAAGCTACCTGAACCCCTTTCTGATCATGCAGGCCAGAAGCTTCTTGGCCGACCAGCAAGCCGCCTTGCGCGAGGCGCGCCTGCGCTACGAGGTGCCCGGGGAGATCCTGGTGGCCCTGCTGCTTGTGGAGACCAAGCTGGGCCGCAACGTGGGCACCAAGGGCGCGCTGACGACCCTGGCCAGCATGGCCCTGGCCGGGGACTTCGCCCTGGTGGCCCCGCTCATCGAGCGCCGCGACATCTCGCCCAAGCTGGCCCTGTGGCTGCGCTGGCGCACGGCACAGAAGTCCGCCTGGGCCTACAAGGAGCTCAAGGCCCTGTTGGTCTACGCCAAGGCCGCAGGCTTTGATCCTGCGAGCATTCCCAGCTCGGTTTACGGGGCCATCGGCCTCTGCCAGTTCATGCCCACAAACGCCGTGCGCTACGGCGTGGACCTGGACGGCGACGGACGGGTGGACCTGTTCAGCGCTGCGGACGCGCTCCTCAGCACCGCCCGGTTCCTCAAGGCCAATGGCTGGAGGGCGGACCTCCCGCGCGAGGGGCAGCTGGCCGTGCTCTACCGCTACAACCATTCCCACGCCTACACGCGCACCATCATGGCCGTGGCCGACCGTCTGCGCGGCACGGACAGCGGCTCTTCCACCGGCGCAGATTGAGCCGTGGCCCGTGTGACGGGCCGCCCAATTCCGAATCCTGAGAAGAAGGCATCCGCATTCTGAGAAGAAGGCATCCGCATTCTGAGAAGAGGGCATCCGCATTCTGAGAAGAGGGCATCCGCAGCGGTTGTCCGCACGTCCCGGACGTTGGCGGCGCACAGGCCGGAAGGCGACGGAAATAAAGCCGCTTCTCGCCAGCCTGTGTTCGCGGTGGAGCGCCTTTGCCCCTCGGCGTGGCGGCCCAGCGCCATTGCCGGAAGCGCACGGAGCAGGCAGCGCCGTAATGGACGCGCTGGGAGTTGGCGGACGTGCCGCTAGTCCAGGAAGCCCTCGTACAGGGTCAGGGTGCGCTGCAAAAAGTCGTGTCCCGAGAGCTGCGAGAGGGTGAGGTCCTGTGCGCGCAAAAGCCCCTTGCAATAGTCCGGCTCGTCCAGGGCCTTGGCCAAGAGCCGGGCCATGGCGTCCACGTCGCCGGGGTCGAACAGGGCCTCCGGGGGCAGCAGGTCGGGCATGACGCCCACGTTGGAGGACAAAAGCGGGCGCTCTGCGGCCATGATCTCCAGGGCTGCCCGGGCGATGGTCTCGGACCACAGGGAAGCCACGATGCCGAGGTCGGCGGCGGAAAGGCAGGCGGGAACATCCCCGCGCTGGCCGGTGATGCGCACGAAACGCTCCAGCTTGAGCTCGCGGACCCAGCCCTCGACCTCGTCCTGGCCGGTGGCGCTGCCAAAGCCCAGAAGCATGAGCCGCAGCTTGCGGTAGCCCTGCTTGTGGATCAGTTCGGCCACGGCCTGCAGCGTTTCGCGCTGGCCCTTGACCTGGTCGAAGCGGCCCACCAGGGCCAGCACGGTCTCGCGTTCGCCGTAACCGAACTCGGCGCGCACCCGCGCCCGTCCCGCAGGGTCGAAGCGGAAGCGCTGGCGGTCCACGCCGCCGTGGATGAGCCAGACCTTGTTTTCCGGGGTGCGCATGGTCTTGAGGAAATGCCTGGCCATGCGCGAGTTGGTCACCACCACGGCGTCGGCCACGTGGGCGTGCAGCCAGCGGTTCAAGGCGTCGGCCCTGGGCGGGCGCTGGTCGCCGCGGGTGCGCACCAGGCTGTAGTGGAAGCCCAGGGCCTTGAGCAGACCCCAGAGGAAGAAGCCTTCGCCCCGGTGGCAGTTGACTACCTGGGGCTTTTCCGCGCGCAGCAGGAGCACCAGCCGGACCAGAGTGACGGCCAGGCGCAGCGGATTGGCGCTGTTCAGATTCATGGGCCGGGCGTCCAGGCCCCATTCCAGAGCCTTGGCGTGGCTGTCGGTGCCGGCCTGGGTCAGGACCACCACGGTGTGGCCCGCGTCCTTGAGCAGGCGGCTTAGATACAGCCCGTACCAGGCTGTGGCGTTGAACCAGCGGACATTGACGACCTGGAAGACGACCATGGAGACCCTTTATGCGCGAGCCCCGGACCGGGGCGCTTGTCCGGGCGCAAACGCCCGCAGACTGGCCGTGCTAGGCAAAGACTTCCCGCTTGCTCACGGCCTCGCTTTTGATGCGGTCGAGCAGGTCGGAGAGCGCGGACTTGACGTTTTCCCTGATGTCTCCGGCCACGATGATGAACAGGACATCGTCGCCCGGATGCTTCAGGCCGCCCTCGGCGTGGGCGATGGCACGAAAAATGCCAGGGCGTTTCTGGAACTCCTCGCACAGGGCCTCTATCTTGGCGTGGTCCGGGGTGATCTCCACCGCGCTGACGTTTCTGTGGTCCGCGCGCGACCAGCCGCGCACCACGCCGTTGTGGATGAGGATCATGCCCACGTTCTCGGAAAATCCCGGTGTTTTCTTGAGTTCTGCGATGGTCTGGCTTATGTCCATGAATGTCCTCCGAATAAAATTGCCCGTGGAGCGTAAATGTATACCCTTTCGACGCTGTTGGAAAGACTGCCGAACGTCTCCCAGGCGCGGCTCATCAGCTCCGGCTACGGGCTGTGGATGGTCTGGTCCGGGTCGGCCAACAACGCTGTCAGCCACACCCTGCGCGACCACGGCATGGTCCAGGTGGTGGAGGACCCCTGCCAGAGCTTCTGGATCTCCTTCACGCCGGATGTCTTCCGCGCCCTGGCCAAGCTGCAGATCTGGTCCAAGCTGAACCCACTGCCGCTGTTCTGCCAGGTGGTGCCCATCACCGCCCTTGTCGGCTACGACCTGACCCTCTCGGTATCCGTCTCGCGCGACATAACCCAGCAGCAGGCCGGCGTGGCCGAGGACCTGGAAACGCTGGTGCATCCCAAGTTCATCGAGTCCGTGAAGAACGTGCAGGGCCTGTCCCTGGGCACCATGATCACCATGCAGGGGCTGTCCGGGGGCGGCTGGATGCCCATGGTGGCCGACCAGGGGCTGGACTATGAATCACCCTTGAACTGGTATGGCGTCATCCGTCCACTGGGGAGGCTGGGCGAGCGCGAGTCCATCGCGGGTTGGCGCGCCTTTTTTGCAGAGGTTCAGGGCATGTTCCAGCGCCTGGGCATCACCTATCTGGCGGACGACGCCCTGGGCTTCGTCATCTTCCCGCTGGAGAACTACCGCCAACTGCGCATGTTCTGCGTGGAGATCTCAACGCTGCTCAACGAGCTCAAGGCCACCCAGCGCGCATACTGGCCCTGCGTCTTCGCCATCATGGAGCAGAAGGGCATGGGCTTCTCCATGGACCTGCCCAACCGCTTCAGCCTGGACTGGAACCGGCTGACGCCGGACTTCCTGCACATGCGCTACCGCGACGCCTTCAGCCTGCTGGACTCCTTCAAGATCCACGAGATCAGCTACGGCGGCGACCAGGAGAACCTGGATTCCTGGTGCAATGTGAGCTTCCGGGGCGAGGACGCCCAGGCCGCCCAGGCCTCCATCGAGGTCCCCCTGCCGCGCCGCTGGCTGGCCGGCACGAGCCCGGAATGCTTCTACTGCGGGCTGAAGAACCACGCCCCGGCCCTTTGCCCCAGCAGGGCGCTGCCGTCCTTCCGCGCCGATGTCTGGCGGGAGATGGGCCACGTGAACCTGGAGGACATGGGCACGGTCTTCAAGGGCCTGGACGAGCCCACGGACACCCCGCGCTTTCTGCAGCAGGCGGGCGGCCTCATCAAGTCGGGCGACAGCACCGAGTCCGTCCTGCTGCGCTGCATGTTCTCCACCGTCACCCCCTGCCAGCTGGGCCTGCTGCCCATCCTTCCGCGCATCAAGAACCGGGAGTGGCCGGTGGAGCAGGAGCAGCTCTTTCCAGAGGAACCCTGGCCCATCAGCGACGCCTACAAAACCCTGATGACCGGGGACCAGGACAAGGCCAAGGAGGCCGTGCGCGTGGTCAGCGCGAAGCAGGGCCGCAGCTTCGAGGCCGCCTGCCTGGAGGGCTTCATCGCCCTGGAGTCGGGCGATGCGCACATCGCCCAGTTCTATTGGCAGGAGGCCGGCCGCATCGGCACCACCAATGTTCAGCAGGGCTACGTGCTGTTCCTCCAGGCGCGCCTGCACGAGGTGGCCGGAGAGTACAAGGACGCCCTGGGGCTGTACCGGCAGGTGCGCACCGGCTCGCCGCGCTGGCTGGAGCCCGCCTACCGCGAGGGCGTGTGCATGGTCAAAATGGGCTTCACCGGGCAGTCGCTGGAGATTTTTGGCGAGCTGGTCATGCGCGAGCCGCAGCTGTTCAACCGCATCCTGCTGGACACCGAGATCGACCGCGGGCGCGTGCACCTGCTTTCCGGCCTGCGCGACAGCTGGCGCGACGCCCAGGCCAAGGCCGAGGAGGTGGGCAAGCGCGTGGAGGTCCTGCTCAAGGAGCTGCCGCAGTGGTTCGACGAGGACCACGAGTTCCGCAAGTCCGGCCTGGAGCACTTGGAGCGCATGAACGCCCTGGCCGGAACCGAGAACTTCGTGGCCTTCCGCGAGGTGGTGCGCGGCATGGACGGGTTCTTCCAGGAGATGCAGAAGCAGATCGACGAGGAGATCAAGCGCATCCGGGACCGCGTGATGCTCTATGCCGACCGCCTGCGCGAGGTGCAGTATGAGGCGGGCTGGTTCCCCTTCCCCAAGCTCCTGCGCGACTTCAACCGCGACTTCAACTATTGCGTCAAGCGCATCAACTGGGTCATGACCCAGCCCTTGCGCATGGCCGGAAACTTCCGCACCGCCCGCCGGAACCTGCCGGAGCTGGAGGAGCGCCTGCAAGGCCTGTCCAAGCGCCTTGTTTCGTTGCGCATCGTTCGCGACAGCACGCTTTTCGCCATGCTTCTGGGCAAGAACTTCATCTGGATGGAGGTGGTGGGCATGGCCTTGGCCCTGTTGACCATCCCGGTGCTGCTTTTCTATTCCGCCAAGGTCGCCAGCAACTGGCTGGTGGACGCCATCCTGTCCCAAAAATGGGCCTTTCAGAAGGGGCTCATCTTTCTGGTGACGGTGTTCTCCCTGGGCCTGGCCTCGCTGCGCAGCGTCATGACCTTTGAGAAGAAGAAGAAGGAGCTCTTCGAGGCCGACGCCCTGCGCCGCGCGGCCAGCAAGAAGGCCGCCCCCAAGGGCCAGGCCAGGGCCAAGCAGCCCCCACCGGCCAAGGCTGCGGCCAATCCAGCGGCCAATCCAGCGGCCAAGCCGACGGGCAAGCCAGCGGTCAAGACCGTCGGCAAGATCAAGAAGTAGCTCCGCCGCCGCATTCTCAAACCAGCCCGCACGGGCAGGAGTCACGCCATGCATACCCTGGTGCTCATCCGGCATGGACAGAGCGTGTGGAACCTGGAGAACCGGTTCACCGGCTGGACCGATGTGGACCTCTCGGACCAGGGCGTGGGCGAGGCCGAGGAGGGCGGCCGGCAGCTCAAGGACGCCGGGTTCGTGTTCGACGCCTGCCACACCTCGTACCTGCGCCGGGCCATCCGCACCCTGTGGATCGTGCTCGACCGCATGGACCTCATGTGGCTGCCCGTGGAGACCACCTGGCGGCTCAACGAGCGCCACTACGGCGCCTTGCAGGGCCTGAACAAGGCCGAGACCGCGCGCAAGTACAGCGAGGAGCAGGTCTTCCAGTGGCGGCGCAGCTTCGACGTGCCGCCCCCGGCCCTGGACACCTCCGACGAGCGCTTCCCCGGCCACGACCCGCGCTACGCCGCTCTTTCCGATGCCGAACTGCCGCGCGCGGAGAGCCTCAAGCTGACCATCGACCGGGTCATGCCTTACTGGCACAACGTTCTGGACCCGCAGATCCGCGCGGGCAGGCGGCTGCTGGTGGCGGCCCACGGCAACTCCCTGCGCGGGCTGGTGAAGTTTCTCGACGGCATGAGCGACGAAGAGGTCACGGGCCTGAACATCCCCACGGGCGTGCCCCTGGTCTACCGCCTGGACGACAACCTGAAGTCCCTGGGCCGCGAGTACCTGGGCGACCCCGAGGCCATCGCCGCCGCAGCCAAGGCCGTGGCCGACCAGGCCAAGGGCCCTTCGGGGTCCAAGGGGTAGCCCGTGGCGAAAGCTTCCAAGCAGGCTCCGGCGCCCCTGGCCGGGGCCTTTGACATTGCGGGCTTCCGCGCGGGCCTGCTGGACTGGTTCGCGGCCAGCGCCCGGGACTTGCCTTGGCGCAAGACCTTTGCCCCGTACCAGGTCTGGCTCTCGGAGATCATGCTCCAGCAGACGCAGATGGACCGGGCCGTGGGCTATTTCGAGCGCTTCCTGGCGCGCTTCCCGGACATCGCAAGCTTGGCCCTGGCCCACGAGGACGAGGTGCTCAAGCTCTGGGAGGGCCTGGGCTACTATTCCCGCGCCAAAAACCTGATGCGCGCGGCGCGGCTGATCCTGCGCGAGCACGGCGGCGAGTTTCCCGCGACCTTCGAGGCCGTGCGCGCGCTGCCCGGCGTCGGGCCATACACAGCCGGGGCGATCATGAGCGTGGCCTTTGACGAGCCGCGCCCGGCCGTGGACGCCAACGTGGAGCGCGTGCTGGCCCGGATGCTGGACATCGACCGCCCGACACGCGAGGCGGACGTGAAGCGCCGCATCCTGGCCGCAGCCTGGGAGCTGGTGCCGCCGCAGGGGGGCCGGGCCTTCAACCAGGGGCTCATGGAGCTGGGCGCGCTGGTCTGCGCGCCGCGCAAGCCCGACTGCCCGCGCTGCCCCGTGTCCGCCCACTGCCTGGCGCTGGCCCGGGGCACTGTGGCCTTGCGCCCGGCGCCCACGGCCAGGCCGGAGACCATCCGCGTGGACATGGCCTGCGGGGTGCTGGCCAGCGGCGGGCGCGTGTTCATCCAGAAGCGCAGGCCCGACGACGTCTGGCCCGGCCTGTGGGAGTTCCCCGGCGGGGTCCTGGAGCCGGGCGAAACCCCGGAGCAGGCCATGGTCCGCGAGTTCCGCGAGGAGACCGGGCTTCTCGTGCGCCCGGCGGGCAAGATCGCGGTGGTCCGCTCCAGCTACACCCGCTACCGCATCACCCTGCACGGCTATTTCTGCCAGGCCGAGCCCGGCCAGGACCCGCAGCATGGGCACAGCCTGCACGAGGCCGTGGAGGCCCGCCTTGTGCGGCCCCAGGAACTGCGCGCCTTCGCCTTCCCCTCGGGCCACGCCCGGCTGGTTGTCCGGCTGCTGGCGGATGTCCGCCTCGAAGGCTTTCTCGCCGCCCTTGATTGACGCTGTATCCTACCGACATCAAAGAGATATTTTCGACGGGCACGGATTGTGCTTTATCGGTCTCGAAGACCGTGCCGTGGTCAAATTTCCGACGGCGGAGGGAGCACCATGTCCAGCGATTCGAACAGCATTGCGGAAGCCATCCGCGCCCTGAAGGAGACCCAGTCCGGCCAGGCCGGCCAGGCCAGCCAGGCCATCAACCCGCGCGGCGTTTCCGCTCGCGGGGGCAAGGCCTTCGACCCCCAGGCCCTGGACCCCAAGACCCTGGCCTTCCAGGCCCAGATGCAGATGGCCCAGCAGGCCATGAGCCTGGGCAACCAGCAGGCCGACGGCCAGGACAGCGACTCCATGTCCATGTCCTACGACATGAACATCATCAACGACAGCATGATGCTGGACGCGCTGAGCACCATCTCCCGGCTCACGGGAAAGCAGATGCCCGGACAGCTGGCCGCGGCCGCCATGCCGCTGGACCAGGCCCTGACGCGCAATGCCGAGGTCCAGCAGGGCCTGGGCTCCCTGGCCGCGCTGTTCGAGTCCGGCGACAAGGGCGCGGCGGCCATCGGCTTTGACCGCACTGGCGGCACCAGCTACGGCACCTTCCAGCTTTCCTCCCGCGCGGGCACCATGAACCGCTTCCTGAATTACCTGTCCGAGCGTGAGCCCGCCTTGGCCGAGCGGCTGCGCAGCGCCGGACCGGCCAACACCGGCTCAACCAAGGGCGGCATGCCTGCCGAGTGGACCAAGATCGCCGCCGAGAACCCGGAACGCTTCGAGCGCCTGCAGACCGAGTTCATCAAGAAGGACCACTACCAGCCCGCGCGGGAGAAGATCCGCGAGATGACCGGGGTGGACATTGAGGCCAGCAAGCCCGCCCTGCGCGAGGCCCTGTTCAGCACTGCGGTGCAGCACGGGGCCAGCGGCGCGGCGCGCATCTTCAACGAGGCCATCGACAAATTTTTGAACAGACCGGAGGCCGTCCAGGCCGGGACCAAAAGCTTTGAGCAGGCCCTGGTGAGCGAGGTCTACAACAAGCGCCAGCACCAGTTCGGCGGCTCCACCGAGGCCGTGCGCCAAAGCGTGCAAGGGCGGCTCAGGCAGGAGAAGGACATGGTCCTGGCCATGCTGGAGAAAAAGGGCATGAACAGGATCGTGTGATCTGGGGAGACCGCAGATCCTGACGTGATGGAAGGCGCGCTCCGGCGCGTCTTTTCTATTGTTCTGAGCTCCGGCACGCCTTTTCTTATGCTCCGGGCTCCGCTTCGTTCCCGGGGGCCAGAACAGACTCGCGCGGGGTTGCGCCAAACTCCCGGCGGAAGGCCGCGATGAAGGCCGAGGTGGAGGCGTAGCCGCTGTCCAGGGCCACGGCGGTGACGCTGTTCCCGGCCTCCAGGCCGGTGAGGGACTTGAGCAGCCGCAGCCGCCGCCGCCAGGCGCGGAAGGTCAGCCCGGTCTGGCCCAGGAACAGCCGCGTCATGGTCCGGGCCGAAAGGCCAGCCCCGGCGGCCAGCTCCACCAGGGTCCGCTGGTCGTCCGGCTGCTGCTCCAAGGCCGCGCAGAGCCGCGTCAGGCGTTCGTCCACGGGCAGCGGCAGGGAGAAGGGCGCCTCCCGCAGCATCGCCAGCTGGTCCAGCAGCACCGCCACGAGCCGTCCGGGCGCGCCCGTTTCGTCATACTCCACGGGCAGCCGGGTCACGGCGCGGATGAGCTCCCGCACCAGGGGCGTGACGCCCAGCACCCGGCATTCCAACGGCCCTCCGGTCACGGCCCCCGTTGCGGAGGGCGCGGCCCCGGCAACGGCGTCTGGCGCGATGTACAGGCTGCGCATCTGGGTGCGTTCGGTGCTGACCACCGAATGCTCCAGGCCGGGCGGCACCCAGATGGCCCGTTGCGGTGGGGCCAGGTAGCTGCCCAGGCGCGTGCGCACGCCGAGCACCCCCCGCGTGGCGTAGGAAAGCTGCACCCAGGGGTGTCGGTGCATGCGCACCCAGGTGGGCGCGGCCAGGGTTTCCACCCGGGCGAACACGGGCCGGGGCAAGCTGGTCAGGTCGGGCAGGATGCGTTCCATAGGCCTTGTCCGTTTGGCGACATGTTTTGTCGTTTCAGCGATAGCGAACCATAGCCGGAACAGCGTAGCAAGGCCAGCAGGAAGTGCGGGGTGCTGCCCCGCCGCAACAATCCAGGCCCAGGGGGCACAGACGATGGACATTGTGCAGCTGCTGACAGTGGGGCTGGCCGCCATCGCCGGGGGCGCGGTGAATGCGCTGGCGGGCGGCGGAACGCTGATCACCTTTCCGGTGCTCACGGCGGTGGGGGTGCCCATCGTGGCCGCGAACATCACCAACACCGTGGCCCTATGCCCCGGTTATCTCGGCGCCACCTTTGCCCAGCTCAAGGACCTGCGGGGCCAGGGGCTGCGCCTGTGGCTTCTGCTGCCTGTCGGCGTCCTGGGGGGCATCGGCGGCGGGGTGCTGCTCCTGCACACGGATGATAAAATCTTTCGTGCGGTCGTGCCGTATCTGATCATGATGGCCGTGGTCATCATGGCCATGCAGGACAGGATCCGCGCCTGGCTGCTGCGCCGGGCCGGAAAGGCCGAGGGCGTTTCGCTGCACGACGCCTGGGTGCTCCTGCCGATCATCCCGGCGGCCGTGTACGGCGGATTTTTTGGCGCGGGCGTCAGCATCATCGTCATCGCGGTGCTCGGCCTGGTCCTGCACGACAGCATCGTGCGCTTAAACGCCCTGAAGCAGGCCGTGTCCTTCGCCATCAACACCGCGGCGGCAATCTTCTTCCTGTTTTCCGGCAAGGTGGTCTGGTCCGCCGCGCTGGTCATGGCCGTTGGAGCCCTGGCGGGAGGCGTGCTGGGGGGCAGGCTGGCCGGGCGGATCAAGCCGCACATGCTGCGGCGCATCGTCATCGTCATCGGCACTGTGGTCGCCCTGATCTACTTCATCAAGTGAGCCCCAGGCGCGGGCGCACCGGGCCATGCCGCGCAGCGGGCAGCGCCCGTGGCGTGTGGAGTCCGTGACGTGCGGAGTCCGTGGCGGGAAGCGCCTGCGGCCAGAAGCATCTGTTGCGCTTGCCTGCTCTGGCCCGGTGAGCCAGCCGGTGAGCTTCCCGATCTCCGGCGCGCACCGGCGTGAATTGGCGCGAACCGGCGCGAACCGGCGCGACGGGGTGTGAGCGGAGGAGCGGTTGGGGCAGCGCTAACAAAAGATAGTGTGTTTCCGGATGGTTGGGCGCGGCGCGGACTGTTCGGCGCTGCGCCCTGCTATTTCCGGCTGCGGGTGGGCGCGGGCCGTGGCGGCTGGGGCGAGGCAATGGGCAGCACGGCCAGGCGTGTTTCCAGGCTGGGGTCCAGGGCCACGCGCAGGGTGCGCTCCACGTGGTCCACGGCCACGCTGCCTATGGCCGTGCCCTTGACCTTGCGCACGTCGCGCACAAGGGCGCAGAGCACGTCGGCCTTGGCGTCGTCCTTGCGGTAGCTTTTCAGCGCGCAGAGCACGGCGGCCTCGGTGAGGCTCGCCTCGGGCACCTGCTGGTCCGGGAAGTCGCGCTTGAGGATGAGGTGCGCGCTGGGGCCGCCCGCCACATGGAACCAGAGGTCGAAGGGTCCTGCGGCCTTGGAGAGCAGGTCGTGGTTGGCCTGGCTGCTCTTGCCGCGCAGCAGCAGAAAGCCGTCCGAGGTGCGGAAGAGCGCCACGGCAAGCCCCTGGTAGCGTTTGGGCAAAACCACCGGGGCCGTGGGCGCGGGCCTGTCGGCGGGCTTGTCCGTGGGCTTGTCCGCTGCGTTCCCGGTCCGGGCCGGGAGCATCTCCGGGCCAGCGCCCACGGCGAGCTCGGCGCGCCTGCGCTGCACATGGGCCAGCCCGCGTCGTCCCTTGGCCGCCTGGCGGAACAGGTGGGCCATGTTCTCCGCCGGGGTCAGGCGCGGGTCCAGCGGCACCAGGGTGGGCCCGTGCTCCGGGTGCTCCAGCAGCATGCTTGGCTGCTGCGGCGTGGCCTTCAGGCCGGAGAGGGCGATCTGCAAGGCCTCCGCCGCCGTTGCCAGGGCCGCGAGCCTGTTGTGCCGGGCCTCGTCCTGGTCCAGCAGGGCCTGCTGACGCGAAAGGCGCTTGCGCGCCTGCACGGCCTGGTCCACGGTTTCGCGGTCCTCTGCCCGGGCGATGTGCGGAAACAGCGTGCGCTGGCCAAAGGCCGTGGCCGCCTGGCTGGCGCTGGCGAAGCGCTCCGCGCCGGGGATGCCTTCGCCGCCGGCCAGGGGCTCCCACGACAAGGGCAGGGGGGTCAAGGACAGGCGGGCCAGGGTCGGGGAGGCCGGTGTCGGCGAGGTCTCGGCCTCCGGCCTGACAAAAGCGGGCGGCAGGTAAAAGGTGCTGGCCGCGCCGCTTTGCAGGCGCGCAAGCAGTTGCTCGGCCTGGGTCGGGTCGATTGCCGCCAGTTGGGCCAGGTGCCTGCGCTGGGGCGGGGTGATTTGCGGATGCGCGCGCCAGACCTCGGGTTCGTGTCCGCTCTGGTCCAGAATGCGCTCCAGCGGCGGCCAGATGGGCTCGGGCGGGGCCGGGAAGTCCTCGGCCAGGGCCAGCCCGTCGCGCAGGTCGCCGGATGGCCCGCCGCGCAGGTCGAACACCAGCCACTGCCCGGCAGCGGGAATGTCGCGCGGGGACAGGGCCAGGGCCAGGCGCAGGTTCGGCCAGTCCGCGCGGGCGGAAAGCACGCGCCGCCCGGTGAGGCGCTTGCGCAGCCACATGACGAGTCCTGGCGGCTGGGGCGGGTTGACGGGGCGGTCCGGGCTCAAAAAAAGCAGGCCCGCTGTTTTGGCGGGCCTGAAGATCAGGTGCGAGGTGCTGCCCTGGCCGTGCAGGGTGAAGACGAGTACCCCGTCTGCCGGGCCGTGGATTTTTTCAAAGCGCTGGCCGGTGAGGCTTGCGGCCAGCTCGCCTGCCAGGAAGCGGAAGAAGTTGGCTTCCACCTGGGCCTCCCTGGGCTGGACGGTTTGCTTGACGGTTGGCGGGGCGGTTGGCTGAGCAGGGCCTGGGGGCTAGTCGCCCCGGACCATCTCGTCTTCTTCCTGTTTGCTTTTGCAGTTGATGCACAGGGTGGTCATGGGCCGGGCCTTGAGCCGGGCGATGCCGATCTCGTCGCCGCACTCGACGCACAGGCCGAACTCGCCGTCCTCGATGCGCTGGATGGCCTGGGTGATCTTCTTGATGAGTTTGCGCTCGCGGTCGCGCAGGCGCAGGGTGAAGGCCCGGTCAGACTCCGCCGTGGCCCTGTCCGCAGGGTCGGCGTACACTTCAACGGTCTCGGTCATGTCATCGATGGTGGCCTGGCCCTTCTGGAGAATCTCCTCGAGCATGGCGTTGAGCATGTCCCGGAAAAACTGGATATCTTTGGCTTCCATGCAAATCTCCTCACTGGCGGGAGCGGGTGGACCAGCAGGCGGGTCTACTCCGCTCCGAGTTCAATGCGAATGCGCCTGATAAACCAAAAGCAGCGGACTTGTAAAGGGCCTGAAAATCCGCGCTATCAATCGGTTTGCGGCGTCGCCGTTTTGGCCGTGCCGGGTCTTTGGGCCGGGGCGCGGCAGGGAATTACTCCCGGAGTGGACACTCTTGTCCTGCTATTTCAAAAACACGGCCAGCGAGGCTTGACACTTCAAGGGGGCAAAGGTAAAAGGCTTCCCCTGTTGGGCGGGAATAACTCAGCGGTAGAGTGCAACCTTGCCAAGGTTGAAGTCGCGAGTTCAAATCTCGTTTCCCGCTCCAACGAAACGAGGCGGCATAGCCAAGTGGTAAGGCAGAGGTCTGCAAAACCTCCATCCTCCGGTTCAAATCCGGATGCCGCCTCCAGACGAGCGGGAATAACTCAGCGGTAGAGTGCAACCTTGCCAAGGTTGAAGTCGCGAGTTCAAATCTCGTTTCCCGCTCCATGCTCTTTTTCGGGGACCGGCTTCGTGCCGGTCCCTGTTTCACCCCCCCCCGGCGGGCTTTACAGTCGATTGCCGCCGGGCGCTCCACAACGAGCGGGAATAACTCAGCGGTAGAGTGCAACCTTGCCAAGGTTGAAGTCGCGAGTTCAAATCTCGTTTCCCGCTCCAGAATGATCAAAGGCCGACCCTTGCGGGTTGGCCTTTTTCGTTGCTGCTCGCTGCGTTTGCGCGCGTGTCGTGCGTCGCGTCCTTGAAAACTCTGCCCGCCCGCATCGCCCGCTGGCTTTGCCTCTTTGCGCGACGCCAGATCGGGCCGCCCTGCGTGTTGACCGGGCCAATCCTGACCCGGCAGCCTGGCTCGACAGCCTGGCTCGACAGTCTGCCCCGGAAGCCTGACTCGGCGGGCCGCACGTCATCCGGTCGGCAAGGCCGGGCGCTCCCTTCGGCTGTGCGCGGGGGCAGCGGCGTCGGTGCGGCTGCGAACCATTTACGGACGCGCCGCTAGAAGCTGCGCTCGTCAACCAGCCTCCTGGCGTCCTGGGCGAGTCCGTCGGCCGGGAGGACCTGGACCTCGGGTTTGAGTTTCAACAGGGCCTGGAAGGCCGCCTGGAAGGCTCCAGCGTCGATGCCGCCGGACAGGGCCAGGCGCACCGCAATGCGGTCCTTGCCGCCGGGGTTGCTGATGACGATCTGCCAGGCCGCGATCTGCGGGAACTGGGCCGCCACCTGCGCGGCCTGGGCCGGGTAGATGAACTGGCCCTTGACCTTGGCCGTGTCGTCGGCGCGGCCCTTGATGCCGTCGAGCCTGAGCGAGGTCCGGCCGCAGGGGCAGGGGGCCTCGATGAGGCTCGACAGGTCGCCGGTGGCGAAGCGCAGCAGTGGATACTCGCGGGTGAAGGGCGTCACCACCACCTCGCCGGTTTCGCCCAGGGGCAGCGGCTGGCCGGTGGCGGGGTCGCAGATCTCGACATAGGCCCGCGAGGACAGATGCATGCCCCGGGGCTGCTCGCACTCGTAGGCGATGCAGCCGACATCGGCGGTGCCGTAGCCCTGGCGCACGGTGCAGCCGAACAGCTCCTCCACCTCCAGGCGCAGGGCTTCCGGCAGGCGCTCCGCAGCCACAAAGGCCGTGCGGATGGACAGGTCCGTGCGCAGGTCCAGGCCGAGGCTGCGGGCCTTTTCGCCGATGACCTTGAGGTAGCTGGCCATGCCGACAAAGCCGGTGACCGGCAGCCTGCGCATGAGCTCCACCTGGACCTCGGTGTTGCCGGGGCCTGCCGGGATCACCGCGCAGCCGATGGCCCGCAGGGGTTCCTCAAGCATCAGCCCGGCCGGGGTCAGGTGGTAGCTGAAGGTCATCTGCACCAGGTCGCCGGAGCGGAAACCTGCGGCGAAGAAGCCCTCGGCCCAGCCCCAGTAGTCGGCCTGCGCGCCTTCGGGGTCGAAGATGGGGCCAGGGGACTGGTAGATGCGCCGCAGCTTGCCGGGTTTGCAGGTCAAGAGCCAGTCCAGGCCGCGCTCGGCCTGCAGGCTGATGAGCTCCTTCTTGCGCAGGGGCGGCAGCGCGGAAAAGGCCGTGAGCGAGTCCAGGTCGCGCAGGGTCAGTCCGGCGCGGTCCAGGCGTGTGCGGAACTCCCCGGAGCCCTTGGCGGCCTTCTTCAGCAGCGTACGGATGGCCTGCCACTGCCGGGCCTGGCGTTCTTCGGGGCTGTGGGTCTCCAGGTCGTGGTACAACATCGGGTCAACCTCCCTGGCCTGGCTTGCTGCGTGGGTACTCCTGAACGACGCTCAACCAAGCCAGCGCTTGCGGCGGCGGTAGTGCTTGACATCGCGGTAGCTCTTCTTGTGCCCGGCGTGGCCCATGCCCAGATAGAACTCCTGCACGTCCGGGTTGTCCAGCAGGCTCTTGGCCTCGCCTTCCATGACGATGCGCCCGTTCTCCATGATGTAGCCGCGACCGCTTACCGACAGGGCGGCGCGGGCGTTCTGCTCCACCAAAAGCACGGTCACGCCCTCGTTCCTGTTGATGCGCGTGACGATCTCGAAGATCTCTTCGACCAGCAGCGGGGCCAGGCCCAGGCTCGGCTCGTCGAGCAAAAGCAGGCGCGGCCTGGCCATGACGGCCCGGCCAATGGCCAGCATCTGCTGCTCCCCGCCGGACATGTACCCGGCCAGCTGCTTCTTGCGCTCGGCCAGACGCGGGAAATAGGTATAGACTTTCTCGATGCTTTCTTCAAACTCGCTGCGGGGCCTGGTGTGCGCCCCGCAGCGCAGGTTCTCCTCCACGGTGATGTCCACGAAGATGCGTCGTCCTTCCATGACCTGGAAGATGCCCCGGCGCACGATCTGCTCGGGCGCGATGCCCTGGATGGGCGCGCCGTCGTAGACCACGCTCCCGGCCGTGACCTCTCCGTCCTCGCTTAAAAGCAGGCCGGAGATCGCCTTGAGGGTGGTGGACTTGCCCGCGCCGTTGGCGCCGAGCAGGGCCGTGATCTCGCCCTCGCGCACGGCCAGGGAGAGTCCCTTCAGCACCAGGACCACGTCGTTGTACACGACCTCCAGGTTCTCCACCCGGAGCACGTCTCGTGGAATCGCCGCGTCGCTCATAATCCTACTTGCCGAGCCACTCGGCCTTGCGGTCCAAGGTCTCCTGGGCCACAAAGGTCAGCTTGCCGCCGTTGATCTTGTACAGGAACACGGACATGCCGGGCCGGTGGTCCGTGGGCAGGAAGCTGATCTTGGGCGCCAGGCCCATGGGGTCGAAGTCCTTCATGCCTTCCATGGCGGCCTTGATGGACGCGCCGGTGACCGGGCCCTTGGCCGCAGCCAGGCGGATGCCTTCGCCCATGGCCAGCATGGACACGAAGCCGCGCACAAAGTGGGTCATCTGCGGCTGGTTCTTGGTGATCTCCAGGATGGTCTTCATGCCCGGCACGTCCTGGCCATAGATGGCTGCGGCCTGGAGGCTGTACGCGCCCTCGGCGGCGTCTCCGGCCATCTTGATCAGGTTCTCGTCCGAGCCCCAGATGTTGGTGAAGAAGGTGGCCTTGAGCCCGATCTTCTTGGCGTCCTTCAGGATCACGGCCGTGGACGGGGTGGTGCCGCCGCACCAGATGTAGTCGGGATTCTTGGCTTTCAGGGGCAGAAGCTGGGTGGTGGCGTCGATGGCCTTCAAGTCCACGTTGGCCTCGCCCACGAGCTCAAAGCCGAGCTCGGCGGCGTAGTCCTTGGCCGCCTGGATGGGCGAAATGCCGTAGGGGTGGTCGGGGTACAGCAGAGCCAGCCTGGGCTTGCGGGCCTCCTTCCAGTTGTCCTTGAAGTACTTCAGCGCCGCGCGCACCTGGGTGGAGTAGTCGGCGGAGGTGAAGAAGTTGTAGGGCGCGGTCTTGGGATCGGTCAAATGCGCAGAGTAGGAGGCCGAGAAGTAGGTGATCTCGTCCTTGGCCGTGGTGCGCATCAGCGCCTCGGTGACATTGGTGCCGAAGCCCTGGATGGCCACCACCTTGTCCTGGGCGAACTTCTTGTAGATGGTCAGGCCCTGCTGCACGTTGTAGGCGTCGTCCTGCAGGTCGAAGTTGATCTTCATGCCCGCGATGCCGCCCTGGGCGTTCAGGTAGGCCGCACCGGCCTTCACGCCTTCGGCGTAGGGCACGCCCACGGAGGAGGTGGGGCCGGAGAGGTCGATGATGCCGCCGATCTTGATCTCCTTGGCCGCAGCCGTCTTGTCGTCCTTTTTCTCGCCGCCGCAGGCGGCCAGACCCAGCACCGCCAGCATGGCCACGGCCATGGCCGCAAGTCCGATCATCCTTTTCATGCGCTCCCCCCTTGAGAGTTCTCGGTTGAACCAACGCCCACACGGTCTGCCCTGGCCCGCCCGGACCAGGACATGGCGCCGCCTAGTGGGCGAAAGGATACAGCTTCCAGTAGGCCTTGATGAGCCTCCAGCGGTTGGCCAGGCCCTCGGGCTCGAAGATCAGAAACAGCATGAGCACCAGGCCGAACACGCCCTCGCGCAGGGCGTTGATGTGCTGGCTGATGTTCGGCAGCACGCCGGAGATGGAGCCGGACAGCCCGCTTAAGACCTCCGGCAAAAGAGTCATGAACACCGCGCCCATGACCGAGCCCGCGACGCTGCCCAGGCCTCCGATGATGACCATGGCCAGATACGAGATGGACAGCGTGATGTTGAACTGCTCGGCGGAGACGAACAGGGTGTAGTGCGCCCACAGCCCACCGGCCACTCCGGCCAGGAACGACGAAAGGCCGAAGGCCGCCAGCTTGTAGGCGAAGAGGTTCACTCCGGCGATTTCCGCCGAGAGGTGGAAGTCGCGGATGGAGACAAAGGCCCGGCCATGCCGGGTGCGCAGCACGTTGGCGACCATGAGCAGGGACAGGGCCGCCACGGCGAGCAGCAGGTAGAACATCTTGCGTTCGTTGTCGAAGGAGAAGCCCAGGATCTGCGGAGCCTCGACGATGAGCCCGCGCGAGCCGCCCGTGGCCGACTCCCAGTGCAGGAACACGAACTCCAGGATGAGCTGCGCGGCCAGGGTGGCGATGGCCAGGTAGATGCCCTTGAGCCGCAGCGAGGGCACGCCGAAGACCATGCCCGCCAGCGCTGCGGCGAAGCCCCCCAGCAAGAGCGCCGCGATGAACGGCACGCCGTGCATGGTGGCCTGGGCCGCAGCGTAGGCCCCCACGCCGATGAACGCGCCGTGGCCGAGCGAGATCTGCCCGCAGACGCCGGTGAGCAGGTTCAGCGACACCGCGCCGATGACCGCGATCAGGATCAGGTTCAGCATGGACACGGCGTAGCTGTCAAGCACCCACGGGGAGCAAAGCAGCGCGGCCACGAAGAGCCCCAGGCTGGCCCTCTGAAACCCGCTTTGGAACACCGCGGCCTCGGCCCGGTAGCTTTCGAAGAACAGCCCGCACTTGCCGCGCATGGGCTACACCCGCTCGATCTCTTCGGTGCCGAAGAGCCCATACGGTTTGACCATCAGGATGGCCACCAGGACCACGAAGGCCGCCACCTCGCGGAAGCCGCCCAGGTTGAAGAGGTCCTTGGCCAGGCCGTCGCACACGTTCTCCAGCACGCCGATGATCAGCCCGCCGAGCGCCGCGCCCAGCAGGCTGTCCAGACCGCCCAGGATCACCGCCGGGAAGACCTTGAGCCCCAGCACGCCCAGGTGCGAGTTGATGCCGTTGATGTTGCCCAGAATCACCCCGCCCACGGTGGAGACCACGGATGCGATGCACCAGGACAGGGCGAAGATGCCCCGGATGCCGATGCCCATGCTCTGGGCGGCCTGCTGGTCATGCGCCGTGGCCCGCATGGCGATGCCCATGCGCGAGTACTTGAAGAACACGGTGAATACGGCGAAGAGCACGCCGGACAGCGCAAAGGCGGCGATGTACACCGGGGCCACGGGCAGCCCGGCGATGACGATGGGCGTATTGGGCAGAACCTCCGGGTAGACCTTGATCTGCGTGCCCCAGATGAGCTGCACCACGCCCTTGAGCACCGAGGACAGGCCGATGGTCACCATGATGACGCAGATGTGCGCCTCGCCGATGAGCGGCCTGAGCGCCAGGCGCTCGATGGCCAGGCCGAGCAGCACGGAGAAGCACAGCGTCATGAGGAAGGCCCAGACAAAGGGCACGTGCAGCTGCACCGTGAGGGCGAAGCAGACGTACGCCCCGACCATGACCATCTCGCCCTGGGCGAAGTTGACGACTTTGGTGGCCTTGTAGATGACCACGAAGCCCAGCGCCACCAGGCTGTAGATGCTGCCCACCACGAGCCCGTTGATGAAGAGTTGCAGATAGTATTCCAGGGACATCTCCTAGGCCTCCACGTTCTCGATGCGGATGTCGCCGCACATTTCCTGCACGCGGCCGTCCTGGTATTGGATGGCCATTTCCAGGCGCAGGGCGCAGGCCTCGGTGTACAGGGCCTCGATGAGCGCGCCGTAGCGCTCGCCAATGGTGCCCCGGCGCACCTTGCGGGTGCGGGTCAGCTCGCCGTCGTCGGCGTCCAGCTCCTTGTAGAGCAGGGCGAAGCGCCGGATGCGCGTGGCCTCGGGCAGGCTGGCGTTGATCTTTTGTATCTCGTCCTTGACCAGGGCGTACACGTGGTCCTTGGCCGCCAGGTCCTGGTACGTGGTGTAGGTGATCATGTGCCCTTCGGCCCAGTGACCCACGATGTTCATGTCGATGCAGACGATGGCCGTGACCGTGCCGCGCCCCTGGCCCAGCACCACGGCCTCCCGCAGAAACGGCGAGAACTTGAGCTTGTTCTCCAGGAACTGCGGCGAGAATTGCGTGCCGTCCTTCAGGTGCATCACGTCCTTCAGGCGGTCGATGACCACAAGGCGTCCTGCTTCGTCGAAGTACCCGGCGTCGCCGGACAAGAGCCAGCCGTCCTGGATGGTCTCCGCCGTGGCCTTCTCGTTCTTGTAGTAGCCCAGGAACACCGCCGGGCTGCGGGACAAGATCTCCCCCGTGTCCGAGAGCTTGAGTTCGGTCTCCGGGATGGGCAGGCCCACGGATGTGAAGTCCACCGCGCCATCACGATGGATGCAGGAGATGCCCGCAATCTCGGTTTGGCCGTAGATCTGCTTGAGGTTCACGCCCAGCGCGTGGAAGAAGCAAATGGTGTCCGGTCCCAGCGCCGCGCCGCCGGTGGAGGCCGAGCGCGTGCGCGAGAAGCCCAGCCTGTCGCGCAGGGCGCGGAACAGGCACCAGTCGGCCAGCCGGTTGGCCACGGCAAGCCCCGGTCCGGGCTTGCGTCCGGCAAAGGTCTCGTCTGCGTACCTGAGCCCGATGGGCAAAAAGAAATGGTACAGGAAGCGCTTGAACGGCGTGGTCTCCAGGATATCGCCCTGGACCTTGGCCGAGAGGCCCTCCCACACGCGCGGCGGCGAGAAGATGAGGTGCGGCCCGATCTCGCGAATGTTGGCCTGGGCCGTGTCCGGCTCCTCCGGGAAGTTTACGCAGAAGCCGAAGAGCAGGCTGGAGGCCACGGCCATCATCTGCTCGCCCATCCAGGCCAGCGGCAGGAAGGACACGAACTCGTCAGTCTCGCGCTTGGGGTCCACCTGGCCCAGGTTGGCGGCCATGGACAGCATGTTGCGGTGCGAGAGCACGGCCAGCTTGGGCCGACCCGTGGTGCCGGAGGTGGTGGCCACCAGGCAGGGGTCCGTGGGCTTGAGGCCGCTGGCCATGGCGCTGAATTCGGCCACGGAGTCGGTGACGGCCATGCGGCCACGCTCGCACACGGCCTCGAAGGACAGCAAATCCTCGGCCTCGTACCCGGCCAGGCCCTTGGGGTCGTGGTAGACGATGTGCTTGAGCTTCTTGAGGTCCGGGCGCAGGCTCAGGATCTTGTCCACCTGCTCCTGGTCCTCGGCCACCACGAGTTTGGCCTCGGACAGCTCGAAGACGTAGCGCACCTCGTCGGCGGTGGAGTCCTGGTACAGGCCAAGGGCCATGCCGCCCAGGACCTGGATGGCCAGTTCGGCGAAGAGCCACTCGGGCCGGTTGTCGCCGATGAGGATGACGATGTCGCCGCGCCCCAGGCCCAGCTCGCGCAGGCCGCAGGCGAACTCCGCAGTGAGGCCCAGGTAGTCGCGCCAGGAATAGGGCTGCCACACGCCCCATTGCTTCTCGCGCAGGGCGGTGCGGCGTGGGCGCTTACTTGCCTGGGCGAGCAGCAGGGCGGGCAGGGTGGTGTCGTAGCTTCTGGGCATGGGGGAGGTTCCTGTGCGCGTTTAGCGCCCGAAGAAGGTGGCGTCCTCGGTGCCGAGGTAGGCGGCCACCACGTCCTGGTTGATGCTGATCTCGTCCGGGCGGCCCTGGGCCAGCACGGAGCCGAAGTCGAGCACCACGATCTTGTCCGAGATGTCCATGACCACGCCCATGTCGTGCTCGATCAAAAGCACGGTTGCGCCCCATTCCTCGCAGATGTCCAGGATGTAGCGGGCCATGTCCTCGGTCTCCTCCAGGTTCATGCCGGCCATGGGCTCGTCCAGCAGGATGAGCTTGGGCTCCGCCGCCAGGGCCCGGCCCAGCTCCACGCGCTTCTGCACGCCGTAGGGCAGGTGCCCGGCGGCCTGGTGCCGGTGGGGCGAGAGGCCGAGGAAGTCGATGACGTCCTCCACCCGGCGGCGGTGCTCGGCCTCGTCGGCCACGGCCCGGCCAAAGTAGGCGATGGCGGACAAGATGCCGTAGCGGATGAGGTGGTGGCGGCCCACCATGAGGTTGTCCAGCACGGACAGGCCCTTGAACAGGGCGATGTTCTGGAAGGTGCGCGAGAGCCCCATGGCTGTGCGCTTGTGCGTGGGCACGGCCAAGAGGTTTTTGCCATCCAGGTAGATCTCGCCGCAGTCCGGGGTGTAGCGCCCGCTGATGCAGTTCAGGATGCTCGTCTTGCCCGCGCCGTTGGGGCCTATGAGCGAGACGATGCGGCCCTTTTCCACGGAAAAGGAGACATCGGTCAAGGCGGCGATGCCCTTGAAGGTCAGGGTGACGCCCTTGACTTCCAGCAGCGGGGTCATCAGCGTCATTACTGCCACTCGTGCTTGAAGTCTGCCGGGCCCATGACCCTGTACCCGCGCCCCTCAAGGGCTGTGGCGATGGGCGCGGCGTTGTCCGTGGCCACGCGGATGACCACGATGCGCTTGCCGTCGTGGTAGAAGGTGGCGGTGGAGATGATTGAGATGCCCATGCCCGCGATGATGCCGGCGGCCTCGTGCAGCACGCCGGTGCGGTCCTGGGCCTCGAAGGTGATGCGCACCCCGCCCTGGCGGTGGCCCATCTCCTCCACCAGCACGTCGAGCATGACGCTGCGGTTGATGTAGCCGATGAGCTCCCCGGCCTGATCCACCACGGCCAGCCCGGCCAGGTTGCCGGTGAACATCATGTCCGCGGCGGCCTCGATCTCGGTCTCGGGCCCGATGGTCTTGATGTCCTTGCGGATGATCTTGTCCACCGTGAGCCGGGCCATGAGGTACTTGACCTCGTGCTTCTCCAGCGAGGTCATGATGCTCGGCAAGGAGGCGGAGAGGTCCTCCGGGCGCACATAGCCCAGGAGCTTGCCGCCCTCCACCACCAGGAGCATGCCGAGCCTGCTTTGTTCAAGGAGTTTCTGGGCTTCCAGCACGGAAGTCCTCGGCGTCACGGTGACGAAGTTGCGCAGCATCTTCAGGCCGACGTACATGGGCCCTCCTCGACTTTGCCGCTGGCGTCGCGGCAGTCCCTTTCCAGCAAGTAGAAAACCGGAATGCCCTGTGAAGTCAAGCAAAAAATGAAGTGAGCGCCCGCCTTGACCTGAATGTACAGGCGGAGCGCGAGCGAATATCGACCCTTGTCTGCGCTGGTGTGTTGGCCTATATGTGCGGGGGGTCGGGCGGGATTTCTGGCGCATGGCCGACAAGGAACTGGGCGAGCACGCCATCTGGCTGCTGACGCAGTCGCCGGAGTATAAGTACATGTTTCTGGCGGATTTGGACTGGGCGATCATTCCGCCGTATCTGCTCAACCAGTACCGCATCTTTTACAAGGACGATCACCCCATGGCCAGCGTGTGCTGGGCCACTGTGAATGACGAGGTGCTGGCGCGGCTGAAGAAGCTGGGCACGCGCATCCGGCCACGGGAGTGGAACTGCGGGGAGCATGTGGTGGTCATGGGGGTTGTGGCGCCCTTTGGCGGCGGGGAGCAGGTGCTGGAGGAAGTGAAGCGGACGCTGTTTGCGGGGAAGGTGGTGCATATGTTGCGGGATGTGGCGGGTGGGGGAGTGGGGAAGTGAGGTTGCGGGGCAGGCGGTCAGGACGGCTTACTCAACGTGCATAGCAGGCTTCTTGAGTTTTTGTAAATACTGCGATGACGTGAGCGGCATTGCGTCTTAAGCATGATTTGCAAGAGAATAATACTACATATTACCACTCTCGTAGGGATGTTGCCAAATGAAACCGATATTTCTCATGATAATTGTTGTTGTTCTTAGTCCATACATTGTTGCACTTGTGTGCGGTCTTGTTAACGGTTCGTTTATGAAGTTAAGAAATTTAAACGCATATGTTAGAAGTGATGCCATTCAGTATTTCAGAACTAGGCAATTCATATTCTCTACAATCTCTAACACAGCATTTTATGTTGTTTTTATGTCAATATCAATAGTAGTTTATATGACTCTAGCGTTTACTGAGTCTGAGATTAATGTATATGCAATAATTTTCACAATTATGTCTCTGCCATTCCTGTACTTTATTACATTCATATTTTGCGAAATGCAAATATCTGGAGACAGTATTTACATTTACAATGTTAACACATTATTTTTTGTAAAGCGAATACCTATCGATGATGTCATTGCATATAGCTCTGGCGGCATAGGTTCGCATAGTTGGATCAATTTTAAAACTAAGGATACACGGTATTGGTTTCATGGTGTTTCGAATGACTATGAATTTGTCCTTGTCATGAACAAGTTGAATGGGGGTGCGCTGTGAGCAACGTTCCTGGTGATGTGTATACTTTTGTGCCTCATTCCGGAGGAAGCAGTAGTAAGATTCCTGAGTCGTTGAATAGTATTCTTGACGCGCTGCTAAGAAACAAACGCGTAAAAAGTTCTTTGTCTATTACTGATCTTGCATTCATGAGAGGGATATCGAGCTTGATCGGATGGACTTTGGTTGGTGATGAGATACGTTCTGATATTAATGCTGGGATGGAACCAACAAAAGCCTTCACTATTAACATTGCTGCGGAAGGTGCAAATAGACTTGCTTTGACTGGCGGCACAGCTGCTTTGGATGCTCCCAATCTATATTCTAAGGGAGCTGGGGTATTATTGATTGCTAGCAGCGTAACAGGAGTTGCTGGGGATTCTGGAAAATGGTTAGCTGGGCAAGCATGGGATTATAGTAAAGATCACATAATTGGTAAGGTCATTTCTGCTTCTCAGTCTCCAAGCGCCACCCAAGGCGGCAACGTGTATATGGTCGCGGCTATGTCCGATCTTGCTACAGTTGAACAAGCTGCTGCAATTGTTCAACGTTCATCTCAAGTGTCAGGGTTGAGTAGCGTAAAAATATATACCTTGACCGATGAAGGCACATATATTGTTCAAAGTGGCGACGCATTGTGGACAATTGCAAAGAAGTTCAACAAGGGCATAAACGAATTAGCAAGTGCCAATGGGATAGAAATAGTCACTAGAGCGGATGGCTCGACATTCGCAATGCTAAAACCAGGACAAGTGCTTGTCGTCGATGCCGCCACTTCACTCAGGGTTGTCACGAAATACGAGTATGAGAGCATCAAGGCAATGTACGACGACTCTTCCACTGAGGGCCTTGGCCTCAATGTCGTTACCACCGCCCTCTACAACGACTGGAAGCACGACACCGCCATTTCCAGTTTCAACCTCTCCGGTAATGGCCTTATCCCGGAGATCAAGAACCTCTCCTTCATGCCCCAGGGCATTCTCAACACCCTGGACCAGGGCTTTGCCGGTCTGGGCATCGGCGGGGCCGGGGTGACGTCCATCCTGCCGTCCTCCGGGCTGGTGCAGCCTTCCCTGGGCTACTCCCTTGACTCGTCCGCCACGGGTTTGTCCGCAGCCCTGGACGACTACTGGAGCGGCACAAACGACGGCAGCGGCCTCTCGTCCTGGGACTCCGCGAGCCTTGGACGCACGGCCATGGACAACATGTTCCTCGGGGGCAGCATGTCCGCCGAGACGTATGTGGATCTCGCCCTGGTCCAGGACGGCGTGGATCCATTCTACACCAGAAACTCGACGGCCTACAATTTCAACAGCTACGTGGATAACTACTTCAATGAAATCTACCGCAGCGCCTTGAGCATTGGGTCTTCAAGCACCCTCGTCTCACCGTCCCAGTACAGCAACGTGTACTACGTTTCGCCGGGCGACTATAACCCGTCAGGTGATTCCGGCAGCGGTACCGGCACTGGCGGTGGCGGTGGCACCGGCGATCCCGGTAGCGGCGGCGACCCCGGCTATGATCCAGGTTACGATCCGGGCGGCGGCGACATGGACATGGGCGAGCCTGTTGGCATCGACCTGGCCAACAACGGCCTGCAACTAGTGTCCATGGACAAGTCCACGGCCTTCTTCGACATGGACGACGACGGCTACCGCGAGCGCACCGGCTGGGTCGGCCCGGACGACGGCCTGCTGGTCATCGACCTGGATGGCGACGGCGTCATCGACAAGGCCAAGGAAATCTCCTTCAAGCTCTGGAGCCCGGACGCAACCTCCGACCTGGACGGCCTGCGCCTGGCGTTCGACTCCAACAACGACGGCGTGTTCAACGCGCAGGACGCCCGGTTCTCGGAGTTCCGCATCTGGCAGGACCAGAACCAGAACGGCATCAGCGAGGCGGGCGAGCTGACCACCCTGGCCGAGCGCGGGCTTGTGGCAAATTTGCTGATGGCCGCGTAGGCCAAAGATGCCGCGTAGGCCAGCAGATAAGGAGCAGGGGGGCGGAAGGGCGTCAGTCTAGCGCAGCTCGCCCCGGCCGGAGCGCACTTGCAGCTCCTGCAGGATGAGGCGCTCGTACTCGGGATGCACCTGGTCATCAGACACCGGCTCGCCGGAGTTCAAGAGCTTCAGCAGGTGCTGGGTCTCTTCCCAGAAGTCGAGCAGTTCGTCGTCACCCAGGGACTTGATCTGCTCTTCAAGGGAGAGGGTTTCGTCGGCATTGGCGAATTGGCCCATGTAATCTGGTCCTTGGGCTAAAGTTTTTGGTGTCCCCGTTCGATGTGGACAGGCATGGATAGCCCTTTCCGGTCCGTCCGTCAAATTTGCGGCCTGGGCAAATTGACGGACCGGCACATTGGCGGTTTGGGGAATTGGCGGTTTGGGCAATTGGACGGTCCGGGCAGAGAAATGGATTCCCCGGCCCCCGGCGAGGCCTGCGCCGAGTGAATCCCGTTGACAAATCGCCCGGATGCTGCAACATATACTCGACACTAAAGTCGGTAGCCAGCTTTGGTCATCGCCCGCCTGCAAGCCTGGCGGACAACAAGGAGCCGGAAATGGAAGAGAACGCAAGACGCCAGGATGACGCCCTCATTCAGCTCGTCACCTTCAGCATCGGCGATGAAGAGTTCGGGGTGGACATTCTGAAGGTGCAGGAAATCATCCGCACCATGGAGATAACCCGCGTGCCGCGCGCCCCGGAATTCGTCGAGGGCGTGATCAACCTGCGCGGCAAGGTCATCCCCATCATCGACCTGCGCCGCAGGTTCAAGCTGGTGGACCGCGCCCACGATAAGCACACGCGCATTATCGTCATCGAAATCAGCAGCATGGTCGTCGGCTTCGTGGTCGACTCCGTGTCCGAGGTGCTGCGCATTCCCGCCAACACCGTGGAACCGCCGCCGCCTGTTGTGTCTGGCCTGGATTCGGAGTACATCAGCGGCGTCGGGAAGCTTGAGGACCGTCTGCTCATCCTGCTGGATCTGAACAAGCTCCTGAGCAATGAGGAGCATGCGGTTCTGGGGTCGGCGATCTAGACGATCGGTCGAGCGGATATTTCGGGCCGCCTTTTCGCTTTCCCGGCGAAGAGGCGGCTTTTATTTTTCATAACCACATGACGCGACGCCATGAATTGTGGCGTCGCGCTCTGGAGTTTTTGCCGTGCAGTTTCCGCAGGAGTTGAACGAGTACTTCAAGGGCCGTGGCGGCGCGTTGCGCGTCTTCAAAAGCGGCCCGGGCACCCAGGCCCTCCTGGCCCACGCACTGAACGCGGCTGGGCAGGAGGTGGTCCTGGTGGCCGCCGGAGCGCGGGAGTTCCGCGAACTGGAGGGCCTGCTGGCGCTGTTTGCCGGGCCGCAGGACGAGTTCCTCCCGGCCTGGGAGCGTACGGTCATCACCCTGCCGCAGCACCTGCCGCGCAAGCCCACGGCCGAGGACTGGGCCGGGCGTTGGGCCGCCCTGCACGGCCTGTGCTTTGGCCGCAAGCCGCGCATCGCGCTTTTGACCGTGGACAACCTGCTGCCCCGCTGGCCCGCCCTGGACGTGGTGGAGAAAAGCAGCCTGACCCTGGCCAGGGGCGAGGAGCTTTCGCCGGAGATGCTGCTGGAGCAGGCCGTGTCCTGGGGCTATGTGCGTCGGCCCGTGGTTACGGCCGTGGGCGAGATCGCCGTGCGCGGCGACATCGTGGACATCTTCGCCGCTGGCTACAACCTGCCGCTGCGCCTGGAGTTCTTTGGCGACAGCCTGGACGAGATACGCCTGTTCGACCCGGCCACCCAGCGCTCGCGCACGGACCTGACCGAGCTGACCCTGGTGCCGGTTTCGCCCGGCGTGCTCGACGCGCACTCCCTGAGCCAGGCCCTGGAGCATTGGCGACGCCTGCGCATGAGCGGGGAGATGGCCCTGGCCCTGGAGCAGGAGCTGGGCGACCGCCTGGAGCGCTCCGACTCCTTCCTCTGGCCCGGCCTGTTCTACCCGGACGCGGCCAGCCTGGACGCATTTCTGCCGCAGAACGCGGTGTTTCTGCTGGGCTCGGCCCCGGAGCTGCGCAACCGCCTGTCCGACCAGCACGAGGCCTGGCGGACGTTTCTGGAGCGCGAGGCCGTTGAGAGCGGCTGGCGCTGGCCCCTGCACGCCCTGTGCTGGCCCGAGGAATCGGCCCGCAAGACCTGGCAGGGACAGCGCCAGGTGGTCTTCGAGGACCTGGTCATGGGCCAGGAGAAGCATGGGCTGGACCTGCCGGAAAAGAGCTTCCAGAGCTTCCGCGACCTCTTCTGGTGGCCCGACAGCGCCCGCAGGCCCTGGTCCGCCCTGACCACGGCCCTGCGCGAGTGGAGCGCATCGGGCGCGCAGGTGCTGCTCTCTTTCCACACCGAGCGCTCCCGCCGCAAGTTTTTGGGCCTGGCCGAGCAGGAGGGGTTGAGCGTCGGCACCGAGTACGCGCCCGGCAAGCGCGGCTTGGTGGCCCTGCTCTCGCCGCTCAAGGCGGGCATGGAGCTCTCCTTCTGCAATCTGTCCATCCTGCCCGAGGACATCCTCCAGCCCGAGGCGGCGCCGAGCGTGCGCGCCGACCGCAAGAAGGCCTTCGAAGGTCTGTCGCGGCATGACGATCTGGGGATGGATGATCTGCTGGTGCACCGGCAGTATGGTGTGTCGCGCTTCGGCGGGCTGCACCACCTGAAGGTCGGGCCCGTGGCCAACGACTACCTGCTGCTGTTCTTCGACGGCGAGGACAAGCTGTACCTGCCTGTGGACCGGCTGAACCTGGTGCAGCGCTTCAAGGGGCCGGAAGGCCTGGACCCCCGGCTGGACCGGTTGGGCGGCAGCCTGTGGGCCAAGAGCACGGAGCGCGCGCGCAAGGCCATTGAGAAGATCGCCCAGGACCTGGTGGAGATGTACGCCTTCCGCCGCGTGGCCAAGGGCTATTCCTACGGCCCGCCGGACGAGATGTACCGCGAGTTCGAGGCCACCTTCGGCTTCGAGGAGACCCCGGACCAGGCCCGGGCCATCAATGACGTCTTCGACGACATGGCCGGCAGCGAGCCCATGGACCGGCTGGTCTGCGGCGACGTGGGCTTCGGCAAGACCGAGGTGGCCCTGCGCGCGGCCTTCCGCGCCGTTTCCGACGGTCGCCAGGTGGCCCTCTTGTGCCCCACCACGGTCCTGGCCGAGCAGCACTACCAGACCTTCACCCGGCGCATGGAGGGCTTTCCGATCCGCGTGGGCATGCTCAGCCGCTTTGTGCCGCCGCAACGGCAGAAACTGGTGGTCCAGGCCGCAGCGCGCGGCGAGGTGGACATCCTCATCGGCACCCACCGGCTGATCTCCAAGGACGTTGACCTGCCGAACCTTGGCCTTTTGATCCTGGACGAGGAGCAGCGCTTCGGCGTCAAGCACAAGGAAAAGCTCAAGCTCCTGCGCAAGAACATCGACGTGCTGACCCTCACGGCCACGCCCATTCCGCGCACCCTGCAGTTGTCGCTGTCCGGCCTGCGCGGGCTGTCGGTCATCGAGACCCCGCCCGAGGACCGCAAGCCCGTGGACACGGCGCTGGTGGAGCGCGACGATGAGCTTTTGCGCACCGTTCTTTCACGCGAGCTGGAGCGCGGCGGCCAGGTGTTCTGGGTCTACAACCGCGTGGAGGGCCTGGAGCAGGTGGCCGAGTACGTGCGCACGCTGGCCCCCGGCGCGCGGGTGGGCATGGCCCACGGGCAGATGAACGAGCGCGCGCTCGAAGACGCCATGCACGGCTTCTGGCACAAGGAGCTGGACGTGCTGGTCTGCACGGCCATTGTCGAGTCCGGCCTGGACTTTCCCAACGCCAACACGCTCATCGTGGACCAGGCCCAGATGTTCGGCCTGGGCCAGCTGTACCAGCTGCGCGGCCGCGTGGGCCGCAGCGACCGTCAGGCCTACGCCTATTTCGTGGTGCCCAGCCTGGACCGCCTGCCGGAGATCAGCAAGCGCAGGCTGCGCATCATCCTGGAGCTGGACTACCTGGGCGCGGGCTTCCAGGTGGCCATGGAGGACCTGCGGCTGCGCGGGGCCGGGAACATTTTGGGCGAGGTGCAGTCCGGCCAGATAGCCCGGGTGGGCCTGGACCTGTTCCTGGAGATGCTGGAGGAGGAGGTGCGGCGCATCCGTGGCGGTCCCATGACCCAGGAGACCAGTCCGGAGCTGCAGTTCGTGTTCGAGGCGCACATTCCGGCGGACTATGTTTCCGATTCCAAGGAACGCCTGCGCTACTACAAGGCCCTGTCCAGCGCGCGCGGCGAGCAGCTTTTGCTGGAGCTGGCGGCGGAGATGCGCGATCGCTTCGGCCCCATGCCCGAGGCGGTCAAGAACTTTCTGGCCGTGCTGGAGGTCAAGGCCGTGCTGGCCAGGCTTCAGGTGCTGCGGGCCGAGCTCTCGCCCGGGCGGGCCGTGCTGCACTGGGGCCAGGACACCGGGGCCGTTGCGCCGGAGGCGCTGGTGGCCTGGGTTGGCCAAGCCTCGCGCCAGGCGCGCCTGCTGCCGCCTTCCAAGCTTGAGCTGCGCTACCCGGAAGGCCTGGACGTTGGCGGCGGGTTGGAGTATTTGCGCAGGGAACTGGAGACGCTCACAACCGGCTGCGCAAGCACGCCGGACAAGGCCGGTGCTTGATGCCCCAACACTTCCGCGCGCATGCCGCGCTTCTATTGCTCGTGCTTTTGACGCTCTTGACCGGCTGCGGCCGCAAGGGCCAGGAGGATGTCGGCGTGGTGGCCAAGGTCAACGGGCGGCCCATTCGTCTGGAGATGCTTGAGTTTCAGTACGACCTGCAGCATTTCGACGCTTTTACCGGCTCCCTGCCCACGGTGGGCGCCCTGCGCGAGGCCTACGGCAAGATCCTGGGCGGGCTCATCGCGCTCGAGCTGGTGAGCCAGGAGTTGGAGAAGCGCGGCCAGGACGTCAACGACGAAGAGTTGTCCAAGGCCGAGGCCGAGGTCCGCGCCGACTATCCCGACGACACCTTTGACAAGATGCTGGCCGAGGAGTTCATCGACCTGCCCATGTGGCGCAAGAACCTGCGCTATGCCTGCGGGGCCGAGAAGTTCCAGCGCCTTGTCCTGCGGCCCCAGATCCACCTGGACTACCGCGAGATCGAATCCTACTACCACGAGCATTTGGCCGATTTCCACCTGCCCGAGCGGGTGCGCCTCATCGTTGTGCATGGGCCCGCCAAGGATGCGGTGGAAAAGGCCCTGGCCCACTTGACCCAGCACAGGGACGTCAAGACCGTGGCCGAGAACTTTCCCGAGGTCCAGGCGCGCGAGGTCACGGTGCCCAAGGAGCTCTTGAGCGCCAACTGGACCGAGGCCCTGCAAAGCCTCCAGCCGGGCAAGACTGCGGTGGTCGCCGCCGGGCGGGGCATGTTCGAGGGCCTGCTGCTTCTGGAGCGCCTGCCGGCCCAGACCCAGGACATCACCCAGGCCTATCCGCAGGTGGAGGCCGCCCTGGTGGAGGTGCGCCTGCAACAGGCCTTTGACACATGGCTGGCCAAGGCCGTGAACGCCTCGGTGATCCAGATAAGCCAGCGCCTGCTGCACAAGGAGGACGACGAGGACCTCCCGCCCGAGGCGCCTCCCGGCGACGCGAGTCAGCCGGGTGGACAGGTGGGCGTTGCAAGCGGCAACGAGACCGGGTAGGGTCACTCCTTGAGGCGAGCCCGCCGCAGTGGCGGGCACTTGGAACTGCTTGATATTGTTCGAGGAGATGTATGTTTGCACCCAGGTCCCTAAGGATTCGCTTCGCGCCCGGGCTGCTCGCCCTGGCCTCCACCATGCTTGCGTCGGGCCTGATTGCAGTCCTGCTGTCCGCCAGCATGGCCCAGGCCGCAGACGTTCTGGTGGATGGCATCGTGGCCATGGTCAACGACAAGATCATCACCCGCTACGATCTCGACGAACAGTTGCGCCCGGTTTATGAGCAGATACGCGGCCGCACCCTTTCCCCGGAGGAAAATCGCCAGGTGGAGCAGCTTCGCCGTCAGTCCCTGGACCGGATGATCGACGACATACTCATTGTGGATGATGCCGCTCGCTATAAGCTCAAAATCACCGATGCCGAGGTGGACGAGCAGGCCAATGAATTTCGGGAAAAACGCCAGCTCAGCGAAGCGGACTTCAACAAGCAGCTGGCATTGCAGCACATGACCCGTGCCGAGTTCAACCGCAACATGAGGCGCGACTTGATCAAGCACCGCCTCATCGGCGGCGTTGTTTCGACCAAGGTCGTGGTCACGGACACCGAGGTGGAGCAGGAGTACAACGAGCGCAAGGCGGAGTTCTCCAAGGACAGCATGGTCCAGCTCGCCCTCATCCTCATGCCTGCGGGGATGTCGGCTGTGGACCTCAAGGCGGCCATCGAATCCGGGAAGATGACTTTCGCCCAGGCCGCCGAGAAGTACTCCCAGGGGCCTGGGGCCAGCCAGGGCGGCGACATCGGCTACATCGCCTGGAAGGACCTTGCGCCGGAGTGGAATAGCGCCCTGCGCGGGCTCAAGGCCGGGCAGATCGCCCAGCCGGTGCACATCAAGGAGTTCGAGGGTCTGCTGCAGGTCGTCAGCGTGAAAGAGGGCGAGGTGCTGCCGCTGGAAGCCGTTCGCGAACAGATCTACAACTCCTTGCACGAGGGGAAATTCGAAAAGGTTTTTAAGGAATATATGGACAAACTGCGGGGAAAAGCAGTGCTAGTTTACCGGAACATGTAGCCCAGTTCGGCGTATGCGGGGCAATGCCATGAATTTGATGGAAGTCGGAGCCCTCTTGAAGAGGGAGCGTGAGCGGTGCGGAATTTCCATCCGTGATGTGCTGGATGCGACCAAGATCAGCCGTCGCAACCTGACGGCCCTTGAGGAGGGCCAGGTAGGTTCCCTGCCGCACCCGGTATATCTCAAGGGATATGTGCGCAACATCGCCAAGCTGGTCGGGCTCGACGCCAACGAACTGGCGCAGTTGGTGGACCAGCAATACGACACGGAAGCGGCCAGGTACCTGCCCCAGGATTCTGCCGAGATCCCCGTTGATGAGCGCCCCCCCGCCGAAAGCATTCCCGAGGATACCGCGCCCCAGCCGGTGCAGCAGCCGTTCCACGTGGCGCAAAACTACCCGTCTGATCCCGAACGCCCCAGGCGCAATCTTTTCGCCCTTGAGCCGCTTTTTGCTTTAAAGCCGAAAATTTCTGGAACAATGCGTTCAGTCATCGTGCTCATCCTGCTGGTGGCCACGCTGGTCGTGCTGCTGGTGAAGTTTCAGCGCATGAACAGCGACGTGCCGCCGCCGCGTCCGGCCCTGGTAGCCAAGCCTGCGGCCAGCGCCCCCAACGCCCTGGTCCCGATCAACGCCACTGCCGCCTCGAACAACGCCACCGGGGAAGAGGCCGCCCTGCCTGAACCACCCCGTGGCGACATGCCCCGTGGCGACATGCCCGCTCCGGCTGCCACTGCCCCGGCGCCCTCCGCCGTGACGCCCACCGCCCCGGCGCCCTCGGTTATGCCCACAGCCCCGGTCGCGGCCAAGCCGGTCCTGCCCGCCACGGGCATCGAGGTCTCGCGCCCAGCGCTGGGAACCGAGCTGCACACGCCCGGCATGCAGCGCTTGACCATCACGGCCAAGCCGGACGAGGTCTGCTGGGTTGATGTGAACGACGGCAAGCAGTCCCGGAGCTTCACCCTGCGCAACGGCGAGTCGCAGAGCGTGGAGTTCTCCACCCGGATGCGCGTGCGTTTGGGCAACGCTGGCGGCGTGACCTTCCGCCTGAACGGCCAGGACGCCCACTACGAGGGCAAGCGCGGCAGCCTCGACACCGTGGAGTTCGGCGTGCGCTAGCCCGCCGCCAGGGGATGGGGACGTGGAGTTCACCGAAAAGGCCCTGGTGCTCAAGATGGGCCGCTTTCGGGAGACGGACATCTGGCTCAGATTGTTCTGCGCTGGCCGTGGCTTGGTCACGGCCTTCGCCTTTGGCGGCAGCAGGAGCACCAAGCGCTTTTGCGGCTGCCTGGACCAGCTGGTGCTGGCGACCTTCCGGGTGGGCAGCAACCGGCGCGGCACTTACAAGGTTCTGGAGGAAGGCACGCTGCTGCACGCCTTTCCCGGCCTGCGCTCCGATCCGCGCAAGCTGGGCATGGTGGCGCATTGCCTGAAGTTCGTGGAGGCCGTGCAGGTCGACACCCAGGGCGCGCGCCCGGTGTTCGACCTGCTGCTGGAGACCCTGGGCACCCTGGAGCAAAGCGAGGTCGGCGCGGAGCTTTTGCCGCTCTTGTTCAAGGCCAAGTTGACCTTTGAACAGGGCCTGAAGCCTGATTTGACCCTGTGTGTGCGCTGCGGCCGCCCGGCCTGGGACCACGAGGCTCTGGACCACGCTCCGGCGGCGGCTTCGTCCTGTACGGGCCTGGGCTTTTCGGTGGAGCGCGGCGGCCTGGTCTGCGTGGCCTGCGGCGGCCAGCACATGGACCCTGGGGCCGAGCCGCTCTCGATCGGGGCAGCGCGCACCCTGGAGTGGATCGGCGCCAGCCGCCCGGCGGACTGGCCCAGGCTGGCCCTGGCGCCGGAGATGCGCCGCCAGCTGGGGCGCGTGGTGGACCGCTTCGTGGCCTATCACCTGGGCCTGCGCTGGGAACATGGAATGTATCGGAAAATCTAGTCGTTCTGGAGACATGCATGCACTTTCAAGACGTGATCCAAACCTTGCAGCGCTTCTGGACGGACCGGGGCTGCGTGCTGGTCCAGCCCTTTGACATCGAGTGCGGGGCCGGAACCTTCAACCCGTCCACCTTTTTCCGTGTCATCGGGCCGGAGCCCTGGAGCGTGTGCTATGTGGAGCCCTCGCGCAGGCCGACCGACGGCCGCTACGGCGAGAACCCCAATCGCCTGCAGCACTACTACCAGTTCCAGGTCATTTTGAAGCCCTCGCCGGACAACGTGCAGGAACTCTACCTGGAGAGCCTGCGCGCCCTGGGCGTGGACCCGGCGGCCCATGACATCCGTTTCGTGGAGGATGACTGGGAGTCGCCCACGCTGGGCGCCTGGGGCCTGGGGTGGGAGGTCTGGCTCAACGGCATGGAGGTGACGCAGTTCACCTATTTCCAGCAGGTGGGCGGCATCGACCTGTTCCCCACCAGCGTGGAGATCACCTACGGCCTGGAGCGCATCTCCATGTACTTGCAGGAGAAAGAATCCGTCTACGAGCTCATGTGGAACGACCATGTGACCTACGGCCAGGTGTACCACCAGAACGAGGTGGAGCAGTCGAAGTACAACTTCGAGCTGTCCGACGCCTCCATGCTGCTCGACATGTTCAACAAGTTCGAGGCCGAGTGCAAGCGCCTGGTTGAAACCGGGGTGCCCTGGCCCGCCTACGACTACTGCCTCAAGTGCTCGCACACCTTCAACCTGCTGGACGCGCGCGGGGCCATCTCCATCACCGAGCGCACGGGCTACATCGGCCGCGTGCGCGTTTTGGCCTCGGCCATCGCCGCCCTGTATGCCGCCCAGCGCGAGGCCATGGGCTACCCCATGCTCGCCGCAAAATAGCCTGTCAAGCCAGCCGGAGCGCCACGATATGTCTGAATTCATACTCGAAATCGGCACAGAAGAAATGCCCGCGCGCTTTGTGCCGCGCCTGGGCGAAGAACTCGTCGAGCTGTTTGAACGCCTGCTCACTGAGGCGCGCATCGACCACGTCGGGGTCCGGGCCTTTGCCACGCCGCGCAGGCTGGTGGCCCACGTCTCCGGCCTGGCCCCGGCCCAGCGCCTGGAGGAGGAGATCGCGAGCGGCCCGCCGGTGCGCATCGCCTATGCCGAGGGCAAGCTGACCAAGGCTGGCGAGGGCTTCGCCAAGACCCAGGGCGTGGCCGAGGCCGACCTGTTCGTGCAGCAAACGCCCAAGGGCGACTACCTGGCCGCGCGCAAAAAGGTCGGCGGCGGGCGCACCCAGGACATCCTGCCCGGCCTGTGCCTCACCGCGCTCAAGGGCCTGAATTTTCCCAAGCGCATGAAGTGGGGCAGCCTGGAGTTCCTCTTTGGCCGCCCCTTGCGCTGGGTGCTGGCGCTTCTTGATTCCGACGTGGTGCCCCTGGAGATCGCGGGGCTGACCTCGGGCCGACTGACCCACGGCCACCGGGTGCTCGGCCCCGGGCCCTTCGCCGTGGACACTGCGGCGGATTATTTCGACACCATCCGCGACAAGTGCAACGTCGTGCTCGACGCGCGCGAACGCCTGGAGCTGGTGCGCGCCGAGGGCGACCGCCTGGCCGCAGGCCTTGGCGGCAGCGTGGTCTGGGACGAGGGCCTGCTGCTCGAAGTCGCCAACCTCGTGGAGTTCCCCCGGCCCATCCTGGGCGAGTTCGCCCGGCTGTATCTGGATCTGCCCTCGCAGGTGCTGCTCACGAGCATGCAGAGCCACCAGAAGAGCTTCGGCATTACAGGCGCGGACGGCAACCTGCTGCCGTACTTTCTGACCACGCTGAACATCGAGCCGCTGGACATGGCCCTGGTCAAAAAGGGCTGGGAGCGAGTGCTCAAGGCTCGCCTGGAGGACGCCCGCTTCTTCTGGGAGGCCGACCTGGCCACGGACCTGGACGAGTGGCTGGCCAAGCTCGACAGCGTGGTCTTTCTGGGCCCGCTGGGCAGCTTGGGCGCAAAGTCCCGCCGCCTGGAGAAGCTTTGCGCCCGGCTGGCCCAGGCCGTGGGCTCGCCCCTGGCCCCGGTGGAGGCCATGGCCCGCGCCGGACGGCTGGCCAAGGCCGACCTCATGAGCGAGCTGGTCTACGAGTTCGACAGCCTGCAGGGCGTCATCGGCGGCATCTACGCCCGCAAGAAGGGCGAGAGCGAGCTGACCGCCCAGGCCATCGCCGAGCAGTATCTGCCCGCCGGGCCGGACTCGCCCGTGCCCGCCACCCTCACCGGCGCGCTTCTGGCCATCGCCGACAAGGCCGACACCATGGCCGGGTGCTTCGGTCTGGCCATGATCCCCACCGGCACCGCCGACCCCTACGCCCTGCGCCGCGCGGCGCTCGGCATCAGCCGCATCATCATGGAGCACGGGCTGCGCCTGCGGCTCGACGAGGTGCTGGGCTGGGCCCAGGAAGGGTATGACAACGTGAAGTGGAAGCTTGCGCCCGCAGAGGCCCAGGCCAAGATGCTGGACTTCTTCGGCCAGCGCCTGCGCGCGCTCTTCGCCAGCGGCGAGGGCACGGACAGCCGCGTGGCCGACGCCGCCCTGGGCGCGGGCTTCGTCGACATCCGCACGCTCAAGATGCGCTTTGACGCGCTGACCACCTTCAGCCGCCAGCCGGACTTCGAGCAGGCCGTGCTGACCTTCAAGCGCGCTGCGAACATCATCCGCAAGCAGGGCGCGGAGGCGGGCGCGGCGCTGTCCGCAGATGTCGACGTGGCGCGGCTGGAGATGGACCAGGAGCGTGTGCTGGCCGAGAGCCTGCGCGCCAGCGCCGGGCGCTTCGAGGAGCTTTGGGCTGCGGACGACTTCGCCGGGCTGTTCGCCATGCTGGGCGAGCTCAGGCCCGCAGTCGACGCCTTTTTCGACAAGGTCATGGTCATGGCCGAGGACGCGGGTTTGCGCCAGAATCGCCTGAACATCCTCTATACCCTGGTGCAGCGGCTGGGGCGGCTGGCGGACTTCAGCGCGTTGCAGGTGTAGTGCTACCGGAAAATCTGCTTGACAAGCGCGCGGCGCTGTGATTAAGGACCCTCTCTCGACTCAGTGTCGGGACTGAACAACACAAAGAATCAGGAGAAAGAGCGTTGGCCAATCATCCGTCCGCCTCGAAGAGACACCGTCAGAGCTTGAAGCGCCAGGCGCGCAACAAGGCCGTCAAGACCCGCATCAAGAACGTGGTGAAGGCTGTGCGTCAGGCCCTGGCCGAGAAGAACGCCGAGACCGCCGCCACTGCGCTGAAAAACGCCAGCTCCGTGCTCGACCGCGCCGCTTCCAAGAAGGTCATCCACTGGAAGAAGGCCGGACGCTGCATCGCGCGTTTGCAGACCGCCATCAACAAGATGGCGCCTGCCGAAGCCTAGACAGATTCCTCATCTGACAATAAAGCCCGCTGCGGAGTACCGTGGCGGGCTTTTTGCGGTGGGGAGCGGGGGGATTATACGCTTGGGCGTGTGGGGTCCGGTTCTGTGGTCAGGCGCAGGCCAACGGCCTTAAGCACGGCGGCAAGGGTCTTGACCGTGGGGTTGCCGCGCGGGGACAGGGAGCGGTACAGGCTCTCACGGTTGACGCCGGCGCGTTCGGCCACGCGCTGCATGCCGTGGGCCTCGGCCACGCGGCGCAGGGCGGTAAGCAGCACGGACGGCTCGTCGAGGCTTTCCTCCAGGGCGGCCCGGAGATATTCCGCAGCAAAGGCCGGGTCGGTGCGCAATTCGGCCATGAGGGCCGCGTCATGGGACAGGGCTGGCGGGGTTGGCCGGGTCATTCAAGCCTCCTCTTGTAGTCGATCAGACACTCCACAGCCCTGGCGATATCCTCTTGCTGTGAACACTTGTCGCCGCCGCCAAGAAGCAGGAGCACCACCTTGCCCACTCGGGCGAAGTACACGCGATAGCCTGGGCCATAGTCCACGCGAAGTTCCGCAACGCCGCCAGTAAGCGGCTTGCAGTCGCCAAGGCTTCCTACAGCCAGACGGTCGATCCGGGCTGCTATCCTTGCCTTGGCCTTCAGGTCGCGCAGCCCGCCCAGCCATTGGCCGAAAACGTCGCGGCCTTCTGAGGTCTGGTAACGGTAAATTGTGTACATGGATATTGTGGCTTTCAAGCTATAGATTGTCAAGGCCGCAGCAGGGACGATATGAATAATCTCGGGGGCCAAGGCGAGTCATGCTACCTGTGGCTTCGGCCACCTAGTTCCCCATCCCCAACCCCACCGCCACCGGCGCCCAGCCGTCCTTCATGGTCGGCTTCTTCGCGGCGCTTTCGATCTTCATCTCCGGGATGAGCGGCTGGCCCAACGCCATCTTCCTGTGGATCTCCGCAATGGCCGCCTCTTGCGCCACATAGCGTGCGGCCAGCTGCGGGTGCGTGGTGTTGCGGTTGATCTCGCGCGGGCTGTCGAGCGCCAGCTTGCGCAGGAATTCCGGGGCCAGTTCATAGTCCAGCCCGGCGCGCGCGGCCAGATACAGCCCCACGTAGTCGGCCTCGTACTCGAAGTCCACGCTGCTGTTCAGATAGGAGAAGTTGGCGTAGATGGTGCCCACGTTGGTGCCGGTGGCCCCGTTCAGGATCTTCATGATGTAGAAGTCCTTCCAGATCTCAAGCTTGCCTTTTTCGATGTGGCCCATGATGTTGTGCGCCAGTTCGTGGGCCACCACCACGCCCAGTTCGTGGTCGCTCTGGAAGGCGCTCATCAAGGCCGTGTTGATGATGATGGAGGTGCCGGTGGCATAGGCGTTGACCACGTCGGTGGCGACCAGCCGCACGGGATAATCGCAGGCCATGACCGGCTGGACAATGGCCGTGATTTTCTGGGCCTTGCGCAGCAGGCTGAACTTGATGGGCTTGCCCGCCTCCACCAGCGGGGCGACGTGCACCTTGAAGAAGGCGGTGGCGGCCATGCCGCGCGGGGTTTCGATGTCGTTTACGGCCAGGATGACATCATTCTCGCGGATGCCCGCGATGTGCGCCGGGCCTTCCCGGCCCACCTGGGTCACGCGGATGCGCTCGTCGAGCTCGTACACGGACTCCATGGCGTCGCGCCTGCGGCCCCGGTAGTCCTCCAGGTTGTGCACGCCCATGAAGATGACGTAGCGGGTCCTGCTCTCGCACAGGTCGGCGTTGCCGATGAGCAGCGGCGCGGTGAGGTCGCCCAGCCGCTTGATCATTTGCTGGTCGCGTCCGACCACCATCTCGTACATGCGGTTGGCCTCGGCTGCGATTTCGCCCTCGTCGATGTCCGGGCGTTTGGTCACCGCGCCGCAACCGAAGAGCACCACAAGGGTCGAAATGACGAGAAGAACGCGCACCTTGACCATGACGGACCTCCGTTACGGAAATACGTCTGTCAATATACGCATCGCCCCGGCTAGTCCACTCGATAGTGGCAGCCCTGGCTCTTGGTGTTGCGCATGGCGGCCAGGGTGACCACGTACGCGGTCTGGCAGCCGTGGAAGAGGTCGATGATGGGCTTGCTGATGGGCGTCATCTTGTAGAAGTCGTGCATGTTCTTGGACAGGTTGCGCAGGTCCTCGAAGGCGCGGCGCAGGCGGGCGTTGGAGCGGATGATGCCCACGTAGTTCCACATGGTGTTGCGGATGGTGGCCCAGTCCTGGGCGATGAGCGCCGGGTCCTCGTTGTGGATGTCGCCGGGGTTCTTCCAGTCGGGGATGGCGTCGGCCAGCTTTCTGGTCAGCCGCCACTTGGCGCCCAGGCGTTTGGCGATGTCCTGCCCGGCGCTGTGGCCCCAGAGCAGGCCCTCCAAGAGGGAGGTGCTGGCCAGGCGGTTGGCCCCGTGCACGCCGGTGCAGGTGCATTCGCCCGCGCCATACAGGCGCTCCAGGGTGGTCCGGCCGCGCGTGTCCACCAGCATGCCGCCGCAGAAGTAGTGCGCCGCAGGCACCACCGGAATGGGCGCAACGCGCATGTCGATGCCCTGCTCCTGGCACTTGCTGTAGATGGTGGGGAAGCGCTCGGCCACCTCCTGGTGCATGCCCTGGGTGGTGTCGAGGTACACGCAGTCCTCGTCCGTGGCCAGCATCTCGGCCATGATGGCGCGGGTGACGATGTCGCGCGGGGCCAGGTCGCCGCGCTGGTCGTAGCGCGACATGAAGGCCTCGCCCTTGCCGTTGACCAGGCGCGCGCCCTCGCCGCGCACGGCCTCGGAGATCAGGAAGCGCCGCTCGAAGCGCCTGGCGCCCTGATAGAAGGCCGTGGGGTGGAACTGCACGTATTCCAGGTTGTGCAGCTTGACCCCGGCGCGGTTGGCCATGGACAGCCCGGAGCCGATGGACCCGCGCGAGTTGGTGGTGTGCAGGAAGATGTGCCCGGCCCCGCCCGTGGCCAGCACGGTGAAGTCGGCCAGGACGATCTCCACCTGGGAGAGCTGCTCGTTGAACACATAGGCCCCGACGCACTGGTTGGCCAGGTTGTACTTGAAGTCCTGGTGCGTGGCGTGGTGGTGCGTGGTCAAGAGGTCGATGGCCGTGCGTCCGGAGAGCACGCGGATGTTGGGCGCGGCCAGCACGGCTTCGGTCAGGCGCTGCATGATGGTCAGGCCGGTGTGGTCTGCGGCGTAGAGGATGCGGGCCACGCTGTGGCCGCCCTCGCGCGTGAAGTTCCATTCGTCGGCATCGTGGTGGGAAAAGGGCACGTGGTAGGCGTCGATGAGGGTCTTCTGCAGGACTTTGGGGCCCTTGTGGCACAGGTAGCGCACGGCGCGCAGGTAGTTCTGGCCCCACCCGGCGGTCATGATGTCCTTTTCGAGGATGGCCGGGTCGTCGCCCTGGGAGTGGAACACGATGCCGCCCTGGGCCAGGCGCGTGTTCCCGGTGAAGAGATTTTCGCCGGCGGTGAGCAGGATCACGTCCACGCCGGACTCGGCCAGGGTGAGGGCGGCCACGGACCCGGCGATGCCGGAGCCGATGACCAGCACGTCGGACTTGAGGCGGTAGTCGTTCATCCTGGCTCCTTGGGAAGGCGGGGCGGGCCGAAGCGTTTAGGCGCAGATGCGCAGCATGCGCTCCAGGGCCACGCAGGAATGCTCGACGACATCAGGGCTCAGGCAAAGCGGTGTTGCGGCGTCAAGGTTCGTGAGCAACTCAAGCAGGCCCTCCTCGGTGGTCTTGGCCATGTTCGAGCAGGCCAGGGCCTTGAGCGGGAAGATCTCCTTGCCCTCGGCCTTGTGGCGGGCGGCCAGGCGCTGCACCAGGTTCATCTCCGTGGCCACGGCGATCTTGGCCCCGGCGGGCGCGCTCGCGCAGTACTTGATGAGGTACGAGGTGGAGCCTGCGCCGTCTGCTGCGCGCACCACGCCCTGGGAGCATTCCGGGTGCGCCACCACGCGCACGCCGGGCCTGGCCCTGCGCAGGTCCTGAATCTGGGCCTTCCTGAACATGTGGTGGATGGCGCAGGCCCCGGGCCACAGGAGCAGCCGGGCGTACTGGGCCTTCTTGTGGTCCAGGCGGCGGCCCTCGTCGCGGATGTTGATCTCCAGGCGTTCGGCGGGGTCGATGTTCAACTGGTTGGCGGTGTTGTGCCCCAGGTTCTTGTCCGGCAAAAAAAGCACGGCGTCGCCCTGCTGCAGCGCCCATTCGAGCATGACCCTGGCGTTGGCCGAGGTGCATACGCTGCCGCCGTAAAGCCCGCACACGGCCTTCACCTCGGCCGAGGAGTTGACGTAGGCCAGGGGGATGACCAAGCGGCCGTCCTCGCGCAGGGCTGTGAGCACATCCTCCACGCGGGCAGCCGGGGCCATGTCGGCCATGGGGCAGGTGGCGTCGGCGCGGGGGGTGTGGATCTTCTGGCCGGGCCGGGCCAGGGCCGCAGCGGACTCGGCCATGAAGCGCACACCGCAGAAGACCACGTGCTCGGCGGCCAGGCCGTCGATCTTGCGGGCCAGCTCCAGCGAGTCGCCCTGGAAATCCACGTGGCGGATGACCTCGTCGGACTGGTAGTGGTGGCCCAGGATGGCCAGCCTTGTGCCAAACTTCGCGCGCAGGGACTCGATGCGTTCGTCAAGTGGGCTCATGCTGCTGTCCTCATGCTGCCTGCATACTCGTCTTGAAAAGGTTATTCAAGCGGCTGAATGCGCATGCTCAAATCCGCAGCCGGGGCGGAGTGGGTGATGCGGCCAACGGACACGAAGTCCGGGCCTGCGGCTCCGATGGCGGCGATGTTCTCCAGGGTTACGTTGCCGCTGGCCTCGGTCTCGATGCCGTGCGGCACGCGGGCCAGCGCCTCGCGCAGGAGGCCCAGGTCCATGTTGTCGAGCATGATGCGCGAGGCCTGCGCGGCCACCGCCTCATCCACCTCGGCCAGGGTCCGGCACTCCACCTCGATGGGCGGGCAGTTCTCGGGATAGGCCTGGCGCAGCTTGGCCACGGCGGGCGTGATGCCCCCGGCGTGGTCGATGTGGTTGTCCTTGACCATGAGCATGTCCGACAGGTTCAGGCGGTGGTTTTTGGCCCCGCCCACGCGCACGGCGTATTTCTCGGGGTAGCGCAGGCCGGGCAGAGTCTTGCGGGTGTCGAGCAGGGTGGTGCGCGTGCCCTGAAGCGCGGCCACATAGCGCGCGGTCAGGCTGGCGATGCCGGAGAGGTGCCCCAGGTAGTTCAGGATCACGCGCTCGGTGCGCAGGATGTGCGTGGCCGGGGCCTGGATGGCCGCCAGCATGGTTCCGGCGGGCACGCGCTGGCCCTCGTCCACGTTGAGCATGTGTTGGAACTCGCAGCCTGCGAATTCCAGGATGAGCGGGATGAGCGGTAGGCCCGCCACCAGGGTCTCCTCCTTGGCCACGATGTGCGCCACGGCCAGGTCGGAGTCCTCAAAAATTCCAAGTGATGTCAGGTCCTTGCCATCCTCGCTCAAGGCGATGCGGATGCCCGCCAGAAGAAACAGCTTGGCCTCGGCCTGGAAAAAAGTCTCGAACAACGTCTCAGGCAAGGATGCGGACATGCGCGCGTCTCCCTCTCATGGTGTGGTCGAGATTGGTAGGTGAGGATTCCCGCGCCGTCAAGAGCGGGCCGGGGACAGGGCTTGGCCGGGACCTAGCGGACGAGGTCGCGCTCGACGTAGCCCTGGCGCTGGCCCGAGGGGTTGGCCAGGTCGTGCGGGCTCACGCCCAGGGAGGTGCGCACCGAGGGCCGCATGCCGCCGTTTTGCCGAAGCTGCGGCAGAATGGCCCGGATGTTGCGGTTCACAGGCACGGTCCAGTGGTGGGCGGCCATGACCTGGCCGTTGTCCAGGGCCGTGATCCGGGCCGAAACGTAGACCACCTTGTCGGCGATGAGGTAGCTGCCGGTGAGCACGCAGGGCCGGGCCGGGCTGATCTCGTCCTGCATGCGCTGATCTTCGGCCTTGCGCGCGCCTGGAGTTGTGGGCAGGGGGTCGTGCTCCACGGGCACGGGCCGCACGGTGGCCGGTATCCTGGCCGGTCCGTCGGTGACCATGAAGCTGCGCAGGGCCAGGCGCGCCGCCACCTGGTCGGACACCAGGAGACCGAAGGGCGAGGGGTCGGCGGGGTCGACACGGTTGGTGAAGCGCTCGTAATAAATGGGCGACTTCTTGTTCATGGCGGGCATGAACAGGCCCATGAGATCGTCTGCAGCGTCGTAGCTGATGTCGATGAGCGGGGTGTTGTCCTCGCGGAAGAGCTCGGCCGTGGTGGGCCGGGTGCCCAGCACGTCGTCCTTGGCGTCGACCATGGTGCGCTTGATGCTGTTGTAGTACGAGGTGGTGCTGCTGCCGCCGCCGCAGCCAAAGAGGGCCGCGCTGGCCAGAACGACCAGGGCGGGCAGGAATAATGCGGGGAGGCGGTGTGTTGCGCTCATTTCGGGTTCATCCGGTGTGCCGGTGGTTGCAGCGTTCGAGCGTCACATAGAGTGTAGCGGGCACATAGAGTGTATCGTACTTTTGACGGAAAAACTTTACGCTCTGGTCATCGTGCAGGATTCAGGCCAGCAGAATCCACGCCAGCAGAATCCAGGCCAGGCAGCGCGCCCGCCACGGCCTCCAGCAAAAGCGCCATGTCCGCAGAGGCCTTGCCAGCCATTTCAAGGACTTCCTGGTGGCTGGTGCGGGCCATGCAGTCGGGCAGGTTCTTGTTGGTCAGGCAACTTATGCCCAGCACGCGCAGGCCCATGTGCGCGGCGGCAATGGCCTCAATGGCGGTGCTCATCCCTATGGCGTCCGCCCCGAGGCGTCGATAAGCTCTTGTCTCGGCGGGGGTCTCCAGGTTCGGCCCGGCCACCTGGATGTACACGCCGCGCTCCAGCACCAGGCCCAGGCGCCGGGCCTGGCTGGCGGCCAGGGCCAGCAGCCGTGGGCACCAGACCTGGCTCAAGTCCGGGAAGCGCGGCCCCCAGGCGTCGCAGTTGGGCCCGGTGAGCGGCGACTGGCCGGAGAAGTTGATGTGGTCGGTGATGCACATCAGCGTTCCGGCGCTGAAAAGCGGGTTCAGGGCCCCGGCGGCGTTGGTCAGCATCAGGGTGCGCACGCCCAGTTCGGCAAGGATGCGCACGTTCAGGCAGGCCTCGGCTGCGGTGTAGCCCTCGTAGAGGTGCACGCGCCCGCACAGGGCCACGACCGGCTGGCCGCCGAGCAGCCCCGCGCGCAGAAAGCCGCCGTGGCCCTCGACCGTGGATTGCGGCAGGCCCGGTATCTCGGCGTAGGGCAGGTCCACGTGCGCGGTGATGCGCTCGCGCACGGCCCCAAGGCCGGAACCAAGCACGAGGCCCAAGGTTCCTGCTTGAACATTGCATACCTTTTCGCGTATGAAGCGGGCAGAGTGCCGGACAGCATCGAGGTCGTTCACGGTTTTTTTCATCATGGTGTTCCTTGCGCCCCTGGGCGGATATATCCCAGGAGAGCCGGAAAGCCAAGCCAGGGTAGGCACAGCGTATGGATTTCCCTTCACTCTTAGGCATGTTGGTCGGACTGGTGATGGTCTTCGGGTCCATCTTCCTGCATTCCTCCGGCAACATGAGCATGTACTGGGACCCTTTTGCCCTGATGATCGTTCTGGGAGGCTCCCTGGCCTCGATCATGGTGGCCTTCCCCTTTGAAGAGGTCCGGCAGGCTATCCACGCGGCGTTCAAGGTCTTCGCCTCGCGCAAGGTCAGAGTGCGCGAGGTGGTGGGCACAATGGTCAAGATCGCCGAGATCAGCCGCCGCGAGGGAATCGTGGCCCTGGAGCATATCAAGACCGAGAACGTCGTGCTCAAGAAGGCCTGCCAGCTTATAGCCGACAATGCCGACCCGGAGCTCATCCGCCGGACCCTGACCATCGAGATCAACGCCATGAAGCGCCGCCACAAGGTGGCCCACGACGTGTTCAAGCGCCTGGGCGCCCTGACCCCGGCCTACGGCATGATGGGCACCCTGATCGGCCTGGTGCAGATGCTCTCCCAGCTCAGCAACCCGGCGAGCATCGGCCCGGCCATGGCCATGGCCCTTTTGACCACCTTGTACGGTTCTGTTTTTTCAACCATGATCTTCTTGCCCATGGGCGCGAAACTGCAGGCCAGAACCCTCCAGGAACAGCTCTCCCTGGAGGTGATTTTCGAGGGCGCGAAGTCCATCCTCGTCAACAACAACCCCACGCTGGTGTACGAAAAGCTGTCCTCCTACATGCCGCCCAGCGAGAGGAAGTAGGCCATGAGCAACGAGGTTGACGAAGCCATCCTGGAGGACATTGAAGAGCCGGAAAGCCTGGAATGGCTGTTCACCTTCGCGGACATGATCATGCTCATGTTCGCCACCTTTGTTCTGCTCTACTCCATGTCCACGCCCGATAGCGGCAAGATCGACGCAGCCCTGCAGTCCGTGGCCGCCGCCCTGGGCGGCAAGGAGAGCAAGCTCGCCACGAGCACCATCAGCCGCGAAGAGGCAGGGGTCATTCTGGACCAGGTGATGTTGAACCGGCAGATCCAGGTGGCCCAGCAGAAGGTCTTTTCCGACGTGAAGCTGCTGCAGACCAAAAAAGGGCTGGAGGGGCTGGTGGGTGCGAACTTCGAGGACGGGGTCATCACCCTGCGCGCCCCGGGCGATGTGCTCTTCAACCGGGGCGACGTGGCCTTGACCGAAAAGGGGCGTCAGATCATGATGGAGATGAAGGACTTCCTCATCCAGCACGCGGACCAGACCATCAATATCCGGGGCTACACCGACGACCAGCCCCCGCCGTCGGGTTCGCGCTTCCGGGACAACTGGGAGGTCTCCTCCATGCGCGCGGTGAACGTGCTGCGTGTGCTGATGTCCATGGGCATCGAGCCCAAGCGGCTGACCTCCACGGGCCTGGCGGACATGAACCCGCTGTTTCCCAACACCAGCGAGGAATACCGGGCCCTGAACCGCAGGGTCGAATTTGTGCTGGAAAAACGAGTCTCCGGCAAGTAAGGTTTCACCGAAACGTTGCAGGCCATTGCCCCAGGGCAGAGCCTTCCGTTGCAATGCCAAGAATCCCGCGAGGTGCAGTATGGGCTTCGATATCCAGATAGACGAAGAAGACAAGCTCCGCCAGGCGTATCGCACGCGCGTGCCCGGGCTGGACATCCGCATCAATTCCAAGAGGGGCCCGCTGGACTTTCCCGTAAGCGACATCAGCGCCCTGGGCTTCGCCTTTGAGGACAACCCGCGCGGCTACAGCCCCGGCCAGGAGTTCACCTTTGACCTGCTGCTGGCCAAAAAGCTCTTCCTGGGCGACCTCAAGGCCAAGGTTATGCGCGTGCTGGACCGGGGCATCATCGGCTGCAACTTCCTGGTCATGGAGCGTCGCCAGGAGATCAAGCTGGACAAGCTCGTGCTGGAGGTCCAGAAGCGCCTCATCGAACTGCGCAAGGCCAAGCGCGCGGCAGAGTAGCCGCAGTCCCGAAGCAAGGGAATGTCCAGGCACACGCTGCTCATCGCCAACCGTGGTGAGATCGCCATGCGCATCCTGCGCGCCTGTATCGCGCTCGGGCACGACTTCGCCTGCGTCTACACATCGGCGGACGAGCAGTCCGGGCACGTGCGCCTGGCGCGGGATCTCGGCGGGCCGGGCAGGCTCTTTCGCATCAGCTCCTACCAGGATCCCAGCGAGATGCTGGCCGTGGCCGACGCGGCGAACGCCACCGCCGTGCATCCCGGCTACGGCTTCTTTGCGGAGGACTACCGCTTCGCCCGGCGCGTGGTGGAGCGAAAGCGCCCGCTGATCTTCATCGGCCCCTCCTGGGCCGTGGTGCGCGACCTGGGCGACAAGATCAACACCAAGCGCATCGCCCGCGCCCACCTTGTGCCCACCATCCCCGGCTCGGACAGGCCCATCTACGACGAGATGGAGGCCGTGGAGCTGGCCCAGACCATCTTCGCCTTCCAGCACGACCAGGGCATCGACGAGGGCTGCGTCCTGGTCAAGGCCTCGGCCGGGGGCGGCGGCATGGGCATCGAGGAGGTCTACGACGCCGACACCTTCCGCTCCGTGTACCGGCGCATCCGCAATTACGCCAAGCGCAACCTCTCCGACGAGGGCGTGCTCATCGAACAGCGCATCTTCGACTTCAACCACCTGGAGGTGCAGGTGCTGGCCGAGCGCGGCGGCAAAAACGCCGTGCACCTGGGCACGCGCAACTGCTCCGTGCAGAGCCTGGGCCGCCAGAAGCGCATCGAGGTGGCCCCCGGCTTCGACCCCGCGAGCCTGGACTACGCCTTTGACGCGGCGGGCGTCTTGTCCGCCATCACCCGGCACAGCGTGCACATGGCTTTGGCCGTGGGCTACGACAACGTGGGCACCTGGGAGTGGATCGTGACCCCCAGGGGCGAGCCCTTCCTCATGGAGGTCAACACGCGCATCCAGGTGGAGAACGGCGTTTCGGGCATCACCGCGCGCATCCGTGGCCGGGCTGATTGCGAACAGGGGGTGGACGTCATTGCCGAGCAGATCCGCCTGGGCCTGGGCGAGCCGCTGGGCTACGCCCAGCAGGACATCTCCCTGGCCGGGGTGGGCATCGAATACCGCATCCTGGCCGAGGACCCGGCGGACCGCTTCACCCCCTGCCTGGGCCGCATCGAGGCCTTTGGCTGGAAGCCTGAGCCCTGGCTCCAGGTGTTCACCCAGGTGCCGCCCCTGGAGCACGGCCAGGAGCCCTACGAGATCCCCATGGACTTTGACCCCAACCTGGCGCTGGGCATCGTCTGGGGCGAGAACCTGGACCAGGCCCGCAGCCGCGGCGTGGAGTTCTTAAACGGCCTGACGCTTGAAGGCACGGACACCCGGGGCGAGCCCCTGCGCACCAATGTGGCCTTTCTCCTCAGCCGCACCCAGACCATTCTGCACTTCTAGGCCAAAGGGGCGCACGCCGACATATGGACGCCAACACATGGACATAGACAAGCGCACCCGGGAGCTGGCAGCACGGCTCACATATATCCGCGACATCTTCGGCCAGCGGGAGAACGCCTCGGTGGCGCTTTTGCGCACCCGGCTGGAGGAGTTTCTGGAGCAGGCCCCGCACCTGGGCATGCGCGAGCTGCCCCTGCAGGTGGCCCGGCTGGAGGAGCTCTTCGCCCTGCTTGAAGGCAAGCTGGAAGGCGAGCTTTCGCCCATGGACCGGGTGCGCATCGTGCGCCACCCGCAGCGCATCTGCCTCAAGGACATCCTGGAGAACGTCTACGACAACTACACCGAGATCGGCGGCCAGGACGAGTGGAGCATCGATCCGGGCATAATCATCGCCCGCGCCACCATCGCCCGGCGCATGGGCAAGAAGACCGTGCACCAGTCGGTGATGGTGGTTGGCCAGGAGAAGGGCCACGGCCAGGAGTTCCGCAACGCGGGCTCCATCAAGCCCTGGGGCAACGCCAACGCGCTCTACTACATGCGTGTGGCCGAGATCGAGAACATCCCCATCCATACCTACGTGTTCACGCCAGGCGCCTTCCCGGTGGAGGACTATCCCGGAGCGGCCCAGCAGATCGCCAAGAACCTTTACGTCATGTCCGGGCTCAAGGTGCCCATCATCAGCGTGTTTTCCGAGGGCGGCAGCGGCGGGGCCGAGGCCATCGCCCTGGCCGACAGGCGGCTGATGCTCTCCCACGGCTACTATTCGGTCATCTCGCCCGAGGGCGCGGCGGCCATCGAGGGCGGCCTCAAGGACAAGGCCACGCCGGAGCTCATCGAGCGCTGCGCCGAGCGCCTGCGCATCACCGCCGCCGACAACCTGGAGCTCGGCTTCATCGACCGCGTCATCCAGGAGCCGCCGCTGGGCGCGCGGCCCGAACACTATGATTTCTTCCGCCAGCTCCGGCGCGAGGTCATCCGCGCCACGGACGAGGTGGTGGACGCCGTGGAGGGCCTGGGCCCGCTGCGCGGCATGGCCATCCGCCGCCAGGCCAGGTCGGCCGATCCCCAGGACATCTTCGTGCGCTGGTCGCTGGGGCAGGCGGCGCGGACCAAGCTGGTGGACAGGCGCCACGAGAAGTACAGGGCCATGAGCCGCACGGCCTGCCGCGACAACCGCAGCCTCGGCGCGCGCATCGCCTCCGGCCTGGAGGGCCTGCTCTGGGCCGCGCACAGCACCCTGCGCCACGATTTTCTGGCCCGCTACAAGCGCCGCCTGCTGGGCCTGCTCGAAGCCGCAGAGGCCGAGCTGCGGGCCCTGCGCCAGGGCCTGGACGGCCCCCTGGGCCGCCTGCTGGGCCTGGGCGCTGGCCAGCAGCGCCGCATGGAGGTGCCGCCCGAGGCCCTGGAGCGCCTGGTCAGCCTCTCCTGCCCGGAGGACTGCCCCTGCCGCCTGGAGGACACCTGGGTCTACGTGAGCCCCAAGAGCCGTGAGGACCGCACCCAGACCTGCCCGAACAGCTCCACCCACGGCTGCCTGGACCTGTGGGGGCCGGACCTGTTCGGGGAGTTCGCCGGGGTCTGCTCCCACTGCGGGCACCATTTCCCCCTGGAGTTCCAGTGGTATCTCTACAACGTCTTTGACTTCGCCTCGGCCTTTGAGTTCAACCGCGAGCTGGAGTCCCGCAACCCCCTGGACTACGAGGGCTTTGACCTGAAGCTGGAGCAGGCCAAGTGCCAGACCGGCCTGGGCTGCTCCTGCATCACCTTTGAGACGCGCATTGAGGGCATCGCCACCATTGTGGCGGTGCTGGCCAGCCCGTTCCGGGGCGGCACTGTGGGCGCGGCCGAGGGCGAAAAGCTCATCCGCGCGGCGGAGCGGGCCATGCTCAAGCGCACCCCGCTGATCCTCTACTCCCACGGCACGGCGGGCATCCGCATCCAGGAGGGCACCTGCGGGGTCATCCAGATGCCGCGCGTGACCATGGCCGTGCGTCGCTACATCGAGGCCGGGGGGCTGTACCTGGTGCTTTACGACACCAACTCCTACGCCGGGCCCGTGGCCAGCTTCCTGGGCTGCTCGCCCTACCAGTTCGCTGTGCGCTCCTCCAACATCGGCTTCGCCGGGCCGGGCGTCATCCGCGAGACCACCGGCGTGGACGTGCCCCCAAAATATCACCGGGCATTCTCGGCCTTGTCGCGCGGGCACATTCAGGGTATCTGGGACAGGCGCGACATCAAGAAGAACCTGCACCAAGCGCTTTTGACCATGGGCGGCAAGAACCTGTACTACCGCTAGCGCGCCTGGAGCGATTGCCAGCCGCCGAACACGACAACCATTCAGGGGACAAGCTTTGCTGAACGTCAAGGAAATGCTCGATGAGCTGAACGCCTCGCCCTACGAAGAGATCGAGATCAGAACGCCGCACACCGGCGTGGTGGACTTTGTGGGCCTTGCCCCCGGCGACCGCGTTGCCGGCCCCTCCGGCAAGTGGCTGGAGCGTCCGGGCACGCTTTTGGCCAACCTGACCCGTGAGAAGAACAAGAAGTCCATCTGCGCCACGCAGAAGGGCCAGGTCATGGACATCCAGACCGCCCTGGAGGGCAGGTTCGTGGAGGCCGGGGAGCGGCTCATGACCATCCGCCACTTCCTGTCCAAGGAGGAGGTCATCGGGCGTATTTTGAAAAAGGCCCTGCACCTCTTCTGCGCCCCGGAGCGCGCCAAGTACTATTTCGTCCCTGAGATCGACGCCAAGATCAAGGCCGGGGGCGAGCAGTCGGTGAAGGTGCGCGAGGGGCTGGATATGTTCATCGTCTCGCGCATGAAGCGGGAGACCGCGCTTTCGTATACCGGGCCGCAGGGCATCATCTACGCCGTGTACTTCCAGCAGGGCGACAACGTGGACGGCGGCCAGCCGCTCATCGGCGTATGTCCGGAAAACCAGCTCACCCTCATCCAGGACGTGGTCAACCGCGTGCATGGCGAGTGGGAAGAGCGGGACTAGGAGCAAGCGCATGGGCCGCACCCTGCAGATCCGCGTTTCAGCCTCGACCTTTGACCCGGCCGAGGTGGAGCGCCGTTGGCCCCGGCTTTCGGCCCTGGCCTTCAGCCCCGTGGCGGTGAAGGTTCCGGCCTTGCCGCCGGAAACGCGCGGCGTGCAGGAGCTGGTCACGCACCTGGCCGACCGCCTGGAGATCGGCCTGCTGCCCGCCGAGGCCGCGCGCGCCCTGGCCGGGGGCATCACAAGGGCCGCGGCGGCCCGGGCCAGGCTGGAGGCAGAGCTGGCCGACTGGAATGCCCGCGCTGCAAACGGGCTGACAGACCAGATCGAGGACGCCCTGGACGAGCTGGAGTCCCTGGCCAGGCAACTCAAGGATCAGCCTGGACTGGACTAGCGGCTTCTGGTATTCCGTCGACGGAGAACACATATCCCCGCAAGGAGTTCAAAAATATGGCTGGCAGCTTGAATAAAGTGATTCTTGTTGGGCACCTGGGGCAGGACCCGAAAATTTCCTACGCGCAGTCCGGCCTGCCCATCGCCAACATGCGCCTGGCCACCAGCGAGCGCATCCGCGACAAGGACGGCCAGTACACCGAGCGCACCGACTGGCACACCATCGTGACCTTTGACAAGCAGGCCGACTTCTGCGGCAAGTACCTGGCCAAGGGCTCGCTGATCCTGGTCGAGGGCCGTTTGCAGACCCGCAAGTGGCAGGACAAGGAAGGTCAGGACCGCTATTCCACTGAGGTTGTGGCCCAGCGCGTGCAGGCCCTTGGACCCCGTCCGGGCGGCGGCCAGGGCGGCCAGGGCAGCGAAGGCGGCGGCTACGCCCCGCGCCCGCAGAATGCCCAGCAGGGCGGACAACAGGGGGGGCAGCAGGGTGGACAAGGCGGCCAGCAGGGCGGCCAGAAACCGCCGTTCCACGACGAGGAGGACCTCGGCCCGGCGTTCCCATCCGAGGCCAGCGGCATGGACGACGTGCCGTTTTAAGGAACGGTAAAGCCTCCGGCGGCCGGGGGGAATGATTCCCCCCGAACCCCCTCGTACAAGGCAAAGGGCCGGGTCGAGCTATCGCTCTTCCCGGCCCTTCGCCTTGAGATGGGTTTCCGGAAGGCGAAGTGGTTCGTCTCCCCTTGAATGCTCAAAGCAAGCGGGGCAGCCCGGCGTCTTCGCCGGGCTGCCCCGCTTGCGTACTGGGGATTCCAAAGGGCCTCAGGCCCTTTGGCCGCCGGAGGCTCTACTCTTATTTCCCGCCCAGCGCCACCCGCTCCAAATCCAGCTCGGTCAGCAAATCAATGAGCGTCCAGCCCACGCTCGTGGGCGTGAGCGTGGCCCAGTTCTGGCGCGGCAGGCTGAGGTGCTTCCAGGCGGCCATGAAGGTGTTCAGTTCCTTTTCCGTCAGGCCGGAGAGGATGACCGCGCGCGGCAGCGGGCTGTCCTGGCCCTGGCCGTAGCCGCCTTCCTCGGCCAGGATCTCGCCCACCGGGCGGTCCATGTCCGCCGCACCCGCAAACAGCGCGGGCATATCCCCGAAATTCCAACGGACCATCATGGCCAGCAGGATGTCCTGCTCCGCAGCGGCATAGCCGCAGGCCAGGCAGCGGCGCGGGCCGTACAGGCGCTTTTTGGCGCTGTTTTTTATTTTGGAGAAGCCGGGAGCTGGCATGGCGGCTCATACGTCCTGGAGGTAATGGTGTAGAAGCGGTTGGAGGCGTAAGTCAGGCACACGGCGAAGAGCATGGCGCCCACGCCCATGATGACCGAGAGGGTGGCGTCCGCCGTGAGGGCCATGCGGATGAACAGCGTGGACAGGGCGAAGCCGGAGTTGCGGAAGATGGCATGGAATTCCGGCATGTAGCGTTGGGCGATGAGCACGATGAGGATGTCCGTGAAGATGAGCACGGTGTAGAAGTCGTGGAACACGTCGAAGTGTGGCTGCCCGAGCAGGATGAGCAAGGCGTTGTACAGGCCCATGCACAGAAACGAGCCCAGGACGAGCAGCGCCACCATCTTCTTGGCTGCGATGAACTTTTCCAGGATGTCCGGGGCCCAGTGCTTGGGTGCGCAACGCTGGGCATAGTTGTAGGCCCCCAGCAGAATGAAGACCACCAGCGCGCCGCCCCCGTCCGTGGCCAGGCGGATGAGCACGTCCGTGTGGCCCGTGATGTCGATGGGAAAGGGCAGGTTGGTCAGTTCCTTGAAGGCGTTGCGCAAGAGGATCAGCGCCATGATCTCGAACTGCTTGCCCACGGATTTGGACGTGGACTTGGGCAGCGAGAACACCAGGTCCACCACCTCCAGCACCAGGACCAGGGTGAAGGTCTGGGTCACGGCGTCGAAGCGGTTCATGGAGATGCTCCGGCCCAGAAACGCAGGCAGCCAGCCCAGACTGTTCATCTCGATGAACGTCAGCGCCGTCAGGAAGTAGAGTATCAGCGCCTTGCCCACGCCGCGGCGCATGGGTTCGGACTCGGCCATGGCCTGCAAAAGGTCGAAAGACCGGATGAGCGGACGGGTGAGGGCGTTCATGGGGGCTGTGCTCCAGGCCGCCTAGACCTCGAAGAGCATCTCCAGGTCGTCGCGCGTCAGGGACTTGAAGGCCGACTGGCCGGGGATGATGGACTCGGCCACGTCCTTCTTCATTTCCTGGAGTTTCAAGATCTTTTCCTCCACCGTGTTCTGGCAGATCATCTTGTAGGCGAAGACCTGCCGTTTTTGGCCGATGCGGTGGGTGCGGTCCGTGGCCTGGTTCTCCACCGCCGGGTTCCACCACGGGTCGTAGTGGATGACGTAGTCCGCGCTGGTCAGGTTGAGCCCCGTGCCGCCCGCCTTGAGCGAGATCAGGAAGATCGGAATCTCCGGGGTGTCGTTGAACTTGTCCACCTGCTCGAAGCGGTCCTTGCTGGAGCCGTCGAGGTAGGCGAAGGGCACCTCGCGTATCTGCAGCCAGGAGCGGATGATGTGCAGCATCTGTACGAACTGCGAGAACACCAGCACCTTGTGCCCGCCTTCCACGATGTCGGTCACCAGATCCTTGAAGGCGTCGAACTTGCCCGAGGGCAGGTTGGTGTTGATGCCCGGGATGTCCAGCTTGAGGAGGCGCGGGTGGCAGCAGATCTGGCGCAGCTTGAGCAGCGCGTCCAGGATGGACATCTGGCTCTTGGCCAGGCCCTTCTCGTCCACGTCCTTCAGCACCTGGGCCTTGAGCCTGGCGGCCAGGGCCCCGTAGAGGTCGCGCTGCTCGTCGGCCAGTTCGCAGTAGTGCGTGGTTTCGATCTTGGGCGGCAGGTCCTTGGCCACCTCGTTCTTGGTGCGCCGCAGGATGAACGGCTTCACGCGGGAGCGCAGGTAGTCCAGGGTTTCTTCGTCGGCGTCCTTGATGGGCTTGACGATGCCGCGTTGGAAGGCGTGCTGCGAGCCCAAAAAGCCGGGCATGAGGAATTCGAACAGGCTCCAGAGCTCGAAGAGGTTGTTCTCAATGGGCGTGCCGGACAGGCACAGGCGCATCTCCGCGTCGAGCCTGCGCACGGAGCGGGCCGTGATGGTGTTGGGGTTCTTGATGTTCTGGGCCTCGTCCAGGATGACCACCGTGTACTTGTACTTGCACAGCTCCTCCAGGTCGCGGCGCAGCAGGGCGTAGGTGGTGATGATCAGGTCCGAGTCCTTGATGCGGATGAACAGGTCGTCGCGCTTGGCGCCGTAGATGGTCAGCCTGGTCATGGCGGGCACGAACTTCGCGGCCTCGCGCTCCCAGTTGGGCAGCACGCTGGTGGGCACCACGATGAGGTTGGGGCCCTTGCCTCCGCGCTCCTTGAGCGAGAGCAGGAAGGCCAGGGTCTGCACGGTCTTGCCCAGGCCCATTTCGTCGGCCAATATGCCGCCGAAGCCGTAGTCGCGCAGGAAGTTCAGGTAGCTCATGCCCATGACCTGGTAGGGGCGCAGGGTGGCGTTCAGGCCCCTGGGCGGGGGCAGCTGGCGTATCTGCTGGAAGTTGCTAATCTTCTCGCGCAGTTTCACGAAATAGGCGTCGGTCTTGGCGCCGGGCATGTCGTCCAGCAGGTTGTCCAGCACCGGGGCCTCGAACTGCTGGAACTTTTTCTGCGGCGGCTTCTCCGGGTCAAAGCCCAGGGCCTTGAGCTTGTGGCCTAGGCGCCGCAGCCAGGACTCCGGCAGGCTGGTGTACGAGCCGTCCTTGAGCTGGACATAGCGCTTCTTCTGGACCCAGGCCTTCCAGATCTCCTCGATGGGCACCTTCTGGTCGTCGTACTGCACGGTCAGGTCAAGGGTGAACCACTTGTTCTCCTCGTCGCTCTTGACCTCGGCGATGATCTCCGGCTTGCTCAGGCGCACCTTGTAGCGCGTCAGGTTCTGCTCGCCGTAGACGCGGTAGCCCTCGACCAGCATGGGGTAGAAGTCCAGCAGGAAGTTGATGGCCGCCTCCTGCTCCATGAACCAGGTGTGGTTGCTCCGGGGCTGAAAGCCCATGTGCTGGAGTTCGGCGAAGAGCACGGCCTCCTCGTCCTGAGCGCGGCGGACGAGGTAGCTCTTGTCGGCGTAGCGGTAGCTGCCGGTCTGCAGGTCCGGGTTGGGGCCGGGCAGCGTCACCTCGCCGTGGTCGGTGTCGTACATGCACTGGATCTTGAGCACCAAGAGGCTGCCTTCCTCGTCCAGGAAGAGCTTGGGGTTGAACTCCGCAGGCTGGAAGATCGGGCCCATGCGCTCCAGGAAGTCCTCCTGGCCGTAGAGGTCGGACACGGGGATCTTGGTCCACACCCGGTCCAGGTACTCGGAGATGTCGGCGTGGGGCACGATGGGCGCCTGCTCAACCATCTCCTGGATGAGCTCGGGGTCCAGCCCGGTCTGCACCGGGTGGAAGCTGCCCTTCCAGTACAGCCACAGGGGCAGCCGCCCGTAGAAATAAATCTCGTCCTCCCTGCGGATGGAGAAGGGCGGGCGATCCTCGCGCGAGAGCAGCAGGTCGAAGCCCAGGCCGTCCTCGGAAAGCTGCGGCGAGAGCTTGAGCTGGAGCGTCTTGTTCTCGATGCGCACGGGCTGGTCCGTGTCGCGCAGGTAGACGTAGTACTCGTTCTTGATGGCCCGGAAGAACCAGGAGTGCAGCCCTGCGGGCAGCTCCACCCGGTGGCCCTGGTAGTCCAGGTAGTGGGCGATCATGCCCGCCACCTTGGGCAGGCCGGGCGCGGTCTCGCACCAGTCCGGGTTCTTGATGATCTGCTCGAGCGTGATGTCCTGCTGGACGCTTGAGATGCCGCTCTTGTTCTGGCGGGCGCGGGCAAAGGAAACCTGCAGGCGGCCGGGCTCCGGGAACAGGCGAAACACCAGGTAGTGCTTGCCTGGCTCGGGCTCAAGCTCGGTGGAGAAAAAGCTGCGGAAGGTCTGCCGCCAGTCCGTGCGGGGCTTGGGCATGTCGGCCTTTTTGGTGCTGGAGAGGGACTTGAGCATCTTGAGCGCTGTTGCGCCCACGTGGCGGCACACGCCGGAGAAGGAGTCCGGGCAGTTGCAGTAGGAATTGATGGTGCCGTCGCTTAGGTTGAGGCCAAGCTCGGAGGTGTAGATCTGGAAATCGTCGCCCTGCACCTGCCCGTCCACGTCCAGGAACTGGTCGCGCTGCTGGATGTCGAGCTTTTGCACGCCATCGGACTCGACAATGGCGGCGGAATTCTCCACAATATAATCAGGGATCGTTTCCCGGACAAAGCGGGTGAGGATCTCCCTGACCCTGTTTTCATCGGCGATGGGCATGAAGCAGAAGACTCCTTGAGTGCTGCATATCACGTCTGAAACGGCATGTTCCGCCGCCGCACCAGACGCGAATGATCGAGTATAGCAACAGCTGCCGCAAAAGCAAGGGGTGCTTGGCTTTTTACGTGGTCTGGGCCATAGTGGGGCCGACAGCGGCGCTTCGGCCATTCTATGCGCAAGGTTTCGGGATTTGGCAAGAGGATTGATGATGCTTCTGATGCGAACACTGGCGCTCCTCGCGGGGCTGCTGCTTCTGGCCGCCTGTGGCCGGGGCGAGGGCAAACCGGCCCCCGCCGCTTCCGCTGGGCCCAAGGCGGCCCGCGCCGATGCCAGCCCCGGCGCGAATCCCGGCCCCCCGCGCTTCGGCGGCCGCCTGGTGGAGGCCACCATCGGCGAGCCGAGCAACCTGATCCCGCCCCTGGCCTCGGACTCCGCCTCCCACGAGGTGGCCGACCTCATCTACGTGGGCCTGCTCAAATACGACAAGAACATCAATCTGGTGCCCCAGGCGGCGGAGTCCTTCGAGATACTGGAGGGCGGGCGGCTTTTGCGCTTCACCCTGAAAAAGGGCATCCGCTGGACCGACGGGCAGCCGCTGACCGCGCGCGACGTGGAGTTCACCTACAAGCTCATGATCGACCCCAAGACGCCCACAGCCTACGCCGAGGACTTCCTGGCCGTGAAGGAATTCACGCTCACCGGCGAGTATTCCTTTGAGGTGCGCTACGACAAGCCCTTTGCCCGGGCGCTGGTCACCTGGGCCAGCTCCATCCTGCCCCGGCACCTGCTGGCGGGCCAGGACCTCTTGAAGACCCCGCTGGCGCGCCAGCCCGTGGGCGCGGGTCCGTACCTGCTCAAAAGCTGGACTGCGGGCGACCGTCTGGTGCTTCAGGCCAACCCCGACTACTTCGAGGGCCGCGCCTTCATCGACGAGGTTGTGCTGCGCGTCATCCCGGACCAGTCCACCCAGTTCATGGAGCTCAAGTCCGGCAACCTGGACGAGATCAACCTTTCGCCCGAGCAGTACCTGTACCAGACCGGGGGCCAGGACTGGGCGGCCAATTTCCGCAAGTTCCAGTACGTGGCCTCGGCCTACACCTACCTCGGGTTCAACCTGAAGAGCAGTCTCTTCGCTGACGTGCGCGTGCGCCGGGCCATCAACCACGCGCTCAACAAGGACGAGATCGTGCGCGGGGTGCTCTCCGGCCTGGGTCAGGCGGCCAACGGACCCTACAAGCCCGGCACCTGGGCCTATGACGCGAAGATTCCGGCCAACGAGTACGACCCGGCCTTGGCCAGGCGGCTTTTGGCCGAGGCCGGCTGGTCCCGCCCCGCGCCGGACGGCCCGCTGGTGGACAAAGGCGGGCGGCCCTTCGCCTTCACCATCCTGACCAACCAGGGCAACAGCCAGCGCATCAAGACGGCCATCATCGTCCAGAGCAGGCTTAAGGCCCTGGGCATCAAGGTCGAGATACGCACCGTGGAGTGGGCCGCCTTCATCAAGGAGTTCGTGGACAAAGGCCGCTTCGACGCCATCATCCTGGGCTGGAACATTGTCCAGGACCCGGACCTCTATGATGTCTGGCACTCGTCCAAGGCCGTGCCCGGCGGGCTCAACTTCGTGGGCTACAAGAACCCCGAGCTGGACGACCTGCTGGAGCGCGGCCGCAGGCTGCTGGACCAGAAAAAGCGCAAGCCCATCTACGACCGCATCCAGGAGATCTTCCACGAGGATCAGCCCTACTGCTTCCTCTACGTGCCCAATGCCCTGCCCATGGTCCACGCCCGGGTGCAGGGCATCGAGCCCGCGCCGGCCGGCATCTCCTACAACTTCATCCGCTGGTGGATTACTGGGGCCGGACAGGGCCCGGAGCTGACACAATAATGATCCGCATCAACGAGATCACCGACAAGGTGGCGACCTACATCGACAAGCCGGACCTGGAGCTGATCCAGAAGGCGTACATCTTCACGGCCCAGGCCCACCTGGGCCAGACGCGCCTGTCCGGCGAGCCGTACCTCTCGCACCCCATGAGCGTGGCCAGCATCCTGGCCGACATGCAGCTCGACGAGGCCACGGTCACCGCCGGGCTTTTGCACGACACGGTTGAGGACACCCACACCACCATCGACGAGATCGAGGGGCTCTTTGGCGAGGAAGTGGCCGACATCGTCGACGGCGTGACCAAGATCAGCAAGATGTCGTTCGAGTCCAAGGCCGTGGCCCAGGCCGAGAACATCCGCAAGATGATCCTGGCCATGGCCGAGGACATCCGCGTGCTCATGGTCAAGCTGGCCGACAGGCTGCACAACATGCGCACGCTGGATTTCCAGCCCTCGGTGAAGCAGCGGCTCATCAGCCAGGAGACCCTTGAGATCTACGCGCCCCTGGCCAACCGCCTGGGCCTGCACCGCACCAAGCGCGAGCTTGAGGACCTGTGCCTGAAGTACCTGAAGCCCGACGTGTACGAGCAGATCGACCAGGGCGTGGCCAGCCACCACACCTCGGGCCAGGCCTACATCGACAAGGTCACGGGCCTCATCACCGAGATGCTCAAGGAGAACGAGATCAAGGGCCGCGTGGCCGGGCGCACCAAACACCGCTACAGCATCTACACCAAGATGCTCCAGCAGAACCTGGGCCTGGACCAGATCTTCGACTTGATCGCGTTCCGCATCATCGTGGGCAGCCTGAAGGACTGCTACGCGGTGCTGGGGCTGATCCACTCCATCTGGAAGCCGGTCACCGGGCGCTTCAAGGACTACATCTCCATCCCCAAGGCCAACATGTACCAGAGCGTGCATACCACGGTCATCGGCCCGGATGGGGAGCGCATCGAGATCCAGATCCGCACCGAGGAAATGAACAAGGTTGCCGAATACGGCGTGGCCGCGCACTGGCAGTACAAGGAAAAGGGCAAGAAGGGCAGCAACCGCGACGCCGAGCGCTTCACCTGGCTGCGGCAGATACTGGACTGGCAGCGCGACCTCCAGGACCCGCGCGAGTTCATGGCGAGCTTGCGCATCGACCTGTTCCAGGACGAGGTCTACGTGTTCACCCCGCGCGGTGACATCAAGGAGCTGCCCGAGGGCGCGACCCCGGTGGACTTCGCCTACGCCGTGCACTCCAAGGTCGGCGACCAGTGCGCCGGGGCCAAGGTCAACGGGCGGCTGGTGCCGCTGGGCACGGTGCTGAAGAACGGCGACCGTGTGGAGATCATCACCGACAGCCACCGCAACCCCAGCCGCGACTGGCTCAAGTTCGTCAAGACCGCGCGGGCCAAGACGCGCATCAAGCAGTACATCCGCACCGAGGAGCGCGCCCGCAGCATCACTCTGGCCAAGGAGATGCTGGAGAAGGAGGGCCGCAAGCTCGGCGTCAACTACGCCAAGGCCCTGAAGGACGGGCATATCCACAAACTGGCCGAGGAGTTCTCCTTTCCCAGCGTGGACGAGTTGCTCTCCCAGGTGGGCTACTCGCGCCTGACCCCGCGCAAGGTGCTCCAGAAACTCTACGCCATGCTCCACCCCGGCGAGAAGCTGACCGAGAAGCTGGCCGAGGACCAGCGCAAGGCTGCGGAGCAGCCGACCCAGGCGGAGGAACCGGCCAAGCCAAAGAAGGGCGAGGGCATCAAGCTCTCCGGCGTGGACGACGTGCTTTTCCGCTTCGCCAGCTGCTGCAACCCCCTGCCTGGCGAGCCCATCGTGGGCTACATCACGCGCGGCCGCGGGGTGACCATCCACGCCCACGACTGCACCAACATCAAGGGCTTCGAGCCCGACCGCATCATCTCCGTGAGTTGGGAGGGCGTGGAGGACAAGCCGTACCCGGCCAAGATCCGCATCGTCTCCCGCGACTTCAAGGGCGCCCTGAGCCAGGTCACGGCGCTTCTGACCAGCGATGACGTGAACATCCACTCCGGCTCGTTCCAGTCCAACGTGGACGGCAACGCGGTGATGGAGTTCACCGTGGAAGTGAAGGACTTGCAACAGTTGTACGGCGTGCTGGACAAGATCAGGCTGGTGGAGGCCGTCACCGAGGCCCTGCGCGTGTCGTAGGGCCGCACGCGCAGTCGTTCGAGCCGTAGCCACGCAACAATCTGCGCCGCCGGTCACGCCTCCAAAGCGGGCGGGAGCAGGGCCAACGGAGACGTGTGAAGACGTGCGGGGACGGGCTGGTGGAGTGGCCTTGCGCCGCCCTATCGGCTGGCGCGGAAGCGCTCCGTGCCCAGGGCCAGGTCGCCGTGGCCGGGCAGCGTCACCAAGAGCCGCTGTATCCGCGCCAGGCGTTCCTTTGTGGGCGGGTGCAGCGCGGACCAGACCTGCGGCGGCTCCTGGCGCGCGTGGCCGCGCCCGGCCTGCCCGGCCAGTTCAATGCGCACGATGGCCTTGGGCAGTTGCTGCGGGTCGTAGCCCGCGAGGTAGGCCATCTCGACTGCGGCCAGGTCGGCCTGGTGCTCCAGATTCCTGTCGATGCCCTTGGACAGGGCCGTGGCCAGCAGGTCGTCGAGCATCACGCCGAAGAGCGGGCTGCGCACGCCCTCCTGGTCCACCTTGCCCCCGGAGCGGAAGAATTGGGATAAACGTGCCTGGAGCCAGAGGTGGCCGAGGGACGCGTGAGCCGTCTCATGCGCCAGGATGCAGGCCAGCTGGGCCTCGTTGTCCAGGGCGGCCAGCAGGCCCGTGCTCAGCATCACGATGCCCCCCGGCAGGCTGAAGGACACCGGATCGGGCAGGTCCAGCACCACGGCGCAAAAGTGCGGGGCGTTTCCCGGCGCAAAGCGCGCCACGGCCAGACCCACCAGATTCACGTAGCGCTGCAGCGCGTTGCCAAAGGCCGGCTTGGCCAGGCGCGGCACAACCCGTGCCGCCAGGTTCAGGCCCACCTGGCGTTCGTCCTCCCCGCCGAAGGGCGCGGTCGGGCGCAGCGTGGGGAAGGAGGCGCGGCTGGCCTGGTTGCGCGGCAGCACCCGTGCGAATTCGCCGATGCCGCCCTGGGCCAGGAAGTCGTCCAGGTCCTCGGGCGTGGTGCGCAGGTCGAGCACGGCCCACAGGGCCTCGTTGCCCTTGGGCTGCACCGGCAGGGCGGACCTGGAGCTGCGGGCGGTGTCCGCCGCTTCGGCCAGGATCATGCTCTCGGGCGCGGCGTTGAAGATGTCGGCCAGGGCCGGGGGCTGCGGCGTGGCCGAGAGGTGCCCCTGGTAGACCCAGCCCTGCTGTCCGCCGGGCTCGCGCACCCTGGTCCAGGGGGCCTGGGCGTAGAGCGGCTGCACTACGGTTCCGCGCGGCAGGCGCAGCAGCACCTCGGCCTGGGCCGAGCGCCACACGCGCACCGGGGCCTGGTCCACGCTGATCCACAGGGCCGACTCGGCCTGGGCAGGCGCAGGCAGGTTCAGCACCGGCAGGGCCAGCACGGCGGCGAACAGGAAGGTGCGCCAGAAGGCGCGCAGGGTATTCGGCATGGCGCGCCTACCTGTAGTCCCCGGACAAGGTGAACGCGCCCCAGTAGCCGGGGTGCGGGAAGCGGTTCTTAACGTGCAGCATGGCCCGGCGCAGGCTCTCGGCCTTGGGCCTGGTCTGGTATTCGCGGTAGAACTGCTTCATGAGCATGGCTGTGGAGATGTCGCTCACCCGCCACAGGCTGGAGATCAGCGCATGGGTTCCGGCGTACAGGAAGGCCTGGTTCATGCCCTGGACCTCGTCGCCGCTGCTGACTTGGCCCAGGCCCGTCTGGCAGGCCGAGAGCACGATCAGGTCCGCCGTGATCTTGAGGTCGAAGATCTCTGCAGCGTCCAGGTCGCCGTCCTTGTCCTTCTTGTCGCCCACCAGCTTGAGGGCGGAGAACAGCGGGTTCACGGGGTCGAACTCGCCGTGGGTGGCCAGGTGGATGATGCCGAACTCGGCGATGTGCTCGGCCACCCAGCTCTTGGTGGCCTTTTCGCGGGTCAGCGCGGTCATGTTCGGGTAGTTCCAGGCCAGCGAGCCCACCTCGCGCTCGGCAAAGGGCAGCTCCAGCGACTGGTCGTGCAGGTCCGGGTTGCCCACGGCCAGCACGCGCGTGTTGCGCTCGGCCTTGCGCCGCTCCAGGGTGAACTTGAACACGCTGGCGGATGGCAGCTGGAACAGCGGGTAGCGGTCGATCAGCGCCGCATCGCCGTCGGAGAGGGTGGCGAAGGACAGGGTGTGCAGGCTGCCGTGGGGGATGACGCCCAGGACCTTGACCCCCGTGAGCTTGGGCAGCACCGGGGCCAGGAGCAGCTGGTACAGCTCCCTGGAGTGCGCCTCCACAGGCTCCAGGTTCTGGAGCATGCGCCGGTAGGTCAGAATCATCTGGGCCAGGGCGTCGCGGCCGATGGGCGTGCGCGTCAACTCCACGCGGTCGTGGTCCACGCTCCAGCACAGAACCTCGCCCGCCGTCACATAGTAGGCCAGCAGCGCCACGCCCGGCTCCAGCATCTTCTGCACCTCGGGCAGGGAGAGCGGGTTCACGCTGACCAGGCTGGCGATGTCCGGCCTGTTGGCCTGGATCTCCAGCAGCACGTCGCGGTAGTCGTCCTGCAGGCGCTTTACGCCCTTGGCGTAGACCTCGCGCTCGGCCGTGTTCTGGGCCCCGGCCAGCAGCGACTCCTGGTCGCGCAGGCGGGCGCGCACCGCCGCGATGCGGTCGTACAGGGCCTGGTCCTCCTTGCGCTGCGGGCTGCGGTGCTTGTTGCCCAACAGGTCGATGAGGTTGCGGGCGCGGGAGCGCTCGGCCGTGCGGAAGCTCTCGGCCACCTCGCCCATGTCGGCCAAAAGCGTCACCAGATCCTCGTAGACCACGGCCTTGTCAGCGATGAAGCCGTCTTTCAGCTGATCCACCTTGAGTTCGGCGCGCATGCCCTCGATGACGTCCACGGCCTTGTCCAGCAGGGCCTTGGCCTCCTGTCGCCTTCCAGCGGCGATGTCCAGTCGGGCCAGGCCGTGCAAGGCGCGCCACTGGCTGTCGCGCAGGCCCATGCTGCGGGCCAGCTCGTCGGCCTGGGTGAAGGCGGCCTTGGCCTTGTCGGCATTGGTTTTGTCGACATTGACCAGGGCAAGCCGCGCCTCGCCCTGGGCCAGCAGGATCTTGGCCTGGTTGATGCGGTTGCCCGTGGCGGCCACGATGCCCAGCGCCTCGTCCAGCAGGGGCAGCGCCTTCTTGGGGTCGCCCATGCGGATGTACGTCTGCGCGATGTTGCGCAGGTCGTAGGCGATGGCCCAGCGCGAGCGGATGGCGCGGTCGATGGCCAGGGCCTCGCCCAGGGTCTTCAGCGCCAGGGGATGGCGGCCCATGTCGCGTTCGACCAGGCCGCGGTTGTTCAGGGTGGTGGCCACCTCATCCTGGCGGATGCGCAGGGATTTGGCCAGGGGCAGGGCCGCATCCAGCTCGCGCACGGCGCGCTCGTGGTCGCCCAGGCTCCACCACAAGAGCCCGGCGGTGTTGTGGGCGATGACCTGCTCCAGCACCCAGCCGTTCTGCTCGGCGGCCTTCAGCACCTGGCGCTCCAGGTCGAAGGCCTGCTGGAAGCGCGCCTGCTGCCAGGCGTTGTTGGCCTGTTCGATGACGATGCGCGCGCGCAGCCGGTCGTTATCCTTGCTCGCGGCCTTGCTCGGGGCCTTGCTCTGGACCGTGTCCGCCCCGATGAGTTTGAGGGCCTCCACGTATCTGGTCTCGGCCTCGGCGAAGTCGCCGGTGAGCCGCGCGCAGCGGCCGATGTCGAGTTGGGCCTGGGCCATGTCGGCCTTGCGGCCCAGGGCGGCATAGATGGCAAGCGCCTGGCCGTAGGCCTCGCGGGCCTGGGCATACTGCGACAGGCGCAGGTCGAGGATGCGGCCGATGCTCATGTACTGCTTGGCCACCAGCTCCCTGGCCCCGGCTTTTTTGGACAGCGTGGCCGCGCCCTCGAAACGCTTGAGCGCGCGGTCGAACTGGATGGCGTTCTCCAGCACGGCCCCAAGACTCGACAAGGCCTCGATTTCCTTGGGCGCCAGCTCCAGGTTGGCCAGCATCTCCGCCGCCTGCTGCAGGACCGGAATGGCCTGGCCATATTGCTCCAGCCGAGCCTGAACCAGTCCCAGGCGCAGCAGCGCCTCGGCGTGGGCCGGGGTGTCCGGGCTGGTCTTGCCCACCAGCTGGGCCAGCTCCCTGGCGTAGGCCAGGGACTTGTCGAACTGCTCCGAGGCGTAGGCGCTCTCCCGGCTGTAGGCCAGGAGGTCGGGCAGGTTCTTGCTGAACTGATTCGACGAGCGGGCCACGCGCAGGGCGTTCTCGAACAGCGCCAGGGCCTGGGCATGGCGTCCGGCCTTGAAGTCCTCCAGGCCGGAGCGCACGTAGCGGGCGAACTGCGTGGCGGCGAAGGCACCGGCCTCTGTGGCGTTCAGGCCAGGATCGCCCAGGAGCAGCCAGGGAGCGGCGTCCTTTGCGGACAGCTGGGACTTGGCGCGGGCGTCGGCCGCGGAGTCCTCGGCATAGGCCGCCAGGAACGGAGCAGGGACGGGGCCGGCGGAGCCGTTGGGGTTGGCGTTCTGCGCGGCCAGCACCGACGGCACGCCATAGAGCGAGAGCAGGTGGGCGATGAGCGGCAGGTCTTCGGCGGCAACCTGGGTCAGCACGGCCAGGGACACGTCCTGCATGGACGCCGCCAGGCCGGCAAGGGGCAGGGGCTCGCCCTTGTCCGGGGTCAGCGCCAGGAAGCGCACGGGCAGCTCGTCCTGGCGGCTTGGCGCGGAGTGGACCTGGCGCGCGGGCACGTTGGAGACCAGGGTGTGGGCCTGGGCCACGGCCTTGGCCAGGGTCTTGGACTGATCCGGCGAGGCGAGCTGCACGGCCTGGGCGTCAAAGCCCTTCAACCCGGCGATGGCGGGCGGCAGCGCAGCGGATCCTATGTTGGCCCCTGGGCCGGTGAGGAAGACGATGTTTTTGCGGAAGGGTTTGCGCGCCTTGAGCGAGCGCACCAGGTGCGTGCCGCTGAAGGCCACGGACCGGGCCGAGGCCAGGTCCTGGGCGGACAGGACGCTCAGGTTCCCGCAGGCCAGCAGGCGGCGCTCGTTTTGGGCCGCTGCGGGCAGCACCGGGCGCGGGCCTGTGCCCAGGGCCACGGCGCGCACGGAGTCCGCGTCCAGCCGCAGGCCCATCCAGCGTAGTGCATCGCCACGCGGCGTGGGCAGGGCCACGATGCGCAGGGCGCTTGCGCCCTTGGGCAGGGCGTCCATGAGGTCCATGGCCTCGCTAGGCGCGGCCAGGAACAGGCCGAGCGCTCCGGGCGCGTCCAGCCTGCCGATGGACTTCCCGACCTCGGCCTTGAGCTGGCCCAGGCGGGTCATGAGCTGCGCGTGGCGGGCGCGCTGGTCCGACGAGCCGCCCGCCGAGCCGCTCACGGCGGCCTCGGCTGCTGCTGCGGCCTCCAGGGACAGCCCGTGCAGGATGGTCAGCCAGTCCTGCTCGGCCGCATTGGCCCCGATGCGGGCCACGCCCGGCAGGGATTCGCGGTCCGGACCCAGGTCGCGCGCCAGGATCTCCTCCTCCTGGCTCAGGCGGCGCGAAAGTTCGATGCTGTCGTCCACAGCGGCGGTCTTGACGGCCTTGGCGGCCTTGACGCCCTTGGTCGCGTCGAGTCGGGCCTTGAGGTCGCGGATGGCCAGCAGGCGCAGGGCGGTGCGGCGCAGCAGCTGGGCCTCGGCTGCGGTGGGCTGGGCCACGCCGAGCCGACCCATGCGGCCCACGCGCTCCAGCTCGGACAGGCGCTCGGCCAGGTTGTAGGCGTCTTCAACATCTTTGCTGGGCTTTCCCGCGTCGATGAGCGCGGCCACCAGGGGCGCAAAGGTCCCGGTGATCTCGCCAGCGCCGCAGGCGGCCTCGTCCAGCGGCAGGGCTTGGACCACGGCCAGGGCCTCCGGCAGGCGGCCCAGCCCGGCCAGGGCGCGCCAGCGCAGGCCCGGCAGCAGGCCTGTGTCGGCCAGGGCCAGGGCTGCCGAAAGGTGCTCGGCGCGGGCCTTGTCCTCGCCCAGGCGCAGGGCCAGGTCGGCCAGGTTCAGGTGCAGGGCCGCGTTCAGGGCCAGGGCGCGGCGGCTGCCCGTGGGCGGGTGCTCCTTGAACCAGGCCAGGCCCTCGGCCAGGCGGCTGCCTGCGCGGTTCTGCGCGTCCATGGCCAGGGCTGCGGACTCGGCGTCCATTCCCGGAGTTGCGCCTTCGGTGCTCGGGGCGCGCAGGCGGTCGGCCAGGGCCAGGTCATGCGCGGCCATGATGTTCTGGAAGGCCGGGGCCGAAAGGGAGTAGCCGCCCAAGAGCGGCTGGCGCAGGGCCTGGGCCGCCTGGGCCTCCAGACGGCGCAGTGCGGCCAGGCGTGGGGCGAAGTCCCTGTCCCCGGCGGGCAGGCGCGAAAGCGTCGCCGCCAGGTCGATGACATTCTGCGCGGCGCTGACAGGATTCTTCATCTCCAGGGACAGCTCGGCGGAGCGGCGGAAGCGCTCAAAGGCCGAGGCGCCGCCGCCCAGGGACGATTCGAGCAGCCCGGCGCGGTGCAGCAGCAGGGCCGCGCCAAAGGCGTCCTGCGGAGCCACCGCGCCTGATTCAAAGGCCTTTGACTGGCGCTCCACCAGCCCCAGGGCCTCGCGCGGGCGTCCGCGCTCCGTGGCGATGCGCGCCAGGAAGGACTCGGCCAGGCGGATCTCCTGCTCGGCGCTGAAGCCGTACGCGGCCTGGGAGGCCGTGGACTTGTCCAGGCTCACGTCCAGGTCGATGTTGACGAGGCCCTTGCCGCCTCCGCCGCCTTTCTTGTCGGCCACGCCGTATTTCTTCACCAGCTCGGGGATGCGCCGGAAGCCCGTCTCGGCGGTCGCCAGCAGGCGGTCGCGGTCCTGACCCGTGGTCAGCCCGGCCTCCATGTACGCGTTGTATGACACGGAGCGCTGGTTGGCCGTGAGGTTGCGGGTCAGGCCCAGGGCCGTGTTCATGGCCAGGGCCTTTTCAAAGGCCTCCCGCGCCTCGCGCCAGCGCCCGGTCTCCTGGTAGGCCAGGCCCAGGCGGTCGTGCAGCTCCGCGCGCAATTGCACAAAGCGCGGCGGGAAGCCCAAGGCCTCGCGCACCTTGCCGACCATGACCGCCAGGGTCTGCATGGCCGCCTCGCGGTCGCTTGCGGTCATGGATGGGGGCATGAGCGCGGGCAGCTCGCCGATGATGCGCTCCTGCTCGGACAAGAGGCTTTGCACTGCCCGGACGTACACGTCCCAGGCCGGATCCGGCGGCGGCCCGGCGGGCTTGATGCTGGCCTCGAAGAGCGCATTGTTCAGGTCCGACTGGCGCGTGGCCAGGGCCTTGGCCCTGTCGGCCAGGCCGCCGGAATCGCTTGTGCGGCCCAGGGCCGGGGTCAGCACGCGGTCGAACACGTACTTGTTGATGCGGCCAAAGACCTCGGAGGCGTACTTGGGCTGGATGCGTTGCTCCACCAGCTCCAGGGACTTGGCAAAGGCCTCGATGGGCTTGTTGCGTTCGCGCGCCTGGAAGGCCGAGGTGCCGAAGCGCTGGTAGAACAAAATTTCGGTCTCCGGGTTGTCAAAGGCGACCTTGGAGTCCTGGCGCTTGCGGTATTCCTCGAAGGCCTGGGCATACTGGCCGAGCAGGAAGTGCGCGTTGCCGATGTTCAGGTCGAGGTTGGCCGCGTTCTCCGGATTCTGTTCGCTGCTGTTGAGGAAGCGGGCGCGCTGGTACGACTCCAGGGCCGCCTCCAGCCGCCCGTGTTCGCCGTGCACGGTCTCCAGCACCTCGTCGATGTAGCCCAGGGTCTGGTGGAAATACTCCACCTGGGCGTTTTTCAAAATGGCCCGGCGGATGAGCTCGCGGGCCTCCAGCAGCGGGGCCTTGCCGTCGAGGTAGGTCAGGGTGAGGCCGGTGGCGTAGAGCAGAGTGGGGTCGCCGGGCTGTGCGGCGAGCCTTTGGCGGTACTCGGCCAGGGTGGCCGGGATGGCCTTCAGGGCGGCGGCGGCGCGGATCATGCCCCGGTGCGCGGGCACGAAGTCCGGGTCGTCGCGCAGGAGCCCGGCGAAGATCGCCCGGGCCGAGGGCACCTCGCCGATGCGCAGCAGGTAGTCGCCTGCGGCGACGGACTTGCGCAGATGCGCGGCCTTGGCCAGGCGGTAGATGCGGTCCTCGTACGGCCGCGCGGCCATTTCCGTCTCGTAGAGGTCCAGCGCCTGGTGGAAGCGCTCCTCGCGGTACAATATCTCGGCCAGGGCCAGGCGCGCGGCGGCGACCTGCGTGGCGACCTGCGTGGCTAATGGGGCGGCGGTCTGCGGGGCGGTTTTCTGCAAGGCCAGGGCCCCGTCCAGGGCCTGGCGGTAGGCGTCCTTGGCCTTGGTCCACTCGTCTGCGGCGTAGTAGACATCGCCCAGGCGGTTCAGCGCGCCCAGGGAGAGCTTGGGCAAATCCTCGCGCTGCTGGCCGGAGAGCAGGAGCAGGGCCTGGGCCTGCTGCTCGGGCTTCGGCCCGGCGGCCTCCACCGTGCGGTCCAAAAGGCGCGACACGGCCAGGTCGGCCCAGGGACCGTTCTCCGGGTACTCGCGGATGACCCGGGCGTAGAGCGGCAGCACGGCCTGCACCTGGCCGATGCGGCCAAAGGTCTCGGCCTTGAGGAACACGGCCTCGGCGGCCTGCTCGGGCGCGGCCCCGGACACGATCCCAGGCACGGCCAACTGGGCGTCGAGGATGCGCAGGGCCTCGCCCAGAGCCTTGGAGTCGCCAGCGGCGAGCAGCAGCCGGGCCTGCTCCAGCCGGGCCTGGGCCTGGACGCGGCCCTGGTCCCGAGAGCTGGCGGGCTGGGAGACCATGGCCCCAAGCCGCTTCAGGCCGTTCTGAAGCGCGGTCTGCCTGGCCTTGTCGCTCAAAGCCTGGCGGTTTTCGGCGGCGGTGGCCAGCAGCAGGGCGCGGATGCGCGCCAAGCCGGACTGCGGGTCGACATTCAGGGCTGCGGTGGCCTCAAAGGACTGCCGCGCCGCAGCGTCCAGGCCCAGGCTTTCGTACTGGCGGCCCATGTTGAACAGGGCTGTGGCGGCGATGGTTCTGTCAGCGGCCTGATCGCTGCTTGCGGCTGCGCGCGCGGCCTTGCCCAGGGCCAGGATGGTCAGGTGGCGCTCCACCGGGATCTGGTTGGCCAAGGTGTCGGCCAGGGCCAGCAGCTCGCTGGCGCTTTTGTCGGGTATCTCGCCTTCGGGCGGCAGGCTCCAGACATTGGCCGGGGCGTCCCTGCCGCTGCCGCGCGCGGAGATGTAGTACAGCCTGCCTGCGGCCATGATCGGCGAGAGGTCCGCGCCCTGGGCCTGGGTCAGCGGTTCGGCTTGCCCGCCAGTCGCGGGCGCGCGGGCGATTATGGTCTGGATGCCGGTCTGGATGCCGACTTGGCCGACTCCTTGGCCTGAGATGACGCCAAAGGCCGGGGCCGTGGTGAACAGCACGGATCGGCCATCGGACGTGAAGCGCGGATAGGCCTGGGGCAGGGCGTCGGGCGTGAGCTTTCTGGGCTCGCCGCCGGAAAGGTTGAGGACGAAGATGGAGCTGACGCCCGTGCGCGTGGACACAAAGGCCAGGCTGCGGCCATCGGGCGAGACTGCCGGGCTGGCGGCGTCGCCCCTGGTGCCGAGGAGGCGTGGCGCGGCCAGGGTGTTCGCCGGTAGTCTGGTTAAATCAAGGGCCGCGATGCGCCGGGTCTGCTCGCCCTCGGCGCGCTGCTCGAAGTACAGCACCGCGCCGTCCGGGCTGAAGCACGGGGCGAGGTCCTCGGTGGCGCGGCCGGTGAGCTTTTGCGCCTGGGCCTGGGGGTTGGTCAGGTCGAGCAGGTAGATGTCGCCCTTGACGTCGTCCTCCGCGCCCACAAAGGCCAGGCGACGGCCATCGGGCGAAAGGGCCGGGGACAGGCGGTCGGCCAGGGTCGGGGCCAGCCGCCGGGGCAGCAGGGTCAGCCCGGCGTCCAGGCTGCGCACCCAGAGTTCAAGGTAGCCGCCGCTCTGCCTGGTGTAGGCCAGCCATTTGCCGTCCGGGGTGATGTCCATGTGCGGCACGCTGCCGGTCTCGAAGCTGACCTGCACTGGCTGGTTGACCTCCAGGCGGCGCGGCGCTGCGCGCTTGGCCGCAGGCCGCAGGGCGTCTTCAGCAAGGGCCTTGGCTGCGGCAGTGACTGCGGACGTCGCTGGCGGAATTGCGGCAACAACTGGCTGGGCCGCCGGAGCAGGCGCGGGCATGGGCAGCAAAAGCAGCGCCAGGCCCGCCCCGGCCAGGAGCTGCCGGAAGGGATTTCGGAAGGGCCGCGCGTTCATTTCTTCACCGTCCAGCTGCCGTCGGGGTTTTGCAGCTTGTCGCCGGATCTGGACGTGTCCTCGTTGAGCTTGGCGAAGACCCCGCGCACCTTGGGCAGGTCGGCCTGGGTCAGGGCGGCGTTGGTCTCGATGGCTCGGCGCATGACCGTATCGCGGGCGCGGTTGACCTCGGCCAGCACGGCGTCGAATTCCTGCTGGCGATAGCGCGTGGTGAAGTCCTTCAGCTCGTCCGGGGCCTTGTCGCGGCTGAGCGGAAAGCCCGTGAGCAGGCCCTGGTTGCCCTCGCCCACCCAGCCCAGGCGCTTGAAGGCCTCCACGTCGTCGGCGTGGAAGCTCAAGACCTGCATGGCGGTGATGGCGTCCTGCTGTTCCCCGCTCTTGCGCGGCGGGGTCTGGATGCGGCCCAGGGGGTCGACCCCGCGCACCGAGGCCACCAGCAGCGTCTCCTCGGACAGGGAGTTGTAGGAGCCCAGGATCTGGTTCTCCAGGGACGTGCGCTCGCTGGCCACGTTGACCTTGACCTCGGCCAGGGTGCAGCCGGAAACAGCAGCGAGTGCGGCGAGTGCGGCAGCCAGGATCAGTCGTTTCATGGGGCGGCTCCTTCTTGGGCGGTGTTTCCGATGACCTTGAGTTTGCCAGGCGGGCCTGCCGGATCGCGGCAGATGCCCCCGGCCGAGACGGCATCGAGCATGTTGACGAGGCTCTGCATGGGCGTCAGCGCCTTGGAAAGCTGGTTGCGGACGGGCAGGTTGCCCACGGGCAGGCGGTCGATGCGCGGCAGGTCGAGCCGGAAGCCCTTGACCTCCACCTCGCCGGACAGGCTCAGGTTTCCATAGGCCAAGCCCAGGCTGACGAAGCGCGGGTAGCCGATGTCCATGAGGCGGCGCTGCTGCACGATGGTCTCGTTCTGCTCCTGCGGGTCCAGGGCGTAGAGCATGCGCTCCAGGGTGCGCGGGCCGATCTTGGTGATGTCCGCGCGCAGGCCCATGCGCTGGAGCAGGGCCTCGGGATCGGGCGTGAGCGGCACGGACAGGCTCACGCGGCCTGCGGTCTCGGCCTGGCCGCCCAGGTCCCTGGCCGCCTTGTCCGGGAACAGGCGCGAGGGGTCGATGCCGGTGAAGGCCAGGTCGGCCTCCAGGCTGTAATTGCCGCGCCCGCCCTTGACCAGGGTGCTGCCCTGGATGTTCCCGCCGAGCAGCCCGGCGCGGAAGGAGCGCAGGGCCGGGAGCGGGCCGCCGGTGTCCAGGCGCAGGAACACGTCGTGCACCGAGAGCGGCAAGGGGCCGGACTTGAGCTTCAGCTGGCTGAAGCCCAGGCTGCCGCCGCCGGACTGGAACTCGTGCAGGTGGCCCCGGGCGAACTCGTCGCCGCCCGAGGTGGCTGTGGGGAACAGGTCGAAGACCTGCTCGGACAGGGGCAGGGCAATCTCGCTGGCGGGCGCGGCGCAGCGCAGGCCGGGCGACAGGCTGTAGCGCCTGCTCAGGTTCAGGGAGCTTGTCAGGCCGGTGATGGACAGGCCAGGCCCCAGGCGCAGGTCCAGGCCGGGGCTCAAAAGCCGCGCCGACACGGCCAGACTGCGGCCTGCGGACAGCCGCGCGTCGAAACCGGCCTCGATGCGGCCCTTGCCGGAGAGCCGGTTGTCAGCCAGGCCCTGGCCCGAAGAGCCCTTGGCGAAAGATGCGGGCAGGGACGCGGGCAGGGACGCGGGCAGGGACTGGAGCCCTGTCTTGAGGCTGAAGGCCACGGTTCCGTCGACAAATTCCAGGATGGCCGCCAGGCGATCCTGGTCGTGGTCCAGCACCTGGTCCAGGCGGTCCAGGGTTACGCGCAGGGTTTGGTCCAGCTCCGGGCTGTCGGTGTGCAGCACCTGCGTGAACTGCGCCGAGCGCAGACCCTGCTGTGCGGCGTCGAGGGTCAGCAGGCCGCGCAGGGGCTTGGTCAGGGGCCCCACGCCGGGCAGCTCGCCCATGGGACCGAAGCTCAGGCTGCCGGTCAGGCTCGATTCGCGCATCCCGGCGGTGCTGGCAGCGCGCAGGGGCCTGGGCGTGGTGAGCCCGCGCAGGCGCAGGGTTTCTCCAGGCGCGTTCCCGCGTGCGGCCTGGGGCCAGTCCAGGGAGACCTCCGAAAGCTTCAGCACGGCCTCCAGCTCCTTGACGAAGCCGAGGCGCGCCAGGGTCTGGGAAAGCTTCTCCGGCTTTGTCGCCGGGGCCTGGTGCTGCGGCAGGCTGGCCGCCAGCCTCCAGTCCAGGGCCACGCCGCCGGAGCCCTTGGCCCGCTGCGGCAGCAGGGGCGCGGCCAGGGTCAGCAGCTTCTGCACGTCCAGGCTCAGGCCGCCCTGGCTGCGCACCACGCCGCCCCCCAGGCTGGCCGTGGCCGCGCAGTGCAGGGCCGGTACGTCATTGTGTGGACCGACATCCAGGGCCAGTTTCGCATCCGCAATGGAGGCGAGGCTGATGGGCGCGCCGCCCAGGCGGATGTCCGGGGCCGAGAGGCGCAGGGTGAGCGGGGCCTCAACCGGGCGCTTGCCGGGCTGGAGCAGTTGCAGGTGCGGGATGTCCACGCCCAGGGCGTCCAGGTGGACCTGGGCGGTTTTGGCCGGGGGCAGCTCGGCGCGCAGGGCCAGGGTCTGGGTCAGCACCGGGGCCAGGGACTTGCCCGGCACGTCCAGGCCCTGGACCTCGGCGGCCATGTCCAGGCTGGCCGCACCGCTGAAGCCGAACAGGGCGGCGGGGTCCTGGGCCAGGTTGTCGACCTTGAGGGTCAGGCGCGAAAGTGCGGCGCGTTTCATGGTCAGCGGCGTTGCGCCGCGCAGGCGCAGGGCCTCCAGCTCCAGGGATGCCGTGGCGTCAAGTCGGCCGGGCAGCGCTGCCTGGAGGGAATCCAGGCGCAGGGCCGCACGGGCCAGGCTCAGGCGCTCCGGTCCGCTGGCGCGGGTGATGTTTTTGGCCTCCAGGCGCATGCCTGTGACCCTGGCCTCCAGCTGTGGCGCGTCCCCGGCCTTCTCCGGCAGCGCGGCCTTCAGCTCGATGCCCTCGGCGTCCAGAGTCGCCGCGCCCAGGCCCAGGCCGGGCGGCAGCCAGGCGCGCGCACTGGCCAGCAGTTCGTCCAGCTGCAGGTGCAGGGGCCGGACGTTCAGCGAAATCATCGGCCTGCCCTCGTTCAGCCCGGTGACCGCGCCTTGCCAGTCCACGGAGCTTTTGCCTTGCAGGCTCAGCCTGCCGGGCAGGCGCATGGTCCCGGCTGCGAGGTCAAAGGAGGCCTCCTGCAGCAGGTTCAGCCTGAGCGGGCCCATGGCCTTTGTGCCGAGGGGACCGCCGCCTTCCGGGGAAGGCATGATGCGCAGGCCGTCGGCAAAGGCCACCAGGGCCAGGGCCAGGTGGTCCGGGTCGGGCTGGGAGGCCGTGAAGCCCAGGGCCAGCGCGCCGGAAACCTCGGGCAGGGCGGCTCTGGCAAAGGGCTTGAGCAGGGGCGACAACTGCTGCACATCCAGGCGCAGGTCGGCCTTGAAGCCTTTGGCCACGCTGCCCAGGGCCAGCAGGTGCAGGCCGGGGGCCTCGGCCTTGGCCGTCAGTTTCGCCTGGGCCGGGGTTAAAAGACCGGCTGGGTCCGCCAGGCCGTTGAGGCTGGCCTGGAGCGTGAGCGGGGCCAGCTCCTTGCCGTTGAGCAGGATTTTGAGCCCTGCGTCCAGGCGCAGCGGGCCGTTGGCCAGACCCGTGGCCTGCACGCGCAGGGCCGCGTCGCGCAGGTCTATCCGTGCCTGGCTGGCACGGTTCGGTTTGGAGGTGCTGTTGCCGTCCGCCAGGTCCAGGCGCACGGCGATGTCCGTAAGGTCCACATCGAGGTGCGCGTCGCCGTGGTATTTCGCGGGCTTGAGCGCGGCGCGCAAGGCGGCCAGGCTGTCCTTGAGCAGGGTCGGCAGGGGTGTTCCCGGAGCCGTGGCCGTGGGGGCGGGCTTCCCGGCGGTTGCGTCGATTGTTTCGATGCGTTGGCGCAGGCGCAGGCCGCTCAGCCGCACGGTGAGCCGCAGATCCTTGCGCAGGGCCGACAGGAGGCCGAAGTCCACGTGCAGGCGCTCCAGGGAGCAGAAAAACTCCTCGTCCTCAAGGCCGCCGCGTCCCACGAGCAGCCCTTCAACGCGCAGGCCGTCGGACCAGCCAAAGGACAGCAGGCGCAGGGAGGCGGGCTTGTTCGTGGCCGAGGCCAGGCCCTGCACCACCTTGGCGCGCGCCCAGTCGGAGGAGACCACGAGCGGGACGGCGAGCACGAGCGCCGCGAGCGGCACGAGCGTGACAGCCAGGGCCAGCAGCGTTCGACGCAGCCACGGTCGGCCCAGCCACGTAAGCTGGGGCAAGGCTTTGGTCGGCTCTGGGCTGGGTTCGGACATCAGGACTCCCAATTCGTCGGAGCTGCCGCGTGGCCTCTAGCGAATGACGCGGCTCAAGGATATTCCACGTCATTTTGCAAGAAGCGCACAGCGCTTGCAACAGAATAATAGATGCAGCCAGAACTGGACCGCGAATTGCTATACCCAGTGTATTCGTTATACAGTTGAAGGAGCAGCCATGGTCACCAGTGTCCGGTCAAGGTTATCAATTTTGTGTGTTCTCAGCTTGTTATCCATAACAGGCGGTCTCGTGTTCCTGGCTGCGCCCGGCTCTGGTAACGCAGGCCTTGCAACGACAAATTTAACATTTTTGCAAGAATTAGTGAATTGGATCAGCCTGCCCATGGGCGTTCTGCTCCTGCTCTCCGGGGTTGCGCTGTTTTGGCTGGCGACGGCAACATTCCGGGATGAAATGAATTTTTCGTCAACTCTGCGCGCCAGATTGACGGGGTCGACGCAATTTGCAGACCTGGCACACGCGCTGCCTTTAGACGACAGTTCTGTCATGTCGCGCAAAACACTTTTTACGGCGCTCGATCAACTTGAGGCCGCCGCCAAGCTGAAAACCGAGCTGCGGGCCAGTCTGGCCCGGGAGGAGAAGGCCGCCCAGGCCGCCCGGGACGAGGCTGTGGTCATCCGCGAGAACTCCGAGGCCTCGCGCCGCGACGGGCTGCTCTCTGCCGCACGGACCCTGGGCGTGGCCATCGAGGGCATCCACGGGGCCAGCAACAACCTGCGCGCCCTGTCGCAGTCCGCCGGCAACGGCGCCAAGGACCAGCAGCGGCTCGTGGCCGAGGCCGTGACCGCCATGGACGGCCTGGACCTTGCCCTGGGGCAGATGCAGAGCGGCTCGGATCGGGCGGTGGTGCAGGCCCAGTCCTCCCGAGACCGCGCCCTGGACGGAGCCAAGGTGGTGGACGAGACCGTGGAGGCCATCCGCCTGGTGGAGCGCAAGGCCGAGGACCTGGCCGAGGTGGTGCGCGACCTGGGCAGCCAGGCCCGCGACGTGGAGCGCATCATGGAGGTCATCAGCGACATCGCCGACCAGACCAACCTGCTGGCGCTCAACGCCGCCATCGAGGCCGCCAGAGCGGGCGACGCCGGACGCGGTTTCGCCGTTGTGGCCGACGAGGTGCGCAAGCTGGCCGAAAAGACCATGAACGCCACCCGCGACGTGGCCAGCCGCATCGAGGGCATCCAGAACGGCGTGGACCGCACCGGCCAGGACATGGAGGAGACCTCCCGGCGCGTGGACCAGGCCGTGGCCCTGGCCCAAAGCTCCGGCGAGTCCCTGCGCGAGATCGTGGAGCTGGCCGGGAGCTCGGCCGCGCACATCAGCGGCATCGCCGAGGACACCCGCAGGCAGGCCGCCACAGGCGACCGCATCAGCCGCATCGTGCGCCAGGTGAGCGGCATCTCCGAGTCGAGCTTCGAGGGCGCGGAGCACGCCTCCATGGCCGTGGACGGGCTGCTGGAGCGCGTGGTCGAGCTGGAGGCCATGAACGCAGTGTTCCAACTCATCGGCGGCGGCAGCATCCAGAAGATCGTGGAGGACATGGCCGCGCACAACGACATGCGCGGCATGCGCCGCGAGGACCAGGAGCCCGCCATGCGCGAGACCCTGAAGCGCAACCCGTCCTTTGAGCTTTTGTACATCACCGACGCACACGGGCGGCAGACCGTGGCCAACATCGGGCGCGGGCCCGGCGGCCTCGTGTCCGACGGCGGCGCCGTGGGCAAGCAGTGGGGAACGCGGGCCTGGTTCCGTCAGCCTGTGGACATGCGCGGCACCGTGGTCTCCGAGGTCTATGTCTCCAGCGCCACGGGCGAGAACTGCATCACCGTGTCCACCCCCATCAACGACCAGTCCGGGGGCATCGTGGGTGTTCTGGCCGCAGACATCAACCTGGGCAAGGCCTCGTCCGCGCACACGGGCAACAGCTAGACCGAAACGCACTGCGAAAAAAAGGGCTCCGGTTCGCCGGGGCCCTTCTGTTTGCGCTGCTGGGCGTGTGCTACTTGGCCTTGATCACTCCGCAGGCCACACGCGCCCCGGAATTGCCCGTGGGCTGGGTGGTGAAGTCGTCGGGAGCGGCGTGGATGATGATGCCGCGGTCCAGAATGCTGCCAGGGCCAGCAGTCAGGGAGATGCCGTCCATGAGGGCCATGAAGCGGGCCTGGCCGTTGGCTCCGGCCACGAGCATGGGCAGGTCGCCGGCGTGGTGGTCCGGCCTGGCCGGGTCGCCGTGGTGTTTGCCAAAGGGATTGAAGTGCCCGCCGGTGCTGGTGCCGTCCATGGCGCTGCAATCGCCCTTTTCATGGATGTGGAACCCGTGCGCGCCGGGAGTCAGGCCGGTGAACTGGCCGCTGATCTGCACCTTGTCGCCCTGCTGCTCAAAGGTCATGATTCCGGCAGCCGTGTTGCCCTTGGTGGGCTGGAGCACGCTTTCGGCGATGGGGCCTTTGGCTGCGCAGGCTGCAAGAAAAAGCATGGAGAACGCAAGCACGAGAAATTGACGCATGATTCCTCCTCGATGGGGGTTGGGGGACTATGCTGGCACTCGTTATCACTTGCAGCGAAAAGGTCAAGCCTTGGTGCTGAAATTGTTAGCTGTGTGTGGCGGTCCTGGAGCAGGTGCTGCAACGCCGCGGCCCTGAGCCGACAGGGAGCGCCGGGCGCTGCGCCCTTGAATCGGTGCGGCCGCATGTCTGCGGGTGGGGGGGAGCAGCAGTCAGGATCGGCCGACGGCCGGATGGGGCTTTCCCGCAAGGAGGCATCGCGGAAGCGGGTTGTGCAGCATTGCCACCACGAGTCCTTGGAGTGCGGTAAACCGGGAAAGGGGCTTCTGCATGCCTCGTGTCCATAGTTCATCCGCAGCGTATCCATAGCGTATCCAAAACGTATCCAGAGCGCATCCAAACACCCGGCTTTATCCGTTTCCATCCGGCTTTATCCGGCTCCATCCGGCAGGGAAGTCCTGAAAGTGTTGGGGGAGAATGGCGGGCACTGGGCCTGGCAGCAATAGGGTTGCAGGAAACAGAAAGAGGTTACACCAACTCTGGCGTAACCTCTTGAAATACATGGTGGGCAATGCGGGGCTCGAACCCACGACCTTTGGCTTCGGAGGCCAACGCTCTATCCACCTGAGCTAATTGCCCGCGAGGGAGAATCGCTACAGTGTCGGCCTGCGGCTGTCAAGGCGAAAGAGGCCGGGCTTACAGCCCCATGCTGGCCAGCAGGTCGTCCACCGAGCCCTGGTTGCTGTCCAGCGCCGGTCCATGCAGCGCCAGCTGGCTCTTGGCCTGGGCCTGCAGGTGGCTGAAGTCGGCCTTGGATTCCGGCGCCTCGGCCCGGGCCTTGATCATGAGTCCGGTGGTCATGTACACGTCAAGGACGATTTTCTCAATCTTCTTGATCGTTTCAATGATGATTTTGATGCGCTGGCCGGTGAGGTCCTGGAAGCTCAAGGTGGTCATGATGGACATGAGGTCCTGGCTCAGCGAGGAGTTGATGTCGCCCAGCTTCTCGCGGTCGGCCTTGGACACGCCGCCCGTGTCAAAGGACTTGACGATGTGGGCCAGGGTGTCGGACAGGTTTTGCAGGTTCTCGATGGTGTCGATGATCTTGACCGTGGCCGTCTCCGTGGTCTGGAGGATGGCGTCCAACTGGTTGGAGGCCTGGCTGAACAGCTCGTTGGGGTCTTCGCTCAGCACGGGCAGGGGTTCGCCGTTGGCGGTCTTGGCGTGTTTGATCTCCTGGTAGATCTCCTTGAAGCCCTTTTGCAGGTCCTCGTTGACGCGGCGGTAGAATTCGCCCTCCACCAGCGCGCCGGAAAGTATCTTGGCGATCTCGCGCTCCACTGTGGCGCTCAAGGAATCGCGCAATTCGGCCGTGATCTGGTCGGCCACCTTCTGCACGATTTCGTGGGTCAATTTCGTCTCATCAATCATGAGCGCCTCCGGAGTGTGGGCAGTTAGCGCAGGTCGTTTTCGTTCATGTCCACGATCATGGCGTGCACCGGGCAGACGCGGGTGCATATGCCGCAGGCCGAGCAGCGCTCCACGTCGAATTCCACGATCCGGTTTTCAAGGTTTACGCTCAGGGCCTTGGTGGGGCACAGCGAGGTGCACAGGCCGCAGTGCATGCACAGCTCCTCGTCGCGGAAGACCTTCTGCGAGGCCGGGGTGATCTTGACCCCGTTCTGCTTCAGGTAGGAGATGCCCTTGTGGTAGTCCACCTCGTGCCCGGTCAGCTCCAGGGTCAGGGAGCCCTCGTGCCGGGGGCTGATGTCCGCCTTGAGGATGTTGAAGCTCAAGTTGAACAAGAGCGCGAGGTTGCACACCACAGGCCGGTTGGAAACATCCGGCGGGAAGGACAGGTAGACGATCTTGCGGAAACCGTTTTGTTCTTCAGTCATGCTGCGCTCCAAACAAGGCCCGGCCATGGGCCGGGGCTACTTGTGCTCCTTGAGGAACTGCTTGGCCCGTATGGATTCGGGATCCTTGGGGAAGCGGTCGATTAAGTCCTGCAACACGGCGCGGCCGGCCTTGTCCTTGCCGATCTTGAAGAAGGCCATGCCCTGCTTGAGCACTGCTGGCTTGTACTTGGTGCTGCGCGGGTACTTCTCGATGACCTCCTGGTAGGCCAGCACGGCCTTGCCATAATCCTGGAGGTTGTACGCGCACTCGCCCACCCAGAAGATGGCCTGGGAGGCGTTGGGATGCTTCTTGAAAGCCGTGGCGAACTCGGAGTAATACTGCCGCGCCACCTCGTACTTCTTGGCCCGGAAGGCGGCCTCGGCCTTGGCGTACAGGGCGTCGGCCGTGTTGGCCTTGGCCTCGGCCTTGGCCTGCTCGGCGGGCTTGGCGGCTGCGGCCTCGGCCTTGGTCTTGCCTGTGTCGGCTGCTGCCTGGCCAGCATCCGCCGGAGCGGCAGGGACCGCAGAGTCAAACTCCAGGCCGAACTGGCTTTGCAAGGCGATCTTGATATTCTGCACGTCCCGGACCGTGTCCACCAGGCTGGGTCCCTCGCCCTGGGCGTTGGTCAGGGCATTGAACTTCATGGTCAGGGTCTCCAGCTTCTCCTGCTGCTTGGCCACCTGCACGCGCAGGGCCTCCAGCTCGGCCCAGGTGTTGGCCTGCCTGGCCTGCACCGGGGAGGTGGACTTCTGGATGTCGTCGCGCAGGGCCTCCTGGCTCTTGGCCAGGTCCTCCTCCAGGCGCTGGATGGTCTTGCGGCTTTCCTGGCGGTCGCGGTAGGCCTGATTCTGGAGGGTCTCCATGTCGCCCTTCGAGGCGCAGGCTCCCAGGAGCCCGGCGCAGACGAGGCAGACAACGGCTTGTTTGCAGCGTGAGGTCATCAGATTATCCTCCCTCTTTTTCTTCCAAGGATCAGATACGCCAGCCCGCCGAAAAAGGGAACCAGCACGGCGAGCTGCACCCAGGCCAGCTTGGCGTTGGTCGAGCCGAAGTCGCGCCGGAGCGCGTCGTAGATGCTGTAGCAGCTGATGCCGACAAACAGGACGGCCCCGGCCAAAAGGGCGGACCACTGCATGGCGGAGAGCTGCGGCATGGAGAAGAACATGGGCACTCCCTTGGCTGGCGCTAGCGCGCCACCTTGCGCCGTTTTCTGGCGGGGTTTTCGCGGCGGTTCTGCATGTACATGGAGACGAGCACGGCAAAGGCCCCGCAGCTGATGGCGATGTCCGCCACGTTGAAGGCCGGCCAGTGGTACTGGCCGACGTAGAAGTCCAGGAAGTCCACCACAAGGCCGGTGCGCAGGCGGTCGATGAGGTTGCCCAGCGCTCCCCCCAGGATCAGTCCCAGGCCCCAGATGAAGAAGCGGTCGCCCTTGTTCGCCGTGGTCAGCAGGTAGTAGATGAAGGCCACGGCGGCGGTGGTCACGCCCACGAAGAACCAGGTCTGCCAGCTGGAGTCCGGGCGGTTCAGAAAGCCGAAGGCCGCGCCCTTGTTCAGCACGTGCACGATGTTGAAGTACCCGGGGATCACAGGGTCAGAGGCCCACAGGGCATACCTCTGCTGGATCACGGCCTTGGCGAGCTGGTCGGGTACGATGACGGCCGCAGCCAAAAGCAAAGCCGTCCGGAGGCGCTGATCCATGCCGGAACTCCTTACAGGCCCTGGACCACTGCGGTGCAGCGCGGGCAGATTTCCGGGTGCTCCTCGTCGGAGCCCAGGTCGACTTCATAGCGCCAGCAGCGCTGGCATTTTTTGCCCGGGGCCTTGGCCACGGAAACGGCCAGCCCCTTGACTTCCTCGGACACGTAGGCGCCCTCAGGCACGTTGCCGCTCTCGTCCAGGCTGGCGCGGGACACGATGAAGAACTCGCACAGGTCCAGGCCAGGGGTGGCCAGCGCCTGGGCCGCGTCGCCGCTGACGTGCAGGGTCACATGGGTGTCCAGCGAGTGGCCCACGTCGCCGGCCTTGCGCCAGGGCTCAATGGCCTTGGTGACCTCGCTGCGGATGGCCAGCAACAACTCAAAAGCCTGCCGGGTCTTGTCGGACAGGGGGGCCGGGGCCTCGGGCAGGCGCAGGGAGAACACGCTCTTGCCTCCGGGGCGGCCTTCCGCCGCCAGGTGGCCGTAAGCTTCCTCGGCGGTGAAGGAGAGCACCGGGGCCATGTCGTGCAAAAGCACCAGGAGCGCGCGCCAGAGCACGGACTGGGCCGAGCGGCGGTCCGCCCCGGCGCAGACGTAGAGGCGGTCCTTGATGAGGTCCAGGTAGAAGGCCGAGAGGTCCACGGTGCACAGGTTGTGCAGGGTGTGGTAGACCTTGTGGAACTCGAAGTCCTCGTACGCCTGGGCGATGGTCTTGTGGCGGCGCTCCACCAGGTCGAGCGCGAAGCGGTCCACGGGCAGCATGGTTTCGGCGGGCAGCAGGTCGCACTGCGGGTCAAAGTCCGCCAGATTGCCCAGGATGAAGCGCACCGTGTTGCGGATGCGCCGGTAGGCGTCCACCAGGCGGCTTAAGATCTCGTCGGAGATGCGCACGTCCTCCTGGTAGTTCACTGCGGCCACCCACATGCGCAGGATCTCCGCGCCGTGCTTGTCGATGATCTGCTGGGGCGCGATGACGTTGCCGATGGACTTGCTCATCTTGCGGCCTTCGCCGTCGACCACGTAGCCGTGGGTGAGCACGGTCTTGTAGGGCGCGACGCCGCGCGTGCCCACGGATGCCAGAAGCGAGCTGTGGAACCAGCCCCGGTGCTGGTCCGAGCCTTCGAGGTACAGGTCCGCCGGGCAGGACAGCTCCGGGCGCTGCTCCAGCACTGCGGCGAAGCTCGTGCCGGAGTCGAACCAGACATCCAGGATGTCCGTCTCGCGCCGCCAGCGGCTGCGGCCGCACTTGGGGCACTTGAGGTCCGCCGGGACGATGTCCTCAAGCGGGGCCTCGAACCAGTAGTCGCACCCTGTGGGATGAGCCGCGAAGCGGTCCACCATGCCCATGACCCAACTGGTCTCGAACCAGGCCTCGTCGCAGTCCTCGCAGATGAGCGCCACGATGGGCACGCCCCAGCTGCGCTGGCGCGAGATGCACCAGTCCGGGCGGTTCTCGATCATGTTGGCGATGCGCTCCTCGCCCCAGGCGGGAATCCAGCGCACGTCCTCATGGATGGCCGCAAGGGCCTTCTTGCGCAGGTCGCCCGCCTCCATGCTGATGAACCACTGGGTGGTGGCGCGGAATATGACCGGCTCCTTGCAGCGCCAGCAGTGCGGGTAGGAGTGGGTGATCTTTTCCTGGGCGATCAAGTTGCCCACCTGCTTCAGCTTCTCGATGACCTTGGGGTTGGCCTCAAAGACGTTCAAGCCCGCGAAGAACTCCACGTCGGTCAAAAAGCGGCCCGCGTCGTCCAGCGGGGAATAGACCTCCAGGCCGTACTTCAGGCCCACGTCGTAGTCCTCGCGCCCGTGGCCCGGCGCGGTGTGCACGCAGCCTGTGCCTGCGTCGAGCGTCACATGCCCGCCCAGGATGATGGGCGACTTGCGCTTGTAGAAGGGGTGACAGGCCTCCAGCCCCTCCAGCTTCTGGCCCGGCGCCGTGGCCAGGACCTTGGGCGTGTCCCAGCCGAAGATCTCGGCGCAGGGGGCCAGCAGGCGCGCGGCCATGAGGTAGAGATTGCCGCCAACCTCGGCCAGCACGTAGTCGAACTCCGGGTGCACGGCCACGGCCATGTTGTCGGGCAGGGTCCAGGGGGTGGTGGTCCAGATGACCACAAAGGTCTTGGCCGGGTCGTGCTTGGCGCCCGGGGGCAACAGCTCCTTGACGCGCTTGTCGGTAAGCGGGAAGCGCACATAGACGCTGGGCGAGGAGTGGTCGGCGTACTCGACCTCGGCCTCGGCAAGCGCTGTGTGGCAGGAGCAGCACCAGTAGATGGGCTTCTTGCCGCGGATCACCGAGCCCTTGGCCATGAAGTTGCCCAGCTCGCGGGCCGTGACGGCCTCGTACTTGGGGTCCAGCGTCATGTAGGGCTTGTCCCAGGCGCCCAGCACGCCCAGGCGCTTGAACTCCGTGCGCTGGATGTCCAGGAACCTGAGGGCGTATTCGCGGCAGAGCCTGCGGATGACCACCGCAGGCAGCTCTTTTTTCTTTTTCTTCAGCTCGGTCTCGACCTTGTGCTCGATGGGCAGGCCGTGGCAGTCCCAGCCGGGCACATACTCGGCCCTCTGGCCGCTCATGTTGCGCGACTTGACCACGATGTCCTTCAGGACCTTGTTCATGGCCGTGCCCATGTGGATGTTGCCGTTGGCATAGGGCGGGCCGTCGTGCAGCACGTAGGCCCGGCGTCCCTCGTTGGCCGCGACCATCCTGCCGTAGGCGTCAATCTCTGCCCAGAACTTGAGGGTTTCCGGCTCCTTCTGCTTCAGGTCGGCCTTCATGGGAAAGCCGGTCTGCGGCAGTCTGAGGGTGCTCTTGTAATCACTCATGCACTTCAGTCCTCCGATGGGGGCGCCGCAGCAATCCGACGGCATGCCTGTAACAATGGAAGGCGGTAACTTGGAGCATCGCGGGCCGGAAGTCAAGCCGCCCTGGGTGCGGCGCGCGGGGCCGCATCCGGAGCGGCTTCAGTCCCAGAGCCGGTTCGGGCGGCAAGGGGCGGCTACTTGGTCTTGTGGGTGTACACCCCGTCCCAGCCCTGGCCAGGGGGCTCCTCGGCCAGGTGCTCGCAGCGCTCCTCGTACATGGTGCAGAGCACCTGCTCAAACCCCTTGGTCTTGAGCTCGGCGAAGACCTCGGCCGCCTCGGTGAAGCGCATGGCCTTGTACAAGGCCAGGGCCTCTTCGTAGCGGTCGAAGCCCTCCTTCTTGGCAGCGCGCTCCTCGTGGGTCATGGCGGTATAGATGGTGATGGGCTCGTTCTTGCCCTTCACGCGCACGGAGTCCATCTCCACATAGGCGTATTCGTCGCCGCAGACCTCCTTCATGACTTGGCTGACGAGCAGCACCTGGCCGTAGAACTTGGTCAGGCTCTCCAGGCGCGAGGTCAGGTTCACGTTGTCGCCGATGAGCGTGTAGTCGAACAGGTCCGCCGAGCCCATGTTGCCCACGCGCACGCGCCCGCAGTGCAGGCCCACGCCGATCTTGATGGTCTGGCCGAATTTCACCTTGAAGCTCTCGTTCAGCACGTGGATGTGGTCAAGCATCTGCAAGGCCGAGGACATGGCCTTTTTCTGGTGCTCGGGCACGTCGATGGGCGCGTTCCAGAAGGCCATGATGGCGTCGCCGATGAACTTGTCGAGCGTGCCCATGTTGCTGGTGATGATGCGCGTCATGGGCGTCAGGTAGTCGTGCAACAGGTCCGTCACCTGGGTCGGGGTCAGCTGCTCGCTCATGGTGGTGAACCCGCGCACGTCGGAGAACATGACCGTGACCTCCTTCTCCTGGCCCTGCAGGCTCAAGGATTCGGGGGAGTCGTAGATCTGCTTGATGACCGCTGGGGCCAGATAGTGGGAGAAGGCGCCGTGGATGAACTTCTTCTGCTTCTCCTCGCGCCAGAACTTGAGCAGGGTCAGCAGGGTGAAGTTGGCCGCCAGGATGATGTAGGCGTACAGGGGCGAGATGTAGACCCGCGCCGTGGACATCATATAGGCCGAGCCCTCCCACATGCCGAAGGCCATGCCGGCCAGGGGCAGCACCAGCCACACGGCGCGCGCCCAGGCCACCAGCAGGGTGATGCACACGCCCGCGAGGATGGTGCACAAAAGCTCCACCGCCGGGGCGTAGTCCGGGATGGAGATGAAGTCCTGGGTCAGGATGTTGTCCACGATGGTGGCGTGGGTCTCCACCCCGGGGTACACGGAGGTGAAGGGCGTGGCGCGCAGATCCTTGAGGCCTGCGGCCGAGGTGCCGATGAAGGCGATTTTCCCGTCCAGGGCCCCGGGCGCCAGCGTGCCCTCGATGATGTCCACGGCGCTGATGTACGGGAAAACGCCGCCGCCGCCGCGGTAGTTGAGCAGGAGCTGCCCGGCGCGGTCCACGGGAATGATCGCGCCGCCGTAGCGCAGGGATTCCGTGCCCTGGGTGTCGAGCTTGAGCAGGATGTTGCGCTCGCCCGTGGCCACCATGAGCGTGGCCAGGGCCAGGTTCGGGTAGAGCTGGTCCTTGTAGTTGATGAGCAGGGCCACCCGGCGCAGGATGCCGTCCGGGTCCGGGGTGGCGTTGAAGAAGCCCGTGGCCGTGGCGGCGCTGGCCAGCACCGGCAGCGGGCACACGGTGCCGAAGGCGGTGTGCAGGGCGTCCTTGGCCTTCACCGAGTCCGGCGACTCCAGCAGGGAGACCTGGCCAGGCTTGATGAGGCACTCCGAGGTCTGGACCTGCTGGTCGGCCTCGGCCTTGGAGAAGTTGAAGTAGAACCCGAGCACGTAAGGCTTGCCGGTGATGACGTTGGCCAGGAGCGCGTCGTTGTCCTCCAGGGCCTTGGGCAGCCCCTGGAACTCCACGTCGACCTGCAGCTCCTTCTTGATCTGTCGGCGCAGCAGGGCCGGGGAGGTGCGGTCGGGCTCGGCCAGCACCATGTCCATGCCTACGGACATGGCCCCGGCCAGGCGGATTTTCTCCAGCAAAAGCGCCACGCGGTAGCGCGGCCAGGGCCACTGGCCCAGGGCGGCCAGGCTTTTTTCGTCAATGTCGACGATGACCGGCACGCCCGAGGTTTTAGTGGTGTGCTGCCTGCGCAGCAGCTGGTCGTAAATTTTATAGTCCAGGAAACGCAGGACCGTGGGCTGCACGAGGTACAGCCCGGCCATGAGCAGCGAGGCCAGAATGCCCGCAGTGACCAGGAATGTCTTGTCGCTTTTCAATATTTTCTTTAGAATTCCGGCCATGTCGTGTCTCCAGTTTCTCGGTCAAGTTTGCCAGGCCAGTTTGTCAGGTCGGCCTGACAGGCGGCGTGACGTGCGGGGAGCCGAATTCCTTCCGGGCAAGTGTCTGCGAGGATACGTGATTTCACTTGCCAATTCATTTGTTGTAATGTAGCGAAGTTCTCGGTAATGGTCAAAAAAAGTGTGCATCGAATGGTGCAGAAATATATCTTTTTGAGCTGAATGGGGAAACCGGAATGGGGAACAGGACGCATCGCCTACGCTCTGCGCTACTGACGCTGACTGCAAGTCTGCTTCTGTGCGCATTTCCGGCTGCCGCCTCCTGCGCTGAAGCTACCCCGACCCAGCCCCAGACTCAAGCCATGGCCGAAGCCCCCGCGCAAAAAGCCGCTGCAGACCAGTCCCCGGTCAAGGTCACGCTCAAGGAATCCATCGCCGAACTCTTCCGCACCCATGACCGCATCAAAGCCGCAGAGGCCGCCGTGGCCTCGGCCACGCACATGTACGACCGGGCCAGGGGCGCCTGGTACCCGCGCCTCAATGCGGTCATCGACGGCGGCAAGGAAGACATCCACAAGCCGGCCGACCCCGCGAACACCAGCAAGTGGCGCAACGTCCAGACCCTCTCGGCCTCGCAGACGATCTACGACTTCGGCGGCACCAGCGGCGGCGTCAACCAGGCCGAGGGCGTCCGCAAGGAGTCCCTGGCCAAGCTCGACATGATCCGCCAGGAGGTGTCGCTGCAAGGCGTCTCGGCCTACCTCGGCCTCATCCGCGCACGGGAGATGGTGCGCTACGCCCTGCGCTCCGAGGAAAACATCAAGCGGCTCTCCGGCATGCAGGAGGCCCTGGTGGAGCGCGGCGTCGGCCTCTCGTACGAGGAACTCCAGATCAAGGCCCAGCTTTCCAGCTCCCAGGCCCACAGCATCAATGTCGAGCGCGCCTACACCAACGCCCGCAACAACTACAAGTCGGTCTACGGCGTGGACCTGACCGAGGCCCAGATCGATTCGCTGATCCTGCCCTCCCTGCCCACGAAGAACATGCCCGGCACCCTTGACGATGCCGTGACCAAGGCCCTGGAGTCCAGCCCGGCGCTCATCGAGCTGCAGCAGTCCCTGACCTCCAAGCAGGGCGATCTTGAGGTCCGCCAGTCGGCCATGTACCCCAAGATCGAGGCCGTGGCCGAGGCCACCCGCAAGGAGAACGACCAGGGCGACGCGGGCATCCGCTCCGAGCAGCGCGCCGGGCTGCAGGTGAGCTACAACCTCTTCTCCGGCTTCCGGGACGTGGACAACATCCGCGCGGCCAAGAGCGACATCACCTCCGTGCGCAAGTCGCTGCTGGACCGCCGCAGGATCGTCGAGGAGCGCGTGCGCAACGCCTGGAACGACATCCTGACCTTGAAGAAGACCATCGCCCTGTACGAGAACCAGGCCAACATCACCTGGTCCTACCTTGAACTGGTGAAGAAGAAGAAGGCCCTGGGCGGCGAGGTCGGCATCACCGAAATCATCACCGGTGAGCGTGACTACATCAACGCCACGAGCAGCAAGGTCACCTCTGAAATAGAGTACATCACCGCCGCCTACACCCTGCTGAACCAGATGGGGCTGATCACCCCCGATGTCGTCGAGAATTGATCCAGAGCCCACCCAATGCCGACGCCCTGGCTGTGTAGCTGCCGCCGCATCCTGCGCGCGTCTTGAGACCCTGGTCGTCTGATGAAAGAACTGTTTCGCCGCCTCGCCTTGAGACCCAGGTTGACCTGGGAGATCCTCTTCGCCTCCTTCCTTGCGAATCTCATGAGCGTGGCCTCCTCCATCTATGTCATTCTCGTGCTCAACCGCTACGTGGGCTATGGCTTTGACGGCACCCTGTACTCGCTGACCACCGGGGTGCTCATCGCCTCGTTTCTGGGCATGGCCTTCTCCACTGTCCGCGGTCGGCTGGCCGGCGCCGTCAGCGTGCTGCCGGACCACGAGCTCAACGAAAAGACCCTGATGGTCTTCACCCGGGCCAAGCTCACGGCGCTGTACCGCATGCCGCCCGGTCGCCACCAGGAGATGCTCTCGGCCCTCAAGGCCGTGGAGTACGCGTACGACTCCCACAACATCTCCTCCGTGCTGGACGCTCCGTTCCTCCTGCTCTTCGTGCTGGCCGTCGGGTTCATCCACCCTCTGCTGGCCGTGATCACCGTCCTGGCCGTGGCGGCGACCATCCTCTTCACCCTCTATGGCATGCGCAGCAACGCGCCCCTGGACCTGCGCCAGCGCGATCAGGCCATGGCGCACCGCAACCTGACGCTCTCGGCCGTTTCTGGCGCCGAGGCCGTGCGCGCCTTTTTGGGGGCCGATTTCCTGCGCAAGGCTTGGCGTAGACAGATGCAGGGCATCCAGGAGGTGCAGGGGCTTGTGGAGGCCGCGCGTGAGCGCGGGAAGTCGCGGCAGGAAACGGTGAGCGTTTTGCTGCGTATCTCCATCTACTTTGTCGGCGCCATGCTGGCCGTGGTCGGAGACATGAGCGTGGGCGGACTCATCGGCGCGAGCATCCTCTCGGCCAAGGCCATGCAGATGGGCTCAAGCTTTCTGCAGTCGGTCCTGGCGGGCCGCCGGGCCGAGGAAGCCCTTGTCCAGCTTGAGGAGTTCCACGCCATGGCCCTTGAGCCCGTGTCGGGTTCGGCCCTGCGTGAATATTCCGGCCGCCTGGAGCTGCGCGATGTGGGCTTCGCCTATTCCGGGTCCACCGGTCCGGTTTTCGAGTCCTTGAGCTTCACCCTGCCGCCGGGCTCGGTCCTGGCGGTCACCGGGTTCAACGGCTCGGGCAAGTCGACCTTTTGCAAGCTCGTGGTCGGCCTGCTGGAGCCCGGCCGCGGCAACGTCCTGGCCGATGGCATCGAACTGCGCCAGTTCGCGCCGGACTGGTGGCGCAGGCAGCTGCTCTACCTGCCGCAGGAACCCACCTTCCTGAACGCCACCATCCGCGAGAACATCACCCTGGGCGAACTGGAGCCCGAGAGCCCGCTCGCCCAGGAGCGCCTCAACCAAGCCGTGCGCGCCGCCGCGCTGCGCCGCTTCCTCGATGTCAGCCACCAGGGCCTGGACATGGAGATGGCCGAGGGTGGGCGCACCCTGCCCGTGGGCATCCGCCGCCGCGTGGCGCTGGCCCGCGCGCTCATGAATCCCGGCCGCCTGGTGGTCTTTGACGACCCGACCGAGGGCCTGGACTCCGAAGGCTGTCTGGCCGTGTACAACGTGCTCAACGTCCTGTCCAAGGCCGGGCTCAGCATCATCGTGGCCAGCGTGGACCCGCACATCATCAAGGGTGCCGGGTTTGTGCTGGACATGAACGAGAAGCCCACGCCCAGTTTTTCCGCGAGGCGCGAGCCCAAGTCCGAGGAGGTCACGTGATGAGTCCCGACCCCTCCATCGGCCCCTCCGTCACGCCCACCGCAGCCCCCTCCGTCGACCCCACCGTCCTCGGCCCGGAGGCGGCCCACGCCGTTGTGGACAAGACCCTGGAGGCCCACCGCAGGTTCCTCTACCTCTGCGGTTGCCTGATCGTGCTCGGCCTGGCCTGGTCGGCCCTCACCAGCCTGGACATCGTCAGCGAGGCCGTGGGCGAGGTCATTCCGCGCACCAAGGTCAAGAAGATACAGCACCTGGAAGGCGGCATCGTGCGTGAGATCCTGGTGCGCGAGGGCGACCTGGTGAAGCAGGACCAGCCCCTGGTGGTCCTGGACGCCGCCGCGGCCGAGGCCAACACCGACGAACTGGCCGTGCGGCTGAACTCCCTGACCATCGAATCCCTGCGCCTGGAGGCCGAGTCCCAGGGCCTGCCCGAGCCGAAGTTCACCCCGGAGCTGGAGCAGAAGCACAAGGACCTTGTGGACCAGGCCCGGAACCTGTTCCAGGCCCGGCGCAAGCGCCTGCAGACCGACATTTCCTCCCAGGCCGAGCGTGTGCGCCAGCGCGAGCAGGACATCCGCGAGACAGGCGCCAGGCTGGAGAACCTTAAGCGCAACCTGCCCCTGGTGCAGCGCCAGGTGCTGCGCAGCGAGGAGTTGTACCGCGAACGGCTGGTCAAGGAGGACGAGCTCATCGCCCGGCGCAAGGAGGAGAACAACACCCGCAGCGCCATCCTGGAGAATACCGCCGCCTACTCCCGGGCCACAGCCGCCCTTGCCGCAGCCAAGGAGGAGCTTGTCCGCACCCAGAACGCCTTCAACGAGGACGTGGAGACGGAGCTGAAGAAGGTGCAGCGCGAGCTGATGGAGTTGACCCAGCGTATGAAGAGGCTGCGCGACAGCCAGAACAGAACCACCCTGCGCGCGCCCGAGGCGGGCATCGTCAAGAGCGTCAACGTGGTCAGCGAAGGCGAGGTGATCCAGCCCGGCATGACCGTTGTCGAGATCGTGCCCGCCGGCGACAAGCTGGTCATCGTGGCGCACCTGCCCATCCAGGATGTCGGCTTTGTGCGGCCTGGCCAGTTGGCCGTGGTCAAGCTGGCCTCGCGCGACGCCAGACGCTTCGGCAACATCGAGGGCAAGGTGCTGCACGTGAGCCCCGATGCCGTGACCCAGTCCATGGCGGGCGGGGTGAACACCTTCTACAAGGTGCTCGTGGTCACCGAGCAGGATCATTTCTCGAACAACTCCAACCGCTACGACCTGTTTCCCGGGATGCGCGTGATCGTGGGCATCCACATCGGGAAGCGTTCCGTGCTGGGCTATTTCCTCGACCCCTTCATCGACGCCATGAGCGGGTCCATGCACGAACGCTAGCCTTCGGCGGCACAACGCACGAAAGCCCCTCCGTGCGGGGGCTTTGGCAGCGTTGTGGGGAAAAGGCCGTGGTCAGGTCGCCTGATTGACGAACAACCCGGTCATCTTCTTGATGGATGCGGAGAGCTTGATCAGCTCGTCCTGCGGAATCTTGCGCAGAACCTTGTCGCTGGTGTTGTCAATGATTTCAACCTGCACTCCCGCCTGTGCGTCCTCCAGAACCTTGATCTTGAGGCTCGTGTGGTTCTCGTCAAGGTGCTGGGAGATCTTGTCCGCAGCTTCAAGGGCAGTTTTCTTGTCCGCAGCGGAGGCGGCTGCCTGCGACTTTGCGTCCGCCTGGACTGACAGCGTTGTGTCATGATCCTGAGACTTTGTGGCCACAGGCGCGGCAGGCGCCGCAGCAGCGGCTATTTCGGCAGGGGCATACCCCTGCCTGACGTCCATGTCCGAGGGGTTGATGTTCATGGCGGAATCCTCTTGGTTGTGTCGACATAGAAGGTAGATTCTATCCTTACGTAACCCTTATCGACAGGGTTGAGGCCAAACTTTAGGGCTTGCTTTAGATTTCATGGGCTTTGGCCAAACTTTCCAGGCCAGGATTCTGCCCCGCCAACCGTCAAGTTCTCACAGGCTCGTTGCTTTCACACACCGGCTGTGCGAATATGCCAGTCTTGATCTGCATTGTTTTCGCCATATCCAAAACCTGGGGGCAGGGATGAGAAAAGGCTTTGCTGGAATGCTCGGCCTTTGTTGACCTGCCTTCCCCGCTGGAAAATGCAGCGGCGCGCTTTTTTCTTGAGGCATGGCAGGATGGCGCGTAGACATATCCATACACAACCCTGAACCCAAGCCGCACCCGTGAGGAGAGTCTATGCACACCAAGATCGTCGCCACCCTGGGACCAGCTTCGAATAATTACGAGACCATGAAAGCCATGGTCCAGTATGGGGTGCGGATTTTCCGCCTGAACTTCTCGCACGCCGATGCCGCGACCTTTTTGCCCACGGTGAAGCTCATCCGGCAGATCGAACAGGACCTGGACCAGCCTGTGACCATCATGGGCGACCTGTGCGGGCCCAAGGTGCGCATCGGCGAGATCACGGGCTCGCCCGTGCAGGTGCGCAAGGGCGACCTGCTGGCCCTGGGCCTGCCGGAGCACCGGGGCAGCGTGCGGGACATGGTCTTTGTCAACCTGGACCTGCCGGAGCTGCTCAAGGGGCTGGACAAGGGCATGCCCGTGTCCCTGTCCGACGGCATGCTCCAGTTCACCGTCACCGAGGTGCGCAAGCAGGACTCCCTGTTCGTCATGGAGGCCAAAAACAGCGGCGTCTTGACCTCCAAGAAGGGCATCGCCTTCCCCGGCAAGTTCCACCCCATGCCCGCCCTCACCGCCAAGGACCGCAAGGACCTGCACGAGGGCCTGGACATCGGCCTGGACGCCGTGGCCCTGTCCTTTGTGCAGACCCTGGAGGACATCCGCGACATCCGGGGCGAGATCGAGAAGCACGGGGTCTGGATTCCGGTTGTGGCCAAGATCGAGCGGCAGAACGCCGTGGACAACCTGGAGTCCATCTTGAGCCTCACCGACGCCGTCATGGTGGCCCGCGGCGACCTGGGCCTGGAATGCCCGCTGTCCGCCGTGCCGGTGATCCAGAAGCGCATCATCCGCGCCTGCCGCCACGCCCAGAAGGCCGTCATCGTGGCCACGCAGATGCTTCTGTCCATGGTCAACAACCCGCTGCCCACCAGGGCCGAGGCTGCGGACGTGGCCAACGCCATGCTCGACGGCGCGGACTGCGTCATGCTCTCCGAGGAGACGGCCATGGGCAACTATCCGCTGGAGGCCGTGAAGTTCATCAGCGAGATCGCCGCAAACGCGGAGCCGTACTACATCGAGCGCTCCAAGGGTCCGCTGGCGCCCAAGCCGGAGAAGAATCCGGCCAAGTACCTGGCCTACGCCGCCTGCCTGCTGGCCGAGAACACCGAGGGCGAGGGCATCGTTTCCCATTCCACCAGCGGGGCCACGGCGCGCTACCTGTCCAGCCGCCGCCCGGCGCACCCTGTGTATGCCCTGACCCCGGATCCGCGCGTGGTGAAGAACCTGAACTTCTTCTGGGGCGTGGAGCCGCGCCTGGTGGACACCACCCTGGCCAGCCACGTGGAGCGGGCCGAGGCGTTTGTGCAGGCCACCCCGAAGTTCACCCCGGGCCAGAGCGTGGTCATCACCGCCGGCCAGGTCACGCCCGGCCAGCTCAAGACCCACACCAACGAGCTGAAGATCTACTACAAATAGACCGAACCGGGAGACCCCAGGTTCATCAGGCCAGAACAAAGGGCTTGCGGAATGTCTCCGCAGGACCTTTGGCTTTTGCTCGAAGCCAAGGGGGAAGCAAGCGCCTGTTTGGCCACCAGACACTCAAGGTTTTGATTTTCTGGAGGCCTTCTCCGAGGACAAGGAGGTGGACATGGCCGAGTTCCTGTTGTTCGTCACCTTCTGGATACGTGACCACATCCTGAATGTGGACCAGACCTTGGGCGTGTTCTTGCGCGGGCGCGGGCAGGCGGCGGAGGCGTAGCCCTGGCGCGGCGGGGTGGCTGCCGCCCGCCGATCTGGCTGCTGAAGATGAGGGCCTTGTTGCCGGAAAGCGGGGAAGTTGCCGGAGGCGGCAGAGTGGTCAGGGCAAGAGCAGAAACAAGACGTGAGGGCCGGGGGCGTTGGTTCCCGGCCTTTTCACTTTCGCCTTGCCTGTACGGCAAGTCCAATGATCCCGCTTTCGGTGTTCATGGTCCACAGAGCAACAAACCGAGAGAGAAAGACGCTGCGTTGCAGGCAAAGGATGCTGCAAAGGCGCGCCGTAAGGACAGGCCCAGGAGCGCCTTGAGGATGAACGCCTCGGCTGCAAGCACGAAGGTTTCGGCCACCGGGGCGTACAACACGGTCCCTCCAAGCAACTCCCAGAAGACAAACCAGACGTATGGCAGCGTGGCCGAGGTGGCCAGCACCCCGGCGAAGACGATGCGCCCGGTCGGAACCTCAGCGGCCTTAAGCCTGAAGACACGTCGCGCCAGAACAAGAAGCAGCACCGTTTCCACGGACACGGACAGGAAAAGCGCCGGAAAAAACCGCTCATACAGAAACTGGGCCGAATCCATCTCAGGGCTTTGCGAGCCGCAAACGCAGGGCAGGCACTGTCGGAGCAGGGTAGGTCTCCCGCAGGTCGGGCCGCAGGAAGCCGCGTATTGCGTGCCGCGACGCCTTGTAGACGACCACCTTGTCCTCGGCAAAGCCCAGCACCTGGTAGGTTTCCTCAATGGAGGAATCCGGGTCTCCCTTTTCCACCTGCAGGTTGACGGGGTCTATTGTTTCCGAAAGGGGCAGGGCCGTTGGATGAGGCGGGCTCGCGTGCAGGTTGATTTCTCCCGCGTGCTCCGTGGGCACGGCAAAAACATGGAACATATTGAATTTATATCCTTTGTGGAGGCATTCCCCCGGCTTGATGAGGTACCCTTCCACCTTGCCGCCTCCCGTTACCTGCTGAATGACCCCTACGAAGACAACGTCCGGGAAATGCTCCATGTTTTCAATTTTTACGCAATATGGGATGCTCCGCATGCCTGGTCTCAAGATGTCAGCTCCGGCCGCCATGACTGTGGCCGCAAGCAGCAGGAGAGAGAGGGACAACGAGCGGGCAATAAAGCGGTACATCGTGTACACGGTGGTAGACCTTTTTCGCGCGGTTAGGGGTTGCGCACGCGGCGGTAGCCAATATGCTTGAATTGCAGGTTGTCTGTGCAGTCGTGCCGGCTGGCTGAACAGGCATGATCCTGCGCCATGAGCCCTTTGCCGCCACGGAGCACTCGACACGGAGCACTCGGCCTGAACCTTTGCCTGTAACCTTAGGGTTGTCCTGTGCATGTGTAAAGTCCCCTGTTTCGGGGTCAGCAAGGAGTTATGACGCGGGAGGACACCGGCAAGAATTGAGTTGTCCGGAGAAACCATGCAGGTCTGTATTTCCCACGTGTTCGGCATGTGGCAGATGATTAATTCAACCAGGGCGTTGACGACCCCAGGCAGCGCGTCTGTTTTCATACGCTGTGGCATACCTTCGCAAGCTGGCTGGTGGAGGCCGGGACAAGCCTGTACGCAGTCAAGGAACTCATGGGCCATGCGGATTTTGACATGACACAACGCAACTCACACCTTTCGCCGAAAGGCCTGCGGGCCGCTATCGGGGTGCTGGAGCAACATGCCACGCCTGTGGAACCCGGCAAGGTGATGGCCCTGCGTGGACCAAGTGGGGGAGATTAGTCGCCATTGACAGTGTACACTGCTGTGTATACATAGGGGGCAGGCAATGGGCATTCAATGGGATGAGGCGAAACGCAGGGCAAACCTGGACAAGCATGGCTTGGACTTCGAGGACTCGGAGGAAGTGCTCTCCGGCCCTTGCCTGGAAAAGCTGGACAGGCGCAAAGACTACGGAGAGGACCGCTGGGTGCTGCTGGGCAGCTTGCATGGGCGGACGGTCAACATGGTCTATGCGGAGCGTGGCGAGAACATCCGCATAATATCCCTAAGGCGGGCAACTGCCGAGGAGGCTGGAATCTATGAAAAGGCAATCAAAGACAGACTTGGGGCGCGTTGACGCCATGACCGAAGGCGAGGTGCGGCGAAACGCCCTGGCGGACCCGGACGCAGAACCCACGGACGCCGCTTTCTGGGCGGATGCAGAATTGCGGGAGCCCCCGGTAAAAAAGGTTCCCGTGCATATCCGCATTGCCCCGGACGTGCTGGCCTTTTTCAAGGAAGCTGGGCCGGGCTACCAGGGCCGCATCAACCAAGTGCTGGAAAACTACGTGCAGCACAAGGCGAAGCGCACCAGGGCCAGGACATGACGTACAAGGACTACAGCGCCCGGCTTGAGTCTAGCGACGAGGACGGCTGCTTCATTGGCCGCGTGGCGGGCATCCGCGACATCGTCACCTTCCACGGCGATTCCGTGACGGAGCTGCGCGCGGCCTTTGAGGAGGCCGTCAACGACTACCTTGAAACCTGCGAGCGTGAAGGACTCAAGCCCCAACGTCCGTATTCTGGCAAGGTGATGCTGCGCATCCCCCCAGAGGTTCACGCCCGCGCGGCCATGCAGGCCGAGGCCCACGGCAAGCCGCTCAACCAGTGGGTGGCCGAGGCTCTGCGGCACGTGAATTAGGCAGCGGTCCAGGGCTGCCTGACTTTCCAGGGCCTAGGGGTGGCCTAATTACCCGCCCCGGATAGCCGCTACCCTGTCGGCCTGGCCCTGGACTTCATCAGGGGGATGAGGAGTTCACAAGGTCTTCCCCCTCGTCATATTTAATTGGGGGACAGATTTTAAGTTAGAGTCCACGGACGTGGTGTAAATTCTGAGGTTGGCCAGGGGGAGAGGGATATCCCTCTCCCCCTGGGCGAATCGGCGAAGGTGGTCATCGGGCCGTTTGGTTGTATGGTGGAGTTGCGAAGCAACACCAACACCCAA
>CAIMRY010000032.1 GCA_903843965.1 uncultured delta proteobacterium
GAGAGAGCCAGCGAGTTGCCCCGCTGGCTCCACGAATACAATCATTTTAGGAATCACAAGTCGTTACAAAGGAAAACGCCCATGAGTCGTATCGGCGAGAGAGTGAACAACGTCTTGCAACTCCACATCTAGGGCAGACGACATTTAAAACTGGTTTTGCTCCACATGAAGACTTCCTGCACGTGGAACCCCGCCATGCGACTCAAGGAAGTGCTTCCATATTCAGCGCTTCATCGACCCAACAGATCGCGCGACGGAGGTTGCCAGCCAGCGCCCCATCTGCCGAGACGTAATGCTTGTTGACCCAGCTCTTCAAAAGGCCCCGGAGATATTTGGAGTTGGCTTTGACCTCCTCCGCCGACAACCCGCGCATGGCTTGGAGACAGGATTCAAGGTCATCCTTGGAAAGTCCGCTACTCACGCTCTTATTGCGAAGCGCGTCCATGAAGTTCCGCTTCTTTTCGGCGGCTGCCTTGCCCCCGCGCGGTAATGAAAGCCACTGCGTCTTCCCATCCTTCAGGCGCTCGATAAGCTTCGTCCGTGTGACCGACCTTGAGACCACTCCATCAAGCATCGCAATGGTCTGCGTTGGATTCATCCCGGCCTTCTTCATGAAGTGGTACACGGGCAGAAATGCCGAACTCTCGTAACATACCTGTCTGATGTAGTCGTCGGGTTCGGGCACGGTTTGCTGTTCCAAGGCCCCAAGGAGGATGTCACCGATTCGTATGCCCTTGGTCTTGACGACTTGTTTCCTCGTGAATCCGGAAGCCGCGCCAGACAAAGATTCAACATGACCGATAAGCTTCAGCGTGGGCTTGCCCTTGACCTCGGAGAACTCACCCTCCTTAATGAAGGAGAGTTGGCTGAGCAAAGACTCGTCAATCAGGAAGGAGCCACTGGCCCCGGTGACGCAACCAGTGTGTAGGTCGAAGATTCCGACTTCATGGACGCCCACGCGCGCTATGTTCGCAAGATGTTGCATCCAGAGACGTTGTTCGTTCTCCCGCTTGGCCTCAAGCATCGCCCGCAACTCTGGATACTTCACCCGCTCCGAGCGTCCACGATACCGGTAGTAGATGTCACCTTCTTTCAGTTCCTTGTCTTTGCCAGCGTCCCTCGTGCAGATGACCGGCTTGTCTTTCGCCTCATGGATGTAGAGAAGTCCGAATTTTTTACCTTGAAGTTCGTAGCGCTGAATGTCCCATTCTATCTCCGGCGCGAAATGCTCGTTGAAATGACGAGACAGTCTTTCTGGGTCGAACTCATCAAACATCTGCAGGCTGGCTCCAGACAGGCCGCATAGACGATGTGGCTTGTCGGCAATGCCAAAGACAATGTATCCGCCCTTGGCATTGGCAAACGATGCGCTCGTTTTGAGATATTTCGCGATTCCGCCCCAGTTGAAGGCTTCCTTGAACTCAAGGATGCCGCTCTCCCTTGAAACGACTCGCTCTGGATTTGTCGGAGACACCTTGAAGATGTCGTTCAGGTCTTCCTGTGAGAAAGGAGACTTCGTTCCCATCAAATGCTCCTTCACCGGATGTGATGTGTGAGTATAATTTGCGGCACAAAAAGAATGGGCCATCACATCGTTAAAATCAAGTGACTGGTTGCTGCGAGGCGTCGCCATGGGCGAGAGCCATAAACGAAAAGAGGCCGCTCACGCGACCCCTCTTTGATTTGTTTGCAACCACCTGAAACAACCTTGTACATTTGCTCCATAAAACCGCACCCCATGGGACAAGCATTGAGCAATCTCGTCGCTGCTGTTTCTCGCCGGCCTTGACTTCAAGACCGATTTCCGGTTAAAAAAGTTATGGTGGTTTTTTCCCTTTCAATCGCCTATTTTAATTCGCGTTTGAGTCACATACATAAGTCCGGGGGCTTCAAGCCCCACAGCGGGGAACACAGAAGAATTATCTTACCCAAAGCGAAATAAACTTTGCCAGTAATTTCTGGCGATTGTCGCTTTGGGCGTCGCCAGGCCCCCCTCTGACCCCCCTGAAAGTCCTGGCCTCATCAGAAATAACCGGCGCAGGATGCTCTCATGAAAACTACACACCCACCCACTCCCACGGCGCCACAGGCATACATTTATATCCGACTGTCATCGCAAAGCCAAGCTTGGGGCGACGGTGAACGTCGGCAGCACGACGCCGCCGTGCGATTCGTCGAAACCCATAGCCTGCCGGTTGCCGAGACCTTGCAAGACATCGGCGTGTCGGCATTTCGTGGCGACAACGCCTTGACAGGCGAACTCGGCCGCTTCCTGCAGCGATGCGAGAGCGGTGAAGTGCCGCCGGGCTCAGTGCTTGTCGCGGAATCCCTTGACCGCCTGACCCGCAATCGTGTGAACGAAGCGCTGCTGTTGTTGCTCAACATCACCCAGCGTGGCGTCAGGATCGGACTCACCGCCCAGAACGTGATTCTCGATCTCGCCTCCTACGCCGCGTTCTTCCCCATCCTCGCCGATATGATGCGGTCAAACAGTGAGTCGGAGCACAAGTCTTTCCGGTCGCTTGCGAACTGGCAGACGAAGCGCAAGCTTGCGAGGAAAGGAGTCATTGCGACGAGTCAGTGTCCGCGCTGGCTTGAGGTGAGGGATAGCAAATTTTACGTCATCGAAGAGCGCGCACAGCTCGTGCGACGCATTTTCGACATGTACGTGCAAGGCTACGGGCGCGGGGTCATCGTTCGGACTTTGCGCAAGGAGGGCATCCCGGCTTGGAACACGCGAAAAGATATCTGGCATGAGAGTTATATCAACAAACTGCTGTGTAATCGCGCTGTTGTCGGCGACTATATCGCCGAGTTCAAGACTGACGAGGGTTCCAGAGGACAGGAAGTCATCACGGGGTACTATCCCGCCATTGTTGACCAAGCACTCTTCGACCGTGTTCAGGACATGGCGTTCCTTCGCAAGAAAGGCCAGCGGGGCAGGAAGGGCAAAAAGTACGCAAATCTCTTCCAGAAATTGGCCCGTTGCTCGGTATGTGGCGGCACGATGGGCTACCACAATGCCACGCAAGACAAGACCCGGAAAAGTGGCCTCCGCCCGTGGGCGCACTACCTGACATGCAACTCAGCGCACGCGGGGCACGGCTGTTCGAACAGACGATACTTCAACTACCTGTATCTTGAGAACTTCGTACTTTCCGGGACCATCGACGATCTCGACATCGTCGCGGCCGCCGGCATCCACGCAGCCGTCATGAAGCAGCACGTGGATCGCGTCGCCTCGCTCGAAGCACAACTGGACCATGCTGACGCTTCGATCCAGTTGCACGTGTCGTTGCTCACGAAGAATGACCTCGCGGGACTTGAGGAGTTGGGGCAGCAGCTTGCCGAATTGAAACGGCAACGTGACGGTTTGCGAGCTGATTTGGCCTTGGCGCGCGCCGAAGCGACTGCGGCGCGGCAGGCGGCTGAAGACTCCAGGCAATTCCGTGAGCGCTCGGACGCTGCCGCGCTTTCGCCGGACACTGGCCTGCCGGAATACGTCGACATGTCTGACGAAGCGATTTACGCGCGCCGCGCACGCATCGCCCTGCAGATGCGGAGCGTCATTGAGTCCATCGCGTGCAGCCCGGATCACACGGTCAAGATCGTGATGAAGACCGGCACGGCTTACGAACTTATCGAGAAGGATTGGATATGCACCCGCCAAGGGCCGCTGACTCCGTCTGGCAAGCCGGCCGTCGCAAAATCTTTCGTCGGACGCGCCACATGGCAGCTCGGGCAAACGGGCGAGCCCGCTACGGACGGGCACGAGGGCGCGACGACTGCCTGCTCCGAGCACTCCTGCGGCGCCGCCAAGGGCAAGAGGCGCCCTTACGCCGCAAACAAGAGGCTCCAGAGTGCTGCCACCCCGGAGCCTCAGGTTCTTCCCCAAAAACTGCCGAGTCTACTCGGCCGGTGCCGGGTCCATGAACCTTTCGAAGAATGGGCGCAGGAACATGTGGTCGGCGCTGACGTGCTTGCCGGACCGGGTCACGGCGTTCTTCCAGATGACAATGTGGACAGTGGGGCCGGGCTTGAGCGACAGCGCTTCGCTTCCCGGGTGCTTGCCGAGGAACCGCAAGACGAGCTCCGGCGTGAGAGCGACGTGCTGACGCTTCGGGAACGTGGCTTCCATTCGTGCCGCGGACCGCTTTGCTTTTTCGTCAGGAGCAGCGGGCAGCCAGTCTGTCCAGGCGGCGGCGTTCCGGCGCACGAAGCGTTCGGCGAGGGCGTCGGGGTATGCGGCGGCGAGGATCACGCCAGCGGAGTTCACGAACGAAAGGATGGCGCTGGATGAGTTCCGCCCGAAGTCGCCGTTCTCCCAGAGCAAGCCGATGGGGCGAAACGGCGGCTTGAGCGGGTCCACGGACGGGACGAGCATGCCGTGCGTACTGGACAGCCGGGCCACCACATCGCCGCCCGCCGTTGGCCATGCGCTGTAGTTGTCCATGCCGTCCGCGAACCGGAGCGACCTGTAGTCAAACAGCGCTCCGGCGGCCTCCATGTCGAAGTTCGCGGCGGCGGCCTCATCGAGCGCTCGTATGAGTGCATTGTCGTCGGTCAGCTCGCGGGCGTTGGCGATGCTGCGCGTCTGCAGCCGCAGGTTGTCGCGCACAGCGGTCCGGAACACGCGCCCCTTGCGGTCGCGGCAGCCAACAAGCCGCACCTGGCCGTCGATCTCGACCACCAGCCACCGGGTTTGCACCGCACGGCAAGGCGCACCGGTGCGGCGGGACAGGGCGGGAACGACAATGCCATGTGATAGGGTGAGCAGAAATCTTGGGGCCGACGACTGGTGGATCATGGTGCTTCTCCTGTTACGGTGAAAAGGGATCCATGATCTCTCGAAATATGTTTCCAAAATCAAGCCCGTTGAAGTCTATATTCGAGGACTTCGAGTCCCTTGAATTCCTAGCGATTTCCGAACCCTCGAAAATAATTTTGCTGGTCGTTTCCAGGGCAGGCGAAGGGCAAACCACTCCATCACTCCAAACCACGGCAAACGAACAGGAGCTTGCGTTCCCATGCTTACGGCGCAGCCAGAGGCTCGCCAGGCATTGGAACATGCGGAAAGGCCTGTTCGGCCTGGCCAGACGGTTGGCGGCGGCAAACCGGACTGCATGCCTGGCGTTCTGCGCCAACGCTTGCGCGGAGAATGTCCAATGGGGCGGTGGTGTTTGGCCGGGAGAGGGGCTGTACGACCTTCGGGAAAGTGTTTGGGAGGGTGAGCTGCCGAGAGTTCAGCCGTCAGAGCGCGCTGCAGGGTGAAGCTCCTGACGAAGAGCGCCAGCAGGCCGAACAGCACAAGCAGTAGAAAAAGAATGGCGAGCGTCGGCATCAGAACAGACCGAGCGCGTTACGGTTGCGGCTGGCCGTTACCGTCACCGGGCTCCAATTCGCCCCACAGCCTCCGCAGGTATGACGGCGAGACCTGGACGCGCAGCTGCTTCGAGAAGTAACGTGCGATGAGCCGGAATCCCAGGCCTTGGCCGTGGAGCTCACGCACAAGCGCCCACCGGTGAAGTACCTTGTCGCGCAGGGGCGATGGACGCTCCTCGCGAAGGTTTCGGGCGCGGGACTCGCGCACGCGCTGAAAATCCTCGAATTGCTCCGGCCCGGCGGCTCGATAGCCACGCCGGCGGATCGTGTCGAAACCGAAGCGGCGAATCGCGCCGAGCAAGGCGACGTACGGAGTCGGAGGCGTGGCTGAGGCGCACACGGCAAAAGCCTCTGCCAGGACGCGCTCGCGGTCCGCTTCGGCAAGGCCCGCCAGCCAGCGCAACGCACGGGCGCGCTCTTTCGCTGTGTTCAAGCCAGAGGGATGTATCGCGAGTTTTGGCATGGCCTACCTCAAGTACACGTCAACGCTGTCCATGCGGTTGTGCGCGATTTCTGCCGCGACCGCTTGTTTCGCCTCCTCGTGCGACAAGCCGGACTCGACGGCTTCGTGCATGCGCGACTGTGCGAAGCTGTGCTTGAGCCCGTGCGTTCCACGGCCAGGCGCATACTGCCCTGTCGCCCTGGCGGCGGCTTCGACGGCGCGCAGGAACGTGCGGTACGGTGAAGCGAGTTGGCCGTGCTCAACGATGTGCGCTTGGAGTTCGCGGTACGTCTCCGGCTCTAGGAAGTGTTCTGTTTGCTTCCCGCCTTTCTCCGTGACCGTGATGCGGCCGACGGCATCGCCTGAGACAGGGTCCGTGCCCATGCCGAGCAGATTTGCGGCCGTGAGCGGGTTGCTGCCGCGCGCTGGAGCGCCGACGCCTTCCGTCCTGCAACCGGTTTCACCCATGAGGCGAGCCTGTAGGCGCAGAGCAGGCTCATAAATGGCGACGTAGAGGCCGGGAGGGTCAGGATACGCGCGAGTCGTGTAGCCGCCGGAACGTGGCGCCAACTCCGCGCGCCAGTTCGCCTTCTCCTCTGTCAGAACCGTGCGGATGTCCGCAGCCGAGTCGCCGCCGTGGCGCTCCGCGTAGACGTCCAGCGCGTGCGAAAACTTCGTGAGCGCCGAGATTTCGCGCTCGATGGTCTGAAATGAACCCCCGGCGCCACGCAGCGCCTGTCCTCTGCTAGCGATGTAGGCGCGGGCGAGACCGGAGACGCGGCGCACGTCGCGAAGGTCGGGCAGCCCGGCGCGCTGCAGGAACTCCACGAAACGATGGATGTCCTTTCTGTATACGGCCCAAGTGCCTGTGCCTCGGATGAAGCGCTTGTCCACGGTGCCCTTCTTCCTTCCAATCGCACGGATGCCGCCGATGAGCGCCTCCGCTTGCCCGTGCAAATTCTTTGGCCATCTATTCGTTCCCATGTCCTCCGCCCTTCCGTTCCGATCCGTTCCGCCGCCAGGTTCGTTGAGTAGTGTGCTCTTTCTGCGAGCATGCTCGCGCGCCGAGCTTGTCGGCATGTGCGTCGAGGAAGGTCCTCGGCGCCGACGGTAGCAACTCCGCCGATCCAATTTCTCTGCAGCTCCTTCAGCAGGTGGTTCCGGACTGGACCGTCCGTGGTTTCGCTCGCGCTATGCGAGCGTTTCTGGGCCTGTGCAGCGACTCAATGGTCGCCACAAACACCGTGGTGGGCACTTCAGTCATCCCGTCGAGCAGGCGACCGTTCACGAAGCGCAATGCTTCGAAGCCCAAACAAAACAGAGGCACCGAAGAGCATCCCACGCCCTACGAAGCGGCAGCAAGTCCAGCGAAGGGGGGCACAAGGAAATATCAGAGGCAGGGGGCGGTGGAGAGAAGAAGCGCTTGGATGAAATCCTGTCCGGTTTTGTTGACAGCACAGGGCGTCAACAAAACCGGACAACAGCGGTGGCTTCGCAGGATAGATCGGAAGGGAAGAGTGCGCGCGTCAGTGTGCGGTCATGGTGCGCAGCCCAGTGCGCACTCAAAGGCGGCGTGGTGCGCTCCTCCTCGCCGTCGGCGGCACGGTACGACGCGCTGCACTGGCGTCAAGCACGCGCGGACGCGCTTACGCTTGACGCCAGCGCCTGGCGCGCCGTGTGAGGCATGCGTGCGACGGCGAAGGGGAGCGACGTTTTCGCTCTGGCTCGGGGATGATTACGTGAAATCAGGGGAACCTGGAAGCCCCAGGAGATTGAGGGGAAACATTGCTTGTTATTATGTCAAGACTGCGACATATTCTGACGCGCATACGCGTAAGACTCACGCTCGCGCGTCAGCAAAGACGAGAACTGGCAAGGAACATCAATGCCCAAAACTGCTAATCACGACAGCCTCGCCCGTCTGTTCGAGCTTCTAAAGCTCTTGCCCTCCAAAGCACCAGGTATCACGGCCAAGGAGCTTTGCAACAGACTGGACAAGAACGGCTTCTCTGTTTCCAAGCGGACCATTGAGCGAGACCTGATCGAACTCTCGCGCCTTTTTGGGCTGGAATGCAATGACAAGGGGTCCCCTTACGGTTGGCACTGGATGGCAGGCAGAGGGGTGGATCTGCCCGGATTGACCATGGCCGATGCGCTCTCACTTCACATCGTGGAGGAGTTACTCCGGCCGCTCTTGCCACACGCATTGATTGAACCGATGGAGAAACGGTTTACCGAGGCTCGAAAGAAGCTAGAGGCGCTTTCCGGCAGCAACCCAAATGCACGTTGGGCGGAAAAAGTCTGCCATGTACCGCCCACGCTGCCCCTTGTTCCGGCCAGAATCGCACCCGGTGTCCTTGCTACCATCCAGGACGCCCTACTGCATGACCTTCAAGTTGATGTCGTGTACAAGAAGCATTCGGCTGAGGAACCGGTCCCAATGCGGCTTCACCCACTTGGGCTCGTGCAGCGGGGGCCGGTGGCTTATCTGGTGGCTAGAGCGCTCGATTATTTGGATGTCTGGATCTACGCTGTCCACCGAATCAAGGAAGCCACGCGCACCAGTGAGCCGGTGGCGCGCCCTGAAGGGTTCTCGCTTGATGGATACGTGAAGGAAGGGCGACTCCAGTTCGGCAATGGGGACACGTTGCGGCTTGTAGTCCTCGTTTCGTCCGAGGTTGCCGCATACTTGGCAGAAACGCCTCTGGCGGAGGACCAGCACTTGACCACCAAGGGAGAACGTACGAAGCTGACAGCCACGGTCTTGGATTCTTGGCAGCTCAGTTGGTGGATTCTTTCGCACGGGCCAGAAATCGAAGTGCTCAAGCCCGTGAGGCTACGCAAGCAGATCGCCGCCTCCCTGCGGGAAGCCGCCTCACTATACGCTGACTAAGCCCAAGGGCATTCAGGGAGGATAAGCATGACATCATTTGCCGCCATCGACTTTGAGACCGCAGATTACAAGCAGGACAGCGCATGTTCTGTAGGGATAGTTGTGGTGCGTTCAGGGAGGATTTCCACGCGGTACCATTCCCTGATACGCCCGCCCAGAAAACGCTTCGTCCCCATGTTTGTTGATCTACACGGCATCAGTTGGGAGATGGTGCAGGAAAAGAAAACCTTTGCCGAGGTATGGCCAGAGTTCGCGCCGATTTTGAATAGCGTTGACTTTGTGGCAGCACATAATGCCCCCTTCGACATCTCGGTGCTGAACGCCTGCTGCCTTGCGGCGGGAATCACCCCGCCGGGACTTGAGGTCTGCTGCACGCTCAAGATCGGAAGGCAGTTGTGGAAGCAGCCCAAGAACGCGCTACCGGACCTTTGCCAGCATCTAGGTATCCCCTTTTCCAGGCACCACGACGCCCTGGCCGATGCCGAGGCATGCGCGCAAATCGTTAAGCGCGCCTTTAAGGCAGGCTGGACATTCTATCCCGCAGGAAATATTATTACAAGTGTGTGAGATATATCAGCTCAGTGGATCAAGGAACGGTCCTCAAGCGGAGCTTTTACGAGCTGGCAACCCTCAACAGCATCAGCAACCAATGTTTGCCCGTTTGAAGTTCAAACTCCCGGAGAAATAAAATGTCTTTACTTCAAAAATTATATCACTGTAGCAAGAGTGAAATGCAAGAAAAATATGAAGACTATATCACTGAAGCTTACGCTTATATCCTTGCGACGGCCAAAGAAATCTGCCCTGATGTCTTTGTGGAATATCTAAAAGGCGCATATTCCATTGACAAAAAATTGCGATATATAGACTCTATCGAAATAGAGACGCAGCGCTTAGGCATATGCCATGAATTTGAAAAACGTGACAAGCCGGATATGGTAATCATGTCTACAGAACTATGTATTATCTGTGAACATAAGGTAAACTCACCAGAGACAAACGAACAAATTAAAAGGTACAAGGAATGCGCTGACATTATATGGAAAAAAGACGCCTGCGCAGAAGTTAAAGTTGTATTTACCGGGAAATTCAAGAATCAAAAACTACCTTCTGCGGAGCCAAACGTAAGATTGTCATGGGCCAACATATGCGACAGGCTTGAAGATTACTTTAAAAGCGTCGACAAAATGAACGTAATAATACGTGACTTCACTGAATTCATAAAGGAGATAGGCATGAGATACGAAAAAGTTTCCAAGGATGCCGCACATGGCACGGAGAATTTTTTTAAGTTATTATACTTTATCTATGCAACAGCAAAAGAACTGTCTGACAATGGAAACTGTGCGCAATCGAACCCTACTGAAAATGATACATACTACTTTTCAGGATACAAATTCGGTATAAATAAACGTAAATATTTTATTGGTATCGTGGACAATGATGCAGGAAGGGGATCAATTACTTTAAATGAGGTACCTTGTTCTGACATGCGTGTGAAGTATTTTAATATGAACGATGTTTTTTTATCAAGCGAAGCAGATAGCCAAATGCTCGAATTGAAATCTTGGGCAATAGCAACAATTCAACACTGGAATGATATGCGCAACACATAACCGATGCTGCATAGGTCGATCACATGAACGGCAGTGATAAGCACAATAGCAATTCTTCAACAAAGAAGCCTGACTTGGATTTTAATCCTTGGGCATTAGACGTGATTGAGCTGGTAGCGAACAATCTCTGCGTGTCCTCTCCAGAACTGAACTCCGCCTATCGCCGCTGCCTTTCGCTGCTCAAAAGTGAAACGGTCAAGCAACGACGTCAGAGGCTGCGTCTGGTAAGAGGCCAGGACAACTAAGCCCGGATCTCTCAATCCACCACTTGTCGCGCCAAGTTCCCAATCTCTCGTGCCCGTGCAAGCATACGTGAGAAGTACAGGCCCCCGGCTGCAAGCCAAGGCACGTTCAGCAGGAATGCCATCGGAAGGTCCCAAGGGCCAGCATCTTTCCCTGCCAGCGCCGCACGCATACCCTCGAAGACGTGTGTGGACGGTAAGCACATTGATACCCACCAGAGCCAACGCGGCAGGACGTCAGCTGGGTAGAACACTGCGGACAAAGGTTCAAGAAGGAAGGGAACGCCCCAAATCAGCGCCTCAGCCCCACGCCCAAAACGGAAGATCATTCCCATGGTCAGAAGGCCCACGGCCCAGCCAAACACGAGCAGGCAGCCATAATACGGAATCAAAAGTAGCCCTGCGTCGAACAGGTCGAACCCGTAGAAAACAAACGCCATGAGCATCAAGAACACCGTGGTCACGGTCGACTTCAAAAGACCCATAACGCAGGTTGCGGCGCCAATCTCTAGTGTGGATATTGGCGAGATGAACAGGTTTATCACGTTGCCCACCCAGAACTCTTCCGTGATCGAGTAGGAGATCGCCTGCTGCGAGCGGTAGAGCACTTCCCAAAGTATGAGAGACCCGAGGAAGAACGCGCCCGCACCAGGTAGAGCCACTCGCTCTATGTATTTAGTAAAAAATCCCCAAACCAGAAGCCCCATCACCGGCCAGAATACGATTTCCATGTTGCGCGCCAAGCTTCTCTTGTGCAGGTAGACATGGCGCAGCACGAGGGCGTAAATTCTTTGCCACATGTTCAATTCCTCCCATCCCCGTTGCCCGCCGTTTCCACGTCACCACCTCGAGCGATCCTCACGAACACACCTTCGAGGCTCTTTTCGTTCATTGCGAGTTTGACCTCGTCGGGTGTTCCGCGGGCCACCTCGTGGCCATGATGCAGGAAGATCACCCGGTCGCAAAGTTCCTCAACCTCATACATGTTGTGTGATGTGTAGAGCATGGCCATGCCACGCTCACGCCGCAATCCCTGCAGGGTTTGCCGAACAACGTCCGCAATGTCCGGGTCGAGTGACGCAGTGGGTTCGTCCAGGAACAGCACCTCAGGGTCGTTGAGCAGGGCTTTACAGAGATTAAGCCTAGTCAGTTGGCCGCTGGATAGCATGCCCGTGACCTTGTGCCTGGCTTCTGTGATTTTAAGCCTTTCTAGAACCTCTTCGATCTTCTTTTTCCGGTTCTTGACGCCGTAGAGCAAACTGAAGACGTTCAAATTCTCCCACACCGTCAGGTTGGTGGGCATGCTGGTATACGCCGAAGAGAAGTTCACCCTTGAGAGCACCTCACGGCGTTGCCGGGTGGGGTCCATGCCGAGAATTGAGACTTCGCCAGCGTCGTAAGTCGTCAGGCCCAGCAAGAGTTGGATGGTGGTGGTCTTGCCAGCGCCGTTAGGTCCCAACAATCCCAGGATCTCGCCTTGGACGAGATTGAACGTCAGGCCGTACACGGCCTTTATATTGTCGAAAGTCTTACCAAGCTCTCTTGTTTTGACCACCGTTGTCGGAAATTTCATTTTACCCTCTCCCCGCTCCGGTGCCCTTTAGCTGTACGTTGAGAACGCTTCGGTCAGACCATAAATGTCTAGCGCGTCTGCCTTCATGAGCGACTCCACGACGAGCTTGGAGATACCGCGCACGACTTACCGATGTTGAGACTAGCAATGCGTCTACCAAAGCTCCACTGTGGGACAAACTCACCTTCTTTCGTCTTGCATAATGGCACGTTGCCATCAAATGGACGGTCAGAGATGAAGAGGCTGTGGTTTAAAACATGACACTGGATCGGAAGTGTAGCCAGCTTACTCGAAATATTCAGTAATTTGTCCACCAGAAAATGGTATTTGTACATGTTCCGAAGCTCATGATTTTCCTCGACTGCAGAATTGATGTCTTGCTTGTCTGGGATGAGTTTGGTGATGCGCTTAATCGCGGTGGTGCTCATGCATAAAGCTCGGCCAACTTTCCGAACGGCTTCCTTTGTCCCCATATTGTTGAACCATGCCAGCTCATGCGCAACATGGTCGCGACCATACTTTTTGATCAAATAATGTTCTAAATCTATGGGCCGACCTTCTGAAACATAAATTTTAACATATGAATTTCCGGATGGCTCAAACTCCAACTCGTTGAGAATTGGATCTAAGGTGGTGATTTGCAGCGACCAGTCCACAAGAGATCCATATGATGTGCAGAATACGGTGATGTTGTTATCTGTTGTCCACCGGATAAGGTCCTGCGTGAACAGGTGGTCACTGCTAGAACCCCGCTTGTCTATGCTCCCAAGTTCGTGTTCGAGGCGCTCCCAGTATTGGCTCTCGTCAACCTCAGGTGTGAAGTCCGCCAGTCGCTTCTTTAGGCCTTCACGGGCCAATCGCCTCAGCTCCGCGTTAGGGCTCACACCCTTGGGAAGCGCGTAGGCCGGAAAGTGTCCATAGCTCAAATCCAACTCAATGTTGCAGCTTTCGGCGATCCGAACTGCGTTCTCGAAAGCTTCTTCGGGGCAGTAGTAATCAGAAAGCGCCATCTGCATTTCTTTTTTGCTCATGAAATAGCGATCCTTGTTGCACAAGCGTGGAGTGTCTAAAATTGTGTGCTGATCGCCGATGCACTGTAAGAAGTAATGGGCCTCTGCGTCCTCGCGAGTGAGGTAGTGGCAGTCATTGGTCGCAACGAGTGGCAGGCCAGCCATAAAGGACACTCCAACTAGAATCTCTTCGCCGATATACTCGTCGGTGATGTCGTCGTAACCTTGCACCTCCAAATAGAACCGGTCAGGGAAGATCTTTGCGTACTCGCGAGCCACAGCAACGCCAGAGTCAAATCCCTTGGAGAGTAGCGTATAGTTAACCTCTCCACACAAGCCGCCGGAGAGCGCGATGAGCCCTTCTCCGTGCAGAGCGAGTAGTTCTTTGTTGACACATGAATGGTGACCGCTGGATCCCTCAAGGTGGCTGGCAGTAACAAGCCGGATGAGATTGTGGTAGCCTTGGTGGTTCTGGGCTAGCAGCACGAGACGGAAGGCGTTCTTGCCGGAACTGGCCGCCTCGTTGTCTGCATCTAGGCAAGGGGATATGTAGACCTCGCACCCAATGATGGGCTTGATACCGATCCGCAAGGCTGTCTCATAGAATTCCAGCGCACCGTGAAGATTGCCGTTGTCAGTGAGGGCCACGGCAGGCATACCGAGTTCTTTTGCTCGGCGACAGAGGTCTACGACCTTAATGGTACTGTCAAAGAAGCTGTATTCGCTGTGGCAGTGCAGGTGCACGAAATTTTTCATGAATCTTCTCCTTACAGCGGTAATCTCCTAGCCTCTGGCAATCAAAATACTGAAAGCCAATCGCTGGAAGTACCTGCATGAGAGCAAGATGGCATGCTGTCGCGACAGAACATGTCGCGCGCAGATGGGCGGGGATGAGCTGGCCTAGCGTGTATTGATGGCGCGAAAATTTTGTAATTGTTTCCTGGGATTGGGGAACAGGCGGGGGACAAACCCGGCAATTCAAAAAAAAGGGTTACGAAGTTACTCGTAAACCCTTTTCTTTCTGGTGGAGCTGAAGGGAATTGAACCCACCGCCTCTTGAATGCCATTCAAGAGAGGTCATGTCCGGCCTCTGGCAAATATGGCAGGGATAATTTTATGACACTGGAACTGGGTAGTACATTTCTCACCTTGACCGGGGTCCAGGGGCGGCGCCCCTGACCGTATTCCGGCCTACGACGACAGCACTTCCAGTATCTCGATCCGCGCGGCCTGGCGCGCCGGGTAGGAGCCAGCGGCCAGCCCCAGCAGCACCGACCCGGCCAGGGTGCCGAGCGTCAGCACCGGCTCGAACACGTACGGAAACCCGGCCAGGGCGCAGACCAGCTGCACCAGCCCCACGCTGACCAATGCGCCCAGGGCCCCGCCCGCCCCGGCCATGAGCCCGGCCTCCAGCAGGAACTGACGCACGATGTCGCGCCGGCTGCCGCCCACGGCCCGCCGGATGCCGATCTCCATGCGCCGGGCCTGGACCATGAGCACCATGATCGACAGGATGCCCATGCCGCCCACGGCGAAGGAGATGGTCGAGGTGATGGCCCCCAGCGTCTGCACCAGGTCCAGGGCCTCGCGCCGCAGCTGCATGGAGTCCGCTGCGGTGAGCAGGCTGAAGTCGTCCTTCTTGCCATCCAGGTGGTGGCGCAGGCGCAGAATGTCTGACGCGGCCGCGCGCACCTGGTCCAGGTCCGCGCCCTCGGCCAGGCGCAGGTAGACCCCGCTGATGAAGGTCTGGTTGGCCGCGCGGCGCAGGTAGGTGGACAGGGGCATGAAGGTCTGCTCGTCCTGGTCCGCGCCGGTCAGGTCGCGGCCCTTGGCCTCCATGACGCCGACCACCACGAAGCGCGAGCGGAAGATATACACCTCCTGGCCCACTGCGGCCTCGGGCCTGCCGAAGAGCCGCTCGGCGATCTTGCGGCCCAGCACCAGCACCTTTTCCTTGTCGTCCACGTCCTGCTGGCGGATGAACCGGCCAAACTCCGGGTGGAAGCTGCGGATGTCCACGTAGGCGGGCCAGGTGCCCATGAACTGCGTGGTCACCGTGACGGACCCGAAACGGATGGGGTTGGTGCCGTAGTAGTACGGCGCAAAGCCCAGCACGCCGGGCACGCCCCCGGCCAGGGCCTCGGCGTCGGGCACGGTGAAGTTGCGCACGAACCCGGAAAACCGCGCCGAGCCGCCGCCCTTGCTGAAGCGCACCTGCCCGGCCATGGCCGCAAAGAGATTCGGCCCCAGCTTCTCGGCCTCGGCCTCGGCGTTCTTGTACATGGCCTCGGACACGTGCTGCACGCCGTTGAAGGACAGCGCGCCCAGGAACACGCCGAGCATGGCCAGCACCGCGCGCAGCTTGTGCGCGGAAAGCGAGGCCAGGGCGATCTTGAGGTCGAGCAGCATGGGCGGAGTGTAGCGCCGGGGACGGGCAAAGGGCAAGGGCGGGGGCGGGAGGGGAGGAGAGAGGGGAGGGGCCTCCGGCGGTCGGGGGCAGCGGCCCCCGAACCCCCATTGTACGCCGAAGGGGCTGTTTCAGGAGGAACCTGAAACAGCCCCTTCGGCTTTGGGGAGGCACGAGGGATTCCCTTTGAGGCGGCTTTGGCTCACCCCACAAACGTTTTGGAAGGGGATGGGGGGTGCGATCTGGGCGAGCGGTGTACCTTACATTGCCAGAATAGTCCGGCGTTGCGGGCTGTTGCCGCACAAAAAAAGCGGGGCCAGGAAAATCTCCCGGCCCCGTTCTGCGGGTGTGCGCGTTGCGCGTCCGTTGCCGGTCTACAGGCCTACTGGTCTACAGATCCAGCACCGCGTCCAGGCTCCCGGCGCTCTGGGCGATGGCGTCGTTGACATCACCATTGGCGCCCTCCAGGTTCTGGCCCACGAGCTTGGTCAGCACGCTCTTGGGCCCGAGCTCGATGAAGCGGCGCGCGCCAGCGGCGTACAGCGACTGCATGGTGGTGGTCCAGAACACCGAGGAGGTCATCTGCGCCGTGAGCAGGGCCTGCAAAATGCCGGGGTCGCGCTCGGGCAGGCCGGTGACGTTCATGCACACCGGGAACTTTGCTGGCTGCCAGCGCAGGCCCGACAGGATGGTGGCGAAGACGTTGGCTGGCTCGCTCATGAGCGGGCTGTGGAACGCGCCGCTGACCGCCAGTGGCACGGCGCGGCCCTTGGCCTCTTTCACCAGGCTGGCGGCCAGGTCCAGGGCGGGCTTTTCGCCGCTGAGCACATACTGGGCCGGGGAATTGTGGTTGGCGATGCGCAGAAACGCGCCGGTCTGCTTCGCAGCTTTATCGACAATGCCCTCCACGACCTCCAGCGGCAGCTTGACCACGGCGGCCATGCCGTGGCCGGACGACCCCGAAGGGGGGCCAGCGCTAGCCATGAGCTTGCCGCGCTCGGTGACGGCCTTGACCACGTCCTCCACGCTGAGCACGCCTGCGGCGGCCAGGGCCGCGAACTCGCCCAGGCTGTGGCCCGCCGCGCCGATGACCGGCATGGTTTCGGCCCTCTGCCGGGCGGCCAGCCACAGGCTCACGTTGACCACGGTGAGCGCGGGCTGCAGGGCCCTGGTGTCGCTCATTTCCGGGGCCGGGGTGGCGCCGTCGTCACCCCAATAGATCTCGCGCAGCTTGATGCCGGAATATTTCTCGGCCAGTTTCCAAAGGTCCATGGCGGCGCTTTGCGCCTCGGCCACGTCGCGGCCCATGTTGAGCTCCTGGGAGCCCTGGCCGGGGAACAGAAAGGCGGTGGGAAGCATACGTGTCTCCTTAAGGCCTGGTGGTCGATTGTGTTTGGGGAATCAAGACTGGCCCTTGCCGAACAAGGTCCGGCGCAGGTCGTCCAGGGTCTTCACGGTGCCGGAGTGCAACAGCGGGCCGTAGCCCAGGCGCGCGGACTGCTTGAGCCGCGTGTCGTGGTTGGCCACGGGCCGCACGTGGCCGTTTAAGTCCAGCTCGCCCCAGAAGGCCGCGCCCTCGGGCAGGGGGGCGTCGTAGAACGAGGACAGGACCGCAGCGGCCAGGCCCAGGTCCAGGCCGGGGTCGCGCAGGGCCAGGCCGCCGCCCTGCTTCACGTAGATGTCGCTTTGCCCCAGCGGCAGGCGCAGGCGCTTTTCCAGCACGGCCAAAAGCAGGTGCAGGCGGTTGTTGTCAAAGCCCAGCGCCGCCCGGCGCGGGATGGACAGAAAGCTTTTGGTGGCCAGGGCCTGGATCTCCACGGCAAACGGCCTGCGGCCGTCCATGGCCACGCTGACCGCCGCGCCGGAAAGCGACGCGTCGCGCGCGCCGAGAAAGAAGGTCGAGGGGTCGTCCACCACGGCCAGGCCCTTCTCCTCCATCGTAAAGACCAGCAGCTCGTCCGACGGGCCGAAGCGGTTTTTGAGCACGCGCAACACGCGCGAGTAGTCGCGCCGGTCGCCCTCCAGGTAGAGCACGGTGTCGACCATGTGTTCGAGCAGCTTGGGCCCGGCGATCTGGCCGTCCTTGGTCACGTGGCCCACCAGCACCAGGGTGGCCTGGCTGCGCTTGACGGCCTCCACCAACTCGCCGCTGACGGTGCGCACCTGGGAGACGCTGCCGGGGATGCCCTCGGCGCGTGGGCTGGCCAGGGTCTGCACGCTGTCGGCGATGATCAAGCCGGGCGCGCTCCCCATATCGACCAGGGCGGCCAGCGCCTCGTCGGCGTTGTTGGTGGCCAGGGCCATGAGCCCCGGACCAAGCAGACCCAGGCGCTCGGCCCGGCCGCGCAGCTGCGGCAAAGATTCCTCGCCTGAAATATAGACGACACGATTGCCAAGACTTGCCTGGAGCGCGGCCAGCTGCAGCAAGAGCGTGCTCTTGCCCACGCCGGGCTCCCCGCCGAGCAAAAGCGCCGCGCCCGGCACCAAGCCGGAGCCCAGCAGCCCGTCCAGGGCCGGGATGCCCGTGGTCCGCGCCTTGGCCGTCTCCCCGCGCAGGTCCTCCAGGGCCTCCGGCCCGGCCAGGCCCGTGGTCCGGGAGCGCGTGCCCCGCGCGCTGAAGCCGCCTGCCGGGGCCTGGGCCTTCACGGTGTTCCACTCGCCGCAGCCCAGGCACTGCCCTGTCCAGCGCGGGCTCTTGGCCCCGCAGGCCGTGCAGACAAATTCCTCGCGTTGTTTCGCCATGCCTGGGGTTATGCCCGCTTTGGGCCGCGATGACAACGTGGAGCCAGGGGCGGCGCCTCTGGCCCATTGTTTCTCCTGCGCCTTGACGCCCGGCCCGGCCAAAGGCAGACTCGCGCCCATGACGCTTCTGGGACACGACTTGCAAGGCCAGGTGATCCGGCCCCCGGCCGAGGCCGAGAGCATCCTGCTCCAGGTGACGCTGGGCTGCTCGCACAACAAGTGCGCCTTCTGCCCGGCGTACAAGGGCAAGCGCTTCGCCATCAGGCCGCCGCAGGCCATCCGCGCGGCCCTGGACCATGCTGCGGAGCACCTGTCCGACCTGCGCCGTCTGTTCTTGTGCGATGGTGACGCCCTGATCCTGCCCCAGGACCGGCTGGAGTCCCTGCTGCGCGACATCCGCGAGCGCCTGCCGCAGGTCACGCGCATCAGCTCCTATGCCAACGCCAAGGCGCTTTCGCGCAAGACCGAGGCCGAGCTGGCCCGGCTGCGCTCCCTGGGCCTGAGCACCCTGTACCTGGGCCTGGAGTCCGGCGACGACCAGGTTTTGTCCGACATGCACAAATGGGGCGACGCGCACGAGCACCTGCGCCAGGCCGCCAAGGCCAAGGCCGCAGGCCTGAAGCTTTCCGTCACCGTGCTGCTGGGCCTGGGCGGGCGCGACCGCGCCCGGGAGCACGCCCAGGCCACGGGCCGGGCCCTGTCGCGCATGGACCCGGAGCAGGCCGCAGCCCTGGCGCTGATGATCGTTCCCGGCACCCCGCTGGCCGAACGCCTGGAGCGCGGCGAGTTCCACCCCCAGGACGACCAGGGCCTGCTGCAGGAGCTGTACTGGCTGCTGGAGGCCACGGACCTCTCCGGCGGGCTGTTCTTCTCCAACCACGCCAGCAACCCCCTGCGCCTGCGCCTGCGCCTGCCGCGAGACAAGGCCTCCGGGCTGGCCCTGGTCCAGGCCGCCCTGGACGGCCAGGCCCCCCTGGTGCCCCAGTCCTACCGCAGGCTGTAACGGTCCGGCGGCCACAAGGCCTTCCGGCGCGCCAGGCTCCCCCTGTACCGGAGGGGCTGGGCAAGCTGCCTCCCCTTGACCGGCGAGAACCCGCGCACGGGTATTTCGTCGCCGCGCATCCGCTCTAAAGCACCGGCTGGTGCGCATCAGCTGGCGGCCCCGGCCAGCTGCGGCAGCCCTAGCGCAGGGATTTCCCCTTGCCGCGCATCGGCACGCCCCGGAATAGTTGACTTCTTCGGGGTGTTTTGTGCTCTGGGCTGGAAACGCCCGCCGCACGCCTCCCACACGCGCCCACGGCAGGCGGGTTCCCTGCCCTGGCGGGACTTTTGTTGCGGCGCGAAAGATGTTAGAGGGGTGCAGATTTTTCGAGGGGAATCAATGAAAGCTAAGCAATATCTTGAGGACATCCTGCGCGGCGTGCTCAATGCGCGCTCCCTGCCCTGGCCGGACAAGGCCGTTATCGAACCCCCGCGCGAGCGCAAATTCGGCGACTATTCGGCCAACGTGGCCATGCTGCTGGCCGGCGCGGCCAAAATGAAGCCGCGCGACCTGGCCGAACTTTTGGCTGCGGACCTGCGCGGCCAAGGCCCGGATGGGGCGGGCGTCCAGTTCGCCAAGGTCGAGGTGGCCGGGCCGGGCTTCTTGAACGTGACCTTTGCTCCCGGCTTCTGGCACGGCATCCTGGCCGACGTGACGGCCCAGGGCGCGGCCTACGGCGCGTCGGACACCGGGCGCGGGCAAAAGGTCCAGGTGGAATATGTTTCGGCCAACCCCACCGGGCCGCTGCACATCGGCCATGGCCGTGGCGCGGCCCTGGGCGACTCCCTGGCGCGCCTGCTGAGAAAGACCGGGCATGCGGTCTCCTGCGAGTATTATATTAATGATGCGGGCCGCCAGATGCGCATCCTGGGCGACTCGGTCTGGCTGCGGCTGCGCCAGTTGGCCGGGCAGGACGCGCCGGACCTGGACGACTTCTACCGGGGCGACTACATCAAGGACATCGCCGCGCGCGTGCACCTCGAGAATCCCGGCATCCTGGAGCTGCCCGAGGCCCAGGCCATCGACATCTGCTTTGGCGAAGCCGTGGACGAGATCCTGGCGGGCATCAAAAAGGACCTGGCGGACTTCCGCGTGGGGCACGATGTCTGGTTCTCGGAAAAGAGCCTAGTGGAGGCGGGGAAAATCGACGAAACCTTCGCCGACCTGAAATCGCGAGGCTTGTCATATGAGGCGGGTGGCGCTCTGTGGTTTTGGAGCACGAACTTCGGCGACGACATGGACCGCGTGCTCCGCAAGTCCTCGGGCGAGCTGACCTATTTCGCCTCGGACATCGCCTACCACCACGACAAGTTCAAGCGCGGCTTTGACCGCGTCATCGACATCTGGGGCGCGGACCACCACGGCTACGTGGCGCGCATGCAGGGCGCGGTGGAGGCCCTGGGCAGAAAGGGCGCGCTGCAGGTGATCCTGGTGCAGCTGGTGAGCCTGCTCAAAGACGGCGAGCAGGTGGCCATGAGCACCCGCGCGGGCAAGTTCGAGACGCTCTCCGACGTGGTGGCCTACGTCGGGGCGGACGCGGCGCGCTTCCTGTTCCTCTCGCGCAAGAGCGACTCCCAGCTGGAGTTCGACCTGGAGCTGGTGCGCAAAAAGAGCATGGACAACCCCGTGTTCTACGTGCAGTACGCGCATGCGCGCATCCACTCCATGCTGCGCAAGGCGGCGGGCGCGGGCATTGTGCCTGCGGCCCCGGGCGCGGCGGCCTACGAGCACCTGGCGGGCGCGGACGACCTGGAGATCTGCCGCATGCTTGAGCGCTTCCCGGACGTGGTGGCCCAGGCGACGGAACTCTTGGCCCCGCATCAGGTGAGCGCGTACCTCTCGGAGCTGGCCAGCGCCCTGCACCGCTACTACACCAAACACCATGTGCTTTCCGCCGGGCCGCAGGTGGCGGGCGCGCGCCTGCTGCTTTTGTCCTGCGTGGCCGCCACCCTGGCCGCCGGGCTGGACCTGCTGGGCGTAAGCGCGCCGGAGCGCATGGACCAGGCGCCAGAACAGCCAGCGGACCAGGCTGGAGACACGACATCCGGGGCAGCCTCCTGAAGTCATATCCACAGCATCCTTTAAGGAGCACAGGCATGAACTCCCTCAACAAAAGCAAACCTCCCGGCGCTCCGGTCAAAACCTACACCTTCATCTGCACCTCTGCCGGGCTGATGACCCTGGTTGGCGCGGCTGCGCTGACACTCTCGCTCTTCTTTGTGCTGGGGGTGCTGGTGGGCCGGGGCCACAGGCCCGAGTCGGCCATTCCGCCCATCGAGCGCATGATGCCCAAGGAACAGCCCGCTGCCGCCGCCGGACCCTCCACGGAGATTCTGAAGGCCGAGGAGCTTCAGTACAGCGACCAGCTGGCCAAGAAGGGAACCGAGACGCAGCCCTCCAAGTCCATTGATGCGACGGAGCGCAAGACCCCGGAGCCTGCCAAGACGCCGGACAAGGCTGCGGACGCAAAAAAATCGACCGAGGCCAAGACCAAAGCTGAAGCCAAGGCCAAGGCCAAAACCGGCGACGGCCCGCGCTACGACTACGTCTACCAGGCAGGCAGCTTCCCCGACGAGAACCAGGCCAAGGCCTTCCTCAAGCGGGTCAAGGCCACCGGGCTCAAGGCCAGCATCGAAACCGACACCGTCAACGCCAAGCCCCTGTACCGCGTGGTGGTGTCCTTCCGGGGCAAGCCGCTGGAGACCCGGGAGATCAAGGCCAAGCTGGGCACCGTGGGCGTGCCCAAGCCGCTCATGCGCAGCAAAACGCCGATCTGAGGCCCGCCTCCGGGCAGCCAAAAATCTGTGGCAGACGAATCTGCGGCAGAGACTTGACTGCCCCTGGCCAAGGGGCGTAATCTTCGTACCGTAGCATTATCGACCGGTGCGGGCTGCGCGCGCTGCGCGTTTGGCGCTCCGGCCAGGAGGATGACCCATGTACGGCCTCACGGACAACATCGTCGCCGGGCCAGCCGGGCACACCACGGCCGGGCCTGCGGGCAGCTTCATGGCCGGGCCTGCAGGCAGCATCACCCCTGCGCCTGCAGGCCACGTTACGCCAGGACCTGCGGGCCACGTTACGCCAGGCCCCAGCGGACACGTCACCGTCTACCCAGCCACCGGCTCCATCCCCGCTGTCGGCGCGGGCTACGTCCCCATCGACACATCTGCGGCACGCATCCCCTATGCTGCTCCTTCCGGGGGCATGCCTCCCGTATCCGGCGGCGGCGGCGGTGCTCCCATCCCCGGAGGTTCGGCTTCCGCCACGCCCCAGTCCGCTTCTGGCGGCATGGTCGTTGTCGGCGGCGGCGGATTCGGCGGCAGCAGATACATCGGCGGAGGATTCATCGGCGGAGGAGGAGGCCCTGGCGCGGCGGGCAATCCGGGCGCGGGCCCCAGCCAGGGCAGCGGGGGCATGGTCTACATGACCTACGGCGGGTCCGGCTTTGCCCCCATGGAGCTGCGCGTGGGCCAGGCCATGAGCCAGGGCGCGCCGGGCGTTGCGCCCACGCCCGCCGCCGAGGGCTTCACCGTGAGCCCCGGCGGACACACGCCCTCCATCCGGGCGGGCTCTGTTCCGCCTGTCCCGTCCTTGCGCTTCCACGCCCCGCAAAACAGCCACGTGGCCAACTACCCCATGGACGTGCATGTCCACACCAGCGACACCGAGCCCTACCAGCCGTACAAGGCCCCCTACGTCTGGGAGCCGCAGCACGTCTCCTTCGGGCAGGCCATCCTGGCCTCGGACACGCTCAGGTCCTGGGACTACGACACCCCGCACGTGATCTTCCCGGAGGAGCGGCCCTCTTTGGTCTACCAGATCGAGATCGCGGCCCGACCCTCCATGCAGGTCAACGAGATCAGCAACCAGACCGTGAACCTGGACCTGGCGCAGCCGCGCAGCGTGACCAACGAGGCCTCCTTCCCCGAGACGCGCAACCTGACGCTGGACAACTCCATCACCCGCAACGTGACCCAGAACTTCCCGGAAAACCGTGAGAACACGGTCAACCTGGATTTTTCCCAAAACGGCAGCACCGACAATTCCGTGACCAACCAGCGCATCGCCCAGAACATCATCGAGGCCCCGGCGCGCATCCTGAACATGGTCTTCACCGACGCCCCCCAGGCCTCGCCGACCACGGCCCTGGTCGGCGGCGGCATCATGGCCCGCGTGGCCTGAGCGCGCAGGCCCGTCCGACCTCGACACCGGCGCGGGCTTCTGGCAGATTGCGGAACCGAGACCTTCACTCAGGAGTTCCGCATGGCCAGACCCCTCGCCTTTGCCTCCACCTCCGCCCGCGCCTCCCGCGCCCTTGCCCGCAGCCTCGCCGCTCCTGCCCTTGCCGTCGCTCTGTTGCTGGCGGTGGGCCTGTTGCTTGTGGCGCCGCCCGCAGCCCTGGCCCAGCTCAAGTGGGGCATCAAGCCCGAGATGAAAACGCCCTCCCCGGCCGACAACACGCCGGACAAGGTCGCCGCCGACCGCGCCAGCGCCGAGGCGGGCAAGGCCGAGGGCCAGTACGCCCTGGGCGCGCGCTATCTGGAGGGCAAGGGCGTGCCGCGCGACTACGCCGAAGCCAGGAACTGGCTTGACCGCGCGGCGCAGCAGAACCACGCCGGGGCGCAGCACTGGCTGGCCGTCATGAACCGCAAGGGGCTGGGCGCGCCGGTGAACATGGCCGAGGCCTCGCGCCTGCTCCTGCTCTCGGCCAACCAGGGCAACCCCCTGGCCCAATTCGACCTGGCCGAGGTCTGGGTTTTGGGTCAGGCCGGGGCCGTGGACAAGGAGGAGGCCTTGCGCTGGTACCGCGCCAGCGGCTCCCAGGGCGACCGCGAGGCCCTGTACCGGGCGGGCATGCTGCTCCTGAACGATCCCGCTGTGCGCAAGAGCGACTCCGAGGCCTATGACCTGCTCCTGCTTGCGGCCCGGCACGGCCACGCCAAGGCCATGTTCAACGTCTCCACGCTGCTGTCCCAAGGCCGCGGCGTGAAGCGCGACCCCGTGGCCGCGGCCAAGCAGTGCCGCCTGGCCGCCGGGCTAGGCGTGGTGGAGGCCCAGTTCTCCATGGGACTGTACCTCCTGCGCGGGGAGGGCGTGTTGCAGGACCGCAACGAGGGCCTGCGCTGGCTGCGCCAGGCCGCCCTGGCCGGAAACGCCCAGGCCAAGGTCCAGCTGGCCGTGGCCCAGGCCGAGGTCAACGGCGACAAGAACCTGGCCCAGACCACCGTTCTGCTCAAACAGGCCGCACAGGCGGGCGACGCCAAGGCCCGGCTGGACCTGGGCACGCTGTATGTTTCCGGCGCTGGCGGCCTGCCCAAGGACCCGGTGCAGGCCTATGTTTGGCTGGAGCTGGCCGCCCGGGACGGCGAGGCAATGGCCGCCCTGCACCGCGACGCCCTGGTCAAGACCATGAGCAAGGCCGAACTGGCGCGGGCCAAGGAACAGGTTCTCGCCCGCAGCCCCCAGCCCGTGCAATGACGGGCCAGAGCCGCCGGAGAGCGCCAGGCGCGCCTGCGGCCCGGGCGTGAGCAGCCGCATGCCGGAGCCCCTTCCGCCCTACCCGGCCCTGGACGGTGCTTCCGTCCAGGAGGACCAACCCCTGGCCGACCTGGCCCCGGATGCTCTGGCACCGGAAACTCTGAGCATGGAAACCCAGGCCCGGCGCGGGCTGTTCCCGCGCGGACTGAGCCAGCCTGCCGGGGGCTTCCGCTTCGGGGCCGACACGCTGCTGCTCGCGGCCTTTGCGGCCCGGTCGCTGCCCCTTGCCGGAGCGAAAGGCCCGCAGCCGCTCACCGGGCTGGACCTGGGCACGGGCTGCGGCGCGGCGGCCTTTGGCCTGCTCCTGCTGCGGCCAGACCTCGACCTCAGCCTCACCGGCATCGACAGCGGGCCGGAGATGGTCGCCGCAGCCGCAGAAAACGCCCGCGCCCTGGACCTCGCCGGGCGCTTCCAGGCCGAACTGGCCGATGTTCAGGACTACTGCCGCAACGGTCGCCGCGCGGGAGCGGGGCCGGGCTTTGACCTGGCCCTGGCCAATCCGCCCTTTCGCCCCTGCGGCACGGGCCGCACCTGCGCCGGGGCAGCCCGGAACCGCGCGCGCTTCGAGGGGCCGGGCGGGTTCCAGGCCTTTGCCGCCTGCGCCGCCCGGAACGTGCGCCCGCGCGGCAGGCTGTTTCTGGTGCACCTGGCGGAACGCCTGCCGGAGCTTTTGCGCGTGCTGGAGGATGCGGGCCTGGCCCCGCGCCGGGCGCTGCCGGTGCAGGGAACGGTGGGCCAGACCCCCAGGCTGGTGCTGCTGGAATGCCTGAACCATGGTTTGAGCGGGGACCTGAGCGGGGGTCAGCGCGGGGACCGGCGCGGGGGCCGGGCGGGCTTTGCGCTGCTGGCCCCGCTTCATCTCTATGCGCAGGATGGAGCCCTGACGCCCGAGGCGGCGCGCTTCTGCCCGCCGCTCGCCACAAATCCGCGCCGGGCCGGGGCTTAAGGCAGGGTCAGCTCTTGCAAAGGTCAACGATGCGGAGTAAGGAACATCCGTTGCCCGTCCCTGGCGGCATGCAAGAGGGGCGTGAGGCACCAGACGCCAAAAACAAACGAGGATTCCACGATGAAGAAGTTCTGCACCTTCCTGCTGCTTGTGGCCGTGGCCAGCCTGCTCGCCGCCTGCAACAACACCCCCAAGATCGCCGTGGTCGACGGGGCCAAGGTCTTCCGCGAGTCCAAGCCCGGCCAGGATGCCATGGCCTACCTGCGCACCAAGAGCAATGACCTTCAGGCCGAGGCCAAGGCTGCCCAGGAAAAGGTTCAGGCCAAGCAGAGCCAGGAGAACGCCGCCGCCTTCCAGGAGGCCGTCACCAAGTACCAGACCACCATGGGCGCGGAGCAGCAGCGCGTTGTGGGCCTCTTGCAGGAAAACTTCAACAAGCTGCTGGAAAAGTACCGCAAGGACAACAAGGTCGACGTGGTCATCGCCAAGGACGTTGTTTTGTCGTCTGACGAATCCACCGACATCACCAACAAGATCATTGAAGAATTCAACAAGACGACCATCGACCTGAATGCCAAGCCCGCCGCCGCCAAGGTCGACGCCGCTGCTGCCAAGCCCGAGGCCAAGCCCGAAGCCAAGCCCGCCGCCAAGGCCGACGCCAAGGCCGACGCCAAGCCCGAGGCCAAGCCCGCTGCCGAGCCCAAGAAGCCCTAGGCTTTTCTTAGACGAACGCGCAAGGCCCGCTCCGGAACAGCTCCGGGGCGGGCTTTTTCATTGGGCCTGCGGGGGGGGCGTATGCGGGCGGCTTAGATGTTCAGCAGGGCGGCCTTGATGCGGCGCTTGCCAAAGGCCAGGGCCTGGCTGTTGCTGTGGATGAAGATGTCCACGGCGCGGCTGTGCCGGGCGGCCATGAGGTCGTTGATCTCATAGATCCCGATGCCCTCCAGCCGGACCTTGCGGCCAAAGACCCAACCCCGGTCAAAGAGGTCGCGCGACACGGCGATGGTGCCGGGGCGCACGTGGCGCATGCTGGCGGTGATGTCCGGGTCGCTGTCGGTCTGGGCCGGGTCGGCGTTGTAGGCCGTCACCGTGACCACTACGTTGGGCTTGCCCTGCTCCTCCATGCGGCGCAGGTACTCCGGATCAGACACGACCAGTTGCGCCACCTCGGCGCGGTATTCGTTCTGGGACACGCGTTTGAGCTCGCTCAACTGCCCGTGCTGCGAGGCCAAGGCCGCCAGGGAGAAGAACAGGGCCGCCGCCAGGGCCGGCAGGATGGCGACAGGTATGGGCCGGGTCATGGTGGTCCTCCTTACAGGGAATTGATCTGGCCCCAAGCCCGGCGGACCGGGCGCGGGTTCCCGCCTCAACCAAGCAAGGACTGCGCCAAGGTTCGCCAAACAAGGATTGGCAAGGCTTCAGGAGGGAGTGCGGGTGATGCAGTCGGCCAGTACGGTCAGAGTCATGACGGTGCCGCCGCCGGGCCGGGCCTGGGCCGTTATGTCGCCGCCAAGACGCCGGGCCTGCCTGCGGGCGATGGCCAGCCCCAGGCCCGCGCCGCCATGCGTGCGGGTGATGCTCGCGTCGGCCTGGGCAAAGGCCTCGAACAGGGCGCCGCCCGTGTCCTGCGGCAGGCCGATGCCCGTGTCCTCCACGCGGAAGGCCACGCAGGGCTGGCCGTCCAGACCTTGGCCCGGCCCGGCGCTGAGGCGCACCTCTCCGCTGGCGGTGAACTTCACGGCATTGTCCAGCAACAGCTCCAGGCACTGGCGCAAGGCCGCCGGGTCGGAGCGCACGAATTCCGGCAGACCGGGCTCGACCAGGGAGGCGTAGTCCAGCCCCTTGGCCCGGGCCTTTGGGCCCACCACTGCGTCCAGGGCCTGGAGCAGCACCGAAGGCGGAAAGCTTAAGCACTCCGGCGCTTCGGCCAGGGCGGAGTCCAGCCGGGCGAACTCCAGGACGTTGGTCAAAAGCAGCAGCAGCCGCTCGGCCGACTCCCGCGCGATGCTGGCGGATTCACGCTGCTCCGGGTCCAGGGAGCTGGCCTGGAGCACCTGGAGCATGCCCAGCACGCCGTTCAGGGGCGTGCGCACCTCGTGGGTCATGTTGGACAAAAACTCGCCCTTGGCCCGGCTGGAGGCCTCGGCCGCCTCCTTGGCCGCCTGCAGGGCCTGGCGCGAGCGGATCTGCTCGGTGCCCAGGGCGAAGAGGTCGGCCAGGGCCTCCACAGCGGCCAGGTCCTCGTCGTTGTAGTCGCGGTCCGGGTTGGCCAGGGCCACCAGACCCACGATGCGGCCCTTGACCATGACCGGAACGGAGAGGAACTGGTGCAGAGGCAGATGCCCCGGGGGCAGGCCCCTGGCCAGCCTGTTCGCGGCAAGGTCGTCGTCGTAGAAGCCCTTGAGAATGTTCAGGCTATGGCCCCACAGGCCGGGATAGGTGCCGTCCGGGTTGACCCGGAACACCTGCGGGGTGGCGTCCAGCGCGCACTGCCCGTCCGGCGCCAGGGCCGTCATGGAATGCGGGATGAGGTTGCCGGTACGCTGGTCAACCACCGAGACAAAGCCGTGGCTGCTGCCAGTGACTTCCTGGGCGCGGTGCAGCAGGGCCGAGGCGATGGCCTCCATGTCCGGCTCCACGGCGATGAGCGCTCGGGCCACCTGGGCCAGGCTGTGGTTCAGCAGAACCTCCGCCTTGAGCCGTTCCTCGGCCTGCCTGCGTGTGGTGATGTCGCGGGCGATGCCCACGGCGTACTCCACGCCCTCGTGCTCGATGAGCGAAGCCTTGTTCTCCACCGGGAACAGGGAGCCGTCCTTGCGGCGGTAGATCGCCTCATACGTGATGCCGCCGCCCTGGCGCAATGTGCGGCCCATTTCCGCCCAGTTTTCGTCATCGCGCTGCTGGTTCACCACGCGCGCGTCCATGCCCAGCAGCTCCGCGCGGCTGTACCCCAGGCTGCGGCACACGGCCTCGTTGACGTAGCGCAACGTCTTGTCGGACAGGCGCGCCCAGAGGATCATGTCCTCGGCCCTGTCCACGCTGAGCTGGGCCTGGCGCAGGCTGGCCTCCAGCTCCCGGCGCTCGGAGATGTCGCGCACCACGCTCAGGGCATAGTCCGCGCCCTCGTGGCGGATGCCGGAGACATTGAGCTCCACGGGCAGCAGGCTGCCGTCCTTGCGCCGGATCTCACCCCGCCAGACGCAGCGTTCGTGGGTGTTCAGCCGCTGCACGGTCTCGGCCCAGTTCTCCTTTGTGCGCGCCGGGTTGAGGTCAAAGACGCTCATGCCCAGCAGCTCCCCGCGGCTGTAGCCCAGCAGCCGCGAGGCTGCGGCGTTGACATAGGCGTACGTGCCGTCCTCCACGCGGGACCAGAAGATCATGTCCTGGGCGTTGTCCACCGAGGCCTGGGCCTGGCGCAGCCCGGCCTCCAGGGCCTTGCGCTCGGTCTGGTCCACGGCCACGCCCAGAAAGCCCACCAGCTCGCCCGCGGGCGAATACACCCCGGTCACGGTGAGGTGCACAGGCACGTGGCGGCCGTCCTTGCGCACATAGGTCCAGTCCCGGGCGTCGTAGGCCCCGGGCCCGCCCGCAAGGGCAAGGCCGACAAAGGCCTCGAACCCCTGCACCGTACGGTTCAGACGTTCGGACAGCGCGCGTTCGTGGGCCGCCACCTCGGAGGCCAGGTGCAGGTCCGCCGGGGTGAACCGTCCGATGACCTCCCCGGCCGTGTAGCCCAGCATGTGCTCGGCCCCGCTGTTGAAGACCTGGATGACCCCGCCCGGGTCGGTGGCGATGATGGAGATGCGGCTGGCCGCGCAGAGCACGCTCTCCAGCCAGGCCACAGACAGCTCCGAGCGCCTGCGGGCGCGTTCATCGGACTCGGAGCCGGACTCGGTGTCGTACTCGCGCTCGGGCCCGGAGCCGACCTCCAGCGCGCGTAGCCGCGTCTTGGCCCGGCGCAGGGCCAGAGTCTGGGCCAGCATCACGCCCGCCAGGGCCAGCACCAGGGCCAGCACCACGAGACGAGACGCGCCCTGGGGCAGGCCCCCCGGAAGATCCGCGTTGCGCAGCGCGAACACGAACAGGGCCGCAGCCGAAATGGCCAACAGCACGGCAACGGACGGCCACGGGTGGCCGGGCGTGGAAACAGACGTCATGGCGGGCGCGGACTCGGGCGTCGGGCAGGGACGGTTGTGCTGTGGCTGCTGCGGCTCTGGCACGCGGAACTCCAGGGTATGACGATGCTCTCCAATCTACTCTGTAGCGCAGACGAGCACCGCAGGCAATGCCTGGACAGGAATCCGCCCGCTTCTTGCGGACGGGCTGCGTTGGGCGTAGGAAAGCTGAGGCTGGGGCCTTTACATACCCTGCCCAGGTATTATCTCCTGTTCTTCACAGGGAGGCGTCATGGCCCAAGAAATCACCGCACGGGCGCGGATCACCGGCATGCACTGCGCGGCCTGCTCCGCCCGCATCGAACGCATTCTGCGCGCCACGGACGGCGTGTCCAAGGCCGACGTGAGCCTGGCTGCGGAAAGCCTGGCCGTGACCTTCGACCCGGACCAAACCAGCCCGGAGGCCATGAGCGCGCTCATCGCCGACGCAGGCTTCGGGGCCGTCTTCGAGACGACCGTGGGCAGTGGCGAGGCCACCCTTTTTCTGGCCATCACCGGCATGACCTGCGCCTCCTGCTCCGCCCGCATCGAACGCGTGCTGCGCGCCGCCGACGGCGTCCTCCGCGCGGACGTGAACCTGGCCTCCGAGACCGCGCAGATCGTCTACGACCCCGTCCGGACCAAGTCCCAGGCCCTGCGCCAGCTCATTGCCGACGCAGGCTTCGGCTCGCAGATCGTTTCGCGCTCCGCCGCGCTGTTCGAGGAGCGCCGCCGCGACGCTGCCCTGCGCCTGGACGCCCAGAAGCGTGAGCTCATCCCGGCCTTCGGCTTCGCCCTGCCGGTGCTGTACCTGTCCATGGGCCACATGCTGGGCCTGCCCCTGCCCCTGTTCCTGCATCCGGAGCACAGCCCGGCCGCCTTTGCGTGCGCCCAGCTGCTCCTCACCCTGCCGGTGCTGCTGGCCGGGCGGGGGTTCTACCTGCGCGGCATCCCGGCGCTGCTGCGCCGCGCGCCGAACATGGACTCCCTGGTGGCCCTGGGCACGGGCGCGGCCTTTGCCCACAGCCTGTGGAACACGGTGCTCATTCTGCTCGGCCATGATCCCGTCAACGCTGTCCTGCGCGCCATGGACCTCTATTATGAGTCCGCCGCAGTGCTGCTGGCCATGATCTCGCTCGGCAAGTACCTGGAGGCGCGCTCCCGGCTCAAAACCTCGGACGCGGTGCGCGCCCTGGTCAGCCTGGCGCCGGAAACAGCCACCGTGCTGCGCCCCGCTTCTCCCGGACAAGACCAGCTCGGGCCGGAGGAGGTGCGCGTGCCCGCAGCCGAGGTGGCCCCGGGCGACGTGGTGCTGGTGCGCCCCGGCGAGCGCCTGCCCGTGGACGGGCTGGTGCAGGAGGGCCTGAGCGCCGTGGACGAGAGCCTGCTCACGGGCGAGAGCCTGCCCGTGGCCAAGGCCCCGGGCGACCGCGTGGCCGCAGGCACGCTCAACGGCTCCGGCGCGCTGACCATCCGCGCCGAAAAGACCGGGGAGGACACGCTGCTGGCGCGCATCGTGGATCTGGTGCAGCAGGCCCAAGGGTCCAAGGCGCCCATAGCCAACCTGGCCGACCGCATCAGCGCGGTGTTCGTGCCCGTGGTCATGGCCGCAGCCGTGCTCTCGGCCCTGGCCTGGCTCGTGGCCGGGCAGGACTGGGGCTTTGCGCTCAAGATCTTCACGGCGGTGATGGTCATCGCCTGCCCCTGCGCCATGGGCCTGGCCACGCCCATGTCGATCATGGTGGCCACCGGGCGCGGCGCGCAGCTGGGCGTGCTGGTCAAAAGCGGCGAGGCCTTGCAGGCCGCCGGGGCGGTCCAGGCCGTGGTCTTCGACAAGACCGGCACCCTGACCTTTGGCAAACCGGAGCTCGTGGAGTTCATCCTCGCGCCGGGCATCGGCGTGTCCGAGAGCGAGCTTTTGGCCCTGGCCGCCGGGGCCGAGAGCCGCTCCGAGCACCCCCTGGCCCAGGCCGTCCTGGCCGAAGCGAGCGCGCGCGGCCTGTTCGTGCCCGTGCCGGAGTCCTTCAACTCACTGCCCGGACGCGGCATCGAGGCCGTGGTCTCTGGCCTGCGGGTGCGCCTGGGCAACGCCGTCTTTGCGGGCGCGGCCTTCAGCGCCATTGCCAACAGCAATGGGGCCATTGCCAGCGGCAGCGCCCCCCTGGCCGAGGCCGTGGCCCGCCTCTCGGCCCTGGGCATGACCCCGCTGTGCCTGGAGCTGGACGGGCGGCCCGCCGCCGTGCTCGGCGTGGCCGACCAGCTGCGGCCCGAGGCCCCGGCCGTGCTGCGCCAGCTGCGCGAGCTGGGCATCCGCACGGTGATGCTCACCGGCGACAACGAGCGCACCGCAGCAGCCGTAGCGGCCAGCGCAAGCGCGGCCGGAGGCGCGCTGGACGAGGTCCTGGCCGGAATCATGCCCGCGGGCAAGGCTGCGGAAATCGCCCGGCTCAAGGAGCGCGGCTTCAAGGTGGCCATGGTCGGCGACGGCGTCAACGACGCCCCGGCCCTGGCCTTGGCCGACGTGGGCCTGGCCATGGGCTCGGGCATCGACGCGGCGGTGGAGTCCGGCGACATCGTGCTCATGCGCGAGGGGCTCTCCGGGGTGCTCACGGCCCTGGCCCTGTCCCGCGCGGCCATGCGCAACATCCGCCAGAACCTGTTCTGGGCCTTCGCCTTCAACACCATCGGCATCCCGGTGGCGGCGGGGCTCTTGTTCGCCTTTGGCGGGCCCACGCTCAACCCCATGCTGGCGGGCACGGCCATGGGCCTCAGTTCCGTCACCGTGGTGGCCAACGCCCTGCGCCTGCGTTTTTTCACTCCCTAGTCAACCAACAGACTAACCAGCAGACCAACCAGCAACACAAGGAGTCCCCCATGCCGAGCATCACCGTGAAGGGCATGAGCTGCAACCACTGCGTCCAGTCCGTGACCAAGGCCCTGGAGGCCCTGCCCGGCGTCTCCGGGGTCAAGGTGGACCTGCTCTCGGGCAAGGCCAGCTATGAGGAGGCCGCGCCCGTGGACCTGGCCGTGGTCAAGAAGGCCATAGAGAAGATCGGCTTCGAGGTCGTCGGCTAGGCCCTCAACCAAGCCGAGGACCAGGGAGTCGTCCAGAGCGTCGACCAGAGCGACGGCCAGGGCGTCGGCAAACCTGTGGGCAGGCTCCCCGGCCCGGCCAGCGACAAGGCCCGCAAGCCCTGCGCCCCAAGGCATTTCCGGGTCTTGCCCCCTGGCGGCGAAGGGCGTACTTCCCCCTTCCGACCGCCAGGAGGGCGCCCATGGACCACTCGCCACATTTTGAACAGACCCTGCGGGACACGCCGTTTCCGCGCTTCGTCTGCGCCCAGACAGCAGACTTTTTGGCCTACAACATGCTTACCGTGGCCGTGGGCTGGCAGGTCTACGAGCTGACGAACAGCCCCTTGAGCCTGGGCCTGGTGGGCCTGGTCCAGTTCCTGCCGCAATTTTTGCTGACCCTGGTGGTGGGCCACGTGGCCGACCAGCACGAGCGCGGACGCGTGGTCATGGTCTGCCAGGGCGTGATGCTCGCCGTGGCCGGGCTGCTGGCCGCCGGGAGCTTCAGCCACAGCCTCACCGAGCCCCTGGTGCTGGCCTGCGCCTGCGCCCTGGGCGCGGCCAGGGCCTTCATCCACCCCACCATGTCCGCGCTTTTGCCCTCACTGGTGGAGCCGCGCCTGCTGCCGCGCGGCCTGGCGCTCAGCGCCTCCGGGCGGCAGATGGGCGTGATCATCGGCCCGGCCCTGGGCGGCGCGCTGTACGCCCTCGGCGCGGGCGTGGTCTACGCCACCTGCGCCCTGGCCTTCGCCCTGACCATTGCAGCCCTTTCCGGCCTGCGGGCCCCGGCGCGCACCACGGCCAGGGAGCCCGCCACCCTGCGCTCGGTCTTGGGCGGCATCGTCTACATCCGCAGCCGCCCGGAGATCCTCGGGGCCATCTCGCTGGACCTCTTTTCCGTGCTCCTGGGCGGGGCCACGGCCCTGCTGCCGATCTTCGCCCGCGACATCCTGAACACCGGGCCCTGGGGCCTGGGCCTGTTGCGGGCCGCCCCGGCAGCGGGCGCGCTCGCCATGTCGCTGGTTTTGGCGCGCTTTCCCATGCACCGGGGCGTGGGCCGGATCATGTTCGCGGCCGTGGCGGTGTTCGGCCTGTCCACGGTGGCCTTCGGGCTCTCGCGCTCGTTTTCGCTGTCCCTGGCGGCCCTGGCCGTGCTCGGCGCTTCGGACATGGTCAGCGTGGTGGTGCGGCAATCCCTGGTGCAGCTGGAGACCCCGGACGCCATGCGCGGGCGGGTCAGCGCCGTGAACTCGGTGTTCATCGGCACCTCCAACCAGCTGGGCGAGTTCGAGTCCGGGGTCACCGCAGCCTGGTTCGGGACCGTGCCCGCCGTGGTGCTGGGCGGGGTGTGCACCCTGGTGGTGGTGGGCCTGTGGATGCGCCTGTTCCCGGAGCTTTTGCGGCGCGAGCGGCTGGTGACCGGGGGCTGAGGGGCCGAGGGACGCCTAGCCCAGATGGTCGCGCACCAGGCGGAAGAGCTCCTGCACCTCCACCGGGGTGGCTTCGGCCACGCTGGAGCCGGACCGGTTGCGCATGCGCCGGATGAGCCCCACGCGGTTGCCGCGCGGCGTGGTGGTGCGCTCGAACACAAGCTCGCGCGTCAGCGCCGGGCCCAGGGCAAGTTCGCAGGCCCAGCCCTCGGGTCCGTTCTCGTACCAGACCGCTGGCGCGCCATCCTGGGGCGTCAGCACCTCCAGCAGCCGCGCCACGGACTGCCCGCCCGGCAGGCCCAGAAACTCCCCCCGGTCCGACAGGATGACCGCTGGGAGGTCCAGAAAGTCCGCCTCGGGCTCCGCAGGCGCAGCGAACAAGGGCTCGGGCCTGGGCTCGCGGCCCAGGGCATAGGACGCCTGCTCCCCGGCCTGGCTGTGCACCGTGACGATCCTGCGCGCCGTGAGCACGGTCGGACCTGCATGCGCGGGAGACAACCCTGGCGTCGACTCTGGCTCCGCGCGCAACGGCGGGCTCGGCGCGGGCGATGGCTGCGCAGCTGGGGGCGGCGGAGCCGGGGGCGGCGGGACATGATTGGGCTGGCGCGCGGCGCGCAGCTCTTGCAGCAGCTCGGCCACCAGGGCCTTGGACGCGGACTCCAGGGTGGCCAGGTTGCGCACCTCGGCCTCCAACTGCTCCAGGCGCATCCTGCTATGCTCCTGGGCCAATTCCTGGGACTGGGCCAGGGCCTCCAGCCGGGCGTCCAACCGGGTGTCCGAACCGGGTTCCGGCGTCCCGGAAGCCCCCTGCTTCGCCGCTGTCGATAAGCGTCGATTCTGCGGATATTCTTTAAATTCGAGGTGTAAGCGTTGTGTTGCCTGGATGATCGTCAACCCATCAGCGAAGAGGTCGCGGATGCAGCGGCAGACCTGCAAGGACTCCTGGTGCAGGCGCACAGGCTTACCCTCCCGGGCCACAGGCAGAAAGCCGGGGAACTTGCTCCGGTAACTTTTGACCGTGGTTTCCGAGACGCCAAGAAGCCCGGCCAGATCCCGGTAGGTATACGTCTGCGCGGCCATCCATCCTCCTGAAAGCACCCTGGCGGCCCGGCCCCGGCTGTTTCGCCGCTTGCCGATACTCGATCAAAACCACTGGCTGCAAATGATTTCCGGCTTATCGATAGCGCGGACGCCGACCCCGGTCAAGGGGCCTGGCGCGCCTGCCCCGGCCAGGCGCGGGGTGAACGCCCCGGCGGCGATGTGCATGCATTTTCCCTTGGCTCGGGCTGGACATTTGGGCTATAGGAGCCAAAAGCTGACGCCCGGCCCCATTTTCCAGCACCCCCCGCCGCACTCGGCGGGCAAGGGACCGGTCGCAGCACCAGGCCGCACCGCGCCGCCTTTCTCCGGGAAAGTGCAGGCTGCGCGCGGCCCCCAAGGAGCCGAAGCACTCGTGACCTTTGCGCCCAACAGGCCCGGCAGTCCGCTGCCCCATGCCGACAGACCCTCCCACGCGGTCAAATCCGCCCTGCACCTTGCCGCAGCCCTGGCCCTGCTTGCCGGGCTGCTCTTGGCGCTCACCCTGGCCGCCTGCGTTCCCGCCACCATCAGCACCCTGCACACGCCGGTGCAGAGCTATCCGGTGGACGCGCCCGACCCGGTCATCGCCCAGAACAGCGGCCTTTTGGCCGAGCAGCACCTGCCCGAGTCCGAGCAGGCCCCGGTGGCCACGCCGCCCGTGCCCAGGATTGAGCCCGGCCCCCCGGCCGCCCGCACCCAGCCCTTCCGCTTCAAGGTCCTGACCGAGGCCCCGCCCAAGGCCACGGACATCCCCGAGTTCCCCTCCCTGGACGACCTGGAGGTCGAGGCCCGGCTGGAGCGCCTGTCCAAGCTGCCGCCGTCGCTGGGCCTGGACATCGTGCGCACCGGCCTGACCCAGAAGGGCCGCCGCTACCGCTGGGGCGGAGCCATCCCGCGCACCGGCTTCGACTGCTCCGGCTTCACCCAGTGGACCTTCCAGCAGCACGACATCACCATTCCGCGCACGGCCAGGGAACAGTTCCAGGTGGGCGAGAACATCCGTCGCGGCGAGCTGCGCGCGGGCGACCTCGTGTTCTACAAGATCAACCGGCGCGGACGCTGGCACGTGGGCATCTACATGGACGACGGGATCTTCGTGCACAGCCCCAGGCGCGGCCGCAGCATCTCCGAGGCCAACATGGACGCCGCATACTGGGCCAAGCGCTACAAGGGCGCGCGCCGCTATGTGCGCTGAGCCGCGCCAGCCCCAGCCCTCCGCCTCCCTCTACATCCACGTGCCCTTCTGCCGCTCCAAATGCGGCTACTGCGCCTTCTACTCCGAGCCCCTGCGCCAGCACGCTCTCGACGCGTACCTGCCCCTGCTGCTGGACGAGATCGCCCTCTGGGCCGAGCGCCTGGGCCGCCTGCGCGTGCCCACCCTGTTCTTTGGCGGCGGCACCCCGAGCCTGCTGCCGCCGGACCACCTGGCGCGCATCATGGAGACCCTGCGCGCGCGCTTCGACCTCGCGCCCGACGCCGAAATCAGCATGGAGGCCAACCCGGAGTCCGCCGGGCCGGAGTTCCTGGACGCCGCGCGCAGCCTGGGCGTGAACCGCCTGAGCCTGGGCGTGCAAAGCTTCCGCGACGAAGAGCTGGCCCTGCTGGGCCGCCCGCACAGCGCCCGGCAGGCTGCGGAGGCCTATGCCCGCGCCCGCGCCGCCGGGTTCGCCAATGTCGGCCTGGACCTCATCTGGGGCCTGCCCGGACAGCGCGAAAGCCAATGGCTGGAAAGCCTGCGCCGGGCCGTGCTGCTCGTGCCGGAGCACCTGTCCTGCTACGGGCTGACCCTGGAGCCCGGCACGCCCCTGGCCGAGGGCCCGGAAGAGCGGCGCACCCTGCCCCCGGAGCGCGAGCTGGCGCACATGTACCTGCACACCGGCGAACTGCTGGAAGACGCCGGGTACCTGCAGTACGAGATCTCCAACTACGCCCGCCTGGGCCAGGCCTGCCGCCACAACCAGGCCTGCTGGGAGGGGCGCGACTACCTGGGCCTGGGCCCGGCAGCCGCCTCCACCCTGGGCCCCTATCGCTGGACCAACCCCGAGGACCTGGACGCCTGGGCCGAGCTGGTGCGCACCCGGCGCATCGGCCAGCACCAGCGCGAGACCCTGAGCCCCGAGACCCGCGCCCAAGAGCGGCTCATGCTGGCCCTGCGCACCACCAAGGGCCTGGACCTGGCCGAGTACCGCACGCTTTCCGGCCAGAACCTGCTGACCCGCCACGCGGGCATCATCCAGGCCCTGCGCCAGAAGGAGCTGGTGCGACTGCAACAGGGCCGCCTGCGCCTCACCCGCACCGGCATGCTCGTCTCCAGCAGCATCATCCGCGCCCTGGGCTTCGAGTAGCACCGGCGGCCAAAGCCGGGAGACGCCTCCGGCGGCCCGGAGACGGGAGATGCCTCCGGCGGCCAAGGGGCCTGAGGCCCCCTGGACCCCCCATCGGGCTGGGCCGAGGCGGCAGGGACAAAGGCCCGGCTGGGCTGGGCGTTGGCAATGCGCGCGGATTTCCGAGGGGAGAACCCTCGTAAATCCGCGCGCGGTTGGCCCCCTTCGGGGGATTTAAGGGTGTTTCGCAAAGGTCACATGCCGGGCAACAGCCCAAGGACACGCATCCCTGTGCCACCAAAGCCGAACGGGCTGTTTCAGGTCTTTCCTGAAACAGCCCGTTCGGCGCAATGGGGATTCCAAAGGGCCTCAGGCCCTTTGGCGCGGTCCAGGGGCAGCGCCCTGGCCGCCTAGGTATTGGGCAGGCGCAGGGACATGGTGGCGGTGTCCGCGTTCGTGTGCACGGTCAGGCTGCCGCCAAAGGCCCCGGCGATGAGTCTGGCCGCGTAGCGGGCGCGGGCCAGGCCGTCGCCGGGGTCCAGGCCCAGGGGCTTGTCGAAGAACCGGGCCAGCTCGTCCGGGCTCAGGCCGCCGGGCCGGGTGATGTCCAGGCACAGGAGCCCCGCGCCCTCGTCCACGCGCAGGGCGGCCTGCACGGAGGACTGCCGGGGCGTGGCCTCCAGGGCGTCGCGCAGGAGGTTGAGCACCAGGGCGTGGGCCGGGATGGGGTCGCCGGGGCCGGGCAACACCGCGCCCAGGGGCAGGGGCGAATGCTCCAGCAAAAGCTCCAGGTCGACGTGGCGGCTCTCGGCCAGCTGGCTCACGTCCTTGACCGCGCGGCGGGCCACCACGGCCAGGTCCAGGGTGCGGCCCGGCGGCATGCGGTACAGGCCGCGCTCCATGCGGAAGATGTCCACGGCCATGTTCACGGTGTTCACGATGCGGTAGCCGGAATCGCGGATCACGGCGAGCTTCGTGCTCTGCTCCGGGGTGACGGCGGGGTCGTCCAGCAGCTCCTGGGGCAGGTGGATGAAGGCCGTGAGGGACTGGCCCAGCTCGTAGCGGGTGATGGCCTCGATCTCGCGCACGAGGTTCTCCATGTCGTGCTCCAGGCTCACGTCGCGGAAATTGAACAGCCGCCCGTTCGGGCTCGCTCCCTCCGCCTCTGGCGTGGAGTCGACCAAAGCTCCGGGCACAGCTCCGGGCACAGGCCCAGCAACAGGGTCAATTGTGGGGTGCGAACGGAAGACCAGGGTCTGGCCGGTGGTGCAGGCCAGGTTCAGGCCCTCCTCGGTGGCCTGGGGGTCGGCCAAAAGCTCGCGCACGCGCGCCAGCCAGGCCTCCGGCCGTTGCAGACGTTTGGCCAGCAGCGGCAGCAGGGTCTCCAGGCTGCTTTCCCGGTCGCTCTCCTCCAGGCCGAACAGCTCCGGGAAGCGCCGGTTCCAGGCCGCCACGCCGCCGCCCGCGTTCACGGCGGCCACGGCGTCCTCAGTCAAGGCCAGGTGGGTGGACAAAAGGCTGGTGCAGGCGTCACGCGCGGTGGCTGCGGCCTGGCCCAGCCGGGAGGCCTGCTCCAGGGAGTTCCCGGTCTCGACGAGGCGTCCGGCCAGCCTGTCGCGCTCGGCCTGCATGGTCTGGGCGCGGCTTTGGTTCGCATCCCGGGCCTTTTCCGCAGTGGAAAGCTTCTGCCGCAGCTCGGCCAGCTCGGCGTTCAGGCGCACGCGTTCGGTCTGGGCGGTGGTGCTCTGCTGGGCCAGGTCGCCGCCCAGGCGCTTGCGCTCGGCCGCCAGCTCCTGGGCCAGGCGTTCGCGCTCGGCATCGGCCGCCTGGGCCCGGACGATGATCTCGTTCTTGGTGGCGCCCAGCTTGACCAGCAGCTCCTGGGTCTCGGCCACGGCGCGGGACTGCTCGCGCATGCGCTCGTCCTTGAAGGCGTGCAGGCTCTCCTGCTCGGCCAGGCGCGCGGTCAGCACGTGGAGGTTCTGCCCGGTGGCGTTCAGCTCCGCCTCCAGGGCCTGGATGCGCTCCTGGGACTGGACCAGCTTGGCCTGGAGATCGAGCTCCTCGGCGCGGCGGGCCTGGGTCAGCCGCGAGCCGGTCTCGGTCAGGCGGGTGCGCATGGCCTCGGCCTCGGAGGCCAGTGAGGCCTGGGCCTCCTTGGACTTGCGCAGCTCCTCCTGGGCGGTCTCCACCTCGTGGCGCGCGCGGTTCGCGTCGGCCTGAGCCTGGGCCTGGGCCTCCTCCACCTCGCGCCGGGCCAGGATGATCTGGCTCTCGGCCTTGGCCACGGCCTGCTCGGCCTGCTCGCGGATGCGCAAGACCTCCTCGCGCGCGGCGTCGGCCTCCTCGCGGGCGGCGTTGATCTCCTGCAGGGCCAGCTCGCGCGCGTCCTCCACCTCCCGCTCGGCGGCCAGGGAGGACTGGGCCTCGGTCAGCCGGGCCTCCAGGTCCTTCAACCGCGCCTGGGCCTGGGCCTGGGCGGCGGCGAAGCGGGCCTTGAGCGCGGCCACCTCGCCCTCCCCGGCCCCGGCGGTGCGCTCCTTGAGCGCGGCCAGCTCGGTCTTGAGCGCCTCCTGGGCGGCGCGCTGCGTCTTGCCCCAGGCCTGGGCCTGGGCCAGCTCCGCAGCCAGGGTGGTGGTGCGCTCCCTTGACTGGCGCAGGGCGGCCCCGGCCTGGCGCGCGGCGTCCATGGCGCGCCGGAGCTCATCCTCGCGCTGGGCCACCAGGGCGGTCAGGCGTTCGGTCTGGCCCGCGCCGACCGGGGCGGGCTGGGCTGCGGAGCCCTGGGCCAAGGCCAGCAGGTGGCCGATGAACATGCGCTCGAAAAACCGCTCCACGTCCTCGTGGGCGCGGGAGCGGGAGTCCTTGTCCACCCACGATTCCCGCACCAGGTCGTCGTAGGCCCTGCGCATCAGCCGCAGCACCCGCAGGGAGGCGGGCAGGTCCAGCCCGGCCTGCCGGTGCTGCCCGGCCAGCTCCCGGCCCAGCAGCGCGGCCGGATCGGTGGTGTGGTCGGCGTTCACCGCTGGACGGCCCTCGGCCTCCATCACCTGGGCCAGCACGCGGGAGCTGCCGAGCACGGCGCTCTCGATGGCCTGCTCGGGCAGGGGCTGGCCCGCATGCTCGGCCAGCCGCCGCAGGCGCACGGCCAGCCAGGGGGCGTTGGCCAGGGCCAGGCCGGCCAGGGTCATGACGTCAGAGGGGGTGCGGTCGCTCATGAAGCTCCTCGGAACCGGGCGCGGTATGGGCTAGTGTCGGGAATTCTCGCTCTTGCCCCGGTCATTTACGGGCAGGGCGGAGAGCAGCTTGTCGGCCCACTGGAAGGAGGCGTTGTAGGCGTCGGCCACGGAGCCCGTGGGCAGGGCAAGCTCCAGGGCATACTGCGCCATGACGTCCCAGCGGGTGTCCTCGATGGCCTGGGCGATGCCCAGCCAGGGGGCGTAGGGGCCGGGCTGGCCGCACAGGCCGCGGCACATCTCCTCGTCCAGGGCCAATTTCTCCAGCACTGTCTCCATGGGCATGTCGAGCATGGCCGGGAGCAGGGAGAACAGCCCGAGCAGGAACAGGCTCTCGGCCTGCTCCCGGCGGTTCGAGGCCACGGCCAGAAGCTCGAAGAACTTGGCCCGCTGGGCCGAAAGGTGCAAAAGCTCCCGGGCCTTGGTCGAGGGCGTCATGTCGCCCATGACCATGACCCGCAGCCAGGCGCAGAGGTTGGTCCAGCCGGCCAGGAGCACGGCCTGACGCACGGAGGTGACCCTTTTCAACAGGCCGAAGTGCGCGGAGTTGAGCATGCTGAGCACGCGGTACGACACCGAGGCGTCGGACTCGATGGCCGCCACCAGCTGGTCCGTAGGCGGCTCTTGCTGGGAGAGCAGGTTCAGCAGGTTCAGGCGGGTTGTTTCCGCTGCGGAGACCTTGCGCTGAACCAGGGTCTGCGGCTCGCGGAAGAAGTGCCCGGCAAAGAGGGTGAACCCCAGGGACCTGGCCAGACGCTCCGACTCGTGGCTCTCCACGCGCTTGGCCAGGAGGGTCAGGCCCTTTTTCACCAGGGAGCCGGTCGTGGCGGTCAGGCTCTTGAGCCCGCCCGTAGGCTCGCGCAGGTCCAGGATGACGATGTCCACCAGGTCGAACAGGGGGCTGTCCGTCGGCAGGGGCTCGGTCAGGTCCAGGGCCAGCAAAAAACCGTCGGCGCGCAGGGTGCGCAGGGCGTCGAGGTAGGCGGCGTTGGTCAGGTCGTCGTGGGCGATGACCGGCAACACGCAACCCGGACCCAGGGCCTTGGGCACGGTGGTCAGCGCCACCGGGCCGGGCAGGTGGATCAGGGCCTTGTGCTTGCGCTCGCAGGTTTCCATGCAGGCCGGCAGGCACTGGATGACCGAGATGGTGGCCTGCACCGGGTCCGAGAATTCGGAATAGGTGTGGTCCATGCAGCGCCGGTAATAGTGGAAATAGCCCCAGGTGTTCAGGGAGGAGTCGAGCACGGGCTGGCGGGCCACGAAGAGCATTTCATAAAGGGGCTGGAGGTTCATCTTTATGGGGATCCCCGGCTATGCTGTTTCGCTATATGGGTCCGCAGACATGGACATCAGCGGAAACAAATGCTAGCCACTCCCATCATGAATGTAAAGGCACTGTTGGAGGATGGGGCAGGTGGAGAGTACCTCTCGCACCTGTTCAGCATAGAGCGCTACGCCTGGATGGCGCTCTCCTACGACATGGCGCTGGCGGTGGACATGGATGGCGCCATCCTGGAAGCCAACGCCGCCTGGGCGCGGGCCTCCGGCCATTGGCCGGAGAACCTGCGCGGCCAGTATCTGCTTGAATTCATGGACTTTGATGACCGTGAGCGCGTGCTGTCCAAATTCCAGTCGCTCATCACCAGCGACGCCGCCACCACCACCTTCGACTTCCGCTTCCGCTGCGCCGACGGAGAGTTCAAGCGCTTCAACTGGAACATGCTCTATTCGCCGGACAACGAAATTTTTTATTGCATCGTCAAGGACCTAAGCGACGTGCACGACCTGCGGCACGCGGCCTACCACGACACCCTGACCGGCCTGCCCAACCGCCTTTTCCTGACCGACGCCCTGCCGAGACTCATCGAAGCCGCCGCTGAAAACCACCACATCCTGGCCCTGATGTTCCTCGACCTGGACGGGTTCAAGAAGGTCAACGACACCCTGGGCCACCAGGCCGGCGACGTCTTGCTGCAAACCGTGGCCGAGCGCCTGCGCCAGTGCATCTCGCGCCCGGAGAACTGCGTGCGCCTTGGCGGCGACGAGTTCGTGCTTCTGGAGACCTGGCCCTGCGACTGCCACGGGACCGAGCGCCTGGCCGAGCGCGTCATCTCCGCCGTGAACCAGTCCGTCAGCATCGACGGCAACGAGGTCCACGTGGGCGTGTCCATCGGCGTGGCCCTGGCCCCCACCGACGCCGAATCGCCCGCCGCCCTCATGGAGCTGGCCGACCAGGCCATGTACCGCGCCAAGCGCGGCGGCAAAAACCGCTTCGTCTTCGCTGCGGAGACTGCCCAGACCTGCTCCAACGCGGATCCCCAGCCCTCCCTGGCCGAGACGTAGACAACCCGCACCCGCGACCTGCGGCGCATGCCGCCGCAACCTATGGCCCCGGCGGAGAACCCCATGCGCCCCCTTGCCCAGAACCCGGCCGTTCAAACCCTGGCAGTGCTGGCCACGGCCCTTGTGACCCTGGCCCTGGCCCTGACCCTCAACTTCGCCTTCTGGTGGGTCCAGGGCCGCCCCCAGGACATCCCCGACGCCGTCAGCGCCGACAACCACCCGCGCATCAAGAGCGCCTCCTTCAGCCCATACCGCACGGGCCAAAGCCCCTTTGGCCAGCCCTTCACCCGGGCCCAGCTGGAGGAGGACATCGCCCTGGCCGCCAAGCACTTCCAGCGCATCCGCATCTACGCCAACGGGGCCCAGTTCGCCCCGGTGCCGGAGCTGGCGCAGAAATACGGCCTCAAGGTCATCCTGGGGGCCTGGATCGGCGCGGACCTGAAGGACAATGAGCTTGAAATCGCCGGGGCCATCAAGGCCGCCAACGACTATCCGGACACCGTGGAGCGCGTGGTGGTGGGCAACGAGGTGCTGCTGCGCCAGGAGATCACCCCGGAGCTGCTTTTGGGCTACATCCAGCGCGTCAAGGCCGCGGTGAAGCAGCCCGTGACCTACGCCGACGTCTGGGCCTACTGGCTGGAGCACCCCAAGATCGCCGCCGCAGTGGACTCCATCACCATCCACATCCTGCCCTACTGGGAAAACACGCCCACGCCGCTGGAAGGCGTGATCCCGCACATGATCCAGGCCCACGCCAGGATCGCCGCCGCCTATCCGGGCAAGCCCATCCTCATCGGCGAGATCGGCTGGCCCAGCGCCGGACGCGTGCGCAAAGACGCCGTGCCGGGCCGCGTGGCCCAGGCCCGCTTCGTGCGCGAGATCATCAACACCGCGCATGAGCGCGGCATCGACTACAACATCTTCGAACTCTTCGACGAGCCCTGGAAGGCCCAGCAGGAGGGCACCGTGGGCGGCAACTGGGGTCTGGTGGACGGCAGCAGGCACATGAAGTTCCCGCTCACCGGCCCGGTCTCCGAAAAGCCGTACTGGTTCACCGCGTTTCTATTGTCCTCCGGCGCGGCGGGGCTGCTGTGCGCCCTGGCGCTTCTCCTGCGGCCCCCGCTGGGCCCCGTGCGCAGCAGGGCTGGCCGCACCGCTCGCAGCACTGGGCTGATCGCCCTGGCCGCCCAGGGCCTGTGCACGCTTCTGGCCGTCAGCTTCGAGCAGTCCCTGCGTCTGGCCTTCGGCGTGGAGGGCGTGCTGTCCGGCGCACTGATGACCGGCGGCGGCGCTGTTTTGTGCCTGCTGGTGTTCAGCGAGCTGGCCGACGTGGCCAACGGCCGCAGCCCTGGCCCGGCCCCGCTGGCCCCGGTGGTGGCCCGGCTGGAGTCCCTGCGCTCGCTGCGGCTGCGGCCCCTTGGCCCGGACCAGTCGTGGCGCTGCCTGGCCGTGGGCTGGCTGGACCTCGTTTTCGGCCTGGCCGCCCTGGCCCTCACCGTGGGCCTGATCATCGACCCGCGCTACCGCGACTTCCGTGTGGCCCAGTTCCTGCCCGTGGCCCTGTGCATGCTTGTGCGGCTGCGGGCCGCCAGCGGACCGCCGCGCCCGGTGGGCACCCCGCGCGAGGAATGGCTGCTGGTGGGCGTGTTTCTGCTTGGAGCGGTGTGGATTCCCGTGCAGGAGGGGCTGGTGAACCAGGCGGCCTGGGCCTGGAGCGCCCTGCTGGTCCTCCTGGCCCTGCCCTGGGGCCTGTCCATTGTCCAGCTGAGGCGCGCTGTGCGCCGCGCCAGCTAGGGTCTGTTTCCAAAAGGCAGCGGCTGATTCCTGGCGAGCGGTGCGCAGACGGGTTGTCATCCGGCAAAACACCCGCCCTGGCCGCTTTCCCGGCCCAGCCAACGGCCTCCTGGCCTGCCCATCCGTCTTTTCGACCGCCTGTCCGCCTGTTCGACCGCCGGCCTGTCCGCCTACCTATCTGACCAGAGCAGGCGGCGGCCCTTGCGGGTCAACAGCCCCAGGGGCAGGCCCCGGAAATACAGCCCCACCAGCCGTCCCGTGCCGGGCAGCTCCAGGCTGCGGCCAGACAAGAGGTCCAGGATGGGCGCTGGCTCGTCCACGTCCAGGCGGTCTGCCGGGGCCAGCTCCTCCACCGGGGGCAGGAGCAGCCTGGCGCGCGGGTCCGGGCGGAAGCGCCCGGCCGAGGCCGCGCCCAGGGGCAGACCCTGCCAGCGCAGCCCAGGGCAGCGGCCCAGCAGGGCCAGGGCCTGGCGGTGCAGAAAATAGACCTTGCCGCCGAAGTCCCGAACCTCACCCAGGGGCAGGTTGCCCGGCGCAAGGGGCCCGGCCGCAGCGATGTCCCGAGCCGAGAGGACGCTCCCGCCCAGCTCCACCGAGCGCTCGTCCCGGTCGTCATCCACCTGCCCGTTCCCCTGCCCGTTCCCGGCATCGCCGCTGGCCGCACCGGCCTGCTTGACGAAGCGCGCCAGAAAGAAGCCCTGGCCGCCGCCGTCCGCCGTGCCGCTAGTTCCGCCTTTCGCGCCCGCCGCCGCGTCGTCTGCGTCGGGGTCGGCCCCCATCTCAGCGTCCCTGTCGGCTTTCGCCCCGCCCACGCGCAGCACGCCGGACAGGCCGGGCAGGGCCGGTTCGCGCCGGGTGAAGCCAGCGGGCGCGGGCAGGGGCGAAAGGGTGAGGGGCAGGGTGTCCAGCGCCCAGGCGGCCTGCTCCTCGTTTTCGCGCACGTGGGTGGTGCAGGTGGAGTACATCAGCGTGCCGCCGGGCCTGAGCAGCGCCGCCGCCTGCGCCAGCAGCAGCCGTTGCAGGCGCACCAGGGTCTCGGCCTTTTCCGGGGTCCACAGGGTCATGACCAGGGGGTTCTTGTCCGCCGTGCCCCAGCCGCTGCACGGCGGGTCGAGCAAAACGCAATCCAGGCTCCCGGGCTTCAGCGGCAGGTGCTGGGACTCGGCCCCTACAGTGGCGGTGTTGGCCGCGTTCATGCGCCGCAGGTTCTGGCGCAGGGTGGCCAGGCGCTCGCGCGAGGCCTCCGCCGCCAGCACAAAGCCCTCCCGGCCCACGGCCAGGGCCAGGATGCCGGTCTTGCCGCCGGGGCTGGCGCACATGTCCAGGCAGACATGGCCCGGCTGCGCGCCCAACAGCGCCGGGGGCAGCATGGACGAACGGTCCTGGATGTAGAGGAGCCCAAAGCTGGCGGCCAGGGATGAACCCAGGGGAAAGGGCTCGCGGGTGAGCCTGCGGGCGCTGTCCAGAAAGGGCTCGGGCTCGAAGGCGAAGCCCTGGGCCGCCAGCAGCGCCTCCACCAGGGGGGCCTGGCTGGGTCCGGTGGTGATGCGGAAGGTGCGGGCCGGCGCCGCCCTTTCGGGCCGGGCCGTTTTGCTCGGCGTGTGCGGCTTCTTCGGCGTGTGCGGCTTGGTCGTCTTGGTCGACTTGGTCATGGGCTCGGGCATAGCCTGCGGCAGGGGGGGTTGGCAATGTCCGGGGGGGCTGCCTGCCCGGCCCGGTTGGCGGGCCCGGTGCGCCTGGGCCCAGGCCGGAAGACGCGCCAAGGTTTCTTTTGCATGCCGCAGCCGTTGGTGCTAGGAGCGTTAAGCAGAAATCGGCACCCACGCCGGAAGAGCCAACGTTTTTCCCTCGCAGAGGAGGAGCCCCAATGTCGTTCAAGCGTTTATCAGCCCTGCTGCTGCTTGCGGCCCTGATCAGCCTGCCCGCGCTTGCGCTGGCCCAGGGCGCGCATACCTTTGCCGTGCTGCCCTTCAAGATCAACGGCGCCAAATACCAGTACATGAGCAAAGGCGCCCAGACCATGCTGGCCTCGCGCCTGTCCTGGCCCGGCTATTTCGAGTCCGTGCCCGCAGCCAACATCGAGCGCGCCGGAACCCGCTTCCCCACAGGCCCGGCCGACGCCCAGACCATCCTGGGCCTGGTGGACTCGGAACTCGTCATGGCCGGCAGCATCGACTTCACGGACAACCAGGCGGCCCTGACCCTGAATGTTTGGGACACCAAGGGCGGCAAATGGACCAAGACGGCCCAGGTGCCTGTGGAGGGCCTGGTGCCCGCGCTGGAGCGCCTGAGCGTGGATGTGCGCACCGAGGTCTTCAAGCGTCCGGGCGATGACGCCAAGACTGCGGAGCGCAAGGAACAGCGCAAGGAACAGCAGTCCAGGATCGCGATTCCGAAAAACGCCGACTTCGTGGCCGGAGACTCGGGCGAAGCCCCTGTGGGCCCGGCTGGCGGCCCGGTGATGAACCCGCAGTTCCGCTACGAGGGCGGGGCCGAGACCCCTGGCCGCTGGCAGAGCCAGAGCCTGCGCTACTCCTCGGTGGGCATGGTCGTGGCCGACTTCCAGGGCGACAAGAAGAACCGCGTGGTCATCGCCAGCGCCCACTCGCTGCACGCGTACGAATTCTTCCAGAACACCCTGAAGCCCCTGGGCGAAATCGACCTCGGCATGCGCATCAAGATCCTGCGCTTAAGCGTCATCGACATCGACCACGACGGACGCGCCGAACTCATCGTCTCCGCCATCAACGACCCCGAGGGCAACGCCGAGCCCCGCTCCTTCGTCTTCAGGGTCATCAACGGGAAGTTCGAGCAGTTCTGCGACCCGCAGCGCCTGTACCTGACCGTGGTGCGCACCCCGCCCACCTACCAGGCCGTGGTTGTGGGCCAGCGCAAGGGCTACCACGGCCCCTTTGACGAGGCTGGCGTGAGCGAGATGACCTTCTCCAACGGCGAATTCCAGCCCGTTACCCGCCTGCGTCTGCCCAGCATCGCCAACGCCTTCAACTTCACCTACCTGCCTGAGGGCAACAGCTTCAAGCTCGTGGTGCTGAATGAATACAGCTACATGAAGGTGTACACCCCGGACCTTGAACTCCAGTACAGCCAGGAGGACGGCTACAACAGCTCCGCCGTGTTTGTCATCATCGACGAGCGCCTGCCGGGCATGGACATGGGCAACCGCGACACCGGCATCGAGTCGTACTACTACCTGCCCATGCGCATGCTGCCAGTCTCCTTTGACTCCAAGGGCAAGTATGAGCTTCTGGCGAACAAGGACATCTCTGTCGCCTCGCAGATCTTCAAGAAGTTCCGGCGCTTCTCCCAGGGCGAGTTGCATTCCGTCTTCTGGGACGGCGTGGGCATGAGCATGGCCTGGAAGACCCGGCGCATCAAGGGCACCGTGGTCGACCTGGGCCTGGACGACCTGAAGAACGAGGGCAAGAAACAGCTCATCGTCTGCGTAAACACCTATTCCGGCGCCGTGGGCATGAGCAACGAAAAGACCGTTGTCGTGACCTACGATCTGGACTCAAACAAGTAGCCGCTCTGGCGGGGGAGCGGGCGCGCCCGCTCCCCCGCCGGTTTCCCCGCCGCGACCAGGCATCCCCATGTCCGACTCCCCCGACCACGACAACCACGCCGCCACCGCCCACGCCGCCCCCCCTGGCGACCACGCCGCCAGTCCCGCCGTCAGCCCGCGCCGCCAGCCCCTTGTGGTCAGCGCCGAGGAGGCGGGCCAGAAGCTGTTGCAATTCCTCACCCGCCGCATGCAGGGCGCGGTGCCCGGCTCGGCCCTGCTGCGGGCCATCCGCACGGGCCAGGTGCGCGTGGACGGCGGCCGCAAGCAGCCCTTCTTCCGTCTGGCCGCCGGGCAGGAGGTGCGCGTGCCGCCCTTCCAGATCAGCCCCGGCCAGACCCGGCACAGCCAGGCCAATTCAGGCCAGACCAGCCCAGGCCAAAGCAGCTTGGGCCAAGGCAACCCAGGACAGCGCACAAAGCCCGCGCAGAGCATCCTGCCCCTGACCATCCTCTTCGAGGATGCGGTCCTGGTGGCCGTGGCCAAGCCCGCCGGGCTGTGCGCCCACGCAGGCACCCGCCACCCGGACTCCGTGGCCGACAGGCTCAAGGCGCTCTATACCGGGGCCCCGTTTCTGCCCGTGCTGGCCCACCGCCTGGACAAAGACACCTCGGGCATCCTGCTGGCGGCCAAGAGCTACCAGGAGCTGCGGCGGCTGGGCGAGCTCTTCGCCAGCGGCGGGGTGGCCAAGACCTACCTGGCCTGGGTGGACGGGTCCTGGCCGGGCCGCAGCGCAATACTGCTGGAGGACAGCCTGGAGCGCCTGGACCTGGCCGCCGGGGAGGTGGCCGGGCGCAAGAAGATCGTGCGGGCAGGCAGCGAGGCCGCCCGGCAGGCCCCGGCCCAGGGCCAGGCCAAGCTGGCCCGCTGCGAGGTGACGCCGCTGGTGCGCAAGCGCGCGGCCACGCTCATGCTGGTGCGCCTGCTCACGGGCCGCACCCACCAGATCCGCGTGCAGCTCTCCCTGCGCGGGCACCCGGTCATCAGCGACGCGGTCTACGGCCACAAGGTGCGCGGCGTGCCCATGCTGCTCCACGCCCTGTGCCTGCGCCTGCCGGAACGTGCCTTGTTCCTGCCGCCGCCCTGGGTCGGCCCTTTTGCCCTGCCCGCAACGCTGCTGGAACGCCTGCGCCAGGACCTCGACGCCTGAAGCACAGAGTCTGAAGCGCATCGCCTGAACGGCGACAGCTGACCGGCGACAAACGACCACGCCTGCCATCCAACACCTGAACCCGCAGGCCTGGCCCCTTGTCGGGCTGGTCCTAATTTTGCTATCCCACGGTTCAGGAACCTTTTCCGGCAGATTCTGCCGCACACCAAGGAGAAGCCCATGCGCCGCCTGATCCTGTGCCTGTTCTGCATGTTCGCCCTGGGCAGCCTCACCGGCTGCGGCACCATCTACAAGGCCGCAGTGGACGAACGCGACGTGGGCAGCTTCGTCGACGACGGCCGCATCGAATCCTCGGTGCGCGCGCGCATCATCAACGACTCCGTGGTCAAGCTGCGCGACATGAGCGTGAACTCCTACCTGGGCACCGTGTATCTGGTGGGCGAGTTCGACAGCGACCAGGAGAAGATGCGCGCCGTGCGCCTGGCGCGCGAGGTGGACGGCGTGCGCCGCGTCACGGTCATCCCCTTCCAGAAGCGCGCCAACCCCACCTGCGGCGCCAGCGACGACCTGGCCCTGTATGCCAGGATCAAGGAGCGGCTGGTGGAGGACACGGACGTCTGGTCCACGCAGGTGGATGTGAAGGTGGTGCAGTGCAACGTCGTGATCCTGGGCCTGGTGAAGAGCCAGCGCGACGCGGACCGCATCGTGGCCCACGCCAATGCCGTGGACGGCGTGTACACGGTGCAGAACTTCATCCGCATCATAAAGTAGCGCCCAGGCCCGCCGATACGATAGTCATGAACAGCGCGCACCGCCATACGCCGACCCTGGCCCTGCTGGCCCTGCTGCTTTTTGCGGCGACGCTGGGCGGGTGCGCCCCGGCGCACATCGGGCCGGAGCCGCTGCCGGGCTACAGCCAGGGCGGACGCAGCCCGGTGGTGGCGGCCGCGCGTTCGCTCAACGGCGCGCCCTACAAGTGGGGCGGGGACTCGCCCCAGACCGGCTTCGACTGCTCCGGGCTGACCTGGTGGGCCTACCGCCAGGTGGGCGTGGACCTGCCGCGCGTGTCCACCGACCAATACGAGGCCGGGCAGCCGGTGAGCCGCCGCGACATCCGCCCCGGCGACCTGGTGTTCTTCCGCCTGCCCGGCAAGCCCTCGTTCATGCATGTGGGCATCGCCACGGAGCGCGGCACCTTCATCCACAGCCCCAGCTCCGGCGGGCGCGTGCGCGAGGAGGCCCTGGACGCCCCCTACTGGCGCGAGCACTTCATCGGCGCCCGGCGCATCTTGAAGACCAGCGGCTAGGTGTGAAGTTATAGGAGGATGTTCACTCGGCCCGAATCGGTCAAATTGGGTTTGCGAGAACTCATTTGCCGAGGGAGGACCGAGTGAACATCCATAGAAATGCCAGATTGACCTTGACTCGTCGAGAGGAATTGGTGGGGCGGGTTGCGGCTGGGGACA
>CAIMRY010000033.1 GCA_903843965.1 uncultured delta proteobacterium
CAGTGGGGAAGATTTCGCTTGCCAAGAACCTTGCAGTTCGGGTAATTGACCTTTCTCACGCGCGCCGAGGTAGCTCAGTTGGTAGAGCAGGGGACTGAAAATCCCCGTGTGGGGAGTTCAATTCTCTCCCTCGGCACCAGAGAATTCAAGGGCTTACGGGTTAAACCGCAAGCCCTTTTTCTTTGCCCTCGCCATTTTGTACTACCCCTGTACTACTTTGGCCGAAAATCCGCCGTTGGCTTCAACTGCCGCCGTGTTCGCGTCCACCGCAACCGCGAGGGCGACCAGCACGGAGCCAGCGTCCTCAGGCGTGAGTCCAAGCATCCTCCTCCTCCAGCCACAGGCAAAGCCGCACCCGAACGCCGACAGGACGCCGTGTCTGGACACCAAGCGAGCGCCCCCCTGCCCTGGCCGCACAAAGCCCGGCCCGCACGAGTTTTGCATTGACAACGCTGATGGGGTATTATAGAAGTCCCAGGGCAAGTCGTATAATTATTGGAAAATATGAATTGAGCGCGGGAATGAGCAAGAAAAATATTTCTGTGAATTTTGATTTTGAAATCAGAGATATTGATATGATGCGGAAAGGCCCTGCGCATTCCGGGTGTCCAGTCAGGCGAAGCATGCGCATGGCACTGCTGCCGGTGTTGCTGGCGACGGTGTTGGTGGCGGGGCTGGCCGAGCTTGCCCGCGCCGATGTCTGGTCTGCCCAGTCCTCTGGGCCGCTCTCCGGGCCGGGTTCCCTGTCGGCGACCGTTGCCGGGGGCTCCGCTTCCCCGCTGCATGGAGACCTTCCCGGCGCCAGCCCTCTCGACCACCGCGCCAAGACTCTGGAGATCTTGCTGGACCAGCAGCGCACACGAACGGGCCTGACGGACGACAAGCTCTTTGCCCAACGCGTGAGCCAGGGCATCGACCGGGCCAAGCGCCTGTACCTCACCCTTGGCCGCTCCATCGCCGGGGTTCCCCTGGACGAGGCCCGGCATCTGTACAAGGATTGCTCCATGTTCATGCTGGACCCCGTGTTCCTGTCCGAGCCGGACGCCTTTGACATGAACGACCCCGGCGGCAGCTTAAGCACCTATACAGTGCGGTTTTGCGGCTGGACGTTCAGCGCCTGCCGCGCCGCCTGGTCCTGGGGCATGTATGCGCGCTGGGTCCGCCAGTTCAACCTGGAGCACGCGCCGGGCTGATTCTCGTCCCGCCGCCCGCTGTGCCGCCCGTAGACCCGCCCATGAACCAACCCATAGAACCGCCTGCTGGCGCGCCCCGGAAATATGCCCGGCGCTTCTGTCCTGTTGCCCGAACCTGTGTTAGAAACACCACAGGCGCACGGGGCGCCAGGCCCGGCCACACAGGCGGCCCTGGCCAGCGCGCCGCGCCAAGGTCTGCCTGCGCGCTGCGCGGAGCCCAGGGCCTCATCAAACGCCTCGACGCGCCGCTGGCGCACCAGGAGAAGAACCATGGCCGACAACGTCGACGATTCCCAAGCGGCAGAGGCGAAATCCAGGCAGGCGGCCATTGATGCCGTGAGCCACCGGCCGCGCGGCCTGGGGCCGGACATGAGCGACGGCACGCCCAGGTGCAGGGAGTGCGGCGAGGAGATGCCCGCCGCGCGCCTGGCCAGGGTGCCGGACGCCGAACGCTGCGTGTCCTGCCAGGAGGAGGCCGACGCCGAGGCCGACGCCGAGGCCGCTGCCCAGGCCGTGGCCAACGCCGAAAAGGACTGAGCCCCCTGGCCCACCGTCGGCCTGAGACAACAGCAAGGATACAGCGCCGTGAATGAAGCGTATTGCCCCCGCATCGCCGGGGAGCTGTCCCTGTCCGTGGCCCAGGTGGCCGCCGTGGCCAAACTGGTGGCCGAGGGCGCCACCGTGCCCTTCATGGCCCGCTACCGCAAGGAGGCCACGGGCGAGCTGGACGAGGTGGCCATCGCCACCATCCGCGACCGGCTGGAGGACCTGGCCGAGCTGGACAAGCGGCGCGCAGCCATGCTCGCGTCCCTGGTCGAGCGCGGTCTCTTGACCCCGGAGCTGCAAGCCGCCCTGGATGCCGCCCAGGACCAGGCCCGGCTGGAGGACGTGTACCTGCCGTACCGGCCCAAGCGCCGCACGCGCGCCATGCTGGCCCGCGAGCGCGGGCTCGAACCCCTGGCCAAGGCCCTCATGCTCCAGCAGGGCCGCGACCCCAGGCTGCTGGCCAAGCCCTTTGTGGACGCGGCCAAAGACGTTGTCGATCTCGACGCCGCCCTGGCAGGCGCGCGGGACATCATCGCCGAGGCCATGGCCGAGGACCCGCGCCTGCGCGCAGGCGTGCGCGAGCTGTTCCTGCGCCGGGGCCGGTTCCAGTCCAAGGTGGCCAAGGGCCATGAGGAGGCCGGGGCGACCTTCCGCGACTGGTTCGCCTGGGACGAGCCGCTGCGGTCCGTCCCCGGCCACCGCGCCCTGGCCATGTTCCGGGGCGAGACCGAGGGCCACCTGTCCCTGCGCCTGCGCCCGGCCGAGGATGACGTGCTGGACCTGGCCCGGCGGGCCTTCCTGCGCGGCAAGGGCCCTGATGCTTTGGAGGTCGCCGTTGCCCTGGCCGACGGGGTAAAGCGTCTGCTCGGCCCGTCCATGGAGGCCGAGACCAGGGCCGAGGTCAAGGCCAGGGCCGACGCCGAGGCCATCCGCGTGTTCGCGGCCAACCTGCGCGGGCTGCTCATGGCTGCGCCCCTGGGGCAAAAGCGCGTGCTGGCGCTTGATCCGGGCTTCCGCACCGGGGCCAAGCTCACCGTGCTCGACGCCCAAGGGGCGCTCGTGCACCACGCCACCATCTACCCCACGACCTCGCCCGCGCAGCGCCAGGCCGCCGCCGCAACGGTCAAGGACCTCTGCGCCCGTCACAAGGTCGAGACCATCGCCATCGGCAACGGCACCGCCGGGCGCGAGACCGAGGCCTTTGCGCGCGAGCTGGGCCTCGGCCTGCCCGTGGTGCTGGTGAACGAGGCCGGGGCGTCCATCTATTCCGCGTCCGAGACCGCCCGGCGGGAGTTCCCGGACCTGGACCTGACCGTGCGCGGCTCGGTCAGCATCGGTCGGCGGCTCATGGACCCCCTGGCCGAGCTGGTCAAGCTGGACCCCAAGTCCATCGGCGTGGGCCAGTACCAGCACGACGTGGACCAGGCGGGCCTGCGCAGGGCGCTGGACGACGTGGTCATGAGTTGCGTCAACGCCGTGGGGGTGGACGTGAACACGGCCAGCCAGGAGCTGCTGACCCACGTTTCCGGCCTGGGCCCGGTGCTGGCGAAAAACATCGTGGAGCACCGGGGCGGGCACGGCCCCTTCCCCACGCGCGACGCCCTGAAACAGGTCAAGCGCCTGGGGCCCAAGGCCTTTGAGCAGGCGGCGGGCTTTCTGCGCGTGCGCGGGGCCGAGCCCCTGGACCAGAGCGCCGTGCACCCGGAGCGCTACGCGCTCGTCAAGCGCATGGCCAGGGACGTGAAGTGCGCGGTGCCGGAGCTCTTGGCCGACCCGGCAGCCCGGGCCCGCGTGCGCCTGGAGGACTACCTGGACCAGGACACGGGCCTGCCCACGCTGAAGGACATCCTGGCCGAACTGGACAAGCCGGGGCGCGACCCGCGCGCGGGCTTCAGCGCCTTTGCCTTTGCCGAGGGCGTCAACTGCATCGAGGACCTGCGGCTCGGCATGGAGCTGCCCGGCCTGGTGACCAACGTGACCAAGTTTGGGGCCTTTGTGGACATCGGCGTGCACCGCGACGGCATGGTGCACGTGAGCCAGCTGGCGGATCGCTTCGTGGCCGACCCGGCCGAGGTGGTCAGCGTGGGGCGCGAGGTGCTGGTGCGCGTGGTCGAGGTGGACTTGCAGCGCGGGCGCATCGCCCTGTCCATGAGGGGTGCTGGGCACGGAGTTGGGGGCGGGGCCGGGAGTGGAGCAGGGCGCGGCGGAGCATGACCTCCTTTGCCGCCATGGACTTCGAGACCGCCGACTTCAAGCAGGACAGCGCCTGCTCCGTGGGGGTCGTGGTGGTGCGCGGCGGCCAGGTCGCCGAGCGTTTCCACTCGCTCATCCGCCCGCCCCGCAAGCGCTTTGTGCCCATGTTCGTGGAGCTGCACGGAATCACCTGGGACATGGTGCGCAGCGCGCCCCCCTTTGCCGGGGTCTGGCCGGAGCTTGCGCCGTTGCTGCTCGGCGTGGATTTCGTTGCCGCGCACAACGCGCCCTTTGACCTTTCGGTGCTCCGGGCCTGCTGCCTGGCCGCAGGCATCGCCCCGCCGGGTCTCACGGCCCACTGCACCCTGAAAATAGGCCGCAGGCTGTGGGGCCAGCCCAAAAACCGCCTGCCGGACCTCTGCCAGCACCTGGGCATTGCCTTTACGCAGCACCACGACGCCTTGGCCGACGCCGAGGCCTGTGCGCGCATCGTGCTCTGCGCCCTGGAGGCGGGCTGGCGGCCAGGGTCCTGACGCCCGCGACACGGGGGGGGCCGCGCCAGCGACACTAGGGCCTGTTTCTAAAAGCGTCTTTCACCCCCTGGACGTTGCCTGGGCATCAGAGCGAGCCATTTTTTGTCCAGGGCTGTACCGCAAGAGTACACCCACTGGCCCCAAAATTGGCTCCCTCTTCGCCAGGAAACAAAATCCATCTTTTGGAAACAGACCCTAGGGTCAGGCCGCGCCAAGCCGAAGCGAGGACTCTGCCGCAACACCCGGTGCGCCGGAGCGCGGGCGGAACAGAAAGTCTTGCCCTCCTGGGCAGTTCTGCTATCCACTGGAGGAACCGGAGGCACACACCATGCGTCGCACCCCCCTCTTGCTGCTCCTCCCCCTGCTGCTCCTCGCCATCCTCCTGCTTGGTCTGGCCGCCCCGGCCCAGGCCGAGCGCCGCCTGGCCCTGGTCATCGGCAACGGGGCCTACCCAACGGCCCCGCTGAAAAACCCGGTCAACGACGCCACGGACATGGCCGCGGCCCTGGCGAGGCTGGGCTTCGAGGTCATGCTCCTGAAGGACGCCTCCATGCAGCAGATGGAGACGGCGGTGCGCGAGTTCGGGCTCCGGCTGCGCCAGGGCGGCATGGGTCTGTTCTACTACGCCGGGCACGGCGTGCAGGTGGCGGGCAACAACTACCTGGTGCCGGTGAACGCCGTGATCCAGAGCGAGAGCGACGTGCGCTTCGGCTGCCTGGACGCCGGGCTGGTGCTGGGCAAGATGGAGGACGCGGGCAACGGGCTGAACCTCGTGATCCTGGACGCCTGCCGCAACAACCCCTTTGCCCGCAGCTTCCGCTCCGCTGATCCGGGCCTGGCCAAGATGGACGCGCCCACGGGCTCGCTCATCGCCTACGCCACCTCCCCGGGCAGGACCGCTTCCGACGGCAACGACAGAAACGGCCTGTACACCCAGCACCTGCTGCGCAACATCGCCACGCCGGGCCTTTCCGTGGAGGAGCTGTTCAAGCGCGTGCGCATGGGCGTGGCCCAGGAATCGGCCAAGAAGCAGGTGCCCTGGGAGGCCAGCTCGCTCATCGGCCAGTTCTCCTTTGCTGGCGGCGCGCAGGCGGCCTCCCTTGGCCCCTCGGCCAACGCCCAGGCCACGAAGTTGCAGGAACCGCCCAAGGCCGGGCTCAGCCTGGACGACATCCGCAGCCGCGCAGAGGAGCAGAAGCGCGCTGAGCAGGCCGTGCGCAAGCAGTGGGCCGACTGGCAGGAGGGCTTGAGAAAGGCTGTGGACGAGGCCGACAAGCTGTCCAAGGACCCTGGGCTCAAGGCCGACGCCAAGCACCTGGCCTGGCGGCGCGTGGCCGATGCCTACGCCGCAGAGAACCCCTACGCGACCGAGAGGGACAAGGCCTTGCGGCAGAACATCCAGGTCCAGAAGCAGTACTGGGAGAGCGAGGCCGCCATGCAGGCCCTGGATGCCTCACCCCAGCCCGCCGCGCCCGCTCCCCTGGCCGTGGCCGCCCCCAACCCCAAGCAGGCCCCGGCCCCCACGCCGGAGGAGGCCAAGCTCATGGTGGCCATGCGCGAGAAGGGCGGGCGCAAGCTCGTGCTCCAGCTGGCCAAGCCCCTGGCGGTCAGGGGCAGCATTTACGGGAGGTTCGCCCTCGGCTGGCTGAGCGACGACAAGCAGGAGATCAATCGGGTCGTGACCCTGGCCGCCAACCAGGGCATCCCCCTGGCCATGGTCCACCTGGCCGAGTCTTTGGCCGACCACCCGCTGAGCCCGGCGGACGGGGCAGAGGCCCGGCTGTGGCTGCGCAAGGCCATGGCCCTGGGCGAGCCGGACGCCAAGTTCAGCCTGGGGGCCATGCTCATCGAGGGCAAGGGCGGACCCAGGGACGTGGCCGCCGGAGAGCGCCTGTTTTCCGAGGCGGCGCGGGAAAGGCCGTTCTACTGCACCGCCATCGGCGACTACTACTGGGAGGGCTCGGCGGGCAAGACCCTGCCCAAGGCCGAGGCCGATGCCAAGGGCCTGGCCTATTTCCAGCGGGCCGTGGACCTGGGCGACACCTATGCCATGAGCTCGCTCGCCGGGGCCTACCAGAACGGCGAGCACGTGGCCGAAAACCAGCAGGAGGCCGAGCGGCTGTACACACTGGCCGCCAACACGGGCAATCCGGACAACATGTACTTCCTGGGGCAGTTTCTGGCGCACAGGAACAAGCCCCTGGCCGCCCGCTGGTACAAGAAGGCCGCCGACCGGGGCAACACATACGCCGCTGCGGCCCTGGGCCTGATGTGCCGGGACGGCGACGGCATCCCCAAGGATGTGCCGCAGGCCCTGGCCCTGTTCCGGGGTGCGGCGGAGGCGGGCGACGGCCAAAGCCAGCACGCCCTTGGCCAGATGTACGAGCAGGGCCTGGGCGTGCAGAAGAGCATCCCTCAGGCCTATTTCTGGTATGCCGTGTCCGGGAGACTCTGGGGCGAGGAGGAATTGCAGCGGCTGGGTGCGCAGGTGCCCCCGGCGGAGCAGGCCCGGATCAAGGCCCAGGCCGCCAAGTGGAAGCCCAGGAAGGACAAATAGCGTGGCCGTGCGCTGCCACGCCAGGTACAGTGACGCGCGCTGGAAGCGCGCAGGTGAAGCCATGAGCTGCGGCAACACGCGGGCCGCCCGGCCCTGGTTGCGGCTTGGAGCTTTGTTGTTGGTGCTGCTGGCGCTGGCCGCCGCCCCTGCCGCTCCAGCGCAGGCCCAGCCAGAATCCGTCCAGGCGGGCGCGCCCCACGCGGAAGCCGCTCGGTCGGAGTCCGCCCAGCCAGACGGCGGCGCGCGGTCCGAAATCGCCCTGCGCGCGGTGGAGGAGCCCGGCCGCTTTGAGGTCGGCGTGCCTGCGGGCTGGAGCCGCCAGGGCCCGTCCCTGGGCCTGTCCGACGAGGAGCGCGGGGTCTTCCCGGTGCGGATGCTCGGGCCGCGCACCCCGGAGGGAATCACGGCGGAGATCAGCATCGCCTACTACGCCCCGGGCAACCTGCTGCACAAGACGGTTGAGCACTACGTGCGGCTGCACGCCGCGCCCGTGTTCGGCGAGGCGCAGCCGGGCGAGAGCTACAGCGAGCAGCGCGCAACCACCCTGGCCGGGCGCAAGGCCCTGCGCTTCGAGCGCACGAAGCTTGAGCTCGTGGGCCCGCGCAGCCTCGACCCCAGGCGGGCGCCGGTGTACGAGGGCTATGTGGTCCTGCCCGCCAAGGCCGGATTCTACGTGCTGCGCTGCCGCGCCGGGATTCCGATGCGGGAGGCGGTGGCGGCCCTGTTCGAGGCCGTGCTGGCCAGCTTCAAGCCCCTGGTGGACTGAGGCCCGCGCCGTCCAGTCACCCACCCACCCCACCCGCACACCCACACCCACAGCCGCACCCGCTCGCGCAGGGCGCACCCGGCGCAAGGCCGCCCGCGCCCGCTGCGCTGCGCGCCCGTGGCTGTGCGAAGGCCCAACCGGTTGAGGTGCAGTCAAAGCAACCACAAAAATTCGCGAGAATATGTGCATTTTGTATGTAACTTTTATGTACTGTCGCGCGTCTTATTTAATTACAAACGTACTGCATCTGCATTTGATAATATAGTGCACAAAAAGTGAGGAAGGAAACTAAAGTTGCAGGGAGTTGTGCCGATAAGCACTATACTCAGCAAAAAGGAGCTTCCGATGTTCAACATCAGCATCACAGATCCGACGCAGTCAACGTTGCTCACCGGGCAGACCGCCACAACCTCCAAAACGGCTCAGACCGATGCGACAAGTGCCGCCACCAGCACCAAGAGCAGCATTGCCACCAGCGCCGACCAGACCACGGTATCGCAGTTTGGCATGCTCATGAGCAGCCTGAAGGATATGGCTGCAACCGACCAGGACGGCTTCAAGTCCACAGCCCAGAAGATTGCTGACAACCTTTCCGCCAGCGCAGACTCGGCCACGGACAGCACGCAGAAGCAGGCCTTTTCCGCCATCTCCGCGCAATTTGCCGAGGCGGCCAAGACCGGCGACATGGCCAGCCTGAAGAGCGTGGGCAACCTGATGCCGGGCGTGGGCGCCACCACGTCCGGCGGCGATTCGGTGAGCCTGTCCAGCGAGGGCAAGGCCCTGGCCGCTCAGACCAGCTCCACGACCTCAACGGGCGCTGCGGCGACCGGCTCTGAGACCACGGGCTCGACCTCGACAGCGGGCACGAGCACAGGCTCGTCCACGGTTTCGGGCGGCGGCGGCGGCGGCGGGGGCGGCGGCGGCAGCGGCAGCAGCAGCAGCACGGAAAAGAGCGCCAGCGACATCCAGAAGGAAATCGACGACGTCAACCAGAAGATCAAGGTCCTGCAAGGCAAGCTGGATCAGTCCAAGACCACCAGCAAACGCAGCGGCGACGGAGGCGACTCCAACACCACCGGCGACTCCAAGGTCGACGGCAGCTCCAATACCGACGGCGATTCCAAGACCGACGAGGCCAAGGCCATGTCCACGCAACTGAGCTCGCTGAACGCCCAGCTCTCGCAGCTGCGCAACGACAAGCTCCAGGCCGAAAACAACAGCAGCTCGTCCAGCAGCAGCGCCAGCAGCGTCAGCGGTGGGGCCAGCATGACCACCCACTCGTAGGGCCGGGGCCTGCGGCGGGCCGGGCCAGGGCCGGGGCGTTTTCTGGCGGGACTGTGCGCCGCCGCTCCGGTCTGCCTCCGCTCCGTTCTGTCGACGAGCCGCAGCCGCGAGCCTTCGCTCTGGGCAGGTGCGGGAATGGCGGTCCAGTTCTGGCGGGCCCGGCCTGGCCGCCGGGCCTTGACCATGGCCGGTTGATGTTCTATCTCAAGGGCGTCTGAACAGGCGGCCTACGGGAAGTCCCGCAGGCTTCCTGTTCTATTGCCTGCGAGGGCGGCGGCGCATTGGCCGCGGGATTTTCAAGCGAGGCGAGCAGCACCATGTCCAGCATCCCCATTTCCAAGGAAGGCTACCAGCTCATGCAACGCGAGCTGGAGAGCCTGAAGAGGCAGCGTCCAGAGGTCTCCGAGGCCATCCGCCTGGCGCGCGAAGAGGGCGACCTGCGCGAGAACGGCGGCTACCACGCCGCGCGCGAGCGACAGGGCATGATGGAGGCGCGCATCGGCTTCATCGAGGGCCGCATCGCCAACTACAACGTCATCGACATGCGCTCCATGGGCGGCGACAAGGTCTGCTTCGGCGCCACCGTGGAGCTGGAGGACGTGGAGAGCGGCGACAAGAAGCGCTACATCGTGCTTGGGCCGGACGAAACCGGGTTCTGCAAGGGCAGCGTGTCCGTGCTTTCCCCCGTGGGCCAGGCCATCCTGGGCAAGACCGTGGGCGACGAGGTCGTGATCATGGTCCCGCGCGGCCGCGTGGAGTACGAGGTCCTGCACATCGAGTTCAACGGCCCCTGCATCAGCGTCGACTAGACGCCGGGCCCTGCTCCCGCGCCCAGCGCGATTGGCCCTGCGACGCGCCAGCCGCCGCAACGCGCGCGGCCTTGATGAAGAAACACCGACTGTATCGGGCCGACGGGGCGACCTGTCGGCCTTTTTTATTGCTGGCGCGGCGTGGCTGGACAGCCAAACCCTGTCTGCCGGGCCATCTCCGTCGGGTGAATACTGGCCGGACGAACCCTGGCGGGGCCGGTGCCGCCTGCCCGCGCGCGCTAGCGCCCACCGACCCGCACGACTTTCTTGTCCTTTCTGGCGCGGCCCCCGGTGCCGTCCTGCTCGAACATGTCGTCGTAGATGCGGTTGTCGCCCGGCACGCTGAAAAAGCCGTCGTCCACGGTTTCCGGCGCGCCCGCGTCCAAAAGCTCGCTGACCGTGGCCGTGGCCAGCCCGCGCTGGCGCAGCAGCGGCAGGAGCGCGCGCACCAGGGCCGCCGTGTCTTTCGGCACCTGGTTGGCGTGCAAGAGCACGATGGACCCTGGCCGCACGGCCTGGGCAATGGCCCGGGCCCGGGCCTGCACGTTGCCGCCACCGCCCTCGCCCACCACGTCCCACTGGATCACCGCCAGGCCCAGGCCGTTGATGACGTCCACGGCCTCGGCCCCGCCCCGGCCATAGGGCAGGCGGAACAGCGTGAGCGGCTGCGGCCCGCTTGGTTGCCCGCCGACTGGTTGCCCGCCGACGGGCTGCCTGTCGACTGGCTGCTTGCCCGCGGGCTGCTGTCCTGCCTTCACGCGCCGGGCGTCCAGCTCCTCGCGCAGCAGCTCGGCCTGGGCGCTGGTCCACAGCACCTGGTCCAGGCGCTGCTGCCCCTGCATGACGGCCATGTTGGCATGCGTCCAGCTGTGGTTGCCCAGCTCGAAGCGGCTGTCGGCCATGAGGGCGAGCGTGGCCTCCGGGTGGGAGCGCATCCACTTGCCGCCTGCAAAGAAGGTGGCCCGCGCGTTTTCCTTGCGCAGGGCCTCCACCAGGGCCGCGTCAAAGCCGGTGACGTGCACCGCGCGTTCGCACAGGTCAAAGGTCAGGGCCACGCGCTTGTCGCCCGCAGGCAAGGCCACGCGGCGGATGATGCCGCGCAGGCGGGCGGGCAGCTCGGGCGGGGCGTGCCGGGGGAAAAGCCGGGCGGGCGGCGAGAGGTCGGCCTGCGCCAGCTGGTGGATGGCGTGCGTTGCCTTGGGGCTGCCGGAGCGCTTCAGGGCCTTGGCCTGGCAGTCCGCGCCGGGCAGGGCCAAGCAGGCTGCGGCGACCAGCAGGGACAGGGACAGCAACAGGGCTCGTTTTGCGCGCATGGGGCCTCCGGGACGGGGTGTGGCACAGGTCCAGGGGTACGCCTGCGGGCGGGGGGGCGTCAAATGGGGGGAGGGGAGATGCCTCCGGCGGGGGGGGGGGGGGGGGGGGGGGGGGGGGGGGGG
>CAIMRY010000034.1 GCA_903843965.1 uncultured delta proteobacterium
CCGCGCCGCCGTCCAAGAGCGACTCCCCGGCCAGTGTCCCTGCAGGCGGCTGCCAGCCTGCGGGCTTCGTCACGGCGAACCAGTCGCCGTACTCTTTGGGGAAATGGTCACGCGGCGCGCCCCAAGGGTCGGGAGTTCTGCGCCACTGGCCCGATTCTTCAAAGAACGCCCAGCCCTGTTTGGGCTGCTCGGCCACAAAATTGGTATTCGATTTCCTGCGAACCGGCATACATGCCTCCGATGTTGTTGGCAACGACCGGAGACGATCTCCGGTCCAGTTTGCCGCATAGGAGAGCACGTACTTTCGGGCGTAGACAAAAATCACCCGTTTTTGGCCGGGAAAAGGACAACAATACCCTGTTGACAGGGTTTGGGCAGGGACAGGGGAAAGGCCGGGAGGGGTGAGGCGGCGGGCCGGGCTCCCGCTCAACGGCGGCGGCTGGATCGGGCGGGGTGCGCCCTCGAAGGCTGGGCGCGGGCGGGCGCGCCGGGCCGGGCGTCGAGAGAAGTGGCGGCGCGCCGGGCTGGCCGCCGATGGGGGGTCGGCGAGTCGGACGGCGTGTTTCGCGGGCCGGGGATGCCGTGTGACGGAAGTGCCGTGCCGGGCGAGGTCCTGGCCGGGGCGGAGAAGATCGAGCCGGGCGGCCCTAGCGGGCGCTGGTCTTGGGCTGCGCGCCGGAGACCGGGCGGTAGAGCACGCGCTCGTACCCGGCGCAGAGGGTCCGGGCCACGGGGCCGGGCAGGCCCAGGTCGCGCAGGCGGCAATACACGTGCAGCGGGTTCAGGTAGTGCTGGGTGACGGAGGCCTTCTGGCTGTTCATGATCATCGCTCCTGTTCCATCCCTTATCGGCGCAAGGGACGCGGTGCATTAGCCGATGGAGGGGCCAAAACGCAAGGGGGGCGCAGCGAAATACGTAGCTGGGGGCGCAAAAACCGCAGGCCGACGCTGGCAGGCGTCCGGCCGCGCCATTGCCCGGCAGGGAGGCATCGCACTGAATACTGCGCCGGGACCGCCGCGCAGGGGCCGTCACACAGGGGTCGCGCCCGCGCCCTTGCCGTGGGCCGAGCAATGGCGTATGGGATGCAGGATACGGTGGAGGGTGCCCGTCATGAACTGGCTGTATTCCGCACATGTGCTCTGGTTTCTGGCGGGGGTGGGCTTCCTTTTGGCGGAGCTGGCCCTGCCGGGCTTCGTGCTGCTGTTCTTCGCCCTGGGGGCCTTTGCCGCCGCCCTTTCGGCCTGGGCCGGGGTCGGCGTGGGCTGGCAGTTCGTGGTCTTTCTGGCCGTTTCCCTGGCCGGGCTGGGGCTCTTGCGGCGCATGTTCCTGCGCGTGTTCCAGGGCCGCGTGCAGGCCGGGGCCAACACGCCGGAAGATGAGTCCGCAGGCAAGGCCGCCCTGGTCACAAAAGCCATCAGCCCTGCCGTGCCCGGCGAGATCAAGTTCCGGGGCAGCTTTTGGCGCGCAGAGGCGGCCACAGACATCGGCGAGGGCGAGAACGTGGTCATCCTGGGCCTGACCAAACACGACACCGGCGCGTACACCGTGCGCCCGGCCACAGGGGAGAAATAAATGGACGCTGGCGTCTTCATTCTCATCATCCTGGCGTTTCTCGTCATTATCGTCTTTGCCAAGACCGCCGTGGTGGTGCCCCAGAAATCGGAGTTCATCGTCGAGCGCCTGGGCAAGTACTCCAACACCCTGGGCGCGGGCTTCCACATCCTCATCCCCTTCATCGACCGCGTGGCCTACAAGCGCAGCATGAAGGAAGAGGTGCTGGAGATTCCGCCCCAGGTCTGCATCACCCGCGACAACGTCTCGGTCAGCATCGACGGCGTGGTCTATCTTGAGGTGCGCGACTCCAAGCTCTCCTGCTACGGCATCGTGGACTACTACCAGGCCTCCATCCAGCTTTCGCAGACGAGCCTGCGCTCGGCCATCGGCAAGATCGACCTGGACAAGACCTTTGAAACCCGCGAGACCATCAACCACCAGGTCATCACCGCCGTGGACGAGGCCGCGCTCAACTGGGGCATCAAGGTCCTGCGCTACGAGATCAAGGACATCAACCCGCCTCCGGGCATCATGGCGGCCATGGAGCTGCAGGTGAAGGCCGAGCGCGAGAAGCGCGCGGAGATCGCCCGCAGCGAAGGCGAGCGCCAGGCCCGCATCAACATGGCCGAGGGCCAGCGCCAGCAGGCCATCAACGTGTCCGAGGGCGAGAAGCAGAAGCGCGTCAACGAGGCCGAGGGACGCGGCAGCGAAATCGAGATCGTGGCGAGCGCCACGGCCGAGGGCATCCGCCGCGTGGCCGAGGCGCTGAACGGCCCCGGCGGCATGGACGCGGCCCGCGTGCGCCTGGCCGAGAAGTACATCGCCGAATTCGGCAACCTGGCCAAGCAGAACAACACGCTCATTCTTCCGGCCAATGTGGCCGATGTCGCCTCCCTGGTCGCCCAGGCCCTGGCCGTGGTCGACGGAGTGCGCGGCGGCAAGGCCTTCGCCCACGCGGAACACCACGCGGAACAGGGCGCGCAGCCTGCGGCCCCCAAGGGCTTCGGCGGCTAGCGGCAGGAGACAGACCCCAGATGACTTTGGCCCAGTTGACCCTGACCCAGCTGACCTTGACAGGGACGACTCTGGCCAGGCGGAACAACACGCTCACCCTTCCGGCCACTGTGGCCGGTGCCGCCTCCCCCGCCGCCCCGACCCCGGCCTTGGCCTTATGCGGCGGAATGCGCGGCGGCGAAACTTTCGCACACATGGAACAAGGCGCGCAGCCAGCGGCCCCCAGGGGCAACGGCGGCAAGCGCGCAGGAGAATGACCCCAGATGATTGAAGACAAGACCGACGACATGAACAATTCCGGCAAAGACACCATTTCCGGCGAGACCAGCGACATTCAGCCCGCCAAACCCGCTGTGCAGGCCCCCGTCCAGACTTCTGGCCTGACCCAGGTCCAGAAGGCCCTGCTCTACGCCGAGCAGGCCGAGCAGGCCCCTCCGGTGGAGGCCGTGGGCGTCATCGCGCCCGAGGACGCCCTGCCCGAAGTGCAGCTGGCCGACCTGCCCGCCTCCATGCAGGAGGCCTGCGCCCGCGCTGGCTGGCCCAGCCTGATGCCCGTGCAGCAGCAGGCCCTGCCCTACATGCTCAAGGGCCGCGACATCATGGTCCAGGCGCGCACCGGCTCCGGCAAGACCGGGGCCTTCCTGCTGCCGCTGCTGGGACGCCTGAAGACCGGCCTGACCTCCTGCCAGGTGCTGATCCTGGTGCCCACGCGCGAGCTGGCCCAGCAGGTGGCGGCGGAGGCGACCATGGTCTTTGCCGGAACCGGCATCGAGACCGTGGCCGTGTACGGCGGCGTGGGCTACGGCGCACAGTTGGAGGCCTTTGCCCGGGGCGCGCAGATCGTGGTCGGCACCCCTGGCCGCATCCTCGACCACCTGCTCAAGCGCTCGCTCTCCCTGGCCGAACTGTCCACGCTGATCTTCGACGAGGCCGACCGCATGCTGTCCATCGGCTTCTACCCGGACATGAAGGACATCCAGCGCTACCTGCCCCCGCGCAAGCGCGGCGGACAACACATCCATGCGGCCATGTTCTCGGCCACCTTCCCGCAGCAGGTGCTGCGCCTGGCCCAGGAATTTTTGACCGATCCGGGGCGGCTGTCCCTGTCCGAGGGGCAGGTGCACATTGCGGACATGACCCACGCCTTCTACGAGATCCCGGGCATGCAGAAGGACCGCGCGCTCATGCGCATCCTGGAGATGGAGTCCCCGGAATCGGCCATCATCTTCTGCAACACCAAGGCCGACGTGCACTACCTGACGGCGGTGCTGGGCCGCTTCGGCTACAATGCCGACGAACTCTGCGCCGACCTGACCCAGGCCCGGCGCGACCAGGTGCTGACCAGCGTGCGCCAGGGCCAGCTGCGCTTTTTGATCGCCACCGACGTGGCCGGGCGCGGCATCGACATCCCCGGCCTGTCCCACGTGATCCTGTACAGCCCGCCGGAAAATCCCGAGAGCTACATCCACCGCGCAGGCCGCACGGGCCGGGCCGGGGCCTCGGGCACGGTCATCTCGCTGGTCGACGTGATGCAGAAGATGGAGCTTTTGCGCATCGCCCGGCAGTACAGCATCCAGCTCCAGGAGCGCCCCCTGCCCACCGAGGCCGACATCGCGGCCCACGTGGGCCAGCGCCTGACCACGGTGCTGGAGGCCAGGCTGCGCGCCAAGGACAGCCTGGAGCGCGAGCGCATGCGCCGCTACACGGACATGGCCAAGGCCATGAGCCAGGACGAGGACCAGGTGCTGCTCTTGGCCATGCTGCTGGACCAGAGCTACCAGCGGGCCATGCACACCCCCCCGCCCCTGCCTGATGGAAAAGCCGAGCCCCGCAGGGCCGAATCCCAGTCCGGCGGCTATTCCGGCGGCGGCGGACGTTCCGGCGGCGGCGGTCGCGGGTCGTCTCGCGGATCGGGCGGCGGCTCGGGCGGCGGCTCGGGCGGCGGCTCGGATGGCGGCTCGGATGGCGGAGGCCGTGGGTCCTTTGGCGGATCGGGCCGCGGCTCGGGCGACAGGCCGGGTGGCGGATCTTCTGGAGCAGCAGGCGGCGGCGACGGCGGAGGCCAGCCCGGAGCGCCCGGCCAGGGCCGCCGCCGCAGGCGCTAGGGGCGCTACATGGCCGCCCTGCCTCCGGCCCGCGCCGTCGCCCTGGACTGCCTGGCCTCCTGCCTGCTTGAGGGCCGCGACCTCCAGGCCGCGCTGGACACGGCCCTCATGGCCGACCCCCTGTCCGACCGCGACGCCGGGCTGGTGACCGAGCTCGTGTACGGCTACTGCCGCCTCAAGGGCCGGGCCGAGGCGCTGCTCTCGCGCTTCCTCGACCCCAAGCGCGTCCTGCCGACGGAGGCCATGCTGGCGCTGGGCCTGGCCACCTACGAAATCATCCACCTGGACCGCGTGCCCGCCTATGCCAGCGTGAACTGGGCCGTGGACTGGGCCAAGGGCTACACCCGCGCCCACCTCTCCGGCCTGTTCAACGCCGTGCTGCGGAAAGTGGCCGACATGGCCCCGGCGGCGCGCACCATCACCCCCTACCGCGAAAACGCCCGGGACGAGATCGAGGCGCTCTCGCGCTTCTACTCCTGCCCGGAGTGGATCGTCAGCCTGTGGCTCACGCACTACCCGCGCGAGGACGCGGCCCGCTTCCTCAAGGCCCAGGCCAGGCCGCCCGCCGTGGGCCTGGCCGTGGACGCCACGGCCCTGGACTCGACCCCGGCCGCCGCCGATCTTGTCGACCGTATGGCCGCGCACCCGGCCTGCCTGGGCCGCGCGGGCCTGGGCCTGGCCTTTGAGTCCGGCACCTCGCTTTCCGCCCTGGCGGCGGACCTGGCCCTGACCCCCCAGGAGCTCTCGGCCCTGTACCGCCAGGGCTTCGCCGCGCGCGAGGCATTGGCCGCGCTTGCGCCCGCAGGCTGGCAGACCCCGGTCTGGGACGCCTGCGCTGGTCGCGGCGGCAAGACCCGGCTTTTGCTGGAGGCCGGGCTCGCGCCCGTGCTCGCCAGCGACACGCACCAGGGCAGGCTCAAGGCGCTCTCGCGGGAGCTGGAAAACTATGCCCAGGACGGACGGCTGGTGGTCTTCCGCGCCAGGGCCGACGAACCGCTGCCCTTTCCCGAGGGCCTGTTGCCCGGCGGCCTGCGGCCCGCCAGCATCCTGCTCGACGCGCCGTGCACGGGCCTGGGCACCCTCTCGCGCCGACCGGACAGCAAGTGGAAGCGCACGCCCGACGACGCCGCCAACCTCGTCCGGACCCAGGCGGCCCTGCTGCGCCAGTGCTTCGCCACGCTGGCCCCGGGCGGCGCGCTGTTCTACCTCACCTGCACCATGAACCCGGACGAGAACCAGCGCCAGGTGGCGCGCTTTTTGGACTCCGAGCCCGATGCGCGCCTGGCCGCAACCTGGGCCACCGGGGCGGAGGTTCCCACAGGCGAGTTCTTCTATGCGGCCACCCTGCACAAGGCCGGGTAAGCAGGCAAAAACGCGCACGCCCCTTTACAGAACGCCGCCCGGCGGGTATCGGAAAGCTTGGAGCACTCCATGAGCACGCAAACGCGCCCAGAGCAATGCCAAGAAGCGACCCAGCCCGCCGCGCCGGACCTGGACCTGACCAGGGGCCAGGTCTTCCAGTCGGCCTTTGAGGCCAGCCTGGCGGTCATGTATCTGCTCGACCCGGAGTCCGGGACCATCCTCGACGCCAACCCTGCGGCCTGCGCCTTTTACGGCTACCCGCGCGCGGAGCTGGCCGGACTGCCCATCCTGGTTTTGTCGACCCTGGGCCAGGCCAAGAACAAGGCCATCCTGGCCGACATCCGCAAGCACAAGGGCGGGCACTTCGTCAGCCGCCACCGCCTGAAAAGCGGCGCCGAGCGCGACGTGGAGATCCATGCCACGCCCATGGTCCTGCCCCAAGGCCGGGAGTGCGTGTTCGTCATCGTCCACGACATCAGCGCGCGCATCCATGCCGAGCACACCCTGCGCGAACGGGAGAGCCTGCTGCGGGCCATCCTGGATTCCGCAGGCGACGGCATCGGCTTCAAGGACACGAGCCACATCTACCGCGAGGCCAATCCGGCCTTCTGCCAGCTTCTGGGCCTGGCCTGCAAGGACGTGCTGGGACGCACCAGCGCGGACTTCACCCACCGCCGCAAGAACAACCCGATCATCGACGAGTCCGACACACAGGTGGTGCGCACGCGCGAGTCCCTGGTCTACGAGAGCCTGTACGACACCCCCACGGGCCAGCGCACCTTAAGCGTGCACAAGGCCCCGGTGCTCGACGGCCAGAACGACTGCCTGGGCGTGGTCTTCATCGCCCACGACATCACCGAGCAGCGCGCGGCCGAGGCCGCCCTGCGCCAGTCCGAGGGCCTTTTGCGGGCCATACTCCAATCCGCCCAGGACGGCATTTACGTCACCGACGAAAAGGGGCTGCTGCGCGAGGTCAACCCGGCCTTCTGCGAGCTGGTGGACAGGCCGCGCCAGGCCCTGCTGGGCCATCCGCTGGCGGCGGCCTTCGAGCCCGACGAGCTGAACATCCAGCAGTCCACCACCCTTTTGGCCATGGAGACCCAGGGCCCGGTGAACTTCACCCAGCGCATCGCGCGGCCCGGGCGCGACGCCTGGGTCAACGTGGTCAAGACCCCGGTCATCGACGATCAGGGCGACTGCCTCGGCGTGGTCAGCATGGGCCGCGACATCACCAGCCAGAAAACCGGGGAGCTGCTCCTGCGCGAGAGCGAGCGGCGCTATTCCGTGCTGGTGCACCAGTCCCCGGTGGGCGTGTTCGAAACCGACACCAAGGGCCTTTTGACCTTTGCCAACGAGCGCATGCTGCGCCAGACCGGCAGGCCTCTGGAACAGCTGTTGGGCACGGACTGGCTGGCCGCCATCCACCCGGACGACCGCCACGGGTTCGTGCGCGACTGGCACGCGGCCCTGTCCTCGCGGCGCGAGTTTTCGGCCGAGGTGCGCCTGCGCGCCCAGCGCACGGCGATCATGTGGGCCTCGGTGCTCATGCGGCCCATGCGCGACGCCGCCAGCCGCGTCATCGGCTATCTGGGCGCGCTGGCGGACATCAGCGAGCGCAAGAAGGCCGAGTCCATGCGCGAGGACGTGGAGAAGGTCATCCGCCACGACCTGAAAAGCCCCCTGGGGGCCATGGCCAACGCTGCGGAGCTGCTGGAGATGCTCGGGCCGCTCAACCCCGAGCAGACCCACGTGCTGGCCGAGCTGCGCGCCCTGGTCACCCGCATGTACGGGCTCATCAGCCTGTCCCTGGACCTGCGGGCCATGGAGAACGGCCAGTACACCCTTGCGCCCGTGGCCCTGGACCTGGGCGCGGTGCTGGAGAGCCTGCGCACCGAGCTGCGGCCCCTGACCGACGGCAAAGAGCTCTCCCTGCGCGTGGAGCCGGAGGACGCAGGGCCCATCCTGGTGCTGGGCGAGCGCAGGCTCGTGGACACGGTGTTCATCAACCTGCTCAAAAACGCGGCCGAGGCCTCGCCCGATGGCGGGGAGATCCTGGTGCGGCTGCAGCGTGAAGGGGACTTTGGCGTTGTCCAGGTGCGCAACAGCGGGGCCGTGCCGCTGGACATCCGCGAGCGCTTCTTCGAAAAATACGCCACCTCGGGCAAGATCCACGGCACAGGCCTGGGCACCTATTCGGCGCGGCTCATGGTGCGCGCCCAGAGCGGCGGCATCGAACTCGACACCACGGAGCCCGACGCCACCACCCTGACAGTGCGCCTGCCTGCGGCCCCTGCCACCCCCGCAACGTAACCCCGCGCTCCGGCCCGCAACATTCGCCCCGTCGCCCGGTCTCCGGCAACGCCGGGCCTCGCCAGGCCCGGGGCCCTCGTGAATACGCCAGAGGAATCAGACAGAATAGCCGCAGGAAAGAAGCAGCGGCAACGCGGCCGCACCTTCCCTGCGGGCGCGGGCCCAGGCCTGCCCAGGCCCTCTGCCCAGGCCCTCTGCCTGCACCCTCTGTCTAAACCCTGGCCGCGTTCGCCCGCACCAGCGGCAGAACCTCGTCCAGGGGCATGGGCCAGGCGAAGAAATGCCCCTGCCCCAGGGTGCAGCCCAGGGCCAAAAGCTGGTCGCGCAGGGCGGCGGTCTCCACGCCCTCGGCCACCACACCCATGCCCAGCCCGGACGCCAGCGACACCACGGCCTGCACGATGCGCAGGCCCTGCTGCCCCTGCTCCGTTCCGACCACGAAGCGCATGTCCACCTTGAGCGCGTCGATGGGGTACTGCTGCAGGGAGAACAACGAGGAGTAGCCGGTGCCGAAGTCGTCGAGCGCCACGCGCACCCCGTTCTCCCGCAGTTGCCACAGCCTGCGCGCGGCCACGCGCGGGTCGTTCATCAGCTCGGTCTCGGTGAGCTCCACCAGCACGCCGCCCGGGGCCACACCGGCCTGGGCCATGGCCTGGGCCAGGGACTCGGCCAGGTCGCCCTGGCTGAACTGCCGCCCGGAGACATTGATGTGCAGGGGCACGGCCAGGCCTGCGACGGCGGTGCCGGGAGCCAGCTTCTGCCATCTGGCGGCGTCCTCGCAGGCCTGGTGCAGCACCCACTGGCCCAGGGGCAACATCAGCCCGCATTCCTCGGCCGCAGCCAAAAACTCCACCGGAGGCAGCAGCCCGCGCACCGGGTGCCGCCAGCGCAGCAGGGCCTCCAGCCCGGCCAGCGCGCCGCTGCGCATGTCCACAATGGGCTGGTAGTGGAGCTCAAAACGCCGCTCATCCACGGCCAGGCGCAGCTCGGTCTCCAGGGTCATGTGGCGCATGGCCTTTTCGCGCAGGCCGGAGTGGAAGACCTTGTAGCGGCCACGGCCCAGGTCCTTGGCGCGGTACATGGCGATGTCCGCGTCGCGCAGCAGGTCGTCGATGTTCGCATACTCCCCGGCGGAGAAGACGATGCCGATGGAGGCCGAGGTGTGGATCTCTCGTCCGCCCACCTGCACCGGGTGGCGCACATCCTCCAGGATGCGCCCGGCGATGTGGATGGCGTCGCGCGGGGCGGCGATGCCGTCGAGCAGGACCACGAACTCGTCGCCGCCCAGGCGGGCCACGGTGTCCACGTCGCGCACCATGGCCTCCAGCCTGCGGGCCACGGTGGTCAAGAGCGCGTCGCCCACCAGGTGGCCCAGGGTGTCGTTGATGCGCTTGAAGCGGTCCAGGTCGAGCAGCAGAATGGCCAGACGGTGCTCCGGGCTGCGCAGGGAGCGCTTGAGCGCATGCTCCAGGCGGTTGCCGAACAGGGCGCGGTTGGCCAGGCCGGTCAGGGTGTCGTGCAAGGCGTGGTGCGAGAGCTTCTTCTGGGTCTTCACCCGTTCGGTGACGTCGCGGATGCTCTCGATGGCGCCGATGATCTCCCCCTCGGCGTTGAACAGGGGCGTGGCGATGGTCGAAAGGTGCACGGGGCTGCCGCGCAGATTGTGCAGGGCCAGCTCCGCGCGCAGGGTGTCGCCCACGCGCACTGCGTCCGGGTAGAGCCGCTCCAGGTCGGCGCTGTGCGCGTCCGCGTCCAGGACCATGTCGATGAGCACGGGCCGGGGCTCACCATAGAAGGGCACGGCGTAGGCGTAGCCATCGTGGCCGACCATCTGCTCCGCGCCGACGCCGGTGATCTCCACGATGGCCCGGTTCCAGGCGATGACCCGGCCCTCGCGGTCGATGACAAAGGTGGCGTCGGGCAGAAAGTTCAGGATGTCCATGAAGCGCTGCTCGGATTCCTTGAGCAGGCGTTCGGCCAGGTGGCGCTCCTCTATCTCACGCGTCAGGGAGAGGTTGCGCTGGGTCAGCTCCGCCGTGCGCCGGGCCACGACGCCTTCCAGCTCCTGGTTGAAGCGCGCCAGCTTCTCGTAGCTGGCCTCCAGCTCAAGCGCGTAGGACTCCTTGATCTCAAGCGCGCTGATGATGCCGCCGCGCGCGGCCTCCATGTGCCCGGCCATTTCATTGAAGCCGACGGCCAGGGCTCCCAGCTCGTCCTCCCGAGCCACGCGCACCCGGGTGTTCAGCCGCCCCTCGGCCAGGGCCTGGATGCCCTCGCGCAGGGCGTGGATGGGCCGGGTGAAGGAATTGGCCACCACAAAGCCTAGGGCCAGGGCCAAAAGCAGGGCCAGCGCCACGGAGAACAGCACCAGCCGGGTGGTGTCGCGGATGCCCTGGCGGATGACCGTGTCGCTCATCAGCGCCATGAGCGTGGCCACGGGCCGCCCCTGGTTGTCCAGCAGGGGGGCCGCAGCCATGGCGTACGAGCCGCCGGGGCCGGGCCGCAGGCCCAGGGAGGTGCTTCGGGAAAGCTCGCCCGGCGCGGGCACGGCCAGGTCCGTGGCGTTGGTCCCGTCCCGCGCGTCGACCAATGTGCTGTCAGGCAGGGTGCTGTCAGACAAGGTGCTGGCCACCCGGCCGGAATCGTCCCAGCGCAGGGCGAAGTCCGCGCGCACCTGCTCCTTGAAGGCGGCCAGCTGCGCGCCGCTCACGTGATAGGTCACCACCACCACGCCCAGGACGCGCATGGTTCCGGGCGCGAGCACCGGGGCAAAAGACTTGACGCAGAGCCCCTGGGCGCTGGCGTAATAGTCCGTGCTCTCGCGCAGGTCCAGGGCGCTTTTCAGGGCCGGGGTGTCCGGGTCCGTGGCGAAGCGCAGGGCCTGGGCGTCGCCGGGTTGGGAGGCGGCCAGCCGCCGCCCCTGCGCGTCGAAGACCTCCACCAGGCCCATGGACCACAGGGCGCGGGCATCGTCCATGAGCCCGGTCAGGGCCGGGGAGCTGATGTCCGCGCGGATCTCGTACAGACCCGCCAGGTGCCGGGCCGTGGCCATGGCCTGGCGCGAGCGGCGCAGCAGGATGTTCTGGGCCTCAAGCAGGGCGGCCGTGGTCTCGGACTTCAGGTCGCCCTCCATGCACCGCAGGTGGATGTACATGTTGGCCACGGTGGACAGGGACACAGCCGCCAGGATGACCAGCAGAAACGTGGCCACGAGCCGGTTGCGCACGGAGCGGCGCAGGCTTAAGGGGAGGCTCGGCTTCAGGCCCACCAAGGCTACTCCCAGTGGCCCTTGGCAAAACGGATGGCCGCGCCCATGGGCTGCAGCACCACGCCCTGGAGGCCCTGGCGCAGGGCCACGGTGTCGCGCACGTGGACCAGGGGCACGACCGGAGCCTCCGCCGCCACAAGGTGCAGGGCCTGGCGGAGCAGGCCGTTGCGCTCGCCCTGGTCGCGGCTGGCCTCGGCGCGGTTGACCAGGCTCTGGAAGGCCTCGTTCTCCCAGTGGGAGAAGTTTCCGCGCGAATCCCAGCCAAGCTTGTAGCGCAGGAACTCGTGCGGGTTGGGCGAGTCGAAGGTCCAGCCGGACAGGCACAGGTCGTACTCGCCCCTGGCGGCCACGGCCACGTAGTCGGCCCAGGGCACAATGACGATGCGCACCCGGATGCCCACGCCGACCAGGGCCTGGCGGATGGCCTGGGCCATGCGCCAGGGCTCGGGCAGGTAGGGCCGGGGGATGTCCATGACCTGCAGGACCACCTCAAAGCCCTTGGCCAGGCCCTCGCGGGCCAGGAGCCTGCGGGCCTGGGCCGCGTCGCCCCTTTGGTGCGCGGTCTCATGCGGGTGGCCGGTGGACAGCAGCGCGGGCGGCAGCACGCTGGCCGCAGCCAGCCCCGCAAAACCGAAGACCAGCCGGGTCAGGGCCTCGCGGTCCAGGGCCAGGAGCACGGCCCGGCGCACGCCGACCTTGCGCATGTGCCCATGCCGCGTGTTGATGGCCAGGTAGGCGATGTTCAGCCCGTCCGCGCGCAGCACCTGCACCCCGTCCATCTTCTCCAAGAGCGGCAGGTCAGAGGGCGGGATGCCGGTGACGGCGTCGGCGCGGCGGGACTGGAGCTCCAGAAAGCGCGCCCCGGCGTCCGGGGTGGTGCGGACCACCAGCCGCTCCAGGCCCGGCGCGCCGCCCCAGTAGTCCGGGTTGCGCAAGAGGGTGATGGCTTCGCCCCGGCGCCACTCGGCAAAGATGAACGGGCCGGTGCCCACGGGGTGGCTGCCGATGTCCGCGCCCCACCGGACCAGGGCCAGGGGGCTCAGGATGGTCGCCTGGGACGCGGCCAGGGAATACAAAAACGAGGCCGAGGCCTGTTTCAGGCGGACGCGCAGGGTGCTGTCGTCCAGGGCCTCTGCCCCGGCCACGTGCTCGAACAGGGACCGGGCCGTGAACATGCCAGCCGCGCGGTAGGGGTTGGCCGGGTCCACCTGGCGCATGATGGCCAGGGCCGCAGCCTGGGCGTTCATGGGGCTGCCGTCGTGGAAGCGCACGCCCCGGCGGATGCGGAAGGTCCACTCCCGGCCGTTGGGCGAAACGGTCCAGGACTCGGCCAGGGTGGGCTCCACCTGGATTCCCCCGTCCTTCAGGCGCACCAGGCCCTCGCAGATCTGACCGGCCACCAGGGTCGACTCGGAGTCCGTGGCGCGGGCCGGGTCCAGGGTCAGGGAATCGCCGCCGCGCACCAGGGTCAGGCTGTTGTCATGCTCCGCAGCCAGGGCCGGGACTACGGGCAGGGCCAGCAGCAGCAGGACCGGAAGCAGCAGGACCGGAAGCAGCAGCGCGCCGGTGCGGCGGGCGTCAGCCATTGGCGGCCTGCCTGGGCGGGCCGGTGTCAGATTGACCGGGGTCAGGAAGGCCGGGGTCAGGGTAGTCGAAATCAGGGGACGCACCGGCCAGGCCCCAGCCCAAGGGCCAAAACGCACGCTGCCCGCAGCCGGGGGCCAGGGACTTGGCCGGGTCGGGATCGGGGAAGGCGGTCGGGCCGGGGAAGGTGGCCGGGTGGCCGCCGGGAGCGCGCAGCATCCGCAAGACCGAATGGATGGTGGTGGGGCGCATGCGTTTCTCCCTGTAAGACCAGACCGGACCCTGCAAAGGCGCGAGGATGATCTCTTCCTATTCTGCCCCAGTTCGGGGGAAAAATCCAGGGGCTGCGCGCAGGGCTGTGCCAACCCTTTCATAGAAGGACCATATTTGACAAATAGAAATATCACACATAGGCCATCGTTGATCAACGCAGTTTTCTTATGTTTTTTTGTTGCAGATCCACAACTGATCAACGACTTGGGGGGGGAATCATGGAGGCGAAACAGAGCCTGTTTGGGGGCAAGGGCGAGATCCTGATCGCCGGGGCTATCATCGGCCTGGCGGCCGTGCTGCTGCAATATGCCGGGAACCCGGCCAACATGGGCGTATGCGTGGCCTGTTTCCTGCGCGACATCGCAGGCGCGCTGGGCCTGCACCGGGCCGCGCCCGTGCAGTACCTGCGCCCGGAGATTCCGGCCTTTGTGCTCGGCTCCGTGGCTGCGGCCATGGTCGGGGGCGAATTCCGCGCCCGCGCCGGGTCTGCGCCCGTGCTGCGCTTTTTTCTGGGCATGGCCGCCATGGCCGGGGCCCTGATCTTTCTGGGCTGCCCCTGGCGCGTGCTGCTGCGCCTGGCCGGGGGCGACGGCAACGCCCTGTTCGGCATGGCCGGGCTTTTGACCGGCATCTTCATGGGCCACCGCTTCTACAAGGCCGGGTTCGCCCTGCCCGCCAGCCAGACCCAGTCCACACTCTCCGGCCTGGCCATGCCGCTGGCCGCCCTGGGCTTTCTGGTCATGCGCTTTCTGCTCTCCCCGGACCCGGAAACCGGCTCGCTGGGCTGGCTCTGGGCCTCGGCCAAGGGCCCAGGCGCGGCCCATGCCCCGCTCTTGGCCTCTGTGGGCGTGGGGCTCTTGATCGGCGTGCTGGCCCAGCGCAGCCGCTTCTGCACCGTGGGCTCCCTGCGCGAGCTGTTCACCCTGCGCCAGATGCACCTGATCTACGGCGTGGCCACCTTCCTTTTGGCCGCCTTCATCGGCAACCTGGTGCTGGGGCAGTTCCACCCCGGCTTTGAGGGCCAGCCCGTGGCGCACACGGCCTCGCTGTGGAACTTCCTGGGCATGGTCGTGGCGGGCCTGGCCTTTTCCCTGGCCGGGGGCTGCCCTGGCCGACAGCTGATCCTCTCGGGCGAGGGCAGCAACGACGCCGGGGTCTTTGTGCTGGGCATGCTCACCGCCGGAGCCATGGCCCACAACATGGGCTGGGCCAGCTCCCCTGCCGGGCCGGGTCCCAACGCCCTGGCCGTGGTGGTGGTGTCCTTAAGCTTCTGCATCGCCGTGGGCTTCTTCAACCGCAAGACCGCCTAGCGCTCCATCCATTATAATGACAACGGCCCGGCGGGATGCGCTCCTGCCGGGCCGTCTTTCGTTTGTTTCAGGCGGTATAGGTCGAGCAGGACCGCTGCCCGCCGGCTGGCCTACAGCCGGACCACCCGCAAGATGCCGAGCACCAGGCCGATGGACCCCAGGTCCACGTTGTAGTTGCACAGGGCCATGGCCGTGAGCAGGCTCCAGACATAGACCAGGGCCCGGCCGCCCAGGAACAGGGCCAACAGGCCCGAGGCCAGGCTGGCCATGCCCCAGAGGTCGTACAATTGGCCGAAGAGCACGCCCTGGCGCACGGCGGTCAAAAAGACCCCGCTGTCGCCCGCGCCCACGGGCGTGTCGACCACGTAGATGCGGAAGTAGAAGCAGCCCACGTAGGTCAGCAGGAAGATGCAGGCGGCCAGCAAGGTGTTTCGCGACACGTGGACCTCAAGGATGAACGGATTGGGAAGCCCTGTCTCTGCCGTCCGACCGCAGCCTTGTCAAGGTCTGGCCGGGCCGTCTTGCCCTTGAACCGGATTGCGCCTATTTTGCCGCGCAGAGGTGCCACATGCCCATGCGTTCCGCCGCCCTGGCCCAAGCCGCCGCCCTTGCGGCCCTGCTCGCCTGCTCCTGCGCCCCGGCCACGACGCCGACCCCGGCCACGACGCCGACCGCATCGCTGGTCGCCTCGTCGGTCGCCGCGCTGGTCGCCCCGGCTTCCGGCATGCAGGCTGGGGTCGCCGCGCCTGCGTCTGCCCGCAGCCGCCGCCTGGCCCTGGCCGCCTTCCATTTGCGCGACGAGCGCGGGGGCGGGCCTGCGGAGGCCCTGAAGATTTTGGACGAGCCGGACTTGCCCGCAGCCGGGGCTGACCCCAATGATCCGGCCCAGCGGGCCGAGGCCAATAACGCGACCCTGCGGGTCGACTCAAACGAGCTGGCCCTGCGGGCCTTGGCCCTAAGCCAGCTGGGCCGCTATCCCGAGGCCGTGGACGCGCTAAACCGGCTGCTGCTGGCCCGGCGCGACCTGCCGCCCGCCGCCCTGGCCGACGCCTTTGTGGAGCGCGGCCTGGCCCTGGCCGCCATGGACCACCAGGACCGCGCCGCAGAGGACTATGCAGCGGCCCTGGCCCTGGTCCCGCGGCACATCCCGGCGCTCCTGGCCCGGGCCGACCAGTTGTTCGCCCTGGGCCAGACGGCCGAGGCCGAGGCAGGGTACTCCCGGGTCATCGAAATCGCGCCGGAGAACGTGCTGGCGCGCATCAACCGGGGCGTGACGCGCGACGAGCAGGGCCGCTTCGCCGAAGCCATCGCTGACTTCACCCAGGCGGGGGCGCTTGATCCGCTCTCGCCCGTGGCGCTGGTGAACCGTGGGGTTTCGCGCTCCCAGGCCGGAGACATGGCCGGGATGTGCGCGGATTATTTTGCCGCCTGCCGCCTGGGCGCGTGCCGCAGGCTCGGCTCCGCCCGGGCCATGGGCTACTGCCAGCCCGGGCAATAGCGGCCAGGGCGGGCCTAGCCGCCGCCGAGCTTGGCCATGAGCTTCTTGGAGTTGACATGGCCCGGGTCGATCTCCAGCGCGGCCTCCACGTACTTCCTGGCGTAATCGTCCTGCTTGGCCAGGTGATAGCCGTAGGCGATGTTGAAGGCGACCACGGCGGCCGTGCGGTGGAACTCCGGGTCGGCGCGCAGCACCTGCTCGTAGCAGCTAACGGCCATGTGGTACTGCTGGCCGTCGGCGTAGGCCAGGCCCATGTTGTACAGCACGCGCTCGTCGCCCTCGACCACGGTGAGGGCCTTCTTGTAATTATCGATGGCCTCCTTCCACTTGCCCTGCTTGCGCAGCGCGATGCCTAGGCGGTTGAAGGTGACCATGTCCTCCTTGGTCAGGTTTTCGCCCTTCATCTCCAGAATCTTGAAATAATACTTTTCGGCCAGGGCCGGGGAGGCCTCGCTCACGCTCTCGGCTATGTTGGCCACGATGCGGTCCAGGTAGCCCGTGGCCTCGCGCTGGGCGTTGACGATGGCCTCGCCGAAGTAGACATCGGCCCGGTCCATGTCGTTCTTGCGCACGTAGACCTTGCCGATCTCGCACTTGCGCTCGGTGTTCAACGGGCTGATGACATCCAGCTTCTTCAAGTACAGCAGATAGTTGTCGTCATCCTCGCCCTGGTGGACGGATGCCAGCTTCTTCAAGGGCTCCAGGTACAGGGTGGCGCCGTCGTGGGCCCCCTCATAGGCCTTGATGGCCTCCTCGCGCTTGCCCTCGATGAGCAGGGCGTCGCCCATGAGCATGAGCGCCACCGGGCTGTTCCCCTTCACCTTCAGGATGGCCTGGCTGATCTGCTTGACCTTGGCCGTCTCGCCCAGTTCAAGCAGGCGGCGGGCCTCCTGCACCAGCTGGCTGATCTTGCCCTGGGGCTTGATGGCCCCGGCGATCTTCTCGATCAGGGTGTCCACGCTCACGGGCTTGGTCAGCACGCAGTCCACGCCGATCTCGTACAGCTGCGACAGGGACTCCTTGCTGGTCTCCTGGGTCATGACCAGGATCTTGACCTCGGGGAAGGCGCCCTTGAGCCCGCGGATGAAGTCCAGGGTGGGCATGCCGCGCAGCAGGCTGTCGACCATGACCAGCACCGGGGACTTGTGCCCCAGGTGGTCGCGCACGCCCCGCAACGCCAGCCCGGAGTCCTGGTAGACCTCCAGACAGTCGGCCTTGATTCCCAAGATCTTGAGCACGGTCGTGCGCAGGGTGCGCACAAAGAGGGGGTCGTCCGAGAGCATGACCAGAAAGCCGTGCTGGTTCTCCAAAAATTCACGGAGGTCCTGGTCATACTTTGGGGCGGGTGCTTGCGCCATGCTTCAAATCCTCCTGAACCGAGCTGCCTATCCTAATCCGGAGATCCATTCGCTACAATAATCTCGTATTACAATTTACACATACTGACTCCTCTTGTCGAGACCCGATACGTACAAAACAGACTGCTGTCTCTTCAAGCCCCCATGACAGCGCCCTGACAGGGCGGCAGGTTTTTCTGTCCCGGCCCTGCCTTCGCACGCATGTCTAGACTTTCTCGTTATCGTCAACACCCCGCATTTACGACTTATTTGCACTGTGGCACGGCCAGTGCATTTCACGCCGCAAAAGGGAATGTTTTTTCGAACAAGGAGGTTTACGTCATGTCTTTGGTGATCAATCACAACTTGATGGCGATGAACGCCGCACGCAACTTACAGACTTCCTACGGAGCACTGGCGACCTCGACCAGACGCCTATCCTCTGGACTGCGCGTCGGCAACGCCGCAGACGACGCGGCCGGTCTGGCCATCCGCGAGCTCATGCGCGCGGACATCAAGAGCATGAACCAGGGCATCCGCAACGCCAATGACGGCATTTCGATGATCCAGGTCACCGACGGCGCGCTCCAGGTCGTCGACGAGAAGCTCATCCGCCTGAAGGAACTGGCCATGCAGGCCTCCACAGGCACGTACTCCTCGGACCAGCGCCTGATGATCGACTCCGAATACCAGGCCATGTGCTCTGAAATCACGCGTATCTCAAACGCCACCGATTTCAACGGCATCCACATGCTCAACGGGCACCTCTCCGGCGACTCCACCACGCACAACGGAACCGGCATCGACTCCGTCGGCGCGCTGAAGATCCACTTCGGAACCGGCAACGACTCCGCCGAGGACTACTACTACGTTTCCATGGGCTGCTCCACCGCCTCGGCCTTGGGTCTGGGGCACCTTGCCGCCGGCAAGAACGCGTACAGCGACGCTGCGATCGATGCAGAGACCGACCCGACCAAGAAGGCCTCCATGATCACCGCGAACAACGCCGGCCAGTCCATCTCCACCCAGGAGCTGGCACAGCAGTCGCTGGCGGCCATCAACAACGCCATCATCTCCAAGGACAAGATCCGCGCCAGCCTGGGCGCCCTGCAAAACCGCCTGCAGAACACCATCACCAACCTCTCCATCCAGGCGGAAAACATGCAGGCCTCGGAGTCGCGCATCTCTGACGTGGACGTGGCCGAGGAAATGACCGAGTTCACCCGCGAGCAAATCCTGAGCCAGTCCGCAGTAGCCATGCTGGCCCAGGCAAACTCCCTGCCCAAGATGGCCATGCAGCTCATCCAGGGCTAGGCCTAAAGCGACGACACATTCGGCTTCAAGGCCGGGAGGGGCGACCCTTCCGGCCTTTTTCGCGCTTTTCCCGCCCCAAAGGCCGTGCTACACAACGCGCAAGGGCCGCCCGAGGGCCCGGAAGGAGGCCCCATGCGCGGGCTGCCCGCCCTTGTCCTGCTGGTTCTGCTCGCCCCGGCCCTTGCCCTGGCCCAGGCCCCGCCGACTCAAGCCCCGCCGACTCAAGACAGTCTGGCCCAAGACCGTCTGGCGCCGGACGCACTGGTCCGCTTCGACACCCGGCCCGGAATGGTCCTGCCCGTGTACCGCATGCGCGCGCCCGGCGCGCCCGCCACGCTGCTGCTGCTCTCCGGCGGCGCGGGCGGCATGGGCCGCATGGACCACATTGGGGACGGGCAGCCGACCAGCAGAAATTTCCTGGTGCGCAGCCGGGGCTTCTTCGTCCAGGCCGGGTTCGATGTGGCGGTGCTCGGCCTTCCCTCAGACAAGAAGAGCGGCTGGAGCGCCACGGACCGGCTGGGGGCCGAGCACATGGAGGACATCAAAAGCGTTGTCCGGCAGCTCAAAGCCGACACGGGCCTGCCGGTGTGGCTGGTGGGCACGAGCATGGGCACGGTGTCGGCCACGGCCGCAGCCATCGCCTTTGGGCGCGAGGAACTGGCCGGGGTGGTGCTGACCTCAAGCATCACCGGGCGGCAGAAGACCGGCGCAGCGCCCACCCAGGACCTCTCGGCCATCCGCATCCCGGTGCTGGTCATGCACCATGCCAGGGACGGCTGCACATTCTGCTCGCCTGCGGAGGCCGCGAGCATCGTGGGCTGGCTGACCAACGCCCCGGTGCGGAAATTTCTGCTGGTGGACGGCGGCGCGGGCGCCTCGGGCAACCCCTGCGAGGCGCTGCACCATCACGGCTACATCGGCATGGAGCAGGAGGCGGTCAGGCTCATCACGGACTGGATCAGAAACCCGGCCCCGTAAGGCCGCGCCGCGCTAATCCCCGCTTCTGGGACGCAACGTGGACAGGGCCAGGGCTGCAGCGGCCTGCTCGGCCTTTTTCAGGCTGCCGCCCTCGCCCCGGAAGCGCGCGCCGCCGGGCAGCACGACCTCCACGGCAAAGACCTTGCTGTGCTCCGGCCCGCTGGATTCCGCCAGAACATACTGGGGCCGCTCGCGGTGGGTCTCCTGGGTGACCTCCTGCAGGCGGGTCTTGTAGTCCTTGGCCGGGGGCGAGCTGGCGCTTTCCGGAAAGCGCGGACCCAGCAGCCGCAGCACCAGCTCGCGCGCGGCCTCAAACCCGCCGTCCAGAAACACCGCGCCGAAGAGCGCCTCCAGCGAATCGGCCAAAAGCCCGTCGCGCCCGCGCCCGCCCTGGCTCTCCTCGCCCCGGCCCAGGCACAGGGAGCGCTCCAGCTTGAGCTGGCGCGCCACCTCGGCCAGGGTTCCCGTCTTCACCAACCGCGAGCGCACCTTGGTCAGCAGGCCCTCGTCCGCCGCCTCGTAGCGCCGGTACACCTCCTGGGTCACACACAGCTCCAGCACGGCGTCGCCCAGAAACTCCAGGCGCTCGTTGCTCTCGCCCGGGCAGCCGCGCTCGTTGGCCCAGGAGCTGTGCGACAGCGCCAGCGTGAGCAGCTTGACTTGCCGGAAACGATAGTGGATGTCTTCCTGTACGGTCGCGAGAATATTGTCCATGAACACTCCCAAAAGGCCCGAAAATGCCCCAGCAGCCCAGAGACCTCAAACCGCTCTTCGAGCCCGCCGCCGTGGCCGTGGTGGGGGCTTCGCGCAGCCAGGCCAAGGTCGGGGGGCTGGTGCTTTCAAACCTGCTTGAAGCAGGGTACAGGGGCCGCGTCTATCCCGTCAATCCCGCCGCCGCCCTGCAAGGCAAAGACATCATGGACCTGCCCGCCGTGGCCTCCGTGGCGGAGCTGCCCGACGGCCTGGACCTGGCCGTGGTCTGCCTCCCGCGCGAGCAGGTTTTGGCTGAGATGCGCATCCTGGCCGCCAAGGGCGTGCGCGCAGCCATCGTGCTGGCCGCAGGCTTCCGCGAGACCGGGCGGCTGGGCTTCGAGGCCGAGATGGAGCTCAAGCGCATCGCCCAGGACGCGGGCATGGTCCTGCTCGGACCGAACTCGCTGGGGCTCATCAGCACCGGCTGCGCGCTGAACGCCAGCTTCGCCATCGGCCAGCCGAAACCGGGCGGGGTGGCATTTTTTTCCCAGTCCGGGGCCATGTGCGTGGCCGTGCTGGACTGGGCCATGAGCCTGAACATGGGCTTTTCGCGCTTCGTCAGCCTGGGCAACAAGGCCCTGATCGACGAGTCCGCCGTGCTGCGCTACCTGGGCGCAGACCCCGAGACCAGGGTCATCGTGGGCTACTGCGAAAGCGTGGAGGACGGCGGCGAGTTCATGGCCGCAGCGGCCGAGGTCTCCACCCGCAAGCCCGTGCTGATGCTCAAGGCCGGGAGCACCGCTGCCGGGGCGCGCGCCGTTTCCGCGCACACCGGAGCCATCTCCGGCTCGCCCGCGGCCTACCGCGCGGCCTTCCGCCAGTCCGGCGTGCTCCAGGTGGACGAGGCGGAGCAACTTTTCGGCCTGGCCCAGGCCTTCGCCACCCAGCCCCTGCCTGCCGGGCCGGGCCTGGCCATCCTGACCAATTCCGGCGGGCCGGGCATCCTGGCTGCGGACGCCTGCGCCCGCAGCGCGCTCACCCTGCCGCGCCCGTCGACTGCTACCTTAAGCCGCCTGACGGAGATCCTGCCCGGATTCGCCTCGGCCTACAACCCCGTGGACATCATGGGCGACGCCGGGCCGCAGCGCTACCGCGAGGCCCTGGCCGCGCTCTTGGCCGACAGCCAGACCCACGCCGTGCTGGTGCTTTTGACGCCAACCGCCCTGGCCCAGGCCGAGGCCACGGCCCGCACCGTCATCGAGGCCGCAAACGGGGAGGAAAACCCCGGCAAGAAGCCCGTGGCCGCCTGCTTCATGGGCCGCGAGGCCGTGCGCGCCGGGCGCGAGCTGCTCCAGGCGGCGGGCATTCCCTGCTACGATTTTCCCGAGGCCGCCGTGGAGGCCCTGGACGCCCTGTACCTGCACTTCCGGCGCACCCAGAAGCAGCAGCCGCCCGCCACCTCCTGCGACGGCGAGCTGAGCCGGGGCGCCTGCGACGCGCCCTGGGACGAGGAGGCGCGCTACATCGTGGAGGCGGCCAAAACGCGCGGGCTCATCGAGATCTCCGGGGTCGAGGCCCTGGAGGCGGCCCACGCCGCCGGGCTGCCGGTCTTGACCACGGGCCTGGCGCGCACCAGCGCCGAGGCCGTGCGCCTGGCCGAGGAGATCGGCCTGCCCGTGTCGCTGCACCTGGCCACGCCCGAGCCCGGCCCGGCAGCCGGGGCCTGGACGGGCGGCGGGATCGGTTTCGGCGGGGGCGGCGCTGGCGGCGGCTTTGGCGGCGGTGGAGATCCAGAGGCCCTGGGACGCTTCGCCCGCCTGCGCGACGAGGCCGGGGTGCGCCACGCCTTTTTGGCGCTGACCAGCCGCGCCGCGCGCCTGCGGCCCGAGGCCTACGTCACCGGCTGCCTGGTGCAGGCGGCCACCGGCCTGCCGGGCCAGGGCGGCTTTGAGCTGGTGGCGGGCTTCACCCGCGACCCGCAGTTCGGCCCGCTGTTGTCCTTTGGCCTGGCCGGGGTGAGCAGCGAGCTGTTGGGCGACGTTTCGCACCGGCTGGCCCCGCTGACCCCGGAGGACGCGCGCGAGATGCTGCGCGAGGTGCGCTTCTACCCGCTGCTGCGCGGGGCGCGGGGGGGCTCGGTGGTCTCGCTGGCCGCGCTGGAGCGGCTGCTTTTGTCCGTTTCGAGGCTGGCCCAGCGCCTGCCCATGCTTGTGGGTGCGGAATTCTCGCCGGTGCTGGCCGGGCCGGACGGCGTGTTCATCGCCGGGGCGCGCCTGACCCTGGGCTGACATTGTGGCGAACCTGCGCTGAACCGGGGCTTAAGCCCGCGTTCGCGCAGGAGGAACGCGGGGGCCGCCCCTGGAGTTTTGCGATTCTACTCGACATCCATCGACATCAATCAAGGAGGGCGTCATGCCCGGACTCTACATCGGCTCCACCTCCGGCTATTCCGGCAAGAACACCATCACTGTGGGCCTGGGCCTGGCCTTCCAGAAGGCGGGGCTCAAGATCGGCTACATGAAGCCCGTGGGGGCCATGCCCGTGGAGACGGACACCGGCCTGGCCGACGAGGACGCGCTCTTCGTGCGGGCGGCCCTTGGTCTGGAAGACGACCCAGCGCACACGTCCACAGCCATGACCCCGGTGGTGGTGACCCACGACTTCAAGATGGACGCCTTTGAGGGGCGGCTTGCAGGCATGAGCGGCGAAGGGGGCGGCGGGCTGGCGGCCCAGGTCGCCACGGCCTACCAGGGCCTGGAAAAGGGCCGCGACATCATGCTCGTGGCTGGCAGCGGCAGCATGTACTCGGGCAAGTATTCCGGCCTGGACGCCGTGAGCCTGGTCAAGACCCTGGCCGCCAGCGGCGGGACCTTCAAGGCCCTGGTCATCGACCGCTTCGAGAAGGAGCTGAACTACGACCTGTTGCTCATGCTCAGCGAGCAGATGCAGGGCAACCTCGCGGGCGTGGTCCTAAACGACGTGCCGCCGACCTTCCTGGAGGAGGTCAGCGGACACCTGGCCCCGTTTCTGGAAAGCCGGGGCATCCCGGTGCTCGGCATCCTCCCGCGCGACCCGCTCATGGGCTCCATCACCGTGGGCGACCTGGCCACGCGCCTGGGCGGCAAGGTCATCAGCGCGCACCACAGGACCGACCGGGTGGTCTCGCAGTTTTTGATCGGCACCATGCAGGTGGAGAACTTCATGCTGCACTTCCGCAAGAAGAAGAACGCTGCGGTCATCGTCGGCGGCGACCGGTCGGACGTTCAGCTGGTGGCCCTTGAAGGCGACTGCCCCTGTCTGGTGCTCACCGGCAACCTGTACCCCAACGACGTGATTCTGACGCGCTCCGAGGTGCTGGAGACGAGCATCATCATCGTGCGCGAGGACACCTTCACCGTGGCCAAGAAGATGGAGAACCTGCTCATGCGCCACAAAATGCGCGATGCTGTCAAGGTGCGCCAAGGCGCGGACCTGGTGGCCAAGCACCTGCGCCTGGACACCCTGCGGGCCAGCCTGGGGATCTGACGGCCCGGCGCAGGCGGGCGCAGCCGCAACACATTTTTGGCGGGCCGGAGCCGGGCCTGCGCGCCCCCGCGCTGCCCACACAATCCCGCCCGCGCAAACCGTAAGGAGACCTCCATGAAACGCATATCCCTGCTGGCCCTGGCCGCCGTGACGCTGCTCGCCGCCTTGGCGTGCGCCGATTTGGCGGGCCTGGTCGGCCTGTCCCCCGTGGCCCAGGCCCAGGCCGCCAAATCATCGCAGACCAAAGCCAAGAAGACCGAGCCCGCAGCGCCCAAGGTCACCGGCGTCAAGATTCTGGAGTTCGGCATCTACACCTCCACGGTGGTGCAGCGCATACACGCGGCCAGCGTGGCCGACGGCATCAAGGACCGCGCCACGGACTTCAAGCTGGTGCGCAAGTCCACCCTGGTCGACGCCCGGCTGGGCACCAGCATCGGCATGAAATACATTCTGCGCGGCACGCCCAAGGACGGCCACGTGACCATCGAGGTGGGCGTGGTCCACCCGCCCATGGTCAACCCGCAGACCCACGAGACAATGACCCGCAGCAGCGCCAATTTTGAGCGCGTCATCGGCCAACCGGAGCATGCGGTGTGGAGCTTCGACACGCAGGCCGACCTGGTGCCCGGCGACTACACCATCGAGATCGTGAGCGAGGGCAAGGTGCTGGCCCAGAAGGTCTTCCGGGTGCGCATCCGGGACTAGGGCGGGGGGCGCCTCAGCCGCGCCGCCTGACCTCACCGCGCCAGGGGTTGTGCCGGGCGCAGCAGCCCTGGCCCACGAACAGCGGCGTCAGGTCCACGCCCTGTTGCGGGCGCAGCACCAGGGCGCACACGTAGCGCGCGCCGGTCCACTCCAGCGCCGGGCAGCGCGGGGTGTAGCCGTAGACCGTGTGCGAAACCTCGCAGGGGTTGTCCAGGCAGCACCAGCCGCAGCCCAGGCAGTCGAGCTCCGGCAAGCCGGGCTCGCGAGGCGAGAAAAATTCGTCGGAGCCGTTGTCGTAATCACTGCCATTATTATTGTCAGTATCGCACATGGGGCCGAGAATAGGCCAGGCCACTGGCGAAGGCAACCGCTGGGCGCCGCAGGATTGATACTCATTTCCAGCGCGCTTGCCTTTATTCGCTAACGTGGAGTATACGACGAAACGAGTATGGATTTCCGCCCGCCCGTGGAGGCTGGCGGCACCTTGGCGCAGAAGGGGGGGAGGCTGGACATGGGCATGAACCTGCCGGTGCGCGGACCAGCGCAGCGCGTCCTGGTGGCCCTTTTGGCCGTGGCCGGGGGGGTGCTGCTGCGCCTGGCCATGCTGGGCGTGGTGGGGCCGCGCACCCCCTTTCTGACCTTCTACCCCGCTGTCATGCTCGCCGCGCTTCTGGGCGGGCTCCTCTCCGGCAGCCTGGCCACGCTGCTGCTGGCCCTGCTGGCCTACCTCTGGGTGCTGCCGCAACTGGCCCCGTTCATCCCCACCGAGGCGTCGTGGCTGGCCCTGGGCCTGTTCCTGGTCAGCGGCGCGCTCATCTCCGGCATTGCCGAGTCGTTGCACCGCGCCCGGGCCCGCGCCTTCGAAGCCTCGGTCCTGGCCGCCCGGGCCGAGGAACGCTGCGCGGTGAACGCCGACCTCCAGCGTCTGGCCGCCATTGTCGAGGCCTCGGACGACGCCATTTTCAGCGTGGCCCAAAACGGCGCCATCATGAGCTGGAACCCCGGCTGCGAGCGCGTGTACGGCTACACGGCGGAGGAGGCCATCGGCATGTCCGCTGCCCTGCTCTGCCCGCCCGACCGCAGGAACGAGATACCGGACCTGCTGGTGCGCTTCGCCGCCGGGCTGAACGCGGCGCGCTTTGAAACCGTGCGCCTGCGCCAGGACGGCTCCCTGGTCGACGTGTCCGTGGCCGTCTCGGCCATCCGCCGCGACGACGGCAGCCTGGACGGCGTTGCGGCCGTGGTGCGCGACATAACCGAGCGCAGGCAGACCGAGCGCGCCCTGGCCCGCCACCGGCTCCTGCTGGAGGCCATGAGCAGCATCGGGCGCATCGGCGGCTGGGAGTTCGACACCACGACCCTGGAGATGCAATGGACGGACGAGACCTACCGCATTCACGGCCTGGAGCCGGGGCAACCTGTCAGCGTGGACCAGGCCATCGCCTTCTACGCGCCGGAGCACCGGCCCGCCATCCAGCAGGCCGTGCAGCTGGCCCTGGCGCAGGGGCAGTCGTACGATGTGGAGCTGGAGATCATCACCGCCACGGGCGAACGGCGCTGGGTCCACTGCGTGGGCAGGCGCTCCACGGCCATAGGCAGGGTCTACGGCACCATCCAGGACATCCAGCAGCGCAAGCAGGTGGAGGCCGCCCTGCGCAAGAGCGAGACGCGCTTCCGCGAGGTGGTGGAGGGCACGGACAACCTCGTCACCCAGGTCGACGCGGACGGGCTGTTCCTCTACGTCAACCCCGTGGCCCGCAGCATCTTCGGGCTGGAGCCGCAGGAGCTTCTCGGCCGCGCGGCCTTTGACTTCGTCCATCCCGACGACCGCGAGCCCACCCGCCAGGAGTTCCAGCGCTGGGCGGCGGAGAAGCGCGCCCACGCGAGCCTTGAAAATCGCCAGGTCTCGCGCAGCGGCGAGGTGCGCCACCTGTCCTGGACCATCGACCTGCACTACGCCGAGGACGGAAGCGTGGCCAGCATCGACAGCATCGCCCAGGACATCACCGAGCGCAAGCAGGCCGAAAAAAAACTGCGGCAAAGCGAAGAGCGCTACCGCAGCATCTTTGACAACGTGGGCGACGCCATCTTCATCGGCGATGCGGACGGACGGTTTCTGGCCGTAAACCGCGTGGCCCGCCAGCGCCTGGGCTACAGCGTGGCCGAACTGCTCGCCATGGGCATTTCCGACGTGGACGCCAACGAGGCCCCGGAGCAGGTGCGCCAGCGCATCGACGAGGTGTTCGAGAACCGGGAATGCATCTTCGAGGTGACCCACAAGGCCAAGGACGGCACCTTGATCCCCGTGGAGATCAACTGCCGACCCATCACCTACGACGGCCAGCCCGCGTTCATCAGTCTGGTGCGCGACATCCGCGAACGCAAACAGGCCGAGGCCGCCCTGCGCGAGAGCCAGCAGCGCCTGCTCTTCTCCCAGGAGATGGCCCAGCTGGGGCAATGGGACGTGAACCACGCCACGGACACCCTGTTCTGGGGCCCTGGCGTGTACAGCATCCTTGAAATCGAACCCGGCTCCTGTGCGCCCTCCTACGCGGCATTTCTCGCCCTGGTGCACCTGGACGACCGCGAGGACGTGGACACGGCCTTCAGCGATTCGCTGGCGGAAAAGGCCCCGTTTTCCGTGGTCCACCGCCTGCTTCTGCCGAGCGGGCGCGTCAAATGGGTCAAGCAGGCCTGCCACCACGAGTTCGACGCCCTGGGCCAGCCGTTGCGCTCGCTGGGCATCGTGCAGGACATCACCGAACTCAAACAGGCCGAGGAAGCCCTGCGCGAGAGCGAGGCCTTCGCGCGCACCATCATCGACAACAGCCCGGACTGCATCAAGATCCTGAACAAAAGCGGCGAGCTGACCTACATGAGCCCCAGCGGCCCGCGCCTGCTGGAGCTGGACAACGTGGAGCAGCTCTACGGCAAGCCCTACCTGGCGTTCTGGAAGGGCTCGGACTACGAACTCGCCGCCGACGCCTTCCACGAGGCCCAGGCCGGGCACGTGGGCCGCTTTGAAGGCTTTTGCCCCACGGCCGGCGGCACGCCCAAGTGGTGGGATGTCTCCATTGCGCCGCTTTCCGGCGGGGCCGCCGGACCCGAGCGCTTCCTGGTGGTCTCCCGCGACGACACCGAGCGCAAGCGCACGGCCGACGCCCTGCGCATCGAGCGTGAGCGTCTGGCGGCCATCATCGACACCTCCCAGGACCTGATGTTCCTGAAGGACCCGGAACTGCGCTACCTGATGGCCAACTCCGCCCACGAGGCCCTGCTGGGCCTGGCCCCGCGCGACATGATCGGCAAAACGGACTTTGAGCTGATGGCCGAGGACATGGCCAAGGGCTGCCAGGAGAGCGACCTGGCCGCCCTGCGCCACGGCGCGGTCATCGTGGACCAGAAGGTGGGCGACACCTGGTACCGCGTGAGCAAGCGCCGCGTGGATGACGCCTGGGGCGCCCCGCTGGGCGTGGCCGCGCTCATCACCGACATCACCGCCAGCCGCAGCATGTACGAGGCCCTGCGCGAGAGCGAGGAGATCTTCCGCAATCTGGTGGAAAGCGCGCCCAAGGCCATCTTCGTGCAGACCAGGGGCTGCTTCGCCTACGTCAATGCTGCCTGCCTGAAGCTCTACGGCGCGGCCTGCCCCGAGGACCTGCTGGGCAGCTCGGTGCTCGCGCGCTTCCACCCGGACTACCACGCCCTGGCCACCGAGCGCATGCGCCGGGTCAACCAGGAGCGCCAGTCGGCCCCGGCCCTGGAGATGCGGCACCTGCGCCTGGACGGCAGGCCCCTGGACGTGGAGGTCTCCGCCGTGCCCCTGCTCTACGCTGGCGAAAACGGGGCCCTGGTCTTCGTACACGACATCACCGAGCGCAAGCGCGAGGAAGCCCTGCGCGCGGACATGGAGCGCATCGCCAAGCACGACCTGAAGGGCCCGCTGAACGCGGTGATCAACCTGCCTCTTTTGTACCAGAACGACCCGAACCTGACCCCCGACCAGGTGGAGGGCATGGAGCTCATCCACCGGGCCGGGCTGTCCATGCTGGAGCTCATCGACCAGTCCCTGACCCTGTACCGCATCGAAACCGGCAGCTTCGAGCTTTCGCCCCTGCCCGTAGACCTGCTGGCCCTGACCCGGCAGGTGGCCAACGAGCTGGAATCCCTGGCGAAGACCCTTGGCGTGGAGCTCCTGCTGGAGGTCCGGGACGACCTTGCGCCCATCTGCGGCGACGGGCTGCTCTGCCGGACCATGCTCTCCAACCTGCTCAAGAACGCGGTGGAGGCCTCGCCCCAGGGCGGCGAGGTCCAGGTGCGGCTCTGCGCGGCGGACGGCCAGGCCGAGTGGTCCACGCACAACGCCGGAACCGTGCCCGACTCCCTGCGGGCCACCTTCTTCGACAAGTACTCCACCCAGGGCAAGCGCCACGGCGCGGGTCTGGGCACCTATTCCGCGCGCCTCTCGGCCGAGGCCCAGGGAGGCTCCGTGGCGATGCATAGCGCAGACGGCGAGGGCACCACAGTCACGGTGCGGCTGCCGCTGTGGGCGGCGGAGGCGCAGAAGGCCGGAGCCAACGCTGGGGTTTGACGGGGGGGGGAGAGGCTGGCGCGACAGCCGCAGGTCTTAGCGCACGGCGTGCCCGCGCCCCGGCCCGGCCATGGCAAAGCCCCCTGCCCGCTCGCCCCGGCCGCCCCGCCTTGGGACCTCGCGCCCGCCCCGGTTCCGGGTCGATTCTGGCGTTGACGCCCGCTCTGTCCAAGGGTAAATGAACAAAGGTGCAATCCGTTGCAGCGCATTGTCTTGGGCGCGCAACTCCCCGGAATCGGCCCGGAACCGGCCCTGACCAGTCGGGGCCAGGCGGGTTGCCGCAGCACGTTTGTTTCCTTAAGGTTCCGGCCATGGGCCCCATTGTCGGCGAGGTGTTGATGACTCCGGATCAGAGCAAGAATCACTGCCATGACCTGGAAAAGGTCCAGCAGGTCCTGGAGCGCTTCGGCGTGGCCGAGGACGCCGACTGGATGGCCGTGGTGCTCTTCGTGCGCAACCTCGTGGCCGAAATGAACCTGTTCACCAAAAGCCAGAAGTGCGCCATCCAGGCCGCCGTCTTTGAGCAGATGGCCGCCAGGCCCCTGGACCGCAAGAGCTTCCGGCAGGTCATCGCCACCATCCAGGGTTTTCTGCTGGACAACTCCAAGGTGGCCGACCTGCGCGACCAGCTCAAGGCCGAACGCGACGGGGCAAACGCCCTGTACGCCGAGATGAGCCGCGTGGTGCAGGACATCCAGGCCAGCAGCCAGACCCGCGAAACCAGCCTTGAGCGCATGGGCCGGGACACAGAGAAGCTCATCTGCGCCGAGGAAGACAAGACCGAGGTGGTGCGCCGCTTTCGCGGCATGATCACCGAGATGGTGGCCCAGGCCAGGGAGGAAGCCCGCACCTGGGAGGAGCACGCCAGGCAGGTGGAGCGCACGGCCAACTTCGACCCGCTTTTGAGCGAGCTGTATAGCCGCCGCGCCCTGGACGTCCAAATCGACGGGGCCATGGAGCGCGCCAGGCGAAACAACAGCCCGCTGTCGCTGATGTTTCTCGACGTGGACCACTTTAAAACCGTCAACGACACCTACGGCCACCTTGTGGGCGACGGGGTGCTGCGGGTGCTGGCGGCCGTCGTCTCGGCCCATGCCATGCTGTTCAAGGGCTATGCCGCCCGCTTCGGCGGGGAGGAGCTGGTGGTTCTCTGCGAGGACATGGACGAGGCCGCCGCCGTGACCCGGGCCGAGGCCATCCGCCTGGACGTGGCCAACTGCCCCTACGAGCCCCAGTACGACGGCCCGGTGCAGACCGAAATCGTCTGCGTCACCGTGAGCATCGGCGTGGCCCAGCTGCAGACCGGGCAGACCTCGACCGACCTGACCCTGGCCGCAGACCAGGCCATGTATGCCGCCAAGACCAGGGGGCGCAACATGGTCGTGGCCTACAGCAGCCTCCAGGCCGGACCAAAGGCCTGAACAAAGGCCTGACCAAGGGCCTGACCAAAGGCCTGAACAACGGCCCTGGCGACAGGGCCAAAAGCATGCGGTCCGCTTGCGGCCGGACCAACGCAAAGGATCGTTCATGCCCAAAGTCCAATCCATCCAGATGCGTGTTTTGCTGTGGGGCTGGGGCGTGCTCATCGTCGGCCTGGCCCTGGCCTTCTGGCGCTACAGCGCCACCCTGGACGACGAGACCGCACGCGACTTCGAGAGCGACACCCTGGCCCGCCTGGACACCGTGCAATGGCTGTTGGACAAGAGCGGCCCCTTCAAGGAGCCGCGCGACCGCCAGGACTTTCTGCACACCCTGGCCGCGAACATGGGCATGCGCATCACCCTCATCCAGGGCGCAAAGGTCCTGGCCGACTCCTCGCGCGCCTTTGCCGACCTAGCGGCCATGGACGACCACTCCACCCGGCCCGAGGTGGCCGCCGCCCTGGGCGGCGAGGTGGGCCAATCCTCCCGCCACAGCATCACGCTCGACCGCGACATGATCTACATGGCGCGCAAGCTGCCGGACCAGCCGGACCAGCCTGAAACCGTGCTGCGCCTGGCCGCGCCCGTCAGCCAGGTGCGCATGCACATCAAGCGCATGCGCTGGGCGCTTTTGGCCGCCGTCATCCCGCTGATGCTCGGCTCGGGCATTCTGCTGTACCTGCTTTCGCGCACCATCACCGCAGGCATCGCCCAATTCACGGAGGCCGCCCAGGCCATCGGCGAGGGCGACTACCGACGCAGAATCATCTTCTACCCTGCGGCGGAGTTCCAACCCCTGGCCGAGGCCATCAACCGCATGGCCAAGAAGATCAAGAAGAACGTCAAGGTCATCGAGAACCAGCGCGGCGAGCTCTGGGCCATGTTCGAGGGCATGACCGAGGGCGTCATGGTGCTCGACTCCTCCGGGCGCATCCTGCACGTGAACCCGGCCCTTTCGGCCATCTTCCCGCGCTCGCACGAGTTCATCGGCCGCGCCCCGCTGGAGGCCACCATGAGCCTGGAGATCCAGAACCTGGTGGACACCCTCATGGCCGGGGAAACCACCGAGCCCGTGAGCAGGCAGATTGAGCTGAAAAGCCGCCACTGCGCGGAGATGACCGTGGTGCCCTTCCGCGACCACAAGTTCCGGCCCAGGGTCATCCTCATCTTCCACGACACCAGTGAGCAGAAGCGCGTGGAGCGCGTGCTGCGCGACTTCGTGGCCAATGCCTCGCACCAGCTGCGCACGCCGCTGACCAGCATCCGGGGCTATGCCGAGACCCTGCTCGACGCGCCCCCGGCGGACGAGTCCAAGCGCCGCGAGTTTTTGGACATCATCCGCGCCAACGCCGTGCACATGACCAAGGTCATCGCGGGCATGTTCGCCCTGGCCAAGAGCGAGCGCGGCGGCAAGCGCCCCAAGGACCTGAACGCCAGCGTGCCCCAGGCCCTGGAGCACGCCCTCATGAACTCCGCCTTTGCCGCGCAGGAAAAAGCCATCAGCGTGGTCGTGGAGGAATTGCCCGAGCACCTGCCCAACGTGGCCGCCGACCCCGACGGCTTGCTCCAGGTGGCGGACAACCTGCTGGACAACGCCATCAAGTACTCCCCGCAGGGCACGAGCGTCCGCATCAGCGCCGCCACAGACGGCCAGAGCGTGACCCTGCGCTTCCTGGACCAGGGGCCCGGCATCAGCCCGGAGGACCAGAAGCGCGTGTTCGAGCGTTTTTTCCGCGCCGACAACAACGACGTGGACGGCGCGGGCAGCGCCGGCCTGGGCCTGGCGATCTGCCGCCACATCGCCCGCAACTATGGCGGCGAGGTCTGGGTGGACTCCCCTGCGGACCAGGACACCGGCAACGGCAGCGTCTTTTGCGTGCGCCTGCCCGTGGCCTGAGCGTGCGCGGCGGACTGCGGCCCTGCCAGGAAAACGTAGTCGGCGTTATTGCAAAACAATGGGCTGCGTGTACAAGGGACAATAGCCTGCATTCTCCAGTGCCCCCTGGACGCTGGTGGTGAACCTGGAACACGGGCGGACGCTGATGGCCGGAACCGAGCACCCGAAACTGCCGCGCGCGCTGGCCTGGCCGCGCCCTGGCTGCGCCGCCCTGGCTGCAGCCGTTGCCCTGGCCGTGATCCTGTGCGCCGCTGGGGCCAGCCAGGCCAGGCCCGTGCAGCAGGTGCTGGTGCTGCACTCCTACCACCAGGGCTACCAGTGGACGGACAGCATCCAGTCCGGCCTGACTGAGACCCTGGCGCGCCTGGCCCCGGAGGCCGTCGTCCATGTGGAGTACATGGACACCAAGCGCCAGCTGCCGGAATCCATCTTCGGCCTGCTGGCCAGGTTCTACGCCAAGAAATACGCCGGGTTCCACCCGGACGTCATCCTCGCCAGCGACGACAACGCCCTGGACTTCCTGCTGGCCCACCGCGACAGCCTGTTTCCCGGCGCGCCCGTGGTCTTCTGCGGCGTCAACGACTACCGGCCCGACCGCCTGGGCAAGGCCCGGGGCTACACCGGCGTGTCCGAGCAGGCGGACATCGCCGGGACCATCGAGGTGGCGCTGAGGCTCATGCCGTCCATGCGGCGGCTGGTGATCATCACCGACTCGACCGAGACCGGCCGCTACAACAGCGCCAACGCCATGGAGGCGGTGCGCCCCCTCCTGGGCCGCATCGAGGTGCAGGAGCTGGCCGGGCTGCCCTTTGGCGAGGCGGCCTCGGCCCTGTCCACCCTGTCGCCGGACGCGGGCATCCTCTACCTGGGCCTGCTGCGCGACCCGGACAACCAGTCCATGGACGTGGCCGAGTCCCTGGACTTCATCCGCAGGCACACCCCCCAACCCATCTTCGGGGTCTGGGACTTTTTGCTGGGGCACCACACCGTGGGCGGGGTGGTGGTCAGCGGCGCGCACCAGGGCCGGACCATGGCCGGGCTGGCCGCGCGCATCCTGGCCGGGGAGCGCGCGGACGACATCCCCGTGGTGGCCGAAAGTCCCAACGTGGCCATGTTCGACTACAACGAGCTCAAACTCCAGGGATTTTCCGCCAGCAAGCTGCCCAGCGGCAGCATCATCCTGAACCAGCCCGTGGGGCTGTGGCGGCGCTACTTCGTCTGGCTGGCGCTGGCCGGGTCGGTGTTCACCATCATGGCTGCGGTCATCGGGCTCTTGTGGGTCAACATCCTGCGCCGCCGCCGGGCCGAGGCCCAGCGCAGGGCCTCGGATCGCCGCTACGGGGAGTTCGTGGAGGTGCTGTCCATCGGCGTCCTGGAGCTTAATCTCTCCGGGCGCATCGTCTATGCCAATCCCGGCAGCTACGCCATCTGCGGCGGCGCCCCGGGAACGCTGCCGGGCCGGAACATCCTGGACCTGGCCGGGTCGGACCAGTCGCGCCAGGCCATCAGCTCCATGCTTTCCCTCGCCAGCGAGGGCCCGCTGCCGCCGGGCTCGGCCCTGGTGCGGCTGGACCGCTTCGACGGCGGCCTGGCCGACCTCAAGGTGGACTGGATCTGCCTGCGCGACGCCGAGGGCCGCGTCACCGGCTTTCTGGCCGCAGCCACGGACCTGACCAGCCTGCGGCAGTCCGAGCGCGAACGCGAGTCCCAGCACCGCTTCACCACCGCCCTTCTGGACGCCAACCCCACGCCCATCTATGCCAAGGACAGGCAAGGGCGCTACGTGCGCGTAAACCGCGCCATGTGCGAGTTCGTCGGCCTGCCGGAGCAAGAGATCCTGGGCCGCCGCCTGGAAGACATCAGCACGCAGGACTTCGCCCTGCGCATAGCCGATCTGGATGCCCTGCTCAATGCCCACCAGGGCCAGCAGGTCTTTGAGGCCCAGGCCCCGGACAGCCGCGGCCAGCAGCGCGACCTGCTCTTCAACCGCTCCCTGTACTACGACGCCAAGGGCCGGGCCGAGGGCATCGTGGGCACCATGACGGACATCACCGCGCGCAAGAAGGCCGAGTCCGACCTGCGCGAAAGCCGCGAGAAGTACCGCGTCCTGTTCGAGAGCCTGCCCCTGGCCCTTGCCGTCACCGACATCGCGGGCCGCTTCCTGGAGATCAACCGCGCGGCCGAGGAGCTGTTCGGCTGCCCACGCCAGCGGCTGCTTGGCGTGCTGCCCGAAGAGCGCGAGTTCGCGGTGCTGGACGAATGCGGCGCGCGGCTCAAGACCGACGGATTCCCGAGCGTGCGCGCCGTGCGGCAGCAGCAGCTGATCCGGGCCGAGCTGCAGATCGTCCGGGCCGACCAGACCCTGCGCCACGTCTCGTCCCTGGCGGCCCCCCTGCCCCTGCAAGGCTTCGGGGCCATGCTGGCGCTCACGGACATCACCGAGCGCAAGCGCCTGGAGCAGATTATCCAGAGTCGGCTCACGGCGGTCACCACCCCCCCGGGCGAGACCGTTGACCTCTCCTTCACCGACCTCTTCGACCTGAAGGACATCCAGGCCGTGCAGGACGCCTTTGCCCAGGCCGTGGGCGTGGCCTCGGTCATCACCACGCCCGAGGGCGTGGCCCTGACCCGGCCCAGCAACCCCAGCAGCCTGTGCGGGCTCATCCAAAGCTCCATCGGCGGCACTGCCGCCTGCGAATCCGCCAGCCGGGCCCTCATCGGGCCAGGGGCCACGCCCGGTCCCCACCTTTGCCCCTCCAGCGGGCTGTTCACCGGCGTCGCGTCCATTCGCCAAGGAGGCCGCCAAGGGGGCCGCGGCCCAGACCCCGGCGGCGACAGGGTGCTGGCCCAGTGGTTTGTCTGCCAGGTGCGGCCCGCTGATTCCGACCTGGACGGGCTCGTGGCGGCGGCGACCGGCCTGGGGTTCGACCCCGACGAGTACCGAAAGAGCCTGGAGGCCGTGCCGGTCATGGACCGCAGGCGCTTCGAGGAGGTCAACACCGCGCTGAACCGCATTGCCGAGCAGTTTTCCGAGCTGGCCCTGCGCAACATGCAGCAAGCCCGCCACATCGGCGAGCAGGCCCGCGCCGAGGAGGCCCTGAGCAGGGCCAAGGAGGCGGCCGAGGCGGGCAGCCTGGCCAAAAGCGAGTTCATGGCCAACGTGAGCCACGAGATACGCACGCCCCTGCACGGGGTGCTCGGCATGCTCCAGCTGCTGCAAACCACGCAGCTTGACTACGACCAGACCGAGTACCTGGACAAGGCCACGTATTCCGCGCGCAGCCTGCTCTCGGTCATCAACGACATCCTGGACTTCTCCAAGATCGAGTCCGGCACGCTGGAGCTGGCCCAGGAGGTCTTTGACCCGGCGCAGCTGGTGCGCTCCTGCGCGGCCGTGTTCGACGACCAGGCCCGGCGCAAGGGGCTCATCCTCACCCTGCGCACGGCCCCGGACCTGGCGAAGCGCCTTTTGGGCGATCCGGGAAAGATCCGCCAGATCCTGTTCAACCTGCTGGGCAACGCCATGAAGTTCACCGACCAGGGCGGGGTGACCATCGAGGTGGACAGCCTGGCCCAGGCCGGAAACAGGAGCGTGCTTTTGCTGACCGTGGCCGATACCGGGGTGGGCATTCCCGAAGAACGCCAGGGCAGCGTGTTTGAGCCCTTCACCCAGGCCGAGCCCGCCTTCACCAAGCGCTTTCCGGGCACGGGCCTGGGCCTGGCCATCGTGCACAAGCTCACGGCCTTCATGGACGGCGGCATCACCCTGGACAGCGCCCCGGGCCAGGGCACGCGCATCAGCCTGGCCTTGCGCCTGAACCAGGCCGCCAACGGTCCGTCTGGCCTGCACGGCCTGGCCCAACGCAAGCCCCAGCCCACACTGCGTCCCCTGCGCCTGCTGCTGGCCGAGGACAATCCCATCAGCCAGCTGGGCACCAAGAGCCTGCTGCAACGCGCCGGGCACGCCGTGCTCACCGCAAACAACGGCCTGGAGGCCATGGCGCTCATGGAGACCGAGGCCTTCGACGCCGTGCTCATGGACATCCAGATGCCCGAGATGGACGGGGTGGAGGCCACCCGGCGCATCCGCAGCCACACAGGCGGCCGCTTCGACCCGCAGATCCCCATCATCGCGCTCACCGCCTATGCCCAGACCAGCGAGCACAAGACCTTTCTTGAGGCCGGGATGAACGCGACCATCTCCAAGCCCCTGGAGCTGGCGGACATCCTGGAGGCCCTGGCCCAGGCGCTGCCCGCCCGTGGCTGAGGCGGACGGCGCGGGAACCAGAGGCCAGGCCCCGTCATTGATGCCATTGAAACATTGAAGCGCTGAGACATTGAAGCTCGAAGACATTAATGCGCGGAGACATTGAAGCGTGGTGACATTGGGGCGGAGCCAGGGCAAGGCCGGGACGCCGCTTCAAAAATCGCCTGCGCACGCTGGCCCCCAGGGCTTTCCGGGCCGCAACCAGGGCCCAGGCACAGCGCTTTTGACCGGATGCCGGGGCGCCCCCCCAATCCAGACAACCAGACGCCCAGACGAGCAGATGACCGGGCGGCCCCAGGCCGCAGGCCCCAACCCAAAGGAACCACGCGCCCATGCCAGCTCCCGCCCACAACGCGCTCACCGGGGCCCCGGCCCGGCGCATGCTCTATTTCCTCTTGGTGCTCACCGCCGCCTCCCAGATCGGCATGCAGGGCTGGATCACCCTGTTCAACAACTTCGCGGTGGAGCGCGCGGGCTTCGGCGGCTTCGAGGTCGGGCTCGTGCAGTCCGTGCGCGAGATTCCGGGCTTTTTGTCGCTTCTGGTGGTCTATGTGCTGCTGGTGCTGCCGGAGCACCGCATCGTGGCCTTGGCCATCGCCACCCTGGGGATCGGCGTGGGGCTCACCGGCTTTCTGCCCAGCTTCTGGGGCCTGACCATGACCACGCTGATCATGAGCTTCGGCTTCCACTACTACGAGACCCTGAATATGTCGCTGACCCTGCAGTACTTCGACCGCTCAGAGGCCCCGCTGGTCTTCGGCCGACTGCGCAGCGTCACCGGCATGAGCAACATCGCCGTGGGCCTGACCGTGCTTTTGGCCTCCCGGTACCTCGACTTCACCGGGATCTACCTGATCCTGGGCTGCGTGGTGATGCTGGCCGGGCTCTGGGGGCTGACCCAGGACCCCTCCCACGCGGGCGCGCCCGTGCAGCGCAAGAAGATGATCCTGCGCAGGAAGTACACGCTGTACTACATCCTGACCTTCCTGGCCGGGTCCAGGCGGCAGGTGTTTCTGGCCTTCGCCATCTTCCTTTTGGTCAAGAAGTTCAACATGGGCCTGACAGAAATCACGGGCCTGTTCATTTTGAACAACGCCATCAACGTCTTCGCCAACCCGCTCATCGGCCGCGCCATCAACCGCTTTGGCGAACGCGCCCTGCTGACCTTCGAGTACATCATCGTGGCCGGAGTCTGCATGGCCTACGCCTTCTCCGACTCCAAGCTTCTGGTCTGCAGCCTGTACGTGCTGGACCAGCTGGTCATCAACTTCGCCATGTGCATCACCACCTATTTCCAGAAGATCAGCGAGCCTGCGGACATCGCACCGACCATGGCCGCGGGCTTCACCATCAACCACATCGCTGCCGTGGTCATCCCGGTCATCGGCGGCGCGCTGTGGCTGTGGGACGCGCGCCTGGTCTTCCTCTGCGGCGCGGGCCTGGGCCTGTGCTCGCTCACGGCCACGCAGTTCATCCGCACCCCGCAGCGGGGGCAGGAGGCGCGCATTGCCCAAGGCTAGGCCGGAGCTTCTGTTCAGCATCATCACACCCAGCACCGGCGCCCGGCCTCGCGCCCTGGCCCTGGCCATCCAGAGCGTGGAGGCCGCCGTGGAGTTCGCCCGGGCGCACGCGGGCCTCGACCCCGCGCTGGTGGAGATGCTGGTGGGCTTTGACGGCGTGGACGGGCTGCGCCCTGCAAGCGCGCTTCCCGGCCTGCGCTTCTTTGTCCTGCCCAGGGAGCCGGGCCGCGCCAGCGGCTTCGGCAACCACATCCGCGACGCGCTGATGTGGGGCGCGCGCGGGCGGTTCCTGCTGTTTCTCGACGACGACAACGCCCTGACCGAGAACGCCCTGGCCAGCCACGCCCTGCACCTGGCCGGGGACGAGCCCCCGGAGATGCTCATCGGCTGCGTGGACACCAGCCGGGCCTTTGGCGTGCCCTTTCTGCCGCGCCCCGTGCCCGCAGGGGCGACCATGGCCGAAGCCGTGGCCGAAGCCGTGCGGCCGGGCAACATCGACCCGCTGTGCCTGTGCCTGGCACGCGAGCTGGTCGTGCGGCGGGGCCGGGGCTGGGCCGACGAGGGCGGGTATGAGTCGGACTTCCTAAACATCCGGCGCTACCACCGCCGGGCGCGCCTGGCCCTGCGCCACGACGAGGTGGTCGGCGTGTACGACGCCGGGCGCGGGCTTGACCCCGAGGGCCAAAACGAGCGCCAAAGACGCGCACAACAGCCGGACCCTGCGCAGTAATCCTGCTCCTACAGCGCAATCTTTGCGCGTGCGCAGCGCAGCCCCTGCGGACCTGAAAAAAATCTATCGAAAAACCAGCATGTTCTGCTTTGGCACGGGCTATGCTTCAGTGTCTCCGTCGCCGCGAGGCGCACGGGATACAGAAGACCCTGGCCAAAGCAGAGACAACACGCAACGTCTGAAACAAACCTGTAAGGAGCCTGATCATGCTGAAGAAATTCGCCGCCGCCGCCCTGATGCTCACCCTGGCCGTGCCCGCCTTTGCCCAGGGCCCCTCGGGCGAGACTCCGGGCCTGGACAAGCGCGAGGCCAAGATGCAGAGGCGCATCGACCAGGGCAAGGACTCCGGCGCGCTGACCGACAAGGAAGCCGCCCGCCTGGAGAAGCGCGAAGCCAATCTCAAGAGGGCCGAGGAGCGCGCCAAGGCCGACGGCAAGGTGACCCCCGAGGAGCGCGCGCGCCTGAACAAGAAGGCCGACCGCCTGGACAAGGACATCTACCGCGAGAAGCACGACAAGCAGACCGCACCCAAGCAGTAGCCAAGCCACAGCCACGGCGGCCAGGCACACCCGCCGCCACGGCACGCGTTCGAAGCTGAATTTCGACCTGCAAACCCTCAACTGTTCACGAGGAGCCGAATCATGAAAAAGCTTATCATCGCCGCCCTGATGCTGTCCCTGGCCGTGCCCGCCTTTGCTGCCGCCCCCGCTGCCCCGGCTGCCGACGCCGCTGCCCCGAAGGCCGAGATGAAGGCCGAAAAGGCCGAGAAGCCCGCCAAGGCTGTGAAGGCCAAGGCCCCCAAGGCTGAGAAGGCCCCCAAGGTCAAGGCTGAAAAGCCCGCCAAGGCCGAGAAGGCCCCCAAGGCTGAGAAGAAGGCCGAGTAGCTCCTGACGCACCGCCAACAAAAAGGAACACATACCATGAAAAAGCTCATTGTCGCCGCCCTGATGCTGTCCCTGGCCGTTCCCGCCTTTGCCGCCGCGCCCGCTGCCGACGCCGCCGCCCCGGCCCCGGCCAAGGCCGAGATGAAAGCCGAGAAGGCTGACAAGAAGGCCGTGAAGGCCGAAGTGAAGGCTGAAAAGGCCGAGAAGAAGGCCGTCGTCACCAAGAAGGCCGCCAAAAAGGCCGTGAAGAAGGCCGACAAGGCCGACGCCAAGGCCGACGAAGCCGCCAAGTAGTTTTCACGTCCCATTCCCCCTCCTCGGGCGGCGCGGTTTCCTCCGGAATCGCGCCGCCCTGCTTTGCGCTCTGGGCTCTGCCCGGACCATGCCCGGAACGGGTTTGGACTCGCGCGAACGGGCCCCTGTCCGTCCCCGCCAGCCAGCCCCTTTCCGCCCCTTTCCGCCCCTGTCCGGCCCTGTCCGGCCCTGTCCGACCGGAATCGGCAAGAAATACGACGGGAATGGGCAGTGGTTCGAGAAAGGACGCGCTGAGGGGGCGCAGAGGATTCGACAGCGACGCGCCAGACTGGCCCTAGGCCTCCGGTTCCGACAGCAGGCGCAGCAGGTCCTGGGCGTCGTCGGCCTGGCCCAGGTCGCGCACGTGCACCCCATCCAGGGCCGCGCCCAGCTCCGCGCCCGACAAGCCCAGCACCAGCAGCCCCGCGCGCTCCAGAAGCGCAAGCTCGGCCCGCGCATCCGGCCCGTGCACGTGCGCAAAACGCACGCCCTGGGCCAGCAGGGTCTCGTAATTGCCACGCGCCATGGCCTCGTCCAGGAACTCCGCCTGGCGCAGCTGGGCCAGGAGCGCCTGCCTGCGCCCGGCCAGGGCGCGCCGGAGGTCGAAGCCCCGCTGCCCCGCAGTCCGGAGACCGGAAGTCTGGCCGCAGGTGTCCAGAAAGCCCACGGCCCAGGCCAGCAGCCCGGCGATGTCGTCGCGCTCCGTCCCGGGGTTGCGTTCCGGTTCGCCCTGTGCCTGCCGGGCGTCGTCCATCAGGGCGTCATCCAGCCGGGCGCGGTCCAGCAGGGTTCCGATGAACAGCCGCCGCTCCGGCGTCCAGTCCAGGCGGCAGTGCCGCAGCAGCACGGCCAGGTCCAGCCCCAGCTCCGTTCCGCAGCGCCGGGCGATGACCGCGCGCAGCTCCGCCGGGGCCGTGGCCTGAGGCCGCAGGCGGCGCACAAAGGAGCGCAGGCCGTCCGTCGGGGCGGCCAGCTCCGCCTGGTCACCGTCCGGCAACAGCGCCAGCACCCGGCCCGCGCCGCCGGACCGACCCTTGGTCCGACCCTTGGTCCGACCCTTGGTCCGACCCTTGGTCCGACCCTTGGTCCGGCCCTTGGACCGGCCCTGGGCCCTGCGCGCGACAAGCCGCTTTGCCAGCTCTTCGGCCTGGGCCTGGTCCAGGTCCGCCGCCTCCAGCGCGGGCTCCAGCCAGCGCAGCACCTGCGGGTCGGGGCTGAGCAGCAGCGCCACCAGCGGGGCGTGCTCGGCGTCCTCCGGGTCCGCAGCCAGGCGCGCCAGGGCCGCGTGCGGGTCCGCCTCGCCCAGAGCGGCCAGCACCGTGTCCAGGCTGGCCTGGTCCTGGGGCAGCCCGGCGGCCAGAAGCGCCTCGATGCGCTCCAACACCATCTGCACAGGGGCCGACCGCCGCGCCGACACCGGTTCTGATCCCGGCTCCGGCTCGCCCGGCTCCGGCTCGCCCGGCTGCGCCGTCGTGTGCGTTGTCTTGCGCGTTGTCATGCTCCCGCTCAGCCCTGGCCCGGTCCCGGCTTGACTTGACCCCGGCCTGGCTTGACCCCGGCGATGATGCCGGAATCGTTGGGCCCGACGAAGTCCAGCCGCTGGACCAGAGTCAGGCCCACGTCCTCGAACATCCGGCGCACCTCGCCCTCGGCGTAGGCCTGCCCGCCAGCCGTGCCCAGCAGCATGTTCAGCGAGAACAGCGCCGCAAAGGCCGGCCCGTCCTGCGTGCCGTCCGCCTGGCCGTCGTCCTTCTGGTCATCAAGCAGGAACTCGTGCACCAGCAGCACCCCGCCCGGCGCCAGCGCAGCCGCCGCGCGGCGCACCAAGTCCGTTGCCGTGGCCGGGTCCTCGCCGTGCAGGATCTGCGACAGCCAGGCCAGGTCGAACCCGCCGGGCAGTTCGTCCGTGGTGTAGTCGCCGGGGTGGAAGGCCACGCGCCCGGTAACGCCGAAGCGCGCCACCGTGGCCTCGGCAACGGGCCGGGTGCCGGGCAGGTCGTAGATGACTGCCGCAAGGCCCGGATTGGCCAGGCAGAACTGGATGGCGTACGTGCCGGGCCCGCCGCCCAGGTCGAGCATGCGCGCACGCTCCGGCAATTTCGGCAGGCCAGCCGCCGCCAGCAGGCCGTCCAGTTGCGCGGCCAGCCCCGGCGCAATGCCCATGGCCAGGTTGAACATGCCGAGCAGGAAGTCCTCGCGCGCGGTTTCGCCCGCGCCCACGCCGGAGCGGTTGGCCCGGCCAGAGCGCACGGATTCGTCCATGCGGGCAAAGGACTGCACCAGGTGGTGGTGGTGGCGGATGATGTGGCACACGCTGCGCGGGCTGGCGGGCAGCAGGAACTCCCGCGCGGCCTCAGTCAGGCCGTAGACGCCGCCGCTGCGCAGCAAAATGCCCAGGGAGCACAGGGCGCGCAGCAGCATGGCCAGGGCGCGCGCATCGCAGCCCAGGCGCGGGGCCAGGTCCTGCGGGGTGGCCGGGCCCTCGGCCAGGGGGGTGAAGACATCAAGCACGACCCCGGCGTGCAGGGTGCAGCCGCTCCAGTAGGACCCGGACATGGCCAGGAGCGGGCCGGGAGAGATCGACTCGAAGGAGGGCGCGGAGATCGGCGCGGAGGTCGGCGCGGCAAAAGCGCCGGAATTGGGGATGCTGGCTGCGGTCATGGGGCCTCCTGATGCGGGGGGTTGCTGTTGCCGGAACATACCCCGCCGAGGCTGACCGGGGCAAGCACCGCGTCCTGCGCACTGCCGCCGCGAAATATTCGCCTTTAACTCCCTGTATTTGATGCACGGCAAAATATTCCGTACGTATCCACGAGAAATTTTCACGCACCCCCTGGACCCAAACCGATATGTGCGCTATGGTCAAAGCAGCCTTCAACAGACTCTTCCAGTGATCTTGAGTCACGTGTCAACTGCTGCAAATCCGGGGGCTTGCCATGGATACGAAGCGCAAGAGAATGTACACGGGCAAGGTTGAGCTGCACAACGGCTGGGAGCTGCGGCCCTACGCCTACCAGACCGGCGAGGGCACGTACGTGCCGGAGTTGTCCACGCGCAAACACCACCCCGGCAGCGCCATCGACATCGTGACCATCGACATGGCCTGCTGCAGCAAGGACGACGCCATCATGGCGGCCTTGAAACACGGCCTGTGCCTGGTGACGGCCCTGGCGCTCAGCACGCGGGTCTGACCACTGCGCCGCCGCGCAGCGTGGCATGAGCCCCTGCGCCCTGCCCCCCGCAGGCCGGGCCGCACCCATCACCGCATCCGTCACCACACCGTCACCAACATTTCACCAGCCAGCCACCCAGTGCGCACGGCTCCGGGGTATGCGGGGTCTCCAGGCGGGGCGCCACCCGCCGGAAACTCCCACCCCGGAGCAGCACACCATGCGCAACCTCCCTGTCTGGGGCAAGATCGCCCTCGGGCTCGCCGCAGCCTCCATCCTCACCCTGGCCATCACCGCCGGGGGCTATCTGGGCCTCTTGCGCACAGAGGCGGCCCTCACCGAAACCGGAAAACGCCGCATGCCCGCCGAAGAGGCCCTGGGCACCCTGCGCAATGCGCTGACCGCCATCCAGCGTGCCGAGCGCACCCTGCTCATCGAGGAGACCTCGCAAAACCCGACGGAAACCACGCGCCAACACGCGAACATGGAGAAATTCCAGACCCAGGCCCAGGCCGCCTTTTCCGCGTACGAGGCCCTGCCCGACGCGCCCGTGACCGACCCGGCCTGGGTGGAGCTGAAGAACGCCTGGGAGGCTTGGCTCACGCGGCACCGCAAGGTGCTCCAGCTGCTGGCCGCAGACATGCGCTTCGGCGCCATGGCCCTGAGCATGCGCGAGGCGCGGGAGGCGCAAATGCGCGTGGAGGCCGCCTTGGACGCCATGCAGGGGCGCGAGCGCGCCCAGGCCCAGGCCTTTGTGGCCAAGGCCCTGCCCCAGGCCCGGCACGACCGGCTGCTGCTTTTGGCGGCCTCGGCCCTGGCGCTGTTGACCTCGCTGGGGTTCGGCCTGCACATCACGCGCAACATCAGCCGCCCGCTGGGCAAGGCCCTGGCCTTTGCCCAGCGCGTGGCCGCAGGCGACCTCACGGCTTCGCTTACGGTCAACCGCCGCGACGAGCTGGGCAAAATGGCCGACGCCCTGCGCGTCATGGTCCAGGAGCTGCAAAAAGAGATAGCCCTGGCCGACGAGCGCGGCGAGGAAGCCGCCAGCGAGGCCGAGCGCGCCCGCCAGGCCGTGGAGGAGGCCCGCCAGGCCGGCCTGCGCGCGGAGCTTTCCCGGCGCGAGGGCATGCGCCAGGCGGCCTCGCGCATGGGGCTCGTGGTGGAGCGGCTGGGCTCGGCCTCGCAGGAGCTGGCCGCCCAGGTGGAGCAGAGCGCGCGCGGGGCCGAGGAGCAGTCGCGCCTGTCCATGCGCACGGCCGACGACATGGAGCGGCTCATCGCCTCCATCACCGGCACGGACGCCGGGGCGGCGAGCGCGGCGGACACGGCTGGCGCCGCCCGCCAGAAGGCCCTGCACGGGGCCGAGGCCGTGGAGCTTGTGACCCGCGACGTGGCCGCCGTGCACCAGCGGGCCCAGGCCCTGCGCCTGGGCATGGACGCCCTGCGCGCCAAGAGTGAGGACATTGGGCGCATCATTTCCGTCATCGACGACATTGCCGACCAGACCAACCTGCTGGCCCTGAACGCGGCCATTGAGGCCGCCAGGGCGGGCGACGCCGGGCGCGGCTTCGCCGTGGTGGCCGACGAGGTGCGCAAGCTGGCCGAAAAGACCCAGGCCGCCACCAAACAGGTGGACGCCGCCATCCGGGGCATCCAGACCGAGATCGGCGGCAGCCTGGAGCAGGTGGACCTGGCGGGCCGGGCCGTGGACGAGGCCACGCAGCAGTCCGGGGCCTCGGCCAGCGCTTTGGCCGAGATCGTGGACCTGGCCTCCCGCGCGGCGGGCGAGGTGCGCGCCATCGCCCTGGACGCGCGCAGCCAGGCCGAGGCCGGGCGCGTGGTCAGCCAGTCCGTGGCCGACATGCGGCGCATCAGCGAGGAGACCAGCCGGGCCATGGAGGAGAGCGCCCGCGCCGTGAGCGAGTTGGCGCACCAGGCCCACAACCTCTCGGGCCTGGTGGACGAGATCCGCCTCGACGCCGGGGGGGATGCCGGGGTGGACGCGGGAGACGGAAGCGCCGGGGACGGAGGCGGCGACGCACACGGCCTCGCGCTGCTGCGGCCTGCGGCCTGATCCCACCCTCGCCAAAATGAACCGGGCGGCCCCTCCAGTGCAGGAGAGGCCGCCCGTTGTCATTATTGCTTGCGCTTCCGGCTGACGGCGCTTCGCCTGGGCCGCGCGCCCGTGACGCCGCCGTTGCGGGGCCGGGGTTGCGGCTCCGCTTTCCCGGCTCCTCTTCTACTCTTCCTCGCCGCCGTTCACGCGCAGGGAATTAATGAGCGAGAGCAGAAGCCCCGGCTTGTCGTGCAGATCGCTGGACTGCAGGTACATCATGCGCTGGCGGAAGCGGTTCTTCAGCGTGGCCAGGTAGGCCGGGCGGTTCTCCACATTGTCCGGGTGGTACGTGTCGTAGTAGCCGGGCAGCAGGGCCTCCACGCTTTCGCGGGTGGGAATCTGCGCGCCGGGCAAGAGGCTCAGCTGCTCCCACTTGAGCTGGTCCAGCAATAGCGCCGTCTGGAGCTTCAGCGAAGTCTTGAGCGGAATGGCCCGCAGGTCCACGTCCGAGGCCTTCCAGAAGCCGCTGGAGTTGAAGCAGTAGCCCACCGCCCCCTGGCTGAAGACCTTGGTGAAGGCCTGCACGTCGCGCCACAGCTCGTACACGCGAAACGGGTTGGCATAGGGCACGAAGACCAGCTTCTGCAGCTCCTCTTCGGGCACGTTCTCGGCCCGGTTGCGCCGGGTCATCAGGCTGGCGCCCATGGCCACGGCCAGGGCCGGGTCGTTGAAGCGCATCAAGGGCGGCAGGCAGGAGTCCTTCATCAGCCAGCAGATGATGTCCGGGAAGCCGCAGCGGTTCACGTACGCGCCCAGCAGGTCGCGGTCGAACAGGGCGCGGCCGTTGGAGTTGCGCAGGTCCTGGCCCAGGGGCAGCACCTTGCCGTCCACCTCGATGAGCCCGTGGTTCATGACCGAGATGATGTAGCGCCAGTCGTCATGGCCCAGCGGGCGGGAGTCGGTCTTGTCGAAGAGCGTGGGCTCCCACACGCGGCAGACCTTTTCCGCGCAGTCGATCTGGAAGGCGTCGTCGTGCAGGACCACCTTCTTGATCCCGGCGGGCAGGGTGCCGCCGTTGTCCGGGCTGTTGGTGTGCGAGCTTTTGCCCGTGCCGGACAGGCCGAAAAAGGCGATGCTGCGCTTGCCCGCGCTTTTGTGCGCCGGGTCGGCGCAGGCGGAGAAGTCGATCTCCTTGATGCCGCCGTGGCAGGCGGCCATGCCGAGGCGCATGCCGGATGTCCAGGCCAGGGTGAGCGTGCCCTTCTTGCGCTCGCCAAAGTAGCGCATTCCGAGGTTGAATATGACGTTGGCCGTCTCGTCCACCAGGGCCAGCTGCGGGCCTCCGTGGTTGTTGTAGAACGGGTCGGGGTTGCTCCACAGGTTGTCGCCGATGATCAGGATGTCCTGGATGGGCAGCTTGGGGCTCCCCGCGTACTGCTTGGCCAGCTCGTCAAAGGGCGTAAAGTTGGCCAGCCAGTTGAAGACGTTCACCGCGTCGTCCGCGCCGGCCACCAGGGTGGCCCGGATCATCAGGTCGCGGTCCAGGCCGAGCACGGCGTGGGCCTTGATGAGCGGGCGCTTCTGGAAGTCGAACATGGCCTCGCGCACGTCGCCCAGGATTTTCTGCTGCTCGCTCAGGGTCAGCGCGTTGTAGAAACGCCGCGCATTGGCCGAGCGGCCCACGATGCGGCCGTGGCAGTTGTTCAGCACGCGCGCGCCCTTGGGCAAGCCCAGGCGCTTGGCCGCCGGGGGGTACACGGGCATGTCGGTCAGGGCCACGTCGTGCTGGTCCTGGGCCAGCTCGTAGGCCTCGGCCGCATTGACCAAGAGCACGCGCGGGTCCAAAATCAGGGTTTCGGCCAGGGCGCGCAGGGGGGGCATCTGGGACAGGTCTGGACCGTAGAACTCGTAGCTCGACTGGCTGGACATCCGGGGGGCCTCCAAAAAATACCGCGCCGGGCGCGGAGAGTGTACGAGCGGGGCGAGCCCCCGCTTTTTTCCGTGCGCTGGGGTGTCCGCCGTCAGGCACCAGAATAGGGCATCAAGGGGGCAGTGGTCAACGGGGGGTGTCAATAGCGCTGCCGATGGGCACGCGCCAGGGTATAAGCTACTACTCAGTGGCGAAGTTGAAGTATGCGGCAGAAGGCGGAAAAGTCCGCACGTTGACGGACCGGGCCTGTTGGCCCTGCTTACCGTAAACAAAACGGAAGGAGACGACGTTTGGTGCCACTGTTCTCACTGCTTCGATAGTGCACTGCGCGGCAGCTGCCACGACAGCCGTGCGAAACTCTTTGGGCTTGCTCATTCGTTTTCTCCAAACTGGCTGATGATGTCGGAGTACAGCCTCAAGGGGTGGTAAAGGGAGTCGGCAATACCCGCGCCGATTTCGAAATCCCACGAAGGCAAAAACACATTAGTGCAGGGACTGTCAACCGCCAAAAAACCGATGCACTGGTCATCTGGGATACCGGTTGCGCCGCGCCGCTGCTGGATGGGCCAGACGACGGCGCTTTTATACGGAAGTTTCCGCGCATCTTCATCGGCAGGGTAGCGCTGTGCAAAGGCCGCGTCGCTGGAGGAAAAATATTTCCGCTTTTTACGCAGCTCATCCAGATTGTTTGATAAAAAGCAGCGATTCCCGGCGTTGTAGTTGGAATACAAATTAACAAAATCGGAGTTATGTTCCAGCCTGTCGGCATTGTGCTCCTGTCGCCAGCGGTCCATCTCATGGCAGAGCGCAGCGGAGTTCTTATCACGAGCAAGCGCCTGAACATAAAAATTCTCGCCCTGCTCGTAGATGGTCTTTACGCAGGCTCGGCAGGCAGTGCCCGTGAGCATAGCGAAGAGCCGCTGCACTTCGTTGAGAATATCAGTCAGCATCCTGTTGGCGGTCCCCATGGCCAAGTCCTTATTAACGGGCTCTCCGATCTGCTGCTTGCGTAAGATATCCAGCAGCATGGAGTGCAGATCGCGGCAGTAGTGTTGGCACATGTGAATGTGCACAGTGATGTCCGCGTAACGCTCCTTGCGAGCGATGGACCATTCTCTGAGCAAGGTGCCCAAAAACAACAGGAGAAGGATAAGGCACACTGTCCCGTTGGTTATTAATGCGAGGGCGGATTTGTCAATGGTCAAGAAGGTCGCCATTAGTGGGAGCAACCCAATGATGCTCGCGCAGGACGCCAGGAGGGTTAGGTGGTTGCCAACGCTGCGAAGATCTCTCATCGGGCGGTGCCTCAAGATCAGGTTGGACTATGGGCAGTAACGATACCGCATGTAGAATATCAACATTCTAGACTATGTCAACATTATTCTTTGCGTTTGCGCCTCGCAAGCGGCTAGAGTAGCCGACACGAGTCTCACCCGCCTCTACCCCAACCCAAATTCCGCCTCGCCCCACGCCGCCGCCCGCAGCCCCAGCCCGGCGTATTCGGCCCGCAGCGCATTGCCCTGCCCCAGCACCTCGCCCTGCCAGCGCTTCGGGACATAGAGCGTAGACGCGGGCGCCGGGAGCGCGGCGAGGAGGCCGCGCACGTGCAGCAAAAGCGCCCTGGCCCGGGCCATCTGGCCAATCGCCGGGTGCCGGGGTCCGGCCAGCACGGCCAGCCCCGCCTGCTCGGCCAAGCCCAGGCGCGCGGCGGGGATTCCGGCCGCCCACAGGCTGCGCAGGGCGCGGGCCAGGGCGTCCACCGTGTCGGGAAGGGTCCAGGGCGTGAACGACCCGGCCCGCCACAGCCCGGCCAGCTCCGTGCCCTCCAGCACCAGGCAGGGGTACAGCCGGACGAGCTCCGGCGCACTTTCCGGCGCAAGCCCGGTCACGGTCGCGATGTCCCGGGCAAAGGCCTTTAGTCCCTGCGGCCCTTCCATGCCGGGCATCCCCGGCAGCAGCTGCACGCCCAGGCCCAGGCCCGCCGCGCGCACCATGCGGCAGGCGGCCAGGGCCGTGGCCCCGTCGTAACCGCGCCTGCTGGCGGCCAGGGCCGCGTCTGAAAAGCTCTGCACGCCCAGCTCGATGAGATCCAGCCCGCGCGCGCGCAAGGAGGCCAAGAGGGCCGGGGTCACGGCGTCGGGCCTGGTCGAGCAGCGCACGCGGCACACGCGCCCCAAGGTCCGCAGCTCCGCCGCGAGGTCGAGGAAGCGCTCGGGCCAAGGCGAAGGCAGAGCGGTGAAGGTGCCGCCATAATAGGCCAGCTCCACCGGGCCGTCGGCCTCTGGCCGGGCCAGGATGTCCGCGCGGGCGCGGGCCAGCACGTCGGCCAGCGCCACGGGGGCCTGGCCGGTCTGGGCGGGCTGATTGCAGTAAAGGCAGCGGCCTGGGCACCCGGCCAGGGGCAGAAACACCGGGAAGACCTTTGGCCGCGCGGGGCGCACGGGCTCAGGGTGGGGGAAGCGCACAGGCATGGCCGGGCAGTAGGCCCAAGCCCGGCGCGGTGTCAAATGCGCCGGGCCGGGTTCACACGCTAGTACGAGTCCTGCTGCCACATCTCGGGCTCGAAGCGCAGCACCTTGTTGCGGCCCGCGTCCTTAGCCGCGTAGAGGGCCACGTCCGCGTACTTGATGACCTTGTACAGCGTGTCGCCGTGCTCCGGATACTCGGCCAGACCCAGGCTCATGGTCTTGGTGATCTGCTGGCCGTCGGGCAGGTGGAAGGCCGTGCCCTCCACGGCGGCGCGGATCTTCTCGGCCGCGAACAGGGCGCCGCCCTCTGTGGGCTCGTGCAGCAGGATCAGGAACTCCTCCCCGCCGTAGCGCACGAGCAGGTCGCTTTCGCGCAGGCTGCGGCGGATGATCTGGGCCACCTGGCGCAGCACCGCGTCCCCGGCCTGGTGCCCGTACTGGTCGTTGACCTGCTTGAAAAAGTCCAGGTCGGCCATGAGGATGGCCACCTTGCGGCACTCGCGCTTGCTCAAGGACTCCAGGTTCGGCAGGTACTCGTCCAGGTAGCGCCGGTTGTAGCAGTCAGTCAGGGCGTCGCGCAGGGACTGCTCCTTGCTGGCCTCCAGCAGGCGCAGGGAGGACAGCACCGGGGCCGACTCGTCCAGGTACTTGCGCAGCATCACCAGGCGCTTGCGGTTGGGGTCCCACTCGGCCTTGGGGAACAGGAAGGAGAACACGGCGCCCACGCGTCCGCCCATGACCATGGGCAGGCAGCAGCGCACGTGCTTGTCCGTGTCGATGTTGAAGTAGGGGCAGAGCACGGGGTTGGGGTGGCTGGCCACCTCCTCGGCCCCGCGCCGGGCCCGGCACAGGCTGCTGTTGTGCAGCACGTCAGGGCTCATGTGCTGGCAGAAGCCGCCCCTGTCGAGCACCAGCTCCATGCGGTTCTGGCCGGGCACCACCTCGACCACGGCATAGGCAGAGAGCCGGAAGTGCGTATGAAACACGTGGTCCAACTGGTGGTAGACCTCGGCGATGTTGTTCACGCCCTGCAGGTCATGGCTGAAGGCGGTGAGCCGGGCCATCTCCTCCAGGTAGCCGGAGACCTGGTCCAGCGAGGGCATGGCCTGCTGGTGCCCCTGCTGGTGGCGCAACACCTCATTGAGCAGCCCGCCCACCCGGCCCAGGAACACCCCCCAGATGCGCATCATGGTGTTGACCAGGTTCTTCATCTCGGCCAGCTCGTCGCCGCAGCGGGCGATGTAGACCGGGCAGCTGGTGCACGTGCCGTACTTGTTCAGGAACAGGCAGGTGCCGCGCAAGGTGGGCGACACGGCCTCGGTGCCGGTCTCCAGGTAGCAGACCAGATTGGGGTTCTTGTGGACCACGCACTCCTTGTTCGGGCAGCGCAGCACCTCCAGGCAGTGCACATGGTCGGAGTCGAAGCGCTCCACGAAGTCGCTGCCGTGGGAGGCCAGGATGATCTTCTTCAGCCGCTCCAGGAACTTCATGACGCGCCGCACGTTCATATACAGCACGAGCCACATGGACAGCGCACCGACCACGGCCAACAGCCCGAACCAGAAGGTCTTCATGGCGTTCTGCTGAACCACGGCCCCGGCGTTGTAGGTCAGCACCAGGGAGCCCACCTGGCGGCCCTGGAAGTCGTCCACGGGGATGATGCGGAACAGGAAGTTGTCCACCCGACCGGTGGCGGGGCCTGCTTCCAGCGCCTTGTCGGCCAGGTGGGCGTCGGCGTCGCCCAGGCTCTTGACCATGATCCAGTTGTCGAAGGCGGCCCGCTCGATGCCGCCGTCCCACAGCCCCTTGAACTTCTTGTCGATGACGAAGACGATGCCGTAATCCTGGGGCAGGGTGAGCCTCTGCAGGGCGTCGACGATGTTCATGGCCGCCTCCACGCTGCCCACGTGGCGGCCCTGGTGGAACACCGGGGCTATGCTGCGGATCACCGTGCCGCCCTGGCCCAGCTCCAGGCCGGAGAAGGGGGCCAGCTCACGGTTCACGCGCACCACCATGAAGCGGGTCTTGGAGAGGTCGTCGCCGTAGCGGTGGATGTCCCAGGTGCGCAAGAGCGAGACCGAGGCCGGGGTGTGGAAGTGGAAGTACAGGCTGGTGTTGCCCGTGGCCACGCGCAGCTTGTCCGCATAGGGCAGGATGAAGGTCTTCAGGGCCTCGCGGTCCTTTTTTTCCATGGCCTCGGTGATTTCCGGCAGGTTCACCAGGGAGCTCACCGAGGCCGTGAGGCCGTCCATGCGGGTGCGGATCTCATCGTGCATCCAGTGCTCCAGGAGCTTCAGCCGCTCCTGCACGCCACGCTCCATGGAGCTGCTGAGCTGCCAGGCCTCGAAGCCGATGAGGCTCAGCATGCCGACGGAGAGGAGCACGCCCGCCACCAGCAGGATGCGCAGCCGCAGGCCCCACTGGGAGGGCTTGAGCAGGTGCGGCAGGTCGAAGTGAGGCAGGGTCTTGCCACGGCGCGGTACGCCGTTCGCTGCGGGTTCGCGGCTCTCCGGGGCGGGAGCGGAGGAGACGGCGGCTGGGGCGTCTGGCGTGGCGGCTGGGGTCGCGTCTGGCATCAGGGCACTCCCTTCAACTGGGGCGGCTGGGGCGGCGCGGACACCTTGCCCCGATTACGTTTTTCTTGCCAGGAATGCTTACGCATGTCAACGAGATGTGCGTAGTTGGGCGGCCTCTTTGGACAGGGCGGCCAGTGCCGGGCCGCAGGGACGGGCGGGGACGCTCAGGCGGGGACGGAGTCGCCCTGGGCGCGGTCGGCGGCGTTGGTGCTGGCGGCAATGCGGTCATCAGAGAGGATGCGCCCGTCGGCCAGGCGGATGACGCGCCCGGCCTGGCGCGCCACGGCCTCGTCGTGGGTCACCAGCACGATGCTGGTGCCGGTCTGGTTGACCTGGGCGAACAGGCGCATGATCTCCTGGCTGGTGGCGCTGTCCAGCTGGCCCGTGGGCTCGTCGGCCAGGATGAGCCCAGGCTCGTTCAGCAGGGCCCGGGCCATGGCCACGCGCTGCTGCTGCCCGCCGGAAAGATTGGCGGGCTTGAAGTGCACACGGTCGGCCAAGCCCACGCGGTCAAGGAGCTCAAGGGCGCGCTGGCGCAACGCGGCCTGGGGCCGGTCCGAGTACATGCCCGGCAAAAGGACGTTTTCCAGGGCCGTGGCGTAGGGCACCAGGTAGAAGCTTTGGAACACGAAGCCGAGCGCCATGTTGCGCAGGTGCGAGAGCTCGTCGTCGTCCAGGCCGGACACGTCGCGCCCGAGCAGGCGGTACGTCCCGGCCGTGGGCCTGTCGAGCAGGCCCAGCAGGTGCAGCAGCGTGCTCTTGCCCGAGCCCGAGGTGCCTTGCAGGGCCACGAACTCGCCCCGGGCGATGGTCAGGTTGATGTCCGAAAGGACCTCAACTCCCTCGGCCGCTACGCTGGACGACCCGTTGTCCAGCCCATTGTCCAGCCCGTTGTCCAGCCCGTTGGGCGTGACGTTTTTCGCGTCAGCAGGCCTGACATTGGGCACACCGTTCGGCGTGACGTTCGGCGTGACGTTCGGCGTGACGTTCGGCGTGACGTTCCGTCCCCCCGGCGCAGCACCCCCGCGCGGGAACAGCCGCGCCAGCAGCCCGCGCCCCTGCTGCGGCGCCAGCACCTGGCGGAAGACCTTGCGGATGCCGCGCAGTTCGACCACGTTGGGCTGGGGGGCGGTCGGCGCGCTCATGGACCCTTCTTGCCGGGCTTGCCCGGCTTGTCGGGCTTGGCTGCGGCGGGCGCGGGCTCGGCAGGCTGCTCCTGACCGGAGAGCACGATCTGCGTGGCCACAAGGTCGCCCTCGGCCAGGCCGGAAAGCACTTCGCTCTGCTCCAGGCCCGGCAGCCCCAGCCGGGGCGCCACCGGGCGCACGCCGCCGGGAGCCGTTTTGTCCACCACGAACACGGTCTGGCCGCCGCCCACCCACTTCAGGGCCTGGTTGGGCACGGTGAGCACGTTCTCGCGCGTGTCGACCACCACGCTGCACTGGGTGGTCATCTCGGGCCGCAAGAGCAGGGCCTGCTCGCGGTCAACGGTGACCAGGGCCTTGTAGTAGACGATGTTGTCGCGGATCTCAGGCTCGGGGTACACGCGGTCGAGCACGCCGTGGAAGGTCCTGTCCGGCTGGGAGTCCACGCGGAACTCCACGGGCAGGCCGGTCTTGACGCGGCCCACGTCGGTCTCGTCCACGTAGATCCACATCTCCAGGCGCGCGGGGTCGAGCACGGTGACCAGATTGGCCACCTGCAGCCCGGCCACGATGGTCTCGCCCTCCTGGGCCGTGACCTGGGAGACCACGCCGTCGATGGGGCTGACGATGCGCGTGTAGGAGATGCGCACGTCCAGCTGGGCCAGGGCGGCGCGCTCGGCCGCAGCCTCGGCCTTGGCCACGGTGTAGTTCTGCCTGGTTTCGTCGAGGATGCTCTGGGCCTGCATGCCCTGTTTGGTCAGGGCCTCGTTGCGGGGCAGGGTCTGGCCTGCGTAGCGGGCCTTGGCCTCGGCCACGCGCAGGCGGGCGGCGGCCTCCTGGCGCTGGGCCAAAAGCTCGCGGGCGTCGATCTCGGCCACCACCTGGCCCTTTTTCACCGCGTCGCCCACGCGCACGTAGATGCGCGAGATGGCCCCCGTGGCCCGCGCGCCGATCTTCACGCTGGCGCCCACCTGGGCCTTGATGATGCCCGTGGCCTCCAGCACGCGCCGCACCTGGCCGCGCGTCACCGTGGCCGTGGCCAGCACCCTGGTCGCGGCCTGGGCGCGGCCCTTCCTGTAATAGTAGCCGCCGCCAGCAGCCAGCAGCAGGGCCAGGGCCACGTACACCAGTCGTTTTCGCGTCATGTTGCTCGCTCTTGTATGCCTCCGGCGGCAAGGGGCGCTGCCCCTTGACCCCGCCAAAGGACTTGAGGCCCTTTGGACTCCCCATTTGGCTGCGAACTCCGCAGCGAGCGAATGAGAAGGTCCAGGGGCGGAGCTCCTGGCCGCCGGAGGCTATTCTTCTTTTTATCCGCCCAGTTCCTTAATCCACCGGGCCAGGGGTTCTTCCACAAGTTTGCGGATTTCCGCCAGGCGGGCCTCGCTCTCGGCCTCGAAGCGCAGCACCAGCGAGGGCGAGGTGTTGGAGGCGCGCACCAGCGCCCAACCATCGGGAAAGACCAGCCGCGCTCCGTCGTCGCCCTCCAGGGTGTAGAGCTTGGCGAACTCGGCCCGCGCGCGCTCGGCCACCTGGAACTTGGCGTGCTCGGCGCAGTCCACGCGCAGCTCCGGGGTGACGAAGGTTTTGGGCCAGTCGGACAGCAGCGTGGACAGCGCCCCCGTGGCCCGGGACACGATCTCCACCAGGCGCAGGGCCGCGTACGGCGCGTCGTCAAAGCCGAAGTAGCGGTCGGCGAAGAACATGTGCCCGCTCATTTCTCCGGCCAGGGCCGCCTTTTCGTTCAGCAGGCGGTCCTTGATGAGCGAGTGCCCGGTGGCGGACATGATGGGCCGTCCGCCGTGTTTGGCGATGTCGGCAAAGAGCAGGTGCGAGCATTTGACGTCGCCGATGATGGCGCTGCCGGGCTTTTCGGCCAGCACCTGCCGGGCGAAGAGGGCCAGCAGCCGGTCGCCGTGGATGACCTGGGCCTTTTCGTCAACCGCGCCGATGCGGTCGCCGTCGCCGTCGAGCCCGATGCCCAGCTCGGCCCCATGTTGCAACACCGCAGCCTTGAGCGCCACAAGGTTCTTCTCCTCCACCGGGTCCGGGTGGTGGTTGGGAAAGCGGCCGTCGGGCTCGCAGTAAAGCGCAATGACCTCGGCCCCGGCGCGCTCCAGCAGCGCCTTGGTCACCAGCCCGGCCGCGCCGTTGCCGCCGTCGAGCACCACCTTGACCCGGCGGGAGACCCGCGCCAGGCCGCTTAAGGTCTCCAGGTAGCTGGGCTCGATGTCATGGGCCGTGGCCAGGCCCCGGCCCGCCGGGAAATCGCGCGCGGCCAACAGGCGGGCCACCTCCTGGATCTCGCCGGAGTGGATGGTGCTTCTGCCCGCCCAGATCTTGAAACCGTTGTACTGGGCCGGGTTGTGGCTGGCGGTGATCATGACCCCGGCGTCGTAGTCCAGGTGCCGGATGGCGAAATAGCACACCGGAGTGGGCACCATGCCCAGGAACAGCACATCCACGCCGGTGCTTGTCAGCCCGGCCACCAGGCGCTCCTGGAAGTCCGGGGAGGTCAGGCGGCAGTCGCGCCCGACCACGGCCCGGCGCGACCCGCGCGCCAAAAAATACGCTCCGCAGGCGCGGCCCAGCTCCTCCACCCAGTCGGCATCGAAATCCTGGTCCACAATGCCCCGGATGTCATAGGCGCGGAAAACGCGCTGCGTGTCCTGGTCCATGATCCTCTCTGCTGGCTTGAACCCGCGCAGGGCGGCGGGCCGTTGTGTTTCCTGCCATGCATGCGTTTTGCCGCACGCTGTGGTTTACAGGTCGCAATGGTAACACAACACGTCCCAGTGGGGAAGACGCCCACAACCACCCGCAACCCGGCCCCCCCTGGTTTCTCGCATCTTGCAGCATTTGCTGATGAATACGGCCAGAAACCCTGGCGTAGCCAGAGTCGATTGGTGAAGGCTACTGCACAACCGGCCTACTTAGTTTTGAATACCACGTATTGACAGGAAGGCAGAATGATATAAATGACCTCCACCATTCTAACCGTTCAAACATACACTACGAATATGCAGCAGAACAGTCTTATTAGCACTCGCCAGGCATAAGAATTTGTTTCTACGTTTATGCTTGACGCCGACGACGGCTTGTACTTATTATTAGCTCAGCAAGTTTCGTGGTTGCACGTATTACTAAAGCAATCTGATTTACTGCCAAACGATATCGGCAGAACAATATGGAGGTTTTACGATGGCAAAGCTCAAGAAAAAATGCGATGAGCGCCTTGAACAGTGGTTCGAGGAGGCGATGGATCGCATCAAGAAAGCCACTGGCGCACGGACCCAGGTTCAGCTCGCTGATGTCCTGGAGGTCCGCCAGTCCAGCATTTCAGACGCCAAGAGGCGCTGCTCCGTCCCGTCCGACTGGTTTTTGAAGCTGTACCGCAGCCATGGCTTGAACCCCAACTGGCTTTCCGACGGCCACGAACCTGTGTACCTGAATGCGGCCAAGGGCCAGGTCAGCGCCGAGAATCTCCTGCGGGAGACCCCGGCGGCCTATGGCCGCACCCACGCGCGCGGCCGCGTCGTCCCTGTCTCATCCATGGCCGGCGCCGGGACCGACCCCGCCACCTGGCAGCCCCTGCCGGTGGAGGACCTGACCATCCCGGAGACCTTCTTCCGCCCGAACATGCAGGTCTTGCGCGTGGACTCCGCAGGCATGGAGCCCATTGTCCTGCGCGGCGCCTTTGTCGGCGTGGACCAGGACCAGCGCCAGCACCCGGACGGCGACCTGTGCGCGGTGCACTTCCCGCACCAGGGTCTGCTCATCCGCCGCGTGTACTACCAGGACGGCCAGTTCGTGCTCAAGGCCGAGGACAAGGCCCACGCCGACCTGCACGTGCCCGCCGCCGAGATGTCCGCCCGCACCATCGGTCGCGTCATCTGGGTCATCCAGAGCCTGTCCCAGCAGATCTAGCACACCCTTTATCGACCCGCATGGCCCCCTGGAGCAGTCCAGGGGGTCTTTTTTTGCGCACGTTATCCGGCGCATTGTCCCCGCCCGCGCGGCAACCAACCGCCGCGCCAACACTTCAGCCCACGGGCACAGAAATTGCTGCATTCTCTCCATCAAGGAGCACGCCATGAACGTCCAGCTCGCCCCCCAGCCCCAACACACGCTGCCCACCGAGATGTACCGCGTCTACGAGGCCACAGACCCCTTCCATCCGCGCCCCTACCGGCTGGCCCTGTGCCTGGCGCGGGAAAAGCGCCTGTTGGAGGACATCAGCTCTGGCCGCAGGCTGATGCACCTGGGCCGCATGCTCATGGAAACCCGCGAGGCGGCCCTGGCCTGCACCGGGGCAGAGGCCCTGTACCTCTGACCCCACGCCTCTGACCCACGCAGCCGCGCGGAAGGCGACGGGGCAAATAGTGTGCTGTCAGGTCTTGATTTCCCGGCCCAGTCGGGACAAGATGGTGGACAGATGCACACCTTTGCCTGGAGGCTCCATGCGCTGCGCCCTGGCCGTCCCCCCCTTGACGGTGATTTTCGTCCTTGTCCTCGCCGCTGTCGGCTTTGCCCAGCCGTCCCAGACCCCTGCCCTGGACCCCGGCGTGGACCCTGCCGTGGTCGGCCAGGCCCCGGCCGACCTGCCCGCGCAGGCGCCCGCCATCCCCGAGCCCCCGGCCGGGACCAAGGCCCCGGCCAACATGGACACCCCGCCCGCCTTCACCCAGCGGCCCGTAATCAGGCAACGGACCGCACGGCCCGACCTGACCTTCGCCCAAAGGCCCGCGCCCGTGGACTTCCGGGGCATGGCCTGGGGCGCGGACCTGTCCAACCAGAGCGGGCTTTTGCCCGTGACCAAACCCGTGACCCTGCCCGGAACCTACTTCCGCTCCGACGAGCTCCTGCGCCTGGGCCAGGCCGAGCTGCGCTCCGTGGCCTACTACTTCCCCAAGGGCAAGCTCGCGGGCGTGGGCATCGTCTTCGAGGGCCAGGACAACTTCTTCCTGCTCAAGGACCACCTGATCGAACTCTACGGACCGGGCCGACAGATGGGCGACCGCTACGGCTGGACCTGGAACAACTTCTTCATCGAGCTGCGCATGCGCGACAATCAGGGCGAGCTGCGCTACGCGACCCAACCCTGAGCAGACACGAGGGGCAGCCATGGATGAAAAGGATGAACAGCCCGAAGCGCGCCGGACGCGCAGGTCACTGCCCGGCAGGGCCATAGCCCTGCTCTACTCCGCCAGCCTGGCGGCCATCTTCGGCGTGCTTCTGTGCGAGTTCTTCGTGTCCTACCAGCTCTTGACCGACCACCCCACCCACGCCCCCGGCCTCATCAAGGAGACATACGGGGCCATGCTCCTTGGCGTGGTCCTGCTGGCGGCCCAGGCCGTGCTGGTCTTCGCCGGGCTGCTCAAGCCCGTGCGCGACAACTCCCTGGAGATCGCCCAGCTCAAGGAATCCCTGGACCAGCACTGCCACCTCGACGAGCTGACCAAGGTGCTGAACCGCATGGCCTTTGACCACATGATCGTGCGCGAGCTGGAGGGCCTGAAGCGCTACGGCAACAGCTTCTCGGGCATCATGGTCGACGTGGACGGCTTCCGCGCCGTGAACGAGTCCCTGGGCTACGAGCTGGGCGACCAGGTGCTCTACGAGCTGGCCCAGCTGCTCAAGCAGCACATCCGCAAGGCCGACTGCATCTTCCGCTGGCGCAGCGGGCGCTTCCTCATCCTGGCCGAAGGCATCGGCGCGGACAAGGCCGGAATCTTCGCCGTCAAGCTGCGCGAGCTGGTGGCCCGGCACGCCTTCAGCCATGGGGCGCGCATCGGCGTGACCGTGGGCGCGGCCCAGGCCGAGACCCTGGACACGCCGGAGAGCTTCAGCGCACGCGTCAAGACCGCCCTCTCCCTGGCCAAGGAAGCGGCCGTCGCCACCGGCACCTGATGAGCACAGGGGCCTTGCCCCCGCACCCCGCCCAGAGGCCTCTTCAAGGCACATGACGGCCCCGTGGACTCCCCATCGGGCCGGAAGGGCTGTTTCAGCAGGTGCTGGAGCAGCCCGTTCGGCTTGTGCGAAAGCATGAGCGACCTGAGCTGGGTTCTTGGCCCGGCGCAAGCACTACCTGATCCTCTGCAGTCAGAACGGAACGCCGCTGGCCCTTGCCACTGCGGACGGGCGTATTGTACAGGCCACGCAATACGCCCCCTTCGCCCCCTTCAGGGGTTTCAAGGGGTGTTGCGCCACGCCACGCTCGGCTTCGCGGGCGGCCTGAACAGCCCCACCACCGGGCCGGGGCTTTTTCCTGGCGCGACGCCGCCGCCCCGGACGCTTTCTCCCCTTCGCCTGCCCCAAGCCCCCCCTGTACGCGCCCGCGCATCCCGGCTATGCTCGCCAAGGGGCCCGCAGCCAGCCCCGACCGCGCGCACCATCAGGAGGCCAGCCATGTTCGAATCCCTGCACCGCCGCATCAGCAAAAAGGACCAGCCCCCCGGCACCGTCACCTACGTGGGCCGGAAGCAGACCAAACCCGTGACCATGGAGGTCATCCACGCAGGCGAGGACGGCGTGCGCCAGACAAGACCGGCCAGCGCCGAGGCCTGCGCCGCTTTTGTGGACGCGCCGGGCCTGACCTGGCTCAACATGGACGGTCTGCACGACCCGGAATACCTGACGCGGCTGGGGGAGATCTTCCGGCTGCACCCGCTGGTGCTGGAGGACATCGCCCACACCGGCCAGCGGCCCAAGCTGGACGAACTGGACGGAGCGCTCTTCGTGGTGCTCAAGATGCTGCGCTACAACGAGGACGAGCGCACCATCGAGGACGAGCAGGTCTGCTTCGTACTCATGGAGAATACCTTGCTGACCTTCCAGGAAAAGGGCGGCGGCGACGTGTTCGGCGAGGTGCGCAAACGCCTCTTGGCCGGCAACGGCAAGCTGGCCAGGAGCGGGCCGGACTACCTCATGTACGCCCTCATCGACGCCGTGGTGGACAACTACTTCGTGGTGCTGGAGCGCATGGGCGAAGACATCGAGGAGGTGGAGGAGGCGCTTCTGGCTGCGCCCACCCCGGAAGAGCTGGAGACCATCCACGGCCTGCGGCGCGAGGCCCTGTTCCTGCGCCGCTTCATCTGGCCCCTGCGCGAGGTGCTGGCCCGGCTGGACAAGAACGGCCCGCCCCTTATCGAGGACTCCACCATCGTCTACCTGCGCGACCTCTACGACCACACCATCCAGGTCATGGACACGGTGGAGACCTTCCGCGACATGCTCTCGGGCATGATCGAGCTGTACCTCTCAAACGTGAGCCTGAAGCTCAACGAGACCATGAAGGTGCTGACCATGATCTCCACCATCTTCATTCCCTTGAGCTTTCTGGCCTCGCTCTACGGCATGAACTTCCGCCACATGCCGGAGCTGGAGACCCAGTACGGCTACTTCGTGGTGCTCGGGGTCATGGCCTGCACGGTGGCGGGCATGGTGCTGTTCTTCCGGCGCAAGGGCTGGCTGTCGAAGCAGCAGTGAGCCCGCGCCCTGCGCAGCAGCAGGAAGGTTGACGCTGGCCCTGGCCGGGCATATCCAGACCCATGCCGTTTACATCGACACTCCCGCGCACCGCCGCCTGTGGGCTCCCCGCCACCCCCGACGCCTATGCCGCGCCGCTATTCCTGTAGCCAAGGCCCCGACCCCCCAACCCTCCCCCAGAAACGCCGCCCGCCCAGGAACGCCGCCCATCCAGGAACATGAACACCCGCCCGGGAGATGGACGCCCGCCGGGTTTCCGGGTAAAGCAAACAGGCTTGACCATGCCAACCAAGGAGTTCGCGGTGCGCACACTGCTCAAGTGGCTCGTGGCCCTGGCCCTGTTCGGGGCCGTGGCCTTTGTGGCCTTCTACTTTGTCTACCCCGACGTGGGCCAGTACGCCACGACAAACCCGGACAAGACCGCGTTCATGGAATGGCGCGAGGCCCAGTGGGCCGAAAAGGGGCTGAAAAAGCGCATCACCAAGCGCTTTGTGCCCATCGGCCAGGTCTCGCCCGCGCTGCTCAAGGCCGTGCTCATCGGCGAGGACGACAAGTTCTACCAGCACGACGGCTTTGACTACGACGCCCTGGAGCAGGCCTTTGAAAAGAACATCAAGGCCGGGCGCTTCAAGGCCGGGGCCAGCACCATCAGCCAGCAGCTGACCAAGAACCTGTTCCTCTCTCCAGAAAAAAGCCTCACGCGCAAGCTCAAGGAGGCCATCCTGACCTGGCGCATGGAGCGCACGCTGTCCAAGCGCCGCATTCTGGAGCTGTACGTCAACGTGGCCGAGTGGGGCGACGGCATCTTCGGCATCGAGGCTGCGGCGCGCCACTACTACGGCAAGCCCGCCAGCCAGCTTTCGACCATGGAGGCCGCGCGCCTGGCCGCCGTGCTGCCCAACCCCATCCGCTTCAACCCCCTGTCCGACCAGAAGTACGTAACCTTCCGGGCGAACCTCATCCACAGCATCATGGTGCGCCGGGGCTTCGCCATCGACGACTTCCAGGAGGTCATGGAGACCAAGGACGACCCCGGCCTGGACAACACGGACAAGGGGGCCGACAAGGCTGCGGCCGCAGGGGCCGAACCCCAGGCCGAGGCTGCCGGAGTCGGCCAGACCGGGGCCGCAGCCGGTCAGCCGGGCCAGGGCCAGCCGAGTCAGGATGCCGCCGCGCCCGCGCCGGAGCGCCTGGCCGGGCGCGTGCCCGCCCAGGGTCCGCCCGCCGCTGATCCCGGCCCGGAGCGCCTCGGCGGGCGCGTGGCGGCGCCCCCGGCCAGCCAGGCCAGCCCGGGCAAGGCCCCGCAGCCGACTCCGGCCCGGCCCTGAGGCGAACCCGGCCCAAGGCCACCGGTTGAAACAAAAGGAGGACCCATGCGGCCGCTGATCATGCTCACCGCGCTTGTGGCCGGGGCGCTCATGCCCGTGCAGGCCGGCATCAACGCGCGCCTGCGCGAGTTTCTGGGCGACCCGCTGGTGGCCTCCCTGGTCAGTTTCGTCGTGGGCAGCGTGGCGCTGTTGCTGTTCGTCCTGGCCACACGCGTGCCCCTGCCCACCCTGGCCATGGCTGCGCAGGCCCCGGCCTGGACCTGGCTGGGCGGCATTCTGGGCGCCTTCTTCGTCACCGTCACCGTCATCCTGGCCTACAAGCTGGGGGCCACGGGCCTCATGGCCTGGATCATCGCCGGGCAACTGGTGGGCTCGGTGCTGCTGGACCACACCGGGGCCATCGGCTTCGCCGTGCGCGAGGCCTCCTGGCAGCGCCTGGTCGGCGTGGCCCTGCTTTTCGGCGGGGCCCTGCTCGTCAACGAATACTAACCGCAAGGACCGCCCGTGACCCTGCTGCGCAACACCCTGGCCACCTTCCGCATGATCAAGATCGAGCACTCGGTGTTCGCCCTGCCCTTCGCCTTTTCCGGGGCCTTTCTGGCCGGACGCACAGTCTCGCCCATCACCGGCGTGGCCGAGTGGACCCGGCCCGGCTGGGACGTGCTTGTGCCGCTGAGCATCGCCATGATCGCCGTGCGCTCCTTCGCCATGGCCTACAACCGCCTGGCCGACGTGGACATCGACAGCCTGAACCCGCGCACCAGAAACCGCCCGCTGGTCACCGGCGAGCTGTCCGTGGAGTTCACCAAGCGCTTCATCTTCGCCTGCATGCTCGTGTTCACCACGGCCTGCGCCTCCCTGAACACCACCTGCCTTTTGCTCTCGCCCGTGGCCCTGGCCTGGAGCGCCTTCTACAGCCACACCAAACGCTTCACGCCGTTGTGCCACTTAGTGCTGGGCAGCGTGCTGGGCCTGGCCCCAGTGGCCGGGTGGCTGGCTGTTTCGCCCTCGCACCTGGGCTACGCCGGGGTGCTGCTGTTCTTCGGCGTCACCTTCTGGGTGGCCGGGTTCGACATCCTCTACGCCTGCCAGGACGTGGACTTCGACCGCAGCCAGGGCCTGTTCTCCCTGCCCGCGTCCCAGGGCGTGCCGCGCGCGCTGTTCACCTCGTCCTGGACCCACGCCTCGGCCGCGCTTTTGTTTCCCATGGCCGGGCTGTACGCGGGCCTGGGCCTGACCTACGCCGTGGTGTCGCTGTTCGTGGGCGGCATCCTGGTCTGGGAGCACCGGCTCATCAAGCCCGGCGACCTGTCCAGGGTCAACGTGGCCTTCTTCACCCTGAACGGCGTGATCTCCGTGTTCGTGTTCCTGGGGATCTGGGCCGACCTGTACCTGGGTTCGCCCTGGATGTTCCAACGCTGAACCGAAGCGCCAAGGACCGCAACCATGACTGAAATCGTTTTTTCCGGCGACGCGGCGGACTGGGCCGAGCGCATCCAGGCCTGGGTGGGCCAGCACCTGGCGACCAAGGCCGCGCTGATTCAGGCCGGGTTCGCCCTGGGCCTGTGCCTGGCGGCCTGGGCCATCCTGCGCGTCCTCAGGCTGGGTGACGCCAAGGCCCAGCCGCCCGCTGGCTGGCGGACCGACCCGCGCATCTCGCCCCTGCTCACCGAGCTTAAGCAATGCGCCTGGGCCGGGACCACCGGCGTGCTCCTGTTTTTGGCCGATGCAGCGGCCCGGCACCTGCACATGCCGCACAAGGTGCTGTCCATCTTCACCTCCATCGCCCTGGCCTGGGTGGTGGCGCACATCGCGGGCACGCTCATCAAGAGCCGTTTCCTGGGCCGCCTGGCGGCCTGGATCGTCTGGATCATGGTGCTGCTGCACGCCCTGGACGTGGAGAACCAGGCCCTGGAGTTCCTGGACGAGATGGGCTTCTCCATGGGCCGCTCGCACGTGTCGCTCCTGCTCATCCTGAAGGGCGCGGCGCTCTTCGTGGTGCTGATGCAGGCCGCGCGCCTGCTGGCCAGCATGACCGACGACAAGCTGCAAAAGGCCCAGGACCTTTCGCCCTCGGCCCAGGTGCTCTTCGCCAAGGGCGCGAGCTTTGTCCTCTACGCCCTGGCCATCACCATCACCCTGTCCACGGTTGGCGTGGACCTGACCAGCCTGACGGTGTTCAGCGGCGCGGTGGGCGTGGGCGTGGGCTTCGGCCTGCAGAAGATCTTCTCCAACCTCGTGTCCGGCATCATCCTGCTGCTGGACAAGTCCCTCAAGCCCGGCGACGTCATCGAAATGGGCGGGGTGCAGGGCCGCATCGCCCAGATCAACGCACGCTACACCGCAGTGGAGACCCTGGACGGCAAGGCCTACCTCATCCCCAACGAGAGCCTCATCGGCAACGAGGTCATCAACTTAAGCTACAGCGACTCGCTTTTGCTGTTGCGGGCCGAGGTCGGCGTGGCCTACGACGCGGACCCGCGCACGGCCATGCGGCTCATGGAACGGGCTGCGGCCAGCATCGCGCGCGTGTTGCCCGAGCCAGCGCCGCGCGCCATGCTCATCGGCTTTGGCGACTCTTCGGTCAACCTCTCCGTGGGCTTCTGGATCGAGGACCCGCAGAACGGCATCCGCAACGTGCGCGGGGAGGTGCTGCTGGCCATCTGGGACGCCTTCAACGAGCACGGCGTGTCCATCCCCTTCCCCCAGCGCGAGGTGCGCCTGCTGAAGGATGCGTCAGACGCGTCAGACACGAAGGGCGTGAAGGACGCCTAGGCACCCTTCACGGCAACAAGGGGTTGTCCCCTGGCCACCAGCACACTTGCCGGGTGGGACAAGCGTCCTGCCCGGCTTTTTCGCGTGCGCCCAAACCCTGTCAACCCGCTCTTTTTGTCTTTTCACCGGCCAAAACCATGCCATTTTTGTCCCGGCCAAAAACCCGTGGTATCCTTGCAGCATTTGCGATGGGCAGCCCGCCCGTTGCGCAACCGCAAGGAGAACCCGA
>CAIMRY010000035.1 GCA_903843965.1 uncultured delta proteobacterium
CCGTGGTCAACTCGCCGAGCCAGCCGAGCAGCGACTGGAATTCCGCCTCTGTCATGGGACACCTCCGTCAATTTGAGGAGTCCATGTGTATCAGAATCAACGATACGTGTCAAGGTATCAACACGGTCTTTGAACAGAGCGTCTGGATCAACGACATGGGCAAGCCCTTTCCGACCATGATCATGCACCCCACGGTGCCAGCCCTGGACGGAACCGTGCTGGACAATCCCAAGTTCAACAAGTCCACGGATTTCTGGCTGGGTGATGACCCGGCGGGCAGGGGCGAGGCCTATCCGGGCGGCGCCAAGAACCTGTTCCAGGCCTTTGTGGATGTGTGCGACAAGTCCGGACAGGGCTATGTGCGCTACATGTGGCCCAAGCCCAAGAAGGACGGCGGGGCCACCTCGGAGCTGTATCCCAAGATCTCCTTCGTCAAGCTTTACAAGCCCTGGAACTGGGTCATCGGCACCGGGCTCTACGTGGACGACATCCACACCAAGGCCAACGAGCTGCAGATGATGCTGGTCTGGATCATCGGCGGGCTGGTGCTGGGCCTGGGCCTGCTCGTGTATGTCCTGGTGCGGCTCATCTCCCGGCCCATCACCCGGCTTTCCGGCCTGGCCAACAGCATCGCTGCGGGCGACCTGGACGCCAGCGAAAGCGAGCGTTTCCACGGCGAGATGGGCCTGCTCCAGGGCTCCATCGAGACCATGGTCAACACCATGCGCGCCAAGATCCACGAGGTGGAGAACAGCTGCCAGAAGGCCGAAAATGAGACCCAGCTGGCGCAAAAGGCCATTGCCGAGGCCGAAGAGGCCAAGGCCCAGGCCGCCCAGGCCACCAGGGAGGGCCTGCTCCAGGCCGCAGGCAGGCTGCGCGGCGTTTCCCAGACCGTGAACGACGTCAGCCGCGACATTTCCTCCCGCATCGATTCCTCGCGCCGGGGCTCGGACCTGCAAAAGGATCGCCTGGGCGAGACGGCCACGGCCATGGAGGAGATGAACGCCACGGTGCTGGCCGTGGCCGGCAATGCGGGCCAGGCGGCGGACGCGGCGGACCAGGCCAAGCAGAAGGCCCAGGAGGGCGCGGGCGTGGTCCACAAGGTGGTCCTGGCCATCCAGGCCGTGTACGAGCAGGCCCAGGGGCTCAAGACCAACATGGGCCTTTTGGGCAAGCAGGCCGACGGCATCGGCCAGGTCATGGGCGTCATCAACGACATCGCCGACCAGACCAACCTCTTGGCCCTGAACGCCGCCATCGAGGCCGCGAGAGCGGGCGACGCCGGGCGCGGCTTCGCCGTTGTGGCCGACGAGGTGCGCAAGCTGGCCGAGAAGACCATGACCGCCACCAAGGAGGTGGCCCAGGCCATCAGCGACATCCAGAAGGGCACCCGCCAGAACATCACCAACGTGGACCAGGCCGTGCTGCGCATCGAGGAGGCCACGAGCCTGGCCAAGAACTCCGGCGAGGCCCTGACCGGCATCGTCTCCTTTGTGGAGCGCTCGTCGGACCAGGTGCGCGCCATCGCCGCCGCCAGCGGGCAGCAGTCCGCCGCCAGCGACGAGATCAGCAGGTCGCTCGACGACATCAACCGCATCGCCACGGAAACCGCGGAGGCCATGAACGAGGCCGTGGAGGCCGTGAGCGGGCTGGTGGAGCAGGCCCAGACCCTGCTGGGACTGGTGCAGGAGCTGGAGAGCGAGTAGCCCCCCGCGCGCTCCCCTTGGACGACAAAAGAAAAGCCCCCTGGCGCGTGCCGGGGGGCTTCTTGTTTATTCTGCGCCAGGGTTGCGGCTAGGGGATGCGCACGAGGCGGAGGCCGATGCTGCCATACCGGTAGAAGGGCCTAAAGCGAGCCCTGTAGGTTGTCCGCGTCTGTATCGTCCCATAGAGCCAGCTGCCGCCGCGCAGTATCCTGCCCGACCCGCCAGCGGTGACAACCGGGTTCACCTGGGGATCGGAAGGATAGTCTGCCTTCGCGTCCTCGACCCACTCCCAAACATTGCCTATCATGTCATACAGTCCAAGACCGTTCGGGGCTTTGGTGCCCACGGCATGCGTGGATCTGCCGCTATTTGGCTGGTACCAGGCCACCCGGTCGATGTCGTCGCCGCCTGCATATCTCTCTGGCCTACCGCCGCTGCGGGCCGCATATTCCCACTCCGCCTCCGTGGGCAGGCGGAGATTGGCAGAACCTTGCGCGTTCAACTTGGCGATGAATCCTTTGGCGTCATCCCATGAGACCTCCTCCACCGGGTAGTTTCCGCCTTTCTTAAAATACGAAGGGTTGCTGCCCATGACCTTCTGCCACTGCCCCTGCGTCACCTCGAACTTGCCTAGCCAAAAGCCATCGAGGCGTACCGTATGAACCGGCTGCTCGTCATCTTCACACTCGCCCGCCCAGGACCCGCAACCCATCTCAAACGTGCCGCCAGGCACCCAGACGAACTCCATGCCTGTGACCGGGTCGGACCAGGTGTCGCCGATTTTGCGCTCGTCCGCCGGAGCCGGGGGGGCCTGCTTTGGCGCTGAGGCCAGGGCCTGCTGCAGGGGCTTGGGCCCTGCCCCCTTCAGCCGGATGAGCCGGGCCTTGCCGGTGTTGCCGGACTCGGTCAGGTACGTCATCGGGATGACGTTCAGCCCGCCCGAGAGGTCGCAGGTGTAGTCGGTGTAGGTGGCGCCCGCGATGCCGAGCAGGCCCTTCTTGTACGTGAAGCGGAAGGCCAGTGAGTTCTCGCCGACGCGCACGTCGCTGATGCCCACCGGCGAAACGCCGCCCGTCGAGCCGCTCGGCGTGCCGACCAGGTCGTCGCCATTGAGCGCAAAATCAAAGATCAGCCCGTTCTTGCCGGTGTCGGCCCCGGCCTCCGCATATTTTCCGGCAAGCCGCTGCTTCAGGTTCGACAGCGGCGCAGCCGGTGGCGCTGCGGGCTGCGCCTGGGCTGCCGTAGGAGGCGCGACAGCCGGGGCCAAAGCCGCAGGGGCCTGTGCGCCCGCGCCCGGCGAGAAGTAGAAATCCCCGCGCAGGCTGGTGGACTCCCAGGGCACCTGCCTGTCCTTGGTGTCGCGCATGACCTCGTCGCGCACGCGCTTGAACATCTGCTCCACGGGCTGGCCCGGCACGCGCATGGCCCGCAGCAGCTTCTCCGTGTACAGGCCGTTTTTGCCAGCGCCGTCCGCCGCCACGGAGTCCGGGGCCGTGGCATAGGCGATGATGGAGCCCTTGGGCGCGTCCATCTTGGCCAGGCCCACATCCGCGCTGCGCCAACTGCGGGCAAAGGGGTTGTTGCGGCAGGCGTCGAGAATAATGATGTTCAGCTCGTTGCCCGCGTTCTCCATGCGCCCCAGCACCAGCCCGGCGTCCATGCACTTGTACCTGGCGTCCTGCTCGGCCTCCAGGCTTGCGTCCACCGGCACCAGATAGTTGCGGCCGTTCACCTGCAGGCCGTGCCCGGCGAAGTAGAACAGCCCGGCCCCACCTTTCTTGAGCTTGCCCCAGAACTCGCTCACCGCGCCCTCCATCTGGGCCAGGCTGGCGTTCTCGCGCTCGATGACCTCAAAGCCGAGGCTGCGCAGCGCAGCCGCCATGTCATGGGCGTCGTTGACCGGATTCTTGAGCGGGGCGGAGGGGTACGCCGCGTTGCCGATGACCAGCGCGATGCGCCTTTCGGCGCTTGGGGCGGCCTGGGCCGGGAAGACCCCGGACAGGAGCAGGGCGAGGACGAGCAGGAGCAGGGCAGATCGGCGCATGGGAAGCCTCCGGTTCCCTGAACAGATATCAAGTGCGTGAAAAAAAGCAATGCGGCGGGGCGGCCACGCCGGGCGCGGCTGCCCGCTGGTTCTGGCGGCTAGCCCATGATTCCGCTGTACCGGGCGGCTAGCCCATGATTCCGGTGTAGAGAATGCGCAGCCCGACGAAGACCAGGGCCAGGGCCAGGCTGCGGATGATCAGCGAGCCCCGGACATGGTTGGAGAGGTGCGCCCCGACCTGCGCGCCCGCGAGCACGCCCAGGGCCAGGTAGATGGTGCGGTGCACCCCGTGGACGAACTCCCCGCTGACGATGTGCACGGTTGTTCCGGCCATGGCCATGATGGCCAGCACGAAGTGCGAGGTGGCCGTGGCGATGTGGATGGGGAACCCGAGGAGGCAGACCATGGCCGGGACATGGATGATGCCGCCGCCGATGCCCAGGAAGCTGGACAAGAAGCCGACGAAGACGCTGAGCACTGCGCCGGTGCGCATGGAGAACGAGTACTCGTGGACCTCCCCGGCGCTGTCGACGATGCGCCGGGTGGTCAGCCCCTGGCCCGGCTGCCTCGCTGCCCGGCTGGAGCCCGGCTTGCGCACGAGCAGGAACACGGCTCCGGCCAGGAGCATCACGCCGAAGATGATGTCGAAGGTGCGGCGGGGAAAAAAGCTGGTGCACAGTGCGCCCAGCACGGCCCCGGGCACGGCGGCCAGGGCGAAAACCGCGCCGGTCTTGAAGTCCACCCGGCGCATCAGCGTGTACGCCTCCGTGCCGGAGGCCGCGTTGACGAACACAACCGCCAGCGAGATGCTCGTCAAAAGCGCGGGGCTGTCGTTCGGGAAGAGCAGAAGCAGGATGGGCATGAGCACGAAACCGCCGCCCGCGCCGATGAGCGTGCCGAAAGCGCCCGTGGTGAGGCCCAGGGTCAGGAAGCCCAGGGCGTGGAGCAGGTCGGGGTTGATCAGGTCGGGGTTGAGCATGTCGGGGTTGAGCAGATTTGCGTAGGGCATGCTTGGGCCTCCCCAGTTTTGGCGCGCGTCTATCTATCGGCCTGGCCGACCCGGTCGGCCCGGTCCCTTGGCCAGGCCGAAACGCCCGGCTAGCGCTCGGGCATGCGGCCGATGGCTTCCTCCGCGTGGTCGTGCTCCAGGGGCCGAGAGAAATAGAAGCCCTGCACGCATTCGCAGCCGAGCTTTTGCAGCATGGAAGCCTGGCCGAGCTCCTCCACGCCCTCGGCCACCACGTTCAGCCCCAGGCTGTGGGCCAGGGCCACGATGGCGCGCACGATCTCGTGGTTTTCCGGGTCCAGCCCCAGGCGGCTGACAAAGCTGCGGTCCACCTTGAGCGTGTCCACCGGGAAGCGCTGCAGGTAGGACAAGGACGAGTAGCCGGTGCCGAAGTCGTCGATGCTGATCTGCACGCCCAGGGCTTTCAGCCGGTGGAGCATGACCAGGGCGCTTTCGGCGTTGACCATGATGTTCGACTCGGTGATCTCCAGCTTGAGCTTGTCGGCCGGGAGGCCCGAGGACTCCAGGATGCCCGCCACCTGCTCCACCAGGGTATGCTGCATGAACTGCTTGTTGGACAGGTTCACGGCCATGACCAGCCTGCGCGCGGAGGGGTCGCTCTCGCGCCAGGCGGCCAGGTCGTTGCAGGCGCGCTCCAGCACCAGGCGGCCCAGGTCGAGGATGATGCCGGTCTCCTCGGCCAGGGTGATGAACGAGCCCGGCCCAACCAGCCCGCGTTCCGGGTGCTGCCAGCGCACCAGCGCCTCAAACCCGACCATGTCCGTGCTGGCGAGATCCCAGATGGGCTGGTAGTGGACCACGAACTCGTCTTTTTCCAGGGCCTGGCGCATCTCCTGCTCCAGGGTCATGCGCTCCTGGGCGTGCTCCAGCATGCGCGGGGTGAAGACCTTGAACCGGCCCCGGCCGCTGGCCTTGACGTAGTGCAGGGCGATGGCCGTGCTTTGCAGGAGGTCCTCGGCCCGCTCAAAGGCGTTGGGCGAAAGCACGATGCCGAAGCTGGCCGAGGTCTGCACCTCGCGCCCGTCAATCAACAGGGGCTCCATGATGGCCTGGCGCAGACGCTTGATGATGCGGATGGCCTCGCCCGGGGTGGCCAGCTCCTCCAGCAGCAGGATGAACTCGTTGCCGCCGAAGCGGGCCACGGTGTCCAGCCCGCGCAGGGTGTTCACGATGCGCCGGGCCACGGCCTCCAGCACCTTGTCGCCAAAGGCGTGGCCAAGGCTGTCGTTGATGACCTTGAAGCGGTCCAGGTCCATGGCCACCACGGCGTAGAAAATGTCGTCGCGCCGCTTGAAGCGCTCCAGGGCCTGCTGGATGCGGTCCACGGCCAGGGTGCGGTTGGCCAGGCCGGTCAGGTGGTCGTACAGGGCCTGGTGGCGCAGCTTCTGTTCGAACTCCACGCGTTCGGCCTCGCGCATGTCCATGGCCAGGGCCATGTTGTCAAAGGCCTCGGCCAGCATGCCGAGCTCGCCCTCCTGGTGGCCCAGGCCGCTGCGCGCGCTCAGGTCGCCCTGGCCCAGACGCTTGGCCGCGTGCATCAAAAGGTGCATGCGGCGCATGATGAGGAAATGCCCGAGCACCCAGGCCAACATTGCGGTCAAGAGCCCCACTGCGCACGTGAGGGTGATGTTGCGCGCCTGGATGGCTCTCGCCTCGCCCAGGGCCTTGTCCTCGGGGATGCCCACCCGGGCCAGCAGGAACGAGGGGTCGTCCTTGTGCCGGCGCAGGCGCTTCATGGCGTAAAGCCTGCGCACCCCGTCCGCCCCGGTGGCCACGGTGAGGCCCTCTTCGCCCAGGCTGGTCAGCGTTTCCCACAGGCCGAGGGGCTCCTGCTGGCCGACCCACTTGCCCGGCTCGGGGTAGCGGAACAGGCGCACCCCGCGCGAGTCGGACAGGGACATGGCCGAGCCCTCGGGCAGTTCTGCAGCGTCAAAGGCCTGGGCCAGGTTCGTGAGGTCGAAGGTGGCCCCAAGAACGCCCACCAGCTCGTTCTTGTCCCCGAAAACAGGCTGGGCGAAGTGCAGCACCGGGCGTTTGGTGGTGTAGCTGATGGCGTACTCGCCCACGGAGAACTCATGGGTGCGCAGAACATCCTGGAAGTACTTGCGCTTGGATACGTTCACCACGCCGGTGAAGGGGATGGACAGGGCGTACACGTTGGCGTTGAGGCCGATGAGCGAGAGGTTGGCGTAGCGGGGGTGCAGCTTGTGCAGCTTGGCCAGCAGGATCGACGCGCCCTTGCGGTCCATCATTTTTATCGCTCTGTTCAAAGACCGTGTTGATACCTTGACACGTATCGTTGATTCTGATACACATGGACTCCTCAAATTGACGGAGGTGTCCCATGACAGAGGCGGAATTCCCGTCGCTGCTCGGCTGGCTCGGCGAGTTGACCACGGAGCAAGTCACAACGTTGCGCCAGGCGCTTCGGCGGCGTGACGGCCTCGCG
>CAIMRY010000036.1 GCA_903843965.1 uncultured delta proteobacterium
AACGGCATCGCCACCATCGTCGTGGCCAAGTGGGAAGGCGCGCTCAACGTGGGCCAGATGCAGGCCGCCTTCTCCGGGGCCAATGAAATGGCCGAGGACTCCCCGGAAGAGATCATGGACGGCAGCTCCAACGGAAACGGCAAATAGCAACGAAGCAGAGAGACCATCCAGGCCCAGACCGCTCAAGTCTGTCTGGGCCTGGATGACATGGCAAAGACACCATACCGCTTGGCACAAACCGCTTCGGCAACCCGCTGGGGCAGATTCCCCGAAATGGAGATGGAGGTTCAAATGTCCGTTCCCTTGACCGCCAATCACAAAAGTCTGCAATGCCATCGCTGGGACGGCGTGCTGGACTGGGCGCAGATGCTCTCTGGCGCAGGCCTCATCACGTTCATGTGGATGCACATGATCCTGGTGGCCAGCGTCGTCATCAGCCCCAGCGTCATGAACGCCATCGCCGGGTTCTTCGAGTCCACCGGCCTGGCCCAGGTTGGCGGCCCGCTCATCTTCCTGCTCTTCCTTGCGCACTTCGTGCTCGCGGCGCGCAAGATACCCTTCCGCCTGGAGGGCCAGAAGACCATCTGGGAGCACGCCAAGCTCTTGCACCACACCGACACCTGGCTCTGGGTGGTCCAGGTCGTCTCGGCCATGATCATCCTGGTCATGGGCGCCATCCACATGTGGGTGGTTTTGTCCGACCTGCCCATCACGGCGCTGAAAAGCGCGGCGCGCATCCAAAGCGGCGCCTGGATTTTCTTCTACCTGCTGCTTTTGCCTCTGGTGGAGCTGCATGTGGGCATCGGGCTGTACCGCATCGCGGTGAAATGGGGCCTGGCCGGACGCAGCGACCGCAAGGGCCTGAAGCGCGGCGAGAACCTGCTCACCCTGATTTTCATCACGATCGGCGTGCTCACGCTGATCCGTTTCTGGTTCCTGAAGGGATAGGTGAGAAACATGCAGACCATCTACACTGACGTACTCGTCATCGGCGCCGGCCTGGCCGGCGAACGCGCGGCCATCGAGGCCGCCCAGGCGGGCTTTTCCGCCATCTGCTTGAGCCTTGTGCCTGCGCGCAGGTCGCACTCCTCGGCCGCCATGGGCGGCATGCAGGCGGCTCTGGGCAACTGCGACAAGGGCGCGGGCGACTGCCCGGACGTGCACTTCGCCGACACGGTGAAAGGCTCGGACTGGGGCTGCGACCAGGAAGTGGCCCGGCTCTTCGCCGACAATGCGCCCATCGAGATGCGCCAGCTGGCGCACTGGGGCGTGCCCTGGAACCGCGTGGTGCCCGGCAAGAGCATGTACTTCAAGGGCGGCAAGCAGTTCGAGAAAGAGGAAAAAGAGGAAAACCGCGGGCTCATCACCGCCCGCGACTTCGGCGGCACGGCCAAGTGGCGCACCTGCTACGTGTCCGACGGCACCGGGCACTCCGTGCTGTTCACCGTGGACAACGTCTGCGCCCAGCTGGGCGTGGAGGTGCATGACAAGACCGAGGCCGTGGCGCTGATCCAGGACGGGCAGACCTGCTTCGGCGCGGTTGCCCGCTGCCTGCGCACCGGCGAGCTGCGCGTGTACCTGGCCAGGGCCACGACCATCGCCACCGGCGGGTTCGGGCGCATCTACCCCTGCACCACCAACGCCGTCATCTGCGACGGCGGCGGCCACATTCCGGCCATCAACACCGGCGTGGTGCCCATGGGCAACATGGAGGCCGTGCAGTTCCACCCGACAGGCATCGTGCCCACGGACATCCTGGTCACCGAAGGCTGCCGCGGCGACGGCGGCACCCTGCTCGACGTCAACGAAGAACGCTTCATGAACATCTACGAGCCCGAGAAGCAGGAGCTGGCCAGCCGCGACGTGGTCAGCCGCTGGATGACCCACCACATCCGCCAGGGCAAGGGCGTGAAGTCCCCCTACGGCGAGCACCTCTGGCTCGACATCCGCCACCTGGGCGAGAAGCACATCACCGGCAAGCTGCGCGAGGTGTATGAGATCTGCACGAGCTTCCTCGGCGTCGATCCCATCCACCAGCTCATCCCGGTGCGGCCCACGCACCACTACAGCATGGGCGGCGTGCGCACCAACAAGGACGGCGCGGCCTACGGCCTGAAGGGCCTGTTCAGCGTGGGCGAGGCCGCCTGCTGGGACATGCACGGCTTCAACCGCCTGGGCGGCAACTCGCTGGCCGAGACCGTGGTCGCGGGCGGCATCGTGGGCAAGAAGATCGCCGAGTTCCTGCAAGGGGCCGAGGTCACCTTCAACTCCGCCGTCATCGATGCCGAGGTCAAAAAGCAGCACGAGCGCATCGGCAACATCATCAGCTGCAAGGCCGGCACCGAGAACGTCTACAAGGTCAAGAAGGCCATGCAGGATGCCCTGCACAAGGGCGCGAACATCTTCCGCTCCGAGGCCGGCCTCACCGAATGTGTGGCGACCCTGCAAGAAACGCTTGAGCGTGCGCGCAAGGTGGGCCTCAAGAGCAACGGCAAGGGCGTCAACCCCGAGCTGTCCGCCGCGCTGAAGATCGAAGGCCAGGTCAAGATGGGCCTCATGGTGGCCTATGGCGCGCTGATGCGCACCGAGTCGCGCGGGAGCCACAACCGCGAAGACTTCACCGCCAGAAACGACCGCGACTGGCTGAAGCGCACCCTGGCCTACTGGAAGAGCGATGCCGACACCCTGCCGACCCTGAACTACGAGGCGGCGACCAACATCTTCCACATTCCGCCGGGCGACCGCGGCTACGGCAAGAGCGAGATCATCAAGGCCGACGACGTAAAGACCACGGACAAGGGGTAGCATCATGGCCAGATCACTGAAATTCAACATCTTCCGGTACAACCCGCAGGACCCGGAGTCCACCCCGCACATGGAGTCCTTTGTGCTGGAGGAAACCGACTCCATGACCCTGTTCATTGTCCTGAACCGCATCCGCGAGGAGCAGGACCCGAGCCTCCAGTTCGACTTCTGCTGCCGGGCGGGCATCTGCGGCTCCTGCGGCATGGTCGTCAACGGGCGGCCTTCACTCGCCTGCCACACCAAGACCAAGGACCTGCCCGAGGAGATCACCCTGCTGCCCCTGCCGGTGTTCCAGCTGGTGGGCGACCTCTCGGTGGACACCGGCAGCTGGTTCCGCGAGCTGTACGACACGGTGGAGTCCTGGATCCACACCAAGAAGGCCTTTGACCCCACGGCGAAGGAAGAGCGCATGGAGAACGAGGTGGCCGAGGCCATCTACGAGCTGGACCGCTGCGTGGAATGCGGCTGCTGCGTGGCCGCCTGCGGAACGGCAAGGCTTCGTCCGGACTTCCTGGGCGCGGCGGGCCTGAACCGCGTGGGCCGCTTCCTGATCGACCCGCGCGATGAGCGCACCGAGCAGGACTACTACCAGATCATCGGCAACGACATGGGCATTTTCGGCTGCATGGGCCTCTTGGCCTGCGAGGACGTGTGCCCCAAGCACATGCCCCTGCAGGACCAGCTGGGCTTCTTGCGCAAGAAGATGGGCATCACGGCGCTGAAGAGCTTCTTCACCAAGTAGAACGCACAACAGGAAGGGAACGCCATGAGAGAAATCAAGGCGGCGGACATCACGGCGGCCGTGGCGCAGATGTGCATGAGCGCCAACACCAAGCTGCCGGCGGACGTGCGCAAGAAGTTCGAGGAAGGCCACAAGAACGAAACCACCGAGGCCGGCAAGGAGATCTTCCGCCAGCTCTTGGAGAACGCGGACCTGGCCTTTGAGACCAAACTGCCGCTGTGCCAGGACTGCGGTCTGGCCATCTTCTACGTGGAGCTGGGCGAGGACGTGTTCGTGCCCGGCGGCGTGAACAAGGCCATCACCGAGGGCATGGTGGCGGGCTACAAGGACGGCTTTTTGCGCAAGAGCAGCTGCGACCCGCTGACGCGCAAGAACACCGGCGACAACACCCCGGCCATCATCCACATCGACCTGGTGCCCGGAGACAAGCTCAAGATCAGCTACATGGCCAAGGGCGGCGGCTCGGAAAACATGAGCCGCGTGACCATGCTCAGCCCGTCCCAGGGCTGGGAGGGCATCAAGAAGTTCGTGGTGCAAAGGGTGGCCGAGGCCGGGCCCAACCCCTGCCCGCCCGTGATCCTGGGCATCGGCATCGGCGGCACCTTCGAGTACGCGCCCAAGATCGCCAAGCAGGCGCTGTTGCGCAAGCTCGACGACGTGCACCCGGACCCCAAGGTGGCGGCCATGGAGGAGGAGCTCCTCACCGCCGTGAACAAGCTGGGCATCGGCCCCATGGGCCTGGGCGGGTCGTACACCTGCCTGGCCGTGAAGATCGCCCTGGCCCCCTGCCACATCGCCAGCCTGCCGCTGGCCGTGAACGTGCAGTGCCACAGCGCCCGGCATGAGGAGGTTGAATTCTGATGCCTACCTACACCCTGAACACCCCGCTGACCGATGCCGACATCGAGAAGCTGCGCGCTGGCGACGTGGTGCTGTTAAACGGCATCATCTACTCCGGCCGCGACGCCGCGCACAAGAAGCTCATGGACCTGCTCGACGCGGGCAAGCCCCTGCCCTTTGAGCTCAAGGGCGCAAGCATCTACTACGTGGGGCCCTCTCCCGCGCCTCCGGGCCGTCCCATCGGCTCCGCCGGGCCCACCACCAGCTACCGCATGGACGCCTACGCCCCGCGCCTGCACGCGCTCGGCCTCAAGGCCAGCATCGGCAAGGGCAAGCGCAGCGACGAGGTGAAAAAGGCCATGCAGGAGCACAAGGCCGTGTACTTCGGCGCCACTGGCGGCGCGGGCGCGCTCTTAAGCAAGTGCATCACGGCGTCCAAGGTCATCGCCTTTGACGACCTGGGGCCCGAGGCCATCCGCGAGATGACGGTGAAGGACTTCCCCCTGCTCGTCATCAACGACGCCTTTGGCGGGGAGCTGTACGCCAAGCCCAAGCTGGACGACTAGCAGGCCCGGCGGACAAGACATCGAACAAGCAATTGGCCGGGGGAGGCCACTGTGCGGCGCTACCGCAGCAGGCCCTTTCAAACCGCCCCCGAATGCCGCGCGCACCAGGCGGGCTGGGCTTCCGTCGCCCCGGATCGACGGAAAGCGCCAGCCCCCTCTGGCGGGCATAGCCACTTTCCCGCATACGCCCAGGGGCGCGGCCGGGGCCACAGCCCTGGCCCGCCCCCACAATGACACCCTTGCCTTGGCGGAACCTGTCTGCTAGTCCCGACCATGGGAGCCACTCCCCGGAGGCATGCCATGCACATCCCCACGCCGCCCCTGGACCTTGAACACGCGCGCGACGCGAGCTTCCAGGCCGCCGTGGCCAGCGAAAGCGGCCAATGCCTCGCCTCCTGCTACCAGTGCGGCATGTGCACGGCAGGCTGCGCCTACACCCCGGACTACGACGTTCCCGTGCACCAGGTCATGCGCCTGGTGCAGCTGGGGCTGCGCGAGCAGGTTTTGTCCTGCCGCGCCATCTGGCTGTGCGCCAGCTGCCAGGCCTGCACCACCCGCTGCCCCAACAACATCGACGTGGCCAGGGTCATGGACGTGCTGCGGCACATGGCCCGCCGCGCGGGCCACGCCCCGGAGGCAAACGTCAAGACCTTCGCCGACAGCTTTCTCGCCTCCGTGGCCCGGCATGGCCGGGTCTTCGAGGCCGGGCTGGCCGCCGTGTTCGCCATCAAGTCCGGCAGGCCCATGCAGGACGCCGGGCTCGGCCTGCCCATGCTCACGCGCGGGAAGCTGGCGCTCATCCCGCACGAGCCCACGGGCAACGGCAAGGCCGAGGTGGCCGCCATCTTCGCCCGCTTCAACCGCTTCGCGGATCAAGGGGCTGGCCGCCACTCCCACGACGACGTCCAGCGCAGCGGCACGCCCAAGGCCAGCGCCAACACCCCGAAGGCCCGCTCCGACACGGCGAAGGACAGCGCCCCCACGACGGAGGACGGCCAATGAGCGACGCCACAACAACAAATCTGACCCTGGCCTACTACCCCGGCTGCTCCCAGACCGGCACCGCAGCCGAGTACGACCGCTCCAGCCGGGCCTGCTGCGCGGCCCTGGGCGTTGGGCTTGTGGACGTGCCGGACTGGAGCTGCTGCGGGTCGACGCCCGCGCACACCGTGGACCACCACCTGGCCGGGGCCCTGGCCGCGCGCAACCTGATCCAGGCCGAGCTGACCGGGCACGACCGCGTGGCCACGCCCTGCCCCAGCTGCCTGGCAGCCCTGCGCACCGCGAGCCATCACCTGGCCGAGGACAGCCATCCCAACGGCGCGGCGCAGAACAACGCCTCCCCTGGGGACGCCGACCCAAATTCCCGGACCAGGCCAAGTTTTCGCAGCCAGGTGGAGCGCCTGCTGGACCGGCCCGCGCCCCTGCGCTCCGTTGCCGTGTCCGTGCTCCAGGTGCTGGTGGAGGACGTGGGGGTCGAGGCCATCGCCGCCGCAGTGAAGCACCCGCTCACCGGCCTGCGCGTGGCCCCGTACTACGGCTGCATCATGAACCGTCCGCCCGGGCTCATGGCCTTTGACGACCCGGAGAACCCCACGGCGCTGGACCGCGTGCTGACCGCCTGCGGGGCCACGGTGGTGGACTTCCCGTTCAAGACAGAGTGCTGCGGCGCGGCCTTTGCCATGCCCCGGCTGGACATCATGCAGCGGCTCTCCGCGCGGCTGCTGGACATGGCCGCCAGTTGCGGCGCGGACGCCATCGCGGTGGCCTGCCCGCTGTGCCAGATGAACCTGGACCTGCGGCGCGGGCAGGTGAACGCGTTTTCCCTTGGCCAGGGCGGAATCGGCCACGCCATGCCCGTGCCCTACTTCACCCAACTGCTCGGCCTGGCCCTGGGCCTGCCGGAGTCCGGGCTCGGCCTGGACAAGCTGGTGCTGGACCTGCGCCCGGCCTTGGCGGCGGCGGCGGAGCGGACCGCTGAAGCCCAAAAATTGAGCGCCCAGGCCGCCCAGGCACAAAAATCCGCCAAGGCCAACGGCAAGAACGGCACTGGGCACGGCCCCAAGCCCGGTTGCAAGGAGAACACCCCATGCGCATAGGCGTCATGGTCTGCCATTGCGGCGACAACCACGAGGAGGCCCCGTGCGCATAGGCGTCATGGTCTGCCATTGCGGCGACAACCACGAGGAGGCCCCGTGCGCATAGGCGTCATGGTCTGCCATTGCGGAAACAACATCGCCGCCACCGTGGACTGCGAGGCCGTGGCCGCCGCAGCGCGGGAATTCCCGGACGTGGTCTTCGCCACGGACCACATGTACGCCTGCTCCGACCCCGGCCAGGGCACCATCGAGAAGACCATCCGCGAGCTGAAGCTCGACGGCGTGGTGGTGGCCTCCTGCTCGCCGCGCATGCACGAGGTGACCTTCCGCCGCGCCGTGGAGCGCGCGGGGCTGAACCGCTACATGTTCGAGATGGCCAACATCCGCGAGCACGTGGCCTGGATCTCGCTGGACCGCAAGCGCAACACCGAAAAGGCCATCGACCTGGTGCGCATGGCCGTGGAGAAACTGCGCTACGACAGGCCGCTGACGGCCAAGAGCTTCGAGGTGCAGAAGCGCGTGCTGATCATCGGCGCGGGCGTGGCCGGCATCCAGGCCGCGCTGGACTGCGCCGAAGGGGGCCTCGACGTGGTGCTGGTGGAGCGCAAGGCCTCCATCGGCGGGGTCATGAGCAAGCTCGACAAGACCTTTCCGACCATCGACTGCTCGGTCTGCGTGCTCGGCCCCAAGATGGTCGACGTGGGCCAGCACCCGCGCATCACCCTGCACACCTTGAGCGAGGTGGAGGAGCTTTCCGGCTACGTGGGCAACTTCGAGGTCACGATCCGCAAGAAGACGCCCTATGTGGACTGGGTCAAGTGCACGGGCTGCGGGGCCTGCCTGGAGAAGTGCCCCAGCCGCAAGGTGCCGGACAGCCACAACGAGGGCATCTCGACCACCACGGCCATCACCATCCCCTTTCCCCAGGCCATTCCCAAGCGCGCGGCCATTGATCCGACCGTCTGCCTGCACTTCACCAAGGGCACCTGCGGCGTGTGCAAGAAGGTCTGCCCGGCGGACGCCATCGACTACGACCTCAAGGACGAGGTCGTGACCGAGAAGGTCGGCGCGGTCATCGCGGCCACCGGGCTTGATCTCTTCGACCACCGCAAGTGCGGCGAGTACGGCGGCGGGCGCTATCCCGACGTCATCACCAGCCTGCAGTACGAGCGCATGCTCTCGGCCTCGGGCCCGACCAACGGCCACATCCAGCGCCCCAGCGACGGGGCCGAGCCCAAGACCGTTGTCTTCATCTCCTGCGTGGGCAGCCGCGACCGCTCGGTGGACCGGCCCTACTGCTCCAACTTCTGCTGCATGTACACGGCCAAGCAGGCCATCCTGACCCGCGACCACATCCCGGACTCCCGGGCCTATGTCTTCTACATGGACATCCGCGCCACGGGCAAGGGCTACGAGGAATTCGTGCGCCGCGCCCAGGAGGAGTACGAGGTCCAGTACATCCGGGGCCGCGTGGCCCAGATCTACCCCTTGTACCCCTTGGCCGGACCGGAGGGCAATCAGCTGGTGGTGCGCGGGGCGGATACGCTCCTCGGCGTCCAGGTGGAGATCAAGGCCGACCTGGTGGTGCTGGCCGTTGGGGCGGAGTCGGCCCACGGAGCGCCCGCCCTGGCCGAGAAGCTGCGCATCTCCTACGATGCCTACGGCTTCTTCCTGGAAAGCCACCCCAAGCTCCGGCCCGTTGAGACGAACACCGTGGGCGTGTTTCTGGCCGGGGCCTGCCAGGCCCCCAAGGACATCCCGGCCAGCGTGGCCCAGGCCAGCGCCGCTGCGGGCAAGGTCCTGGCGCTGTTGTCCAAGGACAAGCTCGAAAGCGACCCGCAGATCGCCCAGGTCCAGGCCATGCGCTGCATCGGCTGCGGCAAGTGCGAGCGCACCTGCCCATTCGGCGCCATCCGCATGCGCGAGCTGCGCGACGGAGCCAAGCGCGCCGAGGTGGTCGAAACCGTGTGCCAGGGCTGCGGCATCTGCAGCGTCACCTGTCCTGTGCGGGCCATCCAGCTTGCGCACTTCACCGATTCACAGCTCCTTGCGGAGGTCAATGCGCTATGCCGGACATGGACCGAGACTACCGGATCATAGGTTTCTTGTGCAACTGGTGCTCCTACGGCGGCGCGGACGCTGCTGGCGTGGCCCGGTTCAACCAGCCCACGGAGCTGCGGATCATCCGCGTGCCCTGCTCCGGCCGGGTGGACCCTATGTTCGTGGCCAAGGCGCTCTTGTCCGGGGCCGACGGCGTGCTTGTGTCCGGCTGCCACCCGCGCGACTGCCACTATACCGAGGGCAACCTGTACGCCCGCAGGCGGCTGGAGCTCTTGCGCCGCTTTCTGCCCATCATCGGCGTGGACGAGGGCCGCTTCGAGTACGTCTGGGTCTCAGCCTCGGAGGGTTCGCGCTGGCGCGACATGGTGACCAAATTCACCGAGAAGATCCACCAGCTGGGGCCCATGCCGCGCATGGCCGAAACCGCGCGCACCCTGTGCGCCCTTGAGGGCATGCTGGGCGTCAGCTCGGCCCAGCCGGACATGTGGCGGCCCGGCGAGCCCGGCCACGACGCCCTGCTCAGCATGGACGAGTACAAGGAGGTCATGGATGGCGAGTGAGTCGTCGGCGAGTGCGTTATCTGCGAATGAGCCATCGGTGAATGATTCTGCGGCGAACGAGTCGTCGACAAATGCCTCTGCTGACCGCATGGAGACCCTGCGCGCCAAGATCGCCGCAGAGCTGCCGAACGTCGACTTCGTGCTGGCCTATGGCCGGGGGTTTGACCCCCTGCACGCCACGCCCGTCACCGTGCGCGGCGAGAAGGACCTGGACCGGCTGATTTTCGACCCCACCTGCGTGCAGAACCTGGCCACCAGCCTCTACGGCCTGCGCGGCAAGCGCCTGGGCGTGGTGGTCAAGGGCTGCGACTCCCGCTCCATTGTGCAGCTCTTGCAGGAACGTTTGTGGGAGCGCGAGAACCTGGTCATCTTCGGCCTGCCCTGCGAGGGCGTGCTGGACCTGGCCAAGCTGCGCGCCACCCTGGACATCGCCTCGGCGCGCGCCGCCAGCTTCACGGGCTCCCCACGCGACGGCCTGCTGCGCCTGACGTTCAATGACGACGGCGGCCACGACGGCGAGCGCACCCGCGAGATCGAGACCAAGGGCCTGCTGGCCGACAAATGCCTGCGCTGCCAGCACCCCAACCCGCTGGTGTTTGACCACATGATCGGGCCCGAGACCCTGCCCCAGGGCGCGCAGGACGACTACGCCGACCTGGCCGCCCTGGAGAAGCTGTCGACCCAGGAGCGCTTCGACTTCTGGAAGCGGCAGATGGGCCGCTGCATCCGCTGCTACGCCTGCCGCAACGCCTGCCCGCTGTGCGTGTGCAAGCACGTCTGCCTGGCCGACAGCCGCGAGCCGCATTGGCTGAGCGCGGAGGCCACCCTGCAGGAAAAGTGGCTGTTCCAGGTCATGCACGCCCTGCACCTGGCCGGGAGGTGCACCGAATGCGGGGAGTGCCAGCGCTCCTGCCCCATGGGCATCCCCATCCTGCTTTTGAAGCGCATGATGAACCGGGAGCTCAAAGAGCTGTTCAACTACCAGGCCGGGGTCAGCCTGGAGGCCATCCCGCCCCTGCATACCTTCCTCATGGAGGAGGACCGCATCAAGGACCGGGGGTTGTTATGGTAACGCGCTTCCTCAAGGAAACCGATCTGGCGGCGGTCACCGCAGCCTGGGCCCGGGACTACCGCGTGCTGGCCCCGGTGCGCGAGGGCGCGGCCATCGTCTACCGCGTGTTCTCGGAAGACATGCACCCCTTCCTGGGCCGCCCGCCCACGTCCTCGGCCAAGGAGGCGCTGCTGCCCCAGACCGAGAACCTGTTCACCTACACCTACCGCAAGGACCACGCCGACCTGACGCGCACCGAGGTCTTTTTGTCCGAGGCCCTGCCGCCGGAACCCACGCTGATCCTGGGCCCGCGCCCCTGCGATGCGCGGGGCCGCCACCTGCTCGACCGCGTGTTCCTGGAACGCGGCGTGACAGACCCGCAGTACAAGGCCCACAGCGCGGCCACCCTGTTCGTGACCGTGGCCTGCACCAGTTTGCAGAACACCTGCTTCTGCCACTGGACCGGCGGGGCCATGGACGACGAGACCGGCTCGGACGTGTTGCTGCACCCCCTCGTCGTGGGGAACACTGGCGGGTTTGTGGCCAAGGCCGTGACCCTGGCCGGGGAGAAGCTCTTGACCTCCCTGGGGGCCAGCCTGCCCGAGGCCACGCAGGAGATGCTGGCCAAACTGGACGAACGCCGGGCCAAGGCCACGGACCCGGAGTCGCCTTCAGAGCCGGTCCCAGACCTCTCCGCCGTGGCCGAAAGCTTCCTGGCCGTGTTCGACGACCTGGACTTCTGGACCGACCAGTCGGCCCGCTGCCTGTCCTGCGGGGTCTGCACCTACCTGTGCCCCACCTGCTCCTGCTTCAACATCACCGACGAGAACCACGGCTTAAGCGGCCGCCGCCTGCGCACCTGGGACACCTGCATGAGCGCGCTGTACACCCTGGAAGGCAGCGGCCACAATCCGCGCTTCAGCCGGGCCCACCGCCTGCGCAACCGCGTGGGGCACAAGTTCAGCTACCACCCGCGCGAATTCCCGCAGGCCGCAACCGAGCCGCCATCTTCGCCCTCGGGTTTGGAATTCTCGTGCACCGGCTGCGGCCGCTGCATCAAGTCCTGCCCCGTGGCCGTGGACATCCGCAGGATCGTGCTCGACGTCATCAAGACGGCGACAGGGGCCGCAGCAGCGCACAAGACGGCGCAGAAAGCCGAGGAAGCACAGTGAACGCACTCAATCCCTACATCCCGGAGCTGGCCACCATCATCGAGACCTTTGACGAGACCCCGGACGTGAAGACCTTCCGGGTGGTGCTGCAGGACGAAGCCAAGATGGCGGCCTTTTGCTTCGAGCCGGGCCAGGTGGCGCAGCTGTCCGTGTTCGGCACCGGGGAAAGCACCTTTGTCATCTGCTCGCCCCCCACGCGCATGGAGTACCTGCAGTTCAGCGTCATGCGCGTGGGCGAGCTGACCCACCGCCTGCACACCCAGAAGGCGGGCGACCCCATCGGGCTGCGCGCGCCCCTGGGCAACCACTTCCCCTACAAGGACATGCAGGGCAAGGACATCGTGTTCATCGGCGGAGGGTTGGGGCTGGCCCCCCTGCGCACCCTGCTGTTGTTCATGCTCGACAACCGGGCCGACTACGGCAAGATCACGCTCATCTACGGCGGCAGAACCCCGGAGCACCTGTGCTTCAAGGACGAGCTGAAAGAGTGGGCCGCACGCGGCGACATGCGCGTGGAGCTCACTGTGGACACCCCCGGCGAGGGCTGGCAGGGCCGCACGGGCGTGGTCCCGGCGGTGCTGACCGAACTTGGGGTTCGCCCGGAGAACGCCGTGGCCGTGACCTGCGGCCCGCCGATCATGATCCGCTTCACCCTGGAGGCCCTGGGCAAGCTGGGCTTCACCGACGAGCAGATCGTGACCACGCTGGAGCGGCGCATGAAGTGCGGCATCGGGCTGTGCGGCCGCTGCAACATCGGGGAGAAGTTCGTCTGCGTGGACGGGCCCGTGTTCACCCAGGCCCAGTTGAGAGGCCTGCCGCAGGAGTTCTAGCAGCCCCAATCCCCTGGGAACGACTACCGGAAACCCCGGAGCCGGGCCGAAAGAATTCTGGAGCACCTGTGCTTCAAAAGCGGGCTGGCCGAGTGGGCCCGGCGCGGCGACATGCGCGTGGAGCTCACCGTGGACAATTCCGGCCCGGACTGGCGGGCACGGACTGGCGGGGCCCGGACTGGCCGGGCCGCACGGCCGTGGTCCAGGCGGTGCTGACCGAACTGGCCGTAAACCAGGGGAACGCTGTGGCCGTGACCTGGGGCCCTCCCATCATGATCCGCTTCACCTTGGAGCCGGGCCGAAAGATTTTTTGGAACCGGGCTGCAGCACTGGATATTTTTCTTGCCCCCCCTGTTGACATGGTTTGCCCAAGGAGTATCCTGACTTTGTAGGAATCTTTCTTCAACGGATGAAAGAGGAGGACACTCCAATGGACAGGTCCAATCGCGCTTAGCAGGCCCCTGACCGGCCCGCGCTCCGATCTGCTTCCGCCCCGCCGCGCTCACGCGGTTGCGGGCCCAAAGTCGGCAGCCAACGGTCAGGCACTCAAGGAGTTCAACGCAAAGAGGTCCCCCAGGGAACGGGATCTGACGCCGGAAACCTCCAAGATGCGCCCAGGCAAGGAGCCGCACGGCGCGTTGCAAAACGTCCACGTGGACCAAGCGGCCCGCAAGGCCATCCTCAAGGAAAAGGCCGGGCCCGGCGCAGACGACGCTGCCAGCGTGGAACATACCTGTCGACCAGCCATGCAACTGGCCGCAGGCACGAGGCAGGACAAGAAAAGAAAAGGCCACCCAGGCCAGGTGAAAAGGCGGCTCAAGTACAGCCCGGACGCGCCAACGGCTGTCACGGGCAAGGCAGCACCCCTGCGAACGACGCCGCCGCCAGGCCAAGGATGCCGACTCCGTCGCGCCGGTTCCGCTTAAATACTGCAACCGGCAAACCAGACCCCAACAAACAGGCCGCCCAGGACAACCGGGGCGGCCTTCTTTTTGCCGCGCCTTGCGCTGCCCGCCGGGCTTGCCTTGCGCGGGCCGTTTCGATCTGGCCCGCGCAGGACCCCAGCCGCTCCCCAAACAACAGCGGGCCGCGCCGGACAGATCCGGGGAGGCCCGTTCTCAGGCCGACTGTTGTCTTGGGCGAACCCGCTGCGGCAAGCCGATGCGGCAAACCGATACGCCAAGCCGGGGCGGCGAAGCCAGGCCTGCGGGCTAAAAGCGGAACAGGGCGAACTCGCTGGGCCGCACCGCGCCGTCGTGGTCGGCGTCGGCCCGGATGAAGGCCTCGTGGTGCTTGCGCCGGAAGTACTCGTCGATGTCCTCGCGGCTGACGTAGCCGTCGCCGTTCTGGTCCAGCTCCTTCAGGTTGATGGCGCCGAACTGCTCCAGCCCGGTGATGCCCGCCTTGTGCTGCTCCTCCACGGTCAGCATGCCGTCGCCGTCCAGGTCCGCGTCGGAGACGCGGAAGGGCTGGACCTCGGCCCCGGACTTCTTGGCGTAGGCCAGCACCTCCTCCAGGGTCAGGTGCCCGCTCTTGTCCGTGTCCATGGCCGCAAAGGACAGCCCGGCTGGCTTCACAGGCGGCGCGACCTGGGCCTGGGCCGAAAACGCGCCGCCCAGCAGCGCCAAGCCCAGCGCGCACGCCGCGCATGTCGGCCACGCCACTCTCCTCATCTGGCCCCCCATCTGGCCCCCCATCTGGCCCCCCATCTGGCCCCTCCTGGTGCCCGGACCTGGCCGGGCTGCGGTTTTTGCCAGCCTACACGGGTCCGACCGCACTGGGCAAGGCCTAGGGCGCCCCTCAGCCCACCTTTTTGAGCAGCTCCTTGGTGCCGACGTAGTTGGCGCCCTCTTCGCTGCGCACCAGCTTGTAGAATTCGCACTCCATGCAGTTGTTGGCCTTCTGCGCAAAGGAGCCCTGAACCTTGCCGCCACACAGGGTGCCGGCCAGCGCCCAGCAGGCCCGGCCAGCGCACTTGCCCTGGTTCGCGCCATCAACGCTCTTGTCCTTGGCCGCCGGGCACTCGCCCAGCTCCGCCACCTTGGCGCCGCTTGGCTGGCGGCCACACTTCTTGAACTCCCAGCAATTCAACTTGGCCATGCGAAAAACCTCCCTGTGGGTGTGCGACACAAATCCATACCGAACAAATCGGGTTCACTGTGAGAATACCGCCGCTTCAGGGGTTATGGCAAGCTTCCCCTTAAGAATATTGTGAGCTATGACTAAAACGAAACCGTCACCACGCCCCGGGCCCCATGACCAGCGTCCCTCGCCCGGAAGGAGCCACATATGCCCATGAATGTCCTGAACGCCCTCGGCAGGGCCAAGATCTCCGTCAAAATCTGGACCATCTCCGCCCTGACCATCGTCCTGTTCATCCTGGTCACCCTCTATGCCTTTCTGCCGCTCATGGCGGACAAGCTCATGGAGGAGAAGCGCACCATGCTGGCCAACCTCGTGCGGGTGGAAGACGCCCAGATGCACGACTACCAGGCGCGGGTGACCAAGGGGGAACTGACCGTCGAGCAGGCCAAGGCCACGGCCCTGGAATTCATCGCCAAGCACCGCTACGGCCCGGAAGGCAAAGACTATTTCTGGGTCAACAGCGCCGACGCCACCCCGGTCATGATCATGCATCCGACCGTGCCCGCCCTGAACGGAAAGCCCATCGTGGACCAGAAGTTCAACACGGCCACGAGCATGCGCTACCGCGACGCCGACGGCAAGTGGGTGGTCATGACCATCCCCGGCGGCAAGGGCAACCTCTTCCAGACCATGATCCAGGTCACGGCCAAGAGCCCGGACGGTCTGGGCTACGTCACCTACAACTGGCCCAAGCCCATGGCTGGCGGCGGCGTAACGGAAAAGATGTTCCCCAAGGAGTCCTGCGTCAAGCTGGACAAGGACTGGGGCTGGATCATCGGCACCGGGGTCTACGTGGACGATGTCGAGGCCGAGGTGAGCTCGATGCGCCTGGCCGTCCTCGGCGTGGTGGGCGTGGTGGCCCTGGCCGCCGCGATTCTGACCCTGCTGATCCTCCAGGGCATCACCAAGCCGCTGGGACGACTGGTGGGCTACTCCCTGAAGGTGGCCGGCGGCCAGCTCGACGCCGACATCGAGGGCAGCTACCACGCCGAACTCGGCGAACTGAAGGACTCGCTCTCCCTCATGGTGGCGCATCTCAAGCAGGAGATCGCCGTCGCCAAACAGCAGGAGGCCCTGGCGGCCGAGAAGACCTGCGAGAGTGAAAAAACCCTGCAAGCCCTCCGCTGCGCCGAGGATGAGGCCAAGGCGCAGACCAGGCAGGCCGTGGCCGCCATCGTGGAAAAGCTCCAGGGCGCCAGCGACGAGGTCTTCTCCACGGTCATGTCGGCCATGGTGGAGATCGAGGACATCCACAACGAGGCCGAACAGCAGATGGGGCACATCGGCGAGGTGGCCACGGCCATGGACGAGATGACCGCCACGGTCATCGAGGTGGCCAAGAACGCCGGGCGCGCCGCCGAGGGCGCGGAAAACGCCCGCCAGAGCGCCGAGAGCGGCGCAGACGTTGTGGAGAACTCGGTCAAGTCCATCAACACCGTGCACGGCCTCACTGTCCAGCTCAAGGCCAACATGGTCGAGCTGAGCAGCCAGGCCGACGGCATCGGCCAGATCATGGGCGTCATCTCCGACATCGCCGACCAGACCAACCTGCTGGCCTTGAACGCCGCCATCGAGGCCGCGCGCGCGGGCGACGCCGGACGCGGCTTTGCCGTGGTGGCCGACGAGGTGCGCAAGCTGGCCGAAAAGACCATGAACGCCACCAGGGAGGTGGCCCAGGCCGTGAGCGCCATCCAGGGCGCGGCCAAGGTCAACATGGGCAGCGTGGACGCGGCGGCCCAGGCCGTGGAGCAGGCCACCGCCTATGCCAACGAGTCCGGCCAGGCCCTCAGGACCATCGTCCAGTTCGTGGCCGGCACCTCGGATCAGGTGCGTTCCATCGCCACGGCCTCGGAGGAGCAGTCTGCCGCCAGCGAAGAGATCGACCGGGTCATCGGCAAGGTCCGCTCCGCCTCCCAGGTGGCGCTGGACAACACGTCCTCTGCGGCCAACGCCGTGGCCAAGTCCTCCGCCGCTGTGCGCACCTTGCAAGGGGAGATCGAGGACCTGGAGAAGATGTACAAGTAGCCCCGCAGCATACGGCCGCACGGCACACGGCAGCCAGACAGGGAAGCCCCGTCCTGGCGGTCTTGCCGTGTCTAAAGTCCGGTGGCGCGCTACAGCCAGCGCACCCGGGCGGCCTTTCTGGGCGGCAGGCGCTGGAAGCCGTATTTCGGCATGCCTGCCATGAGCGCGCAAAGGACCCGGTGGCCTTCCGGCAGGCCCAGGGCCTGGTTCAGCTCCGGCGAGTCGTTGGCCGCGCGCATGAACAGCCCGGCCCAGCAGGTGCCCACCCCGCGCGCGTGGGCCGCCAGCTCGAAGTAGGTCAGGGCGATGGCCGCATCCACGGTGTGGTCGAAGCCGGCGCGCTCGGCGTGGGCCACGATGAGGTTCGGCGCGCCGCGCAGGATCACGTCCTCCCCCCGCTCCCAGGACTCCAGGAAGCGCAGGAAATAGGGCAGTCGCCGCAGGGCCCCCGCCGTGAGCCCGGCCAGCTCCAGCATGCGCTCGCGGCCCTCCACCACCAGCCAGTGGACCGGCTGGGCGTTCATGCCCGAGGGGGCGTAGCGCGCGGTGTCGATGCACTGGAGCAGCAGCGCGCGGTCCACCGGCGTTTTTTTGTAGCGCCTGATCGACCGGCGCGAGCGCAGCAGCTGTTCGGCGGCCTCCGGGCTCACGCCGAGCCCCTTTTCCAGCGCAGGCAGCGACTCCGGGGCCTGCCCGGCCAGGGTCAGCGCATCCTTCGGGCACACGGCGATGCAGTGGCCGCAGCCGATGCAGCGCTCCACCGCGTCCGTGACCCCGGCGGGCAGACCGTCCGGGCCAAAGGCGATGATGGCCACCGGGCATTCGGCGATGCACAGGCCGTCGCGGTCGCAGCGGGCAGGGTCAACGAGAATGTGGGGCTGGGACATGGGCCCTCCTTCCGGTTTACAACAATGCGGTTCACAATCCGGTTTACAATCCGGTTTACAATGAAGCGATGACGCCGACCACGCAGCCGGTCATGAGCGAGGCGATGACCCCGGCCAAAAGCGCGCGCATGCCCAGGCCCGTGATCTCGCTGCGGCGCTCCGGGCACAGGGTGCCCAGGCCCGCGATGAGGATGCCTAAGCTGCCGAAGTTGGCGAAGCTGCACATGGCGTAGGTCAGGATCAGCCGCGTGTGGGCCGAGAGCGCGCCCAGGGGCAGGGCCGCCAGGTCCATGAAGGCCAGTATCTCGTTGAGGATGATCTTGGTGCCCAAGAGCGAGCCTGCGGTCTGGGCCTCGGCCCAGGGCACGCCGATGAGCCAGGCCACGGGCGAAAGCGCCAGGCCCAGGCCGCGCTGCAGGGTCATGGGCGCGCCGTAGACCTCCGGCAGGGCCGCCAGGCCGATGTTGGCCAGCTTGACCACGGCCACGAACACGATGAGTATGGCCACGATGTTCCAGAACAGCGTGAGCCCCTCCCAGGTGCCCCGGCACAGGGCGTCCACCGAGCCCGTGGCCGAGGACCCCGGCATCTCATGGCCCAGGGTGGGCTGGCCGCGCTCCGGGATCATCAGCGCGGCCACCAGCAGCGCGGCCGGAGCGTGGATCACCGAGGCCGTGAGGATGTGGCCCAGGGCGTCGGGAATGACGTTTTGCAGCAGCGTGGCGTAGAGCACCAGCATGGTGCCCGCGATGCAGCTCATGCCCGTGGCCATGAGCGCAAAAAGCTCGCTCTTGGTCATGACCGCCAGATACGGGCGGATCAACAGCGGCGACTCGATCATGCCCAGAAATATGCAGCCCGCCGCGCCCACGCCGAGCGCCCCGCCGATGCCCATGGCCTTTTCCAGCACGAGCGAGAACAGCCGCACCACGCGCTGCAAAATGCCCCAGTAAAACAACAGCGAGGCCAGGGCCGCGATGAGGATCACCAGGGGCAGGGCCTGGAAGGCCATGCTGAACATCAGCGCCGGGTTGACCAGGGTGAAGGGCGTGGGCCCGCCGCCCACAAAGCCGAAGGCGAAGGTCGTGCCCGCGCGGGTGGCCTCATCCATGGCCTGAACCATGCCGTTTAGGCCCATGAACAGTGCCTTGAACACCGGAACCCGGAGCACCAGCCCGGCGATGGCGAACTGCAGGCCCAGGCCCGCAAAGATCATGCGCCAGGGCAGGCGCGACAGGGAGCTGCGCTCCGCGCTGGCCAGCCAGGCCAGAAACATCAGGACCACAAGACCCAGGACGCTGTGCAGCATGGAGATCTCCTTGCGGGGATTGGGGCCTGCGCATGGCGCTTGGCCCTGAGACCTTGTGCTGGATTTTTCGGGCTTTGTGAAGGGGCGCGCGGCCAAAACCGCCATGCAATATCGGCTGGTTGACCACCGACTCCGGCGCATGTATGCATTGGACTGACTGGCGCGGGCAGGTGGATTATTGCGAAAATCAAGGGGGTCAGCGTGACGCGGAATGAACCGGGACTTTTGCGGACAAGCCTGCGCTTCGTCAAGACGGCCCTGAACGAGAACGCCCTGCTGCGCACATCCGTCCTGGCCACGGTGCTCTGCATCACCCTGGCCTGCATCGCCCTGGCCTTTTTCGGCGCCACCTACACCCTCGCCCCCAAGGACGGGCCGCAGACCTACTCGCCCCGGCTGTTCGGCCTTTTGTTCCTGCCTGCCGAATTTCTCATTTACGACATCATTCTGGGCAACCCGAGGCCGCGCATCGCGCTCTCGGACCTGTATCTGGACTGGCGCTTTCTGCGCTGGTTTTGGGCCTGCATCAAGATGTTTTCGGCCATGATGCTGCCATTTGCTGTCGCGATGCTGCTGCTTGTGGCTGTGACCGTGGGCTTTGGCAAGGGCGGAAAGCCGACAGGCGCCGGCGTCCTGGTGCTGGTTGTCGGCATCTTGGCCGTGGTTGGGGCGTTGTTCTATTTCACGTTTCGGTTTCTCTACCTGAATCTTGTGGTGGCCCGGCGGGAGCCACAGGAGCTGCGCACAGCCTTCCGCGAAACAAAAGGCAAGGTCTGGCGGATGGGCTGCGCCCTGTTCCTGCCCTGGACAGCCATCCTGGCCGTGACCATTCCGATGGAACTTCTGGGGCCGGTGCTGGAGCGCAGGCTCGGCTTCGTGGGGCTGGCGCCCTGGTTTTTGTTCGACGCTGGCCTGACGGGCTTCATGTGCTGCCTGGGCGCGGCGGTGCTGGCCTTCTCCTACCAGCGGATCATCGAGAACGGGCCGGGGACGGAGCCCGCACGCGCGGAGTACGCGCCGGGCCAGGGGCAGACTGCGCCCGTCGCCACGCCCCAGGACGGAGAGGATGCTGGCGGGGAGGGATAAGCAGGGCCTAGCGTCTGCGGGGCGACAGCCTCAAAAGGCATTCGCGCCTGCGCACAGCCCTCGGCCCTGAAGCCTTGCGCTGATTGTATCGGACAGCATGAACAAGCGCATGAACGGGCAGCATGAACAGGGCGGCGTGGCGTTCCCGTTCACACAAACTGGGGCCACTTGACCATGCGGCTCTTGAGATTCAGCGTCTGGCCCGCCACGCGGAAGGTGCCGTCGCCCACGTGGTGGATGGTCTTGGGCGCGCGCAGGTCCGGCCCCATCAGGGCGGGCGTGCGCCAGGCCTGCAGCACCTCCAGCACGAAGAAATTGTACTGCTCGACCAGGGTGGTGTCGGCCACGCGGCACTCCAGGTTGGCGAAGCACTCCGCCACCAGCGGGGCCTGCACGCGCGCGGCGGGCAGCGAGGTCAGGCCGATGCTGGCGAATTTGTCCACGTCGCGGCCGGAGCAGTTGCCGATGTCCACCACCTGCCTGGCCAGGCCCACATCCGGCAGGGCGATGACGCACTCCCCGGTCTGAAGCAGGGCCGCAAAGCTGTGGTTCGCGCCGCTGAGCACGCAGCCGATCAACGGCGGCTCAAACTCCATCATCATGTGCCAGGACATGGTCATGACATTGGCCCGGCCAGCCAGGGCAGTGGTCACAAGGACCGTGGGGCCGGGCTCAAGCAGCTGGAAGACCTTGGCCAGCGGGTAGTCCTTCATGGCGCGCTCCCTCCCCCCCTTCATTCCCGAAGGGCGGTTTAGTGAGGCTGGGCAGAAGGCTGGATTTTCCCCCCGCAGGCGCAGGATGTCAACGCAGGTCAACGCAGGGGGAAGGCCACGCCGCCCTTCCCGTACTCTCCGCGCCGCAGTGGTTGGCGAAACAGCCGAACCCTGGCCGTCGGCCCAGACCCACGTGCGTGACCATGCGCCGCCAGGCCAGGGCCGCAGGTCTCTTCCCCGCCGTCGAACCTTTCCTCAAGCTCCAAGCGCTGAGGACAGCTCTCGTGCCTGGACCTGGCCGCCGCCGCCCTGGTGGCATTCCCGCCATGTTGGCTGGTGACGGCGCAAATAGCGTCTCCCCCGTCAACTGTCGGGCGTAGCGGCCAGAAACGCGTATTGAAGCTGAGCAAGAACCGGCGGGTTGGCGAAACAGGAACGGGCCGTCCGGCGAGGGGGCGCCAGACGGCCCATGGTGCTTGGGGGGCTTCCGCGTTGGGGCTAGGCGACGCGGATATCGCCCCCCAGAACTTCCTTGCGCACGTTGTCCAGGTCGATGACCACGGGGTCGATCATGCTGTGGCCGTTGCGCTCGCCCCAGGACTGGTCGTCGGAGAAGCGGCCGGCGTAGCGGATGTCGTCCACGATGTAGAAGTCGTCCTCGTGCAGCAGGCGGTCCCAGCGGTGCACGAAGAAATCGAAGCTGGCGGTGTCGAAGTCCTGCACGTTGGCCCAGTGCCAGGTGAGCGAGCAGACCTCGTCGTTGTAGCCCATGAGCGCCAGGAACTTGGCCTTGCTGTCCAGGTACATGCGGCGGCGCAGCAGCACTGCGGCATCCTTCACGGGCTGGGGATCAAAGTCCACCGGCTTGCCGTCCAGGGTCACCTCGACCATGGATTCGTCGCCCAGCTTCATGCCGCAGGTGCAGGTGTTGCCCTTGCGCCACCATTCCAGGTACTTCTGCTTGTAAATGTCGCGGCCCTGGGTGCGGATCTTTTCGGCTGTGGCCGTGGAGACGGGGTGCAGGGCCATGTCGCAGCAGCGTCCGTAGATGGTGAAGGCGAGTTCCATGTCTGTCCTCCAGGTGGGTTGGTCTCTTTGGGTGGCCTTGGCGGGGCCGCGCCCCTGTGCGCCCCGCGGCCATGTGACTGCCTCTTCGCAACTCTTGTGCCACGTAAAAATATCGTACTATTCAGGCGTGTTAATGTGCAGCACCTTTGCTGGACACCCGGCGGCGGACGAATTTTGCTTCCGCCACGGTTGACCTCTCCGGCAAGCCAGGGCAGAGTACGTACACCTCGCCCGTTCCGGCGCAACAGGGGGAAATCACTGTGCATCAATCGCTGGGCAAACCCTTTCCCTGCACCTCGCTGTGTTCCTTCATCATCGATTCCGTGGGCGACGGGCTGTTCACCGTGGACCGCGACTGGAACATCATCTTCTTCAGCAATTCCGCCGGGGTCATCACTGGCGTGGACCCGGAGAAGGCTGTGGGCCGCAAGTGCTGGGAGGTCTTTCGCACCGAGGGCTGCGCCAAGAACTGCGTGCTGCGCGCCTGCATCGACGAGGACAAGAAGATCGCGGGCCGGATCATGATGGTGGAGCGCACCGATGGGGTGCGCATCCCGGTCAGCGTCAGCGCCGCGCCGCTGAAGGACCAGGACGGCAAGGTCATCGGCGGGGTCGAGACCTTCCGCGACATCTCCTGCGGCCCGGCCAGCAAGCGAAAAGACGGCCACTGCACGCCCGAAGGCTTCTGCTCCCGCGACCCCAACCTGGAAGAGATTTTGCGCATCCTGCCCCAGGTGGCGGGGAGCGAGGCCACGGTGCTGCTTTTAGGCGAGTCCGGCACGGGCAAGGAGTTCTTCGCCCGGGCCATCCACAACCTTTCCTCCCGGCGCGACGGGCCTTTCGTGGCCCTGAACTGCGGGGCCCTGCCCGGACTGCTCATGGAGTCCGAACTCTTCGGGTACAAGGCCGGGGCCTTCACCGACGCCCGGCGCGACAAGCCCGGCCGCTTCCAACTGGCCGAGGGCGGCACCATCCTGCTCGACGAGATCGGCGACCTGCCCCTGGCCCTGCAGGGCAAGATCTTGCGCGTCTTGCAGGAGCGCGTGTTCGAGCCCCTGGGCGGGGTGGAGGGCGTGGCTGCGGACGTGCGCGTCATCGCCGCCACCAACCGCGACCTGGAGCGCATGGTGGCCGAGGGCAGCTTCCGCCAGGACCTGTACTACCGCCTCAACGTGGTGCGCATGACCCTGCCGCCCCTGCGCGAGCGGCGCGACGACATCCCGCTCTTGATCGACAACTGCCTGCTGCGGCGCAGGCAGGCCGGGGGCGTGGACATCCAGGGACTCTCGCCCGAGGCCATGCGCCTGCTCATGGCCCACCCCTTTCCCGGCAACATCCGTGAGCTGGAGAACATCATTGAGTACGCCAGCATCCTGTGCACCGGCGGGCTGATCCAGGTGGAGCACCTGCCGGCCGACGTGCGCGCCTGCGAGCACCCCGGGGCCGACGCCAACCGCCCGCCGGCCATGCCCCCAACCATGGAGGACATCCGCTTTCGGGGGGCCGTGGAGGCCGTGGAGCGCAACGCCGGCAACCGCAACGCCGCCTGCCGCGACCTCGGCATCAGCAAGGACACCCTGCGGCGCATCCTGAGCCGGGGCGAGGTCGACCAATCGGACGATCCGCTGGACGTGGGCAACCAGGCCTGGACGTAAAACTCGTCCGTTGCCGGGCCGCAAACGCAAAACTCGTCCGGTTTCGGGGTTTCACGGTGGCTTCGTCGCAGCCGAAAGCTCAGTGCACTTCTTATTGAGGCTCAAGGCCCCCTTCGGGGCTTCAAGGGGCGACGCGCCGCAGCCTGATCGGGTGAGTTTTTCTTTTAAGAATCAGGGCAGCGCCGCAACGGCCAGCGGAATGCGCCAGCCCAAGCCGCCCTCTTCGGGGGTTCATGGGGCATTTCGCCACGGGCTGGCCCGTTGTGCCGGGCAAGCTGCGCGACCTCAGGGAAACGGCGCGCCCCCTCTTCGGGAGTCCACTGGACGGCTTCCCGGTGGGCGGGAAAAATGAAAAATCTTTGGAAGGGGGTCCGGGAGAGAACCTTTCTGCAGAAAGGTTTCCCCCGGCTGCGCCCCCTACGGCAGTGCCGCAGCGGCCAGCGGCATGCGCCAGCCAGAGCCGAAACTGCGCCAGGCGATCTTGATGCCCGGAGCGGCCTGCCTGCGCTTGAACTCCGCCAGTTTGACCAGCCTGCACACCCGCGCCACCACGGCGGCGTCGAACCCGGCGGCCGCGATCTCCGCCGCTGTCTGGTGCTTCTCCACATGCAGGGCCAGGATGGCGTCCAGCACGTCGTAGGGCGGCAGGGAGTCCTGGTCGGTCTGGCCGGGCCGCAGCTCGGCGGACGGGGCCTTCACGAGGATGTTTTCCGGGATGACGCCGCCGCCCGCCGCACCCCGCAGGGCGTTGAGGTGCAGGGCGTTGAGGTGCCGGGCCAGGGCGTAGACCTGGGTCTTGCGCAGGTCGCTGATGAGCGCGAACCCGCCGCTCATGTCGCCGTAGATGGTGCAGTAGCCCACGGCCAGCTCGCTCTTGTTGCCCGTGGTCAGGAGCAGCGCGCCGGTCTTGTTGGACAAGGCCATGAGCAGGTTGCCCCGGATGCGCGACTGGATGTTCTCCTCCGTGGTGCCTGGCCCGGCCCCTGGGGCCAGCGCGGCGAAGCTCCCGGCCAGGGCGGCGGCGAAGCCCTGCATCAGCGGTTCGATGGGAATGGTGCGCGTGGGCATGCCGAGATTTTTGGCCAGGGCCAGGGAGTCGTCGATGCTGCCCTGGCTCGACCAGGGCGAGGGCATGAGCACGCCGAGCACATTGGCCGCGCCCAGCGCCTCCACGGCCACCGCCGCCACCACGGCGGAGTCGATGCCGCCGGACAGACCGAGCAGGGCCTTGGTGAAGCCGCACTTGCGCAGGTAGTCGCCCGTGCCGAGCACCAGCGCCCGCCAGATTTCCGCACTGGAAGAGGGTCCCTCGCTGGAAGAGGGCTCCGCGCTGCCCGAAGGCTCCGCGCTGCCCGAAGGCTCCGCGCTGGACGAGGGCTCGTCGTCATTCACAGCGTGTAGGGCCGCAACATTGTCAAGGGCCGCAACGCTGGGGGAGGCCGCGAGATCCTGGGAGCCGCCGCCCGCAAGGCCCGCCACCAGCACCTGCTCGCCAAACCCCGCCGCCTGGGCCAAAACCGCGCCCGTGGGGCCGTAGACCGCGCTGCGGCCATCAAAAACCAGCTCGTCGTTGCCGCCCACCTGGTTGCAGTAGACCAGCGGCAGGCCCCGCTTTGCGGCGATGGCCGAAAGCATGTCCCGCCGCAGCGCCTGCTTGCGCAGGCTGAAGGGCGAGGCCGAGAGGTTCAGCAGCACCTGCGCACCGGCGGCGCAGGCGGCCTCCACCGGGTCCACGGGGTACAGGCGATGCGGCCAGTAGTCCTTGTCGTTCCACAGGTCCTCGCAGATGGTCACGCCGAACTTCAGGCCGCGGTACTCCACAACCCCTGAAGCCCCGAAGGGGCCCGGCTCGAAGTAGCGGGCCTCGTCAAAGACATCGTAGGTGGGCAGCAGGGCCTTGCGGATGCGCTCGCGGATGGCTCCGGCCTCGCACCACAGGGCGGCGTTGAACAAGGCCTTGCCCTGGCCCGAGTCGTTGGGCTCCGGGCAGCCCAGCACCAGGGCCGGACCGGCGGGGAAGCGCCGGTGCAGGCGCAGGGCAAGGGCCTGGGCCTCGACAAAGGCGGCCCGGCAAAAGCCTGCGTAGAGCAGCAGGTCGCGCGGGGGGTAGCCGGTGAGCGCCAGCTCCGGGGTCAGGCAGAGGTCTGCGCCAGCGGCTTCGGCCTCGGCATAGGCCTGCTCGATGCGCGCGGCGTTGCCGCTGATGTCGCCCACCACGGGGTTGATCTGGAGCAGGCCGATCTGCACGGAGTCGAGCTGTAGGACATCGGGGTGCACGGGGCCGGTCTGCACGGAGTCTGTCTGCACGGCAAGTCCTTGGCCGGGCGGCCTGTTGGGGCCAGTTTCCAAAAGACGGCACGCGCGCCCAGCCGGAACGAACGCCTCCAGGGGGCCGGACAGGGGCCGGAGAAGTCACCCGCGCCGCGCAGGCCTGAACGAAATTCTGCGCGCGAAGCCGCACAGGGGAGAACAGGCGCGTTCGCGACAGGCCCTAGTCGCGGGGGTCGGCCAGGCTCCCGGCGGAGCTGTCGGCAGAGCTGTCGGCAGAGCTCCCGGCAGACGGGCCGCGCACCACCTCGCGCACCTTGAAGGGCATGGTGCCGCTGACCGCATCGTGGGTGTTCACCAGCACCTCCAGGATCAGCCCGGTGCTCATGAACCCGAGCGAGGACAAGTAGAACAGCACGGCCCCCAGAAACGGCGGGCGGGTGCCCATGTGCATGCCCCAGAACATCTTCTCAAACAAAAGCCAGGCCATGGTCAGGGAGGCCAGCAAAAAAAGCCACAGGCTGATGCGCCCGAAAAGATACACGGGCCGCTGCTTGTAGGAGTTCTGGAACCACAGCAGCACGATGTCGAAGAGCACGTCGATGCTGCGGCCAAGGCCGTAGTGGCTCTTGCCCGCGAAGCGCGGCGGCGCGCTGGTCGGCACCTCGCACACGGCCCCGCCCAGGCCGTAGACCAGGGCCGGGATGAGCCGGTGCTGGCCCTCGCGCAATTTGAGCGAGCGCGCAAGGTCGCCGTCCAGGCAGGACAGCCCGCCCATGTCGTGCACGTCGCACTTGCTGGTGGCGCGCATCAGGTAGTTGGCGACAAGGCTGGGGATGCGGCGCAGCAGCAGCGATTCCTGGCGCTTCTGGCGCACGCCCTTGACCAGCTCGTAGCCCTCGCGGATCTTTTCGACGAGGCCCGGAACCTCCTCAGGCGGGTGCTGCAGGTCGCCGTCCATGATGACCACGTAGCGGCCCCGGGAATGCTGGATGCCCGCGTAGATGGCCGTGCACTGGCCCCGGTTGCGCGCCAGGAACACGCCCACCAGATGCGGGTCGGCGTTCGCCAGTTCGCGGATGATCCCAGGCGTGGCGTCGGTGCTGCCGTCGTTGACCAGCACGATCTCGTAGCTGGCCCCCAGGCCGGTCAAAGCCGCGCCGATGCGCCGGTGGAACTCGCGCACGCAGAGCTCCTCGTTGTGCATGGGCGTGACGATGCTGACTTCCACCGGCCAGGCCCCTTCGGGGTTCAAGGCCCCTTCGGTGTTCAAAAGTCCACCGGCCCCGTTCCGGGCAAGGGATTCGTTCAGGGGGCAGTTCAGGGCGGATCGTGACATGCTTGGCATCCCTTGTTCGTAGCGTGGTCGCGTACTATTGCCGAAATTCGGGCCGCAGGCCGCGCGTGGCCGGGTCGAGCTGGCCGTAATGCACCAGCCGGGCCCCGGCGCTGGCCAGGGCCTCGCCCCAGCCAGGCGCGGCCAGGGCGTCGCGCTCGGCTGTCCACTGCCCGCTGATGCGCATGGGGCCGTAGTCCGCAGGCAGCGGGGCGTCCCCTTCACCATCTTCTGAGGACAGTGCGCCAGGGTGGCAGACCACCTCCAGCACGTCGGGCCGCACCCGCTTCATATACGCAGCCAGCCGCCCCGGCAACAGGCTGGCCCCCTGGTCGGCCACGCCGAACACGCAGGCCGGACAGGCCACGCGGCCACCCGCCGGGAGCCGGTGGAACAGGCCAAAGGCGTTCAAAATGCGCGCGCGCCGCCCCCCCTTGTCCCAGCGCAGGGGCGACACATGCTCCACGGGCCTGCGCACCCAGCCGATGCCGAACTTTTCGGCCACGCGGCAGGCGGCCTCGAACAGGCCGGGCCAGACGTGGATGTGCTTCTCGGAGTCCAGGTGCGTGGGCCGCACGCCCAGGTCCAGCGCGCGCTCCACCTGGCGCGACCACTCCAGCTCGGCGTCCGCCGGGGTGAAGGCCCGGCTGAGGTAGCGCCTGAAAAGCGCCACATAGTCGCCCAGAAACAGGCCCTGCGACCCCACCAGGCCGGGCATCTCGCTGGCCGGGCCCTCCGGGCGGCCGCGAAGGATGTTCAGGTGCACGCCGATGCCCAGCCCGCCGCCGTCCTCGAACAGCCGGGCCGCAAGGGCGGCATCCGGGCCGTTGACCAGGAGCGTGGCCGAGCTGACGCGCGACAACGCGGCCAGGTCCTCCACGGCGCGGCGCACGGCGGGCGAGAGGCCCAGATCATCCACGTTGACCACCACAAACATGGGGTCCATGCTATCCCCTGCCGGGCAGAAGGTAAAGCTTCGGCGCGGCCAGGCCGGGCCGAACATCCTTCGGAGCCAGTGGGGCAGCCGTTTCGCGCGAAATTTCCACTAGCCAACATGCACGAGCTCGGATAGTATCAACAAAAATGACACCACCGCCCTGAACAGGGGCGCAGCACAGGAGACAGGCATGCTCATCGAAAACTGGATGACCAAGGACGTCGTGACCACGACCCCGGAGACCTCGATGATGAAGGCCTCCAAGGTCATGAAGGAGAAGGGCATCAGCCGCCTGCCCGTGGTGGACGAGAAGGGCGTGCTGGTCGGCATCGTCAGCGACCGCGACGTGAAGGACGCCTCGCCCTCCAAGGCCACCACGCTCGACATGCACGAGCTGTACTACCTGCTCTCGGAGATCAAGATCAGAGACATCATGACTAAGAAGGTCGTGACCATCAAGACGGGCGAAACCGTGGACACCGCCGCCGCCATCATGCTGGAGCACAAGATCGGCGGCATGCCCGTGGTCGACGCGGGCAGCAAGGTCGTGGGCATCGTCACCGACTCGGACATCTTCAAGGTCCTGGTGCGCATCACCGGCGTGCTGGAGGGCGGGGTGCAGATCGGCCTGCGGCTGTCCAACGAGCCCGGCGGCCTGGTGCCCGTGCTGGACTACCTGAAGGACCACGGCGCGCGGCTGATGAGCCTTTTGACCTCCTGCGAGCCGCCGGAGGTGGGCCTGCGCGACGTGTACCTGCGCATCCGCGACATGGACAAGAGCGCCATGAACGCGCTCAAGGCCGGAATGCAGAAGACCTTTGAGGTGGTTTACTGGGCCTAGGCTTTCCGAATATTCTTCAGGTGATGGGCCGGGGGGTTGCAGCCTCCGGCCCTTTTTGTTCGGCGCAAAACTGCTGAAAACGCGTTCACTGCCGCCGGGCCGACCATGTCCAGGTTTTGCCGACGGTGTTGTGGCCCGTACCGCTCATGCTGTCGCCCCGGATCACCGCGTCGCGCTCCGCGTAGCGGTTGTTCATCTCCATGTACACCGCGCTCCCGCTCTGCCTCCAGGTGCCATTTGTGAAGGTGCTTCCATTGTAGGAGTACTTGAGCACGCCGGTGGGCAGGAACTCGTACACGGTCTCCCCGACGACGTCCTGGGCCAGCCAGGACGTCCCGGCCAGGGAGGTCGAAGAGGGTTCGCCCGAAACGGGGTTCTCCGGCACGTTGGCCAGCTGCGGCGCAGGCCGCGCCACCGACACTTGGCCCTGTTGCTTGGCCCGCTCCAGCTTTTGCCGGTCGTCCTCCAGCCGCTGCTTCTCGGCCTTAAGCTGCTCCATTTCCTCCTGCTCGCGCCGCAGGCGCTCGACCTCCCCAGCCAGACGCGCCTTTTCCGCGCCAAGATCGGCGGCCTTCGACACAGAGGCCTGCGGCGCGGACAAGGACGCCTGCCCCCCGCCGACAAAATAGAAATCGCCCATGAGGCTGGAGGACTCCCACGGCGTTTGGCGCTTGCCCATCTGGGCGGACTCCCCGGCCACGCCGATGCGCACCTGCTTGAGCACGTCCTCGATCTTGAGCCCCGGCGTGCGCAGCACCCGAAGCAGGTGGCTGGTGTACAGGCCGTTCTTGCCTGCGCCGTCTGCGGCCACGTCGCCCGGGGCCGTGGCAAAGGCCACCAGCGAGCCTGTGGGCGCGTCCATCTTGGCCAGGCCGCGCGTATCGCTGCGGAAGCTGCGGGCAAAGGGATTGTTGCGGCAGGCGTCGAGGATGACGATGTTCAGGCCGTTGCCCGCGTCCTCCATGCGGCCCAGCACCTTGCCCGCGTTGACGCACTCGTACTGCACGTCCTTTTCCAGGGCCACGCGCGCGTCGACCGGCACGAGGTAGTTCTCCCCCGCCACCTGCAAGCCATGCCCGGCAAAGAAGAACAGGCCCACACCGCCCTTTTTCAGGCTGGCCCAGAACTGGTCGATGGCCTCGTTCATGGCGCGCAGGCCCGCATTCTCGCGCAGGATGACCTCAAAGCCGACGCCTTTGAGCGCGGCCGCCATGTCGCGGGCGTCGTTGGCGGGATTTTTCAGCGGGCCGGTCTTGTACGCGCCGTTGCCGATGATGAGCGCCACGCGGCGCTCCGCAAAGGCTGGAGCGGACAGTCCGAGGACAAGACAGGCCAGGACGAAGAGGGAAAGAACGCGGTTCATGGCACCTCCCATTCCGGGCGCGGCTCCTCCGCCGTCAGCCCACAGCCATTGCGTTTGCGGTGCAGCGAACTCCGGGCCGTGCCCGCGCCCTTGCCAGGGCCCTGCCTCACGCTCTGCCGCCCATTTCCAGCGCCCGGCGCAGGCCCGTGCTGCGGCTCACCACTGCGGCCGCACGCAGCAGGGGGTGGGCTTCTTGGCCAGGTGGATGATGTGCATGGACGTGAACACAATCCAGCCGATCTTCTCGCCGTTTTTCAGGTAAAAATACTCGTCCGTGTAGTTTTCGCGGATGCCGATGTCGCTCTTGGAGACCTTGTGCGCGATGTGGGCCAGGTTGACCACGCCGGGGAACTTGAACCGTATCTCGGACCCCGGGAAATCAAGGGCGCGGTAGTACGCCACCTTGTCCTTCACCTCTCCCGTGACCTTGGGCGTCTTCATGTCGTCGTGGAAAAAATAGACTTTCCCGTCGCTGGCCTCCACGGCAAAGGACGTGGTGCCGACATGGTTGCCCCCGGCGTAGGCCGTATCGAGCACCTTCCCGGTGAGACTGTCCTGTGCGGAGGCCGGGGCGCCCGTACCCAGCAGGATAAAAACAAATAAAACCGTTAGAATGACTGTTCTGGCTCGCACGTCGCCGCCCTCAATGCTGATTCGGAAAACCCACGCAAACGCCTCTTCCCTCAGGCAATTCTTTCCTCAAGCGGTTATTTCGTCAAGCAATTCTTTCAACAGATCGCTTTTTCGCCACACTGTTGCCCAGGCCAACACGCTTCAACTGCCCAAAACCTGAAAATCCCGTCCGCCTTTTCGTTGCGGGCCGCGCCACGGCGCGCGCACACGAGGGGTGTGGCTGCGGGGTGTGGCCGCCAGCAGGCTGCGTCTGCGCAGGCCGCCGCCCTCCGACTCCGGCCTCCAGTCCGATCTTCAATCCGGTCTTCAGTCCGCCTGGATCCCATAGCCCTTGAGCTTCCTGTACAGCGAGCTGCGGTCCAGGCCCACGGCCTCGGCCAGTTTGCTGACGTTGCCGCCGAACTCGCGCAGCTTGGCCTCCAGAAAGCGCGCCTCAAAGGCCGCGCGCGCAGCCTTGAGGTCCAGCGGCCCGGCCTGGAAGGTGTCCGGAATTTCGGTGTCGGGGATGTCGGCGACCGGGATGTCGTCGTCGGACACGGCAGCCGTGCCTGCCAGCGGACCGGCAACAGGGGCCTGGGGCGCGGCCGGAGTTGGCGCGACGGGAGTCGGCGCAGCCGTCACCGTGGCCTGACTGGTGATGTCCGGCGGCAGGCGGTCCGGGGTGATCTCGCGCCCGCCCGCCAGGATGAGCATGCGCTCCACGAAGTTCTTGAGTTCGCGCACGTTGCCCGGCCAGGGGTAGGTTTGCAGCACGGCCAGGGTCTCCGGGCTGAAGACCGCGCGCTTGCACCCGCCCCGGCGCGAGAGCGTGTCCACGAAGTCCTCGATCAGAAGCGCGATGTCGCCCGCACGCGCCCGCAGCGGCGGCACCGTGAGCGGGAAGACCTTGAGCCGGTAGTACAAATCCTCGCGGAAGCTCCCGGCGCGTATCTCGGCCGGGAGGTCCTTGTTGGTGGCGGCCAGCACGCGCACGTCCACGGTGATGGTCTTGCGCCCGCCCACATGCTCGAAGCGCTGCTCCTGCAATATGCGCAGGATCTTGGCCTGGGTCTTCAGGCTCATGTCGCCGATCTCGTCCAGAAACAGCGTGCCCTTGTGGGCCAGCTCGAACTTGCCGATTTGCCCCTTGTCCGCGCCGGTGAAGGCGCCCTTCTCGTGGCCGAAGAGCTCGCTCTCGATGAGCTCCTCGGGGATGGCCGCGCAGTTCACGGCCACAAAGGGCAGGTCCGCGCGCAGGCTCTGGGCGTGCAGCAGCCGCGCGGCGATCTCCTTGCCTGTGCCGTTCTCGCCGGTGATGAGCACCCAGGCGTCGGTGGGGGCCACCTGGCCGATCATCTGGCGCAGCTCGTCCATGGCCGGGGAGGCCCCGGTGAGGCGCACCTCAGCTTCGCCCAGGGAATGGCGCAGGGCCAGGTTCTCCTGCTTCAGCCGGGAGAACTCCAAAGCCTTGTGCGCGGCCAGCAGCACCTTTTCCAGGGACAGGGGCTTTTCGATGAAGTCAAAGGCCCCGCGCTTGATGGCTCCCACCGCCGTCTCGATGGTGCCGTGCCCGGAGATCATGACCACGGGCAGCTCGGGCCGGTCCTCGCGCAGGCGCGCCAGCACCTCCAGCCCGTCCAGGCCGGGCAGCCAGATGTCCAGGAAGACCAGGTCAAAGGCCTCGCCCGCGTCCGCCAGCGCCAGCCCGGCCTCGCCGGTCTCGGCCTCGGCCACGGCAAAGCCCTCGTCCTCCAGAATGCCCTTGAGGGAAAAGCGGATGCCGGACTCGTCGTCCACCACCAGGATGCGCCCGCGCTGCGTCATCATTCCTCCGTGGCCAGGGGCGCGGCCAGCCGGGAGAGGTCCGGGGCGGGCGCAGCCGGGCAGGACTCCGGCTCGTCAAAGGTGAAGCCGCCGCCGTTCATGAGCGCCAGGCAGGCGTCCACGGCCTCGGCGTCGTAGATGCGGTCGCGCCCGCTTCTGATCTCGTCCAGGGCCAGGGGCAGGCCCAGGGCCGCGCGGTAAGGCCGGTGCGAGCTCATGGCCTCGACCACGTCGGCCACGGCCAGGATGCGCGCCTCGCGCGAGATCTCCGCGCCCTTGAGCCCGCCGGGATAGCCGGAGCCGTCCAGGCGCTCGTGGTGCTCCAGCACGCTGCGCGCCACGGGCCAGGGAAAGTTCACCTCGCGCAATATCTCAAAGCCCACCTCGGAGTGGCTCTTCATGATGCCCATCTCCATGTGCGACAGGCGCGCGGGCTTGGCCAAGATCTCCGCCGGGACGTAGACCTTGCCGATGTCGTGCAGGGTGCCCGCCACCTCCAGGCCCTCCACGGACTCCGGGCTGAGGCCCAGCTCCCGGCCGATGGCGCAGGCGAGCCGGGCCACGCGCTGCTGGTGCCCGGCGGTGTAGGGGTCGCGTTTTTCGGCCATGCTGGCCAGGGCGCGCACGGTCTGGCGGAAGGCGGTGCGCAGGGCCTGCATGCTGCCCTGCAGCTCGGCCTCGGCATTTTTGCGCAGGGACACATTGCGCAGCACCTGCACGCGGCCCCGGAAGTCCCCGCGCGAGCCGCGCACCGGCGAAATAGAGAGCCCCACCGGCACCTCCAGCCCGGCCCGGGTGACGAGGAGCATGTCCTCGCACATGGGCTGCGCCGTGTGCGGGCAGCAGATCTCATCCAGGCCGGTGATGGGCAGGCGGGTGTCCTGGTCGAGCACGGTGAACACGCCCGCCACCTCCATGCCCAGGGCCTCTTCCTGGCCCACGCCCAGCATGACCGCCGCAGCCGGGTTCATGTAGGTCACGCGGCCTTCGGTGTCGGTGGCCACCACGGCCTCGGCCAGGCTGCCCAGGGTGGTGGACAAAAGCTGCTCGCTCTCCTGCAATTGCGACTCGGTGCGGGACTTGTACAGGGCCACCTCAATGGTCAGGGACAGCTCATGGTCCTTGAAGGGCTTGGTGATGTAGCCGAAGGGGTCGGTGCGCTTGGCGCGGTCCAGGGTCTTTTCGTCGGTGGCGGCGGAGAGGTAGACCACCGGCAGGTTGAAGCGCTCGTGCAGCTCCAGGGCGGTGTCGATGCCGTCCATGCCGCCGCCCAGCATCACGTCCATGAGCACCAGATCCGGCCCTGCGGCCTGGGCCAGGGCCAGGGCCTCCTGCCCGGTGCTGGCCCGCCCGACGACCTCATAGCCCAGGCGCTCCAGATTGTTCTGAATGCCCAGGGCCACCACGGCCTCGTCCTCCACCACCAGAATCCTGCCTTTGCCCATGGGCGCTCCCTGAAATTCAATCGGTTTCTATGCATGGTCCAGCACGTCCGCAAGGGCGGCGGCCAGCCGGGGGCGCCGGAACCGATACCCTGCGGCCAAGAGCCGCGTGGGCTCCGCGCGCACGCCGGAAAGCAGCACCTCCTCGGCCATCTGTCCCAGGAGCAGCCGCAAGGCGAAGCCCGGCACAGGCAGAAAGGCCGGGCGCTTCAGCGCGCGGCCCAGGGCCCGGGCGAACCCGCGCGAGTCCACGGCCTCGGGCGCGGCCAGGTTGAACGGACCGGACAGGCCCGGCGTCTGGATCAAAAAGGCGATGGCCCCGGCCTCGTCGTCCAGGTGGATCCAGGGCACCATCTGCGTGCCCGCGCCCAGCGGCCCGCCCAGGCCCAGGCGGAAGGGCGGCAGCATCTTGGCCAGGGCCCCGCCCCGGCCCAGAACCATGCTGGTGCGCACCACGACCCGGCGCACGCCCAGGGCCTCTGCCTCCAGGGTCGAGGCCTCCCAGCGGCTGGCCACCCGGGCCAGAAAATTCGCGCCCGGCGGGGCGTCTTCGCCCACGCCCTCGGCCCCGCGCGCGCCGTAGTAGCCCACGGCAGAGGCCTGCACCAGCACCGCCGGGAGCACCCCGGCCTGACGGATGGCGTCCATGACCGCCGCGCCCGCGTCCAGGCGGCTTTCCAGGATGCGCCGCTTCTTGTCCGGGGTCCAGCGGCCGTCGGCGATATTCTCCCCGGCCAGGTTCACGATGGCCGTGTCCGGCGTGATGAGCCCGGCCCAGCCCGCGCCGGTCTGGCCGTCAAAGGGCGCGCCGACGATCTTCCGGGCGGGCCCACCCCCGAAGAGGGCCCCGAACAGGGCCGACACCTTTTCCGGTCGGCGCGAGGGCACGACGACCTCGTGCCCCTGCCCGCAGAGCAGCCGCGCCAGCGCCTGGCCGATGAATCCTGTGCCGCCGAGAATGATGGTCCGCATGGTCCGCTTGATACCCGCAAACAGCAGCAAGGGCAAGCCGCGCGGCCCACGCCGGGATATGCCAGGCCCATTAGACAGCCGGGCAATTATGCCGTACAAGTGCTCTCGCCCCAAGCCGGGGCATATCCCCAGAACACGGCCCGGTTGATCAGTCCGGCCCAAACGTGCGAGACCATGACCGACACACAGTTCATCCGAAATTTCAGCATCATCGCGCACATAGACCACGGCAAGTCGACCCTGGCCGACCGCATCCTGGAGCTCACCGGGGTGGTCTCCGCGCGCGACCAGAAGGCCCAGTACCTGGACAAGATGGACCTGGAGCGCGAGCGCGGCATCACCATCAAGGCCCAGACCGTGCGCATCCCCTACACCGCCAAGGATGGCAACAAGTACATCCTGAACCTCATCGACACCCCGGGCCACGTGGACTTCTCCTACGAGGTCTCGCGCAGCCTCGCCGCCTGCGAGGGCGCGCTGCTCGTGGTCGACGCCTCCCAGGGCGTGGAGGCCCAGACGCTGGCCAACGTCTACCTGGCGCTGGACAACAACCTTGAGGTCGTGCCGGTGCTGAACAAGATCGACCTGCCCAGCGCCGAGCCCGAACGCGTGGCCCGCGAGATCGAGGAGGTCATCGGGCTGGACTGCACGGACCCGGCCCTGGTGAGCGCCAAGAGCGGCCTGGGCGTGGCCGACCTGATCGAGCGCATCATCACCCACCTGCCGCCGCCGGGGGGCGACGCGGGCGCGCCGCTCAAGGCCCTGATCTTCGACTCCTGGTACGACACGTACCTGGGCGTGGTGGTGCTCTTCCGCGTGCTCGACGGCACCATCAAGAAGGGCGAGAAGATCCGCATCTTCTCCTCGGGCAAGGAATTCGACGTCATGAAGCTCGGCGTGTTCAGCCCCGAGAGCGTGGAGATGCCGGACTTCGGCCCGGGCGAGGTCGGCTTTCTGTGCGCCAACATGAAGGAGCTCTCCGACGCGCCCGTGGGCGACACCATCACCAAGGCCGAGAACCCGACCAAAACGCCGTTTCCCGGCTTCAAGAAGGTCAAGCCCATGGTCTTCTCCGGCCTGTACCCGGTGGAGCCAAACGAGTACGAGATGCTCAAGGTGGCCCTGGAAAAGCTCCAGCTGAACGACGCCGCCTTCAGCTTCGAGCCGGAGACCTCCAAGGCGCTGGGCTTCGGCTTCCGCTGCGGCTTCCTCGGCCTGTTGCACATCGAGATCATCCAGGAGCGGCTGGAGCGGGAGTTCCAGGCCCGGCTCATCACCACCGCGCCCTCGGTCATCTACAAGGTCAAGACCATCGACGGCCGCGAGCTCTCCATCGACAACCCGAGCCTGCTGCCCGACCCAAGCCACATCGCCGAACTGCACGAGCCGTATGCGCGCGTCGAAATCCACGTGCCCAACGAGTTCGTGGGCAACGTGCTCGGCCTGTGCGAGGAGAAGCGCGGCATCCAGAAGGACATGAAGTATCTGACCGCCTCGCGCGTGGTCATCACCTACGAGATGCCCTTTGCCGAGATCATGTACGACTTCTTCGACAAGCTCAAAAGCAACACCAAGGGCTACGCCAGCCTCGACTACGAGATCGTCGACTACCGCCAGAGCGACCTGGTGCGCCTGGACATCCTCATCAACACCGAGCCTGTGGACGCCTTCTCGGTCATCATCCACCGCGACGCGTCCTACCGCTTTGGCCGCAGCCTGGCCGTGAAGCTCAAGAAGAGCATTCCCCGCCAGATGTTCGAGGTCATCATCCAGGCCTGCATCGGCAACAAGATCATCGCCAAGGAGCGCGTGGCGCCCTTCCGCAAGGACGTCATCGCCAAGTGCTACGGCGGCGACATCACACGAAAGCGCAAGCTGTTGGAGAAGCAGAAGGAAGGCAAGCGCCGCATGCGCCGCATGGGCAACGTGGAGATACCGCAGGAAGCCTTCCTGGCCGTGCTCAAGGCCGGCGACGACGAGTAAACCGGCGGCAGCTGTACCGTCGCAACGAGAAAGGAACGCGCATGAATCCCAGATGGCTCAAGACCCTCAAGGAATATGTGGAGGCGCTGCTGGTCGCGGTGGTGCTGGCGCTGGTCATCCGCGCCTTCATCGTGCAGGCCTTCAAGATCCCCACCGGCTCCATGCTGGAGACCCTGCAGATCGGCGACCAGCTGCTCGTCAGCAAGTTCCACTACGGCATCCGGCTGCCCTTTTCCGACAACATCCTGATCCCGGTGTACGAGCCCGCGCGCGGCGACATCGTGGTCTTCGAGTACCCCTTCAACGAGAAGCTCGACGCCAGCCGCCCGAACCTGCGCGACGTGGACTTCGTCAAACGCATCGTGGGCATACCGGGCGACATGGTGGAGATCCGCGCCAAGCAGGTCTTCGTCAACGGCAAGCCCGTGGGCGGCCCGTACATCCAGCACACCCGCGACGACATCGAGCAAAGCCCCCTGCCCGAAGGCCACGTGGAGATCAGCGTGGACCCCAAGACCTACTTCGACCACTGCGAGGACGTGACCACCCTCTGCCGCTCCAAGCGCGACTGGATGCCCAAGATCACCGTGCCTGCGGGCAAGTACTTCTGCATGGGCGACAACCGCGACGAGTCCTTCGACTCCCGCTTCTGGGGCTTTGTGGACCGCGCCAGCATCAAGGGCAAGGCCATGGTCATCTACTGGTCCTGGACCGGGCCGACAAATGTCCGCTGGGAGCGCATAGGTCGCGTGATCCACTAGCCGCGTGCTGCGCTAGCAGCCTGCCGCCTCCGCCCGGCCCCACACGGCCAGGCCCAGCGCCACGGATTGAAGGAAACCGGCCCGCGCCCCTGCGGGCCGGTTTTTTTGCCCCGCACGCACCAGCCCCTATTGACCGTGCCGACACCTTCCGATAGACATAAGCAAGGTCAAGATCGGCCTTGTCGATAGAAAATGACCACCTGCGAGGAAAACTCATGAACAAGATCTTCGGCCTCCTGTGTCTGCTGGTGCTGCTCTGCACCGCTGGCTTCGCCCAGGCCAACCTGATCACCAACGGCGACTTTGAAACCCTGCCCTCGACCATCAACAGCGGAAGCTGGACCATCTATTCCTCGCTGCCGGGCTGGACCCTGTACACGGGCGAGGCCGAGATCCAGCACGGGATGTTCGGCACCAACAATCCCACGAACTATACCGAGCTGGACGCCAACAGGAACGTGCGCATGGGCCAGAGCGTCAGCCTGACCAAGGGCGCGACCTACCAGCTGTCCTTTGATTACTTCAACCGCCAGCAGAGCACGGCCTCGGGCTCCATGGCCGTCAGCATCGGCGGCTTCACGTACGAAACAGCCGCCCTGGGCCCCAAGTGGGCGACCCTGACAACCTCCTTCGTCTACACCGGGGCCTCGCCCAGCGCGATCCTGTACCTCAGCGGCACCGGCGTCAGCGATTCGTACGGCGCGTTGGTGGACAACATCTCGCTGGTGCAGACAAAGCCCGCCCCCACGCCCGTTCCCGGCGCGGTGTGGCTGCTCGGCTCGGCCCTGCTCGTGCTTTTGGCCTTCAAGCGCAGGCTCCCGGCCTAGATTCTCCTTCCACCTGGACTGCACGGGCGGGGTCGGCAACGGCTCCGCCCTTTTTCGTTTGTCCGGGCCGCGCGAACCGGGTCGCACGAACGGGGTGGCAGACGGCCTGACCGCCTCTTCCAGCGGAAAGCGCTGGGCAAAGTGCGCGGAATCGCTTACGCTCTATGCGTCAACCAACGCGAAGGAGCCCCCCTGTGATCGCCAAAGTCCGCACCGCCGCCCTGCTCGGCATCGAGGCGCAGCCCGTCTCCCTTGAAGTCGACCTGACCCGCTCCGGCATGCCCGCCTTCACCCTGGTGGGCCTGGCCGAGGGCGCGGTGCGCGAGGCCAAGGAGCGCGTGCTCTCGGCGCTGAAAAACGCCGGGTACCGGCTGCCGCCCGCACGCATCACCGTGAATCTGGCCCCGGCGGACCTGCGCAAGGAAGGCAGCGCCTACGACCTGCCCCTGGCCCTGTGCCTGCTGGCGGCTGCTGAGTCCATCGACACAGGAAGTCTGGCCGAACGCCTGGCCCCGGAAGTCGTGTCTTCTGGCGGCGTGTCTTCTGGCGGCCTGACTTCCGGTGACGGCGGCTGGTTTTTGGCCGGGGAGCTGTCGCTGGACGGCGCGCTCAAGCCCGTGCCGGGCGTTTTGCCACTGGCCATCCTGGCCCGGAACCAGGGCGCGGCCGGACTCATCGTCCCGGCGGAGAACGCCGCCGAGGCCGCCGTGGTCCAGGGCCTGCGCGTCTTTGGCGTGGACAGCCTGACCCAGGCCGTGCGCCTCATCACCGGGGAGGACCAGCCCGAGCCGCTGGTGGTCGACGTGGACGCGCTCTGGGCCGGGCAGGACCGGGCCGAGGGCGACTTCGCCGAGGTCAAGGGCCAGGACCACGCCAAGCGCGCCATCGAGATCGCCGCCGCCGGCGGGCACAATCTGCTCAACATGGTGCTCCATAACCCCGAATAAGTGAAGGAGGGACTAAAATCGTGCATCCGAATGCAAAGCCAAGATACGAATTGTCGTCCGAGGTCTTGAAGTCACGCCGCAACCTGATAATATTCTCTTTCGTGCTGCTTTCTCTCTATGTCTTGGCCCCAGAACTCATTGAATTTAAAATTGCGTTTATTGAAGCGAAGATATCACAAATATACGGCATTAAATTACTGCTGTTCGGTGCAATACTGGTCGAATCTTTTACTTTTTACAGTAGATGGTATGTGTGTTTTATCGATTTCAATGTAGACAACATCTACTCGAAAAACATTATGATTATGGATAGAGCCGATAATTTATGTGCTGGTGCAGTGTCTTGTACAAACAAAGAATGCAAAGATGAAATACTTCAAATCAAATTGGACGCACGTGAATCACACAACACAATCGTTGAACTTGCTGGAGTTAATTTTTTCTTCGGTGCAAAAGTGGAATTGCTTGCTCCAACATTTCTTATTTCAGCTGTTGCTGTGTACTCTTTGTATGATTACCAAGGCGCTACTATTTCAAAATATCTATCGCGCTCGGATTGCCTTCTCTCTGTACTTATGTTTGTCGCTGTCTTGATGTGGTATGTGATTCTTCGTCACCGCTGCCTGTCTATACTGGTATACGCTGCAAATCTATTGACTCGCTTGTTGCGCTTGAACAAGCCCGACACTGGACGTAATCTGTAATGGTAAGGCCATCACTCCGAACCAGAACCCAGCCTACCCACTGCCGCCAAGAACTACTTGCCTGTGTCTCCGCTCAGGGAGCTCTACAACCGCTGCTTGACCTCTCTGTGGCCTTGATGAGTCCTGGGGTAGCTTAACTTCGTTGGCTCATAGGATAGACCAAGCTCTTTTAACTCAGCAACAGAAGTAGGAGGTCGGCAGTGAAGCGACTGGCCCTTGCGCTCGGTGTCCTACTCATCCTGTCAGCTTCATCGTGGGCGTACGACCTCACCCTGCATGACACCAAGGCCGAGGTGTACTTCTCACCCCGTGGAGGCTGCACAGAGGCCCTTGTGAGGCACCTGGAGAGGGCGGAGAGGTCTATCTACGTCCAGGCGTACAGCTTCACTTCCCCTACCATCACGCAGGCTCTCATTGGCGCTCAAGCCAGAGGTGTTGAAGTGGAAGTCATCCTCGACAAGAGCCAGAGCCGAGGACAGGGAGCGGCAGGTACCATGCTTAGGGATGCTGGGGTGAAGGTGTTCATCGACTCTGCCCATGCCATTGCCCACAACAAGGTCATGCTCATTGACGGGCGTACTCTCGTCACCGGGAGCTTCAACTTCACGAAGGCTGCGGAGAACAGCAACGCAGAGAACTTGGTGGTGTTGGAATCGCCTGAGGCCGTTGGGTTGTACCGGGAGAACTACCTGAAGCACCTGGAGCATTCACTGGGGCTGTAGTCCATTGTGCTATGTGGCCTGGAGTTTAGCTCTGGCCTTCTTATAGTCCAAGATGGGCCAGATGACGGGTATGCTGAAGCTGATTTTCGACTGCGAAGACGAGGTTGTCTCGGACCCGACACCCCCACCAACCTTCAACCCAAGTACTTGGATGCCACCTTCGCCGCTTGCCTTAGAAGCGTCCGCCACGGTGACGACAAGGTCAAAAGAAACGACTTGGAGAATCTGGTCTCCACCGTCCACTCCCCGGCCCCACACCGACGCAGCCTTTGCGTTGCCATACTCGGTGGTTGGATTTATTACCGCCCCTGCTTCAAGGGTGGCTTCCTGGGCCGAGATGATGCCCTTCGTGATTTGCGTCAAGGCCGAGGAGACAAACTGTTCAAGGTCCATCTAAACCTCCATCAGGTAACGCGCAGAACTTCTAGAACTTCACCTTGTCGCTTGGCACGTACCCGTCTGGGTATGTCGCTCTCATTTGCTGTACCCATTCCTCATGCTCCTCTACCGCCCGTTTGGCCTCTGACTCAAGGACACCACTGCTTTCAAGGGTGAGCGCCATGCCGAGGATGCACCTCGCAATCGGCTTGCGCAACATGGTGACGGAAATCCAATTGACGAGGGAGAACAGGGCATACAAGTAGAGCATGGATGAATCCGAAGATATTCCGAGTGTCTTTAGTCCAGGGTGGAACCCGATGGATAAGACCCCAGCGAGTAGAACAACGTAGCCGATGATGTCTCCGCGAAACTCGCGTGGTTCAAGTTTCGTGTGCACAAGGGCAACGTAGGGATACATGAAGTTTGAGGCTGTTGCTGCGAAAGCAAGCGTGAACCACGGCCACTTCATAAACAATTCCACCCCGAAGCCAATGCGGTAGAACTCCATGTAGCCTGTCCACAAGTAGGGCAGCAGCACGGAGAGGACATTCCCGACGAAGGTGAAAGCTAGAACCTTGATGACGAACCGTTTATCTGCCTGCTCCCACATGTCCTACCCACCCCCCGTGAAGTTGGCTAGTTCACTGGTCCTTCGTCCTTCTCGCACCTACAGGACGGACTCAAGCTACCGTCACAGCACACCACCCGGCCACCTTCGCAACCGCACTGCCCCTTGTGATGTGAGCAGCAACCACGGCCAGCCAAGGTCATAGGTTCCTTGTTGTCCTGTGGTTGTGTGCAGATGAGCGCTGGCGGGTTTGCCTCCCTTTGCTGACCCATCTCATCGGCGAACGATGTAGAGCACAGGGCTACTACCACCCCAAGAGCGAGAAAGACCCGTTTCATCTTGGGCCTACAGCTTGGACTGAAGCGAGGAAGCCGCTGCCTGTTCGACCTGGGCAACCTTCGCAACCTTCCTCGTCTGCTCGTTCAAGGCTAGTTCCTCCTGCTTCTTCTTCTCGGCCTCGACCACGAGACGCTTGCACCCCTCCGCTGCGCTATCACCAACACCGCTCGACTGCGTATTTTTGCACTGGTTGCTGACCTTGCTGATTTCCGCTGTCTACTTCTTGTCAATGTCAGCTTTGATTCGGTCGAACCAAGCGTCACGTTCATCCAAGGTGGCAAACTGCTCTGGCTCCAGGATGATGGAGTACTTCGGCGGGAACTTGAAGCCTGAGCCCTTGGCAGCATCAACGATGAGCCCAATGCCGCCCCCCAAGAGGATGTTCCCCCAAATCCATCCGTCATGCTTCGTGTCCAGGGTGGCAGTAGTCCGCTTGTAGCCAGGGGCTGTGCAAGCGACTGTGATAGGTGCGGCCTCGGAGGGGAGAGGGATGCTGTTCGGCGTGGTGACGACTCGCTTGAAGTCCTGCCCGTGCAGCTCACATTTGGCGACCTCAGGGGTTGTCTCCAGGTAGGTGACGGACTTGTTGTCACTCATCATGCTGGCACAGGCCGGGAGAAGGCACACCATAGACAGCAAAAGAAGTTGCCGGGCGTAGCTCATGCTCTTGTCCTTTTGCGGTTGAAGTGGAAGCTGAGAAGACCGCCGTTACGGGTTCTTGGTTCCGACTTTGCCCGTGTCGGGGTTGACGTTGCCCTTCGTGGACCAGTTGTCGGCCTTGCTACTGTTGGCTGCGGACCTCTTGTGGGCCTTGACACGGGTGCCGCTCTTCTTCGTGTAGCTACGGACAGACACGGCGCTCTTGCTGCTGCGGCTGCTGCTACCTGAGGATTTGTAGCTGTGGCCTCTCCCCCCACCTCCGCCACTCCTGCCACCCCCACGGGCCTCAGCGGTGAAGGGGAGGACCAGACTCAGGGCAAAGAGGAATACGAAGGCCAGGGCGACCAGCTTTTTCATGGGGGGGTCTCCTCAGCGTAGCCTTTCAGTTCATACCGCACAAGGTGGGCACTCAAGCGACCCTTTGACTAGTACCCGCGCTTCCCGTGGGTCGAGCCGCCATAGGGGTTGCTTCCATAAGGGTTGCTACTGCCGTAGGGGTTGCTGCTGGGCTGCGAATAGCTGGAATCAGGGGCCTTGTGGCCTTCCTGCCCTGTGTAAGGGTTCGTGTTCCCCTTTGTTGAATAGTTGTTGTCGCGGGTGCTGTCCGGAGCGGTCCTCATGTACGAATTGACGTGGGTGCCATCTTGGCGGTCGTAGCCATTGACTCGCATATCTGCCGCAACAGCGCAGGTAGCCCATATGGCAAGCATCATGGCAATAATGGTCAGAAGAATGGTGAGCTTTTTCATGGTAACTACTCCCTTTTGTGAGTACGTACGCGCCTTGAATAGGGGTGTCCATATCAACTGTGCTGGCAAGCACTTCTGGGAGCGTCGCCCATGAGATTCCCACCCACAACCGGTAGTTAGCGCAATTCAATGAATCTAGGTAGTTGCCTGTTGCAGCGTCGGACAAGTAATCCGGTGTGCCCCGAACCCGACCGCGCAGAAAGTATCAATTATACCATCAACTTGCTTGTACGCACCTCCGCCCGGACGGCTTCCTGACGAGCAAGGATGGTCGAAGGATGGAAGGTTACACGGGGGTCCCTAAAGGAGAAGGTTCGCACCACAATGAGTGCTGGCCTGTCTGCCTGACTGATTCTCCCAACAAGGCAACGTGTGCGCCAGTATGTGCTTGAAGGGGCGGGGAAGGTGTTCTTCCTCGTCCTTTCTTGCTCCGTGGGCGTGGATAGCTCTACGTGGAGACAGTCGAGGCTGGCGGGTTCAGGACAAGTTGAAAGTGGAACCTCCTTCTACGCACACAATACCCTTGAAGGAGAACCATGAAGAATGACTACGACTGAGAAGAAAGAAACGAGGAAGATGTTGACCTTTGCAGACCTGAAGAAACTGGAGCTACCTCCACGCAAGTACATCATCGCGCCCTGGCTAAAGGAAGGTGAGAGCGCAATGGTGTATGCGCCTACGGGGGTTGGCAAGTCGATGTTCGCTATGACCTTAGCACTAGCTGTGGCTGGTGTCGGTGATGTTTTCGGGTGGTCCTGCCCGGAGCCGAGGCGGGTGCTGTACGTCGATGGTGAAATGCACATTGCTGACCTTCAGGAGCGGGCCGTACTTCTGTCGAAGACAATTGAGGGTCGGCCTAGCTCTGACATTATGGAAGAATTGCTGAAAATCTATGCGCGACAGTATCAGGGCTCTAGTGATTTCCTTGACCTCGCTACACTTGAGGGACAGGCAGAGCTACTAAATGTGCTTGATGATGAAGATGCTACAGAGGGGAAAGTTGACCTGCTTATCCTCGACAACCTCTCTACCCTCGCCACGATTGCTGATGAGAACGCAGCCTCGTCCTTTGACCCCATCCTGAAGCTGCTCATGGAACTGAAGAGGCGTGGTGTCGCTACCATCCTCGTACACCATGCGGGCAAGAGTAAGACAAGGAATGACTTTCGGGGGTCCAGTAAGCTAGCGACAACTTTTGAGGTCATCATGGGTTTGAAGCCGATGGATGAGGCAGACAAGCAGACGGCATGGGGTACTGGGTTCGCTATCCAGTGGGACAAGTACCGCCAGAAGCCTGATGAACGTGTTGGGCCTATGGATGTGAGGCTTAACACCTCTGACCCTGAGCTTCCGCGCTGGGTGGTTACTCAAGCTGAAGATGCTGACCTGATGAAGCTGGTGGTGGCAGTGAAGTCCTGCGAGTACCCGACTGATGATGCCCTGAGGGAGAAGTTGTTCCCGAACCTGAAGCACAAGTCTCAGATGTCCAGGCTGAAGCAGAGGGCCATTGAAACGAAGCTGATAGACCGGGCGCATTGGGCTGCATGTATGAAGGATGCGAGGGAAGCTTTCGCGGTGCCCCCTCTGCCCAACAAAGACTTCTAAACTCGACATCTGCTAACCGTCTGACTTTAAGCTCCAGGATAACCAGAGGGTGTCCTCACAATACGCGATGGTAACGCCATTCATTTGGTGCGACCTTCGAAGCGTGAGGGCATCCTCTGTCACTATATGGAAGGTTGGGTGGCAAGGAGGCAAGGGAGAACGCGAGGTTTATCACTGCTAAACAAGCGGCCTTCTGCGCAGGTTTAAGCCAGGGGGGCCTGGGTGGACCTGAGGTGGTGCGCTAGGCCGCTCAGTAGGGTCCTCGCTACGCTCTAGCTTAAGTTATTGTTCATGGTTCTCTTCTTTCTTATAGGGCTGTGAACTGTAAATACTGCATTATTTCAGCATGTTCCATTGAAACAAAACGGAGCCAGTTCACGGACGGGGGTATCAATTCACCTTTTGGAGCCACACATCAGCAGTCCCCGCATAAGGCGTGGAGCAAGGTCAGGTAGTTAACTAGGCATGGGAGGTATTGGGCATAACTATAGCTATTCCTGATACCTCCTATCACTAATCCTGCTGAGTTTGAAAATGTGTGAACCCTAAACAGGAGGGGAAGGAGTACTAGAGGTATACTTAAAGTTGATGAGGGAGGTGTGAGGACTCTTGTTACTACTATCATTAAGGAGCGAGAGCGATTCCCTCCCGAAGGGACCTAAGGTAAAGTATGAAGCTTAATACTTAGGTACTAAGGTTGAACCTTCAGTTAGTGGGAGAGCAGCCAAAGGCAGGGGAGGCTACATTCTCTTTCTTCTAAGACCCGAGACACCGGAGACACAACCTCCCTTACACCCTTGTTAACTAGTTCTTACTAGAATGCCTGTTAAACAGCCCTCCCTCCCTGGACAGTAGAACATGAACCTTTAGTGTATCATTCAAATATGCGCGTGGTTGCCGCATAGGAGGCGAGAGGCACTAAGGGGCGGAGGTAGTACCAGAAACTATGTCCGAGGTCTTAGGAGCAATCCTCAGGATAAGTAGAGCATGGTGAGAGTAGGTGGCGGGATGAAGTAGAGGTCAAAATGGAAAAGTAGTAGAAAAATGTGTGTGGGGTACGTTTAGGCTTGGTCAGGACTGGTTTCCCCATAGGGCCTCTGCGGATGCCTGTGAGGGTTGCTTTCACATTATCCAAAGCATCGCCTAGGGCGCGTCCATCATCTAGAGGCATTGCCTGTCCGAGGCAGCGCAACTTGCTCCTCACCCTTTCGTGCATCTTCTCACGGCAACAGTAGTGATACCAACGAGGAGCACCGGGCGCTGGAATGGTGTACCTGCGTTTTTTCGAGTTGCCTTGTTAACATGCTTGTATAATAGACTATTACCTGTGCGCCAGCCCTTGGCTACAGCCCTGAGCCCATGAACCGCCTTTAGCTGCTGGTATGCATGTAGGGGGGTACGCCAATCACTTAATTAGTTAAGTCTTTATAGCCTGAGAAAGTACTCTCACAAGCATTATAACGATATTAATCTTTAGAATGTTGTCGTTGTAATTCCATCTGGATGCTGATACCTATGAACCACAGCACGTTTCTACCGTGTCTGCGGAGGTACATATGGGCACACCAAGGAAGGCTTACGGCTACATCAGGGTGTCGAGCCAGGGGCAAGTCGAAGGCGATGGTTTCAGGCGGCAGGAAGCTGAGATTGAGACCTACGCTATGGCCCACGGCTATGAGGTAGTCCATGTGTACCGTGAAGAGGGGGTCTCAGGCACTACGGGTGAAGCCGATAGACCAGCCTTCCAAGCGATGGTGGAAGTCATACTACGCAACGGTGTCAGGGCCATCATTGTGGAAGGTCTGGACAGGCTTGCCAGAGAGTACCGAGTTCAAGAGACCTTGCTTGTGTACCTCGTGTCCAAGGGCATCACCCTCATTGCCGCGAGGACAGGCGAGAACGTGACAGAGGCTATCATGGGAGACCCTATGAGGAAGGCTCTTATTCAGGTTCAGGGAATGTTCGCAGAGCTTGAGAAGGGGCTACTCGTAAAGAAGCTCAGGGTAGCTAGGGAGCAGATGCGTAAGGACACTGGCAGGTGTGAGGGGCGGATAGCCTACACCCCTGAGACGCTTCCAGAAGGGTCTAGGAAGGCACTAGAGGCCATCAAGAAGCTTCGGCATAGCAACCCCGGCCAGAAGGTTATGAGCTTCCCTAATGTTGCTCAGGCTCTCGACTCAATGGGGCTTGTGACTTCACGAGGCACTCAATTCACAGGCACAAACGCACAAGCCATTTGGGCTAGATACAGGAAGATGATTTTGTAACTGAGGCATTCAGTGGCTACCTGTCCCTATTGTTTTTCTCGTCTACTGATTTACACTTGACAAAATTCAAGTGACGAATATTCTTGCTTAATGTGCTGATAGTGATATGGCTGTCCTCTTGCTAACAATTCAAACGAGGAGGATAGGCTATGAGAGTGATTATGGGTGGAGATAGTAGCATCGAAAACGGCAAGTACGAGACAGAAGTTGAGGTGGCAATTGGTGAGTTTGTTTACCTCAGCAGGGACATAGCGCCTTACGATACACCCCATAGTTTGCTTTGTTCTTGGGAGAAGTTGCCTCAGGACCAAAAGGACAGATTTCAGGAAGTACACAGTGAACTGATGCAGATCGTAAGAAAGATACAGGTCATGTTTGCCAAAGTGCCACAGTCTACACATTTTGGAGAGTGTTTGTAATCGTCGGCACACTCTATTTCTTCTCAGGGTGCCTTGTGGTTGGCTTTCGCGCTTCTGGTAGGCACCCGTGTATCAGATTGAGCCTACTATTGACCACAGGGCATCCTGGCGGACCGCATACCGCTCATTCAATGTCAAACAGGTACCCCATTGATGCCATGTTCATGATACGTCCCTCTGGAGGCCACACAGCATCAGGCTCAACAACGTGAAGCACCTCCGCACCACCCTTCAGGACTCGATACCCTTTGGAACTCTTCTGGCCCTTCTCGACCTTGATACGATGGATGCTGGCTGTTCCCTTGAAGGCGATTTCAATAATGCCATGAAAGGAAGAGTCTGGACTGTGGGCCGGGTGGAACTTGATGCTGTCCAACTGACGAAGTAGAAGCTGGTGCATCCTACGGCGCATCTCATACACCTGCCCTGGTTCTCCCTCATGCTCGGCATCAATGAACGCCCTGAAGGCATCCTCTGATTCATCGGCTACGGCTTCAGCTTCCAGGGAGCGGCTACGGGCAGTTTCAAGCTGCGAGGAAGCCAAAACGAGGCGGGCCTCAAGCTCCTGTTCCTTTGCCTCCAGCTTGTCCAATGCGCGGCGTAGGGCTTGGCTCGGACTCTCGGCAATCTGGTCCGCTACGTTGTCCACCTTGACTGTGGTTGCCCCTAGCTCTGAACGCAGACCCTCAAGCCGTTGCTCCAGGGCCAGGGCCTCATCCTGAGCTTGCCGAGCAATGTCAGGGAGTAACGTGCGGTAGTCCAGGGAATGAAGGTTCAGCAGGATATGGGCCTGGGCCTGAGGGTACCTCCACGCATGGCGCTTACAAGTTCCAAGCTTCCTCTTTGCCGCTGAACAGACGAGGTAAGTTCCTCTCCTGGGGCCAATACCTTTGTTGTCGAAGGCCATCGTTGAGCCGCAGGTGCCGCACTTGACCAGCCCAGTGAACAGGTTGGAAAACTTGGCAACAGTCCCACCACCAGGGATGCGCCGCTCTTGTCTCATGGCCTGGGCTCGGTAGAACGTCTCCTGGTCAACGACGGCGGGGTAGTACCCATCAACAGGTTCTCCTACAGGCACCCTGCGGCCCTCAACCAGCTTGGTAGTATGAGGCTGGAGCCTCCCGAAGACGGCCTCGTTTGCCAAAATCTTCTTCACGTAGGAGTCCCACCATCCGCTTGCCCGCCCAAATGGGGGGATGCTCTCAGCATTGAACTTTCGCGCCAGGGTGTTGGCCCCTTTGCCCTCAAGTGTCTCCCTGAAGATACGCTCTACCACCCCTACCCTGTCTGGGATGGGGGTGTACTTCCCTATGGCCTTGTCCAGCTTCAACCACTGCGGGCATGTACTGGTCATGGCCTTGCCCTTCTCCCTGGCATCCTCACGCTTGTGTTTCCAGGCTTTGGATAGTCGCTCAGACTTCACCACTGACTCTTGATGCGCCCGGTGCATGGTGAGTAACGACACCAGGAGTTGCGTGAAGTCCCTGGCAAAACTCTCCGGGGTGTACGTCTGGCGGTCCTGAAGGGAGACTACAACTATACCACTGCCCAGGATGCCAGAGAGGAGGCGGTACGCTGTGTTTGGGTCTTCGCGGCTCAGGCGGTCTAGGTTCTCAATGATGAGGTAGGAACCGGGGCGAATTGCACCTTGCTCAACTGCGGCGAGAAATCTACTCAAGGCTCCGTCCTTGGCATGTTTCCCCTTGAACGCAGACACTCCCTCATCCTTGAACATGAGGTCTTCATCAAGGTCTAGGCCATGCTCAAGGGCGTACTGGCGAGTGGCCTCGTACTGGCGGTGGAAGCTATCGCCCTTCGCCTGTTCTGGGCTGGAGAACCGGATGTAGCTGTACGCCTTGGGCCTTGGGCCAGTAGTGGTGGTGGGTTCGCTCATGCGGCCAATGTAGCACAGGACCATCAGGGGTTACAAGGGCCAATGATGCTCTTCGTGGGCCCGCCGGGCAGCGGCAAGACCATGCTTTCCCAGCGCATCCCCACGGTTTTGCCGCCGCTCACCTTCGACGAGGCCCTGGAAGTCACCAAGATTTACTCCGTGGCCGGAATGCTCCCGCGCGAGGCCGCGCTCGTGGTGCGTCGCCCGTTCCGCTCGCCGCACCACACCATCAGCGACGCCGGGCTCATCGGCGGCGGGGTCAGCCCCAGGCCCGGCGAGGTCTCCCTCGCCCACAGAGGGGTCCTGTTCCTGGATGAACTGCCGGAGTTCAAGAAGCACGTGCTGGAGGTGCTGCGCCAGCCCCTGGAAGACGGCCGGGTGACGATATCCCGCGCGGCCCAGGCGCTGACCTACCCGGCGGACTTCATGCTCGTGGCGGCCATGAACCCCTGCCCCTATGGTTTTGCTCTTTGCCG
>CAIMRY010000037.1 GCA_903843965.1 uncultured delta proteobacterium
GGTCAGCCTGGCCTTGCCCAGCACCAGTCCCACGCCCGCCATGAGATCGGCGATGGGCCGCCACCAGCGGTTTTCTGCTCACGTGCGGGCTGTGCTCCCTGGTGTCGGGTCCAGAAAAATAGTTGCGGGCCCAGGCGCGGCTCCCCTGCCTAGAATGTCACCGACAGGTTGATGGAGCCGAACATCTGCGGGCCATCCTGCCCGTCGAACTCCTCTGTCCGGTACACATGGGTGTAGGTCAGCTTGACCCTGCCCAGCACCAGCCCCACGCCCGCCATGCCGTCCGCCACCAGCGGCTTTCTGGTCACGTGCGGGCTGTGCTCCCAGGTGTTGCCGTCCAGGAAGATGTTGCGCGCCACGGCGCGGCCCTCGGCCCCGACAAAGAAGTGCAGGCCAAAGGTGGTGTCCTGGCGCAGGCGCGTGTCGCCTGGGTCTGCGGGAGCGCTCACGCCGCCTCCGGGCTGGATGAGCGAGGTGCCGAAGTCCCAGGGCAGCCGGTAGCCGATGCGTGTCTCAAACCCGGCGGCAGCGTGGGTCAGCACATTGCCCACGGTGACGCCTGCGTGCGGCAGCACGTCCCAGGACACGTCGCGGCCCAGGTCGACGCGCGCGGCGCGCAGGGTGCGCTGCCAGGAGAGCATGAGCCCCGGCTCGTCGTGGATCTGGTTGTGCCAGCCCTCGGCCCGGGCAAAACCCATGAGGGTGTGGTAGTTGTTCTGGGTCTCGCCCGCGCGGGCAGAGGGTCCGACCATGCCCAGGCTGGTCTCGAAGCTGTCCAGCTGGGTCGGGGTCTTGGCGTGCAGGGCCAGGGAGATGTACGTCCAGCCCGCATAGGGGCGGTCGTTCGGCTGCGGGGCCTTGGTGGCTGTGTTCGCCGGGGTGTACATGTTCTGCCCGGCGGAAAGGGCCACGTTATACTGCTGGCCCGGCTCGTTCACAAAGGGCAGGCGATTGAGGTAGGCCACGGCGAAGTCGGGGAGGCGCTCGTCCTCGGCGTATTTCTTGAGGTCGGCGGAGATCCAGGTCAGCTTGATGCCGTTGGTGTAGTGCTCGTCCGTTCCGGCGAAAAAGTCGTTCTCCTCGGTCAGGATGAGGGTCGCGCCGGATATGGAGCCTGGCTTATCCGCCGGTTTCGCTGCGGCATTGGCCGGGCTGGCGGCCGGACCGGTGGCCGGATCGATTGTGGCAGCAGGCGCGGGACCAGGCCCGGATGTGGGCCCGGACGCGAGCTCATCCGCCAGGGCGGGGCAGGCCAGGGCCAGAACCAAGCCCAACAAGGCTGCGCAGGCCAGGGTGCGGCCAAGGAGAACACGTACAAGCATGGGCACTCTGTGCGCGCCCTGTGCGGGACTGTCAAGGGTCCAAAACGTTTGAAACAGCGTGGACGCAACCTGCCGTCGCGCGTGCGCGTCTGGACTGTGTCGGGCGCGGGTCTTGCATGGGCTGTTCAAGCGACGCCAACCCTGCTAGGGCTCGGCAAAACATTCCCGCGACCGCACGTCCGAGGAGGTTCCCCATGCGCCCATCGCGACCCGTCCTGCGGCCTGCCTTGCGACCCGCCCTGCGGAGCATCCTGAGAAGCGCCCGGAGAAGCATTCTGGCCGTGAGCGTGCTTTTGTTCTGCCTTGCGCCGCTGGCCGGGTGCTCCAGCCCGCCCAAGATCGACCGGGTGGACGTGACCTGGGTCAGCCTGAGCCCGCCGCCGCGCTGGGGCCTGTATCCAGGCTACCGCCAGGAGATCGACTTCAAGGAGGGCTCGGCCTACCAGGTGGACGTGTACTCCGGGGGCCAGGTGCTCACCGGCGGCATGGTGGGCGACACGGGCTACAGCCTGGCCTTTCGGCCCACGGCTGGCGCGCGCGACATCGAGGCCCAGCTCCAGGGCTCCGCCGGGCTCAGCCTGTATGTGACCCTGAAGGACGGAAAGGGCGGCGCGCAACGGCTGCTCTGCCTCAAGGTGGAGCGCAAGGGCAACAAGATCTTCTTCGAGTTCCCCAAGTAGCGGCTGGGCCGCGCTGGCCGCAGCACGTGCGGGGCGGGCAGTTGGGTTTACCTTCTACCTTTTCTGTTTGTGTAGCGTGCACTGGCGATGGCCATGATTCCATTCTCTCCAGGCGGAATCTTTGAGGGGTCGGGAAAGAGGCCCCCAAGGGTTGGGTCGAATTCGCGCCCTTTGTGGGCAACGCAAATGATGGATTTTAGGATCAGATTTTGCCACTCAGGGCGTACGATCTCCTGTATAGAAGAAACAAATTCGCGTCGCAGCCCAATGAGAGCACTCCGTTTGTCTGGAAAAGCAAGAAGTGGCATCTTACCGCTAAGAACCTTCTCTGCTGAGACAAGCGGGTCCAACACAGGGTGCCGCAAGCCGCGATAAGCAGATGCTTTCTGAAGGCCCCTAGTGTCTCCTTGTTCATTGGGAAAGAGCAGCCTGCCACGGTCAATAAGAGAAGACAGACGGAATCGGCATCGGTTGATGCCTTCTGTATCAATGTCCGTTAAATCTGGAGTGCCATTGGCGCGCAGGTATGACGCCTCAGAAAGGACATCAACAGCTTCAGAGTACCACTGTCGAATGGCGTTTGCCCACCCACCCACGAAAGCTGCGGCATCAAGTTTGTTCTGTCTCAAGGATGCCCAGCAAGACGTAGCCGCAGCCGCCAGCGCCAGGAAAGAAACCAATAGAGCAACATTCTCGGTTGACATTCGCAGCCCCCTATAAGCGTTTCAGACTATGTTACGGGCTGGGTGATCCCTGGTCAACCTAAGCCCAACAAACACAAGCTGAAATCACACGCAAAAAGGGCCGACGGTGCATCTCCGCCGACCCTTGGCTGTTCCGTGGGGCGGTTGCCCACCAGTTGCGCTAGCTGGCCGGGAGGTACACCAGCTTCTCGTCCAGGTCCTGGGTCCAGGGGGCCTTGGAGTTGCGCCAGCCGTCCTTCAGCCGCTTGCCGAAGTCGGGGCTGGCCTTGTCCGCCACCTTCTCGCCCTCAAAGCCGTCAACCATGCTGTATACGCTGGTGAAGCCCGCCTCGGCCAGCTTGTTGGCTGCGGCGGCGCTGCGCTGGCCGGAGCGGCACATCAACACCAGGGTGTCCGTGGTCTTGTAGCGCTGCTTCATGAGCTCCACGAACCTCGCATTCGCGGTCAAGGGGTAGGCCATTTTCGCGGCGTCGTACACGCCGGTCCAGAGCATGGACGGCACGTTGGCCGCCATGGTCGGGTGGCCCAGGAAGTCGTATTCCTCGGGCGTGCGCACATCCACGATGAAAACCTTGGTCGGCGCGGCGCGCCACATGTCGTAGGACTCCACCGCTGTGGCGTACAGGCCGGGTTTGGTGTGCTTGCGCTGGTCCTGTGGCGTTTCCGCCGCCAGGGCCACGGCTGCGAGGACGAAGCAGAGCGCGAAGGTGCAGAGCTGGGCCGAAAGAAGCCGGATGCGCATGGATGACCTCCTGAGGGTTGCGGGGAAGATACCCCATATGGGCAGGGGGTAGCAGACTGCGTACAAAAGCGCAACAGGGAACTGCGTAGTGGGCCGTTCGGGTCGGAATCAGCCCTGTGCGGACGCCAGGGCGCGGCGGATGCGGCTTGCGGGATCGGCCAGGGCCAGGGCCAGGGCAAAGGCCTCGGCCTGGCCCTGCTCGCGGGCCCACTGCGCGGCCAGGGCCAGCTCGGCCAGGCCCGCGCCGGGCCGGAACACCCGCAGGTCGCACAGGCCCGTGGCCAGGCCCACGCGCCAGTCGCCGCGCGCGCGCAGGCCAAGCTCGGAGAGCACGCCCAGGCGCAGCACCTCGCTGCCGCTGTCCCCGGCCAGCTTCGCCTCCTGGCGGCGCAGCACGGAAACCTCGTCCGGTGCCAGGGCCGAGGCTAGGTACAGGCATTCCAGGCCGTTGGCGGGCAGGTGCCGGTCCGTGTCAAAGGCGAAGCCGCCCCGGCGCGGCAGGATGTCCGGTTGCGGATCTTCCTGCCCCTGGCCCTGCTGTAACTGGCCGCCACGGTGGCAGCCCTCGTGCTGCGGGGAAACGGCGCACAGGCGCTCGGCCCAGGCCAAGAGCAGGGCCACGGCTGGGGGCAGGGCGCCATCCAGCGGCGCGACCCCGGCGCTGCGGGCGAAGTCCAGCGCCAGGTCCAGGCCGCTCGCCTGCCGGTCCCGGCCTGCATTGGGCCCGCCCAGGTCCAGCGCGCGGCGCAGGGCGGCCATGGAGCAGGTCAGGGACAACGACAGGGTGATGTCGTTGATGTCGCGGCAGCGGGCCAGCAGGGCCTCGGTCTCGGCGTGCAGGCCCAGCGCATTGGCCACGCGCAGGCGCGCCGCCAGAAGCAGCGGGTCCGGGTGGTCGGTCGGGGTCTGGGCGTCCAGGCGGCGCAGGGTCTGGGCGATGAGTTCAGCGCCTGCCGGGCGCCCTGGCGCGTCAACGTTCGCGTCAACATGCGCGTCAACATGCGCGTCAACATTCGCGTCAACTGTCGCGATAACTGTCGCGATAACAGGCGCAGTCCGCCCGGCCTCCAGCAGCCCGGCCTGGGCCAGGGCCAGCCAGCGTGGGCCGGTGGCCGCGTCCGCGCCCAGGCGCGTGGTCTGGGCCGCGAGCGCGAGGATGCTCCGGGCGCGGTTGAGCGGGAGGTGGTCGGCCTGGGCGCGCTCCCAGGCGGCGCGGCCCAGGGCCTCGGCCAGGCGGGGCCGGGCCAGCAGCAGCTGCGCGGTCTCGGCCAGCTCCAGGGCCTCGGAGCAGACCATGAGCTCCCGGCCCGGCTGGAACAGCCCGGCCTGTTCCGGGCCCAGGTCCTGGGCCAGCACCACGCAGCCGCAGCCAGCGGCCTCGAACAGCCGGAAGTTGACCTCGCCGCAGATGGATTCATTGGGCGCAAGCCGCGTGGCCTGGTAGAAGGCCAGCATGTCCGGGGTGTCCAGGCCCTCGCGTGTTTCGAAGCGGCCGGGCAGCGCCGCGCGCAGGAATTCCACCAGCCAGGTGCGCACGGGCCTGCCCTGGCCCAGGCGGCCCACAAATCCGACATCGTGGCGGCGCTGGGCATGCGGCGTGAAGGGCTTGTCCGGGGCGTACCAGGGCAGGTGCAGGGCGCGTGCGCCCAGCGCGTGCAGATCCGTCAGGCTGCGCCCCTGGGTGGACAGGGTCAGGTCGAACAGCCGGGCATAGGCCGCCTGCCAGAAGGCGTTCAGGTGCGGGTCCAGGGCCCAGAACAGGCGCGGGCAGTCCAGCTCGTGCAGCCCGGACACAAGCAGGCGCGAGCCCAGGCATTCCAGCTGGAGCACCAGGTCCGGCGCAAAGCCCTGGGCGGCCAGCTCCGTTGGCAGGTGCAGCACGCCCTCACCCCTGGGCATGAGGTTGAGCACCTCGCAGCCCAGCGCGCCAAAGGCGTCGCACAGGGGCGTTTCGGCGTGGATCAGGCAGAGGCGAAGACTGCGGTCCATGTGCGGCATGTACACGACTTGCTTATGAAATACTACGGGAGAAATAATACGCAGGAAGACCTAATCCCTTTGCCGGGGGGGGTCGATAAGAAGCCAGCGACAGGACTGACCGACCAGTTTCGCCGCTGCGGAGACCAGGATAAGGGCTCCGCCATAGTCGGCGAAATGGACTTCGCCAAGCACCGGGCGGGGGCGTGTGGCCCCACCCGAGGGCTATCGCCCCCGCCCGAATCCGTGCGCCAGGTTCTTGACCGACCCTGAGCCTGGCGCCGCAAGGCAAGGAAGGATGATTCGCACGTCACAGGGAGAGGAGAGACACCATGACCACGCGCGCCCAGCATCAAGACCGGGCCCTGCCCGAGTCGCCGCTGCACGAGCCGCCGCCCGAGGCGGGCCTGCGCCAGGCCGCCTGCAGCGAGGCGGATGACACTGAACGCCTGGCCTACCTGGACAGCCTGAAAAGCCAGATACGCGAGGGGGTGTACAGGCCGGACATCCGGGACCTGGCGCGCTCGCTTGCGAACATGCTGGTTCAGCGGCTGTAGGGACCGGCCCGCCCGGGTCCGCAGTGGGGAAGATTTCGCTTGCCAAGAACCTTGCAGTTCGGGTAATTGACCTTTCTCACGCGCGCCGAGGTAGCTCAGTTGGTAGAGCAGGGGACTGAAAATCCCCGTGTGGGGAGTTCAATTCTCTCCCTCGGCACCAGA
>CAIMRY010000038.1 GCA_903843965.1 uncultured delta proteobacterium
ACCAATTCCTCTCGACGAGTCAAGGTCAATCTGGCATTTCTATGGATGTTCACTCGGTCCTCCCTCGGCAAATGAGTTCTCGCAAACCCAATTTGACCGATTCGGGCCGAGTGAACAACCTCCTATAACTTCACAACTAGACGCCACGGACGTGGCTGGTGCGCAGATGCTTTATGGAGCGGCAGAAACACCCTCGGCGCTCTCGACGTCCGCGGCCAATGCCGCGAACCAGTTGATCCAAGCCATGTCGCAACCGCAGAGCGCCGCATTGACGGAGCCGAATATCCAGAATGGCATGTTGACCCAAGAGCCGATTATGCTGTCGTCCAGTGTAAAGGCGTGATGCTGTCGCAAATCTTGGGCGCCCAACAAGCATGCAGAAACTGCCCCGCAAGGGGCTTTTTCGCGTCCAATGGCTGACCATCAGCGCGACAGAAGAAGGCCGGGCATCCCCGGCCTTTCTGCTTATGATCGCGCCTGGCGGGGCTCCCACGCGAAAATTTTAATGCTACCCAGTCTCCACCCCGTTTCAAGACAAAGGAGGAGACATGCCGATCTGTTCCGCGCCTGCCATTTTGAAGAAGACTTTATGCTCCCTGCACCACCTCGCTGCCCCACCGTTTTCATCGCCACCTCCAGCCTGTTCCCCAGACGTTTTTAACCTCGTCTCCGCAGGCCGCCTGCGAGGCCGTCGCAAAATCCACGGAAAATAGTCCCGTTCAGGCTGTCCAGAAATGTTCGCTCGTCCCTGGATCGACGGACGGATCGGCCATTTTTGCGATACCCCATTGACACAACCAGCTGCTTCTGTTATGCTTTCTGCTCAATTTTGCGAGGACAGACGATCAGCGCACCGTTGCCAGCGCTGGGCGACAACGAACCAACCCAAAAGGGGCCAGAGAACCAACCAGAATTCCGACACAACGGACCGGCCAGAATCCTCACACAACGAACCAACCCGAAAAGGAGTAGCCTTGAGCCTTTCATCTTTTATCGCCACGCTGTCCCGCACAATCGTCCTGCCTGGCTTGTCCCGCCGCACCGGCGAACCATGCCGCGTCGTGTCTACCCGTCAACTCGTGCTCGCCTGTGACCACGCCGAAGACATCCATCTCGTGGGATGCCTTGACCAACGCGGCGAAGTGTATCGGGTCGCGGTGCGCGACATCATCGCCGTGCAGCAACGCCTGATTGTCCACGCCGAAGAACTCCCCGCAGACGGCAGGGTCGTCCAGACGCTGGAGTCCTTGGCGCCGGCATCGTTCAGCTACAAGGCTGACGGAACCCCGTACACATTCTGCTCCCTCGACACGCAAAACTCCGTTGAGCTCATCGGCGCCTGGGCTTCTCGGGACGGCGGCATCACCGCGCAGATGATCCCCATCTGCGGCTTCCTGATTCCGGCCACGGACCCGCTCATCCCGCCCTGCCGACAAATCGGCCACCTGTGGCCCAACGGCGACTTTGCGCGGCCCTCCGGGGCAGCAATCGTCTCGTTCGTGCGCTCCCCGGGCGTGATGTTCGCCGCACGGTATCCGCAGGAACTTGCCGAGCGCGTCATTATCCGCAACTCCATCGTTTGGGGCGAGGCCTGGGTGCCTGGCGACATCTCCGAAGAGGTCATCGGGCACGCCGCGGACATCCACCGGCAGTGCACGCCGCGCAAGCACACGGCGCTGACGCACGACCTGCTGGCGCGCGCCCTTGAGCGGCCTCCGGTTGAGGACCTGGGGGACCTGCGGCACGACTACGCGCCGACATCCCGCACCGCGCGCATGATCTGGCATAATGGCTACACGCGCAACGGCGTCTGCATCTCGCCGGACCATACGGCAAGCCACCTCTTCGTGACGGCGTTTGAGTCCTCGGGCGGCAAGGCTCCGGGCCGGCGCAAGCTCTGCGGCAAGGGGACTTCTTCCTCCAAGCGCTAGGCTGATTCCAGAAACAAAAACGGCACCAAGCAGAACCGGGCCGCTAAACGGCCCGGTTCTCTTTCTTCTTGACAATTAAGGCAATTTTAGGTATAGTGATTTCTACTGGAGATAGGTATGAAGCGTAAGCGGACAAGTCACGGCGTACACTTTCTGTTGAGTGCAAAGGCGAGAAAGCTCTCGATAACAGAACTGTACACTGAAAAGTCTGACGCAGACGTATCCAAGATATTTCATGAGATGCGCTGGCCGGAGACACAGGGGAGACCATGCTGTCCGAAGTGCAACGAGACGGATTGCGTCGTCTCCGTCCCTAAGCGTGCATTGCTCTACCGTTGCAAGGCCTGCGAAATCATGTTTTCCCTGACAAGCGGCACGTTCCTGCACGGGTGTAAGCTGCCGCTCCGCAAACTGCTGGTTGGCATCCTTCTGCTCGCCGACGCCGTGAAGGGCATGAGCGCCTCGCAGTTCTCAAGGCAGCTGGATGTTCAATACAAGACCGCGTTCGTGCTCATGCACAAGATCCGCGCGAGCCTGTTGGTTGAAAACTCGCGGACCATGCTTGATGGCAACATACAGATTGACGGCGCATACTCCGACACGAAGGAGCGCAAGCCGAACGAGCACAAGGCCGCTCGCGAGAAGCCCGCGCAAGACAAGTCCAAGGAAGAGTGGAAGCCGACGCCCCGGTGCATCCTCGTCGCCCGGCAGGTGTCGGACGAACGCCGGAAGGGCGCAGTGAAGACCGTCATCGGCTTCGCGCCCTGCGAGAACGGCAAGGATGTCGACGCCTTTGTCGCCAAGCACATTGCCGACGGCGCGACCGTGACATCGGACGAGCACGCGGCGTATGCGATGCTCATTGCGCACTACAAGCTGAAGCGCGTAAACCACAGCCAGCGTTACAGCGGCCCGAACGGTGAGAACATCAACCAGGCCGAGAGCTACTTTTCGCGCTTCCGCCGCATGCAGATCGGCCAGAACCACTTCTTTGGCAAGCACCTGCTCGGGTACGCCGCAGAGAGCGCCTGGCGCGACGACAATCGCCGCAAGAGCAACGAGGAGAACGCCATGGCGCTTCTCGGCTTGCTGCTCAAGCCGAATCAGGACTGTTTGTGGCAGGGCTACTGGAAGCGCTACTTGCGCAAGGGCAAGGCCGTGACGTTGCGCAAGGCTTCTCCCAAGGCGCGCGGCTCCAGATTGGCTACCGCCGCCTGATCTCCTTGCCTGGCCCCGCGCTTGGCCAACAGCCATATGACGCGGTTGTTTGAACGCCTGGACTGCACCACGGCGCCTCTCGACTTCATGCGGCGCAAGGCTTCCTTGACGCTCTCCTCCAGCTTCTTCGGCAAATCTCTTTCCGCTAAAACCTGCTTGGCCTGAATGCGGTCCGTAATCTCCTTTGAGGTGGTGCCTTCAGGCATCGCCTTGAGGGCGTCCGCAATCAGCGCCAGCAACTCTCCCTGTGCGAAGTATGCCTTGTAGGGGCGTGGCGGGAATACAGGGATGTATGCCGCATTCTTGTCGCACTGCCCAATGACGCGGCTGACGGCATTGAGGTCCTTGACCGTCTGATTGAGTTGCTCCAACAAATCGGCGTGCTTGGCCGTAAGTTCGCGTTTCATATCCAACAGTCCGGCAATGAGGTGGTTTCTGTCCATGATGGCAATATCCGCCATCTGTCAAAAGCCGTCAAGGACCTGTTTTGAGTCACATACATAAGAGCGGAAGCCCCCCAGACCCCCCCCAGTACGCCGAAGGGGCAGCTTCAGGAGGAACCTGAAGCTGCCCCTTCGGCTTGTGAGGATCATTGGTGCGTCGCAAGGGGGCCCAAGAGGCCCTGCCGCGCGGGTGTGACCTGGGCGCGGCGCCCTTGAAGCCCCCGAAGGGGGCCTGCGCCCCTGGTCTTGGCCGCCTAGCCGATGAAAAACTCGCTGGCGGTTTCGAAGAGCCGCTTGCTGTCCTTCTTCAGCTCAAACAGGTCCGGATCACGCAGCATGTTGTCCAGTAGCCGCAGCAGCACCCGCCGCGTGACCTCGCCCACGAGCACGCCCTGGCCGTCGACCACGGGCAGCGCCCGGATCTGGCGTTCGCTCAGGAGCAGGCGCGCGCTGAGGAAAAAATCCGAGGCGCGCACCGTGGGCAGGTCCGTGCGCATGATCTGGCGCACCGGGGTGTCCTTCCTGGCGGTGAGGGAAGCCAGCACCTTGCGGACCACTTCGGTCTCGGCGGTTTCGCCGTTTTCGTAGCCCGCCACCAGCTCCGGCGGCAGGATCAGCCCCAGGAGCTCCATCATGGTCACCACGCCCTGGAGCTGGCCCTTCTTGTCGACCACGTATGTGTAGCGCGAGCGGTTGCCGGGGTTGGCGTACCATTCGATGAGCCGGGACACGGGCTCGTCCGGGCCGACGCGGGTGGGGTCGTGGCGCATGATCTGTTCGATGCGCATGGCGCAAACCTCCAGGTTTGGCAACCGCGCGAGGGCAGGGCCGGTTGTTCACACACTCTGCGCCCGGCGGGCGGACCCGTCAAGGCCCCTGCCCGCCGAACACGGGAGTTCGGCCACAGGACACTGGCCGCTAGAAGCTGCCCGTCAGCCCCTGGCCTGGCCGGGTCTACAGGGCCACCAACTCGTAGGCGCGGCTGCCCAGGCCCAGGACCTCGGCGTAGTCCAGGCCCATGGCCGGGGGCAGGCTGGGCCGCAGGGCCAGGAACTTGTCCTGCCCGGCCTTGAGGCCCAAAGGCAGGTGGCTGGGCCACAGGGGCTCGGCCCGGTTCACCAAGTCGATGCCCGCCTGGTCGATGGCCACAGGGTCCAGCGAGGCCAGAACGCCGATGTCCGGGCAGATGGGCGCGTCGGAAAAGCCCATGCAGTCGCAGTCCGGTGTGACGTTGGTGACAAAGGTGATGTGCAGGCTGGGCTTCGGGCGGGAGAGCAGCAGCGCGGCCGCGTACTCCATCATGCGCTCCAGGAAGGCCGCCACGTCGGTCTGCCAGTTGATGGTCAGCCCACCGTGCTTGCAGGCCAAAAAGCAGGCCCCGCAGCCGCAGCACAGTGCGCTGTCCAGGCGGATGACTTGGCGCGGCTTCTCCGGGGTCGATTCCGAGGTGTGGTCCGAGGTGTGGTCCGGGGTGGGGTCCAGGGCGTCGGCCAGGGCCAGGGCCTCGACCAGGGCCAGGGCCTGGGCCGAGCAGATGCCGACGCAGGCCCCGCAACCCTTGCAGGCGGCGGTGTCGACCAGGGGGCCGGTGGTCACGTGCTGCTGCATCTTGCCCTGCTTGCTGGCCGCGCCCATGCCGATGTTTTTCAGCGCGCCGCCGAATCCGGCCAGCTCGTGGCCCTTGAGGTGGTTGATGGACACGAGCAGGTCGGCCTCGGCGATGTCCGCCGCGATGAAGGCCTCGGTGAAGTGCTTGCCGCCGGGCACGGGCAGGGCCACCTGGGACGCGCCCTTGAGCCCGTCGGCGATGATCACCGGCGCGCCGAGCAGCAGCGGGTCGTAGCCGTGCAGGGCGGCCTGCATGGCGTGGCTCACGGCTTCGCCGCGCTGGCCCACGTAGAGGGTGCTGGCGTCGGTCAGAAAAGGCCTGGCCCCGGCCCGCGTCAGCTCGTGCAGGATGGGCCGGACCATGAGCGGCTGCACGTGGCCCGTTACCCCGCGCTCGCCGAAGTGGATTTTCACCGCCGCCAGCTCGCCGCCAGCAACATGTTCGGCAAAGCCGGTGCGCTTCAGCAGGCGGTGGATGCGCTGGTCGTAGGGGGCCTTCATGCTGGCGCGCAGGTTCCAGAAGTAGACCGGGCTGGCCATGGCGTTCTCCTTTGTCGGTCGGTGGGAAAGATCAGTCGCAGAAGGCCTCGGTGAACTCCAGCCGGGTTGCGGGCGGAAGCTGCGCCAGGGAGTCGTCGCAGGCGGTGCTGCACACCAGCTCCACCAGGGCGCGGGCGGTCTGCGCGTTCTTGTGGGCGGTCTTGGCCAGGGTGCGGTTCATGGCCTCGGAGCTGGCCTCCATGCAGGCCTTGTTGCTGGCCTGAATGCCCTGGCCGAGGCAGGCGCGGTAGAGCTCGAACAGGGCCGGGCAGTCTGCGTTGGCGGCGCGGGCCTGTTCGGGGTGGAGCAGCAGGGCCAGGGTCAAAAGTGCTGCTGGCGCGGCAAAGATATGGATGGGGCGGTGACGAAAAAACACGGCTGGCGGACCTCCTGGGCCTTAGTATCCTCTGATTCTCACGCATCTGGCGGCCTCTTGCAAGAAAAATGTTCCGCGCGCGGCACGGTTTGGTTCTTTGTCCAGGCGCGCGTTCAAAATACCCCTTTACTTTTTCCAGCCCATTGCTACTCTCTAAACAAGGACTCCCCTGGAAGGTCCAGGGAGCAGTTCTCGGCGCCACGGCAACGGAGGGTGTGACCGAATAGACCCCCAGCACTTTCTGACAGAATGGCGGATTGAGCCGCCGCACGCCAAGAAAGAGTAACGTGCGCCGCAAGAGAGACCCGCAGGCCCGACGACACAGGGCCGGAGTCCACCCGGGAGTACCGGGAAGCGGCGAACACCTTCGTCCGCAACCAGCCTTCCCACCCATGACGAAATGCTCCTCATCCGCATGCCGGAGCGCACCGCGCCATGCTCCACGCCAGTTCTCCACAGTTGTGCAGGTCATGTTGAAAACCAGCGCCGCCGCCCCTTGACTGCCGCGCCAGCGTATATATTTTCCCCGCACTATACCTAGAAGGAGGCCAGCATCATGGTGCTCGACTTCAACACGATCTACTATCCCGGTCGCTTTGAGCGGCTCATCGAGGACTTTTTCAAGCCCCAGCCCGGAGAGGGACGCAGAATGGCCTTTCCCCCGCTCAATGTCAGCGAGGATGAGGCCAACTACTATGTCCGGTCTGAGGTGCCTGGCATGGCCATGGACGCAGTGGAGCTGACCCTGACGGAAAAGAGCCTGGTCATCCGGGGCGAGCGGCCCACGGAACAGGGCAAGTACTACCGCCAGGAGCGCCCGGCAGGGTTTTTCCAGCGCGTGGTGGCCCTGAACGTGCCCGTGGACCGCGACAAGGTCCGCGCCACGTTGACCGACGGGGTGCTCACCGTGGTTCTGCCCAAGTGCGAGGGCGCCGCCCCCAAGAAGATCAGCATCGACGTGGCCTAGCGCCGCGCCAGCAGGAGGAGCTGCAATGAGCGAGAACACCGCCAGCCAGAACGAACCCAAGGCCCTGCCCCGCGTGAGCCCGGCCACGGACATATTGGAGCGCGAGGACGGCTTTTACGTGTACATGGACATCCCCGGCGTGCGCCGGGGGGACTTGAGCATCGACATCAACGAAAATGAGCTCACGGTCACGGGCCGGGCGCTGCAGGGCGCCGCAGAGAAGGAGTCCTTCCTGGAGGTGCAGTTCGGTCCCGGGGAGTATGTGCGCGCGGTGTCCCTTTCCGACCGCGTGGACCGCGAGCGCATCACCGCCAGCCTCAAGGACGGGGTGCTGACCCTGCACCTGCCGCGCCTGGAAAAGCTGGCCCCGCGCCGCATCCCGGTGTTGAGCGCCTAGGGGCGCGGCCCAGGCGCGGGCGCAGCACGAGCAGGGGCTCCCTGGGCCTGCCTGTGGCCAGGGGAGCCCTTGCCTTCGGGAAGCCGCCCGGTCAGATCCCCGGCGGCTGGGGCGCGCCATAGGAAACCACCTCTTCGGCCGCCAGGGCTGCGGCCTGCGAACCGGTCTGGGCGTTGCGGTCCTGCTGCGCCGGGGCCGCTCTCCCGGTCAGGGCGGCATACGGCATTTCCACCGCCGTTGAAATAACGAATCCTCGTTGCCGCAATTCCTGGGCCGTGGGCACCCGTCCTGCGGAGTCGGGTAGCAGAATGATGCAATACATGATGCTCCTCCGTGCTCTCGGGACTGCAAAAGCAGTCCCTGTGGAATAGTTGCGATGATGTCTATTCCTTCGCTTGTACGGGAGTCCAGCATTTTTTTGAAATACTATGTATAGAATGGCCTGTTTGCGTTCCCCTGGCATTATTTCTACGTTTTAAGGTTAAGCCAAGCACAGTCATTGTAGTCTGCCGCCTGTCCTGAACCATGCGCCAAAGTCCACAGGCCCGGTCCGGCAGCAGCCGTGCACAGGTGTGGACATCCGCTCCACGCGGGCCTAGACTCCATTCTGCACCGGGCGTCTGCCCAGCGACACCCGGCCCATGCCTCAGGAGGTCTCCAGTCCGTGATCCGCCTCATCCCCCGTTCCGGAAAAATAGTCCCCGCCGCCTGCCTGGCCCTGGCTCTGGCCCTTGGCGGCCTTGCCCCTGCTCCTGTGCTGGCCAGCAAGGCCAGCCCCCCGGCCCAGCCCTCCGTGCTGGAGCCGGACGAAAGCTCCCTGTCCCCAAAGGTGAGCGCCCTGCTGGCCAAGGCCGAGGACGGCGACCGCAACGCCCAGAACGAGATTGGCCTGGCCCTGGCCACGGGCAGCGGCGCGCCCAGGTCCCCGGTTGAAGCCCTGCGCTGGTGGACCCTGGCCGCAGAACGCGGCCTGCCCGCCGCCCAGTTCAACCTGGGCCTGGCCTATGACCAGGGCGACCTGGCCCCGCAAAACGCCACCCTGGCCGCCTCCTGGTACGAAAAGGCCGCCGCCGGCGGCAACCTGGCGGCCATGTATAACCTGGCCGGACTTTTGGGAACCGGGCGCGGCCTGCCCATGAACCTGGCCCAGGCCGCCGGGTTCTATGAAACCGCCGCCAGCCGCGGCCACGTCAAGTCCATGTACAACCTGGCCCTGGCCTACTCGCGCGGGCAAGGGCTGGAGCGCGACCAGATAAAGGCCGCCCGCTGGATGCTCCAGGCTGCCCAGGCCGGGCACCCGCGCGCGCAGTACCTCATGGCCCAGATGTACGCCCAGGGTCTGGGCGTGGACAAGGACATCACCAGGAGTGCGCACTGGCTGGAACGCGCAGCCAAGGCCGGGCACGCCCGGGCCCAATACTCCTACGCCCTGCACTGCCAGCAGGGCATAGGCGCCCCGCAGAACCTCGCCGCCGCGCTGCACTGGTACCGCGAGGCCGCCAGCAGGAACCATACCGGGGCCATGTGCAACCTCGCCGTGATCATGCTTGAAGGCAGCGGGGTGGCAAAGGACCCGGCCGAGGCCCAACGGCTGCTGCAAAAGGCCTCTGAATTGGGCGATCCCAAGGCCCAGCACAATCTGGGGGTCTTGCTGCTTTCCGGCCAGGAGCTGCCGAAAAACGCCGAGCAGGCCTACTACTGGTTGTCCCTGGCCGCGCGCTACGGCCTGGCCGAGGCCCAGGCCCCGCGCGAGCAGGCCGCCAGGGAGCTGTCCCGCAGCCAGATCGAGACCCAGAACGCCCGTGTGGCTGTCTTCAGGGCCACGGAACTCGGGGACTGAAAGCGCCGGGGTGATTCCCCGCAGACCGCGCCCAAGGGCATATACGCTTTTTGGACGCCCTACGCGCCGAAAGGGCTGGCCCAGGATTCTCCTGTCCCAGCCCTTTCGGCTTTTGCTGGGCCGTGGCTGACATGCAAGCGGCCAATGTTCTGCGTGATGGTGAAAGCATTGAGGCCCAGGCAGAGCCCGCACGCTGTCGCGGCTTGCGCGCTTTCAACGAAACCGGCCCGGCCTCCCGTAATCCGGGAAGCCGGGCCGCTTTGCGTTGTCTGGGTGAAGCTGCGTGCGGTCGGAGGGGGGGGCTGGGCGGAATTCAAGGTCCCTGCGGCCTTCAGCCCAGCAGCCCGCCGTGGCGGGACAGGCCCAGGGCCTGGTACACGCGCTTCATGTCCAGGTGCTGGCGCAGGACCCCGGCCAGGCGCTCCAGGGCGGGCTCCAGGCCGAAGCGCGTCTGCGGTTCGACCAGGGGCGCAAGGCCCCGCACCCGCCGCAGACCGTCCAAAAAGGCGCGCCGGAACAGGTCCTCGTCGAACACCCCGTGCAGGTACGTGCCCCAGATTCTGGGCAGCGCATCCGGCAGCCCCCCGCATTGGTCCTGCAGGCCAAAGCTCAGAATCCGGCCCGAGGCGTCCTGGGCAAGGGGCACGGCGCGCGGTCTGTCAGCGCCGGTCGCGCCAGTCGTGCCGTCCGTGTCGGCCAGCTCCACGGTCTCAGTCCGGCCGTGGTGGATCTCGTAGCCGCTCAGGGTCAGCCCGGTGCGCAGGCAGGCGGCGCTCACGCGGGTCAGGGTCTTGTCGCGCTCCAGGGTGGTGGCCAGCGGCAAAAGCCCGAAGCCGTCCACGCTTTTCTGGCCGGAGCCGGGGCCGGAGCCGAGGGAGGACTCCAGGCCCAGCGGGTCGTCCACGCGCAGGCCGAGCATCTGCAACCCCGCGCAGATGCCGATGATCCGCGTCGCGTCCGGCAGGCCGCGCAGGGCGGCGGCAAAGCCCGCGCCGCGCAGGGCCCGCATGTCCTCAATGGTGTTCTTGCTGCCGGGCAGGATCACGGCGTCCGGCGTTCCCAGTTCCCTCACGTCATGAACCAGGCGCAGACGCACGTCGGGCTCGGCGGCCAGCGGGTCCAAGTCGTTGAAGTTGGCGACGCGCTGGGGCACGACAACGGCGATGTCCAGGGCGTCGGCGCGTTTTGGGCTCTGGCCCGCGCCCGTGTTGCCCAGGCCCAGGGAGTCCTCCTCGGGCAGGTTCAGCTCCGGCAAATAGGGCACCACGCCGAGCACCGGCCTGCCCGTGCGGCGATACAAAAAGTCCAGGGCCGGGCCAAGGATGGACGCGTCGCCCCGGAACTTGTTCAGCACATGCCCCGCCACCAGGCTGCGTTCCTCCGGGTCCAGGATGTCAAACGTGCCGGAGAGCGCGGCAAAGACCCCGCCCCGGTCGATGTCGCCCACGAGCAGCACCTTGGCCCCGGCGTGGCGGGCCATGGCCATGTTCACGATGTCCTGCTGCTTCAGGTTGACCTCTGCGGGCGAGCCCGCGCCCTCCAGGACCATGAGCCCGTGTTCGGCGGAGAGCGAGTCGTAGGCTTGCGTGGCCGCGCGCCAGGCCTCGGGCCTGTAGGCGTGGTATTCCTGCACGTTCATCTGGCCCACAGCCTTGCCCAGGATGACCACCTGGGAGCCGGTGTCGCCGGTGGGCTTGAGCAGCACCGGGTTCATGCGCGCGTCCGGGGTCAGGCGGCAGGCCTGGGCCTGGGTGGCCTGGGCCCGGCCGATCTCTTTACCGCCATCACCCATGTCAGGCGTGACGGCGGAGTTGTTGGACATGTTCTGGGCCTTGAAGGGCGCCACGTCAAAGCCGTCCTCCAAAAAGATGCGGCACAGCCCGGCGGCCAGCACGCTCTTGCCCGCATTGGAGCAGGTGCCCTGGATCATGACGGCCTTGGTCTTCCGGACCTTCACCGGGGCCGGGGCCTTGATGACGCCGGAGAAGCGGCCCAGGGCGTCGACCAGCCGGGCGTTTTCGTCTTTGGTGCGTACGGCGATGCGGAAATAGCTGTCGTCCAGGGCCTCGAAGTTGGCGCACAGGCGGATGGCCAGCCCCTCGGCCAGCAGGCGCTCGAACAGGGGCTGCGCGGTCATGCCCACGCGGTCCAGGCGGCAGAGCAGGAAGTTGGCCTGACCAGGAAACACCCGCAGGCCGGGAATCTCGCGCAGGTCAGCGGTCAGCCCCTCGCGCAGGCTCGCCACCTCGCGCACGGTGCGGGCCTGGTACTCCAGGTCGCGCAGGGCCCGCGCGCCCACGCGCTGGGCCAGGGAACCGACGTTCCAGGCGGGCAGGCGGCGGCGCAGCCGGGCGATGACCTCTGGCGCGGCAAAGCACAGGCCCAGGCGCAGGCCTGGCAGGGCGTAGAATTTCGTCAGCGACGAGAGCACGATGACGTTGTCCGGCCGCAGGCGCACCAGCCTGCCCAATCCCACAGACCCTCCGGGGCCGACCGCTGCGCCGGGCTCGCGGCCCGTGCCTTCGTTCTCAATGCCCGGCACGAAGTCGGCGAAGCTCTCGTCCACCACGAACAGGCTTTTTGGAAAGGCCCTGGCCAGGTCGCGCACGTGGCGCGCGGGAATGACCACGCCCGTGGGGTTGTTCGGGCTGGTCAAGAAGACGGCGGCGGGTGTTGCCAGCATTCCGGCCAGGCGCTCCAGGTCCGGGGCAAAGGCCCCGGCATCCTCCGTTGCGCGGCAGACCAGCGGCTCCACAGTGAGTCCCGCCAGGCGGCAGCAGCGGTCCACGTCGACATAGGCCGGGACCGGGATGATGGCCCGGCTGTGGCCCATGCGCGCGGCCAGGCCGCACACGGCGGGCAAAAGCTCGGACGCGCCGTTTCCGGCGCACGCCTGGGTGGGCCAGACCTTGTAGCGCTCGCAGGCGGCCAGGGTCAGGTCGCTGGCCTCGGGGTCCGGGTAGTGGACCACCTCGGCCAGGGACCTGGCGATCTCCTCGGCCAGCCAGGGCGGCGGGCCCAGGGGGTTGATGCTGGCGGAGAAATCCACCAGTTGGCCCGGAGCCACGCCTGCGCGCTCGGCGAGTTTGTGCACGTTGCCGCCGTGGGCGTAGCGGTCGGCCTCGGTCTGCTGGCGCTGGCCTGCGGCAGGGGCAAGGCCCGGAGTCGGGCCGCCCAGGGTGTTCTGGCGCATGGGCGCTCCTTGGCAGGGGTGTTGGTGCTGCATGAAGGGTGTAGCCCGGATGGGGCGCGGCGGCAAGGGCGGGCGCTGGGCGCAGGGACAGGTGAGGCTGGCGTCGCGTGGTCAACGGTCGATTCTGGGCGCTGCATGGCGAGGGTTAGAGAGGACCGCACCGCGCCTGGATTGAAGCCGGACGGACGGCTGTGGGGCGGCGCAATGTTGTTCCGCAGCGGCGTCCAAAGGCCTGGGTCAGATGCTTCTGTTGCGCCCGCTGCTTCCCCATGTGTGGAGGGCGCTGGCGCTGCTCCGGGGCGCGAGCGCGAGAACCCGACCCTAGCCGAAGGCGGCCACAGGCTCCCGGCGGCGCGCACTGTGTGAACAGCCGCGCCAGGCCCGGGGTGGTGTTCCGGCCAGGGACTCGGCCATGCCCTGGCGCAGGGCGGCCAGGGCGCACACCACGGGCGAATCCTGGTCCAGGTCCAGGTCCGGGGCCTGTCCGGGCGGGATCTCCGGCAGCTGCGCCGGGTCCAACTCCAGAGACACCGTGCCGGAGTAAGGCGACCCGCCAACGCCCTCTCTGCCCAGGCGCGCCGCGCCGAGCCGGGCCAAAAACGGCCCCAGGGGCAGTTCGCCCTGGCCGGGCAACAGGTGCTCGGTGTAGCCGCTGGCGTCGGAGAAGTGCACGTGGCGCAGCAGTCCGGCCGGAACCCTGTCCAGGTCGGCCAGCACGTCCCGGTCGGAAACGCCCAGGTGGCACACGTCCAGCGTCAGACCCAGGCCCTTGTCCAGGCACTCGGCCACGAGCTCGGCAAAGGCGTCCTTGGCGAACAGGCCGTTGCCCAGCAGGTTGGCGGACCAGGGCAGGTTCTCCAGGGACAGGCTGACCCCTGGGGCCGCGTCGAGCAGGCGCGGCAGGTCCACGGCGCGGGAGAACCAGCGGGTCTGGATGGCGTCGCGCAGGGTTCCGGCGGGCGGGTGCAGGGTCACGTGCACGCTGTGGCCGTTCTCCGCGCAGACCAGCCCGCCAGCCAAGTCAACGGCGGCGCGCCAGGCGTTCAAATGTCCGCCCCAGGCGCTCCAGTTGCGGAACGGCGCATGGACCACGCGCACCGGGCAGATGGCGTGGGCGGCCTCGACCTCCGCGCCGGGCGCGATTTTGGGGCTGCCCATGACCAGGTCCAGCCCGGCGAAACCGGCGGCCTGGGCGATGCGCGCGATCTGTGGCAGGGGCAGGTGGAACAGGCAGCCCGTGGACATGACCAGCGCCAGGCCCGGATTGCCGGGCGCAAGGGCGGGCTGCGCGGAGCCGGGTATTGGACCGGCCCCAGGGCCGGGTGCCGGGCCGGTGATCTGGCCGGTGATATTGGCCTGGGCGGGTGCTTCCATGCTTCCGTTTAGGCGCGGGCCGGGTCAAGACTCAACACGAATCCGGGGAACGGCGGGCAGGCGTTGGTGAACGGCCAAAAGCAGCGGCGAGCGTTTTGAGTCCGTGCTGTGGGGCTTGCGGCACGTACCGGCAGTCTGTCCGCCGGGTTGACAAAACCCCTGGCCGGGCGAATATCCTGCACACACACACCGCACACTGCGGGCCCAAGCGGCCTGGGAGGACAGGAAATGGCCGGAAAATGGCGGCTCACCGTGGATGAGGGCTTTTGCGCCTCGCACCAGCTGCGCAACTACAACGGCAAGTGCGAGCACTTGCACGGGCACAATTTCGGCGTCACCGTGGAGGTGGAGGGAACCAGGCTCGACCCCGCCGTGGAAATCCTGGTGGACTTCGGCGAGCTCAAGCGCCTGGCGCGCGAGGCCGTGGGCGCGCTGGACCACAGCCACCTGAACGACCTGCCCGCCTTTGCCGAGCGCAACCCCTCCAGCGAGAACCTGGCCCGGCACCTGTACCACGAGATCAGGGACAGGCTGGTGCTGGCCGCCCCGCACGCGCGCCTGGTCAGCGTCAGCGTGTTGGAGAAGGGCTCCTCGCGCGCCACGTATTTTGAAGACCAGCCGGAGGGCTGATGCGCCTTCTGGTCCAGCGCGTGCGCCGCGCCCGGGTGGAGGTGGAGGGCCGCAACGTGGGCGAAATCGGCCAGGGCCTGCTGGTGCTGGCGGGCTTTGGCCAGGCCGACACGCCGGACCTGCCGGGCTCGCGCCCGTGGACGACACTCTGCTCCAAGCTCATGGAGCTGCGCATCTTTCCCGATGATGAGGGCAGGCTGAACTTGAGCCTGCGCGACACCGGCGGCGGGCTGATTTTGGTCTCGCAGTTCACCCTCTACGCGGACACGCGCCGGGGCAGGCGGCCCAGCTTCTCGGGCGCGGCCGCGCCGGAGGTCGCCCGCGCACTCTACTACCGCCTGGCTGCGGACCTGGCTGCGGCAGCGCCAGGGGCCTTTGCCCAGGGCGTGTTCGGGGCGGAGATGCTGCTCGACTTCGTGAACTGGGGGCCGGTGACCATCCTGCTCGATTCTGCGGAGTACGCCTGGCTGTAGTCCCGGCGGCTCAGCCCGGCACCTCGCACCCGACCAGCCGCTTGTTCGTCTGGCGCAGGCGTTCGGCCAGGTTGGCGACGATGATCTCGTTGAAGGCGATCTTCAGGGCGGCCCTGTCGGCGGGCTCCATGCTGGCGAACAACGAGGCGTCGAGCGCCAGGCAGACGGTCGGGGTGATGGCCCGGACCGTGGCCGAGCGCGGGCTGCCGTCAATGAGGCCCATCTCGCCGAACATCTCGCCGAAGTTCCGGAGCTGGTGCACGTGCACGCCCTGGTGCATGACCACCAGCTCGCCCAGGACCAGGAAGTAGAGCCAGGCGTCGTTGTCCCCCTCGTTGATGATCACCTCGTCCGCAACGTAGCGGCGCAGCTTGGACATCTGCACAACCTTGGCGATCAGGGCGTCCCCCAGGGGGGAAAGGGCCGGGATGTTGCGCATTTGATCAATGATTTCGGCGCTGGTGGGATCAAAGACGGTCTCTTTCATGGCAGGCCCCGTACGATATGGTGTATCATCTCGCGTTATACATGGAGGCGGGGACGCTTGCAAGCAAGGCTGCGGAAATTTCCTGGAGCGCGGGCCAAGGCCTTGCGCCCGGTTCAGCCGTGCTTATCTTTTGGGCCATGAAACACCTCATCTGTCCCGCCTGCCACGCTGTGAACCGTGCTGATGAAACCCGGCTGGGCCAGGCCGTGTGCGGCAAGTGCGCCCAGCCCCTGGCCGGAATCCAGGTGCTGCACCTGGACGCGCTCCTGCTGGACCGCCTGCTGGCCAAGGACGGTCTGCCGCTTCTGGTGGACTTCTGGGCGCCCTGGTGCGGCCCGTGCAAGAAGATGGCCCCGGCCTTTGAGGAGGCGGCGCGGTTGCTGGGTCCGGGCGTGCGGCTGGGGAAGGTGGACACCCAGGAGCACCAGGCCCTGGGCGCGCGCTTCCAGGTCCAATCCATCCCCACCCTGGCGCTGTTCCGGGATGGCCGCGAGGTCGACCGCATGTCCGGGGCCATGCCTGCAGGGGACATCGTGGCCTGGGCAAAAAGCCTACTGGGGTAGACCCGGTTGGGGTAGCAATCTCCCACGCATCTATCCTATTCACCGGATCATCGACGCAGGAGCCGTCCTCGTTGCCCTCCCCGCAGCGTTGGCGACAGGGATGTGCAACCGAGAGCAACAAGGCGACCATGCGGGCAGCACGGTCGCCTTGTTGTGTTAATCGTTTTGGCTCTCAGTCTGTTGCAAAGGCCTTCTCACGTACCATGCAAGCAAGGGCAGGACCAGTCCGGTCGCAACGAGAAGGTACGATGTCCATAGAGGCATCGGATAGCCGTGCCAGGATGCCGTGCCTGCGCCGATTTCCAACGCTCCAATCCCTACAAAAAGTTGGCTAAGATCTATTTCAGATAGCGTCACTCTCATTGTTCGCTCCACTTTTCATATGCTTTGCTTCCTAAATATCCCGCTCCTCCAGCCTTTGTCATAGCAGGCGGCCCCGGCACAAAAGCGCCGGACAGGAAGTCAAAGGCCTTCTCGATCTTGTCCGGGTTTCGCGCCGCAACGGCGGCAAGGGCGGGCAGCGCCTCCGCACCGGCTGCGGCGGCAATGGGAACAGCTCCCGCGCCGAGGGCAAGGGCTGTGTATTTCTGCAAATCCTCGTTTGTGGCATACGCCTCCGCAGTTTTGCCCAGCGCTTCGCCTGCGCCCTTGGCTCCTTCGGTCACAGCCTGGGCGATCCCGTCGGGAGCCGTGTCCCAGAGCTGGCCAAAGCCATCAGCTATTTTCTGAACGCCGTCCAAGAAGCCCGCCAGCCCCCACACGTCCACCCGATTGACCGGATCATCGACGCAGTAGCCGTACCAGTCCGTGTCCCCGCCTTTCTTTCCAAGCGGGTCGAGCGCGGTGAAGCGCCCGGTCTAATACCCCGAAGGGGGCGGCGGCGTAGTCGCGCCAGGGGAAGCGCGTCTACTTCGTGCCTTCACCCTTGCGCGGGGGTAGGCGGATGCCCTTGAGCCAGAGGGCAAGGAGGCCGCCTATGACGAGCGAAAGGGTGGAAATGTTGCTTTTTTGGGAGCTTATTCGAAGCCAATTGAGGGGATCGGGAGTAGGAGTGGCAGCGACCCATGCGCAGACGATCGAATCTACACGGTAGTAAAGCCACAGGATTGATGAAACGATTAGCAGGACGTTTCCGCAATGTCGTCTCGCGTGACCAATTTCTGCATGGCGTTCCTTGTCCGGCCCCCATATTCGCCATAAATACGCTAGCCCAAAAGGAACAGAGAAGAGCGCGAACAGCCCCAGCGGCTGTGGGCTTGAGTAATCTGACACGGGAGTCCACGTTTCCAAAAATCGAGTATACCGGATATGGACGATAATATTGGCCAGCAGGGACAAGCCCAAAAAGACTATCGGGAACCAACGCTTCATGTGCCCTCCCTGCTGGCCTCAATCATCTACTCTACATCCGTACGGCAGTAGTCCAACACTTCTCTAACGTTCGTCTGGCAGTCATTTGCGCCAGGGAAATATGTCCCGATGTCTGTTCCAGGCCGTATCAGCTTGTCCACGCAACCCTCATCCACGTTGGGGACAGGCCAGCATTCCGCGTTGGGCTGTTCCGACTGGCCTGTGTGGTCTTCCCAGCTCGAACCGGAGAAGAGACCACCCTCCGTGTCCTTATTTAGGCCTGCTTCGATCGTATCTGTCTTGAGCCAATGGTGATCAAGAAAGTTCTCAAGAACATCCGCTTTTACCGGACGTCTACAGAACTGCACCTCCAGCCCCCACACATCCACCCGGTTGACCGGATCATCGACGCAGTAGCCGTACCAGTCCGTGTCCCCGCCTTTCTTTCCAAGCGGGTCGAGCGCGGTGAAACGCCCGGTGTCGGCGTCGTAGAGGCAGGGGGCGGAGCCATATGGTTCCGCCCCCTCTATCTAAACCTTTCCGGAATTCATTTTGGAGCGCTTTCGAACCTTGTGGTAGGCAGCGAAGAGCAACCAAGCCATTGTTCCGCTAAGTCCAGCCTTGAGCCCGGCATAGAGTACGAAGAGCAAAACAAGCAAGATGCCAGTATCCCAAGGCGTGGGGTATTTGATCAAGGCAATGGCTGCGGCGATGAGTCCATATGCCATGCCGCAGCAAAACCATATCCGCAGGGTTCTTAACAGCGACCGCCAGGAATCAGTCTCGGGGGTCAGGAAGTTGATAATTGTCCGGATCTGTTTTTTTGGCTCCATACTGCTCCTCGCAATGATCCGTATTGGCGTCATAAGTTTTGCCACAGACCCAATCGCCGACCTTACCAACACCCCAGCCTCGTACCGGATATTTGTCACCGATAATGTAGCTCCCCAGTTCGACGGCTTGTTCACACTGCCGCCTCCACCAATTGGCGTCGCTCATGCATTTGCTATACTCGGGGCTCTGGTTTTGTGAGGCAATCCAATCATCATCCAGCCCCCACACGTCCACCCGGTTGACCGGATCATCGACGCAGTAGCCGTACCAGTCCGTGTCGCCGCCCTTCTTGCCCAGCGGGTCCAGCGCAGTGAAGCGCCCGGTGTCGGCGTCATAGTCGCGCCAGGGGAAGCGCGTCAGGCCGGTGTCCGCGTCGTACAGGCCCCCGGCAAAGCCCAGCGGCAGGCGAACAGGCCCTTGAAGCCCCCGAAGGGGGTTGCCGAAGCTGTCGTATTGCATGGCCTGTACAATACGCCCGTCCGTGGTGGCAAGGGCCAGCGGCGTGCCCAGCTGGTCGCAGAGTAGAAGGTACTGCTCGCGCCCGTTCTCCAGGCCCAGGGGCGAACGGCCCTGGGCGTACAGAAAACGCCACCACTGGCTGCCGTCGTGGAAGCCGCCCAGGCGCAGCGGGTCCAGCCACAGGTATTCGGCCACCACGCGCCCGTTCACCCGTTTCGCAGTGCGCAGGCCGTTGGCATCGTAGGCGTAGTCGATGCGCCTGCCATCCGGCAGGTCCACGCCCAGCAGCAGGCCCGAGGGCTCGTAGCGGTAGTGCGTCTCGGCGTCGCCTTCCAGCTTGAGGTTGCGGAAGCCAGCCTTGTCATGGCCGTACTGGGCGCTCCCGGCCTGGCCCAGGCGGTTGTTCGCCAGGTAAGTATAGCGCCGTTCGCCGCGAAAGCGCAGGGGGTTGATCTCGGCCAGTCGGCGGCCCTGGTGGTCGTACTGGTAGGACTCGCAAAGCGCGCCGGAGCCGTCCGTGACGCGGGACAAGCGCCCGGCGGAATC
>CAIMRY010000039.1 GCA_903843965.1 uncultured delta proteobacterium
GCTGGCCTCTGGCGGGTGTCCGCCGCGTGTTTGTTTCCCACTCTGTATCGCTCTGGCGGCGCTGGCGTCAACGAACCGGTCAGGGGCTCCGTCCCTGAACCCCGTTCTGGACAAGACGGCCTCCGGCGGCCGGGGGGAATGATTCCCCCCGAACCCCCTCATCTGCCCGCCGCAGCAATCGCGGCCCAACGGGGATCCCAAAGGGCCTCAGGCCCTTTGGCCGCCGGAGGCTATTGCTCCCGGCGGGGTCCAGGGGCAGCGCCCCTGGTATTTCTTGTCTACTCCACGCCGAGCACGCGGCGCACGGCGGTGACGACATCGGCCACGTCAACGTCGGTGAGCCGGGCCGAGATGGGCAGGCTCACGGTCTGGCGTCCCAGGCGCATGGCGTGCGGATAGTCCTCCGGCCGCCAGCCCAGGCGCTGTTGGTAATAGGGGTGCTCCGGCAGGCTTAAGTAGTGCACGCCCACGCCGATGCCCTGCCGGGTCATGGCCGTGAGGAAGGCGTCGCGCGTGATGCCGCTGTGCTCCTGGCCCACCATGACGGAATACAGGTGCCGGGCGTGCAGGGTGTCCGGGTCGAGCTCCGGGGGCGCGGGCAGGCCCAGGCGCTGGCCCTGCGGCAGATCGGCAAAGGCCTTGTCGTACGCGGCCCAGACCTCGACGCGGCGGACGTGGTAGGCGTCGACCCTTGGCAGCTGGTGGATGCCCAGCGCGGCCTGCAGGTCCATCATGTTGTACTTGAACCCGGCCTCGACCACCAGGTAGTGCTTGTAGCCTTCGTCGCCGAAGCGGTTCCAGGCGTCGGCGCTCATGCCGTGCAGGCCCAGCACCTTGATGCGCGCCAGGTCCTCGGGCCGCCTGGCGATGACCATGCCGCCCTCGCCGGTGATGATGTTCTTGGTGACGTAGAAGCTGAAGCAGCCGAAATCGCCCAGGGTGCCTGCCTTCCTGCCGTGGTAGGTGGTCTCGATGGCGTGGGCGCAGTCCTCGATGACGGCGAGGTTGTGTTCGGCGGCGATGGCCGAAAGCGCGTCCATGTCGCAAGGGCGGCCCGCGAAGTGCACGGGCAAAAGCGCCTTGGTGCGCGGGGTGATCTTCTCGCGCACGCGCTCGGGATTGATGTTCATGGTCGCGGGGTCGACATCGGCCAGCACCGGAGTGGCCCCGGCGTGCAGGATGGCGTTGACCGTGGCGCAAAAGGTCAGCGGCGTGGTGATGACCTCGTCGCCGGGCTTGAGGTTCAGGGCCACCAGCGCCAGGTGCAGGGCTGCGGTGCAGGAGTGCAGGGCCGCTGCCCCGGCCACGCCCTTGTACGCGGCGAAATCGCGCTCGAACCTGGCCGTGCGCGGGCCGGTGCCGATCCAGCGGCTTTTCAGGCAGGCCACCACCTCGTCGATCTCGGCCTGCTCCAACGCGGGCGAGCCGAAGACGAGGAAATTCTCCTTGGCGCGGACAGGAGGCTGTTCAGACATCAGGCGTTCCTTTCATTCGTCGGGCCTTCATTCGACAGATCTTTCATTCGCCGCGCCACTTATTCGGCAGGCCGTCATTCGACGGGCCACTTATTCGCCGAGACTTTCGTTCGACGGGCCAGGGGGCATTCTTGGCTGCCGCAGGGGTACCAGAAGCGCCCTGGATGTTCAATCAATGTTCAATCAGTGGCCTGGCCCCGGTCCTGGCGGCCCTCCGCAGGCGGGGCGCCCACGAACTCCGGCTCCTGACGGCCTTCCACGGGTGCGGAGCCCAGAAATTTCGGCCCAGGGCATGCCCCCTCCGGGGATGTCCCCATGAACTCCGGCATGGTCGCCTCGCCTGCGGCGCTGATGCCCTGACGCCGCACCACCGCGCGCAGGGTGCGCCAGAGGATCGCCAGGTCGAGCGCAAGGGAGCGGTTGTCCACATACCACACGTCCAGCGCAAACTTCTGATCCCAGGTGAGCGCGTTGCGGCCATTGACCTGGGCCCAGCCGGTGATGCCCGGCAGGACCTCGTGGCGGCGCGCCTGCTTGGGCGTATAGCGCGGCAGGTACTGCATCAGAAGCGGCCTGGGGCCCACCAGGCTCATGTCCCCCGCGAGCACGTTCAAAAGCTCGGGCAACTCGTCCAGGGAGGATGCGCGCAGAAAGCGGCCAAAGGGCGTCAGCCGCTGCGCGTCCGGGCCGTCTCCGGGCAGCATGGTGCGGAACTTCAGGATGACGAAGGGCTTGCCGTACAGGCCGGGCCGCTCTTGGCGGAAGAACACGCCGGAGCCGAGCCGCAGGCGCACGGCCAGGGCCACGGCCAGCAGCACCGGCGCAAGCAGGACGAGTCCGGGCAGCACCAGGGACAGGTCCAGCAGACGCTTGGCCGTCACCGGTTCTCCACTGGTGCCAGGCCGCCAGCCTGGCCAAATGCCTGGCCGGATGCCTGGCCGCCAGCCTCGTCAGAAGTCTGGCCAGAAGTCTGGCCGACAGCCGGGCCGACAGTCTCCTGCGCGTCCGGCGGCGCGGAAAGGCCCAGGGCCGCGAGCATGTCCCGCACCACGAGGTCGGCGGCGAACTTCTCTTCGGCCAGGCGACGGCCAGCCGCGCCCATCTGGGCGATGAGCTCCGGCTGCTCGATGAACCGGGCCATGGCCCGCATGAGCGCGCCGGGCTCGCAGGGCGGGGTCAAAAAGCCGGTGACGCCCTCCTCCACGGTCTGGCGGCAGCCGGGCATGTCCGTGGTGATCACCGGGCGGCCCATGCTCAGGGCCTCCAGGATGGAGCGCGGGGTGCCCTCGCGGTAGTAGGTGGGCAGCACAAAGACGCTGGCTGCGGCCAGGTGCGGGCGCACGTCCGCGACCGGGTCCAGCACCTCCACCACGCGCTCCTCGCGCCAGCGGCGCAGCATGTCCTCGGGCACGCCGTCCGGGCCGTGGTCCAGCGGGCCCAGCACCCGGCACACGGCCTGGGGGTGCCGCCGCTTGAGCATGCGGCAGGCCTCCACAAAGACGCCCACGCCCTTGGACCACAACAACCTGGCCATGAACAGGAAGATGGGCGCGCCGGTCTGGGGGTGGGCCAGCACGGGCGGGGCCGGGGCGAAGTGCGCCAGGTCCACCCCGGACCCGGCCACCACGGCCACGCGCTGGTTTTGGGCCGTCACGCCGAGGCGGGCGAAGAGCTCGCGGTCGTCCGGGTTCTGGAAGATGACCACCCGGTTGTTCTCCAGGGCCTTGCGGTACAGGCGCACCACCAGCTCGGACAAGAGCCGCCGCGCGTTCCAGCGGCATCCGCAGCCGCCAGTATCGCCGTCGCTGGCGGCGTCCGCAGCCGTCTCCAGCCCGCCAAAGGCGTAGCCCAGGCCCGTGACCAGCGAGGCCATTGCCGGGTTGGTCGCCTTGGCCGCGCGCGCGGCCCACTTGGCCGCCAGGGACCCGTAGATCACCGGCTTGATGGTGTAGGCCAGGACCAGGTCCGGCTCCAGCTCCAGGATGTCCCGGCGCAGGGCCAGCAGGGTGCGCAGGTCCTGCAGCGGGTTGACCCCGCCGCGCCGCATGGGGAAGCGCGAAAGCGAAACGCCCATGGCGCGCAGCTCGGCGGCAATGTCCGGCGCTTGCGGCCCGGTTTCCTCGTCGGGCGGGGCCAGGGCCATGACCTTGTGCCCGCAGGCCACCAGGGCGCGCAGCAGCGGACCACGAAAGTTCACCAGGGACGGGGCATATCCGGCAATGACAAGGATGCGCATGGGGGCCTTCTACACCGAAATTCCGGCGGTTTCCAGCCATGATTGGAACATCAGCACGGGCCAGAGCCGGTACTGGCGGTTGAACCGGCCGGACTGGTGCTCGGCCCAGGCCTGGGCCACGGGCGCGGGCTCCAGGTGCCCTTCCCGCGCCAGCCGGGCGGGATCGATGAGCGCTGCGGCCCAGTCCTTGAGCTCGCCGCGCAGCCAGCTGTCCAGCGGCACGCCGAAGCCCATCTTGGGCCGCTCCCACAGCTCCGGAGGCAGGTAGCGGCCCAGCAGCCCGCGCAGGGCCAGCTTGCCCTGGCCCCCGCCCACGCGCATGGACCCCGGCAGGCTCCAGGCGAACTCGGCCACGCGGTGGTCCAGGTACGGCGCGCGGGACTCCAGGCCCACGCTCATGCTTGCGCGGTCCACCTTGGTCAGGATGTCGTCCGGCAGGTACCAGGCCGCGTCCAGGTACTGCATCCAGGCCGTGGAGCCCTGGGGGCAGAGGCTGGCTGCGGGCCAGGTTCCGGGCTGGCGCAGGGCCCAGGAGGCCTCGCCCACGCCGGGCGCCAGCAGGCCGGGGTCGGGCCAGGCCGAAACCAGCGCCGCGTAGAAGGCCGGGGGCACCCGCGCGGGCAGGGCCTGGGCCAGCTTGTGCAGCTTCTCCCCGGGCAGGCGCTGTTTGGCCAGGCCCGGCAGCACCGGCGCCAGGGCCGCGAAGATCCTGTCCCAGGCCCGGGGCGAAACGGCCTGCGCAAGCCCGGCGACCAGGACGCGCAGGCCCGCTGGCAGCCCGGACAGGCGCGCCCACAGCAGCGGCGCGTGGACGTGGCGGTTGTACCCGGCGAAAAGTTCGTCCCCGCCGTCGCCGGACAGGCAGACCGTGACGTGGCCGCGCGTGAGCTCGGCCACCAGCCGCGTGGGCAAAAGCGAGGCGTCGGCAAAGGGCTCGCCCGCGATCTGCATAAGCTTCGGCACCAGGGCCAGGGCGTCTTTGGGCCCGGCCATCAGGGTCGTGTGCTCGCAGCCCAGATGCCGGGCCACGGCCTCGGCCTGGGCCGACTCGTCGTAGGCCGCGTCGGCGTAGCCGATGGTGAAGGTCTTGACCCTGCCCCCCATTGCCTGCGCCTGCTCGGCCATGAGTGCGGCGATGAGCGAAGAATCAATGCCGCCGGACAACAGCGCGCCCAGGGGCACGTCGGCCACCATCTGGCCGCGCACGCTCTGGCGCAGCAGGCCCAGCAGCGCGTCCTGGGCCTCGGCCCCGGTCCCGGCAAAGGGCTGCGCCAGCCCGGCCTCCACCACGCCCGAAAGGGACCACCAGGGCCGGGGCGCGGGCAGCTCCCCGCGCGCGGCCTCGTCCAGGCCCAGGCAGAGGAAATGCGCGGCCGGGAGCTTGCGCACTCCCGCGAGGATGCAGTGCGGGGCGGGCACGCAGGCCAGCCGCAGGTACAGGGCCAGGGCCGCGCGGTCCACCTGCGGGGAGAACCCCGGCGCGGCGGTCAGTCCCGGCAGCTCCGAGGCGAAGAGCAGCCTGCCCCCGCCGGTGGCGTCCAAGGCGTAGTACAGGGGTTTTTCGCCCAGGCGATCGCGGGCCAGGGTCAGGGTGCGCGCGCGGGTGTCCCACAGGGCCAGGGCGAACATGCCCACGGCGCGCTTCAGGCCCTGCTCCACACCCCACAGGGCCAGGGCCTCCAGCAGAATCTCCGTGTCCGAATGCCCGCGCCAGGCAATGGCCGGGCGGCCGGAATAGGAACGGGCGGCCTCGACCTGGGCCCGCAGGTCGGCGTGGTTGTATATCTCGCCGTTGTAGCACAAAACGAAGCGGCCGCAGTGGCTGACCATGGGCTGGCGGCCCTGGGGCGAGAGGTCGAGGATGGACAGGCGGCGGTGCGACAGGGCCAGATGCCCGGCCGGGTCGGCCCACAGGCCTGCGTCGTCCGGGCCGCGATGGGTCTGGTGGTCGGCCATGCGCGCCGCCGCCCCGGTCAGTTCCGCCGGGGAGAGAGCGCCTGTGGCGTCGAGGATGCCGGAAATGCCACACATGATGCGCATGCCCTAGCAGTTCATCGCCTGGGTGGCAATGCGCCCGACCCTTCACCTGCCGCGCACTGGCCTCTCCCCTGCCGCGCCCTGCCCGCGCCCTGGCCTCGCCCTGGCGGGCAATCGCCCCGGCTTTACAGCCAGCCCGGCCAGGAGTACGGAATTCCGGTTGCACCAACCGGCGCGCGGACGCTTGCAAAAAATCGCGCGCCGACCACCCCCCCCCGGAGGTCCACCCCCCCATGGAAACCGCACTCACCGCCTGGCTTCTCTACCTCGGCACCGGCGCCTTTGCCGGACTCCTGGCCGGACTTCTCGGCATCGGCGGCGGGCTGGTCATCGTGCCCATCCTGAACTTCGCCTTCCACGCCCAGGGCCTGCCTGCGGCCTACATCCAGCACCTGGCCCTGGGCACGTCGCTCGCGAGCATCATGTTCACCTCGGTGTCCTCCCTGCGCGCGCACAACCAGCACGGGGCCGTGCTCTGGCCCATCGTCAAGGCCATCTCGCCGGGCATCCTCGTCGGCACCTTCCTGGGCTCCAAGGTTGCGGCGCTCTTGTCCACGCGCTTTCTCACCGGCTTCTTCGTGGTCTTTCTGTTCTACGTGGCGGCGCAGATGCTCCTGAACATCAAGCCCAAGGCCTCGCGCCAGGCGCCGGGCTTTCTCGGCATGTTCGGCGCGGGCGGCGTCATCGGCGGCGTGTCCAGCCTGGTCGGCATCGGCGGCGGCACCATGTCCGTGCCCTTCATGTCCTGGTGCAACGTGCCCCTGCACACCTGCATCGGCACTTCCGCAGCCATCGGCTTCCCCATCGCCATCGCCGGGGCCGCCGGCTACTTCGTCAACGGCCTGTCCGCCCCCCTGCCCGGCCTCTCCGAGGGGTACGCCGGGTTCATCTACCTTCCGGCGCTCGTCGGCGTTGCCGCCGCCAGCATCGTCACCGCGCCGCTGGGCGCACGGCTGGCCCACAACCTGCCCGTGAGCAAGCTCAAAAAGATCTTCGCCTGCCTGCTGGTGATCATGGGCGGCAAGATGCTCTGGAGCATGTTCTAGCAGAGATCGGCCACGCCAGTTGAAGCACCTCGCCAGACAAGAGGGCGCGGCGGACAGACTCCCTGTTTGCCCCGCCCTTTCTTTTGTCCGGCTGCTTGCCCGCCGACTTTCCCGTCGATTTGCCCGTAGGCTTTTCCGGCGGCCTGCCGCGCAACTGGCGCTGATCTGGCTGATCAGCTAGCCAGCCCGAAACGATCGTCAGCCCGAAAGGTTTGCCAGATCCCGCAGCGCATCGCGCCAAAGGCATTGGCGAAGCGCTCGACGCGCGGGCCGTGCGCAAGCTGCGCTCGGCTGTGGGCAACGCTGCCGCCTGGCAGCGCGCAACCAAAGCTTGCTGGCCAACCCAAAGGCGTTCTCAGGCCGAGCAACTCATCTTGCCGAATGGATTGGCGAACAGCTTCAGGTGCGGGGTCGTGCGGAAGCTGTGCCCCGCTCTGGCCAGGAGCACGGGTTCGGCGTCCGGGGCCGCGCGCACGGCCACATGCTCGGGCGTGAAGTCCAGCCACAGGGGCACGGGTTCGCGGTCGCTGTCGCCGCAGAGGCTCTCGCGGCTGGCTGGGGCAAAGCGCTGCTCCTGGCCGTCCGGCCCCACGGCCACCAGCTCGGTCTGGCTGGTGGCGACGCGCGAAACGCCGCCATCCGCCGCAATAGCCAGCGAATTCACGTCGCCGTGGATGCCGCAGGCGTCCAGGTCAAAGGCCAGCACCCGGCCCACCGGGGTCTCCACGCTCTGCGGCCGCGCGGGCTCCACGCTCTCGATGGAGCCGTCGGCCCGGAAGCTGATGCCGATGCGCACGGCGAGCCGCCCCGCCGGGGTGGCCACGTCCAGGGTCTCACCGGGCCAGAGGGTCAGGCTGCGCAGCACGCCGGACGGGCTGAAGCAGGCGCAGATGAGCCGCGCGTTGACCGGCCCGAGCGGCGTGGCCAGCGTCACCGGCCCGGCCAGGCGGCCCTCGTCCTCCTGGGTCCAGTAGCCGGAGAGCTTGCCGTTGAGCGGGAACACGCGGGCCAGCGCGCCGCTCTTATGGAAGGTCACCAGCTCGGCCAGCACCGGGCCAGCCGGGGTCACGACCTCGGTCGGGGTCTCCAGCGGCAGGTGCTTGATCGTCCCGTCCTCGTGGAAGTACAGGGCCTGCACCGTGCGCCGACGCAGGTCGTCGGTGCTGTGCTGAACCGGCAGCGGGCCCAGGGACGTGGCCAAAAGCGCGGGGCCTGCGGGCGCGCAGGACTTCAGCTCCCCGGTGTCGTGCCACTCCAGGCACCCGGCCACCGGAATCTCGCCGTAACGCGTCTGCACTGTGTTCATTGTGTCCCCTTTGGGTACGGACAAAGCAAGGACAGTGCCAACATCTTTCCGTTCAATTCAAGGATGTTGGGAATACTCCGCCGCCGACAATCCACACTTTTGCGGGATTTGCGACAATTATGTAGCAACTCGGTCCGGTGACGCGCAGCCACGCCGGATGCTCAAGCCACCTGCGCTTCGTGTACGGTTGCGCGCCGCCAACCAAGCCGACGCCAAAATCTTCCAGCGCAACACTCCAAGATATACGCCGCAGCGGCCCGCTCCCGCTTCCAGACACTTCAGCTCGCCCCGGTTGCGCACGTTCATTGGGCAGCGCCAACGCGAACGGGGCTGCCCGGCTCCATCGCCAAACAGCCCCGCGCATGCCGGGGATTCCAAAGGGCCTTGAGGCCCTTTGGCCGCCGGAGGCTCTTCCCTTCTCAGCCCTTGCACCTGTGCTTCACGTTCTGGCCTTCCTTGATGAAGATGACGGCCTCGGCCAGGTTGGTGGCCAGGTCGCCGATGCGCTCCAGGTGGCGCGAGGCCATGATCACGTGCACGCTGCGCTCCACGATGCGCGTCTCGTCGACCATGGTGTTGATGGCCTCCTTGAGCACCTTGAGGCTCAGCTCGTCCGCCGTGTGGTCCATGGCGCAGATCTCTCCGGCCAGGTCCGTGTCCTCGTCCACAAAGGCGCGGATGGACTTGGCCAGCATCTCCTGCACGTGGGCGCACAGCCGCTCCATGCGGGCATTGGGCGGCAGGGGCGGCCGGGTGGACAAGAACAGGGTGCGGTGCGCCAGGTTCACGCACTCGTCGCCGATGCGCTCCAGGTTCACGGTGAGCCGCATGGAGCCGATGATGAAGCGCAGGTCCCGGGCCATGGGCTGGTCCAGGGCCAGCAGCTCCAGGTTGAAGGTGTCGATCAAGTCTTCCATGTCGTTCACGACCGTGTCGTTCATGACCACGCTTTCGGCCAGGTCGGTGTCGCTTTCCAGATAGGCCCGGGTGGCGTCGCGCACGGCCTGCTCGGCCAGGGCGGCCATGCGGATGACCTGCATGCGCAGTTCTTCGAGCTTCTGGGTGAAATGGATGCGCTGCTGCTGCATAGTCTTGTCCCCCTAGCCGAAGCGGCCGGTGATGTAGTCTTCTGTCTGCTTGTTGCGCGGGTGCGTGAAGATGGTGCGCGTGTCGCCCTCCTCAATGAGCTTGCCCAGGTAGAAGAAGGCCGTGCGGTCAGATACGCGGGCCGCCTGCTGCATGCTGTGGGTGACGATGATGATGGTCAGGTCGCGCTTGAGCTCGTGGATCAGGTCCTCGATCTTCTGTGTGGCGATGGGGTCGAGCGCGCTGGCGGGCTCGTCCATGAGCAGGACTTCGGGCCGCACGGCCAGCGCCCGGGCGATGCACAGCCGCTGCTGCTGCCCGCCGGACAGGCCCAGGGCCGAGGACTCCAGGCGGTCCTTGACCTCGTCCCAGAGGGCGGCCCCGCGCAGGGAGAACTCCACGCTCTCGTCCAGCACGCGCTTCTCCTTCACGCCATTGACGCGCAGACCGTAGGCCACGTTCTCGTAAATGGTTTTCGGGAAGGGGTTGGGCTTCTGAAAAACCATGCCGATGCGCCGCCGCAACGTCACCACGTCCACGCCGGAGGCGTAGATGTCCTCGCCGTCGAGGGTCAACTGCCCTGTGACGCGCGCGCCGGGGATGAGGTCGTTCATGCGGTTGATGCAGCGCAGATAGGTGCTCTTCCCGCAGCCAGAGGGGCCGATGAGGGCCGTGACCTGATGCTCCTGGAAGTTCAGGTCCACCTGGTGCAGGGCGTGGAAGGCCCCGTAATGGAAATCCAGGGACTGTGATGATACCTTGATGTTCGGCATGGTTTCTCCGTGCTCTGCCTTTCAGCTCCAGGCGGGAAGCATCCCGGCTGCGCTGCTGTCGACTTGGAGGAAGTACGCAACCGACGCGACGGCTGGGACACGGAAATGTGACGATTCGGTGACGAAGCGCGGCGAAGCGTTGCGGCGGCCCGGCGCGGTAAACCCGCTAGCGCTTGAGGTGCAAGGCCAGCGGGATGGTCACGGTGACGGCCTTGGGGCCGGTCTCCACCTTGGGCTGCATGTCCGGCTCCACCGCACCCTCGCGGAACTCAATCGACAGGCGCAGGCGGTCCGGGTGCTCGCCCACGACAATGTTCTTCACCGGCCCGGTGGCGAAGCGCACCACGGGCGGGCCCTTTTTGCGCCACTCCCCGTGCAGGTCCACGGCCAGCTTGCGCGGCTCCCTTACGTTGAAGCTGGTGACCTGTCCGGCCTGGCCGTTGGTGGCTGCGCGCAGGATGATCCGGTCGGACTGGAACTCCACCTCGACATCGCCCACAAAATGCCCGGCCACGGGCAGGGCCATGGGCGCATGCGGCACAGGCTCGGGCGGCATCACCAGGGCCAGGGGGTCGACCTTGAGCATGGGCTTGGCCGCTGGCTTGGGGGTCGGCGCGGGCGCGGGTTCAACCTTGGGCTCAGTCTTGGCAGCGGGCTTGAGCGCGGGCTTGGCCGCTGCGGGCGCGGGAGTCTTGGCTTTGGGCGCTGCGGCCTTGGGCGCCTCGGGCTTGGCCGCTTCGGGCTTGGAAATCTCTGGTTTGGGCTCCTCGGTTTTTGCCGCTTCGGGCTTGGGGGCGGCTGGCGCTGGCGCGGCCTTGTTTCCGTCCTTGGCAACAGCCTTGTTCTCGTCTTTGGCAGGGGCCTTGTTCTCGTCCTTGGCGGCCGGGGCGGCGTCCGGCGCGGGCATCTCCCCCACGGGCGAAAGGCGCACGGTCTTCTCCACCGGCATGCGCACCTCGTACCCTGCGGCCTGCGCGCATGCGGCCCAGGCCAGCACGCCCAGCGCCGCGCCCAGCGCTGCGCTCAGAATCAGGCCTTTGTGTCCGAAATGCTTCATCATCCCGCGCAACCCCCGCTGTCGACTCGTTCACGCTGACCCTACACGATCTCCGTGCGCTTGGCAAAGCCGGGCTACAGCGCGTCCCAGAAGTCCGCCAGGTGCCCGGCCACCTTGGCCTCGGACCAGTGCCGCTCAACGAACCGGCGCGAGGCCGCCCCGATCTCGCGACAGCGCTCCCGGTCCCCGGCCAGCTCGCGCAGGCGCTGGGCCAGCTCAGCCCCATCACGCGCCGCAACCCAGGGCAGTTCCCCCTGTTCCGAGGACACCCCGGCAAACTCGGCCACGTGCGCGCGGTTCCACGCGTCCAGCCCGGCGATGACCGCCAGCCCCTGGCTCAAGCCCTCCAGGCTGCTGACCCCGTAGTAGCCCTGCATGTGGTCGAAGAGCACGTGGGCCGCCTGCTTGCGGGCCAGGCACTCGCTGTTGGGCACATTGTCGATGAGGTCCAGGCGCAGGTCCAGGCCCTGGCGGCCCAGCTCCTCCACCACGGACACAAGTTCGTCGGTGTTCTTCAGGTCCTTGCGCGTGGGCGAGTGCGCCACCAGAAGCGGGCCGGACCACAGCCGGTCCACGGGCCGCAGCAGCGGGTCCTGCTCGGGCACGAGATTGGGCTGCCAGCGCGCCTCGGGCATCATGCGCAGCAGGTCCGGGGTGCTCACCAACAGGTTCGTGCGGCCCAGGGCCCGGTACTTGGCGCGGAAGCACTCGGGATCGCTGCGGAAGTCGTGGTGCCCGTGCTCGTGGTGCACCACGGCCTTGCCCGCCAGATAGTCCGCCACGAGAAACGGCCCCAGCCGCAGGTGCTCGTCCGCAGTCATGTGGAAGTGCAGCACGTCGCTGGTTGTGAGCAGCCGCTCCAGCTCGGCCAGGCCGCTATCGTCCAGATCAGGGACGTGCAGGTCCTTGGCCCAGTCGTGGGTGTAGCGCGTCTCCAGGGTGGCCAGACGACAAGTGTGGCGGTTTTTCCGTCCCAGGCGGTTCACCGCCCGGCAAAAGGCGATGCCCGTCCCGGCGGGGTCGTTCACCGCGATCATCAGGATCTTCAATGCGCGGACTCCACGGCCTTGAGCTCCTGCGAGCGGTCGCGGCCCAGGTCGAGCCCGCCCAGCCCGGCCTCGGGCAGCAGCAGCTCCAGGCGGCGCAGGTTCGCCAGCCGGGCCGTGCCGGAGCGCAGGGTGAGGTCGAGCACATGCCCGCCTTGGCTGCGGTCCTGGGTCAGAAAATGCCAGTGCCAGCCGGGCACGCTTAAGGCCCGCACGTAGTCCGGGCCGCGTAGGCCGATGAGCGTGCCGCCCACCTGGGTGAACTCGAACACAGACTGTTCCTTGGCCACCACGGCCAGGGGCCGGTACGGGGGCGACTGGCGCGGCACGCTGCGCGCCTTGAGCGTGCTGAACACGCCCTCCACGCGGACCACGCCGAACAGGCTGGTGTCGCCCAGGGTCGCGTCCAGCCAGCCCTCCAGGCGCTTCAGGCCCAGGTCTGCGGGCAGGGTCAGGGCCGGGCCGGGCCGGAACTGCGCCACCTGGGCAAAGGGCGTGGTCACGCCGGGATCGGCGCGGCGCACCTTTCCGCTGGCCGGAACCTGGTAGACCACGCCGTCCAGGAGCACCATCTCGCCGTCCAGGGCGTCGAAGGTGCCCAGGCCGATGTCGCCCAGGGCGGGCAGCTGGCCCACGGGCACGGAGCCCTCGTAGCCGCCGGCCAGCAGGGCGTCGATGACGCCGATCTGCACGAGTCCGGGCTGCGCCAGTGCGGACTGCGCCAGTGCGGGCTGGGCCTGCTCGCCCCTGGCCTGGGCAGGCCCGGCCAAAACCGGCAGGGCGGAAAGCAGCAGCGCACAGAGTGCGAGCACAAGACGCAGGCCACGCCATTTCTTCATGAAGAGCCCCCTTCATTGGATTTGTGGAGCATCTTGACCCAAACGTCTCCGGTGTGGGTCAGAAACAGGAGCTTGCGCCCCTGGCAGCCGCCGGTGGACGAGCGCGTGACGCGGATGCCGTGGTCGGTCAGGCGCTCCTGCACGGCGTCCAGGTTGCGGGTGCCGATGTCGTACAGGGTGCAGCGGTTGCCGCTCATGATGCCCGCAGCCCCGCCAAAGACCTTCACCACCAGCTCCTCCGGGGAGATCTTGAGACGCATGAGGCTCGACAGCATGCTCTCCACCGCAGTGTCCACAAAACGGCAGACCTGGGGGTCCTTGGCCTGGGCGTTGAACTTTGTGCTGTCAGGCAAAAAGGCGTGGCAGATGGCCCCGATCTGGCGGTGCGGCGCGCTCATGGTCACGGCCACGCACGAACCCAGCACCGTGGTCACCAGCGTTGGCCGAACCCCGAGGTAGCAGTCGCCGGTTTGCAGAAAAATCTTGGGATAGCTGTCAAATTCTGGCACGCGGGCACACCCTGCAAGCGATTTCAGGAACGATTGTCATCATCAAACCATCGGCCCGTTCTGTCAACTGCATCGGCGGAATCCGCCGGGGGTTATTCCTGGTGCTCGGCAAAGCGGATGTGGAAGGCCGCAGCGTAGAAGTGGTGGAAGAAATCTACGTATTCAAGGAGGATGTGACTGGGAACAGAAATGCGCGAGGGCGCAAAATTGATGATGCCCTTGATGCCCGCGCCCACCAGATAGTTGGCGGCGCGCTGGGCGCGTTCCGGCGGGGTGGTGATGATGCCGATCTCCAGGGAGAGCTCCTTGACCTTGGCCGGGAGCTGGCGCGAGCAGACGATCTCCATGCCCTCCACGATCTCGCCGATCTTGTACGGATCGCAGTCAAAGGCCCCGCGGATGATGAAGCCCTTGCGCGAGAACTCGCGGTGGCGCAGCAGAGCGCGGCCCAGGTTGCCCACGCCCACAAGGCCGCAGTTCCAGGCGCGGTCGATGCCGAGCGAGCGCTTGATGGAGGTGATGAGGTCCTGGACGTAGTAGCCCACGCCGCGCACGCCGAACTCGCCGAAGTAGGCGAGGTCCTTGCGTATCTGCGAGGAGTTGACGGAGCAGGCCTCCGCCAGACGCTCGGAGGAGACCACATCCGTGCCCTCGCGCTTGAACTCGGAGAGCACCTGGATGTAGGTGGCCAGACGGGCGATGGTGGCCTTGGGAATATGCTCGCTCTTCATGGCCCTGTACCGACTGTGAATGTGAATTTTTTAACATAGGTTCCGGAAAAAAGGAGGCCTTGCGGCCTCCTTGATTCCGGAAACAGACCGTGGGAACTAGGCGCCCAGGGGCTTCACGAAGAGCAGGATCAGGTTGACGACCAGGGCGTAAATGGCCAGGGACTCGATGAAGGCCAGGCCCAGGATCAGGGTGACGGTCAGCTTGCCGCCGGCTTCGGGGTTGCGGGCGGTGCCTTCGCAGGCGGCCTTGAGGCCCATGCCCTGGCCGAGGCCGCACAGGCCGGCGGCAATGGCCATGCCAATGGCGGTGGCCCAGGCGGCGGTGGGGCCGACAGCGGCGCCAGCGGCGGCGGGCTCGGAAGCGAAGGCGGCGGAGGCGAACAGGACCATAGCCAGGGTCATCAGCAGGGATTTACGCATAACGGTGGACTCCTTAAGGTATGTATGTGGTGGTCAGGCGACCATTTCCCCAAGTCTAGTGGGCGTGCTCCAGAGAACCCTTCAGGTAGATCATGGTCAGCATGAAGAAGATGAAGGCCTGGATGGTCTTGCCCAGAATGAACAGGAAGTACATCGGAATGGTGCCGAGCACCGGCGCCAGCGTAAACAGCAGCACCAGGACGATTTCCTCGCCGCGGATGTTGCCGAAGAGTCGCAGGGTGAGCGACAGCGGGCGCGCCAAGTGGCTCACGGTCTCAAGGATGATCATGAGCGGCGCCAGGAAGATCACCGGGCCCATGAAGTGCTTGATGTAGCCGAAGCCCCATTTCTTGATGCCGATGAAGTTGTAGTAGACGAACACCGAGAGGGCCATGGCCGCGTTGGTGTTCACATTGGCGGTGGCGGCGTCGCATCCGGGGATGAGGCCGATGTAGTTCATGACCAGGATGAAGATGAACATGGCGCAGAGGAACGGGAAAACCCTTCGGCCTTCCTCGCCGATATTGAGGACGACAAAGTCCTCAAGTCCGCCGATCACCGTCTCAAAAACGTTCTGCAACCCTCCGGGGACCAACTGCAGACGCCCGCGAAGCACGAAGCCGCAGGTGAACAGAATGATCATCGCCAGCCACATGTAGTACACGTGCGGCGGCAGCCCCAGACCCAGAGAGTGGTCGAGGATGACCGAATACGTCAGCGGATGTGCAAGTCCTCCAGCCATTTGTTACGCCTCCTTCCCGTTCCCTGTGGCGGGAACCTTGTGCCAGATCTGGAGAACCCCCCAGAGGGTGGCGTTTACAACCACCGTGGTGAGTCCGGCCAAAAGTCCGAAAACCGATGCCCCAAGCCATGCCACCAAAGCGGCGATGGCCACCCCGGTCAATACCAGCCTACCATAAAAGAGCGTCAAGAGCGTGAACACTGCGCCGTCCCTGACCTTCACCAGCTCCTGGGCGGCCTTGGACAGCCACCAGAAATTCACGCTGATGATCAGGGCGCCCGCCGCGAACGAGAGCCCCCAGACGGAGAAACCCGTTGCCAGGCAAGCCAGCGCCGACCCCGCCGCAGCCAGAAGGATCTGGTTGCGCATGAGCCTGCGCACGTCCGCCACGGCAAAGCCACGGCGGTACAGCACGCCATCAATCTTCTGGACAAGCGTCGTCATGCGCGTTTCCTCGGGCCGTCAGGCCCCCTGGCCCTCTGGCGGCCCACAGCCGCCGCCCAGCATCATCTCCCGCCGGAAGCCCGGGCCGGATCACTCCTTCTCGGACTGCCGCTGGAGCCGCATGGCCTCGCGGTACACATCGCGAAAGCCGGTGATGATCCCCAGCAGCAGGAAGATGATCAGCATCCAGGGCTCGGTGCCCAGCCACTTGTCGAGATAGTAGCCCATGGCCAACCCGATGAAGGTTGCCGCCACAAGCTGCATCCCGATGGTGGCGACGTTGCCGAAGAGCTGCATCGCCTCGGAGGGCTTGTCCCGCTTGAAAAAGAACATACAATCTCCGGAGCGGCCGTCGCGCCGGTCGCCTGGCCGGACGTTCATTTCTTCACAAGGAGGAACACCTAGCACAAGCCCCCTTGCCAGTCAATGAGGTTGCGCCATGAGGTGAACCTTTTTCGCGATTTTCATGCTCCGCCGCAGCCCTGCGCCTGTAGTGACATTCCCTGCGGAAGCACGTATATTCCATCCTGCACGCGCTCGTGCCCGCAACCATATACTGGGATCACCATGACCGACAAGAACGATCCGACCCCTGGCCGCGCCGCCCGGCCCCTGCCGCCGGAGAAGCTGCGCAACCGCCTCGATCCTTCAAGCATCCGCCACCCCGACAGCCGGGGCATCGCCCGCAAAAACGGCCAGGCCGAGTTCCAGCCCCGCGCCATGCAGGCCCTGCGCATGGCCCTTGAGATCTCCGGCAACGAGTACAACGTCTTCCTCGCGGGCGAGCCGGGCCACGGCCGCACCCACTTCGTGCGCCAGTTCCTGGCGCCGGAGGCGGCCAAGCGCCCGGTCCCGCCGGACTGGCTGTACCTGCACAACTTCGACGACCCGGACCAGCCCCTGGCGGTCAGCCTGCCCGCAGGCCAGGGCCGCGTGTTCAAGACCGGCCTGGCCAAGGCCCTGACCGACGTGCGCGCCGCCATCGCCGCGCGCTTCGACCAGGAGGCCTACCGCCGCAAGCACGAGACCCTGTTCAAACGCTTCTCGGCCACGCGCGACAGCATCTTCAGCAAGATGGAGGCCACCGCGCGCGGCAAGGGCTTTGCCCTGGACATGGACGACGCCGGCGCGCTCACCATCATGCCCATGGTCGGCGGCAAGGTCATGGGCGACGACGAGTACGGCCGCCTGGCCCCGGTGCGCCGCAAGATGCTCAAAAGCAAGGGCGAGAACCTGCTTCAGGAGATCGGCGTGTTCCTGCGCAAGCTGACCCAGAGCGAACAGGGCTTCCGCCAGGGCGAGCTCAAGCTGCACCGCGAGATCGGCCAGTCCGCCCTGACCGAGCACCTTTCCGGCCTGCGCCGCGACTTCGGGGCCATCAAGCGGCTGATGCAGCACATGGCCGCCGTGGAAAAGGACATCCTGGACAACGTGGACGCCTACCTCCCGCGCGACAATGCCGAGTCCGCGCCCCTGCCCACGCCCGGCGCCCCGCCCATCGGCCCGCACCAGGAGCCCCACGCCCAGGCCCACGCGGCGGCGGAGGACCCCAGCTACCGCCACGAGGTCAACCTCTTTGTGGACAACGGCAAAAGCGCCCAGACCAAGGGCGGCGCGCCGGTCATCATCGAGGACCACCCCACGGCCTTCAACCTCCTGGGCAGCATCGAGCGCGAAAGCGAGCTTGGGGCCATCTACACGGACTTCACCCTGGTGCGCGCAGGCTCCCTGCACCGCGCCAACGGCGGCTTTTTGATCCTGAACGTCGAGGACCTCATGGGCAACCAGGGCTCCTGGGAGGGTCTGCTGCGCGCCCTGCGCCTGGGCAAGTTGCGCATGGAGGACCCGGGCGACGCCGAGCAGGTGCGCGTGCGCACCATCGAGCCCGAGCCCATCCCGCTCGCCCTGCGCATCATCCTGGTCGGCACGGACGAGGCCTACGAGGCGCTTCTGACCGCCGACGACCGCTTCCGCAAGCACTTCAAGCTCAAGGCCCATCTGCAGGGCACGGCCGACCGCAACGCCGCAGGCATCCGCCACTACCTCTCGTCCTTGTGCGGCATCATCGACAAGGCCGGGCTGCCGCCCTTCAGCCGCGAGGCCCTGGCCGGGCTGGTGGACCACGCCAGCCGCCTGGCCGAGGACCAGAAGCGCCTGTCGTTGTCCTTCACCCAGGTGCGCGCGCGCATGATGGAGGCCGCGGCCATCGCCCGCATGGACGGCCGCGGGCTGGTGGAGGCGGCGGACCTTGCCCGCGCCGTGGCCGACCACGACTTTCGCGCCAACCTCTTTGAAGAGGAGTTCATGGCCGACTACGACCGCGAGATCATCAAGGTGGCCACGGGCGGACACGCCGTGGGCCGGGCCAACGGCCTCTCGGTCACGCTCTTCGGCGACTACGAGTTCGGCCTGCCGCACCAGATCTCGTGCACGGTCGGCGTGGGCCACGGCGGCATTTTGGACCTGGAGCGCGAGGCCCAGCTGGGCGGGCCCATCCATACTAAAGGCATGATGATCATCAAGAGCTACCTGGTGCGCCTCTTCGCCCAGGACAAGCCCATCGTGCTCACCGGCAGCCTGTGCTTCGAGCAGAACTACGCGGGCGTCGAGGGCGACTCGGCCTCGGGCGCGGAGCTGGCCGCCCTGCTCTCGGCCCTGTCCGGCGCGCCCATTGACCTCTCGCTCGCCTTCACCGGCGCGGTGAGCCAGAGCGGGGCCATCATGGCCGTGGGCGGGGTCAGCCGCAAGGTCGAGGGCTTTTTCGAGGTCTGCCGTCGGCGCGGGCTCACAGGCCGCCAGGGCGTGCTCTTCCCGGCGGACAACGCCGTGCATCTGATGCTCAAAGACGAGGTGGTGGAGGCCGTGGCCGGGGGCCGCTTCCACCTCTACCCCGTGGCCACCATCGAGCAGGCCATGACCATCCTGACCGGCAGGCCCGCAGGGGCGCGCCGCAAGGACGGCCGCTATCCGCCGGGCTCGCTCTACCAGATGGTGGACGCGCGCCTGGCCGAGCTGACCCGGCTGGCCGCCAGCGCGGAATTCCCCCGCAAGAAGAGGAGCTGACCCGATGTCCAAATCCTGGATCAGGGCCAAACTGCCCGAGTTCGTGCGCGACATGTTCCGCACCTTCTGCATGGCCTGCAAGTCCCTGGAGGAGCAGTTCGTCTCCTTTGACCGCGAGGGCGCGGTGACCTTCACCACCCTGCGCGACCTGGTGGGCCAGGAGATGGACAAGGGGCTTTTGTGGCGCATGAAGGACACCGCCCACCACGTGTTCCGCAACGATCCCGAGACTTCGCTCACCGGGCAGTTTCTGGACTGGGGCCTGGGCTACATCTTCCATGAGACCATCAAGCTCAAGGAGGACGCCTACCAGGCCCTGACCTACGCCCCGTGGTTTCTGGCCTTGCGCGGGCGCGACCTGCCCGAGGACGAGCGCGTGGTGGTGGAGGAGCTTTTCCAGGTGCTCAAGCAGACCGAGGAAAGCATGCGCCGAGAGATCGACCGCATCCGCTTCATCATGTCGCAGTGCCGCAGGCTGTTGCCCATCTACCTGGCCAGGCACCGCGAAAACGCCCTGCTGGCGCGCTACCTGTTTTCTCAAAACGACCTGGTGCGAGAGGTCTTCGGCAGCGATTACGACCTGTTGGTGAACAGCGTGTACGGCGACCACCCGGAGCGCATGTACATCCTGGCGGCCCAGAGCCTGCGTCTGGGCGGCTGGGTGGCAGAGGCATCGCAGGCGGTGCAGAACGCTTTCGATATAAACGCCACAGACCGCCTGGTTCTGCAGGAGAAAAAAATTTTGGACAATTGGAGTGCGCGTATGGCGCCTTGAGCTTGACACTCTAAAGCGCCAGGAATATCTTTCAATTCCCAACCGGAGGAGGGAAAAAACTTATGAAAAAGCTCATGCTGATGACGATCGCCTGTTGTGTTGTTTTCGCCCTTGGCTGTGCCAAGAAGGTTGAACCCGCGCCTGCCCCGGCCCCGGCCCCTGTGGCCGAGAGCCGCGAGATGGCCCCGGCCCCCATGTCCCCGCGCCAGATTTACGAGGCTGACTACGCCAAGCTGCCGACCTCGTACACTGTCGTGAAGGGCAACTGCCTGTGGTGGATCTCTGAGTTCAAGCAGATCTACAACGACCCGTTCATGTGGCCCCTGATCTTCAAGGCCAACCGCAGCAAGATCAAGAACGCCAACCTGATCTACCCCGGTCAGGAATTCGAGATCCCGCGCGCCTTCGCCCTTGACGACGTCAAGGCCGCCCGCCACAAGGCTGGCAAGTCCAAGAAGAAGTCCGCCCCCGCCGCCAGCGCCAACCTCCCGGCTGACCTGCGCGAAGCCCTGGGCTACGGCTTCTAGCCAACAGGCACCATCGGTAGTGGCAGGCGCCCGGTCGAAAGACCGGGCGCCTTTTTTTTGTGCGCCACGACCGGGAATGCCCCCCTTGCCAACCGCCCGTTCCTGAAGTATCTAGACAAAATCTAGGCCGACCCGGCCACACGACCAAACCGTCCCGGAGGCGCCCATGCCCGGTACCGCCATGCAAAAACAGCACGGAATACTGACTGCCCTTACGCTGACGGCCCTGGCCGCCCTGCTCGCCCTGACCGGCTGCTCCCCGCGCCAGCCCATTCCGCTGGACCAGCCCCGGCTCGCGGCCAGGGCTCCGGGGGCTCCCCCGGTCGAAGAGCTGCCGACAGAGGCGGAGGCCGCGCCCACGCCCGCACCGGTAAAGGCGGCCAAGACCGTCAAGCCTGGCCCGGCCAAGGCCGCTCCGGTTGCGGCTGCCGCCCCGGCCCAGACCGAGACGGCCACGGCCAGCCCGGAAAAGGACGCGACGGAACCGGTGGCGGCAGGCGTTGCAACGCCTGCGACAACACCTGCGACAACACCCGCGACGCAGGCCGCCCCGGCAGTGGCCGAGCGCCAGAGCTTTGTGCAGGTCGGAGCCTTCGGCACGGCCATGAACGCCCTGGGGGCGGTGGCCTGGCTGAAGAACAAGGGCTACGAGAACTCGCGCATGGTGCGCGTGGAGCAGGGGCAGGGCGCGCTGTTCCGGGTCCAGGCCGGACCCTTCCAGGACCTTGCGTCTGCGCACAAGGCCCTGGAGGTTCTCAAACCGGACTGGCCACAGGCGTTTATTCCTCTGGATTAAGCTCGGCGCGGAACTTGCGGGACAGGCGGAAGACCACCACCTTGCGCGGCGGCAGGGTGATGCTCTCGTTGGTCTGCGGGTTGCGGCCGCGACGCGAGTTCTTGTCGTAGGCCTCGAATTTGCCAAACCCGCTCACCAGCATGGCGTGGTCCTTCTTGATGGCCTGCTTCATGAGGTCCAGGGCGGACTCCACAAGATCCTTGATCTCCGCGCGGTTGCGGTCCGTCTTCTTGTAGATGGCGTCGACGATGTGGGCCTTGGTCAAGGTTTGACCACTCATTGGGGCCTCCTTCGTTGCGGTTCTCAGCCGATGGCCTGTTTCACGGCCTGGGCCAGCTTCTGCATCTCTTCAGGGGTTTCGAAGGCGTGTTGCGCCCAAAGCCTGAGCCCGTCGCCCTCGTGACGCGGAATGAGGTGGAAGTGCGCATGGTGCACCACCTGGCCCGCCGCCTCGAAATTGTTCATGCCCACGTTGAGCCCGGCAGCCCCCGTGGCCTGCATCACCGCCTGGCCCACCAGCTTGAGCGAGTTCAAAAGCTCGCGCCCGATGTCCGGCGGCAGGTCGAAAAGCGTGGCGTGGTGCTTTTTCGGCACCACCAGCGCATGTCCCTTGTTCACCGGAGCGATGTCCAGAAAGGCGAAGATGCCGCCCTGGTCATAGACCTTGGCGCAGGGTATCTTGCCCTCAATGATCTTGCAGAAGATGCAGTCGTCGCTCACGTCACGCTCCAGGCGTTGAAAAAAGTGAACATTGCCCTATCATTAAACTGACGCGAAACGAAATACAAGGGTTTTGGGGCTGCTCCCAAAAATATTTTCGCCCAAACGCGTCAGATCAGGTCAGATTCCCCCGCCAAAGGTGAAGACCTGCTCAGCAGCCCTGGCCTGCACGATGCGCGCGCCAGCGGGCACGTCCTGGGTCACCCAGACATTGCCGCCGATGACCGCGCCCGCCCCGATGGTCACCCGGCCGAGGATGGTCGCCCCGGCGTAGATGGTCACGTCGTCCTCCACGATGGGATGCCGCGCCAGGCCCTTGACCAGCCTGCTGCTCGAATCCTCCTTGGGGAAGCTCTTGGCCCCCAGGGTCACGCCCTGGTACAGGCGCACGTTCTTGCCGATGATGCAGGTCTCGCCGATGACCGTGCCAGTGCCGTGGTCGATGAAGAAGGCCTCGCCGATGTGCGCGCCGGGGTGGATGTCGATGCCGGTGTCCGAGTGGGCCATCTCGCCGATGATGCGCGGGATGATGTCCACGCCCAGGTGGTGCAGCTGGTGGGCGATGCGGTGATTGGTCAGGGCCTTGATGCTGGGGTAGCAGAAGATGGTCTCGCCCGGGCTCTTGGCCGCCGGGTCGCCGTCAAAGGCGGCCTGCACGTCCGTGGCCAAAAGCTCGCGCACCCGGGGCAGCCTGCGGATGAACTCCAGCGCCACGGACTCGGAGCGCTTCTCGCAGTCGGTGCACGGGGAGCGGTTCTCCTTGGCGCAGACAAAGCAGTAGCCCCGGTTGATCTGCTCGGCCAGAAGCTTGACCACGCGGTCCAGCGCGCTGCCCGCGTAATAGGGCATGGTGCGCTCGCTCACGTCCTGGGGACCGAAAAAGCCGGGGAACAGCACCGCGCGCACCAGCCCAACCACCTCGGTCAGCGCGTCCAGCGAGGGCAGGGGCTGGTCGCGGCTGATGCGGTGCCAGGAGGCCTCGCACACGTCCTGCGAGCACAGGTGCTCCACGGTCTCGGCCAGCACGGCGTCGCGGTCCAGGCTCACAAGGGTCGGGGTCTGGTCGATCATGGCGGGCCTCCCGGCCTATTCGGCGTCGGCAAAAAGCGGGGTGGACAGGTAGCGCTCGCCCGTGTCGCACACCACGAACACGATCATCTTCCCGGCCATTTCGGGCCGGGCGGCCAGCTGCATGGCGGCAAAGGCGTTGGCCCCGGAGGAGATGCCGCAGGACACGCCCTCCTCGCGCATCAGGCGGCGCGCGGTGGCAAAGGCGTCCTCGGCGCGCACCTGGATGATCTCGTCGTAGACTGTTGTGTCGAGCACGGCGGGCACAAACCCCGCGCCGATGCCCTGGATCTTGTGCGGGCCGGCAGCCCCGCCGGAGAGCACGGGCGAGTCGCTCGGCTCCACGGCCACGACGCGCACGCCGGGCTTCTTGGCCTTGAGCGCCTGGCCCACGCCGGTGATGGTGCCGCCGGTGCCCACGCCCGCCACAAAGCAGTCCACCGCCCCGTCCGTGTCCTCCCAGATCTCCAGGGCCGTGGTGCGGCGGTGGGCCTCGGGGTTGGCCGGGTTCTCGAACTGCATGGGCATGTAGGCCCCGCCGGGCTGGCCGGGCTGACCTGACTGGCCGGACAGCTCCGCCACCAGTTCCGCAGCGCGGGCAATGGCCCCCTTCATGCCTTGCGCGGCCGGGGTCAGCACCAACTCGGCCCCGTAGCCGGTCAGCAGCTTGCGCCGCTCCAGGCTCATGCTCTCGGGCATGGTCAGGATCAGGCGCAGGCCCTTGATGGCGCAGATGAGCGCCAAGCCGATGCCGGTGTTGCCGCTGGTGGGCTCGACGATGACGGTCTGCGGGGTGATGCGCCCTTCGGCCAGGGCGGGCTCGATCATGTTCCGGGCGATGCGGTCCTTGACCGAGCCGCCGGGGTTCATGGACTCCAGCTTGGCCACCAGGGTGGCCCCCAGGCCGTGGGACAGTTTGTTCAGCCGGACCAGCGGGGTCTTGCCGATGAGTTCCGCCATGCTTGCTGCGATCACCATATGCTGCTCCTTGCTGCCCGGTATTGCGCCCCAGGGGGGGGCGTGCGCCATCTTACTCAGATAAGATGGTTTTCGTCCAGGGCAAGCACAAATCTTTGCTCCAGCACCAAGGTTCCCCACTGGCGGCCCTGGCGCTCTTCCACCAGGCAAAAGCCGTGCTTCTCGTAAAGCCGCCGGGCCGCATCCAGGCCCTGGAAGGTCCAGAGGGTGACGGACGGGTGGCCGCAGGCCCGGCAGAACGCCACGGCCTGGCGCAAGAGCCGGTCGCCCAGGCCCTGCCCGCGCAGCTCTTGGTCCAGGATGAACCAGCGCAGGTGCGCGCCGTGGGTCTCGGCCCCTCCCTCACCCTTTCCGCCGCCCTTTCCATCGTCCTTTCCAGCGCCCTTTCCTCCGTCAATGGCCACGCAGCCCAGGACGCGGCCAGCCCGGCTGACTGTCCAGAAGCCGTCGCGCGCGGGGTCGAGGCGTTGCAGGAACTCCGCCACGCCTGCGGCCACCAGGGCCTCGAAGCTGAGGCCGAAGCCCCACTCCCGGCTGTAGTACTGCGCGTGCAGCTCCGCCGCGCGGCCTATTGCGCCGGGCAGGTAGCCGCCGAGCACATGTCCACTGCTAATGATGTCGTCCATTACGCCCTCCTCCACCCCATCTGGTCATCTGCCATCTGGCCGGCGCAGCCCAGGGGCTCCGCCCCTGGACCCCCATCATTTGCCGGAGAAACCGTGGGCGCAGCCCACGGTTTCTCCGGCAAGGTGAGACGGATGCGCTCTTTCACCCCTTCCATCTGGCGTCGGGTTCTGCGGCGGTCCCGTCGCAGGGCACGACGCGAACATATGGGGAGTCCAGAGGGCCTCAGGCCCTTTGGCCGCCGGAGGCTGTTCTCTACGCTCCCAGCATGCCCCGCAGCACGTCCCAGACCCGGTCCGGGGTGATGTCGCGCATGCAGGCGTGGTGTTTTTGCGGGCAGGCCGTGTGCCCGTGCAGGCCGCAGGGGCGGCAGTCCAGGCTCAGCTCCAGCACGCGGGAGTTGTCCCCGCGCGGGAAAAAGCCCAGCAGCCGCGTGGTCGGGCCGAAGAGCGCCACCAGGGGCGTGTCCTGCACCCAGGCCAGGTGCATGGGACCGGAGTCGTTGGTCAGGCAGGCGTCGACCCGGCCCAGCACAGCGGCCAGGGCCGGAATGTCCAGCTGTCCGGCCAGATTCACCAGCCGCCCTGCCCCATTCCCGGCAGAACCAACAGCAGCAGCCCCAACAGCGGAGACGATGCGCCCGGCCAAAGTCTCCTCGCCGGGCCCGGCGAAGAGCAGCACCACGGCCCCGGCAGCAAGCGCCCGGCGCGCGATGTCGGCAAAGTGCTCCTCTGGCCAGCACTTGGTGGACCAGGTGGAGCCGGGATGGATGCCCAAAATGCGACCCTGGGGCAGCACGGCGAAGATCCCGTCGGCGCGGACCAGGGCTGCGGGCGGCAGGTCCAGGCGCGGCTTGGGCGCTGTGGGCTCCAGGCCCAGGGGCAGCACCAGCTGCATCAGCCGCTCGATCTCTTGCAGCTCGTCGAAGCGGCGGTCCACCAGATGGGTGTAGGCCAGGCGGTTCCACCAGGGCTGGGAATAGCCGATGCGCACCGGCGCGCCCACGCTCCTGGCCACCAGGGCGCTGCGCAGGCTGGTATGCGGGGAGATCCAGAGGTCGAAGCCCTCTGTTGCCAACTCCCGGCCCAGGCTGCGGGCGGACAGCATGCCCTTCTGCGCGCCGCGCTTGGCAAAAGGCCGCACGCTGGCGAGCTCGCGCTGGGCGCTGAACAGCCCTTCGACGCCCGCGCGCACGAACAGGTGCAGCTCGGACTCGGGGAAGCGCTCCTTCACGGCCTGGATGAGCGGCAGGGTGAGCACGGCGTCGCCCAGAAAGGCCGTCTGCCAGATGCCGATGCGCACGCGCGCGGGGTGCGGATGCCCGCTCATGACCGGACCGTTCCGGTCAAGGGCGTCTTGCCCTTGGCCCTGGTGTGCGCTACACTCGTTTGAGAGCAAATGACCACGGAGGGCCCCATGAAGTACATCATGTTCGAGGATTTCTCAGGAACTCCGCTGCCCATCATCTTCCCCAAGCGCATCGACTTTTCCGAGATGCGCGAGCAGATCCCCTACACCAAGGTGCTGTCCGCCGGGTATGTGCATGTCACCAGCTCCGGCTTCGCCTGCCACGGCGAGTCCAAGAGCCTTGCGGCCCAGGCCCGCGGCGAGGACGCCCTGATCATCGCGGCCAAGCTGGCCACCCCGGACCTCTAAGCGCCAGGCGCGCAATAAAAAAGGCCGGGAAGGGACACGCGCCCCCTCCCGGCCTTTGTGCGCGCTTTAATCGTACTTGACCGAGCTGATCTTCATCAGGTGGTCCCAGGAGTGGATAGCCTCGATGTAGCGGATGGTGCCGGTCTTGCCGCGCATGACCAGCGAGCTGGTCTCCGCCCCATAGCCCAGGTAGCGCACGCCCTTGAGGAAGGTGCCGCCGGAGATGCCCGTGGCCGCGAAAAACACGTCGTCGCTCTTCACCAGGTCGCTCACGGTGAGCACGCGGCGGATGTCCACCCCATGCTGCGCCAGGAGGTTCTTCTCGTCCTGCTTCTGGGGGTCGAGCTTGCAGAACATCTCCCCGCCCATGATGCGGATGGCGCAGGCCGCCAGAACGCCCTCGGGCGTGCCGCCGGTGCCCATCATCACGTCCACCTCGTTTCTGGGGTCGATGGCCATGAGCGCCCCAGCCACGTCGCCGTCGGTGTGCAGCTGGATGCGCGCGCCCGCCTCGCGGATGTCGGCGATGAGCTTCTTGTGGCGCGGTTTGTCGAGCACAAAGACCACCAGGTCGTCCACGTCCTTGCCCAGGGCCTTGGCGATGCGCTTCAGGTTCACCGGCACCGGGGCCTCGATGTCGACCACGCTCTTGGCCGAGGCGGGCACCACCAGCTTCTGCATGTAGTAGCTGGGGCCCGGATCGTACATGGTGCCGGCCGGGGCCACGCCCACCACAGAGATGGCGTTGGGTCGGCCATAGGCCAAAAGGCTGGTGCCCTCCACAGGGTCCACGGCCACGTCCACGGTCTGCGGTCCGCCCGCGCCGACCTTTTCGCCGTTGTGCAGCATGGGCGCGTTGTCCTTCTCGCCCTCGCCGATGATCACCGTGCCGCTGATGGCCAGGGTCTTGAAGCTCGTGCGCATGGCCTCCACGGCGGCGTGGTCCCCGGCGTCCTTGTCGCCCTTGCCCAGCCAGCGGGCGCTCGCCAGGGCGGCGGCCTCGGTGACGCGCACCAGGTCCAGGGCCAGATTTCTTTGCGGGGCTTCCATGAGTTTCTCCTTCAACGTACAGGGCAACGTACAGGGCAACGTGCAAGGCATGCGCACTGCGGCGGTCCGGGTTGTTTGTCTACGCATACCCTAGCAGAGCACCCGGCCAGACCGCAAGCGCCCCTTGGTGACGGTTGTGCCGCGCCCGCGTGAAAAAGGGGCGGCCCGGCGGCCCCACCGCAGCGTCCTGCTAGCCGAAGTACCGCTCGCGGATCAACCGGGCCACGGTGGGCGCGGTGAAGCCGTATTTCTCGGCCAGCTTGTCCGCCGGGGCGCTCTCGCCAAAGTGGTCGAGCCCGAGCGCCAGGCCGAACAGGCCCACATACTTGTGCCAGCCCTCGGGCCGCCCGGCCTCGATGGCCACGCGCCGCTCCACCTGGGGTGGCAGCACGGATTCCTTGTAGTGCACGGGCTGGGACTCGAACAGGTTCACCGAGGGCATGCTGACCACGCGGATCATGCGGCCCGGCTCCTCGTTCTCCAGGATCTTCACGGCCTCAAGCGCCAAGCTGACCTCCGAGCCCGAGGCCATGACGATGAGCTCCGGCTCGGCCGTGCAGTCCCTCAGCACATAGCCGCCGTGGCGTACGCCCTCGGCCACGGCCGGGTACTGCGCCGGGTCCATGACCGGCAGGCCCTGGCGGGTCAGGAACAGGCACGAGGGCCGGTCCTTCTGGCGCAGGGCCAGGTCCAGGCACAGGGCCGTCTCCGTGGCGTCGGCGGGCCTGAGGTCCAGCAGGTTCGGGATGAGCCGCAAGGACGCCACGTGCTCGATGGGCTGGTGGGTGGGGCCGTCCTCGCCCACGTAGAACGAGTCGTGGGTGAACACGTAGAGCACGGGCAGCTTTTGCAGGGCCGACATGCGGATGGCGTTGCGGCAGTAGTCGGAGAAGGTCAAAAAGGTCGCGCCGAAGGGAATCAGCCCGCCGTGCAGGGCCATGCCGTTCAATATGGCGGCCATGGGAAACTCGCGCACGCCGAATGACAGGTTGCGGCCGAGCGGATTGTCCGCCGCGAAGATGCCCACGGCGTCGCGGAACTTGGCGGTCTGGTTCGAGGGATCGAGGTCGGCGCTGCCGCCCATGAGGTTCGGCAGGGCGTCTTTGAGCATGTTCAGGCACGCTCCCCAGGCCGCGCGGGTGGCGATCTTCTTGCCGGGCTCGAACACGGGCATGGGCAGGGTCAGCTCGCCGCGCGCGGTGTTCATGGCCTTCCAGAAGGACACAAAGTCCTTGTCCCCGCGCTTGATGCGCCGGGCCAAAACCTCTTTGCGGGCAGCCACAGCGCGCTTGAGCTCCGGGTACCTGGCCTGGAACTGCGCGCGGGCCGCGTCCGGCACCTGGAAGCAGGCGCCCTCGATGAGGCACATGTTCTTCTTGGTGGCGGCGATCTCCTCCACGGCCAGGGGCTCGCCGTGGGTGCCGAAGTCACCCTCGCGGGTGGCCGCGCCCTTGGCCATGACCGTGTGGCCGATGATCAGGCTGGGCTTCTTCTTCTGGCCCTGGGCCTTCTTGATGGCCGCGCGGATGGCGTCACGGTCGTGGCCGTCCACCTGCTGCACATGCCAGCCCATGGCGGCAAAGACCTTGGCGTAGTCCGTGCGGTCCACGCGGGAAACAGGCCCGGCCAGTTGGACCTTGTTGGAGTCGTAGTAGCAGGTCAGCTTGCCCAGGCCCCACAGCCCGGCCAGGGAGGCCGCGCCCAGGACCACGGACTCCTGCATGTCGCCGTCGCTGGTCAGCACGTAGGTGCTGTGGTCGCAGATGGCCTTGCCCACCTTGTTGCGCAGGAAGGTCTCGGCCACGGCCATGCCCACGGCCATGGCGAAGCCCTGGCCCAGCGGCCCGGTGGTGGCCTCCACGCCGGGGGTCAGCTCATGCTCCGGGTGGCCGGGCGTGCGCGTGCCCAGCTGGCGGAAACCGCGCAGATCGTCGGCCTCGATGAACCCGGCCAGGTGCAGCAGGCCGTAAAGCAGCGCCGACTCGTGCCCGGCGGAGAGCACGAAGCGGTCGCGGTTGAACCAGTTGGCGCGCTCGGGGTCGAAGTTCAAGAACTCCGAGTAGAGCACCGCCGCAAAGTCCGCAGAGCTCATGGCCCCGCCGGGGTGGCCGGAGTCTGCCGCGCGGGTGGCGTCCATGATGAGCCCTTTCAAGGTGTTCACCACAAGCTGGTCAGGGGCGATGGTCTGCTGCATGGAAGTTGGTCCTTCACGTGTTTGCGCGGCGTGCGCCGTCAGGGGTTGTCGCCTCGGGGCCTTGGCTTTAGAGAACGTTCGCCTCGGGGCGAAAGCCTCTCAGGCCAGAGTCTTTGGCCCGGTGTGTTCAGGCCGACTTTTCGGATCGTCTTTACGGGTCGTCTTAACGAGCCAGGGGCCTCACGGCTGGGAATAGGTCTCAAACTGCTCGATGCGCCGCAGGTGGCGACCGCCCTCAAAGGGCGTGGCCAGAAAGGCCCGCATGATCTCCAGGGCCAGGCCCTGGCCGATGACGCGCTCGCCCAGGCAGAGCACATTGGCGTTGTTGTGGGCGCGGGCCATGCGCGCAGTGAATTCGTTGGTGCACACCGCCGCGCGGATGCCCGGATGGCGGTTGGCGGCCATGCTCATGCCCAGGCCGGTGCCGCAGATGAGGATGCCAAGCACCTTTCCGTTCTGCCCGTCCTCGCCGCTGTCCAGCAGGCGCAGGCACAGCTTGTCGGCATAGGCCGGGTAGTCGCAGGAGGCGGTGCCCTCGGGCCCCAGGTCCTCGGCCTGGCAGTCGACCTTGCGCAGGGCCTGCACCAGAACGCTCTTGAGGGCGAAGCCCCCGTGGTCGGAAGCCAAAAGGATGGTCTTGCTCATGCGGAGAACCTCCTGCGGGCTTGGAAGCCCGGTCTACGGCCTGGATTCCGTGGCCTCTTCCTCGCGCCGCAGCCGGGCGATCTCGGCCTTGAGCATCTCGATCTGCGTCCGGCAGAGGTCGCGCTCCGGGCCGGGGGTGGCCTGGCCCGTGGCGTCCAGCCGGGCCAGCACGGCCATTTCCTCGCGCAGCCTGGCGGTCAACTGGCGCACCTCGTGGCGCTTGGCCTGGCCGGTCAGGATGCGCCACATCTCCCGTCCCCAGACCGCCAGGCCCAGGGTGAAGGTTCCCACAAGGCCGGGCTTGGACTCTGGCTCCGCCACCGGGACAAGGGTCTGGTTCATGTCATCCATGGGATTTTCCCTCCGGTTGTCCGTGTGCGTTCTCGCTGCCGCCGCCGCTGATGACATCGGGCGCAGCGACCGGGGCTGCGGCCTTGTAGTCCAGCGACATGAAGGTCGACCCGACCGGGAGCGTCAGGGTCAGGGACTTCAGCGGCCAGGGCTGGGCGCGCTCGTCCAGGGCCTTGACGCGCAGCACGGCGCTCTCGCCCTTGGGCAGGCCGAGGGCCAGCACCTTTGCCGGGCCCTCGGGATCGCCGTCGTCCTCGGGATAGCCGGAGAAGACCAGGCTCCACAAACGCGGGCCCGAGACCAGCTCGCCCTCGCGCTCGGCCTGGGTCTTGAAATAGCTGGACAGCACGCCCTCCATGCGCTGCGGGCGGCCATGCACGTCCACCACCAGGAGCCGCACCGGACCCTCGGCGTAGCTGTAGGCAAAGCCGCCGCCGGGCTGGGCGCGCACCGCAAGCGGGGACGTGGCCGGCACCAGGGTGCCGAAGTGGCCGGCGAGCACCAAAGCCAGGTCGCGCATGGAGAACGGGAAGGGCAGGCCGAGCAGCTGCGCGCCGATGACCGGGTCGGTGTGGGCGTAGGCCCTGGACTTGTCCGGATAGAAGGCCAGCAGCCCGCTGGCGTCCTCGCGCATCAGGGCCAGCATGGTGCCGAACCCGGCGCGCACGTCCAGGCGCAGGGGGCGGCCATAATCGCCAAAGAGCTGGACATCGGTGCGGTTGGTGCGCTCTCGCGTGGAATAGAGCAGGCTGGCGCGCACGGCCACCCCGCTGGCCACCACCGGCGGGGCCGTAAACCGCTGCCGGAAGGCCTCCTGGTTGGCCTCGGCCCCGTCGAAGCGCGGCAGCTCCACCCTGGGCGCGCAGGCCCCGGCGGCCAGAAGCGCCAGCAGCAGGACCGGCAGCAGGACCGCCAAGCGCCCCGGGCCGACAGGCCCAGCCAAAAGCCGGTATCTGCGCAACGTGCTCACGCGCTCACAACCCCTTGAGCTTCTTCTTGATGCGCTCTGGCGACTCGTGCTTCAGCTTGAGCGCGGTCTGGTAGCCTTTTTTGGCCTTGGCGCGGTGGCCCGTGTCGCGGGCGATGTCGCCGTAGTGCTCCCACATGGTGGGGTCGTCCTGGGCCAGGCCCACGGCGCGCTGGATCTGCCTCCAGGCCTCGTCCAGCCTGCCCAGGCGGTAGTAGGCCCAGGCCAGGGAGTCCACGATGTAGCCGTTGTTGGGCTTGAGCCTGTCGGCCTTGCGGATGAGGGAGAGCGCGCGATCCAGGTCGCGGTTCTCCTCCACCATGGTGTAGCCGATGTAGTTCAGCGCGTCGGCGTGTTCCGGGTTCTTGTCCACGATGCGCTGCATGACCTCAAGGGCGCCCTTGCGGTCCTCCTGGCGGTCCAGGGCGGCGCCGTACTGGTAGAGCAGGTCCTCGTCCTCGGGCCGGGCCTCAAGGGCGGTCTTCAGGACCTCGATGGCCTCGGGCACGCGCTTCTTGGTGATGAGGTAGTTCGCTTGCAGCAGCGGGAAGCGCGACTGGCCGGGGAACAGGCGCTTGCCCTGCTCCATCAGGTCCACGGCCTCCTGCTCGCGGCCCAGGCCGTAGAGCAGCTGGATGCGGAACTGCAGGGCCTGGCTGTAGTGCGCATCGCTCTGGGGCACCAGGTCGAGGAACTGCAGGGCCTTGACCGGGTTGTTCTCGCCGTCCTGGGCGATGACGGCCTTGTAGAAGAAGTATTCGCCCGGCACCGGCGGGGTGTTGGCCAGCACGTCCAGCAGGGTGCTGGCCTGGGCCGTGTAGTTCTCGCTCAAGAACAGCAGCGAGGCCGAAAGCACGAAGGTCTTGCTGCCCGAGCCCTCCAGAGCCACGGCCAGGGCCTTGTCCGGGTCGTTGAGCTTGAGCTCCAGGCCCACCACGCGCAGGCGGATGTCCTCACGCCCCTCGCCCCCGCCGTTCTCGATGCGCTGGCGGATGTCCTCCTGGTCCTCGCCCAGGGACAAAATCTTGGTATAAGTGGCCAGGGCCGAGGCGTAGTCCTTCTCCATCTCCTGCTGGAAGGCCAGCTCGACCCAGGCCTCCAGATAGTCCGGGGACTTCTTCACCAGCATGCCCAGGGTCACGATGGCCGCCTTGCGGTGGCCCAGGCGGGCCTGGGCCCTGGCGATCTGGTACTGGGCGTCGTTGGAGCGGTCCTTCTGGGGAATCTTGCGCAGCACCTCCAGCCCCTTGGCCGGCTGGTCGGTGTCGATGTAGAGCTGGCCCAGGCGCTCGCGCAGGGTGGTGTTGTCGTGTTTGGCCAGGTAGGCGTCGATGCGCGCGGCCGCCTCCGGCATCTTGTTCTCCAGCAGAAAGGCGTTGGCTGCGGCGGCGTTCAGGTTATAGTCGTCGGGGAACAGGCGCAGGCCTGCGTCGAGGATTGCGCGCGCCTCCCCGGCCTGCTCCGGGTTCCAGTACAGGAAGGCCTTGTCCATGAACAGGCCCGGCGCGGCCCCCCGGGCGATGACCCGATCGATGGCCTGGGCCGCAGCCTTCTGCAGCTCCAGGGTGCGGGCGAAGGCCTCGGGCGAGGTGCGCGACAGCGCCCCGGTGCGCGCCATTTCCTGGGACAGGGCCTGGAACCGCAGGTAGTCATAGGTGCTGTCGGCCGCACCAGAAATGGGCTCCGGGCTGGAAGGCGCCTGGCGCGCGGCGCCGCAGGCGGCGCAGACCAGACTCAGGGCCAGCCCCAGCGCCAGAAGCGGGGCCAGGCGGCGGGCGGCGGGGAGACTCGTGGGCATGTGCTCTGTCCTCACGCGTTGTTCTCGGTGGTTGCGGCCAGGGTTTGGCCCAGCATGCGCTCATATTCCTCGGCCAGGGACAGCCCCTCGGCCAACAGCGCCGGCCCGTAGCGCTTGCCGCCCTCGGTGCGGAAGCTGCCCTCATGGGACCTGGCGCGGAGCACGCCCTCGGGAAAGACCTGGGCGATCCTCTCCAGGGGCCATTCGTCGCACTCGCACAGCTCCCAGAGAACGGTGGAAAAAATATCCGGCCCGAAGCGGAAGACATCGGCGTCGTGCACGGCCCCGGCCAGCAGCCGGGCCGACTCTCCCGCGTCCTGGAGCTGCAGGTCGTCCTTCTCGTGCCCGGCCACGGCCCCGGCTATCCACAGCCGCTCCTCCGGGGAGATGGCATAGCCGCGCAGGATGCGCAGGCACAGGTCCGCGCCCTTTGCGGCGTGGTCGTCCTCGTAGCGCAGGGCGTCGTGCAGCAGCCCGGCCATCTCGGCCAGCACGGCCAGCCTGCGGCGCTCGTCCGTGGACAGGCCCGAGGGCTCGGCCAGGATCAGAGCGGCGGCGTCCATGGCCACGCGCTTGCCGTGCTCCACGCCCAGGCCGCAGGCCTCGTTCAAGAAGCCCAGGGCGTCGCCCTGCAGGCGCAGCACCAGGGGATGGTCGAAGAACAGGTCCCGGGCGTAGGTCAGCTCCTCCGCGCACTGGAGCAGGAACGAGGACTGCGCCCTGGACGCGGCCAAGTCGCGCGCGCGGCGTTTGAGTTCCAGAATGCGCACGTCCATGGCCTACTCCTCGCCCTCGATCCAGTCGGCGGAAAAATCCTGCACCCGCGCGGACAGGTGCTCCCTCAGCTTCTCCAGCAGGCGCGACTCGATCTGGCGCACGCGTTCGCGCGTCACGCCGAAGCGGTCGCCGATCTCGCGCAGGGTCACCGGGCTGTCCGAGAGCAGGCGCTCGTTCAAGATGGCCTGCTCCTTGTCCGAGAGATTGGGCGCGATGGTCTTCAGGTTTTCGAGCAACAGCGCGGAGATCTGGTTGGAGCTTAAGATCTCCTCGATGCCCGGCCCCAGCGCGGGCAAAAAATCCAGCCGGGTGGCCTCGGTGTCGTCGCCCAGGGAGATGTCCAGGCTCATGTCCTGGCGCGAGAGGCGCTGGTCCATCTGCTCGATCTCGGCCTCGGACACGTTCAGGCTCTCGGACAGGGCGCTGGTCGTGGGGTCAAAGCCCATGTTGGTCAGGCGCTGGCGTTCCTTGTTCAGGTTGTAGAACAGCTTGCGCTGGGTCTGGGTGGTCCCGATCTTGACCATGCGCCAGTTGTCCATGATGAACTTGAGGATGTAGGCCTTGATCCAGAAAGCGGCGTAATAGCTGAACTTGATGCCCTTGTCCGGGTCGAACTTGCGCACGGCCTTCATCAGCCCGACATTGCCCTCCTGGATCAGGTCCTGCACGTTCTGCATCCAGCGGCGCTGGAAGTCCATGGCGATCTTGACCACCAGGCGCAGGTGCGAGGAAATGAGCCGGAACGCGGCCTCCTGGTCGCCGGACTCGCGCACGCGCTGGGCCAGCTCGAACTCCTCCTCCGGCGCCAGGAGCGGAAAGCGGGCGATCTCGCGCAGGTAGTGGTGCAGCGAATCGCGCAGACCCACCTCGCCCCGCCTGGTCGAAACCAGGGCGGGGAGGTGGGGCTTCTTCCCGGCCAAGGCCGGAGGTGTGGGGCGGCGGCTCTCCGGGGGGGACTCTTTGATATTGTTCGACTTCATGCCAACCTTTGCACCCGGAAGGCGTTGAATTCCCAGGGCCGGATGCTTGTTTCGCAAAACGAGAGCGTATAGTTTTTGTTTGTCCTTTTCAACGTTTTTCAGTACACCCGACCTCCTGGGCCGGGCTCGCCAGAATACGTGTTTTCCCTCGGCCCGCAAGAATACATCGCAACCGCAGCGAGCGTCCAGTCGGCGCCCGGCGTCCACCGCCCGCCTCCTGGTCCGCTCCGCACGGAGACCTCCGCATGACCCACTTCCGCTCCCTTTTGGCCGATGGCCGCATCCACTTCTTCGACGGCGGCTTCGGCGCGCTCTTGCAGTCGCGCGGGCTGCCGCCGGGCGTTTCGCCGGAGCTTTTCGGCCTGGCCAACCCCGAGCCCGTGGCCGCCATCCACGCCGAATACGCCGCTGCCGGGGCCGAGATCGTGACCACCAACACCTTTGGCGGCACGCGCTACAAGCTCGACCCCTTCACCGACGTGCGCGCCCTGAACCGCCAGCTTACCCGCACCGCCAAGCAGGCTGTTGCCAATTCCGGGGGCGGGCGGACGTTTGTCGCGGGCAGCGTGGGCCCCACCGGCCACTTTGCCCAGCCGCTGGGCAAGCTGACCTTCCGCGAGCTGGTGGCCGCCTTCCGCGAGCAGATCGAGGGCCTGGCCGAGGGCGGGGCCGACCTGATCATCATCGAGACCCAGTTCGACCTGGCCGAGGCCAAGGCCGCAGTCATTGCCGCCCATGAGGTTTCGGACCTGCCCGTGGCCGTGAGCATGACCTTTGAGGGCGCGGTGTCCTTGACCGGCACCCCGCCCTTGACCTTCATCGACACCATGCAGAACCTGGGCGTGGACCTCATGGGCACCAACTGCTCGGCCGGGCCGGAGCAGCTGGTGGACCTGGTGCGGGCCATGCTGCCCCGGCTGTCCACCCCGCTCATCGTGCAGCCCAACGCAGGCCTGCCCGAGCTGGACGACCAGGGCAGGACCGTGTTCCGCCTGGGGCCGGACGCCTTCGCCAGCCAGTGCCGCGTCTTCGCCGAACTGGGCGCGAAGTTTTTGGGCGGCTGCTGCGGGACCACGCCTGCGCACATCCGCGCGCTCAAGGCCAGCCTGGGCGAGCTGCCCTGGTCCCGGCCCGAACCAACGGACACAACCCCGCTGGTGCTCACCTGCCGGGGGCTGTCCGTGGGCCTGGGCGCGGGCAATCCCGTGGCCGTCATCGGCGAGCGCATCAACCCCACGGGCAAGCAGGTGCTGGCCGACGAGCTGGTGCGCGGCGAGCACGCCGAAGCCCTGCGCCTGGCCCAGGCCCAGATAGCCGACGGCGCGAGCATCCTGGACGTGAACGTGGGCGCGGCCATGGTCGACGAAAAGGCCGTGCTGCCCGCGCTGGCGTTGGCCCTGTCCGCCCGGTTCGAGCTGCCGCTCGCGCTCGACACCTCGGACCCGGTGGCCATGGAGAACGCCCTGTGGACCCAGCCGGGTTCGCCGCTGGTCAACTCCATCAGCGGGGAGCCGGGGCGCATGGAGCTGCTCGGCCCCTTGTGCAAAAAGTTCGGCGCGCCGTTCATCCTGCTGCCGCTGGAGGGCCGCAAGCTGCCCTACACCTCGGCGGAACGCATCGCGGTCATCGAACGCCTGCTGGCCCAGGCCGACGGCTTGGGCATCCCGCGCCGCCTGATCATGGTCGACGCCCTGGTGCTCACCGTTTCCAGCAAGCCCGAGGCCGCGCGCCACTGCCTGGACACCATCCGCCACTGCCGCGAGGTGCTGGGGCTGCCCACCACCATGGGCCTGTCCAACGTCAGCTTCGGCCTGCCCGCGCGCGAGCTCTTGAATTCGACCTTCCTGGCCATGAGCATGGCCTGCGGGCTGTCCTCGTGCATCGCCAACCCGGCCAGCACCCGCCTGCGCGAGGTGTTGTCCTCGGGCGAGGTGCTGCTGGCGCGCGATCCCCAGGCCGGGCGCTACATCGACGGCTATGCCCAGTGGACGCCGGTGGCCCAGATTTCCGGGGGTGGGGGAGCGCGACTCAAGTCGCTCCCCTCGACCGGAGATGCGGTGCAGGACAAACTCAAAGAGTTGAGCAACGCCGTTATCGTGGGCGACAAGACTGCCGTATTGGCCATCATTGATGAGCGGCTGCGCGTTGGAGCAGAAGAGCCCGAGAAGCTTGGAGCGATCGCCACCGAATTGGTGAATAACGACCTTATCCCCGGCATCCTTGAGGTGGGCAACAAGTACGAGCGCAAGGAATACTTCCTGCCGCAGCTGTTGCGCTCGGCCGAGGCCATGCAGGCCGGGTTCGCACGATTGGAGCCGCTTCTCTTGGCTTCAGGCCGGGCCGAGAAGAAGACCCCGGTGGTCATGGCCACGGTGGAGGGCGACATCCACGACATCGGCAAGAACATCGTCTGTCTGATGCTCAAAAACCACGGCTTCGAGGTCTTCGACCTGGGCAAGGACGTGCCCGCCCAAAAGATCGTGGACGAGGCCCAGCGCGTGGAGGCCAAGGTCATCGGGTTGTCTGCGCTCATGACCACGACCATGGTGCGCATGGAGGACACCGTGCGCCTGGTCAAGGAGCGCGGGCTGGACATCAAGGTCATGATCGGCGGGGCCGTGGTCACCGAGGCCTTTGCCCGGTCCATCAAGGCCGACGGCTTCTCGCGCGACGCCGTGGCCGCCGTGAAGCTGGCGGCGGAGCTGGCGGGCAAGCATTAGGCCAATTTCCGGGCAGACGGCCCGGGCCGGGTGGCGGGCCCAAAATCGGGCGGGCGAACGGATGGGCGAACGGGCTGGCGTCGGCAGGGCTCTCTGGCCCACTCGCGGGCGAATCCGCAGACAGGCTCGCGGGCTGGAGCCTGGGCCACTCCACCGGAAGGTCGCCGGGCAGGCCGCCGGGCAGGCCGTCGGACTGGCCGCCAGGCCCCTTGCTCTCCCTTTGCGTCTCGCGCGGGTTTCTGCTACATGCGCAGCAGACATATGAACGCCGCCGGATACAGCGGCTGTGCAGAGGACACCCATGACCAAGACCCTCATGAAATACGCGCTCTTGCTTGTGCTGGCACTGGCCCTGGGCCTGCTGCCCGCTTGCTCCGGCGGCGGCAAGCCCGGCCCCCAGGAAAAGTTCGAGAGCCTGGACATGTCCGGCGTGAACAAACGCATCACGGCCAACAAGGGCAAGGTCACCCTGATCATGTTCTGGGCCACCTGGTGCCCGGCCTGCAAAACCGAGCTGCCCGTGCTGGAGCAGCTGCGCGCCAAATATCCCAAGGACGTGCTGGATATACTGGCCATGAGCGTGGACGACACCGACCAGGCCATGCGCGAGTACCTGAAGACCCGGCCCACCACCCTGACCGTGCTCATGGCCAAGGGCGACGTGAGCTCCGAGTTCGGCGTGCGCAGCATTCCCAGCCTGGTCATCTTCGACGGCGAGGGCCAGGTGGCCTTCAACAGCTCCGGGGCCTATCCGTTTGAAATGCTCGATCCGGTCATCGGCCAGTTGGTGAAGGGACAGTGAGCAGGACTAAGAGCCCCCAGCTGCGCAAGGCGCGCATCACCGACGTCAAGGGCATCCACAAGCTGCTGATGACCCCCACCGGCGACGAGGGCCTGGTGCTGCCGCGCTCCTTCAACCAGCTGTACAGCCATTTGCGGGACTTTTTCGTCATCGCCAGCGCGGCGGACGACACCGTGCTGGCCTGCTGCGCGCTGGCCATCAGCTGGGAGAACCTGGCCGAGGTGCGCTCCCTGGTGGTGGCCCCGGACCAGCGCGGCCAGGGCCTGGCGCGCAAGCTGGTGGAGGCCTGCCTGTCCGACGCGGTGACGCTGGGCATCTACCGCGTCTTCGCCCTGACCAACACCGTGCCCTTTTTCTCGCACATGGGCTTTGCCGAGACCAGCAAGGACAGCCTGCCCCAGAAGGTCTGGAGCGACTGCCTGAACTGCCCGCGCTTCCCGGACTGCGACGAGATCGCCATGCTCATGGAGCTGTAGCCGTGGCCCACAGGATGCTGCCCGTCATTTCCGCCGCCGCCATCGGCAAGCGCGTGGCCGAGCTGGGCGCGGAAATCAGCGCCCACTACCAGGGCCAGCCCCTGGTCTGCGTCTGCGTGCTCAAGGGCGCGTTCTTGTTCTTCGCCGACCTGGTGCGCCGCATCGACATCGGCGAGGGCGGGCCGGAGATCGACTTCGTGCGCCTGTCCAGCTACGGCGGGTCCACCAGCCGGGGCCGCCAGGCCGTGTTCACCAAGGACCTGGAGGTGGACGTGGCGGGCAAGCACGTGCTGGTGGTGGAGGACATCGTCGACACGGGCCGCAGCGCAGAATTCCTGCTGCACGTGCTTGGGAAGCGCGGCGCGGCGAGTTTGAAAATGTGCGCTTTTGTTGATAAGCATGAGCGCAGGGAAGTCGGAGTCGCAGTTGACTTTGCCGGGTTCCCCATTCAAAAGGGATTCATCGTGGGATACGGCATGGATTACGCGGAAAAGTACCGCGAGCTGGACGCCGTGTACGAACTCGTTCCCGAATAGGGGCGATGGAGCTAGAGAACAACCATGATTGTCGCCTGCCCAAAATGCGAGAGCAAATACAACATCCCTGACGGGAAGATCGCGCCCACCGGCTCCAAGATGCGCTGCGCGAAATGCCAGCATGTCTTCACGGCCATGCCCCCGGCCAAGGACTTCGACACCGAGCTCAGCGGGCTGCAGGCCGCCGAGGCCCCTGCCCGGCCGCAGCCAGCGCCACGGCCCCAGGCCCCGGCCCAAAAGATGCCCTGGGACGACGACGCGCCCGCCGCCGAAGCCGCCGCCCCTGCCGGACCGGCCCAGAAGATGCCCTGGGACGACGACGATCCTCCCGCCAAATCCGGCGCCGGGCCTGTCGGCGGAAGCGGCGACGACGAGCCCCAGGCCGGATCGGCCAAGAAGATGCCCTGGGACGACGACGAGCCCGCCACCGGCCTTGCCGACGACGACGAGCCGGCCGGGCGCAGGTCGGGCCGCTTCGACGACCAGTCCTCGGGCGGGGCCTCCGGGCAAAGGGCCGGGAGCAAGGACGACGACTTCCTGAGCTCCCTGGGCACCGGGGGCGACTCCTACGGCCAGGACAAGGCCGCCGGGGCCAAGAGCTCCAAGAAGAAATGGATCGTCCTGGTGCTGGTGCTGGCGTTGCTGGGCGGCGCGGGCGCGGGGCTGTACCTGTACAAGCCCTGGACCAAAATGAACATCCCGAACATCCCGTTCCTCAGCTCGCTCACCGGCAAGGCCAAGGCCACGGCCGACAACGCCGACAAGGTCAAGGACATCGCCCTGCGCAATGTCCGCCAGTACTACATCCCCAACGAGAAGGCGGGCCAGATCTTCGTGGTCGAGGGCAAGGCCGTGAACAACTTCGCCACGCCCAAGGAACGCATCAAGGTCGAGATCTCGCTCTTTGACGAAAAGGGCCATGTGCTGGTGGCCAAGCAGCTGCTGTGCGGCAACACGTTGTCGCAGTTCCAGCTCCAGGTGCAGAGCGAGGAGGAGATCAACTCCAGCCTGGCCTCGGAGGTCGGCATCCTGACCAGCAACACCTTCCTCAAGACCGGCATGGACACGCCCTTCATGGCCGTGTTCTTCAAGCCGCCAGACACGGTCAAGGAGTTCGGCGTCAAGGTCGTTGATGCACTGGACCCCAAATAGTCGACCCGAAGTAGTAGTCGAGAAGAAAGAGTCGGCCCGAAAGAGCGGGCCGCACGAGCACAACGGCACACGCGACGGCATCCGGCGCCGGGGCAGGGCGAAAACCCCCGCCCCGGCGTCTTCATTCCACCGACTGCACAATCCCACGGGGCCGCCATGAACCGCACACCCTACACCATCGCGCTCATCCAGACCGGCTGCCGCGCAAGCGCGGAGGAGAACCTGGCCGCGCACCTGGACCTGGCCGAGCGCGCCGCCAGCCTCGGGGCGGACGTCATCTGCCTGCAGGAGCTCTTCCTCGGCCCGTACTTCTGCCAGCAGGAGGACGCGCGCCTGTTCGACCTGGCCGAGCCGGTTCCCGGCCCCACCACCGCCGCCTTTGGCAGGCTGGCCAAGAAGACCGGCACGGCCATCGTGGTCTCGCTCTTCGAGAAACGCGCGCCCGGCCTGTACCACAACACCGCCGCCGTGCTCGGCCGCGAAGGCGGCGTGCTCGGCGTGTACCGCAAGATGCACATCCCCGACGACCCGGCCTTCTACGAAAAGTTCTACTTCACCCCCGGCGACCTGGGCTTTCTCGCGGTCGACACCCACGTGGGCCGCATCGGCGTGTGCGTGTGCTGGGACCAGTGGTACCCTGAGGCCGCGCGGCTCACGGCGCTCAAAGGCGCGGAGGTCATCTTCTACCCCACGGCCATCGGCTGGCACCCGGCGGAAAAGGACTACGCGGGCGACGAGCAGAAGAGCGCCTGGACCATCGTGCAGCGCGGCCACGCCGTGGCCAACGGCTGCTACATCGCCGCAGCCAACCGCATCGGCTTCGAGAGGCCGCTCTCCGACGGCACAGGCGCCCAGGGCGCGGGCATCGAGTTCTGGGGCGGCAGCTTCGTGGCCGGGCCCGCCGGGGAGCTTGCCGCCCTGGCCAGCGCGGACGAGGAGACCATCCTGCTGGCCCAGGTGGACCCGGAGCGCATCGAAACCGTGCGCCGGGGCTGGCCGTTTTTGCGCGACCGCCGCATCGACGCCTACGGGGCCATGACCAGGCGCTTCGACGACTAGGACACGGCCCCAAGGGAGGGCATCATGTCGTTCTTCAAGATGCTCCTCGGCTTCGCGCCCTGGATCTGCCTGCTCAGTCTGGCCCACGGCAGCCTGGAGCGGCTCAAGATCGGGCTTGTGGTGGTCGCGGCGCTGACCGTGGGCCTGGCCGTGACCAGGCTGCACCGGGGCGTCATCATGTGGGTGGGTCTGCTGTTCTTCGCCTACGCCATCGTGGCCGTGGTCATCCAGGGCGACCTGTGGGCCGTGCGGCACATGGCCGCCCTGGCCAACGGGGCGCTGGCCGTCGCCGTCTGGGCGGGCATCGCGCTGAAGCGGCCCTTCACCCTGGAATACGCCCGCAAGCAGACCGACCCGGCCCTGTGGACCCACCCGGTTTTCCTGCGCACGAACCACCAGCTCAGCACGGCCTGGGCCGCGGCGTTCTCCGCCTGCGCCGCCCTGGCCTGGCAGCGCAGCGCAGAGCCCGCAATGCCCGGCTGGGCCTACGAGGTCGCCTCCAACACCCTGCTGCTCTCAGCCATGCTGTTCAGCACCTGGTACCCGGCCCACCTCAAGCGCCGCCGCCAAGCCCAGGCCGCCCAGGCGGACTAGCCGGACGCAGCAGCCCGCCAGCGCCGTCGCAGCGCAAAAAAAGGGGAGGCCTGCGGGCTCCCTTTCTTTTGTCTTCGCGGTTTGGCCCGCGCTGCATCGCGTCACGCCGGGTCGGCGCGCGTCAATACCCTCTGCTGCCCGCGTCGGTGCAGTCCTCATTCAGCCGGATCTGGAACGAGCCCTTGCGGATGTCCGGGGAGAAGGCGCCGGAGCAGAAGTAGTCACGCACGTTGCGGAACCTGACCTCGTACGTGTACTGGCCGCCGATGCGGCCATTGTCGCCCTTGCTGATGGTCTTGGAGGGCCACCACAACGTCTTGTCGCTGATGCGGCCAGGGCTTTGCCCGTCGGGCTTGCCGCTGTAGTTGTCGATGCGCAGGGCGATGTCGTAGTTGCCCGGAGTCGAGATGTATGCCGTGACGGTGATGCGCCCGGCCTGGGCGGGACGGGCGTTCTCGGAGCCCGGGCCCTCGCCCTGCTGTTGCCCCAAGGACGGCGCGCCGTCTCTGGCTACCTCGCGGGCGGCCTCGCGGGCGGTCACACGAGTGGTCTCGCGGGCGGCCTGCTTCCGGGCCACCCTTTCGGCTGTGCGAAGGGCCCGCTCGGCCTTGGCCTCTGCCGCGCGCAGCTGCTTGATGCGCAGCCTGGCCTTGGGCCGCAGGCCGTCCGGGTCAAAGTCCTTCCAGGCCGCCACAAATGCGCCCACCTCCCTGCTCGTCGAGGCGTCGGCATAGGCCTGGCGGTACTCCCGCAGCCTGCGGGCGTATTCCAGGCTGGCGGCCTGGGCCCGCACGGCCTCCTGGCCCAGGCCATAAATCATGGCATACAGCCCGATGTTCTGGCCCGCATTCCTGTGGGCCACGATGTTCTCCATGATGGCCGCGCGGAGCTCCGCCTCGTACTCCGGGGCCAGCCTGCGCTCCGGGGTCAGGGTCGCGGGGTCTGCGCCGTCCATGATGGCGGAGTACAGGCTGGCGGCCTGTGCATAGTCCACGCCCTCGACCTGGACCGCAGACCCGCTGCGCGCGATGGCCAGCCGCAGCCGTGCGCCCGGATCGGCGACGCAGAGGCGGTTTGCGCCGCAGACCCCGGTCTCCACCGTGAACATGCCGTCGCGCAGCCGCTGGAGTCCCGGGGTCAGCCTGCCGCCCGGCAGGGCCCTGCGGTCCAGCTGCGGGCCGGGGCCCACATGGACCAGGGACTGGCTGGGGCAGCGCAGCCACCACTGCCGGTCCTTGTCGCGGTAAAGCTCAAGGCCGCTCGGCGCGGTTCCGGCAGCGGCCCAGCAGGAATCGAAATCGGTGCGGAAGCTCTGGGTGTTCGCGGAGTTCGGCAGCATGTGCAGGGGGCTCTGCGTGTCTATGGTGTAGCGGGACGCGCACCCGGAAAGGGCGAGCAGCAATGCGCACAGGGCGGCGGTTGAGATGCGGCTCATCTGGACCTCGCTTGGCTTGTGCCGGGGCTTTCTGCCCCGGACTATTCCCAATGATTATGCTACGCCAACTCCCCCTTGCGACGCAAGTGCGTGGCGCAGATACAAAAACAGGGTGTTGCGCCGCCCCTGCCCGTCCGGCCAGCGCGCACAACCTACATTGCCGGTCCGCTTGCGCGCAGTCCCATTTATGCGCCGACCCATTTACGCACGGTTGTCCTGCCCGCAAAACAAGCGCCGGGGCCGCAGCCCCCGCCCACCCGGGCGGAACAAACTTTTCGCCACCCCCTTGCGCCTTTTCCCAGGGTGAGTATTTTACTCAAATGCGCCCGGCACACGTCTTGCGCCAATCATCGATCAGGAGTCGCGCCATGTGGGAATATACGGACATCGTGAAGGAACACTTCCTGAACCCGAAGAACGTGGGCGAGATGAAGGACGCCTCCTGCGTGGGCGAGGTCGGGTCCATCGCCTGCGGCGACGCGCTGAAGCTCTTCCTCAAGATCGAGGACGGCGTCATCAAGGACGCCAGCTTCCAGACCTTTGGCTGCGCCAGCGCCATCGCGTCGAGTTCTGCCCTCACCGAGCTGGTCAAGGGCAAGACCGTGGACGAGGCGCTGAAGATCACCAACAAGGACATCGCGGGCGCGCTGGGCGGCCTGCCCAAGGAGAAGATGCACTGCTCGGTCATGGGCCAGGAGGCGCTGGAGGCGGCCATCAAGAGCTGGCGCGGCGAGGCCGTGGGCAGCCAGGAGCATTCCGAGGGCGAGATCGTCTGCGAGTGCTTCGGCGTCACAGATGAGCAGATCCTGCACGCCGTGCGCGAAAACGACCTCAAGACCATCGAGGACGTGACCTACTACACCAAGGCTGGCGGCGGCTGCGCCAAGTGCCACGAGAAGATCGCGGCGCTCATCGCCCAGGCTCGCGGCGAGGCGACACCACCGCCCACCCCTGCACCCGCGAAGCGGCTGACCAACCTCCAGCGCATGAAGCTCATCGAAGAGGTGCTGGAGAAGGAGATCCGCCCGCGCCTGCAAATGGACGGCGGCGACATCGAACTGGCCGACATAGACGGGCTGGTGGTCAGCGTGAGCCTGCGCGGCCACTGCGTGGGCTGCCCGGCCAGCCAGGCCACGGTGCAGGGAACCGTGCAGGGCATCCTGCGCGAGAAGGTCGACCCGGAAATCGTGGTGCGGGAGGCATAACCCATGAGCGCACAGAACGTCGTCTACCTGGACAACAACGCCACCACCCGCGTGGCCCCGGAAGTGCTTTCGGCCATGCTGCCGTTTTTTTCCGAACGCTACGGCAACCCGTCCAGCATGCACAGCTTCGGCGGCGGCGTGGGCCGCGAGATGCGCGAGGCGAGGGAGTCCCTGGCCGGGCTGCTGGGCTGCGGCGCGGACGAGATCATCTTCACCTCCTGCGGCACAGAGAGCGACAACACGGCCATCCGCTCCGCCCTCACCGCCCAGCCGGAAAAGCGGCACATCGTGACCACCCGCGTGGAGCACCCGGCCGTGCTCTCCCTGTGCAAGTTTTTGGAGCGCAGCCAGGGCTACCGCGTGACCTACCTCGGCGTGGATGCACAGGGCCGCCTGGACATGCAGGAGCTCACCGACAGCCTGACCGACGACACGGCCATCATCAGCGTCATGTGGGCCAACAACGAGACCGGCGTGCTGTTCCCCGTGCCGGAGATAGCCACCCTGGCCAAGAGCCGTGGCGTCATGATGCACACCGACGCCGTGCAGGCCGTGGGGAAAGTGCCCATCAACCTGGGCGAGCTGGACGTGGACATGCTCTCGCTCTCCGGCCACAAGCTGCACGCGCCCAAGGGCGTGGGCGCGCTCTTTGTGCGGCGTAAGCTGCCCTACCGCCCGTACTTGATCGGCGGGCACCAGGAGCACGGCAAGCGCGCCGGGACCGAGAACACCACCGGCATCATCGCCCTGGGGGCAGCGGCCAAGGCCGCCAAGGCCCACCTGCCCGCAGAGAACACGGTTGTCCGCGCCCTGCGCGACCGCCTGGAGAATGCGCTCCTCGCAGCCGTGCCCGACAGCCGCTTAAACGGCCACGCAACCGAGCGCCTGCCCAACACCAGCAACATCAGCTTCAAGTACATCGAGGGCGAGGCCATCCTGCTTTTGCTCGACCAGCTGGGCATCGCGGCCTCTTCCGGCTCAGCCTGCACCTCCGGCAGTCTGGAGCCCTCGCACGTGCTGCGGGCCATGGGCGTGCCCTTCACCTTCGCCCACGGGTCCATCCGCTTCTCGCTCTCGCGCTACACCACGGACGCGGACGTGGACTACGTGGTCAAGAACGTGCCGGGCATCATCGAGACCCTGCGCACAATCTCGCCCTACAAGCAGGGCTTGGCCGACCCGCTGGACCCCAAGAAACGCGAGTGCGGGAGCTAGGGGAGAGGAGAGAGGAGAGAAGAGAATAGCCTCCGGCGGCTGGGGGGCTTGAAGCCCCCCAGACCCCCACAGTGAGCCGAAAGGGTTGTTTCAGGATGAACCTGAAGCAGCCCTTTCGGCTTGTGATGCTCCACAACAATACTATCGAGGGGGTCCGGGGGAAATCATTTCCCCCAAACCCTGTCAACCCGCTATTTTCGTCCTTTTACCGGCCAAAAACGGGTGATTTTTGTCCTGCCCCAAAAGTACATGCTCTCCTATGCGGCAATGTGGACCGGGGATCGTCTCCGCTCATTGCAAAAGCCATAGGAGGCAGGTACGTTATGCGCAAGAAATCGAATAGCAACTTCGTGGCGGACGAGCCCAAACAGGGCTGGGCGTTCTTTGAAGAATCGGGCCAGTGGCGCAGAACTCCCGATCCCTGGGGCGCGCCGCGTGACCACTTCCCCAAGGAGTACGGCGACTGGTTCGCCGTGACGAAGCCCAAGGATTGGACGCCGCCCGCAGGCACCCTGGCCGGGGAATCGCTCTTGGACGGCGGCGCGGGCCTGCTGATGTTCGCACCTGAGGGGGACGCTGGCGGCGGTTCGGGCGGCGGCACGGGTAGCGGGACTAAAATCGGCGCGGGGCACAAGCCGCAGGGCTACGACGCGCACGGGCGCTACACCGGGCCGCAAGGCGGCAGCATCTCCATGGACGGCGGGCCGGTGCGGCTGTTTGCGAATGAGGCGGGCGGGGAGCCTGGGGCCGGGGACGATGACGAGGCCGGTTTTGAGGGTTCTGCCATCGGGGTTGAGGCCGCCGAGGGCGAGGTGATCATCTCTGAAGAAGTCGGCGACACGACGCCGACGGTCGAACAGGCCTCATATGAGGAAGACGGGCTTTCCGGCGGCACCGAGGTGCGCGGACCGGTGACGCCACCAACGGCCAACGTGACTTGGAAAAACGATGATCCGAACAAGCCCGACCCGAAGTCGGAGGAACTCAAGCCGCAGATGCGGGAGTCCTTGGAGAACATACAAAGGAAAACATCAGGACTGGACGCCATCAACGTGAATAGCGGCAAGAGGGACGGCGACCCCAGCACAGACCCCCATGCCGATGGCCGTGCCGTGGACATTAACAAGGTGAATGGCATACCGGTCAAGGACTTGGAGAAAGCCCAAGGATCTGAGGCTGTCCGGGCGCGCGAAGCAGCGAAGAACATGGAGCAGCAGGCGAAGGGCGATCCAAGCGTTAACCAGGTCATCGGACCCGATGGTGGATGGAATAAGGTCGGGCGCGATAAGATCGAACCCATTCCTCCAAAAGAGAACAAGGAACTGCTCGATCGCCACAAGGACCATTACCACATCAACGTATATAGGCAGTAAACAGGAGGAACCGATGACGTGTTTGCACCTGTAAATGCCCTGTTACTGCCATACAAAACCGTTTCAAGTCTCCTGCAACGCAAAGGAGGTATTGATGAAGATATCCTTGCTCTATCTTGCTGTCTTACTCATGCTTGGAGCGCCGATTGAGGCGCATGCCGGGCAGAAGGCTGAAGTGACTTGGCACGCTGCGGACACAGAACCGGAGACTGCAGAAGAGAATGCCGCTCACGCCGAGGGTCGCGCCGTAGACATCAACGAAGTGAACAAGATGCCGGTCAGCCTGGCTGTCGACAAGAATGCACCAGAAGAGAAACAGGATTCGGTACGGCGACTACTCCGCAATATGGAAGCTGTAGCCAGAAGTGATGTGAATGTTGAGGTGTTTATCAGCCCCATAGGCGGCTTCCGCAGGAACGCACAGACACGGCAGATCAGCTGGGAGGCAACACGGGAAGAGGTGGCTGCGCACTGGGACCACATCCACATGGCAACAGTGAAATAAGCCGCAGGGCTACGACGCGCACGGGCGCTACACCGGGCCGCAGGGCGGCAGCATCTCCATGGACGGCGGGCCGGTGCGGCTGTTTGCCAATGAGGCGGGCGGGGAGCCTGGGGCCGGGGACGATGACGAAACCGGTTTTGAGGGTTCTGCCATCGGGGTTGAGGCCGCCGAGGGCGAGGTGATCCTTGCCGAAGAGGGCGACGGTTCGGAGCCGACGATCGAGCAGACCGCGTATGAGGAAGGCGGCACGTCCGGAACCGACAACGAAGCATGGCGGCTCAAAGAGAAGCGGTACAGCCCGGAGAAGCTCGTACAAAACGCCAGGGCTGACCTCGGCAGCGACAAGTGGGCGCCAAAGGAAATCAATGGCAAGACTAACAACCAGTGCAACATCTATATTGCCAGCAAGCTCCGTGAGTCTGGCGCGCATGTGCCCAACGTGGGCGGCAAGGCGGGCACCTTTGGCGAGGGACGGAGTGATACTCTCAACGAGCAAGCCGATGGGCGCATCGGCGGCCAACCGCCTTCGGCAAACGACTGGCACAAGGACAACGTGCCAGGGTACGATCCGGTGAAGGGAGCGCCCCAACCCGGCGACATCGCCTCTGACGGCTCTCACGTTGGCATCGTGAGCGGGGCGGGTAAGACGATCTCTGTCACGACGGCCAACCCGAAAGCGCCGGAGTACGGGCACGTTATTGAAAATGACTGGGGGTTTAGAAAAGCGCAGGAGGGCAAGGTGACCTTCTGGAGGAATAACAGATAGAGTACGTCGAGCAGCAGAAGAGGTGTTATAGTTATGTCCTTCGCATCGTTTTGGAGAAGAGGATCATATATCCTTGTACTGTTGCTGCTGGTGACATACGTGTATCTGCACGTGAACACTGGCTACCCTGGTGATTGGCGCAGGATACAGATCGGCATGCCTGCGTCTCAAGTGCGCGCTCTCTGTGGTGAGCCGACACACTACAGCGGAATGGGTCCTGATGTATTGGAACACCATTTTCTGTTTGGCAAATGGGTGTTGGAGATCGCCAGTGGCGATTACGCTGAAGACCCGCGAGACCTTGTGTATGCCATTACGGTTTTCTATGAGCACCCACTGGCCTGGAAAGACCTCGTGCTCCGCTCAGAGCACCCACCGATACAGGATTACGCCTCATTCATGCGGGCATTTGGCCTGAATCCAGACCCGAGCAGGCTGCATCGAATCATACCACCACCTACGGGCAAACACTGACATGGCTCTGTCCCCCACCGTTTGGCGCAAGCTGTCCTATGTGCTTGCTTTGGTCCTAGTCGTTACAGGCTGGAACCTCTACATCCGTACAGGATATCCTAAAGAATGGGACCAGGTGCGTTACGGCATGCACGGCACAGAGGTGTGGTTCATCTGCGGAAAGCCGACATACAGTAGCGGCATGAAGGCTGACTTTTGGTCGAAGCCATTTCTCTATGGTCAGTGGGCGTTCAGGGTGAACTGCGGCGATATTCGTGGCGGCAAGCCTGGAGTCGTTACAGACATCACCCTGTATTTCGAGATGTTCCCATTCGGAAATACATGGATCAAATACTACTCGCCAGAGGTCTACATCGTTGACTACCAGGCGTACAAACGCGCCTTCGGCTTCCAAGATGAAACCGAAGGCGCACCTGAGCCTTCGGGCGCGAAGCAGAAGAAACAATGAGCATGACGACAACGCCCACATTATGTCGCAGGCTCTCATTCCTGCTGGCCTTTTGCACCCTCCTGCTCATCCTCTGCCTCGCCCACCCGGCGCAGGCGCAGGACTACACGCCCCCGGACATGAGCGACCCGCTTGTGCTGCGCCTGCTGTGCGACAGCACGCCGGAACATACCATCTATGGTCCCGGCTACAGCCAGGCGTCCATCTTCTCCCTGCCTGAGGCGGGCGGCGGCGAGCGCCTGTACGTCGGATTCGTGCGCGACCTGCGCAACGCGGACAGCCGCCAGGCCTTCTGGCGCGGCCCAGTGGCCACGTACTGGGAGGGGCTCAGGCCCGTGCCGGAGCACAAGTCCCTGTACACCGCGCCAAACCCCACCCGCTACAGGCTGGATCGCTTGACCCGGCTGCCGGATGGTCGCCTGGAGAAGGCCGCCATGGAGATCGACCTGGACTCCACCCCCCCGCGCCTGCTGTTGGTGGGGAGCGGACCGGGCCAGCCCAAGTACCTGGACTCGCAGCCCCTGGGCGATGAGCTTCCCATGAGCGGGGCGCTCAAACTCCTGACGCGCATGCGGCGGGAAGCCACAGCCGACACCAGGGTGCTGGGCCTGCGCGCATACGCCATTGTCCTGGGACGGGAGGGGGACTACGCCAGGATAACCCCCTGGGGCAAGGACAGCCGCAAAAGCCCCTACCTGCTGGCGGTGTGCAGCAAGGACGACCTGAGTCGGAGCGCCCTGCACTTCCTGCCGCAGCGCATCAACGGCTGGAAGTTCGACAAGCTTCTGTTCATGCCCGAACGCGGCGACGAGAACGGAACCTTCGAAGTTCAAATGTTCTCCCTCTACTGGGGGCCAAGCGTTGAAGGGCCGAAAACGCTGCTGGGCAGCCGGAC
>CAIMRY010000040.1 GCA_903843965.1 uncultured delta proteobacterium
CCCCCGCGCGGGGGCGTGGATTGAAACCTTACAACAAAATCGGCTACACCCGCGTGCGCGGTCGCCCCCCGCGCGGGGGCGTGGATTGAAACAGCCATAGGCTGGTTAAAAAATGCCAATGTGGCTGTCGCCCCCCGCGCGGGGGCGTGGATTGAAACCAACTGCATCCGCAGGAACCTCCCCGAGTTCAAGCGTCGCCCCCCGCGCGGGGGCGTGGATTGAAACTTGAACTTGAACGACAGGCGGCGGCGGAGCTCGGTCGCCCCCCGCGCGGGGGCGTGGATTGAAACGTCAAGGAGGTGAAGATACTCAAGGAGGTGTTCGTCGCCCCCCGCGCGGGGGCGTGGATTGAAACGGCGGCATGATGAACAACCTCTCCGTCGCCTGGGGTCGCTCCCCGCGCCACGCGCTGGGAGCGGTCCAAGACGGCAGGGACATGTACGCCGTGCGCATGGGCGCTCACCAGGGCCGCCACGATGGGCTCCGCGCAGTCGGGGCAAGAAAAAGGCCACCCGAAGGTGGCCCGGTGTAGAGCAATCCTGGTGGCTCACGCTCCCAGCGCGCGGCTGACCATGTAGCTTGACCGATTCTGCTTTGCACCTGCCGCCGCCTCGTCAATGCGCCGCAGGTCGGCCTCCCGCAGGGTGATGTTGACGCGCACGACTCGTCCTTCAGACTCCGGCGCGCGCACCACTATGAAGGCCTGGGCATTTTCTGCGAAATCGTGGGTCTGAGCCTGCTCCAGGGGCATAGGGGCAGGAATGCTTTCGCCGTCCTCGACCATCCCAGCGATGTGCCCAGCCAAGGCGTCCTGCGCCATGCGGCCCGCCTCATCCAGGGTCTTCCCTGCGGTGACGCATCCGGGGAAGTCGGGGAAGCTCACGCCGAAGTCGCTGTCTGCGTCCTTATGGATGATGCCGATGTAGCTTGCCACCTTCTCCTGCCTCCTACCTCAGTTTCAACCCGGCTTGATTCTCGATGCTCTTGAGTGTCCCCGTGGGCAAGCCCCTCTTGGGGTGCGGCACTGTCACTCGGCCCGGTTTCGTGGGGTGCTTGAACTGCACGTGCGAACCAACCTGAGCAACCTTGAACCAGCCGTCCGCCTTGAGCATCTTGATGAGTTCCGTGCTGTTCACGGAAACTTAATACACATCCAGTGTGTATTAGTCAAGGACAGGAAATGCAAATGAAGGGCAAGCGTGGGCAATGAAAGGCATGTTGGCCGGGCATCTTCCCGATCACGTGTCCGCAAAAAATGGCAACGTGGTTTCGTACTACTTTTTATGCAGGAGGTTGGGAGGGCGGTTGGGAAAGAAAAAGGGCTTACAAGATGTTATCTCGTAAGCCCTTGATCTTCTTGGTAGCGGGGGCAGGATTTGAACCTACGACCTTCGGGTTATGAGCCCGACGAGCTACCGTACTGCTCCACCCCGCGACACTTCGACAAAACGGACGTCGCGTCGAGAAGGGGTTTGTATAGCCCCACACTCGCAGTGTCAACGCTTATTTACAGCGGCCCGGAAATTTCCTATACCCCTGCCATGCCAAACACCCTGCCCGCCTCCATTGTCGTCCCCGTGTTCAACGAGGAGCAAAACCTGCCCCGCCTGTTCGCCGAGATCGCCCAGGCCATGCGCCCCACTGCCCGCGCCTGGGAGATCGTCTTTGTGGACGACGGCAGCACGGACCAAAGCCTCGCCGTCCTGAAGGGCCTGGCCCAGGACAACCCCGAAGTCCGCTACCTCGCCTTCACGCGCAACCGCGGCCAGTCCGCAGCCTTCTGCGCCGGCTTCGACAACGCCTGCCACCCGGTGGTCGTCACCCTCGACGCCGACCTCCAGAACGACCCGGCCGACATCCCGGCCATGCTCGCCCTCTTTGACCAGGGCTATGACATGGCCATCGGCTGGCGCAGAAAGCGCCAGGACACGTTCAGCAAGCGCATCGCCTCGAAGATCGGCAACGCCATCAGAAACCGCCTGACCCGCGAGTCCGTACGCGACACCGGCTGCTCGCTCAAGGTCATGCGCCGCGACATGCTCCTGCGCGTGCCGCGCTTCAAGGGCATGCATCGCTACCTGCCCACGCTGATGAAGCTTGAGGGCGCGAGGGTGGCCGAGGCCCCGGTGAACCACCGCGAGCGCTTCAGCGGCGAATCCAAATACAGCAACTGGCAGCGCGCCCTGGTGGGCATACGCGACCTCATTGGCGTGCGCTGGCTTCAGGACCGCCACTTCATGTACGAGATAGGCGAGAAGAATCGCTAGCGCCGACCCGCGAGACTGCGCGCCAGGGCCTGGCGCACCTTGTCCTTGAGCTCGGAAAGGTCGACGGACTTGACCACGTAGTAGTCTGCGGCGATGGACTTCAGATCGTGCTGGAAGCTGTCGTAGGCGGTGCACAGGATCACCGGCAGCCCGCTGTCCAGGCTGCGGATGGTCTGCAGGAGGTCCAGGCCGGACAGGTTGGGCCCCAGGCGGATGTCCAGGATGACCACCGCCGGGTTCTCCCGCGCCAGGACATCTTCAATGGGCTCCTCGCCGTCGGCGGTCGCCACCACGTAGCCCTCGCTCTCCAGCTCCATCTGGTAGAGCATGCGGATGTGCTTCTCGTCGTCAACGACAAGGATCTTGGACTGGTTGTCGATCATGCTGATGCTCCTCGCGGCTTGGCTCTTCCTAGTCTCTAATGTATAGCCTGAATTCGACTGTGGTCAACAGAATTGTGCACCGCTATTGGCTTCAGCCCGCAACGGCGAGAATCCGGCCTTGACATCCCGGCCCGATATGCGCACCAGTGCCCCACCACGCCCCAAGGAGACCCGGACCATGATCACCGTTTTTGTGGAGCCCGACAACGAGACCCTGACCTTCAAGCGCCATAACACGGTGCTCATGCTGCAGCGCCGCCTGGGCCTGCGCGTCAACGACGCGCTCATCATCCGCGGAGACCGCCTGCTGACCCCGGACAGCCGCCTGAACGACGGCGACGAGATACGCGTCCGCAAGGTCATGAGCACCGGCTAATGGCACAGAACAGGAACACCCGATGATATGCCGCAAATGCAAGGCCCCGGCCGAGGTCTCCCTGCCGAGCCACAACACCGCCTTCTGCCGCGAGTGCTTCCAGATATATTTCACCCGCCAGGTGGAGAAGGCCATCCGCCACCACGCGCTCATCAAGTACGGCGAGCGCGTGCTCGTGGCCCTGTCCGGCGGCAAGGACAGCCTGACGCTCATGCTTGAGCTCTCGCGCCTGGAATACGACGTCACCGGCCTGCACGTGGACCTGGGCATCCCGGGCTCGTCCGCGCCCGCCCGGGCCAAGGTCGAAGGCTTCTGCGAGCGCCACGGCCTGAAGCTGCACGTGGTGGAACTGGCCAAGCTCGGCCTGCCCATCCCGGACGTGAAGCGCTACATCAACCGCCCGGTGTGCTCGGCCTGCGGCAAGATCAAGCGCCACTGGTTCAACCGCGTGGCCCTGGAGGGCGGCTTCCAGGTGCTGGCCACGGGCCACAACCTGGACGACGAGGTTGCGCGGCTCTTCGCCAACACCCTGCGCTGGGACGCGGGCTACCTGTCCGACCAGGGCCCCTGCCTGGAGGCCGAGAGCGGCTTCGCGCGCAAGATCAAGCCGCTGTACCGGCTGACGGAGTTCGAGACAGCCTGCTACGCCTTCATCAACGGCATCGAGATCCACTCCGCGCCCTGCCCGTACAGCTCCGGGGCCAGCTTCACCGGGCACAAGGAGCTCTGGGCCAAACTGGAATACACCAGCCCAGGCACCAAGATCGCCTTCTACGACGGCTTCCTCTTGCGCGGGCGTCCGGCCTTTGCCCACATCGAGCAGCAGTCCGGCGCGCCCCTGGCCCCGTGCGAAACCTGCGGCTCGCCCACCAGCACGGGCCTGTGCGGCGTGTGCCGCTTGGGCATCGCCGTGGCCGAGCGCCGCGCCGCTGACCCTGACCGCCAATCAGACCCTGACCGGTAGTAGAGACGAGGCGGGCCTTGAGCGTGTCCGGCATTTCAAATGTCAGCGTCTGCCTGCCCTGCCGCAACGCGGCCACAACCCTCCCCGCTGCCCTGGACAGCCTGCTGGCCCAGACCCTCACGGACTTCGAGATCATCGCCGTTGACGATGGAAGCACGGACCTGACCTGGAACGTGCTTTGCGCCTACGCCCGGCGCGATGCCCGCCTCCGCCCCTTGCGCCAGCCGGAGGCCGGTCGGCATTACGGCGTGGCCCTGGCCTGGAACGCGGCCTGCGCCGCCAGCCGCGCACCGTACATCGCCCGCATGGACGCCGACGACCTCAGCCTGCCGCGCCGCTTGGAACTCCAGGCCGCACTGCTCGACGCCGACCCGGCGCTTGGCCTGGTGTCCGGCCGGGTGCGCTTCGGCGGCTGCCGCAAAACGCGGGCAGGCTACGCCGCGCACGTCGACTGGCTAAACAGCCTGACCACGCCCGAGGACATCAGCGCGGGCCGCTTTGTGGACTCGCCCATCTGCAACCCCTCGGTCATGTTCCGGCGCGGGCTGGTGGACCGGTTCGGCGGCGCGCGGCCCAACACCCTCACGACGAACGGCCCTGCCGCAGGCCAGGCGGTCGGAGTGGCCCCGTTCCCCGAGGACTACGAGCAGTGGCTGCGCTGGCTGGAGGGCGGGGTGCGCATGGGCAAAGTTGCGGAGGAAGTGCTCGTCTGGAACGACCCGCCCACGCGGCTGACGCGCACCGCTGACGAGTACAGCGTGGAGGCCTTTGCGCGCGTCAAGGCGCAGTATCTCTGGCGCTGGCTTGCGCGGCGCAACCCCAAGCACCCGCGCGTGTGGGTCTGGGGCGCGGGCCGGGTGAGCAGACAGAAGCTGGCGCCGCTCATTGATATGGGCCTCGTCATCGAATCCTACATCGACATCGACGCCAACAAGATCGGACAGAGCGTGCACGGTGTGCCGGTGCTGCCGCGCACGGCCGTCCCGCCCTACTCCCCCTCCGACCCTTCCGACGCTTCCGGCCCCGCCACGCCCTTCATCCTGGCCAACGTGGCCTCACGCGGCGCGCGTGGTGAGATCACGGCGTGGCTGGAGAGCCTGGGGTATCAGATGGGCGTGGGTGCGGTGGCCGTGGGGTGAGGGGGGACTCTCCAACTCCCTCAAACCTTGACAGGCTGCGCGCCGCCCTGTAGTCAAATAGTGACTACGAGGAGAAACCCATGACCCGAAGCACATCGATCCGCATGGACGAGGCCAAGCTCAGCCGACTGGACGCCCTGGCGCAGACTATGGGGCAGTCCCGTGGAAAAGCCCTCAACGCCGCTGTGGACCAGTACATCGAGTACCACGAATGGTTCCTGGCCGCAGTGGACAAGGGTATTGCGGACGCGGACCAGGGCCGCATGGCCGCCCCGGAGCAGGTTCGGGCGACCCTGGCGAAGTGGGGGCTAGACCTTGGCTGAATGGACCGTCTCGGCGTTGTCCGACCTTGACGTGACCTTGGAGCACATTGCTCAGGACAACCCGGAGGCCGCCCGGATCATCGGCCAGCGCATCCTCGCCGCCGTGGCCCGGCTGGACCAGTTCCCGGAAATCGGCCGCGCCGGACGCAGGCAGGGCACGCGCGAGCTGGCCATCCCCCGCCTGCCCTACCTGCTCGTGTACCAGCTCCGTGAGCAGACCGTCGTGCTCTTGAGGGTGCTGCATTCTTCGCTGCTCTGGCCTGCGTGAGGCCTACGGGCGCGCGCGAGGAGATCACGGCCTGGCTTGCGGCGCTGGGGTATCAGGCCGGGGTGGCGTTTGCGGCGGTGGGGTGAGAGGGCTAAGCCGATATTTCAGGTGGTTGTAGTCCGAAGGCCGATAGCGCCATTTTGTCCTTAGCATATTCAGTCAGGCTATCACGGGACACACCTTCAAAAATGGAATATTTTTCTGCCATTACCTTGATATGCGCCCACCCGTCGTCAAGCACGCAATTATGAATTATTGCAAATGATTCAAGCCATGATAGTCGAATTTTAATCATCGCGAAATAAAACCGCTTTTCATCTTCTTGCAAATCTGACGTCGCATAAACCATCTCGCACAATGCCGAAAAAGATCTAAAAAGAGGTTTTATCTCAACACTTTCGTTTGTTAGTTCAGCGTACTTGTGTTTGTACTCCAGAACAGCCTGCGCATATGCTATCATAAAATTATCGACAATAAGACTCTGTGCACCATCTCCAGAGGAAGGTACAGGTACTCCAATTATTTTTTTCAGCTTTACGCAATACTGGTCTAAATCCAATCCGGCCTGAACACCCTTGGTTATCCTTTGAGCAATCTCAGAATGAATTTGCAAAACGTTAAAGAATGAACGCTCAAAAGACTGTTTCCATAACGCACGTCTTTGATCATCAAAACTATCTTGTTGCGCTAATAGACTTTTCCTTTGCAATAAAAATGCACAAGCTGCAGCAAGAAACGCCAACCCAGAAAACAAGGCCCCGGATGCTCCCAAGGCCTCTGCCAGTTTTGCTTCAGGCGACTGAGCCATGATCCGTTCCGCGACCCAATACCAAGCCCAATAAATGCCCCACAGCGAAAGGACAACGAAGAAAGCATTACGCAAGTATTTTAAGCAGTCACATTTCGCGAACATCCCCCCCCTTGCCGCCCGCACATGCGCCGACCATTGAGCCAACGTTATCAAGTCACTGCCACAGGCACAAGCCACAAACGCAAAAACCGCCCGGCCTCCTTTCGGAAACCGGGCGGTTTTTGCGCCAAATTCAGTGCATGGCTTCAGTCCACGCGCTCCGATATTCCCGGCAGCGCCTCGACCTTCTCCCAACCGCCAGGGGTGCGCTGGGCTTCCCACAGCTCCACGGCCTGCTGCAGGTTCAGCCACAGCCCCGGCGAGGTGCCAAAGGCCCGCGACAGCCGCAGCGCCATGTCCGGCGAAACCCCGGCGCGCTCGTTGACGATGCCCGACAAATGCTTGCGCGACACCCCCAGGCGCTCGGCCAGGGCCGTCACGCTCAAACTGAGCGGCTCCATGTAGTCCAGGCGGATGAGCGCGCCAGGATGTGTGGGCTTGCGGGTGCGGGTGCGCATGGTCTGCTCCTTCAGTGATAGTCCAAGTAGTCCACCACAAAGGCGTTGCCGTCCTCGAACCGGAAAATGACGCGCCAGTTGCCGGAAACCTTCACGGACCAGAAACCCTTCAGCTCGCCCTTGAGCGGATGCAGCGCCGAACCGGGATACCCCATGTCCTGGGCGTCTTCAGCAGCGTCCAACCGGTCCAGGATGCGGCCCAGCCTGTCCGCATGCCTGGCCTGGATGCCACGGGTGGTCCCGTCGTAAAAGAAATCTTCCAGCCCCTTGTGGGCGAAGCTCTTGATCATGGATTGTAACCACTTCGGTTACGAATGTCAATGGCGGGCCAAGCGCCCCCTGGATTCCTGCCCTAGCAAATTCTCGGCAGCTGCTCCCCTTCGAGCATGCCAAGCAGGCGCTTGCCGCCCAAGCCGGTCTTGAGCAGCACCCGGCCCAGCTGTCCGGGCTTATCAACGGCCGTCACCGTGCCGATGCGTTTGGCGTCCACACCCAGCGGGTTCGCGCGCATGAGCGTGAGCGCCGCCTCTGCCTGCGATTCAGGAAGAATGCAGATGAACTTGCCCTCGTTGGCCAGGTACAGCGGGTCCAGGCCGAGGAGCGAGCAGCCGCCCTTGACCTCCGGCCTGACCGGAATCGCGTCCTCGATGAGTTCGCAGGTGACATTCGAGGCGATGGCTATCTCGTTCAGCGTGGTCGCCAAGCCGCCGCGCGTGGGGTCGCGCAGCACGTGCACATCCGGCACGGTTTGCAGCAGGTCCACGATGATGTGGTTCAGGCTGGCGCAGTCGGACACAACCGGGGTCTCGAAGGACAGGCCCTGGCGCGTGGACAAAATGGCCAGGCCGTGGTCGCCCAGCGTGCCGCTGATGAGGATGGCGTCGCCAGGCCGGGCCAGGTCGCCCGCCGGGGCCGGGTCCACAAAGACCTCGCCGATGCCCGTGGTGTTGATGAAGATCTTGTCCGCCGCGCCCTTCTGCACCACCTTGGTGTCGCCGGTGACGATCCAGACCCCGGCTTCGTTGGCGGCGCGGCCCATGGACTCCACGATGCGCGTGAGGTCAGCGATGGGCAGGCCCTCCTCCAAGATGAACCCGCAGGTGAGGTACTTTGGCTGCGCGCCCATCATGGCCACGTCGTTGACCGTGCCGTGCACGCTGAGCGCGCCGATGTCGCCGCCGGGGAAGAAGATCGGGTCGACCGTGAAGGTGTCGGTGCTGACCGCGATGCGCCCGCCCACGTTCAGCACCGCGCCGTCATTGAGACGCCGCAGCTCGGGGTTGTCGAAGTTCTTCAGGAACAGTTCGCCGATGAAGCGCTGGGAAGCCTTGCCGCCGGAGCCGTAGTCAAGCAGTACCTTGTCGCTCATGTGATCTAGTCCACCTGGTATTTGAAGTAGGCCGCGCAGGAGCCCTCGGTGGAGACCATGCACGGGCCGACGGGTTTCGCCGGGGTGCAGGCACGTCCGAAGAGCGGGCAAAGGTTCGGGGCCAGTTTGCCCTTGAGCACGTCGCCGCACTTGCAGCCGGGCAGGGGCGGGCATTCGGTGATGGTGATGCCGAACTCGCGCTTGGCGTCAAAGGCGGCGTAGGCCTCGGCCAGCTCCAGGCCGGAGCCGGGGATGTTGCCGATGCCGCGCCACAGGGCGTCCGCCGGGGTGAAGACCTCGTCGAGAATGGCCTTGGCCTTGGCGTTGCCCTCGTCGCGCACCACGCGGCGGTACAGGTTCACCACCTCGGCCTTGCCGTCGCGCTTGCACTCGGCCAGGAACAGCAGGGCCTGCAGGATGTCCAGGGGCTCGAACCCGGCGATGGCTGCGGACTTGCCGTACTTCGACGCCACGGGCAGGTACGGCGCCAGGCCGATGATGGCCGAGACGTGGCCGGGCATGATGAAGGCGTCGATGTCGGTTTCAGGGTCCGACAGGAGCGCCTCCAGCGCCGGGGGCACGATCTTGTGGAAGGACAGGACGCGGTAGTTGGCGATGCCCTGGGCCTTGGCCATCTTGACGCTGGCGGCCACGCCTGGGGCGGTGGTCTCAAAGCCCACGCCCAGAAACACCACGGTGGCGTCCGGGTTGGCAACGGCGATTTTGAGCGCGTCGGGCGGGGAGTACACCACCTTGATGCGCGCGCCGTCGGCCTGTGCGGCCTTGAGGGTGCGGCTCTTGCTGCCGGGCACGCGCATGAGGTCACCGAAGGTGGCGATGATGACCTTGGGATTCTCGGCCAGGTCGAGGAAGGCGTTGACCTCGGACTCGTGGGTCACGCAGACCGGGCAGCCCGGGCCGGAGAGGTGCACGATCTCCGGCGGCAGGATGGAGCGCAGGCCGCTGCGGAAAATGGCCACGGTGTGCGTGCCGCAGACCTCCATGAAGCGCAACGGCCCGGTCAGGGCGGCCTCCAGGCGCTTCAGCACGCTCTTGCACAGCTCAGGGTCGTGGAACTGGTCGAGAAGCTCAAGACTCACGGGCTACCTTCCTCGCGTCGATTTCCGGGGCGGCCCAAGCGGCCATGCTCCCCGGCCCGAAGGGCATACACTGCCCGCGCCTGCGAGTCCATGCCTGCCGCGCGTGGCGCGCGTGTCACTGCGGGGTTACGACTCAGAGGCGCGCTGCGCCACCTGAAAGGCGATGAGGTCCAGATCCGGCGGATTGAGCCCCAGCACGCCGAGCAGCGCGTGGATGTGCCCCCGGTGGAAGGTCTGGTGGTTGAAGAAATGCGCCAGGCAAAGGGCAAAGGGCTGGCTGCGCGGCTCGCCCTTGAGGTTCACATAGTGCAGCGCCTCAGCCAGCCGTTGCGGGTCGAGCGCCTCGCAGAAGCTGACAATGCGCGTGTCCTCGGCCACGCGTAGCGCGCGCAACGCCGCGAAATCCGTGAGCGCGACGTAGGTGTCCGGGGTCACCCGCTCGCCCACGCCGCTCAGGCGCTGGAGCCAGGCCTGGTCGGCCATGATGGTATGGTTGGCCAGGCCCAGGACGGAGCCGAAATTGACGCCGAAGCTCTGGCCGAGCTGCGCGGGCGTGAGCTTGGCCACCTCGGCGTAGAGCAGGCCGTTGGCCCAGGCGTTGGCGCGGGCCTGGATGGTGTAGGTGGCGGGGGTGGTGTGGGTGGGGGTCATGGGTGCCTCCGTGCTTGTCAGTTTTACAGCCAGGGCCTGATCCAGTTCCAGACGACATTGTGCAGCTGCTCCGGCCACTTCTGCAAGGCCCACCAGAGGGCGAAGACCCAGACGGTGAGCACGGTTATGGCGAGGGTGGCGTTCAGCCAGCGCTGGACCGAGGTGGCCAAGCCTTTAAACTCAGCCTTGTCCTCATCAGTGTACTTTTCACGATATTGATCCGGGTGACTAAGCGCCCCATCGTATGGGGCACGAATCCAATACGCGCCGACCAACAGCCCGCTCAAGGAAAACCACACGGCCCACAGCAAGAGGTAACGAAGCCCTATGGGCGGAGCAGAATAGTTGGTGCACAACTTCAAAAACTTATCGGGCAACGTCTCTTGCAACCCATTTTGGAGAAAAGGCAGAAGAAGCCATACGCCTGCGCCAAAGAGCAGCCACACCAATAGTTTCTGCAAAGGCCATGAAGTACGACGAGCGGTCGTCCTGCGCATCGTTTCGTCTCGGTCCCAGACTATCGGACTGAGCACATAGGAGATTGGCCCCCAGAGCAGAGCGCTGGACTTGAGATTCCAGCGATAGAGGAACGCCGGGAAATATATTAACATAATCATGAAGAGATCAAAAATTAAATTCCGGAATAATGTGTCCTTCACAGCAAAAACATCGCTGCTTGTCAGATCAAGCATACCATTTAATGTGAAGACTGGAGAAACGCGCCCTGCTTGCGGTAGCAACTCCGGTAAATGTCGTGCATCGATACTCAGTATAGTTTCTTTCCAATTATTTTGTAGTTCAGAAAGTCCATCGCTCCAATACCTTAACGTTGAGGAAATGCGTATACAGAGTATCTTACAAAAAATTCCAATATATATTCCTGGATGAACCATCGATCGATTGACGGCTCCTACGCCGACAGACGAGACCGCAAGGGCATATGCTATAGTTGTGCAAAACAAAAACCCAAAAAATATTTTTAAAATAGACCCTCCAAAGTATGCGAGTAGACCTGCAACAACAAACCCAATAACAAGCGAAACTAGGATATTTTTAGAATCATTTTTTGGGCGTGATCGATCGGAAGCAATTGCAAATGTTCCCACAGCAACGCCAATAAGAGCAATAGCAATATCGGCAACCTCAGAAACATATGTTGCAAGTACAACAACTGTAGCTCCTGCAATTGATCCAGCAACAATATAAGCGTGAGAACCAGTGCCAGAATTATTCACAGATAAAATCACAGAACCAACAACACAACCGAAGCTAATTGATGCAACAATGCTGGCGACTGATACCGAAAATGCGCCAAGCGCTGCGCTGCTAAAGAGAAGCATGAAACCAGTGTTGTCACCAATTAATACATGAGCAGGCCAATAACTTGCTACAAACGATACGCCAGCAGACACAACAAACACAGTAACCCACCCAAGACGTGAAAGAGATTTCCTGTTTGCGTAGACGGTTAACCGTGCCACTCCATCCTCAATCGACGCAGGCGAACGCAGCAACAGCATGGGCGCGGCCATGAGGCCGACCAAAGTCATCCAAGGCCAGGGAGAAATACTGCTGAGCCACCAGAAGAAGGCCATAGCGCACGGAATTTCCACAACAGCAAGCAGCGAAATCTGCCGACGCTCAATGGACTCATCACTGCACCACCAGACCCAGCCCCTGTCACTTTTGGCAGGGGCGGCATCAGGTGGTGGCGTAATCGGCGTCTCGCTCATGCTGTCCTCTGGAAATGGTCAGTCCAAGCCGGTTTACTGGCCAATACAAGGCAACGAGTCGAACAGATCGCAAAAAAGGGCGGCAAGCTAAAAGCCCGCCGCCCTTCAGGGACTCGATTCGGCGCGAGGATTACACGCAGCCGGTGGGCTTGGGCAGGCCGGCCATTTTGCAGGCGCCCTTGCCGGGGCCGGACGGGAACAGCTCGTAGATTTCCTTGAGCTTGTAGCCGGTGACCTTGGACAGGATGCGCACCATGGGGGCGATGCCGTTCTTCTTGTAGTAGTCCTGCAGGAAGTCGATGACCTTCTGGTGGCTCTCGCTGATGACGGCGATGCCCTCGCTCTCCTTGACGTACTCGACCCACTCAGGGTTCCAGTCCTCAAATTTCAACAGGAAGCCGTCCTCGTCCACCTCAAACTTGTTGCTCTTGTACTCAACAATAGCCATGCCAGAACCTCCTCCATCGAATTATTTATGCGTCGCGCATAATGGCCACTTAACACCACTTGGCCGCAGTTGGCGGAACACGCCGCCGAACACGACCCTCAGTTTCCAACAGCCTCTGTAGCCCCTGCGCAATAAAACTTCAAGGGGCTTTTTCGCCCCGACCCGCAGAGAAACAGGCCCGCGCGCGCTTTCTTTTTCCGCCCGGCCTTGCTACTCATGGGCAGGCCGCCGCGCAGGCGCGGCCGAGAAGAGCAGCGGAAGCCAGGTGCGCATGAACAGAACGACCCCGAACATCCCCATGGCCCCCATGTGGCCCGACCTGGCCCCGCCGCCCAGGCTGCCGAGCAGCCATCCGGGCGGCCAGCCGGGCCAACAGTCCGGCCGCCTTCCGGGCGCAATCCTGGGCCGGGCCTGGCGCGTGCCGGGCGAAGCCCAGTGCGTGGCCTGGTGGGACCGCTTCGAGATGCCCGAGCACATCCGCGCCCACAGCCGGGGCGTGGCCCAGGTGGCCTGCTTCCTGGCCGAGGCCGGGCACAGGCGCGGCCTCGACGTGGACGTGAGCACGGTCCTGGCCTCGGCCCTGTTGCACGACCTGGCCAAGATCTACTGCATCAAGCACGGCGGCAACCACAGCCAGCTCGGCGGGGCCTGGGCCATGGCCCTCACCGGCAACCCGCTGCTGGCCCAGGGCGTCATCCACCACGTCTACTGGCCCTTCGCCGTGGACCTGGAACGCTTTTTCACGCCGCTGGCCGTGCTCTACGCCGACAAACGCGTGTCCCACGACCGCATCGTGCACATCGAGGACCGCTTCGAGGACCTCCTGGTCCGCTACGGCAAGACCCCGGAGATTTGCGAGCGCATCCACACCACCAACCGCCAGGCCAAGGACATCGAAGACGCCTTCAGCCGGCTTCTGGAGATCGACCTCAATGGGCATGCATTTGACCACGGGCAGGCGGCTGACAAAGCGTAAGGCGGCCCTGGCCGCGCACATGGGCCTGGACCTCCGCCGCACGGGCCTGGCGTCCGGGTTGGCGTCCGGGTTGGCGTCCGGGCTGGCGTCCGGGCTGGCGTCCGGGTTGGCGTCCAGATCGGCGCGCCTGGGCCGGCTGTTCCGCGCCCGGCAGGCCGGGGAATAGGGGCGGCCAGGTGCAGGACAACCACCCGACCCCTGGGCGGGCCGCCGCGCCCGCACACAAACCTGTTGTCGAGCGGACCGCCGGGCCGCTGCCCCTGGCCGTGCGCCTGGTGCTCGGGCTGTACGGCCTGGCCTGGCGCGCGCTTTTGCCCGGCCTCAAGCGCAATGGCCGCCTGGCCGAGGGCTGGGCGGAGCGCACCCTGGCCGCTGGCCCGCTCCCGCGCGCCGATCTGCTCCTCCATGCGGCCTCCGGCGGCGAGGCCTATCTGGCCTGGGAGCTGCTGCGCCACCTGCCTGCGGCCCTGGCCGCCAACCAAGACGCCAACGACACCGCCAACGGGGCCGCCAGCGGGCCGGAACGCGCCGCGCCCCTGCGCGTGCCCCTGCGCGTGCCCCTCCGTGTGCCCCTTCGTGTGCTCGTCACCAGCTTCACCAGCCAGGGCCTGGGCGTGCTTGAGCAGGCCGCCGCCGACCTTGCGCCGGGCGTCACGCTCCTGCCCGCCTATTTCCCCTTTGACCTGCCGGGGCGCATGACCACGGTCCTGGACGCGGTGCGGCCCAGGGCCGTGGTCCTGCTGGAGACGGAGCTCTGGCCGGGCATTCTGGCCGCCTGCCGGGTGCGGTGCGTGCCCGCCCTGGTGCTCAACGGCCGCATGACGGAAAAGAGCCTGCGCGGCTACTCCTACCTGCCCTGGCTCTGGCGCGCGCTGGCCCCGGCGCGGGTGCTGGCCGTGTCCGACGCGGACGCCGGGCGCTTCGGCCAGGTCTTCGGGCCTGACTGCGTGGGCCGCATGCCGAACATCAAGTTCGACCGCCTGCGCTTCGATTCCGAGCCAGGGCCAAACTCAGGGCCAGACTCAGGGACAGATTCAGGGCCAGCCCCAGAGACAGAAGCGGCCCGGCCCGCCTTCGCCCGGCTCCTGCCCGCAGGCTCGCCCTTCGTCATCCTGGGCTCGGTGCGCAAGGAGGAGGAGGCGGATGTGCTCAAGATCATCCAGGGCCTGGGCCAGGCCCGGCCCAGGGCGGCCATCGGCCTGTTCCCGCGCCACATGCGCCGGGTCTGCATCTGGGAGCGCCTGCTCGGCGAGGCCGGGGTCGGCTTTGTCCTGCGCAGCGAGAACAAACGGGCCGAGCCGGGCCAGGTGGTTCTGTGGGACGTGTTCGGCGAGCTTTCCCAGGCCTTTTCCCTGGCCTGCGCCGCATTCATCGGCGGCAGCCTGGCCGACCTGGGCGGCCAGAACTTCCTGGAGCCGCTGGCCCACGGCGTCACTGCGGTCACGGGCCCGTCGTGGAGCAATTTCGCCTGGGTGGGCCGGGAGATCTTCGACTCCGGCCTAGTGCGCCTGGCCCCGGACTGGCAGGGCGTGCTGGCCGAACTGAGCGGCCTGGCCGACCAGACGCAGGACTCGGCACCGGACCAGGCGGAGGTCCGGGCCAGGGCCCAGGCCTACGCCAGTTCCCACCGGGGCGGCGCGGCAGCCGCCTGCCAGATGGTTGCCGAATGCCTCATTAATGCGTAAATGAACAGCGGAGCCGCGAAGCCGATGTCCACATTGCCACCATGTTTCGGAATCATCCCGGCGCGCTACGAGTCCTCGCGCTTCCCCGGCAAGCCCCTGGCCGACATCCTGGGCAAGCCCATGTTCGTCCGGGTCTATGAGCGCGCCCGGGCCTGCCCCCTGTTTGCGCAGGTGGTGCTGGCCACGGACGATGAGCGCATCATGGACGCGGCCAAGGCCTGGAAGGTCCCGGCGCTCATGACCTCGCGCATGCACGCCAGCGGCACGGACCGGGTGCTGGAGGCGGCCAGGCTCATTGGCGCAGGCCCGGACGCCGTGGTGGTGAACATCCAGGGTGACGAGCCGCTGCTTGAGCCGGACATGCTCGCCGAGCTGCTGGCCCCCTTTTCCGGGCCGGAGGGCGCACAGGTGCAGGCCACGACTTTGGCCTCGCCCCTGGCCCGCAGCGAGGCCGCAAGCCCGGACCGGGTCAAGGTGGTGCTGGACTCAAGCGGCCGGGCGCTGTATTTCTCGCGGGCGCTGATCCCCTACGACCGCGACGGAAACGGGCGTGACGGAAACGGCAAGGGCGTCAAGGCCGTGGGCCCGCTTTTGCACATCGGCCTGTACGCATTTCGCATGGCCACCCTGGAGCGCTTTGCGGCGCTGCCGCCGGGGGCCCTGGAGCAGACGGAAAAACTGGAGCAACTGCGCCTTCTGGAAAACGCCATCCCCCTGCACGTGGCCATCACCCGCCACAGCTGCCACGGGGTGGACCGGCCAGAAGACCTGAAGCACATTGTCAACATACTGCTGGAGCAAGAGAAATGAAAGCGATTCTGGCCCTTGAAGATGGCGCCTGGTTCGAGGGAACCTCCTTCACCGGCCCCGGCGAGTCCGGCGGCGAGGCCATCTTCAACACCGGCATGACCGGCTACCAGGAAATCCTGACCGACCCCTCCTACGTGGGCCAGATGGTCTGCATGACCTACCCGCTCATCGGCAACTACGGGGTCAACCCCAAGGACGCGGAGTCGCACAAGATCGGCGCGGAGGCCCTCATCGTCAAGGAATGCTGCAAGGAGCCCAGCAACTGGCAGGCCACCCAGTCCCTGCCGGACTACCTCATGGCCGCCGGGGTCATGGGCATCGAGGGCATCGACACCCGCGCCCTGACCCGCCATTTGCGCATCCACGGGGCCATGCGCGGCCTCATCTCCACCAGCGAGCTCGACCCGGCCAGGCTCTCGGCCCGGGCCAAGGCCCTGCCCAGCATGGAGGGCCTGAACCTGGCCGACGCCGTGAGCGCCAAGATGCCCTACCGCTGGACCGGCGCCACCACGCAGGACGTGGACCTGAAGACCTTTGCCTGGACCGGCAGCGGCCCGAAGCTCGTGGTCTACGACTTCGGCGTGAAGTGGAACATCCTGCGCTTATTGGCCGGGCAGGGGTTCGACCTGCTGGTCGTGCCCTCGGACTGCACCCACCAGCAGGTGGCGCAGCTCAAGCCCGACGCCGTGTTTTTATCAAACGGCCCCGGCGACCCGGCCGTGGTGACCAACGCCATCGAGGCCACCAGGGTCTTTGCCGACAAATACCCGGTGGCGGGCATCTGCCTGGGACACCAGATCATGGGCCTGGCCCTGGGCGGCAAGACGTTCAAGCTCAAGTTCGGCCACCACGGCTGCAACAACCCGGTGCTGGACGTGGAGTCCGGCAGGATCGAGATATCCTCCCAGAACCACGGCTTCTGCGTGGACATCGACCACCTGCCGGAACTCAAGATCACGCACAGGAACCTGAACGACCAGACCCTGGAAGGCTTCGCCCACCGCGAAAAGCCGCTCATCGCCATCCAGTTCCATCCCGAGGCCGCGCCAGGCCCGCACGACAGCGCCTGTTTCTTCCAGCGCTTCCGCGAACTGGTGCGCTCATCCACAGGCAAGTAAGGGAGCACGCACGCCCCCGCCAACGTTGAGGAGCAGAGCATGTCCGGGGAACTCACCAAAGCGCGCCAGAAGCTGTCGAGCATCAACTCCAGCCTCAAGATGGGCAAGTACATGACTGCGGCCCAGGCCCTCAACGACGCCATCGTCCTGCGGTTGAGCGCCCAGGTCATGAAGAGCGAACGCGACGAGTTCGCCCAGAAGCTCTCCGACGCAGTTTATTACATGAACAACAACAAAGAGCTGCGCAAGGTCTTTCCCCTGGAGTTGAGCTACGTCCCGGGCGAAGAAAAGAAGCTCCTGGAGCAGATCTTCGAGATGCGCAAGCTCCTCCAGGAGGACGTGAACGAGAACGCCCAGAAGGACCTTGCGGCCCTGGAGAGCAGCAGGGCGACCGAACTGGACCGGGGCTCGGAACTCCTGGAAGGGAATCAGTTCGACCTGGCCAAGCAGGTCTTCGACGCCCTGGTCGCCGAGTACGCGGGCGACGCCGAGCTCAAGGCCGACGTGGCCGAACGCTACCAGCGGGTGGGCCTGAACGAGAACGCCGTGGGCTACCTGAGCACGGCCATCAAGGAATCGCCCAACTCCCTGCACCTGTACAACCGCATCGGCATCGTGCTGCGCAAGATGCAGGACTTCCAGAGCGCCGAGAACTATTACCTCAAGGCCCTGGAGCTGACCCAGGCCGACGAGTACCTCTACTTCAACCTGGGGCGGCTGTACTTCGACTGGCAGCGCTGGGACAAGACGGCCGAGGCCGCGCTAAGCGCCCTGGGCCTGAATCCGGGCTTCCAGGAGGCCAGGAAGCTGCTGGCCTACGCCCAGAAAAAGCTGACCGGGGCGTAGGAACCGCCCGCGCCGTCTGAACGGCGAGGAGGCCCCCGTGCGCCACGCCCGACCCAAGCCCACCATCCTTGAGACCGACATCCTCGTGCTCGGCGCTGGCCTGGCTGGCCTGCGCGCGGCCCTGGCCGCCAGGGAGTCCGCTCCGGGCCTGCGCGTGGCCCTGATCAGCCCGCGCGCGCGGCCCTCTGGCTCGTCCTTTGCCAACCGCAACAACGCCCTGGGCATGCAGGCCCCCACCCCGGACCAGGCCGACGCCTTTGTGGCCGAGATCCTGCGCCTGGCCGCGCCCGGCCTGGCGCTGCCGCAGCTTGCCCGGGCCCTGGCCCAGGACGCCCCGGCCTGCCTGGACTTCCTGCTCGGCCTCGGCCTTGGCTTCCGCCGCGAACCGTCCGGCAACCTTCAGTTGTTTCCAGGATGTTTCAGCAGCGCCCCACGGGCCGTTGTTTTCGACGGCCTGGCCAGCGCCCACGGGGCCCTCATGGCCCGTGCGCGGTCCCTCGGCGTGGAGATGCTTTACGGCTTCGAGGCCTTGGCCCTGGCGCAAAAGGAACCCGGCGCGCGGGTTAACGGCGCGCTGCTCTGCGCCCTGCGCAGGAACGGGGGCGCCAGGCAGACCCTGGCCGTGCGCGCGCGCTGCGTGGTGGCGGCCCTGGGCGGCCCGGCCCCGCTCTTCGCCCGGCGCATCTGCGGCCCTGGCGGATCGGGCCTGGGCTATGGCCTGCTGGCCAGCGCCGGGGCCCGGCTGGCGAACACGGAGTTCCTGCAATGGTTCTGGGTGGAGGCCAAAAGCCTGGCCTTCGTGAATCCGGGCGAGCTGGTCTGGCCGCCTCAACTGCAGCATTTGGCGCAGGCCCGGCTGACGCACTGCCCCATGGCCAACGGCCCGGATATCGCCGATGTGGCCCTGGACCTGGACCTGCTTGCGCGGCTGGGGCCGGGCGGTGTGGTCCACGCCGAGCACCGGGAGCGCGGCCCGCTATACTTGGCGCTGGCCGCCCACGCGGGCAACGGCGGCGCGCTCATCGGCCTCCAGGGCCGCACCAGCGTGCCCGGCCTTTTCGCCTGCGGGGAATGCGCCACAGGCATGCACGGGGCCAATCGCCTGGGCGGGGGCATGGTGCTCTCGGCCCTGGTCTTTGGCGCGCGCGCGGGCCGGGCTGCGGCCCAGGAGGCGAACCAGGAAGCGGCCGGGTTGGAGCCCGGCGGCAGAAAGGACAACGCCGCGCCGGACGAGGGCATTGCAGGGTTGGACATGGCGGAAGCTCACCGGGGGAGCGCCGAGATGCTGCGCTGGCTCCGGTCGGGCATGCAGCGCTACGGCCCGCCGCAGGCCGTCCTAGAGGCAACAAGACAGCAGGTCAGAAGTCAGGCCCTGCAGGACTTTGTGGCCAGGCTGCGGAACATCGCGGAACAAACCCGGCCCGGCGCCGGACAGCGGGAACGCCTGCTGGCCCGTTCAGCCCTGGCCGTGCTGGACCCGGAAGAACCGGCGTAGCCTCCGCTAAAGTTCGGCCCGGTGGCCCCAGGCCAGCTCATAGGCCGCGCCGCCGCGCTCCAGGACCTCCTCGGCCACGGACGGCACGAGCATGGCCAGGCAGCGGCGTTCGCGCCAGCGCTTGCGGATGTCCGTGGCGGAAACCTCCAGCACCGGCATGCCCACGGTGATCAGCCTGGTGCCGGAGGCGAAAAGCATCCGGCCAAAGCCCGTGCGCTCCGTTCCGGGCCAGGTCTCCTCGGCAAAGGCGGCCAGGCTCTGGCCGTCCACGCCCTGGCGCAGCACCACCACAAGGGAGCACAGGTGCGGAATCTCCAGCCCCCGGTGCCACTTGGGCAGGGCCATGAAGGACTCGCTGCCCATGATGAAGTGCAGGTCGTCGCCGGGCATCTTCGCGCGCAGGGCGGTCAGGGTGTCCACGCTGTAGGAGGGGCCGGGCCGCGTGCCCTCGATGCCGCTGGCCGAAAGCCGGGGCACGCCGCGCACGGCCAGCTCCACCAGCCGCAGACGGTGGGCGAAGGGCAGCATGCCCTCGGCAGGCTTGTGCGGGGGTTCGCCCGCAGGCATGAGCAGCACGCGCTCCAGGCCCACGGCCTCTCTCGCCTCCACGGCCATGCGCATGTGTCCGGCGTGGATGGGGTTAAAACTGCCCCCAAGGATTCCAATCTTGGCCATGATGCGTGTCTGTCCTTTGTCTGTCTGCCCGCTCTGCACGCTTGGGCGCCACAGGCCGAGCTGGGGCCGGGGCGCGAGACCTCAATGAATCTATTGCCGTATCTGGCCCTGGCCCAGAACCACGAACTTGGCGCTGGTGAGTTCGCGCACGCCCATGGGGCCGTAGGCATGAAGCTTGGTGGTGGAGATGCCCACCTCGGCCCCCAGGCCCAGCTCCCCACCGTCGTTCAGCCGCGTGCTCGCGTTCACCGCGACCATGCTGGCGTCAGCCTCGCGGGTGAAGCGCAGGGCGTTGGCGTAGTTCTCGGTCAGGATGGCCTCGGTGTGGTTGGAGCCGTACTGGGCGATGTGCTCCAGGGCCTCGTCCAGGTCGGCCACAACCTTCACGGCCAGGGTCAGGTTCAGGAACTCACAGCCCCAGTCGGCCTGGGTGGCGGCCTTGGCCTTTACGCCCGCGATGGGCTCCATGAGCGCCAGCGAGGCTGGGCAGCAGCGGAACTCGACGCCCGCCTCGCCCAGCTTTTTGGCCACCTGGGGCAAAAGCTTCCCGGCCACGGCCTGGTGCGCCAGCACGCATTCGAGCGCGTTGCAGGTGCCGGGGCGCTGGACCTTGCCGTTGTGGATGATGACCACGGCGCGCGCCAGGTCGGCGCTCTCGTCCACAAAGGTGTGGCACACGCCCTTGTAGTGCTTGAGCACGGGCATGGAGGCCTGCTCCACCACAGCGCGGATCAGCCCCTCGCCCCCGCGCGGGATGACCACGTCGATGAATTCGTCGAGCTTGAGCAATGCGCTCACGGCCTCGCGGTCCGTGGTCGGCGGCACCTGCACGCAGCCCCTAGGCAGCCCGGCGGTCTCCAGGGCTTGGTGAATGAGCGCGGTCAGGGCCTCGATGGAGTGAAAAGCCTCGCTGCCGCCGCGCAGGATGGCCGCATTGCCGCTTTTGATGCACAGCACGGCGGCGTCCACTGCGGCGTTGGGCCGGGACTCGAAGATCATGGCCACCACGCCCAGCGGCACGCGCATTCGGCCCACGAGCATGCCGTTGGGCCGCTTCTTCATGCCCTCGATCTCGCCCACGGGGTCGCTCATGGCCGCCACCTCGCGGCAGCCCTGGACCATGGAGTCCAGAACGCCCTGGCTGATGGTCAGGCGGTCGAGCTTGGCGCTGTCCAAGCCGTTTTTCTGCGCGGCGTCCAGGTCCTTCCTGTTGGCGGCGAAGACGGCTGCGGCGTTCTGTTCCAGCAGCCCGGCCAGGTTCAGCAGGGCCTGCTGCCGGACGCCGCCCTCGGCGCTCGCCAGCTTGCGCGAGGCGGCCTTGGCGTCCTTGGCGAGGGTGCGCATCTGCGCGGCGATGGTCATGGCCTGACTCCTTGCTTGCCTGGGCAACCAGACGTTGACGTCACATTTCTTGTGGCGGGAATTTCGCCAGGCCCTGACCTGACCAATTCCCTCCCTATGTTCCAACCTTTTTTGCTACCCCCGCAGGGCCCCCAAGTCAATCTTGTCAGGAATGCCTCTCCGCTGGCACCAGCCCGGCCCCACAACCTACTGATTTACCAATTTATTGGAATGCAACACAAAAAATGTCGCCGGGGGGTATCTTCCCCTTTGACCTGTTTGACATTTTTGCGTAAACATTTTCCGCCCGGACGCGGATGCGCACCAAAGGACTTTGAACGCAAGCGAACACGCCTGTAAGGAGTTTCCCCGCATGGATGAGAAGAAAAACCAGGACCCGGCGCAGCAGGCCCTCACCCCCGGCGTCATCGAGCAGTTGGAGCAGATGAAGAACACCGCGCCCGACGACACGGCGCAACGCCTCCTCGACTTCCTGGTGGACAACCTGAAGTCCATCGCCCTGGGCTGCGGCGTGCTGGTTCTGGCCGTGGGCATCTATGCCGGGGTGAGCCACTGGCGCACCAGCCAGGCAGGCAAGGCCGCCGATGCCCTGGGCGTCATCCTGATCCAGAAGACCGAGCCCAAGGCCCGCGTGGACGCGCTGGAGGCCTTCCTCAAGGACGCGCCCGGACCCCTGCGGCCCACGGTGCTTTTGGAGCTGGCCGCCAGCGCCATGGTCAGCAAACAGTACGCCAAGGCGAGCACGGCCTGGGCCGAGCTTGAGGGCTCGTCCTCCCCGGACATGAAGGTCATCGCCGGCATCGGCCACGCCAAGAGCCTGCTCCTGGAGGGCAAGGCCCCGGAGGCCCTGACCCTGCTCAAGGCGCTGAAGGCCAACTCGCCCCAGTCCTACGCCATGCCCGTCACCCGGCAGCTGGCCGTGGCGGCGGAGCAGGCCGGAGACGCCAAGACCGCCCTGGAGGCCTACACCGAGCTGGCCACCAAGGCCGACGGCCCCGGCAAGCCCTACTTCGAGTTCAAGGCCAACCAGCTCAAGGCGAAGAGTTAGAAGGACACCCCCCCATGGCAAGCCCGCTCATCTCCGGCACCCCCGGCCAGACGCACCTGCTCCTCGGCAACGAGGCCATCGTGCGCGGGGCCGTCGAGGCCGGCATCCAGTTCATCAGCTGCTATCCCGGCACGCCCTCCTCCGAGGTGCCGGACACCTTCTTCCGCCTCGCCCCGGAGGGCGCGTACACCTTCGAATACTCCGTGAACGAGAAGGTGGCCCTGGAGATCGGCGGCGGCGCAACCCTGGCCGGGGCCCTGACCCTGGTGACCATGAAGCACGTGGGCGTCAACGTGGCCGCCGATCCGCTTCTGACCCTGGCCTACACCGGCGCGCCCGGAGGCCTGGTGCTCTTAAGCGCGGACGATCCGGGCTGCCATTCCAGCCAGAACGAGCAGGACAACCGCATCTACGCCCGCCTGGCCGGGCTGCCCTGCCTGGAGCCCGCCACAGCCCAGGAGGCCAAGGACATGACTGCGGCCGCGCTTGCGCTCTCGCGCGAGCTGGGCGCCCCGGTGCTCTTGCGCACCACCACCCGCGTGAACCACCTGCGCGGCCCGGTGACCCTGGCCGAGCCCTTGGTGCTGCCCGCGCCGGTCGGCTTCCAAAAAAACGCCTCGCGCTTCGTGCCCATCCCGGCCTTTGCACGGCCCATGCACCTGCGCCTGCTGGCCCTGCTGGAAACCCTGCGCGACCGGGCCGACAGCTCGCCCTTCAACACCATCTCCGGCGCGGGCACGGTTGGCGTGGTGGCCTCGGGCATCAGCCGGGCCTACCTGGCCGACGCGCTGCAGGAGAACAGCCTGGAGGGCCAGGTCAAGGTCCTGGACCTGGGCTTCACCTATCCGCTGCCGGAAAAGCTCATCGAAATTTTCATGACCGGCCTGTCGACCCTGCTCGTGCTGGAAGAGCTGGAGCCGGTGCTGGAGACCGAGATCCGCGCCCTGGCCCAAAAGCTCGGCCTTTCGCTGACCATCATCGGCAAGATGCCCGGCGGCAAGACGCCCGGCCACCTGCCGCGTTTTGGCGAGTTCAGCGTGGGTCTGGTGTCCGCAGCCCTGCGCAGCGTGCTGGGCCTGCCCGCCAAGACCGTCGCGGCCTGCCAGGCCGACACCACCGACGCCAACGTCTGCGGCCCCCTGGCCAACAGGCCGCCCAACCTCTGCGCCGGGTGCCCGCACCGCGCCACCTACCTGGCCGTGCGCAAGGTCTACGGCGACGCGGCCATCTACTCCTCGGACATCGGCTGCTACACGCTGGGCATCCTGCCGCCGCTTCGGGCCGCAGACTTTCTCTTGTGCATGGGCTCCAGCATCTCCGCCGGGTCCGGCGTGGCCAAGGCCTCCTCTCATCTGAAGAACCAGGACGTCATCGCCTTCATCGGCGACTCCACCTTCTTCCACTCCGGCATCACCGGCCTGGTCAACGCCCTGTTCAACCGGCACAACCTGCTGGTCTGCATCCTGGACAACCGCACCACGGCCATGACCGGGCACCAGCCCAACCCCGGCGTGGACAAAACCAACCAGGGCGACAACCCCGTGCGCGTGGACATCGAGAAGCTGGTGGCGGGGCTCGGCATCGAGCACTTCCGCAAGGTCAACCCGCTGAACCACAAGGCCACGCTCAAGGCCATCGAGGAATTAAAAGGGCTCACCGGCGTGCGCGTGCTCCTGGCCGAGGAGCCCTGCCCGCTCTTCGCCCGGCGCGCCTACGGCAAGAAGCAGACCCAGGTGGCCTACGTGGCCGAATCCTGCGGCGAAAAGGGCGACTGCGGCGACTGCCTGGACATCCTGGCCTGCCCGGCCTTCTACAAGGACGGCGGCAAGGTCGCCATCGACCCGCTGCTCTGCTCCGGCTGCATGCTCTGCCTGCAGCTCTGCCCGAACATCAAGGCCCGCAAGGGGGACACGAAATGAGCGCCCTTCCGCAGACCCGCCTGCGCATCTTCATGACCGGCGTGGGCGGACAGGGCACCCTCACGGCCACCACGCTGCTGGCCCGCACAGCCCTGGCCGCAGGCCTGCCCGTGACCTCCGGGGAGATCCACGGCATGGCCCAGCGCGGCGGCGTGGTCGAGTCGACCCTGCTCATCGGCTGCAAGAGCCCCAAGATCGGCCCGGGCGAGGCCGACATCCTGCTCGGCTTCGAGCCGCTGGAGACCCTGCGCGCGCTCAGCTACCTGAAACCCGGCGGGCTGGTGCTCTCCAGCACCGAGTACCTGCCGCCGCTGTCCGTGGCCTGCGGACGCGAGGCCAGCCCGGACATCGAGGCCATCAAGGCCAAGGTGGCCGCCTGCGCGGGCCAGGCCCGCTTTTTGCCCTGCCGCAGCCTGGGCCTGCAGGCCGGGGCGGTGCAGAGCGGCAACATCGCCCTGCTCGGCGCGCTGTGCGCCATGGGCGCCCTGCCCTTCGGGCTGGACGTTCTGGCCGACACCGTGCGCGCCACCATGAAGCCCACGGTGGCCGAGGTGAACATCAAGGCCATGGAACTGGGAGCCGCGTACCCGGCCTAGGGCCGCGCGCGTCGTTTTAGGATACCCGATGCCCAAGTACGAGGCGCTGTGTACTGGTCCGGAAGGGCTGCTGGGCTCCCTCAGGATCATCCTGAAGGAGCTGGCCCCTGGCTCGCCCCTGGACGAAAGCCTGGGCGGCCTGCTCAAGGTCTTGTCCCGGCAGATGGGCTATGTCCGCGTGTTCCTGGCCATCATGGACCCGGAGACCGAAAACCTGCGGCTGTCCCTGGCCCACAGCCCCACCCGCTCCATCCCCGCCACCTACACGCCGGGCAAGGGCGTGGTGGGCCAGGTCTATGAGACCGGCAAGGCCATCATCGTGCCCCGCTTGTCCGAGCACGGGGAGTTTTTGAACAAGGCCTTTGGCCGCAGCCAGGAAGAGCTGGAGAGCCTGGCCTTTTTGTCCGTGCCGGTGATCAGCTCGCGGCGCGGCGGGCGCGAGGTTCTGGGCGCGCTCTCGGCGGACCTGCCGGTGCAGCCTGCGGAGTCGTTGGAACGGCACCGCGAGTTCCTGGAGGTCGTGGCCGACTTGATCGCCAACCAGGTGGCCCAGTTGCAGGAAGAAATGGCCCTGCACAAGCACCTCATGGCCCAGGGCATGGTCCCGGCGGGCATGGACTCGCCCCCGCCCAAGGATTTTGTGGCCGCCAGCAAGAGCATGCGCGTGGTGCTGCGCCAGGGCAGGCAAGTGGCCCCCAGCCGGGCCACGGTGCTGTTGCGCGGGGAGTCGGGCACGGGCAAGGAGCTGCTGGCCGAGGCCATCCACCAGGGCAGCCCGCGCCACGACAAGCCGCTGATCAAGCTCAACTGCGCGGCCCTGCCAGCGGAACTGGTGGAGAGCGAGCTCTTCGGCCACCAGAAGGGCGCCTTCACCGGCGCGGTTGCGACCAAGCGCGGCCTGTTCGAGGTGGCCCACAACGGCACGCTGTTCCTGGACGAGATCGGCGAACTCTCGCTGGACGCCCAGGCCAAGGTGCTGCGCGCCATCCAGGAGAAGGAGATCCAGCGCGTGGGCGGGGAGCAGACCCTCTCGGTCGACGTGCGGCTCATCTGCGCCACGCACCAGAACCTGGAGCACCTGCTCACCAGCGGCGGCTTCCGCGAGGACCTGTTCTACCGCATCAATGTCTTCCCCATCTTCATCCCGGCCCTGCGCGAGCGGCGCGAGGACATCCTGCCCCTGGCCGAGCACTTTTTGTCCGGCTTCGCCAAGGAATACGGCAAGAGCATCAAGCGCATCTCCACCCCGGCCATCGAGCTTTTGACCATGTACCACTGGCCGGGCAACGTGCGCGAGCTGCGCAACTGCCTGGAGCGCGGCGTGCTCTTGTGCGAGGAGGAGGTCATCCGCACCTACCACCTGCCGCCCACGCTGCAGACGGCGGACTCATCAGCCACGGGCATCAACCTGTCCTTTGGCGAGGCCGTGGCCAAGTTCGAGCAGGAGCTGCTGGTGGACTCGCTCAAGAAAACGCGGGGCAACATGCTGCAATCCGCGCGCGACCTGCGCGTGTCGTACCGCATCATCAACTACAAGGTGAAGAAGTACGGCATCGACGTGAAGCGCTTCTCCGGCGTCAAGCCCAAGCGCAAGAAATAGCCCGCCTTCCTGGCCGTCGAGGCGCGTCGCCCCAAAGTCGGGCAGGAGCCGGGACCCGGCTGTCGGCCCTGTCGCCTGCTTTTCCTGGCCGTTCCCCCGTGCCTCGGCCGATGCGCCGTGACCGCTGCTCCTGTCGCGGAGCCCCCTGGAAGTTCGTCCGCCAGCGGCGCTGGGGCTAGGTCCATGCCGGACCAGGACCGCTGCTCCGCCGCCCCGCCCGCTTGATTGACGCTGCGCGCCAGGCCAACTACAAGGGCCGCATGGTCAAGAAAGCCCCACTCAACGCCAGGACGGCCCGGCATGTCCGCTTTTGACGCGCCGCCGCCCGACGCCGCGGCCAACGCGTCCGATGCGCCCGAAGCGCCGCCAGCGCCGCGCGCGCCGTACATCGTCCGGCGCATCTTCGCCGTGGGCGACATCCACGGCTGCCATGCCAAGCTGGCGCGGCTGCTGGACGCCCTGCCCCTGAACCAGGACGGGGACCAACTGGTGTTCCTCGGGGACTACATCAACCGTGGCCCGGACTCGCGCCTGGTGCTGGACCTGCTGCTCACGCTTGCGGAGCAGCGGCCAGAGACGGTGTTCCTCCAGGGCAACCACGAAGAGACCCTGCTGCACTACGCCCGCACCGGCGACATGGACCTCTTGCCCCTGCTGCGCTCCATGGGCGTGGAAGCCACCCTCAAGAGCTATGGCGACGCCCAGCCGGACGCACTGCGCGACCTGAGCTTCCTGCCGCCCGAACATGTCGATTTCTTGTTGCGGCTGGAGCCGCACTACCGCGCCGGGGGCTACCTCTTCGTGCACGCGGGCGTGAATCCTGCGGGCGAACTGGCCCCGGACTGCCCCGGCGGGGAGTCGCTCACCGTGCGCGGCATGTTTCTGGCCTGCGCGCCCGGCGGGCCGGAGGTGGTGGTCTTCGGCCACACGGCCTTTGACACGCCCCTTTGGGCGCCGGGCAAGATCGGGATCGACACCGGGGCCTGGCAGGGCAATTTGCTGACCGCAGTGGAGCTGCCCGCCCTGGTGTTCCACCACGCGTGACGCCGCGCCCCGGTTTTCAGCCGGGATGTTTTCCGCCAACAGGAACGCCGCCTGGGAGCGCTGACTCTGCGCTGGTTTCCGCCCGTCCGGCGGTGGCTCGTCGATCATCTTCGGGGGCGGGGCACGGCTCCGGCAATCGACCTGAGGACATCAGGCCCAGCACATCAGGCCGAGTGCGTCAGGCCTGTTCGGGCGCAGCGGCCAAGGCCGCCGTCAGCCCCTCCAGGGCATAGTCGCCCTCCAGGAAGGCGCGGGCCACGCGGCCCGGCATCTCGTCGTCGACCATGGCCGCGTCCAGCAGCCGGGTGAAGCCGAGCAGCCTGCCGAGCATGACCAGCCGCTCCTGGGCCTCGGCCTGGGTGGGCTCGGCCAGGGTGCCCGTGACCATGTCGCCCCGGCGGTCGGTGAAGAACCCAAAGGCCTTCAATATCTCGGACACGGCCCGGACGCGCCGCTCGCGCTGCTCCCTGGCCGTGCCGCCGCCCTTGAAGCGAAAGCGCACGTAGTTCTCGCGCCGCTCCGCCCCGCAGACCGCGTCGATCATGGCGAAATGGAACTCCACCCGGGCGTTGACGTTCAGGTAGTCCCGGGCCACCAGGGCGTAGTTGAAGTTGCCCACGGGCCGGGCGCTGCGTCCGTCGAGCAACGCGCGCGACAACACCCCGCCGACGCTGCCCACGGGCGGGGCCTCGCGCCAGCGCAGGCCGGGGGTGGCCATGCCCTGGCACAGGGAGAGCAGCGGCAGGGAGCGCACGTCGGCCAGCTGGATGTCGCGGCGGGAATGCTGTGCGGCCAGCCCGCCGCCGAAGTCGATGACCAGAAACGGGATGGGGCTTTCGTTCAGCCGCCGCAGCAGCACCCCGGCCTCCTCCAGCACCGCGTCCCCGGCGTCGAACATGGCCAGAACGGCCATCTCGTGGACATAGCGCACCAGGTCGTGGGCGCTCTTGCACTCCACGGGCGAAAAGGTCGGGCCGTAGGCGTCGGTCAGGTTCAGGGGCACCAGCAGGCCGTGCAGCGCGGCCAGGTCCGGCGGCAGCGGGGCCGACCCCCTGGACGCGGCGCGGCGGCGGCACTCCCTGGTCCCGCCCTCGTCGGCGCAGGACCAGGCCTCTTCCGGGGCCTCCAGCACCTCGCCCCGGTCGGCGTCCAGGATGATCCACTGACCGCCGCGCAGGCGCTCCATGGCCCCGGACATGCCGGTGAGCATGGGCAGGCCCAGCTCCCGCGCCACGCAGGACAGGTGGTCCGCCGGGTTGCCCAGCTCCACCACCACTCCGTCATACTCCGGCAGCACCTGGGCCGCCTCGACCATGCTGTGGCGCAGAACGAGAATGCGCAGGCCCTGCGGGGCGTGGGCCGGGTCGGCCTCGTGGGCCGAGCGGGCCGGGTGGGCCTGGCCCACGGCGCGGCCGGGCGAGGCTGTGACCCCGGACTCCAGCAGCACGGCCCCGCGCCCCAGCCGCACCGACGACCTGGAGCGTCCGGCCAGGCGCACTGGCCGGGCCTGGAGGATGCGGAAATGATCATCCGGGGTCATGGCCCACTCAATGTCCTGGGGCTGCCCGGCCAGGCTCTCGATCATGCGCGCGTAGCGCAGCAGGCGGCGCAGCTCGTCAACGGACAGGGCCGGGAGCCCGCGCTCGGCCACGGGCACCGCCACGCGGCGCACCCCGCCGTCCGGCTGGACCTCGTCGCGGAAGGCCTTATCCGCGATCTCGGAGGGCATTGCGGCCTCGTCCCCCTCGCCGGGGTCGCGCAGGGGGTGGAACACGTCCACCGGGGCGTCGCCGCCCACGGCCCCGGTGCCCAGGCCGTGCACGGCGGTGAGCAGCATGCGCCCGTTCTCCGGGGCTGCCGGGTCCACGGTGAAGAGCACCCCGGCGCAGCGTGCCGGAACCATGACCTGGCAGAGCACGGCCATGTCGAAATCCACCAGCGGCAGCCCGGCCTGGCGGCGGTAGCTGGTGGGGCTGGGGCCGAAGTTGCCCGCCACCACCTCGCGGAAGGCCGCCAGCAGGCCCTCGGCCGTGGTCACGTTGAGTTCAGTGTGGAACTGCCCGGCAAAGGAATGCTCAGCCTTGTCCTCCACCAGGGCGCTGCTGCGCACAGACACGGCCAGGCTCTTGCCCAGGCGCTCCCAGGCGGCCACCAGCTCTGCGGCCAGATCGTCCGGCACGGGCGCGGCCAGGATGTCGCGGCGGATCTCCTGGGTGGCGCTGTCCACACTTTTGCCCAGCTCCACGGCCCCCAGGCTGCGCCGTATTTTGGCCTCCAGCCCGGAGGCGGACAAAAACCGGCGGCAGGCCCTGGTGGTGGCCACAAAGCCGTCGGGCACGGGCAGGCCGGAGCGCCGTAGCTGGGCCAGGGTGGCGGCCTTGCCGCCGCAGAAGCGGCGCTGGTCCGCGTCCACCTCGGCCAGGGCCAGGCACAGGGGCGCGTGGTCCTCGCGCGGGGCGATGGCCGCCAGGGACCGGCGCACGGCCTGGGCCAGACGCTCCTGGCGGTCGTACAGGCCCATGTGGCGGCCCCCGGTGATGCGGTTCAGGCCGTCCACGAGGTCAAAGGCCGTGTCCATGAGCCTGGCCGCAGCCTCGGAGACCTCGCCGCCGTCCCGGTTGGCCAGGGCGCGCTCCACGTCGGCCAGGCGCTCCAGGGCCTGTTCATTGTCGGCCAGCAGGATGCGGAAGGCGTGGTAGCGGGCCTTGAGATGGCCCAGGGCCTCGGCTGCGCGGGCAGTGCGCAGGTCGCGCCAGGAGGCCAGCGCCCTGTTGAACCAGCTGGTCAAGAAATTCATGTGCCGCCCCCCTTCCCGCCTGGGCCGGGCATTGGCCCGCTGGCCGCGTCCTGTTCGGGCAGGCCCAGGAAGGTCCCGGCCTGGCTGGCCACGGCCTGATCCGTGCCCAGGTCCGTGTCGAGCTGGCGGGTGAAGGCGGTGAGCTCGCCCAGGCGCGCCAGCACGGCCTCCATGTCCGGCCTGTCGGCCACCTTGAACTTGCCCACCACCAGGTCCTGGTTCACCACCACCTGAAAGCCCAGGCCCTCCAGGATGATGCGGATGAGCTTGGCCCGGCGCTCACGGCGGTGTTCGTCGGCCAGTCCGCCCACAAAGCGGAAGTAGATGGAGTTCTGGTTCGGATTGTCGCCCAGGTGCGCGTCGACCACGCTGAAGTGGTAGCCCAGCCGCAGGCTCAGGTTCATGTAGCCCCTGGCCACGATGGCCAGGTTCTGCCCGGCTGCGCCCGTGGGGTCGTTCAACAGCTCGAAGGTCTTGCGCAGGCCGCCCAGGACATCGCCCGCGCTCAAGGAGGCCGCGTCCGTGCGCCAGGCGTCCCTGCTGCACAGGCCGCGCAGGAAGGCCCGCAGCGGCAGGCACTCCAGCTGCTCCACCGCGATCTCGCGCCCGGCCTGTTCGGCCACGCCCTCGCCCAAGCCTTCGCCGATGTCCAGCACGCGGATGTCCATGGGCACGTTGAGCCGGAGCCGCCGGGCGTCAGCCCCGCTCAGGCCGGGCTGGCGGGCGTGGATCTCGGCCAGCTCCTCCACGGCCTTTTCATGGGCGAAGTGGATGAGGTCGTGGAAGGTGCGGCAGCCCGCCGGGGTGAAGTCCGCCGCGTCCGGGTCGATCAGGTTGAGCGGCTGGATGAGCCGCAGGATGCGCCGCAGCATGGCGTATTCCGGGTCGCCGGGGTCCAGCTCCGGGCCGAAGGCGCGCAGGCGCAGCAGCGGCTCCAGCACGCCCTGGTAGACCGCGCCGCCCTGGGCGTCGGCCGTGGCGTCCACGGTGACATCGGACCCGGCGGGCAAAAGCGTGAGCGCGTCGTGCAGGCCGAACAGGGCCGGGACGCGGTATTCGCGGGCGATGGTGGCCAGGTGGCCCACGGTGGTGCCCACCTCCGTGACCAGGGCGCTGGCCCGGCGCAGCACCGGGCTCAAGGCCGGCGCGGCCACGTGGGCCACGGCCACCGCGCCCAGGGGAAAGTCCTCGGGGTTGTCGCCCGGGCGCACGTGCACCACGCGCCCGGCCCCCACCCCGGCCTGGGCCACATTGCCGCCGTGGGCCAGCGGCACCGCCCCGGCCAGAAGCTCGTCCAATTCCTGCGGGTCCTGCTCGCTCCGGGCCAGGGGCCGCGTGGACGTGAGCAGGAGCCGCCCGCGCGGGGTCAAGAGCCAGCCCAGCTCCTGGGGCGCGTTGAGCACGCGCTCCACGGCCATGCAGGCCTCGGCCAGGTCGCCCAGGGTCTTGCTGGACAAAAGCGCGGTGCCGCGCAGCAGTCCGTTTCTCAAAAGCGAAAGCGGCGGGCCGCCGTCCGGGTGCTCGAAGCGGCTGGGCTTGGCCAGAATCTCGGAGCGCAGGGCCCGGAAGGGATAGCTGCGGCGCACCAGGTGGCGCTCCACGGCTGCGGCCTGGCCCAGGTCCGCGCCGGTGGCCGCGCAGTCCTTTGCGCAGTCCTTTGCGTGGGCCCTTGCGCCAGGCGTTCCAGGTTGGGACACGCTGACGGACAGGGCGTCGCGCCGGGACGCGGTGTGGTCCAGGGTGCGCACCAGCCCGCAGAGCACCGGCTCCGGTGCCTCGCGCACGCTGACGGACAGGGCCGCCGCCTCCGGGAAGCCAGCCCCGGCGCGGGCCAGGTGCCGCTCCAGGGCGATGCGGATGACCAGTGGCAGGTCGTCCAGGTGCCGGGCCAGGGCCAAGGGCTCGCGCACGCCGTCATCCGCTCCGATCTGGTGCACGGCCACGGCCAGCGGGCAGGCCCGGCCGCAGCGGCGGCGCAGGGCCGCAGCCTCGCGCTGCAGGCTCTCCTTCAGCTCCGGGGGGCAGGTCGGCTGCGCCAAAAGCTGGCTCACGCCCATGGCCGTGAGGGCGAAGCCGTCCTGCACGGGCAGGCCGAAGCGGTGCTTGAGCTCGGCCAGGCAGGCCACGCCCGCGCCCACGGCCTGCTCGGTCTCCCAGCCGATGTCGGTGAAGGACAGGACCGGCGGCAGGTTGGCCGGGTCCGGCCCGTCGGCGAGGATGTCGTCGAGCAGGGTGCGCAGGGCCTGGTAGCGGTCGAAAAGCTCCACGTAGCGGTCGCCGGTGAGGTTGTTCAGGCGGTAGACCGTGCGCTGGACGAGCAGGCCCAGGTCGCGCACGGACTTCTCCAGATAGGCGCGGTCGAAGATGTACTCGCCGCCCAGGGCGCGCTCCAGGGAGGCCATGAGCTCCAGGGCGTCGGTGTTGTGCTCCAGAATCAGGCGGAAGTTGTGGAACAGGGAGCGCATGGCCACGGATCGGGACTGCTTCGGGCGGTCTTGGCCGGGTCTGGAGAAGAGCTTGCCCATGCGATCCCTTGCGGCGGCCCGTGCGGCGGGTCCTTCGCCATTTCGTTTTGAAACATGCTGCCGGAGCGTTCCGGCGACAGTTCCGGTTCTGCCTGCGCTGTTGCTGTGTGCGGCGGGCGGCGCGGCGTCTTTTACGCACGGCTTTATCCGGTGTCGCGCCGGTGGCAGCCTCGCCGATGGCAGTCGTCGGCGTCGCGTCCGCCTGTCTTCACGCCCGGAAGAGAGGCGCTTGCCCGACCGCAGCCCTGCCTCAGCCCGCCCGCAGGCCCTTGTCCAGGCGCTGCTTGTCCTCGATGCGGCGCACCGTGTCCAGGATGTCCGAGAGCTTGAAGGGCTTGGCCACAAAGTCGAACGCGCCCTTGCGGAAGGACTCCTTGGCCGTGTCCAGCGTGGCGAAGCCGGTGATGACCACCACCCCGGTCTCCGGCGAGAGCTCCTTGACCCGGGTCAGGAAGTGCATGCCGTCCACGCCCTCCATCTTGAGGTCGGTGATGACGATGTCGAAGCGTGTTCCTTCGACGCGGGCGAGCGCGCTGGCGCTGTCGGTGAAGGTCTCCACCTCGTAGCCGGCCTTCTGGAAGGCGGGCTTGAGCCGCTTGCAGACGATGGGCTCGTCGTCCAGGATGAGAATTCTGGTCTTGGCCGGGCTGGCCGGCCTCGTGTCCTCAGTCATTGCGCACCTCCAGAAGGGGCGTGATGCGTTGCAGGAATTCCTCGGCGTGGCGGTTGATGTCCTCATCGCAGTGCAGGCACACGTCCAGCTGCCGAGTATAGCCGATGAGCCCGCCCAGGACCAGCATCTTCTCCCGCATGCGCAGCGGCGGGAGCTTCTTGATGCGGCCCACCACAAGGTCGCCGTGGACCTCCACGCGGAAGTCCAGGCGCTCCAGGATCAGGGCGATGCAGCGGGCCCGGCGGGAGCGGCGCATGAAGTCCGTGACCCCGCCGAGGAAGCGGAAATAGATGTAGTTGTCGTTCACCCGCTCGCCGATGTAGGCGTCGATGATGTTGAAGTGGTAGCCCAGGCGCAGGTGCAGGTTCATGTACTCGTGGGAGACAACGGCCAGGTTGCGGCCGATGTTTCCGGGCGCGGCCGAGGCCGAGCTGAAGGTCCTGGTGAAGCTCGACATGAAGCTGCCCAGGTCCACGCTCACAGGGTCGGTGGACCACATGCCGGACTGGGTCAGGCCGTCGAGCATGGCGGCCAGCGGCACAGAGCCCAGGGAATCCTGGGTCACGCTCATGCTTCCCCGCGCAGGCACGGGCCCCTGCTCCAGGTCGATGACCATGAGCCCGAGGGGCTGCTCCGAGTCCAGGCGCCTGGGCGTGCCCCCGCTGCGGTGCCAGTGGCGCTCGCTCACGTTGATGAGCTCCTCCACGGCCTTTTCGTGGATCCAGCGGGTGATGTCGTGGAAGGTGCGGCAGGCCGAGGCCTTGAACTGCTCGCTGTGCGGGTCCACCAGGTTCAAGGGCGCGATGCGCTTCAAGAGCCGCCGCAGCAGCCGGTACTCGGCGGATTCCTCGAAGGACTCCTCGCTGGTCAGCTCAAAGCGGCACAGCTCCGGCACGGCCCCGCGGAACACCGTGTTCTGGGTGGTGTCGAGCGTGATCTCGTCGCCGGTGTTGAGCAGGCTGGTGGCCACGCCGGTGTTGACCACGGCGGGCACGCGGTATTCCCGGGCCAGGGTCGACATGTGCCCCGTGGCCGAGCCCACGTCGGTGATGATGCCCTGGGCCGCGCGCATGACGCGCGAATAGCGCGGGGAGGTGTGCTGCGTGACCAGGATGGCCCCGTTGGGAAAGCGCGCCAGGTCGTCATCGGTGCGCACCACAAAGACCTTGCCCACGGCCACGCCATGCTGCACCACGGTGCCCTTGCCGGAAAAGATGACCTCGGCGTTGCGCGTGGCGGCGACCACGCTCATGGACGGGTCCGCGCAGGCCTGGTCCAGGCGCGGGCGCATGTTCAGCGGGCGGGCCTGCAGGATGAACAGGGTGTCCTCGGCGTCAAAGGCCCACTCCACGTCCTGGGGCCGCTTGTAGTAGCGCTCGATGGTCATGGCCGTCTGGGCCAGGCGCTGGATGCGCGCGGGCGAGAGGCAGGGCGCGTCCTGCCGGTCGGGCTCCACGTCCTGAAGCCCGGTGCCGCCGCCGGGCAGGCTCACCAGGCGCACCGGCTTGTGCGCCACCTCGAAGGAGCGCACGGCCAGGGCCTCGCTGCGGTCGATGAAATAGGTGTCGGTCTCGGCCGTGCCGTCCACCACGGGCGCGCCCAGGCCCCAGGTGGCGGAGATGACCATGGCCTCCTCCTCGCGCGCCAGGGGCGCGTAGGTGTAGAGCGCGCCGCTGACCTCGGCCTTGACCATGGCCTGGCAGCCCACGGCCATGGCCGTCTCGTTCTCCTTGTAGCCGCGGTGCAGGCGGTAGCGCCAGACCTCCGGCGAGTAGGCCCCGGCCAGCACGCGCTTGTATGCGGCCAGCACCTTGCCCGACGGCACGCCGAGCACGCTCTCGTACTGCCCGGCGAAGCTGAACTCCGAGTCCTCGCCCCAGGCGCTGCTGCGCACGGCGTAGAGGATGCCCCTGCCGTGGCGGGCGGCCAGCACGTCGAGCATGGCCGCAATCTGCTGGGCCACGGGCCGGGGCACCTCGCCCTCCAGGATGCGGGTCCTGATCTCCTGCGACAGCTCGTCCAGGCCCTGCTCCGCCGCCGCCTCGCCCGCCGCCGCCCCACCCGCAGCCGCCAGGCGGGCAAGGCCCTCCTCGACCCGGCGCGTCACGTCGTTGTGCGCCATGAAGTCGAAGAAGGCCTTGCTGGTGATGACGAAGCCGTCCGGCGTAGCAAGCCCCAGGAAGTTGCGCACGTCGCCCAGGTGGGCCAGCTTGTTGCCGGCCTCCTCGCTCACGTCGCGGTTCAGCTCCTCCAGGGGCATGGTCAGGCTGGCATTGGGAAACGAATGCCGCCCGGCCAGCTCCTCCTCAATCTGATGCTGGATGCTCTCAAAGGCCAGGAACAGGTCCACGTTCTTGCGCTGGGTCAGCACCGAGAGGTCCGAGATCAGCTTGAACACCAGGTCGCCCAGGCGCTCGCAGGCCGCAACGATGTACTGGCCGTCGAAGACGTATTCCCCGCCAAGCTTGTCGCCCATGTCGGCCATGAGCTCCAGGATGGCGTTGTTGCGCTCCAGGATGATCTCGAACTTCTTGAACTGCACGGCAAAGGGAACCGGCGGCTTTTTCGGCCGCCAGAAGGCGAACAGATCCCTGATGCCGCTTTGGCTGAACATGCCGGCTCCTAGTGTGCTCCCTTGCTCTGGAACACCAGCCCGATGGCCAGGCCGCTCAACAATGCCACGATAGTGGCCAGGATGCCATAGATCAGCGAATGGTTGAAGGCCACATCGGCCAGGGCCGCCGGAACGCCCACCAGCTCCACCTGCACGTTGCTGCTGCCGCTGGCGGCGAGCTTGCCGTCCTTCAGGGCCAGCACCTCAACCGTGTACGCGCCTGGGGCCAGCTTCGAGGGCACGGGCATGACCGCGCGGAAGTCCTGGCTGGCGCCCTCGGCCGGGCTCAGGGTCACGGCGGCCTTGACCTCGCGGTACAGGCCTTCCTCGCGCCGCAGCTTGATCAGCTCCTGGCGGTTGACCGGGGTGTCCTTTTCCGCCGGGGCGATGGCCACGTCCTGGGCCACGCGCTCCAGGCGGTACGGGGCCGCCGCCGCGCCGATCTCGTCCAGCGGGCGGGAGGCCGCGACCAGATACACCGAGGGCACGTTCTCAATGGTCAGGGAGCCCAGGTTCATCCACAACAGACCCAGGGCCTTGCCCTTTTCCTTCATGTGCAGTTCCGAGCGCGCGCCCACGAAGCGCACCACGACATCGCTGCCAGCCGGGGCCTTGCCCGTGACAGTCAGCTGCGTGCCGTCATAGGTTGCGCCGATGCGCACCGAGGCCGGGCTCACGGCGAAGTCCAGACCCGCAGGCGCAGGCTCCGCCGCGAACAAGGCAGCAGGACAGGACAGGAGAATGGCGAACAGGGTGATGAGGCAGAGTTTGATGCCGCGCATGACTAGTGTCCTCCCATGTAGGCCAGCAGAACGCTCGGCTGTGCCAGCAGGCCGTAAAGCATCTTGCCCATGACCACCAGCACCAGGGTCGCCAGCAGGATCTTCAGCTGGTCGCCGTGCAGGCGCTTGCCGATCTTGGCCCCCACCTGCGCGCCGAAGGACGAGCCCAGGAGCAGGATCAGCGCCAGGACGAAGTCCACGGTGTGGTTCTCCACGGACTGCATGATGGTCACGTTGATGCAGGTGAACAAGATCTGGAACAGGCTGGTGCCCACCACCACATGCATGGGCATGCGCAGCAGGTAGACCATGACCGGGACCATGATGAAGCCGCCGCCCACGCCCATGATGGCCGCGAGCACGCCGACCAGCACGCCCAGCACCAGGGGCATGAGCACGGACAGGCGGATGCCGGAGCGCGGGAAGTCCATCTGCCAGGGCATGGCCTTGATGCAGCGCGCGTAGGCCGATTCCTTTTTGGGCTTGGCCGGTTCGGCGCTTTCCGCCTGGGGCTTGGCCGGCTTCTTGTTCTTGCGCAGGGCCTGCAGGCTCTCCAGGAACATGTAGCCGCCGACAAAGCCGAGCATGAGCACGTAGGTGATGTTGATCAAGAAGTCCGCGTTGCCCATGGCCCGCAATATCTTGATGACCTGGACGCCGAGCGTGCCGCCGAGAACGCCGCCCACCAGCAGCAGCAGGCCCATCTTGAAGTCCACATTGCCCATTTTGAAATGCGCCAATGTGCCGGAGGTGGACGCCCCCACGATCTGGTTGGAGTCCGACGCCGCAGCCACGGTGGGCGGAATGCCCATCATGATCAAGAGCGGCGTCATCAAAAAGCCCCCGCCGACACCGAAGATGCCGGAAAGCAGGCCGACCGCAACGCCCAGGCCCAGGACTGCGACCACGTTGACGCTGTTGCCAGCGATGGGAAGGTAGAGATGCAGCGGTATGGCCATCAATTACCCCTTGTGCGTCTGAAGGTTCACGTTCTTTTTCGGGGAAACCACTTCCACTCGGCAGGAGACGCGGTGGCGTATCCTCTGCAACCAGGACGACTCCGCATCCTGGGACCGGCCGTCCCCACGACCGTCCCCGTCCATGGCCTCGACCACCAGCAAGGTGGTCCTGTCATGCTCCACAAAACGGATCACCTCTTCCTCGAAGCCCCCCTCGGCCACGAAGTGCTGGATGCGCACGCCTTCTGATTTGGCGGCCTCGATGCGCAGCTCCAGGCGGTTCTTCACTGCGTCTTCCTGACGAGGGGCAGCTGCGCCCGCCTGCTGGGGCGGCACAACCCGCAGCACGGAAACCCGCGCGTCGATGCGCCCAGCCAGGGCAATGGACCGGGACAAGGCCTCCCAGCCCCCGTGCGTGCCGTCCATGCAGACAAGAATCCGTTCCATGTGTCTCCCCTGCTCGAATACTCCCCCCTAAAGCAACGGCGGTGCCAGTGCATGCAACACGCTAGAATACTGCAATATATATTCACAGCCTGAGCGTTTCCACGCATTTTCACGCCCCCCCTCGTTCCACATCGGAACGCTCCGGGAGCCCTTCTCCAGGCCTTGTGTCGATTTGAAACAGGCGTATACACGGTGCAGGCCGGAGGCGGCTGTTTCCGGCCCGCGCCCGTGGAACGATGCTTGCTCAAAGCCCGGCAGGCGCGGCGATGGGCGCGCCGCAACCCGAGCAGGAGAGCCATGACCATGACCGGACGCGCGCCTTCGCAGAGCCCCGCCTTTCCCTCCCGGGAAGGCACGCTGTTGAACTTCTTCCGCTCCATCAAGGGCAAGATGTTTCTGGTCTTCGCCCTGACCTTTCTTTCGGCCGGGCTGTTGACCGTGCTCAACCTCTTCACCATGGACACGGTGAAGGGTCGGCTTTTGATGGGCGAACGCTACGAGTTCCTCCTGGAGAACATCCTGGAGGTGCGCCGCTTCGAGAAAAACTTCCTGCTCTACGGCGACGGCGCAAGCATCGAGGAGGGCAACACCTACCTGGCCCGGGTGGACGAGCTGGTGGCCGAGCTGGCCCCGGACATCGCCGCCGTGGCCGGGCCGAAGGACTTCAAGTCCTTTGAGGGCGTGCTGCTGGCCTACGAGGCCTCGGTGCGCTCCTTTGCCGCAGGCAGCAGCCCCAACCGCCTGGAACGCGAGGAGGTGCGCGCGCGCGGCAAGGTCCTGGTGGACTTCGCCCAGAAGATCATCCAGACCAAGCGCGCGCGCATCCACAGCACGCTGGAGCGGGCCTCGGTGCTGCCCTTCGCCTACCTGGCCGTGTTCCTGCTGCTCATGGTCGTCATCATCAAGCTCATCTCGCGCGGGATGCTGCGCCCGCTGGACGTCATCCGCGTGACCACGGAGCGCGTGGCCAGGGGCGACTTCAGCCCCATCCCGCCGGACCCCGGCCAGATGGGCGAGATCGCCGGGCTCATGGGCGCCTTCAACCGCATGGCCCACGAGCTGGAGGCCAACCAGGAGGACCTGCTCCAGGCCCGCAAGATCGCCGCCCTGGGCACCTTCACTGCGGGCATCGCCCATGAGCTGAACAACCCGCTGAACAACATCTCCCTCACGGCCGAGGCCTTCATGGAGGTCCACGGCGACGAGTTGGACGAGGACGGCACGGAGATGCTCGCCGACATCACCACCCAGGCCGAGCGCGCCAGCGAGATCGTGAAGAACCTGCTGGACTTCTCGCGCACCGAGCACCCGACCTTCGTCAGCCTGGCCCCGGAGGACATCGTGCGCAGCACCGTGGCCCTGGTGCGCAACCAGGTCATGCTCTCCGGGGTGCGCCTGGAGGTCAACGTGCCGGACCACCTGCCCGCAGTCCTGGGCGACCTGCGCACCCTGCAGCAGGTGTTCATGAACCTGCTGGTCAACGCCATGCAGGCCACCCCGCCCGAGGGCGTCATCACCCTCCTGGCCGGAACCGACCGCAGCGGTGACTTTGTCCGCTTCGAGGTGCGCGACACCGGCTCCGGCATCCCGCCCGAGGCGTTGCAGCACATCTTCGAGCCGTTTTTCACCACAAAAGAAGTGGGCCGGGGCACGGGCCTGGGCCTGGCCGTGACCTACGCCATCATCAAGCGGCACGGCGGCCGCATCGACGTGAAAAGCGAACCGGGCCAGGGCACCGTGTTCAGCGTGTTTTTGCCGCAGGCCAGGGTCGATGCATACACCGATGCGTAAACCGATGCATAAACCCGGGGGCGCGCTGCCAGGGGGGACGCAGGCATGAAGCAGGCCAGAATCGCGGTGGTGGACGACGAGACGGTGGTCTGCCGCCGCTTGAGCCAGATGCTGGCCCGCGACGGGCACGACGTGGAGGCCTTCACCACCGCGCGCGCCTTTCTGGAGCGCATGCACGAGCGGCCCTTTGACGTGGTCTTTCTGGACCTGCGCCTGCCGGACATGGACGGCCTGGAGGTGCTGCCCAAGATCAAGACCCTGCGCAGCGAGACCGAGGTCATCATCGTCACCGGGCACGGCGCCATCGACACGGCCATCGAGGCCATCAAGGAGGGCGCATACCACTACGTGAACAAACCGGTGAAGCTGGCCGAGATCCGCGTGCTGGCCAAGGGCGCGCTGGAGAAGGTCTCCATGCGCCTGGAGAACCTGCGCCTGCGCGAGGCGCTGAAGGGCGGCGGCGGGCTCTCGGCCTTCATCGGCACCAGCCCGGCCCTGCAACAGGTCTTCTCGCTCATCCGCAAGGTTGCGCCCGTGGACTGCAACGTGCTCATCCAGGGCGCCAGCGGCACGGGCAAGGCTCTGGCCGCGCGGGCCATCCACCAGTCCAGCCCCAGGGCTGAGCGGCCTTTGGTCAGCTTCAACTGCGGCGGCTTCACCGAGGAGCTCATCGGCAGCGAGCTCTTCGGGCACGAGCGCGGGGCCTTCACCGGGGCCACGGCCACCAAGATCGGCCTGTTCGAGTCCGCCGGAGGCGGCACGGTGTTCCTGGACGAAATCGGCGAGATGCCGCTGTCCATGCAGGTCAAGCTGCTGCACGTGATCCAGGAGAAGCGCATCCTGCGGGTGGGCGGCGTGCGCCCCATCGACCTGGACATCCGCATCATCGCCGCCACCAACAAGGACCTGAAGCACGAGGTGGCCCAGGGCGCCTTCCGCGAGGACCTCTACTTCCGCCTCAACGTGGTCAGCATCACCCTGCCGCCCCTGTGCGACCACCGCGAGGACATCCCGCTTCTGGCCCGGCACTTCCTGGAGAAGTACGGCCTGGCCTTCCGCAAGGCCGTGGCCGCCATCCATCCCCTGGCCATGCAGATCCTGAACAACTACAGCTACCCCGGCAATGTGCGCGAGCTGGAGAACATCATCGAGCGCGCCGTGGCCCTGGCCGAAGGCGACCAGATCAGGCCTCAGGACCTGCCCCAGGACCTGCAGGAGCTGGAGTTCGACACCATGGAGGGCGAGGGCTTGCTCACCCTGGAGGAGCTGGAGAAGCGCTACATCGCCCGGGTGCTGGAAAAGACGCGCTTCAACAAGGGCCTCACGGCCCAGATTCTGGACGTGCCCCGGACCACCCTCTGGCGCAAGCTCAAGAGCTACGGGCTGGAATAGCCCTGCGGGCCGGGGCGCTGGACGAGAGCGTTTCCCCATCCGGAGCGCCAGCTTTTCAGGCGAACGCGCCGCCACGCGCGGATGGCGCTCCCGCTGACGGCAGGCCCCGGCGCTTCTGCACCGTTTGCCTCTCCACAGCCTGCACGCTGACCGGACCGTCGCGACTCAAGATGCGCACCGCCTTCCGGCGCACCCCCGGTCACCACTCGGCCCCCCTCTCCGCACCGCCGCTGCAATAATTCCCCAGGATTTTGGGGTCGACGTTTCGCCCAGGGTGCTGCGGTCCGCCACGCACCACCCGCGCCGGTCATTCCGCTTATGCGCCTGACTGCGCACCGTCCAGGCCGCGCGACTGAGGAGCCCTTTCCGCCCCGCCCGGCAACGCGGCGGACGGCCCGCCTGCCCCGGTTCCGGCGACCGGAAAAACATTCTGCGCCAGCCCCCAAACCGCCTGCCCGCCGTCGGCAACGGGTGGCTGCGGCTTTCCCGCACCCCCATGCAGACGTTCAACAATCAAACCGGAATCAAGCGCACCTGAGGCCTAATGATGTTCCGTTTTCAGCCGACAAGAAGGTCTGACCATCAACCCCCGGACCAAGGAAGGTTCCCCATGTCACCGACCATGAATCACACGCTGGCCCTGCTGTTTCCCTCCGATGAACTTTTCGCGCAGTATTGCGCAGATTATGCCGTGACCCTGACCACCAACTGGGTTGCAAGCGAGGGCGACGGGCTGCCGCTTGAGGCCACGCTGGAGGCCTGCCAGCTTCAGGCTGTGCGCCGCGCCGAGCTGCCGCTCCCGTAAGCCGGATTTGAGCCCAGGCTGCGTGCCCCGGGGCTGGCTCTGGAGCCTGCTCGGGCCTGCCGCAAAGCAATCCGGCCATGCCAACGCTCTTCCGCCTGACAACCGCCCGGCGCGCCCGGCGCGCAGGCGCGCGGCAGGGAACTAGCTCCCCGAGCGTATCGAGATGCGGTTCTCCACAGACTGCACGCCCTGAATCCCGCCGACAATCTCCACCGCGCGCCGCACCTGCGCGTATTCGTGCGTGAACCCGCCGAGAATCACCACACCATCAAAGGTTTTGACATCCACCTGGACGTTGCTGAGCTGGAATTCCCTGGCCAGCGCCGCATTGACGGCCCTGGTGAGCGCGAGGTCGCCAGCCTTCGCTGGCGCACGGCTGCGTGCAATTATAATCGCCAGCACCACCAGGACGATGAACAGAATGAAGGCTGTTTGCGCGTTCATGTTTTCCCGCCAGCTGTGTTTGCAGTATGCACCGGCACTGACCGCATCCTTATCCTTGGCGCGGGGTTCCCGGCGTGAAAGCGCGCGCCCCAAGCGTGGGGCCCGGCCGATGCAGACTGTGGAGAATGGCCAGGAACGCCTGGGGAAAGCCTATCTTTACAGTTTACGAAAGCCAACGTGTACGCGAAAGTGTACACAATAGGATGAGGCTGCCCATATATTCGTCCATCAAAACCTCCCGACCATTCCAATTCTTTCCACTTCTAGAATTGCCCGGCGCCTCTCACGCACCGGCGCGCACCCGCGCGTACTGTTGTCTGAAAGTCCCTATTCTTGGTGCGGAATCCGCCTGATTCACCTTGTAGCCTTGCCCTGTTTACGTTTGACCGGAGTAATTTTCGGGGTCCTCCACCCGCGCCAAACGGAGTGGCGGTCGACGGAATGCACCGGGGGGACGCTACGGGCGAAGGATTCAGCCGGGCTTTCGCAGGACCAGGGCCAACCCTTGCACGGGCTGGTCATCGCGGTATTCGTGCACGCCTTCCACGCTGGCGCAGACCTCGAAACCCGCCTGGGCCGCGCGCGCCAACACATTCTCGCGCCCGTGCCGGTAATAGGCTGCGGGGCTCAGGTCATACCCCCCGCCGTCCTGTGGAAAAACAGTAAACGCAAGGAGCCCGCCGGGCTTGAGCGCCCCAGAGGCGGCAGCCAGCACCGGGCCAAGCTCGCCGAGGTAGATGAACACCGCAGCGGCCAGGATCAGGTCGTACTCGGCCCGGAACCCAGCCAGGTGCTCGACCACCTCGGCCTCGTCCAGGCGGTCGTAAAGCCCAGTGGCCTTGGCCAGCTTCAGCATGGCCGGGGAAAAGTCCATCCCGTCCAGGCGGCGGGCCAGAGGCCGCAACAGGGGGCCGCACAGGCCGCTGCCGCATCCGGCGTCAAGAACCGCGTCGAACACGGTGAGGCCCGGCCCCTCGTCGAGCACCCCGTCCAGGGCCCGGGACAGCAATTCCGGCCCCGGATAGCCGCGCCCGGATGCCTTCCTGCTCCCGCTCCACAGCCTGGCCTGCCCCTCGTACAGGCCGCGCACCCAGGCCAGGGGAGCGCGCACCGGAGTGGCGGCCTCGCCCAGAAGCACCAGTTGCGCCACCGCCCCGTAGGAGTCCTCGGGGTCAAGCTCCAGGCAGCGCCGAAAGTTCGCTGCTGCGTCAGGGACGTCGTTTCGGGCCACGCACGCGCGCCCGCAGAGAAACGCCCGCCAGGCGGACTCAGGCTCAAGCCGCCCCGCCGCCTCAAGCTCCCGAACCGCCTCGGCCAGCCGCCCGGCATCGATCAAGAGCTCGGCCAGCTCCAGCCGGGCCAGGCAGTACTCCGGCTCCAGCTCCACTGCCTTGGCGCAGGCCGCCGCAGCCTCCTCCCCCCGGCCCAGGGACTTGAGCGCCCAGGTGGTGTGCAGCAACACGCTCGGGTCGTCCGGCGCCAGGGCCAGGGCCTGGGCAAACCACGCCAAAGCGTTCTCCGGGCGGCCCAGGTCGAACTCAAGCAATCCCAGGGCCTGCCGAGGCCCGGCAAGGGCAGGGCCGCACTCCGCCGCGCGCGCGAAACTCAAGGCGGCTTCCTCAGTGAGGCCCTGGGCCAGCAAGGCCCGGCCAAGGTCCAGATGGGCTTCTGGCAAGTAGGGCCGCACGGCAAGGGCCCTGCCGATGAGCTCCGCCCCGGCCTCGGCATCACCGGCCTCCAGGGCGCACACACCCAGCAGGTGCAAGGCGCCGCCATGCTCCGGCTGAAGCGCGAGGATTTCCCGGCAGAAGGCCTCCGCCCGCTGGTCCAGGCCCTGCTCGTGGAGCGAGAGGGCAACGCGGTGCAGCCTTTCGATCATGTCCGGGCTGCTCTGGGCCGCTTCTTGACCATGTTTCATCTGGCCTCCGGAAGTATGCTGCGGGCAGCCGGACGGGGGGCTCACGGCACTGGTGGCGCGCGTCCCTTGGTGTGGCAGTGGATGTGCCTACTGCATCTTGGTTTCAATTTTCCTGCAAGGCAAGTGGTAATCACGAGGGGCCCGCGTCATTTACAAGTCCGTCAGGCTCACCATCTCGCCGCTCATTTTGAGCGCGATTTCCAGATAGTCGTTCACCACCACACAAACAAGAAAGCCCCCTTTCGGGGCCTTTACACCTGGCCAGAGGCGGAAAGCCGGAAAATTCCCACTTCGAATGGCCCACGTTGGGGTCAAGGCCAGCACGGCCTTGGACAGCCTTGGAGGCTAGCGATGCAGAAAGTAGAGAATGGCCGGGAGCACACGGGATAAGCCGATCTTGCAGTTGACGAAAGTAAAAGTGTACGCAAAAGTGTACACATTCGGGCGGGGCGCGCCTGCCACCAGCTACCCCTTGAAGGCCGCTTCCTCGTCGCGGTCCACCAGTTCAAGGAACGCCTCAAGCGTGTTGACGCTGGGGCAAGGCCAGTAGCGGTGCCACTTCAAATCCGCGCGCATCCAATAGACCTTCCATTCGTTAGAGCCCTTGACATACGTGGCCTTGGCGAAGCCGAGGGAAGAATACTCGCTTGGGTTGTTCCACCTGGGCCGCGTCTCCAAAAGCTCCACACTCTGGCCGGTGATGCTGAAATCCCAGCGCAGCTTGGCCCGGATGTGCGGCCCAGGCCCGCACGTGGCGCAGAACTCTTTCAGCAGCTTCTCGCACCGCTTGAGCTCAAATTCGCTGAAGGCCATAGGCTGTCCTGGGTTCCACCCGTTCACAAGTCATTGCCGCTGTCCCGGCCCCTACGCCAACCGGTACGCCCCCTTCCCCCCATTCACACAGACCCACCGTTAATGCTTGGATAAAATCATATCAAAAAGCCCAGCCTGAGCGGGGTTGACTTATGGGCGGCGACTTCTACTTGTCCCCGATCTCTGTTTTCTTCTTTTCTCGCTCAATCTGCTTAATGCTCTTCTCGGGGTTCGGGAGAGCTTCAGGCATTGTCCCGCCCAATTCCTTGATGGTTTGGCGGACCTTCTTCCCAACTTCAAAATGCGTTTGATTGGCCGCCACCTTGCCTTGAACGTTGTCACGGCGCAGCTTCTCTTCCGTCTGAGTGGCGCGGAACAGATTTGCCGCCAGCTCTGTACTCCCCATGTGGTCAAGTATTTGGTGGCTCTTCTTCAGCCCTTTCTTGTGGTGAATGTCTTTGGCTCCCAGTCCCCCGTAGAGCCCCTTGTACCCGTGGTCCTGGAAAATGGCATAGTCCACACCAGCCTCTACGCCTGCGACTTTTGCAGCGGCGGACAGCGCCTTGTTATGCTCTTTCATCTCGCCGCGAAACATGAGACGCCTTGCATCTTCGGATAGCCCAGAAAAGCCCTTGTCCTCTGCAATCTCTTGGCGTCTCGTTTGAATTGCGAAATAGGTTTGCCCATTGGCGATGACGGGCTTTGAGGGGTCGCCATTTTGCACGATGAGGTAGCAAGCATACCGAGATAGCAGGTAATCCTTTATGCCACGTTGCGCACCAGAACCAAGGTCGACCATTTTGATGGTCTCGTCAAAATGGTTACTCGAATTATGCCCAGAGGCTGCGCACGCGAGCTTTCCCTTCTCGATAACCTGAGTAAAGTTTCTCCAGTTCGGATAGTCAAGCAAGGGAGCCAGTTCACGGGCAAACCAAAACTCATTCCCGTTTTCATCCACCTTGCGGATGCTTTCAAACGTCAGGTGGTGCGCGCTAATGATCTCGTCTGGGCTCATACTCTACCCCTCACAGTTTTGATCTCAAGAAATCGCCGCGACAGCACGAACCTACGCCAACCGGTACTCCCCGCCCTCCCCCACTCTTACAAACCCCTGCGCCGCCAGCGTCTCCAGAATCTCCTGCACCTTCGCGCGTGGTGCCCTTGCATAGACCTGGGCCACCTGTTCCGCCGTGGCGGGCTCGCCAAAGGACGCCAGGGCCGAGCGCACGGCCTGGAACTGTTCCGGCAGGGTTGCGGGCCAGATGCGCGGCACGGCCTTGCCCACACGCTTGGACGGGCGCTTGGCGGGCGCGCCCTTCTTTTTGGGCTTGGCGGGGTACTCCAGGCCCAGCTTGGCCTGTTTGACCGGCCTGGCCTTGGCTCGGCACTGGTACTCGGGCCGCAGCCAGTGGATGATGCCGTCTTTCTCTTCTGCCGCGCGCTTGTGATTCAGATCCACCAACCGGGCCAGGATGTCCGCCTCGGGCAGGTCCGCAGGCCAGCCGTAGGCCTGGGCAACCGCCGCGTCCAGCTCGTCATGGAACTGGCGAAGCGTGGTAACAAGCCCCTTGTCGTTGATTTCGCGCTCTTTGGCCGTCAGCTCCCGCCCGGCGCGCAGGGCCTCCAGCACGTTGTACATGCCCGTCAGCGTCAGGTCCGGGTGCAGGGCCTGCCGGTCCTTGCGGTGCTTGTCCAGGCGCTCGCCCAGGTCGCGGATGCGCTCTTTCAGGTCCGGGGTGGGGTCGGGGAAGGGGAAGGGGTCAAAGCATACGGTCTTGCTGTATACGGGGTCATTGCCCACCCCAAGATTGCCGCCAGCGGCCAGCGCCCATGCAACATGGATGCGGCTGGACAAAATGCCCAGGTGGTATGCGTCGGCAGAGGCAACGGCTATGAGCTTATCATCGGGCAGGATTTCTTCAGGTTCAAAGGTGAAGAAACGGTGTCTGGCAACCTGCCCCGTCACGATATATCGGGGGAGGTCCGCAAGCGCTGGCCGGAAGGTTGCCCGAGGCTCCGCAAAAATCCACCAGATGTTCCGATGCCCGTCCCGGCGCTTTTGGTCTCGCTCTGGCTTAACGCGCTCAAGTAGCCATTGGTAGACTTCCGGGAAACTGCGCCTTGCCTCTTCTTCCGTCAGCCCGAAAAGGTCTATGGCCCAAACGCCGCGCGGAATGTCCGTGATGTCCCGGCCATTGCGGTAGGGGCGGATATACTTTTCAAGGCCAGGGATGCGGCCCAGGCCAAGGGTCTTGGCTTCAGCTTCCGATACGAGGAAGCCCTTGCCAACGGGAATGACGCCTCTACAGGCCATGCCATCGTTTGCGTTCAACGGAACGGCTCCAACAACATCAGCCCCGACAGTCAAATCCGCATGGATGCGCCCAACCGCCTCCTCCAGCGTCACGTGCTGCTCCGGTCCGTCCGTGGCCTTCTCCGCCGTCACCTTGGCCAGGGTGCCGTCAAAGGTCCCGGCCATGCCAACGGTCATGGCGATGCGCACGGCGGCACCGTCCGAGGCGTCAACCCAAGGGTGGTCCGGCACGGCAAAAACCAGGGACAGCGGGGGCGCGGCCTCCAACTGCGTGGCCACAATGCGCCGGTTGAACACCTGCGTCAGGCTGTTGGTCGTAATGAGCCCAAAGCGGCGGGCCTTGCCGCTGCGCGTCAGCTCTGCGGCCTTGTGCCACCAGTACATGACGAAATCGCAGGATTCCGGCAGGGCCGGGTAGGCCTTGCCCAGCGCGTCCACATAGCCGCTGCCCAGGGCCGTGCGGCGCACCTTGTTGCCGATGAACGGCGGGTTGCCTACGATGAAATCCGCGTCCGGCCACTCCGCAGGCCGGGGCTTCTCGTACAGCAGCTCCTCCACCTGCGCGGCCTCGTCCGGCACCTCGCGGCCCGTCACCGGGTCCAGCTTCATGGTGTGGCCGTCCCAGCGCGTTTTGACCCTGCCGTGGCCGTCGGTGGCCGTGCGCACGCCGTCGTAGTCCAGCACGGCGTCCCGGAATTCGATGTTGCTGAAGGTGCGGATGATGGGCTCGGGCGGCTCCTCCATCCGGCCATGCGTGCGGAAAAACCACTGCCAGTAGCCGATCCACAGCACCATCTCCGCAATGTGCGCGGCGCGCGGGTTCAGCTCCAGGCCCAGGAACTGGTGCGGGTCCACGTCGGTCAGCTTGGGCTGATACGCGCCGTAGGTCTTGGCCTCGGCCACGACCTCGCTTTCCAGGCGCTTCATGTGCTCCAGGGTGACGTACAGGAAGTTGCCGGAGCCGCAGGCCGGGTCGAGCACGCGCACGGCGCGCAGGCGGTCCAGAAAGCCCAGAATCTCGGCCTGGGCCTCGGGCATCCGGTCCTGGTCGGCCAGCAGCTTTGCGGCGGACTGCGCGTTGTGCCAGTCCTCGCGCAGGGGGTAGATGACCGTGGGCAGCACCAGGCGCTCCACATAGGCGCGGGGCGTGTAGTGCGCGCCCAGCTTGTGGCGGTCGCGCGGGCTCAGGGCGCGCTCCAAAAGCGTGCCGAAAATGGCGGGCTCCACCTCTTTCCAATCGGCCTTCGCCGCCGCCAGCAGAATGGCGACCTGCGCGCCGGACAGGGGCAGCACCTCAGGATAGGCGAAGATGTTGCCGTTGAAGCGGCGAAGGCGTTCGCCCAGCCTGGCGGAATGTTTCCCCGCGTTCATGGCGGTCCAGAGGTCTTGCACCATGCTTGGAAAAGCGTCTGGCGATTCGGCGGCCCGGCTCAGGATGTCCTGGAAGCAGTTGGCCGGGAGCAGGCCCACATCCTCGGCAAACATGGTGAACAGGCAGCGGATGAGGAAGGCCGCGACCTTGGCCGGGGTGTGGCCGTCGGTGTCCAGGCTCTTGGCCAGCTGGGCCAGGTAGCCCGCGATCTCCGTGGTGACGCGCGCGGCCCGGCGTGAGGGGTCGAGCGACAGCGGTTCGGTCCAGAGGGTCTGGAAGAGCGCCTGCACTTCTGCTTTGGCGAGGTCCGCCAGGGGGATGCGCCGGTTGCCCTGGTCCGGGAACGGGATGTAGATGCCGCCGGTACAGGAGAATTCGGCGTAGATGTCGAAGCAGTGGCCCACGTCGGCCACGATGATGAACGGCGGGCGGCCCTCGGCCACGGGCAGGGCGCGCACGTACTGTTCGGCCTGGCGCTTGGCGCGGGCCATGGTGTCTTCCCAGGCGCGGGAGCCGCGCTTGACGGCGCTGGATTTGGTGAGGCCCGCAATGGGGATGGTGAGCTGCGTTTTGGCGGCTATGTCCTGACCCTGTTTGGACTCCAGCACGAAGCAGCCGCGCTTGTACAGGTCCAGGCGCTTCAGCTCGGACTTGCCGTCGCCCAGGGGCAGGTACACCTTGCGCTCGAAGCAGTAGGCGTTGGTCTCGTTGTCGGGGGTGGCCGGGTCCGGCGGGGGGAAGTTGAAGAGCGCGCACAGCTCGCTCAGGAAAAGCTGGGAGTTGGCCAGCTCATTGCCGCCAGCTTTTGACCAGCGGGCGATGAAGGCGGCAACGGCGTTGGCATCAGGCATGGCGGCGGCAACTCCCCTCGTTGCCGGGACGTTACAGAAAACCGCGTGGGCTGGCTAGGGGGAAGTGGAGGAAGCGGAGACGGTTAGAGGAAGGCCTTCCAGGGCATGTCCAGGGCCTTGCCCAGGCGCTTGGCCATTTCCTTGCCAATGGGCCTGAGCCCGCGCTCCATCTCCGAGATATTGGACACATGCACGCCAATGGCAACGGCAAGCACGGCCTGGGTCATGCCGCGCAAGCCCCGCGCGCCGCGCAGCACGGTGCCGGGCGTGGAATGCGGGAACACCGAATCCGCCGGGATGTTCGGTTCGGCGGCCTCGGCAATGGCGCGGGCCACGGCGTCGCCGCGCTCCTGCGGCACCACGGCCATGATCTCCACCATGCCGTCAGTACGGGGCGTTCTCGTGAGTTCCAACATATGTCACCTCCACTAGTTGCACGGAACGTTCCCGGACCTGCCAGACAGCCACATACGTCGGCCTGCCCTTGTTCAGGTGGCAGTGGTACACGTCCCCGGCCCTGTTCTTGAGCTTGCCGAAGTGCGGCATGGTTGGCTGGAGCGGTCCGCCGTATTCAATGGCCTTGCGCAGGGCGTCCAGCCGCTCGGCAATGCGCCGGGGCAGGCTTCGTGTCTGTTTGGCCGCCTTGGCCGTAAACTCCACTGTCCACTGCATGGGGTGCATATAGCCAGAAATTGGTTATGCGTCAAGGCGGTACGCCACGTCCCTACTTTTTCCCTCAGTTTTGGCAGAGCGTGTAAACGAGAGTCCAACCGGTCCAGAGGCAAGAGGTCCAAACTTTTTGCCCCCCCACCCCCAGGTATGGCTTCTCCGGCCCGTCCTCGCGTAAGCGGGAAGTCTGCAAAAAATCAAATGAAATCATGTAACAGATCGTGCCTGGACATCAATATTCTACCCGGCGGCTAGGTTTGGCGGAACGTCGCTCCCTGGTCCTGGTGTGGGGCAGTTCGGAAGGGCGTCCATTTCCTTCCGGGCTGGCCGATTCTTCAGCCGGAATTGGGTCGTCCCACAAAGTGACAGGTGCGGACGTTTGCGGACATCTGTGCCGGAAATGCGACGTTCGTAGGTTTTGTAACCCTTTTTCATTTGGCCATTCCGTGATGAAGTATGAAGGCGGCCAAAGCTGTCCGGCGTGATGTCTGGGAAGGCATGTCCTGTCTATGTCCGTGAGGGTCTGTTGCCGCGCGCTGTCAAGCGGACGGGGCGAAGGCCGGGCACGGGGGCCTCGTGTCTCTGGTGCCAATGTTTGAGGCGGTGTGAAGAGTCGAAGAGTGAACCGGAAATGCGCCCCGCCAACAACGGTCCGGGCTCCGGAGAGGGCCAAAGTCGACCAGAATTCCCTGGTCTGCACCCGCGCTTGGGTGAAACCCTGTTCGCATAATTCGCAGTATTCGCAGAATCACCCGCCTGCCCAGCTGGCGAATTGTGCGAATTGTGCGAATACTGCGAGTAGAAGTTCCAAAGGAGTTATATTCTCGGATGTCAGGCGATTCCACTTGGCGGACAGGTTCATGGCGCACCCCGGAAGGCCAGGGGGTTGACGCTGTAGACAGGTGAGGGGGAGCGGCCAGCCTTGCCAGGGTCACGCGCTGGCACCTGGGCCGGGAATATGTACGCCCGCTCTTCCAAGATGGTGAGCCCGGCCCGCACCTGTTCCATTTTCGGATAGCGGCCCTTCACCTTCTCGAAGGCGTCCCGCGCCTGGAATGCGTCAATGCGCCTGTCCACAATCCAGGCCAGGATATGCTTTGCGCATCCAATGTCCGGGTCCGCCCCCATGAGGGCGAAGGCGGCTTTGGCGTGTCCAATGAGGACCGCCGCCAGCCCGAGCGCCTGTTGCATGGTGCCCAGGCCGATAGGGTGCAGGTGCGGGGCCTCATGCTCCACCAGATGCAGAAGACCAGCCAGCCGGATTGCAGCGCCATGCAGTTTGCCGCCCCAATCGGCTATCAACTCAAGTTCTCCGCCACGGCCCAAGGTCGCTTCCACGTCACGGTGGAAGTTTACCCATTCAATGTACGCATCCGGCGCAAGTTGCAAAAGGTAGGACGTGGGCTTGCCATCTGAGCCCAGCGCCCACGGCAGGAACAAAAGTCCGCGCACCTTGGCCGCGTATCGGGTTTGAACTGTTTGGGGAATGGGCAACGGTTCCACCTTTCGCTTGCCCACGCGGCTCCGGGGCAACAGGAACAGAAAGCGCCCCAAGAGGCCACGACCACGGAAACTCGGCTTGTCAGCCAAGCCCCGCACAACTTCCGGCTGTGGTGAAAGGCAGATGGTCAAGACCGGGTCATGGAGCACGATTGGCGGCCCGCTTTTGCGGTCAACATGAACGGCCTCCCCGGACCAGCATTTCAGCACGGCGTCCAGGTTAGGCACTCCCTTGGAATAGCGCCCCGCCAGGATGTCGAACAGGCCGCCCTCTGCCTCTATGATGCCCGCCCGCTCTTGCTGGCGTTCCATGAATGCCGGGATTGCCTCCGGTGTCACGTCGTCAATCAGCAGCCGGGGTGCGGCTGGCACTTCGGGCAACTCCGCTTCAAGCGCCTTGACCTCATCTATGAGCTTCCGGCGGTCCTCCGGCGTCTTGGCGTTGCCAGCCTTGGCCCGCTTGGCTTCAATGGCCTTTTCCAGCGTCTTGCGTTCGCTTAGAGTGTTGCGGATGTTCTCCCGCGCCTCTTCCTGCTCCTCTGTCTCCCAATCAATCAGCGGGCGCTTGCAGGCTTCCGCCGTGGCGCTCTTGCGTTCGCCAGGGGGCAGAGCCGCCAGGGCATAGATGTTGACGGGCTCCGTGTAGTCCGGGCGCACCTGGACCTTGAATTTGCGCTGCCCGGCCACGGCCACACAGGACAGGGCATTGATAAGCACCAGCTCAAAGGGCACTTGCAGGCCCTCGGCTACTGCCTCGCAAAATTCCCCCAGGATTGGAGGCAGCAAGGCGGGATCAACGTCTGGCACGTTCGGCGTATCAAAGCTCACGGGCTGTATGGGGGCCTCTGCCACGGCCACAGGCTTGGATGCTCCGGCCAGTTGCCCCCGCACCACGTCCAGGCCCTCGGCCTGGTGCAGATCGTTGAAGTCGGTCCGGGCCTTGCCCTGCGCGTCCAGCGGTTCCTTGAAGCTCGGCAAGGCCAAGGATGCGCCCACGGCCAGTGCCGCCGCAGTCGCCTTGTTCACGCCGGGGTTGCCGTCCGTGGCGTGGTCATCATCGGCGCACAGCACAAGCTCCCGCTCCGGGTACTTCTGCCGGGCATAGGCCGCCACGTGCTCTAAGTTCCCGGTGTAGAAGGCGCAGAGGACCGTTTGCCCCGCGGCTTCTCGGATGCTCAGGCCTGTTGCCAGGCCCTCGGCAATGTAGAGTGGTCCAACGGCACCCTTGATAGCGAAGTATCCGCCCCTGGTGCGCCCGCCAGGGAGGAACAGCTTGCCGCCGTCCTCTGCGATGAATTGCAGGGACATGGGCTTGCCATCGTCAGGCGAGAGCACGGGCACAACCAGCCGACCGTCCATGCCGATATTGAGGCCGGGGCAGGGCTTCACGCCCTTGCGCTCAAGGTAGGGGTGCGTGGTGCAGTCCGTTGCACCGGCCAGGATGCGCCGGGCCTTGTCTGCGGTCTCGGCATGGCGCTTGTCCTCTTCGGCTTCACGGGCGCGGCGGTCCGCCTTGATACGGGCCTGTAGCGCCTTGCGCTCGGCTGGGCTCAGGGTGCGCTCTTCCTTGGCGGTCCAGGTGTCCGTCTCTCCGGTGCGCCAGTTCTGCCACCAGCCGGAAGCGGGCGGGTCCAGGTGCAGGACGTAGGCTCCATCTTTGGCGCTTGGTTTGCCGTCCACCGGGCACCGGTGCAACTGGCCGTCTGCGATGATTTCGCCGGGGTGCAGGCCCGCCGATTCGATGACGGTACGGAACGTGTTGATTAGGTCCGTCATTACGGCCACCTAATCAATGCCACCGCTCTTTGCCTTTCCCAGTCGCTCAAGCAAATCCGCGATATCAGCGGCCCGCCACGCGGTCATACGAGGTCCGAGTTTCACGGGTTGGGGGAAGTCGCCAGAGCGGACACGGCTCCACCATGTAGAGCGGGAGACGGGAACGATGGAGAGGACTTGAGGCAGGCGTAAAAAGCTCGCGGCAGAGAGGGTGTCGGGAACGGAACGGTGTGCAGTTTCTTTGGGCATGGGCGGTAACTCCTTAGCTAGGGAGGTCCGCCATTCGCCAGTATCGGCAAGGTTGTGGATTCTCCCGGTTTAAGAAACCGCTCATGTGCATCAAGAACGTCCACCAAAGATTAATGAAGGTCAATAGGCTACGGGCAAGTTCGGTGCCGCTAGCGGTACCAAACTTCCCGATGTGCAAGATTGAGATGCAGGCCCCATGGTTCGCAACAAACAATAACAGCGTGTAATTGCACACTAAGGCCATAGGACTCAGCGATATTCTCCGGCAGTCGCCTTGAACAACGGCGCAGTCCCGGACCACCACGGCCAGGGCTTCGCGTCACTCTTCGCTGGCAGCCCGCTTGAAGTTGCCCAGAATCAGCTTGCCCTCGGCAATCAGGCTGTCCACGTAGTTGGCCCAGAATTGCAGCATGTCCCGGCGCTGGTCGGCATACTGCGCCCGGTTGTACACGCCCCGGACTCCGCCAATGGTATGGTTCATGGCCTTTTCCACCACGTCGGACGGCCAGCCGTTTTCGTGCAACAGGGTGGACGCCGTGCGCCGCAGATCGTGGATGGTGAAAGAGGGCATGTCCAGGCCCAGCGTGGCCTGTTGCATCGCCTTATTTATGGCGTTGTGCGCAAAGGGCTTGGTGAGCACCCCGCGCCCTGGCATAACAAGTTCGCTCCCGCCCGCCAGTTGCTTCAATTCTTCAAACAGTTCCTTGGCCTGAGTGGACAGGTAGACGATATGGGGCTTGCCCGTCTTGGAATTCTCGACGGGAATGCACCATTCGCCAGCCTCGAAGTCCACATGCTCCCAACGGGCCAAGAGCAGTTCAGACTTGCGCACCATCGTAATCAGCAAAAGATGAAGCGCCAGCTTGAATTGGCGGCGGATGTTGGACTGATTGACCGTGCGCAGGAACACGCGGATTTCTTGCGGTGAAAGGGTCCGCTCCCGCGCCCTGGCCTTGAAAACATGGCGCATGGGCAGGGCCAGCACGGGGTTGATCTTCACCAGCCCGAAGGTCGAGGCGTAATCGAACAGGCGCTTGAGCAGGCCCCGGATTTCTGCGGCGGCGGCATCGTGGCCGTGGTCTTTTTTGCGCCAGATGATGCCCCGCACGTCCTCTGTCGTGACATTCCGAATCGGCTTGCCGCCGATGACGGGGCAGATATCCTTGTCCAGGTAGCTGCGCAGGCAACGGGGGTCTTTGCGGTCCTTTGCCACCATCTCCGCAAAGTACCGCTCCCCGAACTCGGCAACCGTGGTCATGTCCGCAAGCGCAACCTTGGCGAGCTGCTTTTGCTGGGCCGGGGATTCGCCAGCGGCGACAAGGGCAGCGAGTTTGCCATGCTCCACCCTAGCGTCCGCCAAGGTCATGTGCGGATAGTATCCAAAGATACGGCGTTCAGCCTTCCCATTCAGGCGGTATCTGTAGCACCAGCGTTTACGTCCACCTGGGGTCACTTCGATTGAAAGCCCTGACCTGTTGTCGGAAACGGCGTACAGCTTTGACTTCGGCTTGAGGTTCAACAAAAGCCTTTCGGTCAGTATGGTTACGACCTCCATGTGTACACAATTTCTTAGCCAGGGTCCATCATGACGCTTTGTGTACAAATTGTGTACACACTTTGGCCTGGCTTGTAAAGTTCAGCATCGGACGATACTGGACTAAAAACTGAGTAATCACATGGGCTTTAGATGATGATTCGGACTGTTTCGCACGGCCTTGGAGGCTAGATTATTTCCCGATGCAGAAGCGGGAGAAAATGCCATTCAGCACCTCGTCCGGGGCGATCTCTCCGGTGAGCTCGGACAGCAGGCGGCAGGCCGCCTCCAGACGCACGCCCAGGATGTCGTAGGGCAGCCCGGCCCCGGCGTCGTCGGCCAGGGCCAGCAGCTCCGCCCTGGCCCGGCGCAGCACGTCGGCCTGGCGCGCATTGGGCGCGACCACATCCACGTCCGGCTCGGCCCGGGCGCCTGCCCGGTCGCCTGCCCGGTCGCCTGTCTGTTCATTGAGCAGCAGTACGCGCAGATCTGCGCACAGCTCCTCCAGCCCCTCCCCGGTCCTGGCCGAAACCCGCGCCCAGGCCAGCCCCAGGCCGCGCAGGGCGTCCTCGGTCCCGCCGCCGTGCTCCGCGCAGGCCCCAAGGTCGCACTTGTTCAGCAGCACCAGGGTGCGCCCGGGCGCCAGGCCGTCCAGCGCCGCCCGGTCGACGGAATGCAGGGGCTGGGCCGCGTCGAGAACATAGAGCACGGCCTCGGCCCGGTCCATGAACTCGCGGCTCAGGTCCTGGCCCTGGGCCTCCACCGGGTCGACAACATTGGCAACGTCGGCAACGTCAACGGAGTCAGCGGCGTCCAGGCCGTCCAGGGCTTCCCCCTCCATGAGGCCGCGCGGGCCGCGCAGCCCGGCGGTGTCCACCAGGCGCACCAGCAGGCCGGAGAGGTCCAGCTGCTCCTCCAGGTAGTCGCGCGTGGTGCCCGGCGTGGCCGATACTATGGCCCGCCTGCGGCCCACCAGGGCGTTGAGCAGGCTCGACTTGCCCGCGTTGACGCGCCCGGCCAGCACGGCCAGCACGCCCTCGCGCCAGGCCCGCGCCCGGTCCACGCCAGCCAGCAGGCGCTCCACGTCCTCTGCGGCGCGCAGGGTCTCCTGGCGCAGCAGCGGCAGGGGCAGGCATTCGGTGTCCTCATCCGGGAAGTCCACGGCCAGGCAGAGCTGCGCGCGCAGGGACTCCAGGGCCTGGCGCAGGGTGCTGATGCGGCTGGAAAGCGCGCCGGAGAGCTTGAGCTGGGCCAGGTGCAAGGCAGCGCGGGTGGGCGCGGCAATGGCTTCGGCCACGGCCTCGGCCTGGGTCAGGTCGAGCTTGCCGTGGCGGAAGGCCCGCAGGGTGAATTCGCCGGGCCGGGCCAGCCGCGCCCCGCGCGCCAGCAGCTCGTCCAGCACGGCGCGCAGCACGGCCGGGCCGCCGTGGCAGGAAAGCTCCACCACGTCCTCCCCGGTGAAGGAGCCGGGGCCGGGCATGAAGGCGGCCAGCACCTCGTCCAGCACGCGGCCAGCGGCGTCGACCAGGCTGCCGTGGTGCAGGCGGCGGGGCAAAAACCCCGTGAAGCCGGGGTGGGCCGAGCGGAACAGGGCGCTGGCCAGGGGCAGGGCCGCAGGGCCGCTCAGGCGGATGATGCCCACCGCGCCCGTGCCCGGGGCCGTGGCGATGGCCGTGATCGTGTCCTGCACGCTGCCGGAAAGGGGGGTGCTCACGCGGGGCCTCCAAAGACGCCGCCGGGGCGGGAACGCGTGCGCTCCCTGCCCCGGCGGCGGTGTCGGGTCGCGGGTCGGATCTGGGCCGGGGCTATTCCACAGAGCTGTCGGTGTACTCCTGGTAGGCCTGCTCCGTCTGGTCCTGCTCGGAGGGGCCGTCCTCAAGAAGCTCGCCGTTTTTGCCCTTGCGCTTGGTCATGATGAGCACGCGCTTCATGGAGCCCTCGCCCTTGCTGCGGGTGAAGACGTGCTCGTCCTCCTGCAGGGTCAGGTGCACCACGCGGCGGTGGTACGAGCTCATGGGCCGGGTGCTCTGGGTGCGGCCCGTGCTCATGACCTTGTCCGCCAGGTGCCGGGCGATCTGCCGCAGCCGCTCGTCCTGATTTTCGCGGTAGTCCCCGGCGTCGATCTGCACGCGCACCGAGGCGTCCATGCGCTTGCTGACGAGCCGGTTCACCAGATATTGGATGGAGGCCAGGGTCTGTCCCTCGCGCCCGATGAGCAGGCCGGAATTCTCCGGGTCCTCGATGCTCACGGTGACCCGGTCGGGGAGCAGGGTCACATGGACCACGGCGTTCTCCACCAGGGGCAGCAGCAGCTTCTGGGTCACCTCGCGGACAACCTGCTCCAGCAACGCCTGGTCCAGGTGGCCGATGCCCTGGGGCGCGCCGTTGTCGTCCTCGCTGCCCAGGTCGCCGGGCTGGGCGTCGCGGCGCGGAGGCCGGGCCTCGGCGGAGTCGCGGCGGGGGCGGTCACGGTCGCGGTCGCGGCCACGGCCACGGCCGGAGTCGGAGCGGGACTCGCCCGAGCGGTTGGAGTCGCGGTTGGGGTCGCGGCCTCCGGGGACGCGGTTGCCGTCGCGGTCAGGCGGGGCGGGCCGGACTTCCGGGATGCGGTTGCCGTTGGGCTCGGAACGGTCGTCAACAAGGCGGTTGCCCTCGCGCTCGGGGCGGGCTTCGGACGGGCGGTTGCCCTCGCGCCCGGGCTGGTCCGAGGGCTGGCGCTCGCCCCGGCCACGGCCGCGGCCGCGGCGGCCGCGCTCGCTGCGGCGGGGCTCCTGGCCCTCGCCTGCGCCAGTCTGACTTGAGGGCTGGCCTGAGGGCTGACCAACGGGCTGGCCGGACTGCACGGGCGCGGACCGGGCCTCAGGCTCGCGGCGCGCCGGGCGGTCGTCCTGACGCGGGCGGTCGTCCTGACGCGGACGGTCGTCCTGGCGCGGACGGTCTTCGCGGCGGGGCCTTTCGGCCTGGCGCTCGGACCTGGGCTCAACGGCGGGCTGCTCGTCGTGCTCGCTGACGATGGACTTGTAGCTGCCGCGCGGCTTGGCGCGCACGGTGGCCTTCTTGACGCCCACCAGGCCGAAGATGCCCGAGGAGCCGCCGGACAGGATCTCGATCTCCAGCTTGTCGCGCTTCACATCATAGTGTTTGCATGCGGCCTCAATGGCCTCGTCCAGGTTTTTGCCCTGGAATTCTTTGGCATCGCTCACGATTGTCCTCCCAGCAGGTCGTTCTTGGCCGCCATGCTCAAGCCTTGCGCATCATCCACCACTGCTGGCCGATGGAGAGGACGTTGTTCACCAGCCAGTAGACGACCAGGCCCGCCGGGAAGTTCAGGAACATGAAGGTGAAGACCACAGGCATGAGCAGCATGATCTTGGCCTGCATCGGGTCGCCTCCGCTGGGCGTCATCTTCTGCTGGATGAACATGGTGGCCCCCATGATCAGGGGGGTGACGTAGTAGGGGTCCTTCACCGACAGGTCGGCCAGCCAGACAAGGTTGGTGAACGGCACGTGGCTGATGAACGCGGCGTGCCGCAGTTCGATGGAGCCGAGCAGGGCCTTGTACAGTCCGAAAAACACGGGAATCTGCACGACCATGGGCAGACAGCCCCCGGCCGGATTCACCTTGTAGGTCTTGTAGAGCGCCATGACTTCCTGGTTCATGCGCTCCTTGTCGTCGGCGTACTTTTCGCGCAGCTTGGTCAGCATGGGCTGCAGCCGCTTCATCTGGTCCATGGACTTGTAGCTCTTCTGCGACAGGGGCCAGAAGATGAGCTTGATGAGCACAGTCAACAGGATGATGGCCACGCCGTAGTTGTGCACGTACAGGTAGAACCAGTTCAGGAGCTTCAAAAGCGGCACGGCGATGAGGTGGAACCAGCCGAAGTCCACGGCGTCGGACAGCTTGTTGGGCATGCCGGCCAGGATGGCGCGGTCGGCCGGGCCCACATAGTAGGAGCACTTGAAGGTCTGGGTCTGGCCGGGGGCGATGCTGGCCGCCTGGGACACGGCCATGTTGAACACCTCGGACTTGTACAGGCCGTTGAGCTGGGCATCGGCCGCGCCGGGCAGGATGGCGAAGATGAAGTAGTTGCTCTCGATGGCGCCCCAGTGGATGCTGCCGTGCTCCTTGGAGTCGATGCCCTTCTTCTCCAGGTCGCTTAAGCTGGTCATTTCCTCGAACCCGGTCTTGGCCGCGCCGTAGGCGATGCGCGTGGGATTGTACTTGTTGTTGTCGCTGGGCGAGAGGCTCTCGGACGCGGCGGTGAAGGCCACCTGGCCGGTGACGGCCGCAGCGCCGGGGTTGGTCACCAGCAGCTCCTCGGTGATCAGGTAGGAGTCGGCGCTTACGGTCAGGCGGCGCTCCAGGCGCAGGCCGCCCGCCTCGCCGGTGAAGGTCAGGGTCTTCTTCTCCCCGGCCTTGAGGTCCATGTCCTGGCCGTCGGAGGTCCAGTTGGGGCTGTTCCAGGTGTGGATCTCCTGGCCGGTGGGCTTGAGCACCACGCCAAGGGCCATGCGGTCGCGGGCCTTGTCGCCGACCATGTCGATGGGCGCGGACTCCGGGTCCAGGGTCTGGTGGAAGCGCAACAGGTCAAAACGCTCCAGCACGCCGCCCTGGCTGCTGAAGCGGGCGAGGAACAGCGGGGTCTTGACGGAAATCTTGCGCGCCTGGCTGGCGGGCGGGGTGACGGCTGCGGGCTCGGCGGCCGTGGCCGGGGCGCTTGCGCCGGGCTCAAGCTTGGCGGCGGTCTGGTTTGCGGTCTGGGCCGCAGGGGCGGGCGGGGCCACGGGCTCGGCGGGCGGGAAGAGGTAGCTCCAGCCGAAGAGGACCACAAGCGAAAGGGCTAGTGCGATGATCAGGCGTTTTGTGTCCATGGTGTCAACTCGCGTGGGGGTCGGGGATGTTGTGGACGATGGGCCGGGGGACGGGATCAACCCCGCCCCGGCACAGGGGCTGGCAGCGCAAAAGACGCCACGCAGCCAGCAGGCTGCCCTTGGCCGGACCGTGGATCAGCACGGCTTGCCGGGCATATTCAGAGCAGGAGGGCTCAAAGCGGCAGGAGCCCGCGAACAGGGGGGAGAGAAGCCTCTGGTACAGCCAGATGAGCGCCAGCAACAGGGAGCGCGCCGATTCGCGCAACAGGAAGCGCAGGTCTATGCGCATCAGGGCCTCTCGTGGGGCGCCGCCCCTGCGGTCTCCCGCAGCACACGGGAGAGCACAGGGGGGAACTCCTGTTCCACCAGGGCCAGATCGACGGTCTTCGGGTCCAGATTGCGTTTCGGGACAACGACGATGTCCAGGGGCCTGTCGATCTCTTCCTGGTGCAGCCTGAAAAACTCGCGCAACACGCGCCGAATGCGGTTGCGCCGCGCCGCCCGTCCGACCTTCCGGCTCACGGTGAGCCCAAGCCTGAGGCCCTCGCCCGCTTCCGCGCGGGGAAGAACAAAGAGGACGAAATGCCGGGTAAAAAACTTCCGGCCCTGCTCGTAACAGGCCGTGAACCGGGAGCTTGCGAGCAGGCGGCGGCTTTTGGGCCAGCCTAGAGGGCTAATCTCTTGCGCCCCTTCTGGCGGCGGCGGCGGATCATGGCCTGGCCGCCCTTGGTGCGGGAACGGACGAGGAAGCCGTGGGTGCGCTTCCTTCTGATCTTGCTGGGCTGATACGTACGCTTGCTCATATGTGTTCTCCTGGGAGTGTCGGTCGTATTTTCTCCGCCAACGCGGAACCAAGCCCTATAGCCGGGTCGACGGCGCTCGTCAAGCCCCCGGTGGGCAACCCGGTCAAGGCGGGGGCGCGAGTTGTCCCTTTTCGCCGCCGCTTGGTTCTGGTACCCTCTAACGCATGACGAAGCAAGCCTTCCTTTCTCCCCACCGCAGCTATCGCGAAGCCATCACCCCGCAGCACGGCGAGGTGACCTTCCAGGTGGTCGTGGAGCAGACCGACCTCTTCGTCACCGCCGAGAGCGACCTCGCGCAGCCCATGCTCGACCTGGTGCGCAGCCTGCGCGGCGAGCTCAAGAGCTTCATGCTGCTGACTCCGGGCTTTCGCGAAAGCCTGCGCCCGGTGCCAGCAAAGGACAGCGCCCCCCTGGTGGCCAGGGAGATGGCCAAAGCCGCCGACCTGGTGAACGTGGGCCCCATGGCCGCCGTGGCCGGAACCTTCGCCCAACTGGTGGCCGACCATTTCCGGCCCCAGAGCCCCAACCTCATCGTGGAGAACGGCGGCGACATCTACATCCACTCCACCCGGGAGCGCGTGGTGGCCCTGCTGGGCGATCCGGTAAGCGGCGCACGCCTGGGCCTGCGCCTGAAAAAGAACGACTTCCCGGTCAGTCTGTGCGCCTCTTCGGCGACCATCGGGCCGTCGCTTTCGCTGGGCCAGGGCGAGCTGGTGGTGGTGCGCTCGCGCAGCGGGGCCTTTGCCGACGCTGCGGCCACGGCCCTGGCCAACTTGATCGACAGCGGCGACGACCTGGACCTGGTGCTCAAGACCGCGCGCAAAATGGCCCCCCTGGGCCTGGAGGGCGTATTCGCCCAGGCCGGGGGCAAGCTTGCGGTGTGGGGCAAGATGGAGCTGGTGGCCCTGGAGGGCTAGCTCTGGGGCTCCTCGGTCTTGGCGCTGTTCAGCACCACGTGCAGCAGCTGCGGGGTCAGGATGCGCAGCACGCGCCGCCCGCTGGTGGCCGGGCCGCTGGCCCCGCTGGAGTCGATCAGGACATGGCCCTTGGTCGCCAGCCCCTGGAAATAGCCCTCGATGGTCAGCGGGCTGCAGACGAAGGTGTCCGACAACTGCCGCACGGCCTGATCGTAGCCGATCTCGGTGACGCCGTTGGACTCGAAGAGATCCAGGACGCGCACGATGCCCAGGGGCACGTTGGGCGCGCGCAGGGCCTTCTTGGTGGTGTTTTTGAGCCGCATGACCATGGTGTTCAGCATGGCCGCGATGGCGGGCGGGCTGGAGTCGATGTAGCCTTGCAGGTCGTCGCGGTTGAGCACCACGAGCTTGCAGTCCTCCAGGGCGATGGCCGTGGCCGTGCGGCCATGGTCCTCCAGGAACACGGCCATTTCCCCGAACATGGCCACGGGCTGGAGCACCGCGAAGACCTTCTTGCGGCCGTCCACGGAGCCGGAGATCTCGACCTTGCCGTCCACCAGCAGATAGGCCTCGTCGCCCCTGCTGCCCTCGGTGAAGATGACGTTGTGCTTGAGCACGCTGCGTTGCAGGAACGAGCCCTGGCTCACGCGCTTCATGACGACTGTGTTCTGGTTGCCGGGCAGGGGCATGGGTCACCTCGTGATTGCGTCCTCGCTGGCGAAAAACGTCTGCCTGCCGCCCGCAACGTCTCGGCTCTCGGTCAGGACAACCCGATAGCCGAAGGTCACGAACAGGGCCCTTGTGCCCCACTGCTCCGGGCGCAGGGAGAACTCAAAGGGCACGCCCTCGTCGGCGCTGGCCGCGCGGGGCAGAAAGCTGCGCGAATCCTGGGCGATCACGCGGCCCTCGGAATCGCTCAAGTAGACGGTCAGGACCAGGGACTCGACCCACTTGGCCCAGTCCGGCGCCTTGCCGGTGTCCAGATAGGCCCAGCCGCTGACCCCGGCCACATCGCCGCCAACGGGCTTGATCTGATAGTCGAAGCGCATGAACTTCACGATCAGGGAGCGGGGCTCCTCCAGCGACCAGGCGTCGCGGCGCAGGTGGCCCACGGTCTGCGGGGCCGGGGCGCAGGTCCAGAGCAGCAACACCGCCAGGGCCAGAACAGCCAGGGGCAGGAGCCCCCGAAGCCTTGACCCCGCAGTCGTCACGGCTGGTCGGAATTTCTGTTCCATACCTTTCACTGTAGCACCATCGTCTGAAAATGCAAAGCCCTTCCAGAACCTTGGGCCTGCCTCAGCCTTTGGGCCGCTCCCTGCCGGGGGTCGAAAGCTGGGTCCACTTGCCCAGCAGGTCCGCCCAGAGGGCCGCCAGCCCGGCTGCGGACACGGCCTCCATGTCCGCCGGGGAAAACCGGCCCTCCAGCTTGAGCTTGTTGCCCATGACCTGGCCGATGGCCGCCGGGCCCTTGGCCTTGGCCAGGCTGGAGTGCTGCACGTGGGCCACGGCCACATCGCCGCAGTACACGGCCCCGCGCCCGGCCACGGCGGAGCGCAGGTCGCGCTCCAGGTCGTCGAACTGGGTGGGCGAAAAGGCGATGTCAAAGCCGCCCAGCTCGGCCAGGACGCTGGTGCGCAGGGCGTGGCAGCAGCCCGACACATGCGCGGCCGGGCGCGCGTAGCAAAACAGCCCCAAATCCAGGCCGCCCGCGCAGTTGTCGAAGACGTTGACCAGATCCGGCCGGTCCGCGAAGCTGCGCGGGCCGTTGCCGGGCGGAAAGAGCTGGTAGTCGGCGGACTGCAGGCACACGGGCGCGCTGGCCGAGACGATGCGGCAGCCCACGGCCCCGGCTTTCTCATCGGCCAGGCCCGCGCCCAGCAGGCGCAGCAGCCAGCGCTGCGGCAGCAGCACGTCGTCGTCCAGGAACACGGCCCAGGCCCGCTTGCGCACCTCGGGCAGGGACAAAAGCCAGTTGCGCGCGGCAGGCGCGCCGATGTTCACCGGCAGCCGCACCACGGTCAACACCCCTGGCGGGAACAGCGCCTTGCACTGCTCCATGACCTCGCCCGTTCCGTCGCCATTCCCCGTTCCATCGGTCGACCCGTTGTCCAGGGCCCAGATGCGCGCGCCAGCGATGTCCGTGCGCGCCAGGCTGGTCAGGGTCTGGCGCACCAGCTCGGCCTTGTTCCAGGAATAGAGGAGGATGGCCGCGTCTGCTGCTGCTGCGGGCGGGGCCACGGGCGGCGGGAAGCTGAGCGCGTGCAGCTTCAGCCCCAGGTGCGTGTGCCAGGGCAGGGCCGCAAAGAGCCCGGCCAGGAGCCCGCGCCCGGCCTCGCACGATGCGGGGTCGCCCAGGCGCAGGAGCAGCTCGGCGCGCAGGTACGCCGACCAGGCCCCGAACAGGGGCTCGCCCGCACCGGCGTCCACCCCGGCGTCCACCTCGGCGTCCACCTCGTCAAGGGCGAGAAGCGCGGTCTCGGGCGCGTCGAAATGAAAGGACAGCTCTGCGGCCAGGCGCGCGCGCAGGGGCAACAGCGGCTCGGGCCAGGGGCAGGCCGAAAGCGCGGCGGCGCAGAGGTCCGGGCTGCCCAGGCGCAGCATGCCCTCCCAGGCCGAGGCCAGCCAGCCCACGCCCCGGACCGGGTCACGCAGGCGCGGCACAAGCAGGCGCACGGCCAGGGCGGTGTTGCCGGAGGATAAAAGCGCGGCCACCTCGCCGGGGTCTGGCTGGCCCTCCAGGCTGGACTTGAGGCGGTACAAAAATTCGGCCAGAGAGCCGGGCGGGAGCGCGCCAGGGCTGAAGGCGGCCAGGGCCTCGAGCAGCAGGCCGATGCGCTCCGGCTCCAGCGGGGCGCGCTGCCAGGTCCACAGGGCCAGGCCCGCGCCGCAGGCGAAGAGGTCACCCTCGCCGGACAACAGCGCCCGCGCTGCCAGGTGCCGGGCCAGTCCGGGCTCCTCCAGGCCCAGGCACCACTGCGGCAGGGCCAGCTTCAGCTTGTCAGCCAGGGCCGGGGGGGCTATGGAAGGGGCCGGAAAGCCGGGCGGGAGCGGGCGGGCCATGGGTCCTCCTCTGGTTGTGACCGCCTCAGGGCGATGCTCGGCGTTTCGTACGGCATCCGGGCGCGGATGAAAAGCGCGGCCTTCGGCTGGTTTATTGGGCTGCGGCTTGCGCGATATCGACCGGATATTTGGACAGCGGCATGTGGCCCGGCCCACAGGAGAGCAACATGGACATCGAGGCGGCGGCGGCAAGCATCCGCGCGGGCGGGGTGGTCATCTACCCCACGGAGACCCTGTACGCCCTGGGCTGCGCAGCGGACAACGCCGAGGCCTGCGCGCGCGTGGCCGCTCTCAAGGGCCGCCCGGAGACCAAGCCCTTTCCGCTCATCGTGGCCGACATGGCCAGCCTGCGGGCCTTGACCGCGCCCCTGCCCCAGGCTCTGGAGATCGATCTGGCCAGCCTGGCCGCGCGTTTCTGGCCGGGCCCGCTCTCGGTGCTGCTGCCCACCCGGCCTGACCTGCCCGCCCTGGTGCGCGACGGCTTCGGCCTGTCCTCGGTGCGCATCAGCCCGCACCCCCTGGCCACGGAGCTGTGCCGCCGCGTGGGCGGGGCCCTGGTGGCCACCAGCGCCAACGCCGGCGGCCAGCCCGCCACGGCCGACCCGCGCCAGCTGGACCCCGGCCTGCTCGCGGCCGCTGCGGGAGCGGTCCTCGACCAGCCCTGGCCCGCAGGCGGCGCTCCGTCCACCCTGATCCGGCTCCTGGGCTCCGGCCGCGTGGCCGTGCTGCGCGCCGGGGCCGTGCCTGCCGCCGCCCTGACCGAGTTCTTCGCCCTCAGCCCTTCAGTTTAGATTTTTGAACCCCAGCCCTGCAAACGCTGGTATGAGCGGGGTCGAAGTTCAATATTTTCGACCGCTTTCCTGGGTTTTTCAGGCGCGCGGCACGGCGCCATCAATACATCATCAGCTCAAATGGCTGTATTACAACATTATTTTTTTATTTTTCGCGGCCATGCCATGTTTGGCCCGCATCTTGCTCTAAGCAAAGTATCCTTCCTTCTTTTGCAGAAATCAGCTTCCCTGGGGTGGTCCCACGGAAGCTGATTTCATTTCCAGCACCAGCCTTCCGCCCTGCCCCTCCCTTTTCCGCCGCTGCACAGGTCCAGGCCTGGGCGTTTTTGCCCGCGCGCACAGCCGGACGCGGCATGCATCCCCCTGCGGTCAAGGCGCTCCACACCCGGTGCGCGGCGGCCTGCCCCCTCTCGCGCAACCGGCTCCCCTGAATGCGCCCACAAAAGCCGACTTCAGTTCCAGCACCAGCCTTCCGCCCTGCCACTCCCCTTTCCGCCGCTGCACAGGTCCAGGCCTGGGCGTTTTTGCCCGCGCGCACAGCCGGACGCGGCATGCATCCTCCTGCGGCCAATACGCATCTTTACAGCCCCGTAACACGATTCCACTTGTCATACGGTGGGCGTTCATCTAACTTGAGAAATGTTGGGTCACACCTCATGGCGTTGCCCGCACCCTTGGAGGAGTTCGATGTCCAGAACAGGCCAGCGCCCGCAGACCCCGCTATTGACCGTGGACGTGCTGGTGCACCTGCCCGGACGCGGCATCGTGCTGGTGGAGCGCAAGAACCCGCCCCACGGCTGGGCCCTGCCCGGCGGTTTCGTGGACCTGGGCGAAAGCTGCGAGGCCGCCGCCCTGCGCGAAATGCGCGAGGAGACCGGCCTGGACGTGGAGCTGACCGCGTTGCTCGGCGTCTACTCCGACCCGGCGCGGGACCCGCGCAGCCACACGGCCAGCGCCGTGTACCTGGCCCAGGCCCTGGACCCCGCGCAGCTCATGGCCGGGGACGACGCCGCGAGCGTGGCCGTGTTTTCCCTGGATGCCCTGCCCGCCCTGGCCTTTGACCACGGGCGGATCGTACGCGACTATGTGACCCGGCTCGCCAGCCTGCGCCCCCCGGGCGGAGCCGCGAATCCCTGATCCGGACCGGGCGACCCAGACCCGGCCCAGTTGAGAGGAGCCCATGGCCAAGCCCCTTGTCCTGTTCATGACCTCGGAGATGTACCCCTTCTCCAAAACCGGCGGCTTGGCCGACGTGCTGGGCGCGCTGCCGCTGACCCTGCACCGCCTGGGCGTGAACACCGCCGTGGTCACTCCCATGTATGGCCGCTTCGCCACCTCCGGGTTCAACCTGCGCCTTTTGACCGAGCGCTGCCCCGTGGGCTACCCCTGGGCGCCCATCACGGCGGAGATCTACCAGGCCGACTACTACGGCATGCCCGTGTACTTCGTGGGCCGGGGCGAATACTTCGACCGCCGCTTCTTGTACAACACCCACGCAGGCGATTACTTCGACAACTGCGAGCGCTTCAACTTCTTCTGCCGGGCCACCCTGGAATGGGCGCGCAGGCTCGACTGGGCCCCGGCGGTCATCCACGCCCACGACTGGCAAAGCGCGCTGGTGCCCGCCTACCTGCACTTCTGGCGGCGCACCGATCCCTTCTGGAAGGACACCAAGACGGTCTTGACCATCCACAACCTGGCCTTCCAGGGCCGCTTCGCCTCGCGCCTGTTCTTTGATTCCGGCCTGCCGGCCGAGGCCTGGAACATGAACGGGGCCGAATTCTTTGGGGACTTCAACCTGCTCAAGACGGGCATCGCCTTCGCCGACGCCGTGACCACGGTCAGCCCCACCTACGCCGAGGAGATCCTGACCCCGGAGTTCGGCTGCGGGCTGGAGGGCATGCTGCGCCGCCGCCGGGGCGCGCTGCGCGGCATCCTGAACGGCGCGGACTACTCCGTGTGGGACCCGCGCGACGACAAGTTTCTGCCCTGCATCTACCGCTCCGGCAGCCCGGAGGGAAAGCTCGACTGCAAGCGCGCGCTCTTGAAGGAGATGTGCCTGCCCGACCAGTTGGAGGACAAGCCCCTGCTCAGCTTCATCGGCCGCTTCCGCGGACAGAAGGGCGTGGACCTGTTGACCGATATCATCCCCAGGCTCCTGGAGCAGGAGATCGGGCTCATCGTCCTGGGCGAGGGCAAGCTGGAGCACGAGGCCAAACTGCAGGAACTGGCCGAGGAGCACCACGACCGGCTCTGCGTCATCGTGGGCTACTCCGAGGACCTGGCCCACCGCATCCAGGCCGGGTCGGACATCTTCCTCATGCCCTCGCGCTACGAGCCCTGCGGGCTGACGCAGATGTACGCCCTGCGCTTCGGCACCCCGCCGGTGGCCACCAGCGTGGGCGGCCTGCGCGACACCATCGTGCCCTATCCGCACCCCCAGGCCACGGGCTTCACCTTTGCCGAGCCCGACCCGGAGAGCTTCTACCGGACCATCCTCGAAGCCGTGGACCTGTGGAGGAACAAGAAGACGTACTGGCGCGGCATGGTCGAGCGCGCCATGAACCAGGACTTCAGTTGGGAGAACTCCGCCGCCCGGTACATCGAGTTGTACCGCTCCCTGGGCGCGCGGGTGTAGCCAAACGTGTCATGCAGTCCGGGGGGGCTGCGCTGAGGGGGATGTATCATGCCGCTGACCAAGACCTATTCCAAAGACAAGAGCACATGCAAGGTTGCCTTTTCACTGCCTGTGGACCTGGCGGGCGGGGCCAAGAAACTCTACCTGGCCGGGGAGTTCAACGAGTGGAGCTCCACGCAGCACCCCATGCGCAAGGCCAAGGGCCTGTTCACCGCCAGCCTGGAGCTGCCCGCAGCCGCGCCCTACCAGTACCGCTACGTCACCGACACGGGCGTATGGCTCAACGACGCCGAGGCCGACTGCTACGTCTACAGCGCCTTTGCCGACGCCGACAACTCCGTGGTCGTGCTCTAGCCACAGCGCCCTTGCGGTTCGGCGCGCTTCTGCGGTAAGCCCAGGTCACATGACCACACGCACCCGCACAGGCGCGCCGACCGCCGCGACCTCAAGACCCTGCCCCGGACCCTGTTCCGGAGCCCGCGCCGGAGCCTGCATATGACCGGGACGGCCTGCGCACCCGCAGCCCTCTGCGCCTTTTCCGGGGCCGAGCAGGTGCTCGCGCGCCTGCGCACCCTCGCCGCCCACGCGCCCCAAAGTCTGGTCATCGAGGGCGGCACAGAGGCCGACCGCAAAACCGCAGCCCTGGCCTGGGCCGCCACCCTCAACTGCGCGGGCGAGCCCGCCACGCGCCCCTGCTGCCGGTGCGCCGCCTGCGCGCAAATCGTCCAGGGCGTGTTCATGGACCTCAAAACCTTCGGAGACCAGGAGAAGATCACCACCGACGAGGTGCGCGAGGCCCTGCCCGAATGGGGCCAGCCGCCGCGCGGCAACGGTCGGCGCGTGAGCATCTTCTTCGCCGCGCACGAGTTCCACCCCGCCGTGGCCAACCTGCTCCTCAAGACCCTGGAGGAGCCCCGGCCCGGCAACGTCTTCGTGCTCCTGGCCCCACAGCGCGAGCGCCTGCTCCAGACCCTGGTCTCGCGCAGCTTCGTGCTCACCCTGCCCTGGCCCACGCCCCAGCCCCCGGAGCCGGACGTGGCCGAGTGGCTGGCCGCGCTGCTCAATTTCTGGGACACCGGGCAGGGCTGGTTCGAGCGCACCGGCACCAAGGGCGCGGCAGACCGCGCGCTGGCCCTGCGGCTGCTCTCGGCCTGCCAGCGCGAGCTGACCCTGGCCGTGGCCGGAGACACCGCCGGAGAGACGCTGTCGTCCCCGGCGGCGCGGCGGCTGGCGCGGCTCGGGCCCGCTGGCCTGCGGCGCTTCGACCTGGTGCTGGGCCAGGCCCAGGAGGCGCTGAACCAGCCCACGGTGATGCCCGCGCTGGTGCTGGACTGGATCGCCACGGCCATGATCGCCAAGGGCTAGGGCCGCGCCCCCGCGAAAACGCGCCACGCCCCGGTCCAAGCCGCCGCCCGGCTGCGCGCCCAGGCGCGTCCGTCCCGGCGAATACCGCAAGCACGCACGAGATTCCGGTCCGCGCATTCCTCCCCTGCGTTTCGGCATTGCCTGCCCGCGCCGCCGCAAGCTGCGCCGGGGCGCTGTGCGCTGACCGCGCGCCCTCCGACCAGCCTGATTCGTGGCCCTGGAATATGCGGCCACGCCCGGACATGCGCGGGCTACGCACGGACAACGCGTGGAAAATGTGCGCGGGTGGCGGCCTACGGGCGCGGGCCGAGACAGATGCCCGGCGCGGGCCAAAGCAGCAGGACAGGGGCCTTCCGGCCCGGCTGGCGGCGGGCTACGCGATCTTGATCCTGGGGCAGGCGGATTTCTTGGGGACGAAAATCTTGAGTTCCGGCATGGGCGGCACAGGCCGGGCCAGGTTCTCGCGCAGAAAGGTCAGGGGCGAGGTCGAGAGCAGCGGGGGCGGATTGTCGAAGCCCTGGCAGAACAGCTCACCCCAGTTGGTGGCGTAGATCACCGAGGCCTGGATGATCTTGTTTTTGTCCGGCGGCACCGGCAGGTTCAGGATCACGTAGGCGCGGGTCACCCGCTCCGCGTGCAGATACTCCTCCATGTCCGGGTCCAGTATCTCGCGCCGGGGGAAAAAGGCCGTGAGGTCCGAGAGCAGGGCCTGCACGTCCATCACCGCGACAGGGGCCAGCGTCTTCTCGGCCTGCACCGCCAGCCCCGGAACATAGATGCCGTTGACCACGATCCAGGCCAGCAGCCGCGCCACGTCGGTGTCCCTGCGGATGGGCTCCAGCGACTCCACGGCGGCCTTGCCCGTGGCCCGCTCCTTACCCTTCACCGCCCAGATGGTGCGCTTGCCCGGGGCCTTTTCGGCGTAGAAATACAGCTCGGTGAAGGCCACGTCCTCGGACAAAAAGGGCACCAGGCCCACCTTGTGCTCGTGCTGGGCGAAGTTGGCGGCGATGCGCCGCCCCAGGCGCGTCAGATCCTGGGGGGTGATGCTCGCGGCCGCGCGGTCGGCCTTGATGCCGCCCTGGATGCGGCGGTAGCCCGCGATCATGAAGTTGTTCACCAGGCCGCCCAGGCGCAGGGAATTGGCGAAGGTGCCGCTTGTGGGCGCGGCCTGCCCCACCTGGCTGAACTCCGGCGGCAGGTCGTCGGGCTCCACGTCGGCCTTGAGGCGCAGGCATTCGGCCAAAAGGCCCAGGGAGCCCGCGTCGCCCAGCCCGGCGTAGTGCGAGTGGATGGAGGAGAACAGCGCCAGGTACGGGTCCACCCATTCCGGGCGGGAACGGCCGCGCAGCACCGCGTCCTTGATGCGATCGCAGAGCAGGCGCGAGGTCTGGCCCTTGTCCGCGTATTTCTCCAGCAGCCCCAGCTTCATCACCGACTTGTAGGGGCTGTGCAGGGCCTTGACCATCTGCCACAGGCAGGCCCCGAAATATTCGCTGGCCGGAATGGGCTCGGGCTGGCCCAGGTCCACCAGCTCCCCGGCCAGGCGCGGGTCCAGGGCGGTGATGTCGGCCAAAAGCGACTGCGCAGCGGCGGCGTCCGCGCCCGGCGGCGCGGCCCACCAGAGCAGATCCTTGCCCGCCAGCTTCAACGCGGTGCGGTAGAACTCCTCCTTGAGCAAGGCCGCCTGGGCCGAGCCGGAGCTCTCCTTGTCGCTCATGCCGAAGGAATTGGTGCGCACCTCGTCCAGCGTCATGGCGAAAAAATGCACCTCCAGGCCGAACTGCTGGTCGGCCCAGGTCTCCAGGGCCGCGAGCTTGCGCCGCAGGCCGTCGCGGACCTCCTGCGCGGCGGCGGCGGGCTCGGTGTGGCAGACCCAGCAGTCGATGTCCGAGGAGGGCTTCTGGGCCACGGAGCCCAGGCTGCCGATGGCGTACAGCGCCTCGATGCCCAGCTGCGGCGCGGCCTTGGCCGGGGCGTTCGGCTTTGCGGGCGGCTGGCCGGGGAAATACTTCTCCAGCAGAGCCAGGTCCACCCGGACCTCTGCCCCGCCGATGGTGCAGGCCGGAACACCCTTGAGGCCCTGGGCCTTCTCGAACACGTCCGTGACCAGAAGTTGCGGCAAGAGGCGCAGGAACACGCCCTGCTGCTCGGCCAAACGCTCCAGGGCCAGCTCCGTGCGGCGCTGGTTCTGCCCGCGCATGGCCGCCACGGTCCGCCGGGCCTCGTCCACGCGCACATGGCGGCCCACGCAGGCCGCCACAAAGGCCGCGCCAGGCCCACCCCGCAGGGCCGGGGGCAGTTCCGCCCGGGCCGCCTCGCCCCCGGTCAGCAGGGCCGCCAGGGAGGCAAAGCGCGCGGTCGCCAGATGCGGGTTGTCCGTGTGGCCGCCCTGCATGCTCAGGCCGGAGAGCAGGCAGCGGTAAAACACCGCCCCCAGGAACTCGCTGTGGCGCAGGCGGGCCAGGACCAGGCTGCAGTCCAGGAACTCTGAGCCGCGGCAGGCGCAGCGCTCCAGCACCGAGCCGGACAGGTCGCAGCGGGTGAAGGAGCAGTGTCCCAGGACGGTCTCCTGGGCGCGCATGCCGCAGAAGGCGCTGGCCTTGGCGGCCAGGCGGTCCAGGCGGACCTTGGCCAGGTGCGCCCCGGCCAGGCAGGACTCGACCACCGCGCAGCCAGCCAGGGCGCAGGCGGAAAGGCGCAGGCCCGCAGCGTCGCACCGCTCGAACACGCAGCCCTCGAACCGGCAGTTCTTGAACGCCGCATCGCACAGATCGCAGCCCGCAAAGGTGCAGGCCTGGAACACGCAGCCCTCGAACCGGCTGCCCTGAAGGTCGCAGGAGTTCAGACGGATGCGGCGGAAGGTGACCGAGGAGAACTGGCTGGCCGCCAGATTCACGGTCGACAGGGTGGCGCCTTCCAGGGTCTCCCCACTCATGGTCGAATACGAGAAATCCTGGTCCTTCAGGGGGGTCAGGGCGTCCTTCAGGGCCTCGGCCAGGGAGGGGCGGCGCGGGCTGGCGGCTCTGGCCGGGGCGGGCCGGGCGGGCCGGGCCGAAAGCGCCGCGCTCTCCGCCTCATCCTGCGCGGCCTGAACCGAGAACAGGCTCGCCAGGGCCTGCCCGGCGGCCGTGTCCAGCATGCCCTGCATGGCCTTGGCCGCACGGCGCAGAAAATCGGGGTCGTGGCGGACCAGCGCCAGGAAGATCCGGGCCAGGACGGCTTCACGGTCGGCGTCCGGGGTGTCCGCCAACAGCGGGGCCAGCCCAAGGCGCGGCAAGAACGGCGTGAACCTGAGGGCGCACTCCCGCACATCACCTCCCTGGCGCAGCATGTCGGCCAGGACGAGTCCGAGCAGCTCCGGCTCGGACTGGGCAGCCGGAAGCAGCAGCGCCTGGGCCTCGGGCAGGGCGGCCAGGCGGCGCATCTCGCTCAACAGGGCCTGCTCGCGCTCGGGCAGGTCGGGGGCGGCGGCCAAGAGCGGCGCCAGGCGGCTTGGCCCCTTGGTGCCGGAGGTGCGCAGGACGTAGCCCAGTGCCTCCAGATGCGCGGCCGGGCTGGACAGGCGCTCGGAGGCCTTGAGCAGGGCCTCGACAGTGGCCGCTCCGGGCTTGCCCGCAAAAGCCTTGGGCAAAACCTCGACCATGCAGGCCACGAGCAGGGCGTCACGCAGGGGCCTGGCCAGGGGCGTGCCCTCGTCGGCCTGGGCGCTCAGGAACAGCAGCGTGCCCCTGGGATCGCCGCGACCGGGCGCGGGCAAAAGGCCCTTGAGCCAGGCCACGTACTGTTTGTCGTCGGCCAGGGGGGCCAGAAGCATCTCGTTGACGATGGCCAGAAATTCCTGGCCGGGCAGGGCGGTGAGGATCGGCGTGATCTGCGCCAGGGGCAGGCTGCGGGCCTGGATGTGCAGCACGGCCAGGCAGCGGCCGAACCGGCCCAGGCACGACAGGGCCTGCAGCACGCGCGGCCGGAGGGGTCCGTCGCGCAGGGTGCGCACGATGGTGAACAACAGGCAGGCGATCTCCCCTGTTGCGGCAGCGGCCTGCGGCGACCCGCCACGGCCTGCGGAAAGTTCCGCCAGACCCGCCAGAATCCCCGGGAGCACCTTGAGCGCATCGCCTTCCTCAGTGCGGACGAAACTTCTGAGGGCTCCAGCAAGTTCAGTGGCAGATTGACTCATCAGCTATTCATATAGCGGAACGTTCAGGGAGTCGAGCCCCGGAGACATGTCAAAATGGCAAAAAAAATCGGCAGCGGGATGTTGACAATACGTACCCAGGCGAGTAAAAAATATTTACATGTTTTAAATGGTCCGAAGAACTTTTTCACCACACCATTCGAAGGAAGGAAACAACCATGAAAAAGGCGCATCTCGTCATTCTGGCAGCGCTCGCGCTTGTCGCGACATTGGCCCTCGGCACGGCTTACGCCGCTGACAAGGGCGGCATCTACATCGGCGTCAAGGG
>CAIMRY010000041.1 GCA_903843965.1 uncultured delta proteobacterium
CTGCTGGAGCAGAACGACGAGTGGCAGCTCCAACACCGTTACATGCAGGTAGAGGCCATGGCGGAATCAACACCCGAACTCAACGCAAACAGCTTGCTGGAAATTCCACCCCGAGCGGCGTGAGGATTTCCACCTTCATGGTCAGACGAATTTACACCACCTTGACGGACGTGACCGATTTTAATGGCCAATGAAAAAGGGCTTGCGGTTATTCACCGTAAGCCCTTGATCTTTCTGGTCGGGATGAGAGGAGTTGAACCTCCGGCCCCCTGAACCCCATTCAGGTGCGCTACCAGGCTGCGCTACATCCCGTCGTGCGAAGTGGGCTAATACCCCCGCCGGTTGCGGTTGTCAACAAAGACCCGGCGAAAACCTGCGGCGGAATGGATTTAGTTGGATTTTCAGAGTTCGGTCGTTCGTAGACCCCGGCCCGACGCAACGATCCAAACCGCCAGGGGGCGGCCCGCAAACGCCTGGCCTTGGCCGCAACCCAGGCTCAGGCCTCGCCGTCACGCCGCCGTCACGCCCGCAGGCAGCGCTCCAGGTCGGCAAAGGTCTTCTGCATCTCGAACCGCTCCAGAACCCTGGCCCGGCCGTTCTCGCCCAGCCGCTCGCGCAGGTTCTCGTCCCGCATCAGGTCCAGCAGGCGGGCCGCAAAGGCCTCCGTGTCCTTTGGCGGGCACAGAAAGCCGGTCTCCCCGTCGACCACGACCTCCGGGATGCTGCTGACCCTCCAGGCGACCACGGGCTTGCGCGCCTCCATGGCCTCCACCTGGGCCTGGCCGAAGCCTTCCCACAGCGAGGTCAGGGCGAAGATGTCGATGGTCTGGTGGAAGCTTTTCATGTCCGAAACAAAGCCCAGGAACTGCACCACATCCGCCACGCCCCGGGACTGGGCATGGGCCTTGAGTTCGGCTTCGAGCTCGCCGACCCCGGCGATGAGGATGCGGAAGGGCAGGGGCTGCTCCTTCAGCCGCGCGGCGATGTCGATGAGCAGCTTCTGACCCTTTTGCGGGGTCAGGCGCGCGGCGTTGCCGATGAGCACCTCCCCGGCCCGGCGCTCCACCAGGGGCATGCTCGGCAGGGCGTCGAAGGCGGCCACGTCGAACCCGCAGAACACCAGGTGGATGCGCCGGGGGTCGATGAGCTGCGCGTTCTCCGCCAGGACGCAGTCGCGGGTGCATTGGGAGTTGACGATGAGCTTGGTCAGCAAGCGCGAGTACAAAAGCCGGTTCAGCAGCCGGTCGCGCACGGGCACGGCGATGCCCCGGCGGTAGATGATGTCCGGCACGCGGGCCAGCCAGGCGGCGATGCCCCCGGCCTTCAGGTCTGCAGGCAGGCAGGTGATGACGGCCTGCACGCCCTGCCTGCGGAAAAAGCGCACCAGCCGCCACAGCGTAAGGGGGTTGAGAAAGCTCAGGTTGCCGATGGCGATGCGCAGCAGGTCGATGCCTGACTGGCCTTCCAGCCGGTCGGCCAGGACGCTTTCGCGGTTGACCACCACGCAGACCCGGTAGCCCTTGTCGCGCGCCAGCAGGGCGTTTTCGAAATGCCAGTTCTCGCCGCCGCCCCAGGCCTTGTTGGAGTTGAAAAAGCAGAGGCTCTGGGGCTGCATTGCGCGTCCTTGTCAGAATGAAGCCCGGAGGGTCGGGACAGGCTTGGGCCAGCGCCACGTTGCGCCGCGCCGCCTTGCTGAGTACCCTTTTGGCTTGTCGCGGGCAAGCCGGATTCTCTGCGCGGCAGCGGTCGGCGGCGCGCTCATTGCCTCCGTGCGCCGATTGGCGTAAGTATTCGGCAAGACCCCTGTGCGAGGCATGGCATGGACAACAGGCACACGACTCTTGCGGACGCTCTGGAGGGCGAGGTGCTGACCGAGATGGCGGGCACCTTCTTTGGCGCGCGCAAGGCCCTGGAAGACGCGCAGGAGGACTTCCAGCTCCATGTGGAGGACATCCGGTCCAGGGAGGCCCAGGTCTTCTCGCGCGTGTTCTATCTGCGCTCCCTGCTTTTGGGGGAGCAGGGCGAGACCGCGTTCTTCACTGAGATCGGGCTGGACCGGTCGTTTCCGGCCTCGAAGGGCCGTCCGGGTTCGCGCACCTGGCATCCCGACGCCCTGCCGTTCGCGTTTTTGCCCGGCACGCGCTACGTCAAGGCCGTGCTTCAGGCCTACGGCGAGCTGCGCCAGGCCTGTGAAGCGTACATGTCCGGCGTGTATGAGGAGGATCCGGAGCGCAGCGGCCGCAAGCGCCTGAGCCCGCACTACCGCCAGCTGGAGCGCTACTGCGTGCGTCTCAACGAGCGCATCGCCAAGGTCAACAACGAAATGACCCCGTCGTCGGTCCTGCAATATGCCCGGAGCATCAACTCCCCGGTGCAGTCCGGCCAGGAGGCCCTTGAAAACTCCCTGGGCGCGGAGAGCCTGGACAGCGGGCTCGCGTTCAAGCCGGTCGACTTCGCGTCCCTGGGCTTGTGGGAGGCGCCCGGCCTGCCGCCCCTGGAGGCCTGTGAAGGGGCCATCCGCCGCTTCTGCTCCGGTTTTTACAAGCGAAACGCCCCGCAGATAAAAAAGGTGCTGGCTGATCTGGATTAGCGGCAGCGTCCTCGCGGATGCTGAAGCAGGCCCGCAGCATGCCAGCAGCATGCCAGAGCCATGCCCACAGCATCACCCCCCCCTGGCGCAGCCCGGCCAGGAGGCCCGTGCAAACTCCCTGGGCGCGGAGAGCCTGGACAGCGGGTTCGCGTTCAAGCCGGTCGACTTCTCGTCTCTGGGATTCTCGTCTCTGGGCTTCGCCTCCCTGGGCTTGTGGGAGGCGCCCGGCCTGCCGCCCGTGGACAGCTGTGACTAGGAGGCCTGTGAAGGGGCCATTCGCCGCTTCTGCTCCGGCTTGTACCCGCACACAACGCCCCACAGATAAATAAGGTGCTGGCCGACCTGGACGAGTCGGCAGCACCTTTGGGTTCGTCAAAATAGGCGGATCGACCAGTGGCTTAACCGGTGGCTCAACCAGCGGCGAGAATGTCCTTGATCAGGGCCTGGATCACCACATCCGCCCCGTCTGTCGGCACCTGGCAGGTGCCCACCTGGTCGTGCCCGCCGCCGCCGTATTCCAGCATGAGCCGACCGACGTTGGTCTTGCAGTTGCGCTTGAGGATGCTGTGGCCCACGGTGATGACCACGTTCTGTTTGCGCACGCCCCACATGACCTGCATGCTGATGTTGCAGCCCAGGAACAGGGTGTAGACCAGAAAGCGGTTGCCGACGCAGATGGTCTCCTCGGCTCGCAGGTCCGTGAGCACGAGGGTGCCGTGCTGAACGGAGTTGCGGCGCAGCATGTCCACAAATATGCGCGACTGTTCGCGGTAGACATCCACGCGCTCCTGCACGTCTGGCAACTTCAGGATCTCCTCGGCCTTGTGCGTGCGGCAGTAGTCGATCATGTCCAGCATGAGCTGGTAGTTGCTGATGCGGAAGTCCTTGAAGCGTCCCAGGCCCGTGCGCGGGTCCATGATGAAGCCGAGCAGGATCCAGCCCTTGGGCTCGGCGATCTCCTGTGCGGTCAGGGTGGCGCTGTCCACCTTGTCCACGGCCTCCAGCATGGGGTGCAGGTGCTTGGGGAACTTCTTGTCGCCGCCGTAATAGTCCCAGATGACCCGGGCGCAGCTCTTCAGCGGCTTGCTCATGCCCTCGTACTGCACGTCCTTGCCGAGGCGGGTCTGCTCGCTGGTGTGGTGGTCGAACCACAGGCCGCAGCCGGGCACAAAGGGCACATTGGCCAGGATGTCATTGCTGGTGACGGTGATCAGGCCGTCCTGGATGTCCTTGGGGTGGGCGAAGAGGTAGTCGTCAATGAGCCCCAGCTCTTTGAGCAGCACCGAACATGCGAGGCCGTCAAAGTCGGACCGAGTCACAAGTCGCATCGGGGTGTCCTTTGGTTGCGTTTGGCCGAAAAGTCTCGACCCTTCACGCTATTATCCCGATGCCGAAGGAACTGTCAACTCGCCAGCAAGTTATCGTGCAGCATTGCACACGGCGCAGCCCTGCATGCACAGGGGCGGCTCCAGGGCGCAGGCCGAGAGCAGGGCATAGTCGGCGAAGATCTGCGCCGTGGGGCCGTCGGCCATGACGCGGCCCTTGTGCAAAACCACGGTGCGCTCACACAGGTCCAGGACCATGTCCAGGTCGTGGGTGGCCAGGATCTTGGTGTGCTCAAAGCCGCGCAAAAGATTGATGAGCAGGCGGCGCGAGCGCGGGTCCAGGTTGGCCGAGGGCTCGTCCATGACCAGGATGTCCGGCGAGCAGGCCAGCACCGTGGCGATGGCCACGGCGCGCTTTTCACCGCCGGAGAGACGGTGCGGCGGCCGGTGCTTCAGGTGCAGGGCGTCCACCTGGGCCAGGGCCTCATCCACGCGCAGGGCGGCCTCCTCGGGCGGCAGGCCGATGTTCAGCGGCCCGAAAGCCACGTCCTCGGCCACGGTGGGCATGAACAACTGGTCGTCCGGGTCCTGGAACACTAGGCCAACGGTGCGCCGCACCTCGCGCAGGGTGCCGGGAACCACCGGCACGTCGCCCACGCGCACGCGGCCCGTCTGGGGCACGTGGACCCCGCACAGGTGTTGGAGCAGGGTGGACTTGCCCGCGCCATTGGCGCCGACAAGCCCCACGGATTCGCCGTGGTGGATGGTCAGGTTGATGTTGTCCAGGGCCGGGGTGCCGTCCGGGTAGTGGAAGCTCAAGCCCTTCAATTCGACGATGTGATGGCTCACGGAAACAGGCCTCCGGCTTTGCCGCCCAGGTACAAGGGCAGGTCGCCCAGCTGTTGGGGAAGGTTCAGGATGCGCACGGCGACAAGGAACAGCCCCCAGAGGGCGCAGAAGCGCCACTCCGCCGGACCAAAACGTGTGGTGGGCCGCAGTTCGGGCATCTGCCCGTCGAACCCGCGGCAGAGCATGGCCTGGTGGATGCGCCCGGCGCGGTCCAGGGTGCGCAGGAGCAGGTTGCCGAGCAGCGAGCGGTATTCGCGCAGGCAGGGATGCCTGTCCGGGGCGCAGCGCTGGGTGCGGGCGTGCAGCATGCGCAGGGCCTCGTCCGCCAGGACGAAAAGGTAGCGGTACAGGAACTGGAGCTGCACCAACAGGGCCGTGGGCATGCCCAGTCGGCCCAGGGCGCGGCAGATCTGGTCGAACCCGGTGACGGCCACCAGGACCAGCCCTGTGGACACGGCCAGGAGCGACCGCAGCACGATGGACAGGAAGGAGAGCATGCCGCCGGTGATGCTGAGCGGACCCAAGGTCAGGTGCACGGTGCGGTCGATCAGCGGATTGAAGATGCCCACGAAGACCACGAAAGGCAGGGCCAGGGCGGCACGGCGCAGCAGCAGGCTCAGCGGCACGCCGCCCTGCACGGCCAGGATCAGGGGGAAGGCGGCGAATGGCAGCAGGCGCGAGACCTCGTAGCGGCCCAGGGAGAGCATGGAGACAAGGAAAAAGAGCGTGACCAGGACCTTGGCCCGGGCGTCCAGCCTGTGCAGGGGGGTGTCCAGGGCGGCCAGGTCGTCCAGGCGGCGGATCTCATGCAGTGCGGTGTCCAGGCCCATGCTTCCCCCGGAAAAGCTGCGGGCAGGGAGAGCCCTGCCCGCGGATGGCGTATGCTACCCGATGGCCGCGCGCATCAGGCCTTGCCCGATCAGGCCTTGCTCGGTGTGCGGCGGCGCAGGACAAAGGCCAGGATCCCGGCCAGGCAAAGGGTCATGAGTCCTCCGAGCAGTCCGGAGAAGCTTGTCCCGGCGCTCACGTTGGGCCAGGCCTCGGCTTTCTGTTCCGGCTTGGCCCCGGTCGCAGCGGCTTCGGGTTTGGCCGGTTCCGCCTGCTTGAAATTATAGTCCGGCAGGAAGGCTGTGCGCTTTTGCAAGGCGTCCAGGGCGCCATGGATGCCAGTCTCCGGCGCAGCCAGCTCCTCTTTGCCGCTGACCTTGCCCATGGCCCATTCCAGGCCGTCCGGATTGGCGGAGGCGAACCAGCTCAAGGTCCCGGCGGTGACCAGGGCGGCCAGGGCCAGGCCGATCACCACGGGACGCAGCGGGCGGCTTTCGGTGCCGGGTGCGACCGCGCCGAAAAGCTCGGGCCGGGTCTTGTGCAGAAACACCAGGAGCATGGCCGTGACCACGCCCTCGACCAGGCCGATGGCCAGGTGGATGGGCTGCATGAGCAGCACGAAGGAGCTGAAGGGCAGCTCGCTGATGCCCGAGGCCACGGTCTCCAAGACCACGCTGAAGGCGCCGATCTGCAGGCCGAGGGTGGCCGCGATGACCGAGGCGGTCATGAGCTTGGTCTTGTTCGGCGAATCACCCGCCAGGGGTTTGAAGATCAGCGGATAGGCCACGAAGCAGGAGATGACGCCCATGTTGAAGATGTTGCAGCCGAGCGCCAGCAGGCCGCCGTCGGCAAAGAACAGAGCCTGCACGGACAGCACCGAGGCGATGGCCAGCAATGCCGCGTGGGGGCCGAGCAGCACGGCCAGGATGAGCCCGCCGCCCAGGTGCCCGCTGGAGCCGGTGCCGGGGATGCTGAAGTTGATCATTTGCGCAGCGAAGACAAAGGCCGCCAGCACGCCCATGAGGGGCACGCGGCGGTCATCCAGGCTGGATTTCAGTCGGCTTGAGGAGTAGGCGAGCAGGCTGGCGGAAACAGCCCACATGGTTCCGCCAACGGCGGGGGAGAGTAAGGCATCGGCCATGTGCATGTGTTGGTCCTCCTGAAGAATCGGACTGTTGGACGTGCAGACAGCCCTTTTATGCACACGATTTGGATTCGCGTCAACAAAAAAGTTTGACGAACCTGTGAATAGTGTTACGCGGGGTGCAAGACCATTCGAATCAGGTGCGGGGGCGTGCTGCGCGGCTGGCACGATCAACACGCAGGGCCTTGATGCGCAGGGAGCGCAGGAGCTCCCCGGACTTTTCGCCCTGGTCGCGGGCCTCTGGCGGCAGCACGGCGGTCAGGGCCGCGTCGAGGTCGGCCTGGGCCTCGGGCAGGAGGTCCTGGTCCGTGTCGGCCTGGACCAGGCGGAACAGCTCGCGCAGCACGCCTCGGCTCTTGAGCCGGAAGAGCAGGTCCACGCGGGTGGCGTCGCGCAATTCCGGGTAGCGCCCACCCAGCATGTGCCAGCGCGCGGCGTCGGCCCCGGCGTTGACCAGGCGGGTGGGCAGGCGCAGGCGCATCCCCAGGGTCTGGGCCACGGCCTCGCCGCGTTTGTCGTGCCCGATGTGCCGGGGCAGCTCCTGCTCCAGCGTCAGGGTTTTGCCCAGGTCGTGGCACAGACCCATCCACACGGCCATGGGGTCTCCGGCCAGCCGGTCCATGACCCGCGCCGTGTGCTCCAGCACGCTGGAGTCGTGGAACTGCCTGGGCCCGGCTGGGATGACCGAGGCCTGGGACAGCTCCGCGAACCACGGCGCAAAGCAGCGGCCCTGGTCCAGCAGGCGCAGGAACTCGCCGGGGCGCGCGCCTGCGCAGGCCTTCTGCACCTCCTGACCCACGCGTTCGGCATAGGGCTGGCCCAGGGCGCCGCTGGCCGCCGTGCGGCGCATGGCCTCGACCAGCTCCGGGTGGGCCGAGAAGCCCGGCAGCTCGGCCAGGAAGCGCGCCGCGCGAAAGGCGCGCAGGGGGTCGTCGGACAGGGAGCGCAGCGAGGCCGGGCGGAGCACGCGCGCTTCAATGTCCGCAAGGGCCAGCGGGTGGTGGTAAAGCGCGCCGGTTTTGTCCCGGGCCAGGGCGTTGACCGTGAAGTCGCGCCCGGCCAGATCCTGCTCCAGGCCCTTGCCGCGCGGAAAGCTGTACTCCTCGCCCTTGTAGATGAACACGGGAAAGGTCTTGCCCACTGGCTTGGCCCCTGGGTGGGCGCTCAAGAAGTCCTCGACAGTGGCCTCCAGGACAAGATAATCCCTGTCCCGTACGGGAAGCCCAAGGAGTTGGTTGCGTACGGCTCCGCCGACAAGGAGAATTTTCATGCGTCAACCTAGCAGGTTGCGGCTCAGATGGGAAGCCGTCAGCCACGACGGAGCAGTCCATGGGCGTTGATGTGCCTTTTGATTCGTCGGTTGATTCGTTGGTTGATTTGCCCGCAGTCGTGCCTGTTGCCACGCAGCGCGGTGTGCGGCTCCTGGCCCAAGGCCTGCCCGGCCTGGCCGAGCCCCTGGACCCGCAGGCGCTTGCCGCCGTGCACCCGCTGTGGGCTTCGGACGTGGCCGCGCTGGGCCCGTGGCGGCTGGAGCAGGGGCTGGCCTGGACGCCGGTCTCCCAGGCCGCAGCCTCGGTGGACGCTCCGGCGGGCGCGGACATTTGGGTCTGCGGGCCCTGCGCCTCGACCATGGACGTGGCCCGTAAGCTTCTGACGCGGGGCTGGCTGGGCGCTGCGGGCCAGGCCTGGGGCAGCGTGGTCGCCCCGGTGCAGACAAGCGGGCGCGGGCAGCTGCGCCGGATCTGGCTTTCGGCCCCGGGCAACCTGCAGGCCACCGTGGTCATGCCGCCCGCCCCCGGCCTTTGGAATGATCTTCGGCCCCTGGTCCTTGGCCACCTCCTGGCCGAGGCCCTGGAGGGCGTTTGCAACGGCGTGCGCGTCAAGTGGCCGAATGATCTTTTGCTCAACGACAGGAAGATCGGCGGCATCCTCGTGGAGGAGCGCCCTGGCTCCATTCTCGCGGGGCTGGGCCTGAACCTGGCCTGGGCCCCGCGCGAGGAGGACCTGCGCGCCGGGCATTGTGTTGCGGCGGGCGCATTTCCGGCCTTGCCCGGCGTTTCCGGCATCCTGGGCCTGTGGCGGATGCTTGTAAATCGGCTGGAAACGGGTTACGTCAACGCACTTGAAACATTTACTCCCAGTGAATTCCTTATGATCTTCCAGTCCAGGCTCGCCTGGATGGGCAGGCGTGTCCTCGTGTGCGAGGGGGCGAGCGTTCGGTACGAGGCCAGAATCAGGGGAGTTTCCGGCCAGGGCGAGCTGGTTTTGGACAGGGACGGCAGGGAGATTCTCCTCCTTGCCGGTGATGTGACGCCCCTTTAGGCCCTGGCGTCAGGGCTTGAAGGTCGACAAGATAGACAGAAGGGGGAACTTTTTCGCATGAAGCCGAAGTCGTTCGAGCAGGTTCTGGAAATCGTCAAGGGCAAGCCCATTCTGGTGGCCAACCGGGGCATCCCGGCCCGGCGCATCTGCCGTTCCATAACCGAGATGTTTGAGGCCGTGGCCGTGATGACCGCGACCGACGTGGACAAAACCTCCCCCGCCACCACCGGCGCCCACGAACTTCTCCTTTTAGGCGAAGACCCCCGCGCCTATCTCGACCTGGACCGCATCATCAAGATGGCCAAGGACCGCGGCATCGTGGCCATCCACCCCGGCTGGGGCTTCGGCAGCGAGGACGACTCCTTCCCCAAGAAATGCGAGGACGCGGGCATCATCTTCATCGGCCCGAACCAGGGCCCCATGCGCCTTTTGGGCAACAAGGTCGCCGTGCGCAAGCTGGCCGAGGAGATCGGCGTGCCCGTGGTGCCTGGCTCCCCGGAGGCCGTCAGCATCCCCGAGGCCCGGCGCATCGCCAAGGAGATCGGCTTTCCCATCATGCTCAAGGCCGAGGGCGGCGGCGGCGGTCGCGGCATCTACGAGGTCTACAAGGAATCGGAGCTGGAGAGCGCCTTCACCAAGGCCTCGGCCCTGGCCAAGGCCAGCTTCGGCAACCCGCGCCTCTACGTGGAGAAGCTCTTAACCTCCGTGCGGCACATTGAGTTCCAGACCGTGGCCGACATGTACGGCAACGTCTTTGTCTTTGACGAGCGTGACTGCTCCGTGCAGCGCAACCATCAGAAGCTCATCGAGATCACCCCCTCGCCCTGGCCGACCTTCACCCCGGAGCTGCGCCGCGAGCTCAAGGGCTACTCCGAGAAGCTCATCAAGGCCTGCGGCTACCACTCCCTGGCCACGGTGGAGTTTTTGGTGGACAAGACCGGGCGGCCCTACCTCATCGAGGTCAACACGCGGCTGCAGGTGGAGCACGGCATCACCGAATGCCGCTACGGCATCGACCTGGTGGAGGAGCAGATCGCCATCTCCTTCGGCTCCAAGTTGCGCTTCAACGAGAAGGACACCAAGCCCTACCTGCACGCCATGCAGGTGCGCGTGAACTGCGAGGACCCCCAGGACGACTTTTCGCCCAACGCCGGAACCCTGACCCGCTACGTCTCCCCGGGCGGCCAGGGCGTGCGCCTGGATTCCTGCGTCTGCGCGGGCTACCGCTTCCCCTCGCGCTACGACTCCGCCGCCGCGCTTTTGATCACCTACGGCAGCTCCTGGAACAAGACCGTGATGCTCATGCGCCGCGCCCTGCGCGAATACATGATTAGCGGCGTCAAGACGACCATCAATTTCCACCGCCAGGTCATCAAGCACCCCGACTTCCTCTCCGGCGACTACGACACCAACTTCGTGCGCCTGAAAAAGGCCGAGCTCATGAGCTACTCGGACCAGGAGCCGGAACGCGTGCGCCTGAGCCGCCTGGTGGCCGAGATCTCGGCCAGGGGCTACAACCCCTATGTGTCCCTGGGCGAATACCGGGGCCGGGGCGACAAGCGCATGGACCGCTTTCAGCTGGTCAAGGCCCCGGAGGCCACGGACGCCGCCTTTGAGCCGCGCATCACCCGGGCCATGGGCCGCGACACCGTGCTGGACATCCTGCGCGAGGACCGCGCTAAGGGCATCATCCACTTCAGCGACACCACCACCCGCGACATCACGCAAAGCAACAGCGGCAACCGCTTCCGCCTGGCCGAGGACCGCATCATCGGCCCCTACCTGGACCGCTGCGGCTTCTTCAGCCTGGAGAACGGCGGCGGCGCGCACTTCCACGTGGCCATGCTGGCCAACATGACCTACCCCTTCACCGAGGCCAGGGAGTGGAACCAGTTTGCGCCGACCACGCTGAAGCAGATTCTTGTCCGCTCCACCAACGTGCTGGGCTACAAGCCGCAGCCCAAGAACCTGATGCGCCTGACCGGCGAGATGATCTGCGAGCACTACGACGTCATCCGCTGTTTCGACTTTTTGAACCACACCGAGAACATGCGCCCCTTTGCCGAGGTGGTGCTGAACTCCGGCAAGCACATCTTCGAGCCCGCCCTGTCCCTGTCCTGGTCCAAGGGCTTTGACGAGGAGCACTACCTGGGCGTCACCGAGAGCATCCTGGCCATGTGCGCGGATGTCATGGGCGTGTCCGTGGAAAAGGCCTCGCGCTCCATCATCCTGGGGCTCAAGGACATGGCCGGCGTGTGCCCGCCGCGCTTCATGAAGAAGCTCATCGAGGCGCTGGTCAAGAAGTACCCGGAGCTCGTCATCCACAGCCACCGCCACTACACCGACGGCCTGTTCGTGCCGACCATGGGCGCGGCGGCCAGCGCCGGGGCGCACATCGTGGACACGGCCATCGGCGCCTCGGTGCGCTGGTACGGCCAGGGCGAGGTGCTCTCCACCGCCGCCTACATCGAAGATGAGATGAAGGACAAAAACGGGGGCAGCCTCACCACCCTGCTCGACAAGGACATGATCCGCTCCACCAACTTCACCTTGAAGCAGATCATGCCGTACTACGACCGTTACTGCTCCCCGTACTTCCGCGGCATCGACCACGACGTGGTCATGCATGGCATGCCCGGCGGCGCCACCTCGTCCTCCCAGGAAGGGGCCATGAAGCAGGGCTACATCCACCTCTTGCCCTACATGCTCAAGTTCTTGGCGGGCACGCGCAAGATCGTGCGCTACCACGACGTCACCCCGGGCTCGCAGATCACCTGGAACACGGCCTTTCTGGCCGTCACCGGCGCGTACAAGCGCGGCGGCGAGCGCGAGGTTCGGCGCCTGCTGAACATCCTGGACATCGTGAACCTGGCGCCCGAGGCCGAGCTGACCGACCTGGAGCGCGAGGCCCGGCTGGACCTCTACTGCGACAGCAACGACGCCTTCCGCAACCTCTTGCTGGGCAAGTATGGCAAGCTGCCCCTGGGCTTCCCGGCGGACTGGGTCTACCAGAGCGCCTTCGGCTCGGAGTGGCAGGACGCCATCGCCAGCCGCACCGAGGCCTCGCCCCTGGAGACCCTGCAGGACATGGACCTGAAGACCGAGGAGCAGACCCTTGAGGTGCGCCTGGGCCGCAAGCCGACGGCCGAGGAGTTCGTCATCTACCTGAACCACCCCGGCGATGCGCTGAAGACCATCGAGTTCTGCGAGCGCTTCGGCGACGCCAACAACCTGCCCGTGGACGTCTGGTTCGAGGGCCTGGAGAAGAACGAGAAGCTGCTCTTCCAAAGCGCCTCGGGCAAGCCGCACGTCATGCGCATCGACGACATCTCCGAGCCCGACGAGCAGGGCCTGAGCATGGTGCGCTACACCGTGGACAACGAGAGCGTGAGCTACCAGGTGAAGGTGCGCGAGGGCGTCGCCTCGGAGCGGGATTCCGTGGAGATGGCCGACCACAAGAACCCCTACCACATCGCCTCGCCTTCAAACGGCGACCTCTGGGTCATGCACGTGCGCGCGGGCGACCATGTCAAGCTGGGCGAGGAGATCTGCAACATCTCCATCATGAAGCAGGAGAAGAGCGTCTATGCGCCCACGGCGGGCCTGGTCAAGCGCGTGCTGAAAAACGCCAACTACCAGGAAGACAAGATCATGGTGCCGGTGAAGGAGGGTGAACTGCTGGTCGAGCTGGGTCCGGTGGAGGGCTGCTGCCCCACCTGCAAGGCCCCGGTCTCCAGCGGGGACTTCAAGTTCTGCCCCGGTTGCGGGCAGAAGCTGTAGCCTTGCCGGTTCGGCTGTTGTGCCCGCATTATTGTATGTGCAAGTGATGAGGGATTGTCGAGCAAACGGCGGGCAGGCTGGCGATAACGGTTTGTGAAGTCGTATCGCCCGGCGCGCTGGGCGCGCGGCAAAAGTCATAGCCCTGGCTGTTTCGTCCCCGGTTTGACAGCATTATTGTATGTACAATTGACGAAGCGTTGAAAAAAAAGGTATCGGGTGCCGACGACAAAATGTGGCGTGTCCTGATCCCTTGGCATTGAGCATCATGAGGGGAGAGGGGCGCGCTTGTGTCCTCTGATATGGTGATGCGGCTATACGGCCCTGATGCCCCAAGATGTCCAAGGAGGAGAGCATGGCCAAGACCAAGAAGGACCTGGGCGAAACGCCCGCAGGCGCTGCTGTGGCCGAGTCCAAACCCAAGCCCGCAGCCAAGCCTGACCTGACCCAGAAGATCGTACTTTCCGGCGCGGATATCGTCGAGATCGGACCCGACGCCGAGTTGCTCGTGGGCGGCAAGAACTACAACACCGCCATCATCAGCCAGGTTGCGGGCATCCGCGCCCCGCAGTTCCGGGCCATTTCATCCCACGCCTTCCACCTGTTGCTCGACGAGACCAAGGTCAACGCGGCCCTGGTGCGCTCCATCGTGGACAAGGAATACAACGCCACAGACTGGAACGACGACGAGATCAACCGCGACGTCGAGTTTCTGCGCAAGTTCACCCGCCGCATCGCCAAGCGCATCACCGCTGAAATGGTCAAGAATACCGGCACGCTCATCAAGCTGCGCACCTTTGTGAACAACGTGGTCGAGGGCTTCGCCACCAGCCCGGAGGGCATCGACCAGCTGCGCAAGCGCTCCGTGCTCGTGCAGGCGGCCATCCTCTCGGTGGAGCCGCCGCAGGAGGTCGTGGAATCGGTCCGCCGGGCCTACCTGGACATCTGTGGCGACGCCGGGTTGGAGAACGAGCCCGTGGCCGTGCGCTCCTCCGCAGCAGGAGAAGACAGCCGCAAGAAGGCCTTTGCCGGATTGCAGGACACCTACCTGAACATCGTGGGCGAGGACCGCTGCGTCGAGGCCTACCACTGGGACTGCGCCAGCGCCTACAACCTGCGCAGCATGACCTACCGCCGCGAAGCCATCTTGGACGCCGTGAACAAGGCCGAACAGACCGGCGACGACTCCATCGCCGAGACGGCCAAAAAGGAATGGGCCATCGAGAACACCTCGCTCTCGGTGTGCATCATGCGCATGATCAACCCGCTGATCTCCGGCACGGCGTTTTCCGCCGACACGGCCACCGGCTGCCGCGGCACGGACAGAAACGACCTGGTCTCCATCGACGCCAGCTACGGCCTGGGCGAGGCCGTGGTGGGCGGCATGGTCACCCCGGACAAGTTCTACGTCTTCCAGCGCGACGACGGCTCTGAGGTCGTTGTCCGCTACATGGGCTGCAAGGACAAGAAGATCGTCTACGACGAGGATCTGGGCGGCACCAAGGACGTGCCCGTGGACGAGAACGAGATCTTCCGCTGGGCCCTTTCCCTGGCCCAGGCCGAGGAGGTCGCACGCGGCGTGCGCAGCATCTCCAAGGCTTACGGCGGCATGATCATGGACACCGAGTTCTGCATCGACTCCTCCGACCGCCTGTGGTTTGTCCAGGCCCGGCCCGAGACCCGCTGGAACGACGACTTCGACCGCCACCCGCACACCATCTTCATGCGCCGCAAGGAAGTGGACCCCAAGGCCCTGGCCGACGCCGAGCTGATCCTGGAAGGCAACGGCGCCTCGCGCGGGGCGGGCCAGGGCGTGGTCAAGTTCCTGCGCTCCGCCCTTGAGCTGAACAAGGTCAACAAGGGCGACATCCTGGCTGCGGAGCGCACGGACCCGGACATGGTGCCGGGCATGCGCATCGCCAGCGCCATTCTGGCCGATGTCGGCGGCGACACGAGCCACGCGGCCATCACCTCCCGCGAGCTGGGCATCCCGGCGGTCATCGGCCTGCAGCGCCTGGAGGTCATCCGCTCGCTCGACGGCCAGGAGATCACGGTCGACGGCTCGCGCGGGCGCGTGTACCGGGGCAGCCTGCCCCTGGTGGACGTGGGCGGCGAGATCGACGTGAGCAAGCTCCCGTCCACCAAGACCAAGGTCGGCCTCATCCTGGCCGACATCGGCCAGTCCCTGTTCCTCTCGCGCCTGCGCCACGTGCCGGACTTCGAGGTGGGCCTCTTGCGCGCCGAGTTCATGCTCGGAAACATCAGCGTGCACCCGCTGGCCCTGGAGGCCTTTGACCGGGGCGTGCTGAACGCCCTGGTGGAGAACAAGCTGCGCGAACTCGACGGCATCCTCTCCAAGGTCATGAAGGAGCAGCTGTCCACCGGGCTGATCAACATGCGCATCAAGCTGCGCGACTACGTTGGCCTCATCACCGGCCTGGGCAAGGAGCTGGCCGCGCTGAGCGAGCGCGAGAACACCAAGGGCACCGACGAGGTGCTGGCCCTGCACCGCCGCCTGCGCGAGCTGGACAAGAAGCTCGACGAGCACATCGGCTACGCCACGGAACGCCTGGAGACCCTCAAGACCTCGGTCTCCTTGAAGAAGCACATCGCCGTGATTATGGGCTACACCGACGTGGTCGACAACATCAACGAGAACTACGCCGACGCCCAGAAGACCAAGCAGGACCACGAACGCGAGATCGACAGGATCGCCGCGCGCATCAAGGACGATCCGGGCGTCATCGACATGCTGGAGCGCATCGCCGCCCTGCGCGAGGAAGTGGCGCTCAAGATGGGCCTCAAGACCGAGATGGACGAGGTGCGCACCCTGCCCGACCGCATCCGCAAGCTGCTTGAGTCGCGCGGGTTCCGCACCGGCAAGGAGCACTACATCCAGACCCTGGCCCAGGGCCTGGCGCTGTTCGCCATGGCCTTCTACGGCAAGAACATCGTCTACCGCACCACGGACTTCAAGACCAACGAGTACCGCAACCTCATCGGCGGGTTGTTGTTCGAGCAGCACGAGGACAACCCCATGCTGGGCTTCCGCGGCGTCTCGCGCAACATCCACGACTGGGAGCTGGAGGCCTTCAAGCTGGCCCGGGGCATCTTCGGCGGCAAGAATTTGCAGATCATGCTGCCCTTTGTGCGCACCCTCGAAGAGTCGCGAAGCATGAAGCGCTACCTCAAGCAGGTGCACAACATCGAGTCCGGCAAGGACGGGGTCAAGCTCATACTCATGGCCGAGATTCCGAGCAACGCCATCCTGTGCAAGGAATTCTTGCAGGAGGTGGACGGCTTCTCCATCGGCTCCAACGACATGACCCAGATGGTGCTGGCCACCGACCGCGACAACCCGCGCCTGCAGCACATCTATGACGAGGAGGACCCGGCCGTGGTCTGGGCCATCCTGGTGACCATCTTCGCGGGGCAGAAGTACGTCAAGAAGGTCGGCTTCTGCGGCCAGGGCGTGTCCAACAGCGAGATCTTGCGCGGGCTGGTGGCCATTGCCGGCATCGACTCGGCCTCGGTGGTGCCCGACACCTACCGCAAGACCAAGGTCCAGATGGCCGAGGTCGAGGCCCTGGGCATCCCGGTGGAGGGCCTGGGCGCCTGGCTCAAGGAGCAGCACTTCAAGCGCCTGCGCGAGCTGCTCGACGAGCACGGCTACGGCCACATCCTCAAGCGCTACAACACCGCAGAGGACATCATGGAGTGGTACGAGGGCGAGCTCGACCGCTTCAGCGAACAGCTGCGCGACAACATCGAGAACCCCAAGGAAGCCTTCTACCGGCAGGAGATGGACCACTTCCGCGCCACCTTCCACAAGCCGGTGATCTACTCCAGCTGGAACTGGACCTACACCGTGGAGGACGCCATGCACCACGCAGGCTTCGCCACCTATGAGGAGCAGGCCAAGGCCATGGCCGTGAAGCGGTCGATGCAATGGTAGTCAGTCGGACAGTGGTGACGGGGAAATTGTAAAGCGGGGCGGCGTGAGCCAGCCTGGCGGATACGCAAACCGACGGCGGCCTGGAGACGGGCCGCCGTTTTTCCGTGTCAGGACTTGGGCACGTCCTCAAAGGCCGGTATCTTGAGCTCGTCGTCGATCTGGTCGGCGTCGGGCGCGTTGTAGCGCACCAGATTGCGCAGGTGGAAAAAGCTCTGCTCGTCCATGGGCCGGAAGTCTATGGCCACCCCGGTGCTGTCGCTGCGGATGACCTGGCATTCGATCTCGATGCTGGCGTCGCTGGACAGGTCGATGCGGACGACGCCGAGCTCCCCGGCGTGGATGCCGGGCTGCGGCCTGGCCAGCATCCCCTTCAGGCTGATGTTCTGGGTGACCAGGGGAAACACCGTGTTTCCCTGCTGGAGGTAGTTTGCCGTGACCTGGGTGCGGACCCTGCTGCGGCGGCGGTTGTTGTGCATGCGTGTCCCCTTGGCGGAGCGTGCTGGCCTGCGCATTGACTAGGGCGAAAGGGGAGGCGGCGTCAAGGGAGGCGGCGTCAAGGGAGGCTGCGCGTGGTCCAGCCAGAGCTGTCCGGGCCCAGCCTGCGGGTCCAGCCTGCCGGGCCTAGTCTGCCGTCAGGCCCGCCGGTTTGCCCAGGCGCAGCAGGCGCAGGTTCGGCAGGGCGATGCCGACCAGGATGAGCGCCATGCCCGCCACCTGCACCGGCACGATGGCCTCGCCCAGGACCAGGGCCGAGGCCAGCACCGTGGTGATGGGCTCCAGCGTGGAGCAGATGGAGGCCTTGGCGCTGCCCACCAGCTCCACGGCGCGGTAGAGCAGCGTCACGGCCAGGGCCGTGGGCACCAGCCCCAGCAGAACGCCAAGGGCCTGCCCGGCCAGGTCCAGGTCCGCAAAGCGCGTGGGCGGGGCCGTCAGGGTGTACACCAGGGCTGTGGCGACGACCACGTAGACCGAGATGGTGCGCGGGTTTTCGCCCTTGAGCAGGTGCTCCAGGCAGAGCAGGTACAGCGAGAATATGAGCATGGACGTGGCGGCCAGCACAAGCCCGGTCTGGCTGCTGCTGCGCAGGAAGGCGTCAAAGAAGACCAGGGCGCAGCCAGCCACCAGAAAGGCCAGGGACAGGGCCACGAAGCGGTCCACGCGGGTCTTGTAGAGCAGGGCCGACAGAAGCGTCACGGCCACGGGGTAGAAGTAGAGGATGAGCGAGGTCGTGGCCGCCGGGATGTACTTGAGCGCGGACATGAAGCAGAAGCTCTGCACCGGGTACAGGCCGATGCCCAGGAAGGCGGCCTTGAGCAGGGTCCTCGGCCGGGCGCGCAGCACGGAGCGGTCTGTGAGGGCGAACCAGCCAAGCAGCATCAGGCTGGCGAAGCCGAAGCGGTATTGCAAAATCTCCGTGGGCGCAAAGCCGCGCGCCAGGGCCAGCTTGCCCAGCACGGCGAGCAGCCCGAAGCAGACCGCGGAAAGCGCGGCATAGATGAAGCCCTTGAAGCCCTGTCCCACGTTCAAACCCCCTGCACTTGTGCGCCATTGCGCTACGCGAAGTGCGGGTGCAGGGCAAGGGCCCAGGGCAAGCCCAAGGCCGACGCCCGGCTAGAGTTCCGTGGTGAAGGAGTACGTGACCAGAAGGGGCTCCTGCCCGGTGCCCGCAGGCACGTCCACGGCAAACTCCAGCACCCCGGACGAGGGCTTGGACCATTTCTGGGAGGCGTCCTGGACCTTCCACTTGCCGGGCAGCAGCTCCTGGAGCACCACGCGCTGGGACTGTTTCTTGGAGTTCCTCAGGCGCAGCTCCCAGGTGCCCTTGTAGCTGTTCTTCCCAGTCTTTTCGAACTCCAGGGCCACGCGCTCCACCGTGATGTCAAAGACCTGCCCCAGGCGCAGCTCAACGGTTGCTCCCACCGGGGCGCGCTCCAGCGGGGCCTCGCCCAGAAAGTGTTTGCTTTCAGCCTGTTCCTCAAAGGCCCTGAGGATGCCTTTGGGCAGGGGCAGCCCTAAACCAAGTCCTTCCGTGTTCCGAAAAGAGATGACGGCGTCGAGATGTTCCTTGACAGGATCGGCTTCGCGTCCGGAGGGCAGGGCATTGGCCCGGCCAAGCAGCTTGCGGCTCACGTCGATGCGGCCGGACTCGAAGAGCTGGACCTGGCGGGACTGCTGGTTGGCCAGGGTCACGGGCCGCTTCAGACGGTAAAGCTGGTACTCGAAGAGCTCCTCCGGCGCGTCTGCGGCGTCCATGGACATGGGCGCGGCCATGGCCTTGGCGGCGTACAGGGCCCTGGGCGCGAACTGCTGAACGCTGCGCGGCTCCCCGGCCAGAAGCTCGACCAGGGCCTCGTTGTAGTCCGCGCCGCTGCGGTTCTGCAGGGTCACCCAGCCGATGAGCGTGCCGCTGGTGGCGGCCTTGTTCAGGGCCAGAACGTAGTCCATGCTCCAGGACAGCTCCCGGGCGATGTAGGTCAGCTCGATGTCCTGCCTGGCCGGGCCGGAATTGTCGACGTTCAGGCTCAGCCTGGGGCGCGGGGACAGGCCCTTGGGCAGCTCCGGGTAGATGACGGCCTCGTACGGTCCGGCGTAGACCGCGCCGTCGATGAGGAACACCGGGGCCTCATCCGTGGACAGGAGCACCGCCTCCTTCTGGATGCGCCCGCCCTGGGTCTTGCCGTCAGGCAGGATGAGGGTGACCTTTTGGCCCAGGTGCCTGCGCAGGAGGTTCGACGGGGTGAGCAGGTCGCTGTCCAGGGTCAGGTCGCGGATGACGAAATCGCGCGGGGCGGTCTTGGAGCGAACTTGCAGGGTGTTCGGGTCGATGGTGCTGGGCAGGTCCGGCAGGAGCACGGCGCCCTCGCCCTTGAGCAGGGTCAGGGACCGCAGTTCGGTCACCAGGGCCTGGCCGTTTTGCTGCACCACCAGGCGCGGCGCATAGGTTTTCAGGGCGGAAATATCCGTTGGAAAGATGAAAAGCAGGCCCATGGCCAGGATTACGTACTTCATGGCGTCCTCCGTTGAAGGCGGGGAAGTGATTTGAATCTTTACGTGGTGCGAACCATGTTTGCAAGCGTGGTCCGGCCATGGCGGGCAGGGTCTTGAAAGAGTTTAAAGAAATTTTAACTATTGAAAATTTAATTAGTAACGTGATTGTTGCAAATGAGTGCTTTACAAAGGGGCACATCTTGATTCAATAAGTATTCCCAGTCGAGTCTGCTGTGCTAGGCTGGCGAAGCGACGGTTCTGGGTATCCTTCATTGAGGTCGGCCACGAGGAGATTAGAGCGTTATGTTTGCGATTTTAGGTGTTTTTATCGTACTCGGCTGCGTCATCGGGGGCTATATCATTGAGGGGGGGCCCCTTGGTGTGCTCATGCAGCCTGTCGAGTTGCTCATCATCGGCGGCGCGGCCCTGGGTTCGTTCTTCATCGCCTCGCCCAAGAGCGTCATCTTCGGCACCATCAAGAAATCCTTCAAGGTCTTTACCGCTTCCGAGGCCAGCAAGCAAACCTTCCTCGACATCCTGAGCGTGATTTACACCCTCATGAACATGGCCCGGCGCGACGGCATCGTGTCCATCGAGTCCCATGTGAACAAGCCCGACGGCAGCGCCGTGTTCACCCGTTTTCCTTCGGTGCTGAAAAATCATGAGGTGCGCGACTTCATCTGCGACAACTTCAAGGTGCTCCTGGCCGGCAACATTGAGCCGCACCAGTTCGAGTCGCTCATGGACATCGACATGTCCGCCTCGCACAAGCACGAGTCCAATACGCCGAACGCCATCAACAAGGTGGCCGACTCCCTGCCCGGCCTGGGCATCGTGGCTGCGGTTCTCGGCGTCGTGCTCACCATGGGCAAGATCAACGAGCCGCCCGAGGTCCTTGGCCACAGCATCGGCGCGGCCCTGGTCGGCACATTCCTCGGCATCCTTTTGTGCTACGGCTTTGCCGGTCCCATGGCCCAGAACCTGGAGTACCAGGTGAAGGAGACCCACTCCATGCTGGAGGTCGTCAAGACCGGGCTGGTCGGCTTTTCCAGCGGCTTTCCGCCCATGCTCGCGGTCGAGGCCGCGCGCCGCGCCGTTTCTGGCCCTGTCCGCCCCACGTTTGAAGAACTGGAAGGAGCCTTGAAGGGTGGCCAAAAGTAAAGGGTCCCCGAACATCATCATCATCAAGAAGGGTGGCGAAGGGCATGCGCCCCACCACGGCGGAAGCTGGAAGGTGGCCTATGCCGACTTCGTCACGGCCATGATGGCCTTCTTTCTGCTGATGTGGCTCATTTCGGCCCTGAAGCCGCAGCAGAAAGAAGTCCTGTCCATCGTCTTCAAGGAAGGCCAGCACGATTCCCGCAGCGAGGTCAAGCAGAGCGTGGTCCAGGCCATGTTCATCCCCAAGGACGCCAAGGTTGGCCTGGCCGAGATGAAGCTGTCTGAAAAGGACCAGATCAAGTACGAGGTGGCCCTGCTGGTCAAGGAGCTCCTGGCCAAGGACCAGGACCTGCAAAGCAATTCCGGCATCAGCTCCGACAACGCGGGCGTGCTCATGCAGGTGAACAACGCGGTCATGTTCGCCCCGAATTCCGCCGTGCTCAAACCCGAGGCCGCAAAGCTGCTCAAGGGCGTGGCCGACATCCTTTTGGCCCAGAAGGTCGACCTGGTCATCCGCGGGCACACGGACGACACCGAGAACGGCAGCGGACTGTATCCCTCCAAGTGGGAGCTTTCCGCCGCTAGGGCTGCGGCCTGCCTGCGCTACATCCTGGCCACGAGCAACGGCGCCGTTGCGGCCACGCGCCTGCGCGCCTCCGGCTACGCGGACTCGCGCCCGCTGGTGCCGGTCTTTGACGAGGCCGGCCGCGCGGCCAACAGGCGCGTGGAGTTCTACTACCACAGCCCGGAGACGGAGACCTGGTAGGCTTTGCCTGCATTCCCGGCCAACGAAAAAAGGCGTCCCGAAGGACGCCTTTTTTCGTTGCGCTGGGTGCGCGGCTAACAGGAGCGGAAGTTCAGGTCCACGATGAGGTTGCGGTGCTCGTCGTGGCCTTCCAGGCGGCCTTTCTTGATGGCGTCGTACATGTGCAGGAAGACCTTGCCGGGATCGCCCCGCTCGTCGGCCAGGAAGTAGGTGTGGCCGTTGGGGCGGTCGTATTTGACGTTCACGTCGTCGCAGTCCACGGAAAAGACGTTCTTGGGGGTCTGGTGGATGTGTTCCGGTCCGGTGTGGCCCAGGCGGCGCGAGGTCGAATCCGCTCCGAGGGGCCCGACGGTTCCAGTGCCCAGGATGCGGTCGGCCGAGGCGTAATAGACGATGACGTTGCGCGTGCTGTGGCAGATGAAGCGGCCCTCGCGGTTGTTCTCCAGGGCCTCGTTGAACACGTCCGGGGCGAGCATGAAGATGTTGCGGAACATCAGCGGCACCTGGCCCTTGCGGTGGAAGCGCGACCAGCAGAACAGGGTTTGGCGCAGCACGCGGTTGCCCATGGAATGCGCCAGCACGTTCAGCCGCTTGAGGCAGGGGGCGTCGCCCGTCTTGACGGACTCGCGCCAGACCAGGAATTTTTCCAGGGCGCGGGCAAAGGCCACGCCGCTGGCCTCGGCAGCGATCTGGTCCTCGTGGAATTCCTTGAGCAGGGCCGAGCCGTTGTCACACGGCCAGATGATCGGCACCACGTCCACCAGGCCCTTGTCCTGCTCGTCGAACATGGCCTGGAGCTTCTCGGCAGTGGGGAAGATCTGCTGTTCCGGGAACTGGGCGGCGTCGTGCAGGTAGAAAAGAATTTGGCGCGCCGGTGACTTGCGCATGGCTTTCATGAAATTTTCGTTGCCCAGCTCCACGTAGGCCTTTTTCGCGTCGTCGCGCCAGCAGAAGTACACGGACTGCGAGGCCTCGTTGTTATCCAGGTCGAAATTCACCTTGCGCATCTCAGCGGTTCTGTTGCCCTCGGCGAACGACCTGTTGGTGATGAAAAACATGTGCGGCTCCTTTGCGGGTCGATCACGAAACGTTCCATTGCGCTCTGTAATCTAGCCTTAATGACGAGTCTTTGTCCAGTATCCGGCAGGTTGGTGGAGCTGCGCGGCGTGCACAGCGCTGCGACGTGGACGGGAGGGGAGAGCCCGGCGTCCTTTGCCCCGGGCCCTACGTGCAGCGCGGCACCAAGAGCTCAAAGGCCTTGGTCTCCGGCAGGTAGCTGAACAGTTCGCCGGACTCGAAATCAAAGTACCAGCCGTGCAGGTACAAGTGTCCCGTCTCTACGCGCTCGCGCACCCAGGGGAAGGTCAGCAGGTTTTCCAGCGAGATGAGGATGGCCGCCTGCTCGCAGGCGCGTTCCTGCACCTGGGGCCCGCGCCCGGAAAGCTCCGCCAGGACCGTGTCGCGCGCCTTGGCCGCGATGTTCACCCAGGCGTCGATGAAGGCGCCCTCGCCGCCGCCTCCGCCCTCGCGCAGCAGGGCCTTGATGCCGCCGCAGTTGCAGTGGCCCAGCACGATGATGTGCTCCACCTCAAGCTCGCGCACGGCGAACTCCACGGCTGCGCTGACGCCGTGGTGGCCGCCGTCGCTTTCGCAGGGGGGCACCAGGTTGGCCACGTTGCGCACCACGAAGAGATCGCCGGGGGCGCAGCCGGTGAGCAGCGCCGGGTCCACGCGGGAGTCGGAGCAGCCGATGAGCAGGGCGCGCGGCTTCTGCTCCTCGCGCAGGTTTTCAAAGACCGTGGAGTCGGCGCAGAAGTAGTCCTTCTGGAACCGCTTGAATCCGAAGATGAACTTGGCGATCTCGCTCATGGGCTTCCTGTGCTGAAGGGTGTTTGGCTTTGCTGCGCTTGCGCAGGGCGCGGCTGGCCGGGTCTGGTGCGCCTTTGGCGGAATTCGTCTGCGGCGTCAATTTTAGTCCTCTTCGGGCTGTGCGCAGATCCTTTTCCGGATGGCGGCGGGCACGTCGGCCAGGGGCATGGGCCGCGAGCACAGGTAGCCCTGGCCCAGGTCGCAGTGCATGTCGCGCAGGGCCGTGCGCTGGCTCTCGGTCTCGATGCCCTCGGCCACGGTCTTCAGCCGCAGACTGCGGGCCAGGGTGACGATGGCCCGGACGATCTCGCGGTCTTCGCTGCTGTCGGTCATGCGGCTGACAAAGCTCATGTCCACCTTGAGCCGGTCCAGCGGCAGCTTTTGCAGCGCGCTCATGGACGAATACCCGGTGCCGAAGTCGTCGATGGCGATGCCCACGCCCTTTTCCTTGAGCCGGTGCAGGATGTTGGCCGAGGCCTCCGGGTGCTTCATGATGGAGGATTCCGTGACCTCCAGCACCAGGGAGGAGGGCGGCAGCCCGGTGGTCAGCAGGGTCTGCTCGATCTGGTCGGCCAGGCCCTGGCGCGAGAACTGCCGGGGCGAAAGGTTCACGGAGATGGTCAGGCGGTCCTCTGCGGGCAGGTTGCGCAGCAGCTCCACCATGTCCTTGCAGGCCCGGGTCAGGGCAAAGCCTCCAAGCTCGATGATGAAGCCGGACTCCTCGGCCAGGGGGATGAACTCCACCGGGCTGATGATGCCGCGCTGGGGGTGGCGCCAGCGGATGAGCGCCTCGAAGCCGACCAGCCGCCCTGTTTTCAGGTCGAAGATGGACTGGTAGACCATGAAGAATTCGCCCGCCTCCAGGCCCCGGAACATGTCGCTCTGCAGGCTCATGGTCTGGATGGCGGCCTCGTGCATGCCCTTGCGGTAGGCCACGATCTTGTTGCGCCCGGTGAGCTTGGCCCGGTGCAGGGCGATGTTGGCGTTGCGCAGCAGGTCCTCCGCGCTCAAGCCCTCCTGCGGGGCGTAGGCGATGCCGTAGCTGGCCTCCACCTTGATCTCGTGGGTGTCGATGACCATGGGCGTCTTCAGGCTTTCGCGTACGCGCTTGATGGTGCGCACGGTCTCTCTCGCGCTCAGTTCCTCCATGACCAGGGTGAACTCGTCGCCGCCGTAGCGGCACACCGTGTCCACCCTGCGGGCGCAGGAAACAAGCCTGTGGGCCACCTCGCGCAGGAGCAGGTCCCCGGCCTCGTGGCCCAGGCTGTCGTTGATGACCTTGAAGCGGTCCAGGTCGATGAAGACCACGGAGAAGGCGCTTTCCGGCTTGCGGGCCGCGCGCTCGTTGGCCTGGGCGATGCGGTCCAGGCAGAGCGTGCGGTTGGCCAGACCGGTGAGCGGGTCGTGCAGGGCGCGGAACAGGAGCTGCTCCTCCATCTGCTTCTGGCCGGTGATGTCGGCGAAGATGGCCGAGAAGCCGCCGTCGCCCCAGGGTGCGATGGAGATGGAGAAATGCTTGCCCATGGGCGGAAAATAATGCTCCAGGTGCGCTGGCTGGCCGGTAAGCGCGACGTGGGCGAAGTCCTCCAGAAACGGTGCGACACCGGTTCCGTAAGCCTCCGAGGCCAGGCGGCCCTTCACGTTCGCGGACTGGAAGCCCAGCATGCCCTCAAAGCTCTTGTTCACGTTCTCGATGGTGTAGTCCACCAGCGCGCCGTTCTTGTCGCGCACCAGGGTGTGCAGGGCCACGCCCTCGGTCATGTTGTCGAACAGGGAGTTGAACTGGCGCATGCTCTCCTTAAGCGCGGCCTGGTTCCTGGTGCGCTCGGTGATGTCGCGGAAGGTGCCCTCGACCCCGAGCACGGCGCCGGACTCGTCCAGGTTGAGGCGGGAGGAGGTGGACACATGCACCGGGCTGCCGTCCTTGCGCTTCAGGACCACCTCGTAGTCGCGCACCTGGCCGTGCATTTTCAGGGCCTCCATCAAAGCCATGCGCTGTTCCGGGTACATCCAGAAGCTTTCCACCGACCGGCCAATTCCCTCATCCGTAGTGTCGTAGCCCAGCAGCGCCACCCCGGAGGGGCTGACCATGTCCAGCTGGCCCTGGATGTTGGTGCGGTAGAAGACATCGGTGATGTGCTCGATGACCGAGCGGTACTTGGCCTCGCTCTCGCGCAGGGCTGTTTCGCTTTCGCGGCGCTTGGCGATCTCGCCCTGCAGCAGGACGTGCCGGAACACAAGGTACAGGCCGAGGGCGGCGATGGCCAGAATGGCTGCGGAAAGCGGCAGAAGGTAGTTCCGGAAACGCTGCAGGCTGGCCAGCACCTCGGCTTCGGGCGTGGCGACGCAGATGGTCCAGAAGGTGTTCTCCAGGCGGATGGGCTCGAAGGCGGCGTGCTTGAGCTGGCGTTCCACCTGCCGGTTGCGGATGTGGTCGAAGGTGAAGGCCCCCACGCCGGACTCGCCGCGCAGCATGCGCCTGGCCAGGGCTGTCAGTTCGGGAAAGCGCGTGGCTGCGGCAAGGATGTTCCGGCCCAGCAGTTCGTCCACAGGAGAGTACAGGACGGCGCCGCTTTCGCTGAACATGAAGGCGTAGCCGGACTCCACCACGCGGATGCCCTCAAGGTAGCGCCGGGAGATGACGTCAAAGGCGATGAGCGCGGTCAGCGCGCCCTGGAAGCGCCCGTCCTGGAACAGGGGCACGCTCAGGGCCACGGCGCGGTAACCCTGCACCGAGGTGAACACATCGCTGACAACGGGCTTGTGCTCGGTCAGCATGCGCCTGACGTGGGCCTGGCCGGAGAGGTCCCGGCCGGACACGCTGTCGTCGGGGGTGGAGTGGATGATGCGGCCCCGGGTGTCCATGCGCGTCAGGGCCAGTATCTCGCCGGAATTCTTCTGCTGGAAGACGTCCATGAAGGCGCGGCCTTCATTGTCGAGGTCGATGATGTGCTGATTGCGCCCCAGGGTCTCCAGGGTCTTTGTGTGGTGCCGGAAAAAATCCTGAATGCCCTGGACGGCCTGCCTGGCCAGGATTTCCTGTTGCGCGTTGAGGGCCATGATGGCCTCGCGCTTGACCTCTGAGTATGCGCCGAACAGCAAGGCCGCACAGGCCAGGGCCGTGGACAGGAGCAGACCGGGGAGCAGGCGTTGCTTCATGTTGTGTCCGTTGCAGACGCAGGGTGTGCCCGGCCTGGGCGCTGCACAATGAGCGTCAGACACTGGGGGTTCATTTTAAGTTTGTGCTGCAAAGGCAGAGGGATGTCAATTGTTGCAGCCAATAATTCCGTGTTGCGGGCAGGGCGGCGGCGGTTGCCTGCTCAGACAGGCGCTTCCAGCTCTTTGAGCCGGGCCTCGGCCTGCTCCCAGCGGGCAAAGGCGGCCTCCAGCTCGGCCTCCATGGACGACAACTCATTGCGGGCCAGGGTCAGCACCTTGGGCGCCTTCTTGTACAGCTCCGGGTCGGCCAGGCGCTGTGTGGCTGCGGCGATGCTCTGCTCCAGCTCCTCGATGCGCGCCGGGAAGGCGGCCAGCTCCTCGGCCAGGGCCTCCTTCTCGCGCTGCTCCTTGAAGCTCAGCTTGCGGGGCCTGCCCGCTACAGACGACGTTGCAGACGGCGTTGAAGATGGCGTTGAATCCGGCGTCGCCGCTGGGGACTGCGGCTGCTTGACCAGCGCGGGTTTGGCCGCCGCCTTGGGCGTTGTCGGCTCCGTTGGCGTGGGCCTCTGGCGCAGCCAGTCGTCATAGCCGCCGATGTACTCGGAAACCACGCCCTGGCCCTCGAAAACCAGGGTGCTCGTGACCACGTTGTTCAGAAAGGCGCGGTCGTGGCTCACCAGAATCAGGGTGCCGGGATACTCCATGAGGCGGTCCTCAAGCAGCTCCAGGGTCTCGGCGTCCAGGTCGTTGGTCGGTTCGTCCATGACCAGCACGTTGGAGGGCCGGGTGAACAGGCGCGCCAGGAGCAGCCTGTTGCGCTCTCCGCCGGAGAGCACGCGCACCGGGCTGTTGGCCCTGTCCGGGGCGAAGAGGAAATCCTTCAGGTAGCCCATGACGTGGCGCGTGTGGCCGCCGATGGTGACCTGGTCGCTGCCCTCGGCCACGCTTTCGCGCACGCTCTTGTTCGGGTCCAGCTCCTCGCGGTGCTGGTCGAAGTAGGCCACCTCCAGGTTGGTGCCCAGACGCACTGTGCCGCTGCTTGGCTTGATCTTGCCCAGGAGCACCTGGATGAGCGTGGTCTTGCCCGCGCCGTTGGGGCCGATGAGGCCCAGCTTGTCCCCGCGCATGATGGACAGGTTGAGGTCCTGGAACACCGGCAGGGCCTCCGCTCCGTGGCCCCAGGAGTGCGACACGCCCTTGGCCTCCACCACCAACTTGCCGGAGCGTTCGGCCTCCTGCACGATGATGGTGGCCGTGCCTGTGCGTTCGCGGCGCTCTGCGCGCTCCTCGCGCAGCTTCTTGAGCTCACGCACGCGGCCCTCGTTTCGTGTGCGCCGCGCCTTGACGCCCTGGCGTACCCAGACCTCCTCGCGCGCCAGTTTCTTGTCGAACTCGGCCTGGGTCTTTTCCTCGGAGGCCAGTTGCGCCTCCTTGCGCGTCAGGAAGGTGTCGTAGTCGCAGGACCAGTCGGCCAGCTTGCCCCGGTCCAGCTCGATGATGCGCGTGGCGATGCGTCGCAGGAACATGCGGTCGTGGGTGATGAAGATGAGCGTCTTCACGTGGCGCAGGAGGAAGTCCTCCAGCCAGGCGATGGAGTCGATGTCCAGGTGGTTGGTGGGCTCGTCAAGCAGGAGCACGTCCGGGTTGCCCACCAGGGCGCGGGCCAACAGCGCCCGGCGCTTGAGCCCGCCGGAAAGGTCCTCGAAGCGCTGGTCCGGGTTCAGCGCCAGGCGCGAGATGGCTGTGTCCACATCGGCCAGGGACTCCCAGCCGCCTTCCTCGGACAGGGTGGTCTGCGCGTCGGCCAGGCGGTTGTCATCTCCGCTGGCCAGGGCCTTGTGGTGCTCGGCGATGTGCCGACCCACCTCGCCCAGGCCCTGGGTCACCACCTCGTACACGGTGCCGCTGAGCACCTCCGGCACCTTTTGCGACAGGCGCGCCACCGTCAGCCCATTGGCCCGGGCGATCTCGCCCGAGTCCGGGGTCAGGTCGCCGGAGAGCAGACGCAAGAGCGTGCTCTTGCCCTCGCCGTTGCGGCCCATGAGGCAGACGCGCTGGCCCGGCTCGATCTGGAAGGAGATGCTGTCGAGCAGCTTGGGACCGCCAAAACTCATGGACAGGTTGTTTACGCTGAAGAGTGCCATGCCGGGCTTCGTATGCTGGCAGGGGCTCCGGGTCAAGGTGTGGACAGGAGTGCAGGCCGGGGTGCAGGCCGGGGTGCAGGCCGCTCCGGGAAGGGAACAGGGTTTGGTCTGCTGCGAATATTGTCGGTGAACGTGCTGATTTCAAGAGGGATTTTTGGTGGCTGGTCGGACGGGCGATTTGCGGTGCGGTACGGGTTGGCCTTCCACCTGTTCGGTTTCCTGGCTGGGCGGAGTACAGACGGCTTGAGGTGTATCAACGTGAAATCAAAGTTCATAAAGTGTTGGAATTGATGTTGCCCAAAAAAATGGCTCCAGGAGGGATGGTTTTCTTTGGTATGTAATTCTCGCGTTGTGTTTAAGGGAGGGCTTCAAGTGTTCAGCAGCTTAGTTCGATGACTGCCCCGGCCCCGCGTTCCTGTTTGGCCTTGTGGAGTTCGTCGCTGGCCCGGTAAACCATATCATCTACGGATATGCTGAAATCCATGCATGAAATTGTACATATGCTCACACTCAGATGCCAGCATTTGTCGCGTACAATGCCTGACAGCCGCTGGTGCAGGCGGTTGGCGGTCTGTTGTGCACTTTGCGTGCTTGCCTCATTGAATGTCACGGCGAAGTCATCACCACCAATGCGGTAGATAATACCCTCGTCATTCAAGGCTTTGCTTGCGGACAGGGCCAATGTCTGAAGCACAATGTCACCAACATGGTGACCATTTGTATTGTTGAATTCCCTGAAGTTGTCTATGTCAAAGATAAGAATTGTGTATGGTGATTTTGACTGCTTGCGTTTTTCCCATTCATTACTGGTTACATGAATAAAGTTTTGACGGTTGGGGAGACCAGTCAGTCCGTCTAATTGATGCAAGTCACATTCGCGCTTGTAGCTGGCGCGCAACGTGTCCAGGAGCAAGGAAAAAGTGGCGAAGGCGGCGAACAGGCCTAATCCGTTGAACATATAGTAGGATGTCCGCGCGTACGGCTGCTCTGAAAAAATGTCAGTCCCGATCTTGATCACGGCGCAGGCTAAAGCCATGCCCAGTCCGCCTGACCGGCCAATTGCAACGGTAGTGAAAAGGATTGGGATTAGATAGAAGAAAGAGAGGTTTACCTGATCCGTCGTGACGTAGTCAAACCATCCAACTATCGCTGAAGAAATCACTCCCAAAAACAGAAACAAAGTCCTGTGTTTAACCCAACCGCTTTCGAGAAGCATTCTTGTGATGATTTTTATAAAATCCATAGACGCTATTTTTATATGTTTCCAAAACGGTATGCAAGGAGTTTCGCCGGGCCCTGTCATGGGTTTATGACCCGAACTGCTGCTTCCATATGCCACAAATGTCAATGGACGGCAAAAGAGAACCCCGGACGCTCTTTCCGGGGGCGGAGGTTAGAGTCCACGGACGTGGTGTAAATTCTGAGGTTGGCCAGGGGGAGAGGGATATCCCTCTCCCCCTGGGCGAATCGGCGAAGGTGGTCATCGGGCCGTTTGGTTGTATGGTGGAGTTGCGAAGCAACACCAACACCCAA
>CAIMRY010000042.1 GCA_903843965.1 uncultured delta proteobacterium
ATGGAGGCAGATGAAGCAAAGTCCTTACGAGGAAATCTTTCTGGGCTGATTGTATGCAAACCAAAGTACGACAGCAAATCTCAAAAGTTCGCGTATTCCACTTATGAAATTGATAGGGCTACATTCTCAGACCCATTCGAAGAAAAGAAAAATATCAACGTTATTAACGTTGAATTGCTTGGCCTAATTTTCTACAATGAAAAAAGCAAAATAATCATACTCAGCATATATTCAGAGTAGCCCTAGACCTTTGACAATTAGGAATAGCTCTTTACAATTAATAGGAGAAAAGAGGGGCAAGCATTGAAATTAGACCCACAATTCTACCACTTAAATACCCCTGGACATTTATTTAAAACCAAGTTTGCGCCAGAGCTACAGCGTTTAGTCGATGTGCTTGAACAGCGCCTCTTGCCTGTCCTTAACAACGATGCAATCTGTGAAGAAGCCAAGGACCTTTCCGAGGCCGAGTGGGAAAGGTGCATGGCCCTCCCAGGCACTGGTGACGGTTGCCCCTCAGACTTTGTCGGTCAGGCGGAGGATGTCGGGGCATCGCATTGGGAGGCCATGAACAACGTTCGCCAGTCACTATTAAACCTCTATGCCCCCGTCCTCCTTCACGCTTGGGAGCAACAGTTATCTCATTTCTGGAAAGGCTTCCTCCAGCCTTCTGGCAAGCCAATCCAGCCCCAGGATTTGAACCAAAGCTATATTAACGGATATCTGGCCGCATCAGGAATTGACTTGACCGCCTTTTCCTCATGGCAAAAAATTTATGAACTTCGACTCGTCGCCAATACGGTCAAGCACGCGGCTGGGCGTTCCTGTGATAAGCTCAAGAGGCAGCGTCCTGAGCTCTTCACCCCCCCCTGCTTCAAGGGAACAGGGCTCGAAGGCAACCCTTTTACCTGTCACGGGAACGCTCCCCTCACTGACGCTGACTTTTACCTCACCCTTGACGACCTTAAAGCCTACCTTGATGCGCTCCTGCTCTTCTGGAAAGAGCTGGAAAAGGCCCTGCCAACCGGGAATTAGATTCCTAAACATACCCTCCCAACAGAAATTTCGTTTACCGAGATTAACGGATGTGAGCAAAGTTAGTAGCAATACGGTAGCAAAACGAAAAAAGCCCCTCACGAAACATTTCGTAAGGGGCTGTTTTCTTTGGTGGAGACGAGGGGGATTGAACCCCTGGCCTATGCGTTGCGAACGCATCGCTCTCCCAGCTGAGCTACGTCCCCGATTCTGGCCCGTTGCCGAGCGCGGAACAGTCGTTTAGCGCGTTTGCGTCCGGTCGACAAGACTTTTCTGCGCAGGGCGAAGGGTTGAATCACCGTTTTGGCAGCCGGATCACCATGTGCGGCGCAGGACCAGGCACCCCCTCGATGCGCCAGCGGTACGCCCCGCCCGGCCCCGTGGGCGTCCTGTCGGCGTTGTGCTCCAGCACCTCGATGCCCTCGGCCAGCGTGATCACCACGTTGCCCATGACCTTGAGCCCCAGGGCCTGCGCATCGCGGCCGACCACCGCATCCTTGAGGCGGATGCTCAAGGCCCCGCCAGGCGCCTGCGCATAGCTCAGCGGAACATCGCGCTCCTGGAAGATGATCTCGCCGCCGCTGATGCTGCCCTTGCCCGAGGCCATGAAGCGCACGCGCCCGCCGCCGATGGACATGATGTCCTGCACGCGCTTGTCCTTGCGCGCCAGCTCCAGATCCCTGGCCAGGTTCGCATCGGCCTCGTTCACCATCTTCTTGATGTCCTCGGGCTTGGTCTTGCCGGTTTTGGCCTCGTAGTCGGCCCGGCGCAGGGCGAAGACCGTCTCCGAGTGCACGGCCGTGCCCTCAAGGAAGTACTTGTAGCCGCCATCGGGCTCGATGCGCACGCGCGCGCTGAAATGATCCAAAGTCCAGCAGCCCTGCGCCAGCAAGGGCAGGAGCAGGACCAGGGCCAGCAGGGGCAGGCGGCGCGGCAGGCTGCGGGTTTTCACAGGGCGCATCCGCCTTCCTACCCCGCGACCACGCCGCCTGGCAAGGGCGCGTCACTTGACAGGGCAGGCCCGAGCCCCTACCTTCCGCCTCACCAAAACCAAGGAGTCATACCTATGCCCTACGATATCCGGCTCGTGAAGCTCATCAACGGCGAGTCCGTCATCGGCAAGTGGAGCGCCGACGGCAAGACCATCTCCGACCCTGCCGTGCTCCAGACCGTGCCCAGCCAGCAGGGCGTGCAGATGATGCTTTTGCCCTTCGGCTACCCCTTTGAGCAGGACATCACCGGCGAGATCTCCACGGCCCACGTGCTCTACGAGTACAAGAAGGCCCCGGAGGAGCTGAAGACCAAGTACCTGGAGGCCGCCAGCAACCTGACCCTAAGCGCCCCCGGCGGCGGCAACATCTCCCAGCTGCTCAAGAAATAGCGGGCGCCCTCCGCCCGCAGCTCTTCTCATCGACGACCGGGGCGGTGGGCCAGTTGGTCCTGCCGCCCCGTTTCCCGTTTTCCCGCACCACCATCCACCTTTCAAGGAGCCCCGCGTGAAGGAACTCTTGCCTCTGCTGCCCCGCCCCAGCCGCTACCTCGGCAACGAGTGGGGAACCGTGCGCAAGGACCCGGCCACCCTGCGCGTGCGCGTGGCCCTGGCCTTCCCGGACCTCTACGAGGTCGGCATGAGCTACCTGGGACAGAAGATCCTGACCCAGGCCGTGAACGAGCGCGCGGGCATGCAGGCCGAGCGCGTGTACGCCCCCTGCATGGACACCGCCGCCATCCTGCGCGAGCACAATGCGCCGCTGTGCACCATGGAGACCGACACCCCGCTGGCCCGGATGGACGCCGTGGCCTTCAGCCTGACCCACGAGTTGTGCTACACCAACATCCTGTACATGCTCGACCTGGCGCAGATTCCGCTGCACGCCTCGGAAAGACTTGACGCCAAGGAAGATGGCGGCGCATGGCCGCTCATCATGGCTGGCGGCGGGGCCTGCTTCGATCCCGAGCCCATCGCCGCGTTCATGGACCTCATGGTCCTGGGCGACGGCGAGGTGGTGCTGCCGGAAATTTTGGACCGCGTGGCCCAGGCCCGCGAGGCGGGAACGCCCAAAGCCGAGCTGCTGCGCCAGCTTACCGCCCTGCCCGGCGTGTATGTGCCGAGCCTGTTCGCGTGGTCCAGGCCAGGCACGCCCATGCGCCCGCTGCTGCCGGGGTATGAGCGCGTGGAAAAGGCCCTGGTGCCCGACATCGCGCTCGCGCCCTTCCCCACCTCCCCGGCTGTGCCCTTTGGCCAGGCCATCCACGACCGCTACACCTTGGAGCTGGCGCGCGGCTGCACGCGCGGCTGCCGCTTCTGCCACGCGGGCATGGTCTACCGCCCGGTGCGCGAGAAGAGCCCGGAACAGCTGGACGCCCAGTTGATCGAGGCCATCAGCGCCACGGGGTTCGAGGAAGTGTCCATGCTCTCGCTGTCCACGGGCGACTACTCGGCCCTGGAGTCGCTGTTCGAGACCACCTTTTCCCGCTGCGCGGCGGAGCAGGTCACCATCTCCCTGCCATCCCTGCGCGTGGGCTCCCTGTCCGAGCGCATCATGGGCCGCATGGCCAGCATCCGCCGCACCGGGGTCACCCTCGCGCCAGAGGCGGGCAGCCAGCGCCTGCGCGACGTCATCAACAAGGGCGTGACCGAAGAAGCGCTCATCGAGCACGTGCGCATCCTCTTTGAGCACGGCTGGCAGCAGGTGAAGCTCTATTTCATGATCGGCCTGCCCACCGAGACCGACGCGGACCTGGACGCCATTGCCGAGCTTTGCGTCAAGGTGCGCGACGCCGCCGGACGCCATGTCAAGCGCCTGCAGGTCACGGCCGCGGTGTCGCCTTTTGTGCCCAAGACGCACACGCCCTTCCAGTGGGAGGGCCAGATCGGCATGGACGAGATACGCCGCCGCATCTACCGCATCAAGGACGCGCTCAAGGGCGTCAAGCGCATCACCCTGAAGTACCACCAGCCCGAGATGAGCCACCTCGAAGGCGTGTTTGCGCGCGGGGACCGCCGCCTCGGCCCGGTCATCGAGAGCGCCTTTCGCAAGGGCGCGCTGTTCTCCAGCTGGCGCGACCATCTGCGGCTGGAGCCGTACCTGGAGGCGCTGACCGAGCACGGGCTCACTGCGGAGGAGTTCCAGGCCCCGCGCGACGTGAACGCGCCCCTGCCCTGGGACCACCTGGACTGCGGCGTGTCCAAGGCCTTTCTGCTGACCGAGCGCAGCCGCGCCCTGGACGCCAAACTCACCGAGGACTGCCGCTACGGGGCCTGCCGCAACTGCGGGGTGTGCGGGCACGAGGGCCGCGTGTCGCGCCTGTCAAAACAAGCCAAGAAGCAGGCCGGTGGGCTGGCGGAAGCTGGCGGGGACGACATCCGCCCGCGCCTGGTCTTTGCCCAGCGCGACCAGGAAGAGGCCGCGCCCGCCCAGCCGGACAACCGGAACAACACGCCGGAAGAGATCCAGGCGGCAGAGGTCAAGGCCGTTGAAGCCGCCGCCGAAACCGCAGCAGCCACCGTTGCAGACAATGCGGCCAGGGCCGCAGCCGGTGCGGCCACCAAGCTGCACCTGTCCGAGCGCCAGGCCCAGTACCGCATCTGGTACGAGAAGCTGAACGAGGCCGCGTATCTGAGCCAACTGGAATTGCAGAGCATTCTGGAGCGCGCCCTGCGGCGCACCCGCTTCCCGCTGTCCTTCAGCGCCGGGTTCCACCCCATGCCGCGCATCTCCTTTGGCCGCGCGCTGCCGGTTGGCGTGGAGAGCATGGCCGAGTGGTTCACCCTGACCCTGCGCGAGAACCTGTCCCCGGAGTTCGTGCTCGACACCCTGGCCGCGCAGATGCCCAATGGCCTGACGCCCATCCGCATCGAGCCCATGGGCCTGCTGGAGCGCACGAAGCAGGCCGTGCGCGAGAAGTTTCTGGTGCGCTACAGCGGCGGGGCCGAGGACAACGCCCGCTGGCTGGGCCACTGGGCCGAGCTGCTGACGAAGGAGAGCCACGTGGTGGAGCGCAAAAGCAAGAACGGGCCCAAGCCCACGGACGTGCGCGCCCTGTTGGCCGAGGTGAGCCCGGAAGGCCAAAACGCCGTGCGCCTAACCTTTGACTGGTCGCGCGAGTACATGAGCCCGGTGAACCTGGTGCACGCGGTGAACGCGCCCATCTCGCCCCTGGCCGCGCACCTGGTCAAGGTCGGGCAGGAGTTTCCGGCGGGCTGAGTCCTCTTCTCCTCAAGGATGATCAGGGCACCGGAACGGTCGTGTATGGCCGTGTCGGATCGGGCTTCAGCGTGCCCTTGCCCGGAAAAATCGCGTCGTACTGCAGGTTGTCCCCCGGCTCGCTGAAATACCCGTCCGCCACGGCCTCGGGCCTGCCCAGCCGCAGCAGCTCGCCCACGGTCACCAGCTCATAGCCGCGCCTCTGCAGGCCGCTGAGCACCCGCGTGAGCACCTCGAAGGTCTTCTCCGGCACGGCGTTGGCGTGCATCAGTACGATGGACCCCGGCCGGATGAGCGCCAAGTCGGTGCGCGCAATGCTCGCCGGGGAATGCACCTCCTCGTCGCGCTCCCCCTCCACATCCCACTGGATGGCCGGATACCCGGACTGCGCCAGCTCCTCAAGCGCCAGCGCCGAGCTGCGGCCATAGGGCAGGCGCATGAAGGGCAGCGCACGCGGCACCTGGGCCATCTGCGCGCCCAGGCCGCGCTGTTCGGCCCGGCGGGCCAGCTCCTGGCGCAAGAGCGCGTACTGGACCTGGGTCGGCTGCATCTGGGCGCGTATCTCGGCTGCGTCCATGAGCGCCAGGTTGCCGTGGGTCCAGGTGTGGCTGCCCAGCTCGAAGCGCAGGTCGGCCATGAGCTGCATGGCCTTTTCCGGGTGCGAGCGCATCCACTTGCCGCCCGCGAAGAACGTGGCCTTGACCCCGCGCGCGCGCAGCAGGTTGATGATCCGGTTGTCGTACCCGGCCACGTTGTTGGCGCGCTCGCAGAGGTCGAAGGTCAGGGCCGCCACCTTGCGGCCACCCCGGACATGAATCCGGCGGATGACCCCGCGCAATTCGGGCGGCACCGGCGGCAGGGTGAGCGAGGCGAGCAGGTCCGGCGACAGGTCTGCCGGAAAATCTGGCGGCAGGGAGAGGTCAGGGGCAGTCACCGGCCCGATGACGCGGTCGGCCTCGGTACCGACAAGCTCGGCGGGCGTCCAGAGGCCGTGGAGCAGCGCGGCGGAGCCGAAGCCCGGGCCGGGTTCCGCAGCGCTGCCAAGGCCTGCGGGCAGCGCCACGCACAGCAAAAGGAGCAGGAGAAGCTTCCGGGCAAGGGCGGGCGTCTTCATGTGCCAAGGCTCCTGCATGATTCGGGACCGGGTGGAGGTGGCCGCAGCCTCAGCGCCGACCTCGAATGCGTTCGATTCGTCCACGCGCACACACGTAGAGTAGACGGGAGCGCCAGAACAGGCCCGGCTCGCAAGGCGGTCCGCCGCCCTTTCGCGGCGCGGCGCGCTCAAACGGGGGGGGCTCAGGCTGTGCGGGGTTCGGTGCAGATGTTTTCGCTCAGGGGGTCCACACGCTCCGGGGGCGTAATGTAGCGGGTCATGAGTTCGTCCAGCTGGCCGGGGCGGATGTCCACAAAAAGCAGGCCCAGGCCCGGCAGGATGTCCGGGCTGCCCCAGGGCTTGCGCCAGCGGATGTGCGCCAGAATGGGCGCGGGATCGCTCAGCTCCAGGATGCGCAGGCGCACCAGCTCCTGCCCGGCAAAGTCATCCAGGCCGTAAGCAAAGCCGCCGTTGACGGAGATGTCCAGCAGGTTGGTCTTGAGGGCGTGTTCAAAGTCCAGGTCGTCCTCCGAGGCGATGAGCACGTTCAGGCGCACGGGCACCCGCGTGTGGCAGCGCACCCGGCGCGGGCTGAAGGCCTTGACGTTGGAGGCGAAGCAGGCCAGGTCGTCCAGGTAGGACAGGACGCAGTCCTCGCCCTTGCGCATGGTCCGCAAAAGCGGGAAGGAGCCGATGACCTTGAGCAGGTGGTCGCGCTCCAGGCGTTTGGTGCGCATGACCCGGTCGATCTCAAGCACGAAGCCGCAGGCCGCAACGTCCTGCAATTTGTCCAGCAGGCCGGACACCTTGGGCGTGAAGTGCGGTGCCAGACCCAGGCGACCGAGATCCCGGCTGTAGTCGTCGGGGCGCTCGGTCAGCACCAGGACTATCCGGTTGTTCTCCCCGCTCATGGACCCCTCCCAAACACCACAGACATCAAGAGGACGTATAACACGTATCCTTGCCGATTGGAACAAAAAACTGCCAAGACTGCATTATTTTGGCGGATTTTCCGTTGTTTGCTTGTGCTTGCCGGTCATAACCAGCAGGGCCTGGAGGTGGCGCGAGAGCTCCGCGTCGTAGCCGGGGTCCTGGACCAGGGCGGCAGCGGCCTTCATGGGCTCCATGGCCTCGGCGTAGACCCGCTTGACGGTCATGGCGCAATAGGAATCGGCCAGGGCGCAGACCCTGCCCACCTCGCCCACGGCGCCGCCCATTTTCCGCTGCGGGTAGCCCGTGCCGGTGATGCGCTCATGGTGGTCGGTCACGCATTCCTCGACCTCCAGGAACTTCAGGTCGAGCTTGGCCAGCATCTCGTACCCGATCTGGGTGTGGCGCTGGAGCTTGCCGCGCTCGTCCTGGGTGAGCCCCTTGTCCTTCACGCGGATGAAGTTCGGGACCTTGCTCATGCCCAGGTCGTGCAGGAAAAGGCCCACGGCCAGGTGGTCGAAGAACTTGCGTTTGATGTCTCCGGCTTCGTACTGCTGGGCCTTGAACTTGGTGTGGATGGCCAGGCCCATGATGCCCGAGTTGAAGGAGTGGTTCTCCAGGCTGTGCACCGTGTGCAGACGCCGGGTCAGGGCGCGGATGCGGTGGATGTCCTTGAACAGGTACTCGGTCAGGACCATGATGTCGGTCCAGAGCCGGACGAGCACCAACGGCACGGGCTGGTCGAAGAACTCGGCCAGGCGCCGGGTCAGGGCCTGGGTGAAGATGTCGGCGACCTCGGTCTCGTGCAGGTTTTTGTCCACCAGCACCAGGTCCAGCTGGTAGCTGATGTGCTTGACGTAGATCGGATGGTCGGCGCGGGAGACGAAGATCAGCCCCTCCTCCACCAGCTGGGCCAGGCTCTCCACCTGCTCGTTGGTCAGCCGCTCCCCGCCGCGGCAAAAGGACACGATCCGCGCCACGTCCTCCATGAAGCGGAACAGATCCAGCGGCGGCCGGTACTTGCTGAAGCTTTCCAGGATGTCCATATTGATCTGGTAATATTCTTCGTCCAGGGCATCCGGAATGTCGACTTTCTTTTTTTCTGTCATGCCTGCTTTTTGCCCACCTTGAGGCCCGTGCGGGCGCGCACCGCCCTTTGTCCAGGCCGACTCGCCATGCCCGCCCAGGCCAAGCCGAGCGCCTTGTTTTTTCGTGCCGGGCCCAAGCGCCCAGCCCCCTAGACCCGCAGTGTAACCACCACGCATCGCTCACTGTTCCAAGTGAACCGATGAACGCCAGTAAATCTGGGTTGATGAGTACCCTCATTTGCAGCAGATGAAAATCTTTTTTGTGTTGACTTTCCCCTGGAATTCATCAAAAAGTGGGCCCAGGTGGAAATACGTGGGAATTAGTGGTAGGGATAGGGGGAAAAGTGCGTCTACTTGGTCATGCCCACCGCAGTCTGGACCCGAAGGGTCGGCTCATGCTGACCCCGGAGTTCCGCGACCAGCTCCTGGCGGAATCGCCGGGAGGCACTGTGGTGCTGACCATGTTCGACGGCCAGATCATCGGCATCACCCCCGGCCAGTGGGACACCTTCCTGGCCGAGCTGGACAAGGTCAACGTGCCCTCGGCCACGCTCCAGAACGTGCGCCGCAAGGCCCTGTTCTGCTACGCCGAGGTGGTGCTGGACAAACAGGGCCGCATCCAGCTGCCCGCGCACCTGCGCAAGAGCGGCCGCATCGACCGGGACATCGTTCTGGCCGGCGTGGGCGACCGTTTTGAGATCTGGGACAAGGACCGCTTCGAGTCCCTGCTTGAGCAGAGCGATGCGGATGTCTCCGAAGAGATGGCCAGGGCGAACATCGCTCTGCCTTTCTAGTCGGCGGGAGCGACCATGAGCGATGCGCAGGAGGTCCCCCACATCCCGGTGATGCTTGAGGAAGTGGTGGAGTATCTCGGCCCCAGGCCGGGCGGCCGCTACCTCGACGGCACCCTGGGCCTGGCCGGGCACAGCCTTGGCCTTTTGCGGGCCTCTGGCGGCCGGGCCGAGCTGGTGTGCCTGGACCGCGACGAGCAGGCGCTGGCCCTGGCGCGGGAGCGCCTGAAGGAATTTCCGGGCCAGGCCAAAACCTTCCACCTGGCCTTCAGCGAATTCGAAACGGCCCTGGACCAGGCCGGGTGGGACAAGCTCGACGGCGCGGTGCTCGACCTGGGCGTGTCCTCGCTCCAGCTGGACGAGGCCGGGCGCGGGTTCAGCTTCATGGCCGACGGACCGCTGGACATGCGCATGGACCCGGGCGGCGGCATGCCCCCGGCGCGCACCCTGGTGAACAAGGCCCACTACGAGGAGCTGCGCAGCATCATCCGCGACCTGGGCGACGAGCCCCTGGGCGGAAAAATTGCGCGCGCCATCGTGCGCATACGCGAGCAGGAGGAAATTCGGACCACGGCGAGGCTTGCGGAGATCGTGGCCAAGGCGTATCCACCCGACCGCCGCCGCGAGGCCCGCAATCACCCGGCCACGCGCACGTTCATGGCCCTGCGCATGGCCGTGAACAACGAGATCGGCGAGGTCCGGGAATTTTTGGAGCGCATCGTGCGCCGCCTGAACCCCGGGGCGCGGCTGGCCATCATCTCCTTTCACTCCGCAGAGGACCGCGAGGTGAAGGGGGCCTTTCGCCACTGGGCCCTGGGCTGCCGCTGCCCCATTGAGCAGCAGATCTGCACCTGCGACCGCACCCCGCTGGCCCGCGTGCTGACAAAAAAGCCGCAGTTGCCCACGCAGCTGGAGATGGACCGCAACCCGCGCAGCCGCAGCGCCAAACTGCGCGTGGCCGAACGCCTGGGACCGGATGCAGGAGGTCGGCCATGAGCAGTTTCAAGGGGTCGCTGCTGTCATTTTTTGGGGCCGTCAGCATTATTCTGCTGCTGAGCCTGTCCTCGGTGTGGCTGAACATCGAGCGCATGGACCTGGCGTATGACTTGAACAAGATGGAGAAGGACCTGGCCAGCCGCAACGCACTGGCCTCCAAGCTCGAACTGGAGCGCAACAACCTGATCTCGCCATACCGGCTCAAACGCCTGGCGGCCACGTATGGGCTGGGGCCCGTGGGGCCGGGGCAGATGCGCCTGATGACCGGGCAGGATCAGGGGAAATAGACGGCAGAGGCAGCCATGATCAAGCGAGTTCCGCGCAGCCGCGAGGGTGCGCCGACCAGATCAAAGACGGACACCGGCAAGCTCAAGCTCTTGCTGGTGGGCCTGTTTTTCGCCGCGATCTGGCTGACTCTCTGGGGCCGGGCGGCCTACGTGCAGCTCTACCTCGGGCCGGAGCTCAAGAAGGGGGCCGAGAAGCAGAGCCTGGCCACCGGGTTTGAACTGGGCGAGCGGGGCCGCATCTACGACAGGAACGGGGCCATATTGGCCACCAGCGTGGAGAGCAAGTCCGTGTACATCTCGCCCATCAAGGTCGAACGCGCGGCCCAAACCGCCCAGACCCTGTCCCAGATTCTGGATGTTCCCAAAAAGGACATTGAGCGCGATCTGGCCTCGAAGATGGGCTTCGTCTGGATCAAGCGCCAGATAGGCGACCGCGAGGCCAAGGCCCTGGAGGCCGCGAAGCTGCCGGGCGTGTTTTTGACCAGCGAGTACCGCCGCATGTTCCCCAACCACCAATCCGCCGGGCAGGTGCTCGGCTTTGTCGGCGTGGACGGCATCGGGCTGGAGGGCCTGGAGAAGCATTTCGAGGAGCGCATGGTGGGCCGCCAGGCCAAGTACGTGGTCCAGCGCGACGCCACCGGGCGCAGGCTGTACCTGGACGACCAGGGCCGCGAGATGGACATCCGCGGGGCCGACGTGCGCCTGACGCTGGACACCGTGATCCAGGACGCCGCCGAGCAGTCCCTGGCCGAGGCCGTGACCCGCTACAACGGCCGCTCCGGCATGGCCCTGGTGGTCAAGGTGGACAGCGGCGAGATACTGGCCCTGGCCCACTTCCCCTTCCTGAACCCCAACGCCGCCAACCTGTCCAAGCCCGCCGCCCGCCGCAACCGCGCCGCGCTCGACATGTTCGAGCCGGGCTCCACCCTGAAGCCCTTTGTCTTTGCCGCCGCCCTGGAGCAGAAGGTCATCGACCCAAGCAAGATCTTCGACTGCGAAAACGGCAAGTGGGTGCTGCGCGGCAAGACCATCCGCGACACCCACCCCTACCACTGGCTCTCGGCCAACCGCATCCTGCGCTACTCCAGCAACATCGGAACGGCCAAGATCGGCCTGGCCCTGGGCGCGCAGAACTATTACAGCACCCTGCGCAAGCTGGGCTTTGGCGAGCGCACCGACCTGGACATCCCCGGCGAGTCTCCGGGCAAGCTGCGCCCGCCCAAGGAATGGAGCGAGATCGACCTGGCCTCCATCTCCTTTGGCCAGGGCATCGGCGTCACCGCCCTGCAAATGGCCCGGGCCTACCTGGTCCTGGCCAACATGGGGGCGCCCAAACCGCTCAAGCTGGTGCTTGAGCCGGAATCCCCGCCCCCGCCCCAGGCCGAGCGCGTGTTCAGCCCCGGCACCGCCGAGACCGTGCTCTCCATGATGCGCGAAGTGGTGGACGAGGACGGCACCGGCAAGCTGGCGCGCATTCCCGGAATGGTGGTGGCGGGCAAGACCGGCACTGCGCAGAAGGCCGGCGCCGTGGGCAAGGGCTACGGCGACGGCATCGTGGCCTCCTTCGTGGGCCTGTTTCCCGGCGACAAGCCAGAGTACCTGATCATGGTCTTCGTGGACGAGCCCTCGCCCGTGGACCTGGGCGGCGTGGTCTGCGCGCCCGCCGTGCGCGAAATCGCCATCAAGACCCTGTCGTACTACAACCGCCTGCCCGAGGCCAAGCTGCTGACCCAGCCCGAGCCCTCGGAGTCGTCCATGCAGGAAAAGGCCACCCGCGCGCCCCAGGCCGCAGCTGGGGCCGCCGTGCCCGACCTCACCGGCCTGCCCGTGCGCCGGGCCCTGGAGGCCCTGGGTAAGCGCGGCATCGTGCCCACCATCAAGGGTGCGGGCATGGTCATAGGGCGCCAGAAACCCCTGCCAGGCGAGCCCTGGCCTGAAACCAAAAGCGGCAGCAAGGATGGCGGCTTCATCCTCTGGCTGCAGGAAGGGTCGAAATAATGCCCGCCGCAAGCAAGGCACGCTGGAACGAGCTGCTGGCCCTGGTGGGCCGCGGCCTCATGGTCCGCACGGACTCGCGCGAGGTGCGCCCCGGCGAGGTCTTTGTCCTGATGCCCACGGCCGGGGCCCGCAGCGAGGCCTTCCTGGCCCAGGCCCTGGCCAATGGCGCGGCCTGGATCGTGGCCGGACCGGGCGTGGCCTTGCCCCAGGGGCCGTCGCACGAGCCGTCGCAAGAGCCGGGGGCCAGGCTCATGGCCGTGCCCGACGCAGCCGACGCACTGGGGCAGCTGGCCGCCAAATATTTCCGCACCCACAGGCAGGCCATGCAGGTGGTGGCCGTCACCGGCACCAACGGCAAGACCACCATCACCTATCTGCTGGAGGGGCTGCTCGCCGCCGCAGGCCGCAAGGTCGGCGCGCTGGGCACTGTGAGCTACCGCTGGCCCGGCGCCTGCATCGAGGCCAGCCTGACCACGCCCGGCTGCTGGCGCCTGCACGAGCTGTTCGCCCGGATGTCCGCCGACGGGGTCGACACCGTGGTCATGGAGACCAGCTCCCACGCCCTGCACCAGAAGCGCGTGGCCGGGCTGGAGTTCGACGCAGCCGTGCTCATCAACCTGACCCAGGACCACCTGGACTACCACGGCGGCTTCGAGGACTACTACCAGGCCAAGAAGCTTTTGTTCACCAGCTATCCGTGCGCGGACAAGTTCAAGGCCGCCAACGCCGACGACCCCTACGGCCTGCGCCTGCTCTCCGAGCTGCCCGACGCCGTGGGCTTCACCCTGGCTAACGCCGCCGCCCCGGCAGGCAACCGCATGCTGTGCGGGACCATGACCGCCTGCACCGGCAAGGGCGTGTCCCTGCGCATGGAGTTCGAGGGCAAGTGCTGGACGCTCGACTCCGGGCTGGTGGGCGCGCACAACGCCTCCAACCTCATGGCCGCGCAGGCCGTGGGCCTGGGCCTGGGCCTGAACCCCGGCGACATGCAGGCGCTCTCGCCCTTCACCGGCGTGCCCGGCCGCCTGGAGCGCGTGCCAAACGACCACGGCCTGGACATCTTCGTGGACTACGCCCACACCCCGGACGCGCTCAAAAACGTGCTGCGCGCCCTGCGCGCCCTGGACTTTTCCCGCGTGCTGACCGTGTTCGGCTGCGGCGGCGACCGCGACCGCACCAAGCGCCCGCTCATGGGCCAGGCCGTGGCCGCGCTTTCGGACGTGGCCATCCTGACCAGCGACAACCCGCGCCACGAGGACCCGCTCGGCATCATGGCCGATGTGCGCCCCGGCCTGCACAACGGCCTTGCCGCCGGCACCACGAACCTTACGATCATCGAAGAGCCGGACCGCTACACGGCCCTGCGCCTGGCCATTTCCCAGCTGCGCCCCGGCGACGTCCTGCTCGTGGCGGGCAAAGGCCACGAGAGCTATCAGCAGATCGGCGATGTGAAGCACCCATTTTCCGATGTCGAGGCCGTGGGCCGCGCCATCCGCGAGGTCAGGGCATGAACAGGACCCAAGGCGCCGACGCGCGTTGCCCGGCCCCGGCACAGCCCTGCGTCCAGATGCGCCTGGCCGGGCTTTGGCCAGCGCGCACGACCCATGACCCTGACACCGCGAAAGGAGGCCGCGCTTGATCTATCATCTGCTCTACCCGCTTGCGGCCAAATTCTCACCGTTCAACGTCCTGCGCTACATCACCTTCCGCAGCGTGTACGCGCTGTTGACCGCGCTGGTGATCTCCATCCTCCTAGGACCCAGGCTCATCGAGTGGCTGAAGGCCCTGCGCTGCCGCCAGCACATCCTGGAGGAGGTGGCCTGCCACCAGGCCAAGGAAGGCACCCCGACCATGGGCGGCCTGCTCATCGCCGTGTCGCTGGTCACCAGCGTGCTGCTCTGGGGCGATTTGACCAACGTCTACATCTGGCTCACGCTGTTCGTCTTTGTGGGCTTCGGCTTCGTGGGCTTCCGCGACGACTACATCAAGGTGGTCAAGAAGCAGAACAAGGGCATCTCGCCGAAGGCCAAGCTGGCCGGGCAGATCTTTGTGGCCGGGTCGGCCATTGCGTTCCTGATCTTCCAGCCGGCCTACTCCACGCAGCTGGCCGTGCCCTTTTTCAAGCACATCCACCCGGACCTGGGCCTGTTCTACCTGCCCTTCGCCGTGCTTGTGCTGGTGGGCTCCAGCAACTCCGTGAACCTCACCGACGGGCTGGACGGACTGGCCATAGGCCCCACGGTGGTGGCTGCGGCCTGCTTCGCCATCTTCATCTACGCCGCAGGCAATGCGGTGATTTCCCAGTACCTGAACATCACGCCCGTGCCCGGCGTGGGCGAGGTCACGGTGTTCTGCGGGGCGCTGGTGGGCGCGGGCCTGGGCTTCCTCTGGTTCAACGCCTACCCGGCCCAGGTGTTCATGGGCGACGTCGGTTCTCTCTCGTTGGGTGGAACGCTCGGGTTCATCGCCGTTTTGGCCAAGCAGGAGCTGGTGCTGACCCTGGTCGGCGGGGTGTTCGTGTTCGAAACCCTTTCGGTGATCCTGCAGGTGGGCTACTTCAAGATGAGCGGCGGCAAGCGCTTTTTCCGCATGGCCCCGCTGCACCACCACTTCGAGCTCAAGGGCATCCCCGAGTCCAAGATCATCATCCGGTTCTGGATCCTTTCCATTCTCATGGCCCTCATGGCCTTGAGCACCCTGAAGCTGCGCTAGGTGGTGGGCATGAACAGAAAACGTGACCCCCTGAAAAGTCTAAAGATTTTCGAGAACCGCCTTGTCGTGGTGGTCGGCGCGGGCGTTTCCGGGCTGGCCGCGTGCCGTTTCCTGCTCACCCTGGGGGCGCGCGTGCGCCTGGTGGACGCCAAGGCCGACCTGCCCAAGGACGTGCTGCTGAAAATAGCGCCGGACCCGGCGACCGCAGGCCTGACGCTGGAGGCCGGGCCGCACAGGCCGGAGCAGTTCGCCGATGCGGACCTGGTGGTGCTGTCCCCCGGCGTGCCGGTGAAGAAGCTCTCCGCCGTGCTGGCCGGGGTGGACCCTTGGCGCGTGGTGGCCGAGATGGAGTTCGCCTCCTGGTTCTTGAGCGAGCCGGTCATCGCCATCACCGGCACCAACGGCAAGACCACCACCACGACCCTGGTGGGCCACATCCTGGCCTTTGCTGGCCTGAAGCCCTTTCTGGGCGGCAACATCGGCACCCCGCTCTGCGACTACCTCATGTCCGACTCCCCGGCGGATGTGCTGGTCATCGAAATTTCGAGCTTCCAGCTCCAGAACTGCCGCACCTTTGCCCCGAGGGTCGCCGCCCTGCTTAATTTCTCGGCCAACCACCTGGACTACCACCTGGACATGGAGGAGTACCTTTCGGCCAAGCTGAACCTCTTCGCCCGCCAGGACCACGGCTGCATCGCCATCGCGCCCGAGAGCATGCGCACGGAACTGGAGGCCAGGAATTTCACCCGCGCCCGTCGCGACTACTTCATGGCGGACACGGATTTTGACTGCCCGGGCCTGCCCGGCGCGCACAACCGCGAGAACATCGCCGCCGCCTGGCGCATGGTGCGGCCCTTCGGAGTCACCGAGTCCCAGGCCCGCGCCGCCATCGCCGGGTTCAAGGCCCTGCCGCACCGCATCGAGCCCGTGGCCGAGGCGCGCGGCGTGCTCTTCGTCAACGACTCCAAGGCCACCACGCTCGACAGCGTGGCTGCGGCGGTGAAAAGCTTCGACCGGCCCGTGCGCCTGCTCATGGGCGGGGTGTTCAAGGGCGGCGTGGTGGAGGACATCCTGCCGGTGCTGAAGGAGCGCGTGGTTTCCGTGGGGCTGTTCGGCGCCGGGCGCGAGGTATTTGAGCCCGCGCTGGCCCCGCACTTCCCCGTGGCCTGGGACCAGACCCTGGAGGCAGCCGTGCGCCGCCAGTTCGCCCTGGCCCACGCGGGCGAGGTGATCCTGCTCTCCCCGGCCACGGCCAGCTTCGACGCCTATTCCGGCTACACCGAGCGCGGGCGGGACTTTGCGCGGGCGGCAGAGGCGCTGCAGGCGGAAACGCCAGTCGGCGGCCAGAACGCGGGGGGGCGCACATGATCCGCCGTCGGGGCACGCAGTACTACTCCATGGACTACTGGCTCCTGTTCGCCGCGATTTTGCTGGCGGGCATCGGCCTGATCATGGTCTTCTCCAGCTCGGGCATGATGGCCGAGCGCTTCTACCACGACAAGTACCTGTTCTTCAAAAAGCAGGCGGTCTTCTTCGTCATCGGCACCGCCATGATGATCTTCTGCGCGCGGGTGAACCGCAAGTTCTTCTACGACCTGACCTACGTCTGGATGTTCGGGGCCATCCTACTGCTGGCCGTGTGCCTGGTCATCGGCACCTCTGCCGGCGGGGCCAAGCGCTGGATCCACCTGGGGCCCATCTCGCTGCAGCCGCTGGAGTTCGCCAAGCCCGCCCTGGTGCTCTACCTGGCCTATTTCTTCGCCAAAAAACAGGCGCTCATCCAGGTCAAGACCTTCAGCGTGGGCTTCATCCCGCCCTTTGCGGCCACGGGCGTCATGAGCCTGCTTTTGCTGCTCCAGCCGGACTTCGGCGGGGCCATGCTGCTGGCCATCCTGCTCATGTTCATGTGTCTGGCCGGGGGCACGCGGGTCATCTACCTCCTGGGCGCGTTCCTCGCGGGCAGCTGGGGCGGCTGGCTGCTCATCGCCTACTCGCCGTATCGCCTGAAGCGCTGGACCGCGTTCCTGGACCCCTTCGCCACGGCCAAGACCACGGGCTACCAGCTGGTGCAGTCGCTGTACGCCTTCGGCTCCGGCCAGTTCTTCGGCGCGGGCTTAGGCGCGGGCAAGCAGAAGCTGCTCTTCCTGCCCGAGGCCCACAACGACTTCATCATGGCCGTGGTGGGCGAGGAGCTGGGCTTCCTCGGCCTGTCGCTGGTGCTCCTGCTCATGGGCTTTTTGTTCCTGCGGGCCTTCCGCGTGGCCTTTTTGCAGGATGACCTGCTGGACCGCCTCACGGCCTTCGGCATGACCATCGTGCTGGCCCTGGGCGCGTGCATGAACCTGGCCGTGGTGCTGGGCACCGTGCCGCCCAAGGGCGTGCCCATGCCTTTCATCAGCTACGGCGGCAGCTCGCTCATCGTGTCCTTCATCTGCGTGGGCGTTCTGCTCAACCTTTCGAGGAACCGCACATGACCGCCGTTGACAGCAACGCCACCGGCGCCGCCGGCGCCGCCGGCACCATCGACCGCCTTGTGGTCACCACCGGGGGCACCGGGGGGCACATCTTCCCGGCCCTGGCCGTGGCTGCGGAGGTGCGCCGCCGCAGGCCCGGGGCCCAGGTGCTCTTCCTGGGCGGCAGCGGGCCCGAGGGCGACCTGGCGCGCAAGGCCGGGCTGGAGTTCCTTGCCCTGCCCGCCAGCGGCGTGCTGGGCAAAGGCGTGCAGAGCCTGCTGGCCGTGGCCTGGGTCAGCCGGGGCGTGATTCTCTCCACGCGCGCGCTGCGGCGCTTCCAGCCCCAGGCGGTCATCGGCTTCGGCGGGTACGCGGGCTTCTGCCCGGTGCTGGCCGCCGCGCTGCTCGGCCTGCCCACGGCGGTGCACGAACAGAACTCCGTGCCCGGCGTGACCAACCGCACCCTGGGCAGGCTGGTCCGACGGGTCTTCGTGTCCTTTGACGACCGCCAGAAACTCTTTCCCCCTGCCAAGGTGCTGCACACCGGCAACCCCGTGCGCGCGGAGATCGCAAACGTGGACCGCACGCCCGGCAATGGCCGCAACCTGCTGGTGCTGGGCGGCAGCCAGGGCGCCAAGGCCCTGAGCGACCTGGTGGTCGCCGCCCTGCCGCAGCTTTTGGCCGCGCGGGTGAACATCCTGCACCAGGCGGGCCGGGCCGACGTGGAGCGCATCAAGGCCGCCTACCGCGCAGCCGGGGCCGATGACTCCTGCGTCCGGGGCTTTGTGGAGGACATGGCCGGGGCATATGCCTGGGCCGATCTGGCCCTGTGCCGGGCCGGGGCCTCGACAATTTTCGAGCTGGCGGCCACAGGCACCCCTTCGGTGCTGGTGCCCTTCCCCTTTGCCGCGCACGACCACCAGCGCGTCAACGCCCGGTACCTGGAGTCCCTGGGCGGGGCCGTGCTGGCCGACCAGAAGGACCTGAGCGCAACACTGCTGGCGGACCTTGTGCTGGGGCTCCTGGGCGACGCCGCCCGGCTGGGCTCCATGGGCCGCGCGGCCAAAGACTTTGCCCGGCCCGACGCCGCCGCGCGGATCGCCGACGGCCTGGAAGAGCTCTGCCGCCAGGCGGCCTAGAGAATGATGACAAGAGGATGAGGACACAAGGATGAGGACAAGAGGATGACAGAGACAACCAAGATCGCAGTCCCCGGCCGCAGCGCAAGCCCGGCCATGTACAGCCGCGTGTCCACCGTGCACATGGTGGGCATCGGCGGCGCGGGCATGAGCGGCATCGCCGAGGTGCTTTTGAACATGGGCTTCACCGTCACCGGCTCGGACATGGCCGCAGGCAGCGTGGTGCACCGCCTGAAAAAGCTCGGCGCGCAGGTGTTCATCGGCCACGGGGCCGAGAACGTGGGCAAGGCCGACGTGGTGGTCAAGTCCACGGCCATCCAGGACCAGAACCCGGAGCTGGTGCGCGCGCGCGAGCTGTCCATCCCCATCATCCCCCGTGCGGAGATGCTGGCCGAGCTGATGCGCATGCGCACGGGCATCGCCGTGGCCGGAACCCACGGCAAGACCACCACCACCTCGCTTCTGGCGACCATCTTCACCGAGGCGGGCCTGGACCCCACGGTGATCATCGGCGGGCGGCTGAACACATACGGCTCCAACGCGCGCCTGGGCGAAGGCGAGTTTTTGATCGCCGAGGCCGACGAGAGCGACGGCTCGTTTCTCTGCCTCGCGCCCATCATGACCGTGGTCACCAATGTGGACCGCGACCACATGGACTTTTACCCGAACATGGAGGCCATCGACCGCGCCTTCACCACCTTCATGAACTCCATCCCCTTCTACGGGGTCAACGTGGTCTGCGGCGACGACCCGGGCGTGCAGCGCCTGCTGCCGCAGATCAAGCGCCCCTGCCTGACCTACGGCCTGGGGCCGAAGAACCGCCTACGCGGAACAATCATCGCCACCAGCCTGCGCAGCATCTTCGAGGTGAGCCTGGACAACGAGCCCTGGGGCCAGGTGACACTGGCGCACCCGGGCCTGCACAACGTGCTCAACTCGCTGGGGGCCATCGGCGTGGCCATTGAGGCCGGGCTGCCCAAGGACGCCATCCTGCAGGGCCTGGCCAACTTCGGAGGCGTGGGCCGCAGGTTCGAGCGCAAGGGCGAGCGCGGCGGCGTGCTCGTGGTCGACGACTACGGCCACCACCCGGCGGAGATCAAGGCCACGCTGGAGACGGCCAAGGCCTGCTACCCGGACCGCAGGCTCGTGGTGGCCTTCCAGCCGCACCGCTTTTCCCGCACGCAGGCCCTGTTCGGCGAATTCTGCACCGTGTTCACCCAGGCCGACCTGCTGCTGTTGACCGAGATCTACCCGGCCAGCGAGGCCCCGATCCCCGGCGTCAACGGCCTGTCCCTGGCCCAGGGCATCAAGCAGGTCAGCCAGACCAAGGTGCGCTTCTTCCCGGACTTTGCGGGCATGGAGCGCCAGTTGAAGGAGATTTTGCGCCCCGGCGACCTGTTCCTGACCCTGGGGGCCGGGAGCATCTGGAAGGTCGGCGAGGCCTGGCTGAACGAACCGGGAGACGGCGCAACCATTTCAACCGAGGCGTAAACGCAGATGCCCCTGACCCTGACGCACGACGTGCTCCTGAAGGAGCGCACCACCCTCCGGCTGGGCGGCCCTGCCCTGGCCGAGGCCGTGGTCTCGTGCGAGGCCGGGCTGGACGAGCTGGCGAAGCTCTTGCACGGCCTGGGCGGACGGCCCCTGGCGCTGGGCGCGGGCAGCAACATCCTGGCGACGGATGGGCCCCACGCCCTGGTGCTTGTGCGCGCGGCCAATAACGCCGCCCCGAGCTTCCACGCGCAGCCAAACGCAATGTCGCCCGAAGCGACGCCCGGAGCGACGCCCGGAGCGACGCCCGACACGGTCATCGTCCGCGCGGGCGCGGGAATGGGCCTGCCCAGGCTGCTGGGCCATTGCCAGCGGGCTGGGCTGACCGGGCTGGAGGGCCTGACCGGCGTTCCGGGACGCGTCGGCGGCGGGGTGGCCATGAACGCGGGCTCGTACGGCGTGGAGCTGTGCCGGCTGCTCTCCCGGGTGCGCCTGTGGACCCCGGAGAGCGGGCTCGTCTGGCGCGATGCCCATGACTGCGCCTTCGGCTACCGGCGTTTCGACCCCCAACTCGGATCAGGCCTGGGCGCAGGCTTCTGGGTCGTCTGGGAGGCGGAGTTCGCCCTGCGCGCAGACGAAAGCCCTGCCGTGCGCAGGCGCATGGAGACGGCCTACGCCCGCAAGAAGGCCACCCAGCCCGTGACGGCCAGGAGCGCGGGCTGCGTGTTCAAGAACCCGGCGGGGCTGACCGCAGGGATGAGCGCCGGGCGGCTGCTGGACGAGGTCGGCCTCAAGGGCAGACGCCTGGGCGGCATGTCTTTCTCGCCCCTGCACGCCAATTTTCTGATCAACGAGGGCGGCGGCACAGCGGCCGAGGCCTTGGAGCTTATGGAATATGGCCGGGCCATGGTCTTTGACCGCTTCAGCCTGAACCTCGAAACCGAAGTGAAGGTGCTCTCATGATGCGTTCCAGCGGACTGCCGCGCAAGCCGCACGATGCGCGCAAGCCCACGGTGCGGCTGAACAGGCCGCGCAAGGACTTCGGCGGCGGGTTGGTCGGCATGGATACGGCCCTGGCCATGAAAAACGCCATGGTCTTCTTCTTCGGCATCCTGGTGCTGGGCAGTCTCGGGGCCGCGCTGGTCTTCGGCTACCGCTACGTGACCACCACCCCGGCCCTGGGGCTGACCGAGATCACCATCACCGGGAACATGCGCCTGGCCTACGGGCAGGTGCTGGAGATAGCGGGCCTGCGCCTGGGTCAGAACAGCCTGGGCGTCAACGTGAGCCAGGTCGAGACCGCGCTGTCGCACAACCCCTGGGTGCAGTTCGTCACCGTGCGGCGCGAGCTGCCGGACAAGCTCTTCATCAACATGGTCGAGCGCCAGCCCTCGTTCTGGGTGCGCCAGGAAGGGCAGCTCTACTTCGCCGACGCCAAGGGCGCGATCATCACGCAGCTTGCCCCCGGCGACTCGGCCTCGCTGCCGCTTCTGGACATCGCGCCGGAGCTGGCCGACCAGCAGCCGGTGCTGGAGGCCATGGTGGCGCGCATGAATCAGCAGGACCTGCCCTTCGCCCTGGGGCAGATGGCCTGGGTGAAGTTCACGGACACAGGCCAGGTGGAGATCTACCTGGACGCCCTGCGCATCCGTGTGCGGGCGGATATTTCGAACTGGGAGACGCACTTCAGACGCATCGAGACCGTCTGGCGCGACCTCAAGCTGCGCGGCGAGACCGGGCAGGTTGCGGCCATCGAGGCCAGCGGCGGCAAGGTGTGGGTGGAAAAGAGGCAGAAGCGCGGGGCTTCCTGACAGAGAAGAAGAGGGAAGATCCGGCCCTTTGGCAGTTTGACACGGGAGGAATACATGGCCAAGAGCGATATCATCGTCGGCCTGGACATTGGCACCACCAAGATTTGCGCCGTGGTGGGCGAGGCCAAGGACGACGGCGTGGTGGACATCATCGGCATCGGCACCAGCCCATCCACGGGCCTGCGCCGGGGCGTGGTGGTGAACATCGAACAGACAGTGCAATCCATCAAAAAAGCCCTGGAAGAGGCCGAGCTGATGGCCGGGTGCGAGATCCACTCGGTCTACGCGGGCATCGCGGGCAGCCACATCAAGGGCTTCAACAGCCACGGGGTCATCGCCGTCAAGGGCGGCGAGGTGACCCAGAAGGATGTGGACCGCGTCATCGAGGCCGCCAAGGCCGTGGCCATTCCGTTGGACCGCGAGGTCATCCACACCCTGCCCCAGGAGTTCATCGTCGACGACCAGCGCGGCATAGCCGATCCATTGGGCATGGCCGGGGTGCGCCTGGAGGTGAAGGTGCACATCGTCACCGGCGCTGTCACCTCGGCCCAGAACATCGTGCGCTCGTGCCACCGCTCCGGGCTCGACGTGGCCGACATCGTGCTCGAATCGCTGGCCTCCAGCAAGGCCGTGCTCAGCGCCGAGGAGCGCGAGATCGGCGTGTGCCTGGTGGACCTGGGCGGCGGCACGACCGACATCGCCATCTTCTCCAAGGACTCCATCAAGCACACCGCCGTGCTGGCCCTGGGCGGAAACAACCTGACCAACGACATCGCCTTTGGCCTGCGCACGCCCATGACCGCCGCCGAGAAGATCAAGATCGACCACGGCTGCGCCCTGGCCGAGCTGGTCACCATGGATGAGGCCATCGAGGTGCCCAGCGTGGGCGGGCGCGAGTCCCGCGCCATGAGCAAACGCGTGCTGGCCGAGATCTGCGAGCCGAGGTGCGAGGAGATCCTGGCCCTGGTGGACCAGGAGCTCATCAAGAGCGGCTACAAGAACCAGATCGCCGCAGGCGTGGTTTTGACCGGCGGAACCTCGCTCATCTACGGCATGCAGGACCTGGCCGAGCAGGTTTTCGATCTGCCCGTGCGCATCGGCTACCCGGAGTTCGTGGGCGGCCTGCACGACATGGTCAACAGCCCCAAGTACGCAACCGCCGTGGGCCTTTTGCTCTTCGGGGCGGAAAACCGCGTGGTCAAAAGCGGCGGCGGGGATTTCCGCATCCGCGACGAGAACGTGTTCAACCGCATCCTCGGACGGATGAAGAAGTGGTTCGTGGACATCGCCTAGGCGCGGTGTGCTCATAGGGGAAGGCTCAAGCATCCAGCACAGAGTGAGGGAGGAGGACATCATGGCACATTTTCAGTTCGACAGCGACATGAGCGCTAAAATCAAGGTCATCGGCTGCGGCGGCGGCGGCGGCAACGCCATCAACAACATGATCCGGTCAAAGCTCACCGGCGTGAGCTTCATCGCCGCCAACACCGACGCCCAGGACATCGGAAAGTCCCTGGCCGACCACACCATCCAGCTGGGCGGCAAGCTGACCAAGGGCCTGGGCGCCGGGGCCAACCCCGAGGTGGGCCGCAACGCCGCCCTGGAAAGCATCGACCAGATCCGCGAGCTCTTGGCCAATACCGACATGGTCTTCATCACCGCAGGCATGGGCGGCGGCACCGGCACCGGCGCAGCCCCGGTCATCGCCCAGGCCGCGCGCGAGGCCGGGTCCTTGACCGTGGCCGTGGTCACCAAGCCCTTCTACTTTGAGGGCAAGCGCCGCATGGACCAGGCCGAGAAGGGCATAGCCGAGCTCAAGCAGGTGGTGGACTCCATCATCACCATCCCCAACGACCGCCTGCTGCAGATGGCGGCCAAGAAAACCTGCTTCGCCGACATGCTGCAAAAGGCCGACGATGTGCTGTTCTACGCGGTCAAGGGCATTTCCGACCTGATCACCGTGCACGGCCTGATCAACCTGGACTTCGCGGACGTGAAGGCCATCATGACCGGCTCGGGCATGGCGCTCATGGGCACCGGCATCGCCTCCGGCGAGAGCCGCGCCACCGAGGCCGCGCTCAAGGCCATCTCCAGCCCGCTGCTGGAGGGGGTGTCCATCTCCGGGGCGCGCGGGGTTTTGTACAACATCACCGCCGGACCTGACCTGGGCGCGGAGGAGATCAAGGACGTCTCCGACCTGATCCACAAGGAGGCGCACGAGCAGGCCAACATCGTCTTCGGCGTGGTGGCCGACGACACCCTGGGCGACGAGCTCTGCGTCACGGTCATCGCCACCAGCATCGAGCCGCGCGAAACCGCGCCCAAGCAGGACACCCTGGGCGGCAGGCCCATCTTGACCCCGATGCAGGCCTCGCTGCGTCCTGGCCGACGCAACGCCGTGAGCAACGTCATCGCCGGAAACAACCGCGATGTCCCGGCCTTTGTGCGCTTCAGCGCAGCCAACCCGGCCAACCCGGCCAGCCCGGTCGACGGCCAGGCCAAGCACCCCCGCGCGGCCCTGCGGGCCATGGGCGCGCCCGGCGAAGAGGACTACGTGTACGAGGACGAGGAAATGGACACCCCGGCCTACATCCGCAAGAACGCGGACTAGGAGCGCCCATGGGACGCGGTTCCGGGACGCGGGAGCCCCGCCAGCGCAGGCGCGGACCCGAAGACCGTCCCGGAAGGCCCGCGCCCGCGCCCCCGGACCACGGCGGCCGTCTCCCCGCGGCCCTGGTGATCCCCGGCGACGAGGGCATGGGCCTCTCGGCCCTGGGCTGGCAGGCGGTGTACCGGCTGCTGGCCGACAGGGCGGAGTTCGCGGTGGAGCGCTTCTTCCTGGGCAAGGGTTTTGCCGCGCCCATCTCGGCGGACAGCCGGAAGGACTTGAGCTTCTTCCCCTTGCTGGCGGCAAGCGTCTCCTTTGAGGAGGACTTCCTCCCCTTCCTCAGGGCGCTTGCCGCTGCGGGCGTTCCACCAACCCGGGCGCAGCGCCCGGACTATCCGCTGGTGCTCGTGGGCGGGCCCATCGCCTTTCTCAATCCCGCACCGCTGGCCCCCCTGGCCGACGCCTTTTTCGTGGGCGAGGCCGAGGCCGGGCTGGTGGACTTCTGCCTGAGGCTCAAGCAGGCCGTGTTCGACGGCGTGGGCAAGCAGGATTTCCTTCATTCCGTCAAGGACATGCCCGGCATCTACGTGCCGGGACTGAGCGCAACCCCGGTGCGCCGCGTGGTGGACATAAGCCCGGAGGGCTGCGGCCTGCTGTGCGCCCCGGCTTGGTCCTGCTTCACCGGGGCGCAGGCGGCCTTCCCGGACTCGCTTTTGCTGGAGGTGAACCGGGGCTGCCCCCACGCCTGCCGCTTCTGCGCCGCCGGGTTCGTGTACCGGCCGCCGCGCCACGCGCGCATCGAAGCCCTGCAGGCAATTGTGGAGCGCGAAGCGCCGCCCAAGGTGGGCCTGGTGGGCACGGCGCTGACCGACTGGCCGGATCTCTTGCCCTTTCTGCGCTGGCTGGCCGCGCGCAAGACCAAGTTCTCCCTGTCGTCGCTGAGGGCCGACGGGCTGACCGAGGAGCTGCTCGGCTTCCTGCGCGAGTGTGGCATCCGCACCGTGACCCTGGCCCTGGAGGGCGCAAGCGAGCGCCTGCGCCAGGCGGCCAACAAGAAGCTCGACGCCGAGGTCTTCCTGGCCGCCGTGGAGCGCGCCGCGCGCCTGGGGGTCAACCACCTGCGGGTCTACCTGATCCTGGGCTGGCCCTGGGAGGGCCCACAGGACTACGACGAGCTGGAGGGCTTCCTGGGCCGCATCTGCGCCGCCCGCGACCAGGGCCACGGCAAGAAGACAAGCGAGTTCATGCGCATCACCCTGGGCGCAAGCTCGCTGGTGCCCAAGCCCTGGACCCCCATGCAGTGGGCGCCCATGGCCTCGGAGCAGGCGCTTTTGGCCGGGCAGAAACGCCTGCGCGACATGACCAAACACCTGCGCGGCGTGGCCCTGCAGGTGGATGCGCCGTTCCAGGCCCGGCTCCAGGGCGTGCTCTCGCGCGGGGGGGAGGAGGCCTTTGAGCTGGTGCGGCTGGCCGCAGAGCACGGCGGCTGGAAAAAGGCCATGGCCCTCTGGGCCGACCAGGCCAGCGCCATCCTGGACCGCCAGCGCGACGAGCACGAAGTTTTCCCCTGGGAGGTCATCGACACCGGCGTGTCCCGCGCCAGCCTGTGGCGTGAGTGGACCAGGGCCGCGCGCGCGCTGCCCACCCAGAGCTGCCCCAAGGGCGGCTGCGAGGGTTGCGGCCTGTGCGGCATGGACGCCTGGCTGAAGCCGTAGCGCACGGTCTCGCGGCTGCGGACCGGAGCGGTCTGTACGCCCCTCAGCTGAATTCCCACCTCAGCCGAAACCACTCGGCGCGTTCAAAGCGAATGGCGCGTGTGAAACACCCGGCGCGCCCGATGCGGACGACCCGCAGCCCTTTGCGGCAGCCGAGACATGCGCACGGCGCAACCGCTTCCTCCGGTCATGACCGCAGCACTGGCCGACAGACGGCGCTCCGCCCCGGCTGCGCCGCAGGCCGGGCAGGCCATCCGGGCTTCGTCCGCTGGGGTGAACGCACGCTCTTCGAACACTCTTCCGCACTTTCCGCAAGCGTGCTCGTTGGTGGACAGGGCTGGCTTCCTTGGTTGATCCTCAGCGCGGAGGGGTATCAAACCGGACGGGCTGGCGCGGTGGCGGCCCCCTTCTTGTGCAGGCCCTGCGCACAAACATATGTGCAACGTGTGTGCAGCTCCATGCACAAGGCATACGCACCAGTTGACTCAACATGCTGAAATCACAATGTTTCAAACTTGGCACGGCGCATGCTTATTAGGGAACAACACCGCGCGAAACACCGCCCGGAAAGGTTCGCTCACCTCCAGTAGAGCACAACACACATTGAGGAGATTCCCATGAAGAAGCGCATCGTCATCACCATCACGGTCCTGGCCCTGATTTCCATGTCCGCCCTGGCCATGGCCGCCGGAAAGGGCATTCGCGGCCGCAACGCCGAGAACCTGACCCCGGAGAAGCAGGCCGCCGTCGAGAAGATCGTGGACAAGCACCACGTGAAGCTCGTCGAGCTGCGCGAACAGATCTGGGCCAAGCAGACCGAGCTGCAGGCCCTGAGCCGCTCCGGCAAGGCTGAGCGGTCCGACATCCAGTCCCTCATCGCCGACATCTCCAAGCTGCGCAGCGCCATGAATGCTGAGCGCGACACCATGCGCGCCGAGATCGAGAAGGAAACCGGCATCAAGGCCTTCGGGCGCGGCTACCATGGTGGCGGCATGGGCGGCGGCATGGGCGGCGGCGAAGGCTGCCCCGGCTCTGGCTCCGGCGGCTACGGCCAGCACGGCGGCGGCATGATGGGCGGCGGCTACTAACCCCTCATCGTCCTCCCTCGCATCAGGCGGTCCGGTTGGCTTCCCCTCCAGCCGGGCCGCCCTTTCCGTGAAAGGGCCAGCTTTGTTGACAGCCGCGCTTGAAGCGGCCATGCAGTGCGGACCGGACAGGACCAGACAGGGCGCAGGCCCGCAACCCCCAAACATCAGTGCAACGGGAACACGACCATGGAACGACGCTCCCCCCACAGAGACAAAGGCCCGGTGCTGGCGGCGGTCATCGCGCTGCTGATCCTGGGCGCGGGCAGCGTGTTCCTCACCTGGCAGAACATCCGCCGCCAGCGCGAACTGGTGGACCAGCACCTGCTGCTCTCCGCCGGGGCCGTGCTGCACGGGGTCGAGGCCAACCTGATGCGCGTCATGCACACCCTGGGCCGCTCGCCAGACCTTGCCCAGCGCCTGTTCCCGACCATCAAGGAAATTTTTCAGGAGATCACCGCCTCGGGCGACATCGTGTTCCTCGGCGTGTTCGGCGAGGACGGAACCCTGCTCGTGTCCTCGGCCAAGCAGGACACTCCGGGGTCCATCGCCCTGCCCGAGGAGATCCTGGCCGAGCTGGAGGTCAAGGGACACTGGGAAGGCCCCCTGACATATCAGGGCAAGACCGCCATGTTCGCCGCCCTGCGCGCCCGGCCCAGCCTTTCGCGCCTGTGTTCGGACGTGGTCCAGGGCGTGCCCATCCTGCCGCCGGAGCTGCGCCCCCGCAGATACGGCCTTGACCGCAGCCAGGGACGTGGCCAGGACCAGGGCCAGGGGCGCGGCCCGCGCGCAGGCCAGGGTCCTGGAATGGGCGCTGGCCAGGGTTCTGGAATGGGCCCCGGCCAGGGTTCTGGCATGGGGCCTGGCATGGGTTCTGGAATGGGCCCTGGCATGGGCCCCGGCATGGGGCCTGGCGACGACGGACCGCCGCCCGACAGGTTCGGCCCGGCGAACCTGCCCGAAGTGCCCTCCATGTTCCTGGTGGCGGCCCTGAGCCCGGACCGGCACCTGGCCCAGTTCAACGCCTACCGCCGCGTGGCCCTGCTCCAGACCGGCTACGTGCTGGGCGCAGCCGCCGTGCTCTGGATCCTCGCCCTGGCCTACTTGAGCCGCCGCAACCAGGCGCTGAAGGCCGAACGGCTGGAGCGCTTCCACTCCAAGCTGCTGGACAACATGCCCGACGGCCTGCTGACCCTGGGCCCCGGCGACGTGATCCTCGCGGCCAACGGCTCCGCCGCGCGCCTGCTGCTGGGCGAGAAGAACGGCGAAGCCGACGCCAAGCCCGGCGCCGGAGCCGAGCTCACCGGGCGCAGCTTCCTGGACTTCCCTTTTGCCGAGCAGGCCGCCACGGACGGCTCGCGCCCGGACGAATGGCGGCAGTACGCCCACGACGGACGCATCCTGGAGGTGCTCTGCCTGCCCCTGCAGACCGAGGACGGCGAGGACGAGCACCCGCTCAAGACCGAGGAGAAGCTGGTGCTCCTGCGCGACCGCACGCGCATGAAGAGCCTGGAGGACGACCTGGCCGAGGCCAAGCGTCTGGCGGCCATCGGCTCGCTGGCTGCGGGCGTGGCCCACGAGATCAGAAACCCGCTGTCCTCCCTGCGCGGCTTCGCCCAGCTCTTCGCCACCAAGCTGAAAGGCCAGGAGCCCCTGAGCTCCTATGCCTGCACCATGGTCCAGGAGGCCGACCGCCTGAACCGCGTGGTCACGGACCTCTTGTACCTGGCCCGCCCGCGCGAGCTGACCCCGGGCCCGGTGGATCTGAACCAGGTGGCCCAGAGCCTGCACGGCCTGCTGCGCTTCGACCTGGAGGCCAAGGGCGTGACGCCCGTCCTCGACCTGGCCGAGACGCACCTCTGCGCCGACGAGGACGCCCTGCGCCAGGCCCTGTTGAATCTCGTGGTCAACGCGCTGGACGCCCTGCCCGAGGAGGGCGGCCAGATCACCCTGTCCTCCCGCGCCGCCACCACCCTCGATGGCAACGGTGGCGGCGGCGGCGACGGGCCCGGGGTCTGGGTCAGCGTGGCCGACACCGGCCAGGGCATGGACGAGACCGTGCGCAGCCAGGCCTTCGAGCCCTTCTTCACGGCCAAGCGCCAGGGCACGGGCCTGGGTCTGGCCATTGTCCAGGGCATCATGCGCGCCCACAAGGGCCGCGCGCTCATCGACTCCGCACCGGGCGAGGGCACCACGGTGCGCCTGTTTTTCCCGGACTGCCCGGAAAGCGGCCTTGCCTCTGACAACATCGCTGGCAACAATGCTGGCGACAATGCTGGCGACGACGCTGGCGACGACGCTGTCGCCGAAGCTGGAGACGACGCCAACGACACGACCATGCCCACAGCACGCAACGAGACAATCCCCCCTGACGACGGAGGTGGCGCAGCATGACCAAGACCGACGAACGCACGGTGCTGGTGGTCGACGACGAACCGGCCCACCGGCTCATGGTGCGGGCCGTGCTGGAGGACTGCGGCTGGACCGTGGCCGACGCGGCCAGCGGCGACAAGGCCCTGGCCCTGCTCGCCAAGACCCAGCCGCACGTGGCCCTGGTGGACATGAAGATGCCCGGCATGGACGGCCTGACCCTGATGCGCGAACTGCACGCCCGCATGCCCGGCCTGCCCGTGGTGCTGCTCACCGCCTTCGGCTCCGTCGGCTCCGCCGTGGACGCCATGAAGCAGGGCGCCTTCGACTACCTGACCAAGCCCGCGGACAACGAAGAGCTCAAGGCCGTGCTGGAGAAGAGCTACGAGTACCGCCGCCTCATTGAGGAGAACGCCCGCCTGCGCGCCGAGCGCCCGGACCTGGGCATCGGCATCATCGGCTCCAGCCCCGGCATCGCCCGGGTGCGCGAGCTCATCGAACAGGCCGGGCCCAGCGAGGCCACGGTGCTCATCCTGGGCGAGAGCGGCACGGGCAAGGAGCTGGTGGCCGACGGCCTGCACCGCGCCAGCACGCGCTCGCGCAAGCCGCTGATCAAGGTCAACTGCGCGGCCCTGCCCGCAGACCTGCTGGAGAGCGAACTGTTCGGCTACATGAAGGGCGCGTTCACCGGCGCGGTGAAGGACAAGCCGGGCCGGTTCCAGCTGGCCAGCGGCGGCACCCTGTTCCTGGACGAGATCGGCGACATGCCGAGCCACCTCCAGGCCAAGCTCCTGCGCGCCCTGCAGGAGAAGATCGTCGAGCCCCTGGGCTCGGTCAAGCCCGTGGAGACCGACGTGCGCGTGCTGGCCGCCACCAACCGGGACCTGCGCGCCGATGTCGCCTCCGGGCGCTTCCGCGAGGACCTCTACTACCGCCTGGCCGTGCTGGAGATTCCCATCCCGCCCCTGCGCGACCGCCTGGACGACCTGCCGCTCTTGACCGGCTTTCTGCTGCGCAAGCTGGGGCAGAAGAACCACAAGGAGATCCGCGCCGTGAGCCCGGCCTTCCTGGAGGCCCTGACCCGCCACACCTGGCCCGGCAACGTGCGCGAGCTGGAGAACGTGCTCGAACGCGCGCTCATCCTGGCCCGCGCCGACACCTTCGGCCCGGACCTTCTGCCCCCGCAGCTGGCCGCCCTGGTCAGCGTCAGCGCCTGCCCGGTCCCCGGCGACCTCCAGGCCCTGACCCAGGCGGACCAGGGCGGAACCCAGCAAACGCCCCCGCACGCCCTGGAAAGCGCCATGGACGACGCCGAGCGCGAGACCCTGCTGCGCGCCCTGGACTCCTACGCCGGGCACCGCGAAAAAACCGCCGACGCGCTGGGCATCAGCCGCCGCACCCTGCAATACAAGCTCAAGAAGTACGGCCTGACCAAACGATAGCGCCACCCCCGGCCCGGAACCGCACAGCAAAACCCGCGCAAGGGTAACCGCCCGCCGCTCTGCCACAACCAAGCTCAACGCCTGACACAAACGGAGACAATCATGCTCAAGATCGCCATTCCCACCCGCAACGGCGCAGTGGACGAGCACTTCGGCCACTGCGAGTCCTTCACCATCTACAGCCTGGACGCAAACAAGGCCGTGGCCCAAAGCGAAAGCTTCACCCCGCCCCCGGCCTGCGGCTGCAAGTCGAACCTCATCCCCACCCTGGTCGACATGGGCGTGAGCCTGCTCATCGCCGGGAACATGGGCGAGGGCGCTGTGGCGCGCCTGGGCCAGGCAGGCATCAAGGTCATCCGCGGCGCCTCCGGCCCCGTGGACGCGGCCCTCTCGGCCTGGGTGGACGGAAAACTCGCGGACAAGCAGATTTTGTGCATGGAGCACGGAGCAGGCCACGAATGCCACCACGGCGAAGGACACTAAAGACGGGATCGGGATCGGAAGCTTGCCTCCGTCGGCCAAAGGGCCTGAGGCCCTCTGGACTCCCCATTGGGCCTGGGCCGGGGCGGCGGAGGCAAAAGCCCCGGTTGGCCCCCCTTCGAAGGTTTCAAGGGTGTTGTGCGGTCAGGTTTCAGGCCGCGTCACGGCCTCTTCAGCCTCCCTGCTGCGTTGCCAAAATTTCCCAAAACGTCTCCCGTGATCTCCCCAAAGCCGAGCGGACTGTTTCAGGTCTTTCCTAAAACAGCCCGCTCGGCGTACTGGGGGGTCCGGGGGCCTCAGGCCCCCGGCTCCATCGGAGAAACCGGGGGCGGAGCCCCTGGCACTATTGGCCGCGCTGGCCGCTGGCCGCTACCCGCCGCTCTTCATCTTCTCGATGAGCGCGCGCAGGGACTGGGTCTGACGGGCCAGCTCACCGATGGCCTGGGCCGACTGGTTCATGGCGCTGGCCGTTTCGCTGGCGATGTGGCTGACGTCCTCAATGCTGCGGTTGATCTCCTCGCTGGCGGCGGACTGCTCCTCGCTGGCGGTGGCGATGCTGCGCACCTGGTCTGTGGAGACCTCGACCAGGCGGACGATCTCCTGCAGGGCCTCGCCGCTCTTGCTGGCCAGACCCGTGGCCTGCTCAATGCTGACCACCGCATGTTCAACGTTCTCCAGATTTTTCTTGGCGCCGTGCTGGATGCCGCTGATGGCGTCGCCCACCTCCTTGGTGGCGGTCATGGTCTTTTCGGCCAGCTTGCGCACCTCGTCGGCCACCACGGCGAAGCCGCGTCCGGCGTCGCCCGCCCGCGCAGCCTCGATGGCGGCATTGAGCGCCAGCAGGTTGGTCTGGTCGGCGATGTCGGAGATGACGTTCATGATTTGGCCTATGCCCTCGGCCTGCCTGCCCAGCTCGCCCATGTCCTCGCGCATGGTCACGGACACGGCCTGGACGGAATTGATGCCGGCCACCACCTGACCCACGATCTTCGAGCCCTCCAGGGCCTTGGCTCTGGCCTCGCCAGAGGAATCCGCCGCCTGGGAGGCGTTCTTGGCCACCTCAAGCACTGTGGCGTTCATCTCCTCCATGGCCGTGGCGGTTTCGGCGATGCGCTGGGACTCCACCTCGGTGCCCCGGCTGGACTGCTCCACCTGGGCCGAGAGCTCCTCCGAGGCCGAGCTGATGACCTCCACGACCTTTTCCAGCTGGCTGGCGGCGGCGATCATGCCCTCGGCCTTGGCGCGTTCTGCCTGGGCCTTGGCCGCGTTGGCCTCGTCCGTGGCGATGCCTGCGCGGCGGGCCTGTTCGGCGGCCTCGGCGGACTTGGCGTCGGCCTCGGCGATCTTGGCCTTCAGGCTTTCCACCATGTTCCGCAGGCACTCGGCCAGGATGCCGATTTCGTCCTTCTGCTGCACGCCGAGCTTTTCATCCAGCCTGCCGTCGCGCACGGCCTCGGCAAAGGCCACCGTGCCCGCCAGTGGCGTGGTGATGCCTCGGGTCAGCAGCCAGCCCAGAGCCACGGCGAGAAAGACTCCGAATATTCCCAAATACATGGTCAATCTCTTACTGGAATTGCCTAGCTGGGTAGCATTATCAACCCCAACATTGGCGATATCAACGTTGAATTTGACGAGCTTGAGCAGCGCTTCCTCGGCCTTGCCAAAGGTCTCGCCGTTTGTCGTGATGGCTTGGTAGGCCATGGTCTTGTACAGGGCGTCCGATGGCGCGGCCCAGTACTGCTTGGCCATCTCCGTGTAACGCTCGTGGCTCTTCCACCAGGCGCCCCAGGCCGCTTCAAACTGCTTGGACAGCTCGGCCTCTTCCTTATCCTTCGGCTGAGCCGCATAGGCCTTCCAGGCCTCGTCCGCGCGCTGCTTGGCCTTGTCAAACCGCTCGTATTGGTCGTTGACATCCTTCTTGCTCGACGTGGTGCCCAACAGCGCGTTCTCCGCGCTGTCCACCTCAGTCTGCGCCTGGTAGATTTGGTACAGGCTGATGACCGTGGGCAAGTCGTCCTTCCCGGTCTGCGCGACGGCGGCACTCAGCGAACTCGAAGCCCAATAGCCAACACCGCCGACGATGGCCAGGATAAGCGCGACAAGAAGGAACCCGCCAATCAGCTTGACGCCCAACTGGATGTTTTTCATAGTATATCTCCTGGGGATGGAACATGCTTGCCTATGCAACAATTACTATAGGTATGGCGGCAAAATAATCCGCCAAGGAGTTTGCTTCGCACCCTCAGAGTATTGATCTTCATGTAGGTCCCCTTGCGTGTGAATACTACTGCATTTGAGACTCTAGCCCATTTTTTCAGGTATTGTAAAGACTCGATTAACAAACTGTGCAGCTATTGGTCGCCAGGGCCCGATGCCACAGCGCTCCCGCCGCCAGCCCGCCCCTTTCGTTGACAGCGTAGTGCAAAGCCCGTACTTCTGCGCGCATCAATCAAGGGGGAGACGCCCATGCGCGAGAAGGTCGAAGCCGCCCTGGCCAAGGTGCGGCCCATGCTCCAGGCCGACGGCGGCGATGTCGAGCTGGTGGAGATCACCGACAGGGGCATCGTGAAGGTGCGGCTGACAGGCCGCGGCAAGACCTGCCCCATGGCCCAACAGACCCTGACGAACAGCGTGGAGCGCATCGTCCTGCGTGAGGTGCGCGGCATCAAGGCCGTCGAAGCCGTTTAAGCCCTTAAGCCCTGGAAGAAACTGAGCCGCGCACCATCCCCGCAGAGCCCTACCCTGACTCCCCCAGCCAAAATCCACCAGGAGACACTGTCCATGACCATCGTCACCCGCTTCGCGCCCAGCCCCACGGGCTACCTGCATATCGGCGGCGCGCGCACCGCGCTGTTCAGCTGGCTTTTGGCCAAGAGCCAGGGCGGAACCTTCCGCCTGCGCGTGGAGGACACCGACCGCGAGCGCAGCACCAAGGAAGCCACCGACGCCATCATCGAGGCCATGGCCTGGCTCGACCTAGCCGCAGAGGGCAGCGCCGTGTTCCAGAGCGAGCGCTTCGACCTTTACAACAGCTTCATCGACCAGCTGCTGGCAACGGGCCGCGCCTACTGGTGCCGGTGCACCCCGGACGAGGTGGAGGCCATGCGCGAGAAGGCCCGGGCCGAGGGCAGAAAGCCCAAGTACGATGGACGCTGCCGCGAGCTGGGCCTGGAGCCCGGTGCGGGCCGCCCTGATGGTCGGCCTGATGGGTGGGTCGTCCGGTTCAAGGGACCCCAGGACGGGGTCACGGCCTTTGACGACATGGTCAAAGGCCCCACCGCAGTGCAGAACGCCGAGCTGGACGACATGATCCTGCGCCGCAGCGACGGCGCGCCCACTTACAACCTGGCCGTGGTGGTGGACGACCACGCCATGGGCGTGACCCACGTTCTGCGCGGCGACGACCACGTGGCCAACACCCCGCGCCAGATCCTGCTGTACCAGGCCCTGGGCTGGGACGTGCCGCGCTTCGGCCACGTGCCCATGATCCTGGGCCCGGACAAGGCCAAGCTGTCCAAGCGCCACGGCGCGCTCTCGGTGATGGAGTACAAAAAGCTGGGCTACCTGCCCGAGGCCCTGGTCAACTACCTGGTGCGGCTGGGCTGGAGCCACGGCGACCAGGAGATCTTCAGCCGCGAGGAGCTCATCCGCCTGTTCAGCACGGACAACCTGGGCAACTCGCCCTCGGTCTTTGACCTGAAGAAGCTGGAGTGGCTCAACGCCCACTACATCAAGGAATCCACGCCCCAGCGCCTGGCCGCGCTGTTGCCGGAGTTCCTCGGGGAGGCCGGTTCTCTTGACGGGCTCAACCTCGACCCGGCCTACCTGGCGGGCATCATGCCCCTGCTCCAACCCCGCGCCAAAACCCTCGTCGAGATGGCCGACATGGCCCGCTTCTTCCTCCTGCCCACGGCGGCCCTGGTGTACGATGACAAGGCCGTGGCCGACCAGCTGAAACCCGAGGCGCGCGCGCTCTTGGCCGAGCTGCTGCCGATCTACGAGAGCGCGACCGACTACGGCGACCACACGGCCCTGGAGGCAGCCACCCAGGCCTTCCTGGACGAGCGCGGGCTGAAGTTCAAGGCCGTGGCCCAGCCCCTGCGCGTGGCCCTGACCGGCAAGACCGCCAGCCCCGGCCTGTTCGAGACCATGGGCGTGCTGGGCAAGAACGAGAGCTTGGCGCGCATCAAGCGGGCGCTGGCGCTTTAGCCGGAAACCGGGAGTCCCATGCAGCCCTGTTTCGCCAGCGACAACTACGCGGGCGTGCATCCGCGCGTCCTGGCCGCCCTTGCTGCAGCCAACGACGGCCCGGCCCCGGCCTACGGGGCCGACGAGCTGACCGGGGCCGCCCGCCAGCGCTTCAAGGACATCCTGGGCTCCGAGGCCGAGGTCTTCTTCGTGTTCCTGGGCACCGCAGCCAACGTGCTGGCGCTTTCGGCCATGACCAGGCCGCACCACGCCGTGCTCGCCGCCGCCACCGCGCACATCAACGTGGACGAGTGCGGCGCGCCGGAGCGCCACCTGGGCTGCAAGCTGATGTGCGTGGACACGCCGGACGGCAAGCTCACGCCGGAGCTGCTGCAGCCCTTTTTGCTGCACCTGGGCAACGAGCACCACAACCAGCCGCGCGTGGTCTCCATCACCCAGGCCACGGAGCTCGGCACGGTCTACACCCCGGACGAGATCCGCTCCCTGGCCGGGTTCGCCCACGACCACGGCCTGCTGCTGCACATGGACGGCGCGCGCCTGGGCAACGCCGCAGCGGCCCTGGGCTGCGGCCTGCGCGAGCTGACCAGCGGCGCGGGCGTGGATGCGCTGTCCTTTGGCGGCACCAAGAACGGGCTCATGTTCGGCGAGGCGGTGGTCTTCTTCCGGCCCGAGCTGGCGCAGGACTTCGCCTTCATCCGCAAGCAGGGCATGCAGCTGTGCTCCAAGATGCGCTTCATCGCCGCGCAGTTCCTGGCCCTGCTGGAGCATGACCTCTGGCGCGCCAACGCCAGCCAGGCCAACGCCATGGCCCGGCTGCTGGCCGAACGCGTGGCGGGCGTCCCCGGCGTTCAGATCACCCAGGCGGTGCAGACCAACGCCGTGTTCGCCAGCCTCGCGCCAGGCGTCATCGCGCGCCTGCAACGACGCTTCGCCTTCTACGTCTGGAACCACGAGCAAAACGTCGTCCGCTGGATGACCTCCTTCGCCACCACCGGGGCCGAGGTCGAGGCCTTTGCTGCGGCGGTGCGCCAGGAGGCGCTGGCTGACAAATAAGCCGGGCCAGGCCGGGCTGACCGGGCCGGACTGACCGCCAATCAAGCCGGGCCGGGCTTGCGATTTCGGGCCTCCTGGGCGTAGAGGGGATGCAAGACCCCCACGCAACGAGGCGCCATGGCACTGCCCGTCCCTGATCCAGACACCTGCACCACCGCCGACACGCGCGGAGAGCACGACGCACCCGGCTCCGCCCCGCGCTTCGTGGAACTGGGCGAGGTGGTGCAGGATGCCAGCACCGGGCTTATCTGGACGCGCTCGGCCAACCCGCTAGGCGCGGCGCTGACCTGGCCCGAGGCCCTGGCCGCCGTGGCCGGGTTCAACCGGGACGGCTTCCTGGGCGCGCGAGACTGGCGGCTGCCCAACCGCCGCGAGCTGTGCTCGCTCATCTGCCACGCCGAAAAGCTGCCCGCCCTGCCCCGTGGCCACCCCTTTTGCGACGTGTTCCTGGGCTGGGTCTGGAGCTCCACCACCAAGGCCGGGCAGACGGCCTACGCCTGGAATGTCCACCTTGAGGGCGGACGGCTGTTCTACAGCCGCAAGGACGAGTTCCGCCTGCTCTGGCCCGTGCGCGGGCACAGCGCGGTGCTGGCGCAAACCGGGCAGCGCGGCTGCTACGACGCCACGGGCGGGGCCATCCCCTGCCCCGGCAGCGGCCAGGACGCCGACCTCCAGAGCGGCCAGCCCTGGCCCGAGCCGCGCTTCGAGCGCAGCAACCTGGGCGTCCTGGACCGCCTCACGGACCTGTGCTGGCTGGAGCCTGGGCGTCTGTCCAGCCACACCGCCACCTGGGCCGAGGCCTGGGACTTCGCCGCCTCCTTCGAGACCGGATCAGGCGCCGGATCAGGTGCCGGATCAGGCCCGCCCTGGCGGCTGCCAAACATCAACGAGCTGGAGTCCCTGGTGGACGCGGACCGCGCCAACCCGGCCCTGCCCCTGGAGCTTTCCGCCGCGCTGGCCCTGCCCGTGGCCCTCTCGGCAGAGGGCTTGTGGTCCGCCACCACCAGCGGCTTCGACCCGGACTGGGCCTTTGTGCTCTATGTGCAGAAGGGCGCGCTGGGCGTGGGCTTCAAGCCGGGCGCAAAGTTCCATGTCTGGCCGGTGCGCAGGCTGGAGCCGTAGCGGCAGGCATGCCCGCCGCGTGGCATCCTTCGCTGCTGCCCTGCGGCAAGCGCAGAGACGAGCAGGCTTCCACTGATACGTTTCAAGAACAGACACGGGGCAGAGCTCGTCAACGAAGAGTGCGCACCAATTGATCCGCCACGCCCAGATTCCTGGACGACGGCCCAGGATGGCCCCAGGGCCCGGCGGAAGAAGATTCCGGAGGGTTTCGAGCCGCTCGCGGCGCTCTGAGCGGCCTATTCCACCACCACCCGAGTCGCGGCGGGGGAGTCGCTCCCTCAGGGCTGGCCATGCTCTCCACCAGGAGGGATGCCAGACGCGATCCCGCAGCGTGTCCTGCATGGGACGCCTGCCTGCAGCAGTGGACGCCGTCTTGACATTTGCTTGAGCGGCTGCCATTCTTTTGGAATAACAATACCGCTTTAATACGCTGGAGGGTTGTGCATGAAACGGAAGATTATGATAGGGCTTCTTGCAGTGCTGGCAGTCGTCGCCTTTGCTTTGTACATGCAGTACAGAAGTGCTGTACATGATGCGGCTGTGGCTTCTGCAAATGTATACAATGCAATGCACAAATGCTCAGAGTGGAAGGACAAGGAACTGTATTCTGAAATATCAGCAAGCATCGACGACAAGATCAAAGAAGTTGACAACCTTGAAGCGCCACTTGGAAGTATTTTTGACCGCTATCCACTAACAATTACAGAGAACGGATACAATTACATATTGCAATCAAAATACTTTTTGCGCAACATGAAAGCTTATGTTGACGCTTGTGGAACAAGGAACGAGGCACTGCTGGCAATTTTCACCATGCAAAAGAATCAAGACATTACCGTCGCCTGGGGGGGCATACTCGCCAAAAACGAGACCTCGCGCGCTAAGGCCGACAGCCTGGTCCAAACGGCCACCAAGGCCTGCACAGACTGCGCAGAAAAGTATGCGAAGTTTGCGAGTTCGAAAGAAAGGTACAGCGAGTGGATGAAGAAAGCCAGCGACTCTCTCAGCGGACAGGAGATGCCCGCATTCCTGCCAGAAGAGGCCGACAACCTGTTCACTGGCATTGTCCATGGCCAAGCCGCCCATTTTTCAGAGGTCTTGGCTCAAGTGCTTTTCGGGGTCAAGGTTGGCGATGTCGATGACGACACGCGGAATCTGAAGCTCAAGGAACTGATGTGGAAGCGTGTTGTCGTGGAGGGGTCCTTCGTCGAGTAGGCGCTTCCCCTGCGCGCATGGCCACAGGCCGTACGCGCGGCTTCCCCCCCGCACTCCCATCGCAAATGAAACGGCCAGGCCGAGCATTGCTCGAACCTGGCCGTTTCATTTGCAGGAGGGGGTCTGGAGGACACCAGGCCCCCGGCCTGCGGAGCAACGTCTTTTTCGCCTACAGCTTCACCTGGCGCACGGCGTCCAGGGTCTTCTGCAGGTCCGCGTCGCTGTGGGCAAAGGACGTGAACGCGCACTCGAAGCCGGACGGCGCGAGGTTCACGCCAAGCTGCCGCATCTGGCGGTAGAACTCGCCGTAGGTGGCGCTGTTGCTGGTCTTGGCGGTCTCGTAGTCCGTCACCGGGGTGGCCGTGAAAAAGACGGTGAAGATGCTGGCCAGGTGGTTCAGGGTCACGGCCTGGCCCTTGGCGCGCAGAATCTCGGCCATTTCCAGCGCGAAGGAAAGGGTGCGCGCCTCCAGGGCGGCGTAGTCGCTGGCCATGAGGCGCTTGAGGGTGGCGATGCCCGCAGCCATGGCCACCGGATTCCCGGACAGCGTGCCCGCCTGGTACACCGGCCCGCTGGGCGCGATGTGCTCCATGATTTCGCGCTTGCCGCCGTAGCAGCCCACGGGGAAGCCGCCGCCGATGATCTTGCCCAGCGTGGTCAGGTCGGGCGTCACGCCGTAGCGCGCCTGCGCACCGCCCAGGGCCACGCGGAAGCCGGAGATGACCTCGTCGAAAATGAGCAACGCGCCAAAGCGGGTGCAGATCTCGCGCAGGCCCGCAAGGAACCCCGGCGCGGGCGTGATCAGGCCGACATTGCCCGCCACGGGCTCCACGATGACGCAGGCGATGTCCGCGCCATGGGCCGCAAACTGGGCCTCCACGGCCCCCAGGTCGTTGTACGGGGCCAGCAGGGTCAGGTTGGCGATGGCCTCTGGAACTCCAGGGGTCCCGGGAATGCACAGGGTGGCCACGCCGGAGCCCGCGCTGACCAGAAAGCCGTCGCTGTGGCCGTGGTAGCAGCCGTCGAACTTGAGGATCTTGTCGCGCTTGGTGTAGCCGCGCGCCAGGCGCACGGCGCTCATGGTGGCCTCGGTGCCGCTGGAGACCATGCGCAGCATCTCCAGGGCGGGCATGATGGAGCGGATCAATTCGCCCAGCTCGACCTCGGCCGGGCAGGGCGCGCCGAAGCTGGCGCCGTTGTCCAGGGCCCGCACAGCGGCCTCGCGCACGCTCGTGTCGGCGTGGCCCAGGAGCATGGGCCCCCAGCTCATGACGTAGTCGATGAGCTCCAGCCCGTCCACGGTCCACATGCGGCTGCCCGCTGCCCGCTCGATGAACACGGGCTCGCAGCCCACGCTCTTGCAGGCGCGCACAGGGCTGTTGACGCCGCCGGGCAGGATGTTTGCGGCGCGCTGGAACAGGGCTTCGGATGTGCTGGGCATATGCATTCTCCGTCGTTTGGCGGTTAGAAGTAGCGCATGGAGATCTTCTTGAGCTCCCGCACGCTTTGCAGAATCTGGTGGTCCGTGACCCCTGTGGACTCGGAGATGGCGCGGACCACCTCCAGGCAGTCGCCGGGGTTCTTGCCGTGGATCATGGTGTAGAGGTTGTACCGCCACTGCGGGTAGGTGCGGCGGATGTAGCAGTGGCTGATCTCCGGCCGCTCGGCCATGATCTTGCCCACGCGCTTGGCCTCGGCTTCGTCGTCCACGCGCCAGGCGACCATGGCGTTGTGCCCGTACCCGGCCTTCTGGTGGCGCAGGGTGGCCCCGAAGCGGCGGATGACGCCCTCGTCCTTCAGCCGGGAGAGCAGCGCCAGCACCTCGTCCTCGCCGCAGCCGACCTGCGCGGCGATGGAGGCAAAAGGCGCGGGCCCGTCGGGCAGGTCGGCCCCGGCCAGGGCCAGGATGCGCTGTTCAGTGTCCGTGAAGCTTGGCGCGGCTTTCTTGCTGGCGGTGTGGCTCATATGCTGTTGCGCTCGCAGGTTCGAATCGTTTCAGGACAGGCATTCTGCAAATGTGGCCAGCTTGGGCCAGGCATGAAGCCGAAAACGGCTCGTCCTGAACCAGGCGTCAGGCCAAAAACGGCCAGCTCACAGCCAGGCATCAGCCAAATGTCAGCCAAGCGTCAGGCAAAGACGGGTTCTTGTACCCGCAAGCGCGCGCGCTTGCAACTCGCCGTGCGCGCCTGGCCGGGACTGGGCCGGGTACGTATTTCCAGGGGCTTGCGCCCCAGGGCCCGGAGGGGGTATACACACGCATCCGTCCGCGCGCTTGGCGCAACCAGGACGGCAAACCAGCCGAGGAGCAACCCGAATGAAGATCGCCGTCGTCGGCGCCGGAGCCTGGGGCACCACCCTGGCCGACCTGCTGGCCCGCAAGGGCGTGGCCACCACGCTTTGGGTGCGCGAGCCCGAGCTGCTTGCCGAGATGAAGGACAAGGGCCGCAACACCTGGTTTCTGCCCGACCACGCCCTGTCCCCGGACTTGGCCCTGCACGCCAATCCGGCCCGGGCCTTTGCCGGGGCCAAGGTGTTTTTGCTGGTGGTTCCCAGCCAGTTTCTGCGCTCCACCCTGGAGAGCTTCCGCGACATCCTGCCCAAAAAGCCCATCGTGGTCTGCGCCAGCAAGGGCATCGAGAACGTCACCCTGGCCCCCATGTCCCAGGTGGTGGCCGAGGCGCTGGAGCCGCTATCGCCCCGCTTCGCCGTGCTCTCCGGCCCCAGCTTCGCGCACGAGGTGGCGCTCGGCATGCCCACCACCGTGAGCCTGGGCTGCGCCGACAAGAAGCTCGGCAAGGAGCTGCAGGCGCTGTTCTCCACCGACTCCTTCCGGGTCTACACCAACGAGGACTACCTGGGCGTGGAGCTGGGCGGGGCGCTGAAGAACGTCATGGCCATCGCCGCCGGCATCTGCGACGGCCTGGGCTTCGGCCACGATGCGCGCGCCGCGCTCATCACTCGCGGCCTGGCCGAGATGAGCCGCCTGGGCAAGGTCATGGGCGCCAAGCCCAAGACCTTCATGGGCCTGTCCGGCATGGGCGACCTGGTGCTGACCTGCACCGGCGACCTCTCGCGCAACCGCCAGGTGGGCATGAAGCTGGGCCAGGGCCGCAAGCTGGCGGACATCCTGGCCGAGACCAAGACCGTGGCCGAGGGCGTGCGCACCACGGAATCCGTCCACTTTTTGGCGCGCAAGCTGGGCGTGGAGCTGCCCTTGACCGAGCAGGTCTACCGCATCCTGTACGAGGACAAGGACCCGTCCCAGGCCGTGCGCGACCTGATGAGCCGCGAACTCAAGGGCGAATAGCCGCACTTTCGGTCCGGGCCAGGACCGGGCCGCCCGCGCCTCAACGCGGCCTGCGGCCCGGCCTCCCCCTCCCGCCTTCTCCGCACCCTTCTGCCTCTTCCATTATGGCCGGGTCATTGGGCCTGAGTCGTTTTGCCGGGCCGTCATTCCGGGCCGTCGCACCCGGAGCATCACGCCCGGAGATGCCTGGTCCTGCCATTTTGACTGCGGCCCGCTTTGTGCATGTGTTTTCCTGGTCCCCTAGGCCCACATCAAGAAGGAAAACCACATGGACAACTTCGCGGCGCGCAAAGACGACAACATGCAGAACCTGCTGCTCGACGCCCTGATGAACAAGGGCCGGGTCGAGTCCTATCCCGCGCTGGTCGCCATCACCGCGCTGGAGAAGTGCAACTACCGCTGCGTCATGTGCACGCACCAGAACCACGCCTCCAAGGACCAGATCAGCGCTGCGGCCCTGGCGCAGATCGAACCCGTGCTGCCGTATGTGCAGGAGGTCTGCATCACCGGCGGCGAGCCCTTCCTCTACGACCACATCGAGGACTTCTTCCGCATCTGCCACGCCGGGCAGTGCGCGCCCATGGTCCAGACCAACGGCTCCCTGCTCCGGGAGCGGCAGAGCCGCATGCTGCTCAAAAGCGGCGTGGCCGTGCTCAAGGTCAGCGTGGACGGGGCCACGCCGGAGACGTACAACCGCATCCGCCGGGGCGGAGACTTCATGAACATCTTCAGGAACCTCATGCGGCTCAAGGAGCTGAAGACCGCCCGGGGCCGCCGCCTGCCCCTGGTGGAGTTCAACTTCGTGGCCATGCGCTCGAACATCGAGGAGCTGGTCAAGCTGACCCTTCTGGCCAGCAAGGTCGGCGTCGTGGCCATCAACGTCTTTCTGCTCCTGGCCGAAAACGAGGACATGGCCCGCGAGTCGCTCTATTTCTTCCCGGACCTGGCCGACAGGGAATTCATGCGCGCCGTGAACGCGGGCGTGCAGTTCGGCGTGGAGGTGCGCACGCCGCCCCTGTTCTCCGAAAAGCCCCAGTTCGGGCAGCAGGTGGCCACCAGCCGCCGCTGCGTGGAGCCCTGGCGCGCCCTGACCGTGAACGTCAACGGTTCGGCGGCCATCTGCTGCGGCGGCGCGGGCCAGGCCGGAAACCTGAACACCGAGAGCTTCGACGAGGTCTGGAACCATCCGCGCCGGGTTTTGGTGCGCGAGACCGTGAACACCGCCGACGAGCTGCCCTGCTGCCGCAACTGCCGCCAGGGCCGCCCGGTGACGGACGGAATCTCCTCCCACATCCCCAATCCCGAGCTGGCGCAACAGACCCTGGCCTACTTCGGCAAAAGCGCAGAGGTCCAGCCCGGCCTGTAACCGGCTAGGGTCGACGCTCCGGGCCTGCGCGGCCATCTGTCGCCCTGCCCCGCCCTCCTCCGCGCCGCCCTGCTTCACGCCGCCCTCCTTAGCGCCGCACTCCTCCGCGCCGCTGGTCGGCCCACACGGCCACGCATGCCGTGACAAATCATCCAAGTCTGGGTATATGCTCAACATGGGCAGCCGCAGGCTTTGGCTGCCGCGCTTCATCACCTTGCAATATTTGTAGAGCAGGTGCATGTTCAGGCTGAAAATCGACCGGCAATCCCGGATCATCATCATCGCCTACCTCATCTTTTGCGCCGGGCTCATCGTCACCAGCCTGGTCGTGCTGCGCAAGGCCAGGCTTATTCTCGCCTCGGCGCAAAGCATCTACGTCCACCCCTTCACGGTGAGCAACAACGCCCTGGACGCCAAGCTCACGCTCATGGCCATCCGGCGCGACATTCTGTTCGCCGTGCTCTCCCACGACGTGCAGGAGAGCCGCCAGGTGCAGGAGCGCGTGGCCGAACAGGACGCCAAATTCACAGAAGCCATGGGCCGGGTGCGCCAGTTCTACCTGGGCGACAGGGCCGAGGTGGACCGGGCCAAGGCGCTTTTCACCGCCTGGAAGCCGGTGCGCGACAAGATCCTGGCCACCTCCCGGCGCGGGGAGTTCAGCCGGGCCCAGGCCCTGGTGCTCTCCTCCGGCACCCCGCTCTACAACGAGATCGACGCCGACCTGGACCTGATCGTGCGCTTCGCCCGCAACAAGGCCGTGGAGCTCATCACCCAGGCCCGAGCCCAGCGCGACGAGGCCGAGCGCATCATCTACCTGGTCCTTTTCGGCGGGTTCGCCGCAAGCTTTTCGTGCAGCGCCGTCCTCATCCGCCACGTGCGCGGCATCGTGCGCAGCAACGAGCTCATCATGGAGCGCATGGCCCACCACGACCCCCTCACCGGCCTGCCCAACCGCCAGCTCTTCAACGACCGCTTCGGCCAAGCCCTGCGCCAGGCCGAGCGCGACAAGACCACCCTGGCCCTGATGTACGTCGACCTGGACCGCTTCAAGCCCGTGAACGACACCTACGGCCACGAGGCCGGGGACCAGCTCCTGATCCACGTGTCCACAGGCCTGCTCGCGGCCGTGCGCCGCAGCGACACCGTGGCCCGCATGGGCGGCGACGAGTTCGTCATCCTGCTCCTGGCCCCGAACGACAAGGCCGCCCTGGGCGAACTGGCCGGGAAGATCCTGCGCGTGGCCGCAAGCCCGTTCGTCTTCCAGGGCCGCACCCTGCAGGTGGGCGCCAGCGTGGGCATCGCCCTGTTCCCGGCGGACAGCCTGGACGCCGAGACCCTGCTGGGCTATGCGGACAAGGCCATGTACCAGGCCAAGATGGCCGGGGGCGGCCGGTTCCGGTTCCATGCCGGGAAAAATCCGGCCTGACGCCCAGCCCCGGCCCGCCTTCTTCATCCGGGCTGCGCAGGCGCGCCCGGCGCACCGGGCCAGTCCCGGCGCAGCCACGGCATCTCCGCCCGCCCATCGCCCGCCCGCCGCCCGTTTGAGCCCGTCCGGCGCTGTTGTTCTCCGCTGCCAAACTGTGCTACCATTGCGTCAGCGTCGCCAGACCCTGGTCTGGCTGTAAACGGTTGTTGACCTGTTCTGTGGCGTTCCGCCGTGGAGGGATCATGGCTCTGGCGGCCAAGGGAACATCCGCCCGCCCGGTCGGGCTGGGACTGCTATGCCGTTGCGCGGCCATGTGCGTTGTGCTGCTCGTGTGCGCGTCCTGCTCCGAGCAGGAGCCCGCCGTGCGCGTGGACCTGTCCAAGCGCCAAGAGACCGCAGCGCCCGCCCCGGCCGTCGGCATCACCTACGCCTACCTGCCGCAATACTCGCACACCACCTCCTACCAGCGCCACCACCTGCTGGTGGAGTACCTGGCCAAGGCCACGGGCCTGCCCATCCGCCAGGTCTTCCCGAACACCTTTGACGAGCACATGAAGATGGTGGCCCAGGGGCAGATCGACATCTCCTTCACCAACCCCTTCGTCTACATCCGGCTGGCCAAGCAGGGCGCACGCTGCTTCGCGCGCACCATCAAGTCCTCGGGCCGGGGCGAGTTCCACAGCGAAATCATCTGCCGCAGCGACAACCGCGCCCTCAAGACCCTGGCCGACTGCCGGGGCAGGCGCTGGATCGCCGTGGACCCGCTCTCGGCGGGCGGCTATCTGTTCGCCCTGGCGCACTTCCACGACCTCGGCATCGAGCGACGGGACTTCGCGGAGATCGCCTTTGCGCCCGGTCCGGGCGGCAAGCAGGAAAACGTGGTGCTGGCCGTGCTGGCTGGCAAGTACGACTTCGGCACCATCCGCGAGGGCACCCTCGACCTGCTGAAAGACCGCATCGACCTGGACCAGATCCGCATCCTGGCGCGCACCAAGGCCTACCCGGAGTGGCTCTTTGCCGCGCGCAAGGGCCTGGACGAGCGCATCGTGACCAAGATCGCCCAGGCCATGTTCGCCCTGGACGCGGCCAACCCGGAACACGCGGCCATCCTGGAAGCGGCGGGGCTAAAGAGCATCATCCCGGCCCAGGACCAGGACTTCGACCCGGTGCGCCAGCTGGTGCACAAGCTTGAGCTGGACTAGCCCGGCGGCCTGTATGCGGCTCATCTCCCGGCTCAAATTCCAGACCAAGATCAGCGTCGGCACCTTCCTCATCGTGGTGGCCGTGGCCCTGATGACCGCGGTTCCGGTGAGCCGCATGGCCTCGCGGGCCATCATCGCGGAGTCGCGCGGGCGCGGCCTGGCCCTGGCCGAGAACCTCTCCCTGCGCCTGGCCGACGCCATGCTGACCCAGGACCTCTTGCGCATGAAGACCATGGTCGACGAGCTGACGGCCGTGGGCGACGACACCGTGTACGCCTTTGTGCTCGACGATACCGGCGCGGTGCTGGCGCACACCTTCAAGAAGGGCTTCCCGGTGCAGCTCAAGGCGGCCAATGCCGCCGACGGCAAGGGCGCGAGCGTCCGGCTGCTGGATACCGGCGCGGAGCTGGTCTACGACTTCGCGGTGCCGGTGGTCATCTCGGGCCGGCGCTTCGGCACGGCGCGCCTCGGGCTCTCGCGCTCCCGGGCCGAGGCCGAGGTCAACAGCCTGCTGTTCACCTTCGGCGGGCTCTCCGTGGCGGCCATGGCTGCGGCGCTGCTGCTCAGCTCAATGTTCGCCCGGCGGGTGGCGCGGCGCATCAACCTGCTCAAGGAATACGCCCAGGAGGTCGTGCGCGGCAACCTGGACATCGAGACCACCTCGACACTCAAGCGCAACTGCTGGGAGATCATGCAATGCGGGCGCAGCCAGTGCCCGGCCTACGCCATGCCCCGGCACCGCTGCTGGCACATGCACGGCACCCTGTGCCCGGACTGCGCCCCGGCCGACGGCCAGGTCCGCAAATCCTGCGTGCGCTGCCCGGTGTTCCGCGCCAACGCTGGCGACGAGATCCAGGACCTGTCCGAGACCTTCGGCATCATGGCCTCGACCCTGAAACGGCAGATCGGCGCGCTGGGCCAGCAGCAGCAGCTCATGCGGACCATCCTCGACGCCACGCCGGACCTGGTCTGCCTGCTCGACGCACAGGGCCGCTTCCTGGCCGTGAACCGGGCCTATGCCGCCTTCCTGGGCCGGGGCGAAGCCGAGATCATCGGCCGCACCGAGGCCGACTTCTTTTCCCCGGACGAGAGCGCCGAACGCGCGGCCAAGAACCGGGCAGTGCTCTGCTCCGGCATGGGGAAGCAGGCCGAGATACGCGTCCACACCGCGCGCGGGGAGCAGTGGTTCCACGAGGTCAACGTGCCCGTGCGCGACGCCGCAGGCCAGGCCATGGGCGTGCTCAAGACCGCCCGCGACGTCACCGAGGTCAAGAGCATCGAGGAAAAGCTCCTGCAATCGCAGAAGATGGAGTCTCTGGGCAAGCTGGCCGGGGGCGTGGCGCACGAGATCAACACCCCGCTGGGCATCATCCTGGGCTATGCCCAGCTTTTGCAGGACGACGTGCCCGAGGGCGGCCAGATCAGCGAGGACCTCAGGATCATCGAGCGCCAGGCCAAGGTCTGCCGCAAGATCGTGGCCGATCTGCTCGGCTTCTCCCGCCAGCACGAGTCGAGCATGGTGCCCATGGATGTCAACGAATCCGTAAGCGACGTGGTGTCCCTGGTGCGGCACACCTTCGGCCTGGAGAAGGTCGCCCTGGAGCTGGACCTGGACGAGGCCCTGCCCGCCATCATCGGCGACCGGGAAAAAATGGGCCAGGTCTGGATGAACCTCTTGAACAACGCCCGCGACGCCATGCCCGGCGGCGGGGCCATCCGCATCCGCACCCGCAGGCGCGAGGCCGAGGGCGTGCTGGCCGTGTCCGTGGCCGACAGCGGCACGGGCATCAGCCCCGCGCATCTGGATAAGGTCTTTGATCCGTTCTTCAGCACCAAGGGCGTGGGCGAGGGCACGGGGCTCGGCCTGTCCGTGTCCTTCGGCATCGTGCAGAACCACGGCGGCACCATCGAGGTGCAGAGCCCGGCCCCGGCGGAGTTTCGGCCCGGCAGCGCAGATGGTTTGGACAGTGGAAAAAGGCCGGACGGCGGAAACGGCCCGGACGGCGGAAACGGGCCGGGCCGCGCGGGCACGGTGTTCCACGTGCTGCTGCCGCTGTCCTGCCCTGCCCCGGCCCCGGCAGCAGCGCCAATCTTCCCCGTGTAACCTGGAAAAGGAGCTGGCCATGGCCTCCATCATCGTCCTGGACGACGTCGCCGACGCGGCCATCATGATCAAGCGCATCCTGTCCCGCCAGGGCCACGCGGTGGAGGCCTTCACCGAGGAGCAGCAGGCCCTCGACTTCGCCCGCGAGAACCCGGTGGACCTGGCCATTCTGGACATCAAGCTGCTCAAGATGACCGGAGTCGAGGTGCTGGAGGAGCTGAAGAAGATCGCGCCCACGGTGAGGGCCATCATGCTCACCGGCTACCCCACCCTGGAGACGGCCAGGCAGGCCCTGGAGCTGGGGGCCAACGCCTACTGCGTCAAGCCCATCGACCGAAGCGAGCTGGAGTCCACTGTGGCGGCGGTCCTCAAAGCCTGACGGAGGCGGCCATGGGCCGATTGACGCAGACCCTCGCGCGCATCGGACAAAGGCTTTTCGCTCCGGGGGAGGCCCTGCGCCTGCGCTACGAGGCCTTCAAGGCCCTGCTGGCGGCGGACGAGAAGAGCCTGCTCCTGGTGGCCGAGCTGGAGGAGATCTTTGCCGGGGCGCGCCAGGTGGACCCGGCCAGGACGCGCTGGCTGTGCGGCCAGCTGTCCGGGGCCGTGGGCGAGGTGGTGGCGCGGCTGCTGGCCATGCGTCCCGGCGGACACGCTGGCCTGGCCGAGGCCCTGGCCAAGGTCCGCGCCGGGCTGGCCCAGCTGCTCCCGCCGCCAATGTCCATTGGCCCTGCCCAGCCCGAGGCGACGCCCCCCGGCCCCTTTGTGCTGCCCCTGGCCCAGGCCCTGGGCAGGCCCGAGGCCGCCGGGGGCAAGGCCGCCAACCTGGCCGCCGCGCACAGGGCCGGGCTCCGCGTGCCGCCGGGCCTGTTCGTCAGCACGGACGCCTTCCGGCATCTGCTGGCCTGCGGGAGCCTGCGGCCCCGCCTGGACCGCCTGCTGCGCCAGGTGGACCTTGCGCGGCCCGAGCGCATCGGTCCGTTGTGCGCCGGGCTGCAGGCCCTGGTGCTCGGGACCGCCGTGCCGGACGACCTGGCCCAGGCCCTGCGCGAGGCTGCGGCCAGCCCGGAGTTGGGCGGGGCGCGGCTGGCCGTGCGCAGCTCCGCCGTGGCCGAGGACGGGGTTTTCTCCTTTGCCGGGCAGTACGTGAGCGAGCTCAATGTCGAGCCCGCAGACATCGTGGACGCATACCGCCGCGTTGTGGCGGCCAAATATCGGCCCAGGGCCGTGACCTACCGCGTGCGCTGCGGCCTGCCCGACGAATCCGCGCCCATGGCCGTGCTCCTGCTGCCCATGATCGACGCCGTGGCCGCCGGGGTGCTGCACACCAGCGACAGCCGCGCTAGACAGCCCCAAAACCAGCCCCTGGGCCAGCCCGAAAAATGCCTGTCCGTCTATGCCCTGCCCGGCCTGGGCGACGCTCTGGTCTCCGGCGGGGCCCAGCCCCGCGTGGTGCGGCTGGCCCGGCGGCTGCCCGCGCAGATCCTGGAGCAGTCCGGCCCGGCGGACGTGCAGCTCGGCCTTTCCGCCCTGTCCGAACTCCTGCTGACCGGCCTGGTGCTGGAGTCCGTCTTTGGCCGCCCCCAGGAGGTGGAGTGGGCCCTGGACCGCGCGGACCGCATCTTTGTTCTGCAATCCCGCGCGTACAGCGAGACGTCAGAGCAGTCGGCCGGGCAGGAAGTGGTCTGGCCCGACGGATTGGGCGGACAGGGCGGGCTGGGCGGGCCGGGCGCAGCGGGCGAAACGGCTGGGGCTGGCGCGCTGCCGCTGGCCCAGGGCCTGGACCTCGTGGCTCCTGGCGTGGGCTGCGGGCCGGTCTTTCACCTCAAGGACGCGGCGGATGTTTTCCGCGTGCCCGCCGGGTGCGTGCTGGCCGTGGACAGCCTGACCCCGGCCCTGGCCCGTTGCGCCGACCGGGTTGCTGCGGTGGCCGCGCGCCTGGGCAGCCGGGCCAGCCACTTCGCCTCGGTGGCGCGGGAGTCCGGCCTGCCTGTGGTCTCCGGCCTGGCGCAGGGCCGCGCGCAGCTGCCCGAGGGCCTGCTCGTCACCGTGGACGCGGGCGCAGGAACAATCCTCGCCGGGTGCGCGGAGGCCCTGCTGGACGGCCCCCGGCGCAGGCAGACAGAGGAGCGCCAGCGCCTGGCCGAGCGCTTTGCGGCCCTGGCCCGGCAGACCTGCCACCTCTCGCTCACCAACCCCGAGGCCCCGGAGTTCGCCCCTGGGGGCTGCCTCTCGCTGCACGACCTGGTGCGCTACTGCCATGAAAAGGCCGTGGCCGAGATGGTCGGGCCCGTGGAGACCGGGGGCCCGGACACGCCAGGCCGGGGCCTGGGCCAGACCCGGCGGCTCGCCACGGACCTGCCGCTGGCGCTCTACCTGCTGGACCTGGGCGGCGGGCTGGAGATCCCGGCCAAGACCGGTCGCCAAGACGATATCCGGGCCGATATCCGGACAGATATCCGGGCAGACGCCATCGCCAGCGCGCCCATGCAGGCCCTGTGGCAGGGGCTGGCCTGCGCGGGCGAGGTCTGGCACGACCGGGGCTTCTGCTGCGACTGGCACGAGTTCGACCGCATCAGCGCCGGAATCTTCCGCAAGGACTCCCGCCTGCTGGCCAGCTACGCCCTCGTCTCCGCCGACTACCTGCACCTTCTGGTGCGCTTCGGCTATCACTTCGCCGTGCTGGACAGCCTGTGCGGCCCAAGGCCGGAGGCCAACTACGTCCACTTCCGCTTCAAGGGCGGCGGCGGCCTGCCGGAGCAGCGGCTGCTGCGCATCGGGTTCCTGTCCCGGGTGCTTTCCGGCAGCGGCTTTGTCCTGCGGGTCCGGGGCGACATGCTCGACGCCCGCCTGGCCCGGGCCGAGGCGGCGGAGGTCCGGCGCGTGCTGGTCCTGCTGGGCCGCCTGCTGGTGCGCACCCAGCGCATGGACATGGGCCTGGCCGACGAGGCCCAGGCCGAGGCCCTGGCCCAGGAATTTCTGGCCGTCTGCGGGGCTGCGTCGTGAGCGCGACCACGCACGGACATCCCGTGACCTGGGTCACGGACCACCTGGCCGTGGGGCCCGCGCCCATGTCCTTTGCCGCATTGGACGACCTGCGCGGCCAGGGCGTGCGGGCCATCCTGAACCTCTGCGCGGAGTTCACGGACCTGCACAGCATCGAGGCCAAGCACGGCTTCGAGGTCTACCACCTGCCCATCGAGGACGAGGAGGCCCCGGACCTGGCCGAGCTGGACAAGGCCCTGGACTGGCTGGACGAGGCCATCTACCTGGGCAAGAAGGTCTTCATCCACTGCCGCCACGGCATCGGCCGCACGGGCACGGTGCTCAACGCCTACATCTTGCGCCGAGGGCTGGGGCACCAGCGGGCCTGGCTCCGCTTGCGGCCCCTACGCGCCCAGCCGGCCAACTTTTGCCAGTGGCGCATGGTGCGGCGCTACGGCAAGGGGGCCGTGCCGCTCACCGTGCGCACCCCCAGCCTGGAGCACAAGAGCTTCCTGGACCTGGAGCCGTTCTTCAGCGACTACCAGGCCCTGGTCCGCCGGGTCGAGGACGCCTGTGCCGCGCAGCCTGCGCCCTTCATGCGCTGCGGACGGGAGCACGCGTGCTGCTGCGCCGAGGCCTTTGACCTGGCCCTGGTGGAGGCCGTGCACCTGAACGCGCGGATCAACGCCGAGCTGAGCCGGGCCGACAGGCAGGCGGCCATCGAGCGCTCGGCAAAGGGGCCGGGGATCTGTCCGCTGCTTCAGGAGGGGGCCTGCATGGCCTTTGACTTCCGGCCCCTGCGCTGCCGCCTCCACGATCTGCCCCAGGCCGAGGCCCGGCGACTGGAAGCGGAGCTGGCCCCCGCCCTGGACACGGCCTCGCGCGCGGTCCACCAGGCTCTGACCGGCCAGTTCCTGCCCGAGGGCTTTCCGCGCTTCAGCGTGGGCGAGGCCGTGTCCGGCCGGTATGTGCAGGTTTTTTTCAATTGGCAGCGGCAACAACGCTAGAACGTTCCTCTTTCGCGGCCAAACAGGGCCTGGCGGCACGCTCGCAGCACGGTCAGGCCCACTGTTCGCTTGGCAGATCGGCCCCAGGGGGGTACGGATAGGCCATGGATGTGGAAAATTAAGGCCCCAGGCGCCAAAACCTGCGGCTGGCATAGACGCGGCGGGACCTGCGATACCCGCCTTGGCCCGCCCCAACGGGCTGGCGCATTGCACAGCATCGCAAAGCATCGAAGGACGTGACATGAGCGAAAGCAATCTTGAGGTCGGATCGTATGTCCAGAACGTGAAAGCCCCGGACTGGGGCATCGGCAAGATTCTGGAACTGGGCAATGAGGGCAAGCGACGCGTGCTCTTTGAGTACGCCGGGCTGAAAAACATGCAGCCCCTGAACCTCAGCCCGTTCGATCCACCAGAAAACCATCCGCTGCTGCGCAGCATTTCCGCCGCCACGGACCTCACCGGGGTCAAGTCCTTCGTCGCCATGGAGGAGGAATTTACACGGCAATTCAAAAATGGCGGCTTTGAGGACCCGGAGTACATCAAGGAGGAGCGTTCCTACAAGCTCGAAGCGGCTGAGCAAATGCGCACCCAGTGCTCCAAGGAGAACCTGGAGGCGCTGCTCAAGGCTGGCGACTACGCGGAGATCTGCGAACGGGCGACGCGGCCGGTGGTGAAAACGAACCTCGTTTTTCTCATCGAAAAATTCACCCTGGCCGACGGCCTGAAGCGCGGACCCAAAAAACAGGAGCTTTTTGCCACCAGCTTTTATGCGCTGCTGCATGGCCCGGGCGAGATATCCGGGCGGTTCGACGCCTTTGTCGGAGCGCTGGAGGAACTGGGCGCCTGCAAGTGGCCCATCGCGACCTACCCCCTGTTTCTGATGGAGCCGGACCGCTATCCGTTCGTCAAGCCGCGCTACATCAAGGCGGCCGCCAAGGCCTACGCCTTTGACGTCCGGTACGACGTGCACCCCAGCTGGCAGAGCTACTCCAGCATCATGAACTTTGTGCACTATGTCGCTGGCGTGCTGGAGAACAGGGCCAAGCTCAAGCCGCGTGACCTCATCGATGTCCAGGGCTTCATCTGGTGTTCGCTGCAAGCAGCCATTGCGCCAAAGAAGAAGGCCGCGCCCGCCCCGTAAATAAAGAGCGGTTGTCCGCATGCTCCACGGAGATCGCCATGAGCACCTATGTTTACAAGGACCCGAACAAGAAGTTCGAGCTCGACATCACGGAGCTGCGCGGCTGTGTGCGTGTGACCCTGACGGACAAGGGCGTGACGGCCCAGCTGTGCACGGCGAAGAACCTGGAGGCGGCCTTTGAGTATGTCGCCACCATGTTCGCAACCGGCGGCAAGCCCGCGCCAAGGCGTGACGAGTGGGTGCAGCTGTAGGGGATGATCCGGCGCGGCGCTACGCCTTACCATTTCTGGGCCAAAAAGAAGGGACTTCGGCGCGCGCCGGGGTCCCTTCTTTCTTTATGGAGCAGTGAACATTGCGTCGGCGCCAACCACCACGCAAATGCAAAATAAATACAACGCGATTACGCCATGCGCCTATGGCATGGTAAAGACAGTTCACTGAAGCCGCTGCAAGCATCTCGAAATCACACCGGGTTGGCTCTGCAGTGCAATCAAGCAAGAGCAGGACGTGCCAAAGAATGGTGATCATCTTTTAAGAATACGCGCCTCCAGCGGAACAGGATCTTCATGTGTGCTGGAGCCGTCAAATAACATCACAGCTTCAGTCAGCAAATCATCAAGCAACTGTGTAAAAGTTGTAAGGGTAGCGGCTTGCTCCCACAAGAAGAAGGCCAACGATCCAGGCGTCGGGTTGACTTCGTTCAACCAGACCTCATTGCTTTGCGCATCTGCAATAAAATCAATGCGGGGCGCGCCTGTTCCGTCGACAACATCAAAAACCTGACATGCCCAACTCCGAATCTGTTGCTCAACGTGACTATCGATGGCTGGATTCACTTCGCGGGTCAAAGAGATCATTCCTTGACTTGATGCTGTTTTGACACCGTTCTTTCCGTTTTCGGAAAGATATTTTTGCTTAAAATCGAGCAAGTCTGAATGTCGCAATGGTTTCTCAATGGCAGAGGTCACTATGCCTTCTGGACCATTTCTCACTGAAATGTTCAGCTCATACGCATTGTCAACAAAAGGCTCCAAAATTACCTTGTTATCATAGGTGAAGATACGTGGCAGAACAGCTATAAGCTCATCGATGTTCGAAATTCGCGACACGCCAATGCTGCTTCCCATATGAGCTGGTTTAATGCAGACAGGGAATTTGACAGCACTTTTAATTTGTTCAATCTCCCTAGACCTCAGAAGAAGACCCTCAATGGGCTTTTTGACTACGTGACAACCCAAATGAGGCACGTTGATAGACTTCAAGAGTGATTTTGTAACGTCCTTGTCCATAAAAATGCTGCTCGCCATAGCTCTCATGCCAGCATAAGGGACACCTGCGGTTTCGAACACACCCTGGATGCTGCCGTCTTCACCAATCCGACCATGAAAGACCGGGAGCGCGATGTCTACTGTATAGTGTTTAGACGAACCGAATACTGATTTATGGACCGGGAATAATACTCCCTTATCCTTTGGGTCCAGGCTTAAACGTACCGGTGTGAGCTTTTTGCACATGGCCACATCTGGTATGTAGCAGCTTTTGTCAAACAATTGTTCGCCTACAAACCATGTCCCATCTCGACTGATGTATACAGGGAATGGATTATACTTGACGGTATCAATGGCGTGCAGCGCTTGCAAACCAGAAATAACGCTTATATCGTGCTCCGGAGATATTCCACCAAAGAACACTGCGACCCGTTTCTTGCTGCTCATACCTTTTACTCCCCACGGTACTTAAATTTCTGAACCTAATGCGAAAATGTTGCGCAGGAAGAAAGGATGCGAGGACGACACGGCAGAAGACATATCGCCAGGAAAATACCCATAAAAACTAATCCGATAAAAGCACAATCGAAACCAATATACTTTGACAATAAAAATTAGCACAATCCGAAAGCGAAAAGAACATTACAAAATGAATTTTGACTCATAGATGTCTGGAAGATCATTTTCCAATAAAACTGCATCACCAAGCGTAACGTTTCTACTAATCCAGGCCTCTGCTTCCTTAAAAGTATTACAAAGTACAACATCTTGCTCGGCGGAACGATTACCCTGAAAAGCTTCAATAAATGAGGGAATCCTGCGCGGGCAAACAGCAACCAAAATATCGACGTAATTTACTGAGAGCGCCCCCAACTGCGCGTGTTCTTCCACATGGGTTTGGCCAAGTTCAACAAGGCCTGGTGTAACTAATATTCGACGGCCCTTTCCATCCGCCATAACATGCAGCAACTCTAATGCAGAACGAAAGCCGATGGGGTTAGAGTTGTACGCGTCATCAATCAATACAACGCCTGGCGTGTATTGCTTTACCTCAAGTCTGTGCGCAATCTGAGGCATACTTGTCAAGGCGTGAATGATGTCGACAGGATTATAGCCCAAAGAACAGGCTGCGCCAAAGGCAATGGCAGCATTCATCGCATGGTGAAGGCCGAATAGGGAGATATCAAAAGAGTAACGGTTCTTGCCATGCAACAATTCTATTGAAAGTCCTTTGAGCGATTGCGTGACATTCGAAAGCTGAATATCACCTCGATCTACTCCGCATACTATTATCTTATCCTTGCAATCCCTTTCTAGCGATGAGAACGGAGGGAGACTCAGAACATCTTCTTGAGTTATAACAATCCCACCGGTCTTTAAAACAAAATCGACCAATTCATATTTGGCTTTTGCGACAGTATCTATAGATTTGAAACGCTCCAGATGTGCTGAACCAATGTTTGTAACAATGGCAAGTTGAGGCGGAGTCAGTTTACAAATCCGCGCAATAGAACCAATGCCATAAGCCCCCATCTCAACGATGAAAAATTTATGCTTCCTTTCAAGTTTCGTTCTGATCACTCTAGAAATGCCCATTGCCGTATTAACGCTTCCGGGCGTAATCAATGTTGGGGAAAAACAATCGAGCACATGACCGAGAATATGCTTTACCGATGTTTTTCCATATGAACCCGTTATACCAACAATATGTGGCGAAAGGTTCTTTACTTTCTTAGAGGCTTCAGACCAAAATTTCTTTTGGATGCGAGACTCCAAAGGAATGAGGAGAGTGTTTCCGACAATAAGCAGCAAGGGCTGAACGTGAATCAGTGCCAATATAGCCAAAGTTGAAAAAGCCCGATATGTGACAAATATTCCAATTGAAAGTGACACAACGTACGAAATAAGCAGTATTCGTTTGACACGGTCGGTAATTGCAAGCTTCTTTTTCGCAGATACCCTTGGGTCTTTCTCGTGTATGGATACACCAAGAAGGATCACAGCGTATGCGCTGTATGGAGCGAAGTGGCTGCTCCTCAAGAAAAACAAGACACAAGCTGTAATCACCACAAGCGATGTGCCGATCATGTCAATCACAAAGTGGTAGAGTATCCATTTGAAAAATCGGACATTGTCATATTCTTCTTGTTGAAAAATATGAATATACGTCAGCGATCGTTTGAACATAAAGAAAAAGAATGCGGCAAGAAACACGATCTTCCAAATCATAGCGAACACTCTTTCATAAAATGCAACAGATGATGGCGAAGTTGGTGCATGCCATCCGACAGAATATCAACGTGGCCAAAATGAGGCAACCGGACAAGTGTTGCTCTTCGGAAGAGCTTTGAAAATGCATCGCCCATTGAGACAGGCGTTTCGGTGTCCATTTCACCGTATACCAGGAACACAGGGCATTCCACTGTCTTGGCCACATCAGACAAGTCTTCTCTGATCACTGCTGAAAATATCGGACGCATGGGGCCAGCTGTCGCGTAATCACGGCTGCCAAAGTATGCTCCGAGCTTTTCACGAAGTGCTGTGGTCGGCACGATCCTTTTCAAAAGCTTGTACGTGAAGATCTTGCTTTTAATTTTTGCCGATCCAAGGATGCTTCTTTTAATCGGCAATCCTGCTGCACCGATCAGAAACAGCCCATCGATCAATTCAGGGTAATGTGCGGCCAGTTGAATGCCTACTCTGCACCCAAAAGAATGCCCTACCCATACTCTTGACTGCTTTGGAACCGTTTGCAGCCAGCTGGCGACATGATCAGCGTACTGGCGGGTTCCCCATACTGACGAAGGCATTGGACTGCTTCCAAAACCTGGGAAATCGAGCAATATATTTGAATATTTTCGCGAGAAAAAATCTGCCAAGGGAGCCAAAGCGCTGTGTGTATGCATCCATCCATGCCCCCACACCAGTTGCGTTGTGTTGTCACTTGAGGGAAGTCCAAGGGATCGATAGGACAACGGATGTCCCATAGTGGAAACTTCGTTCATCATCTCAGACCGTCAGCCCTAGCTGAGACATTATATCCTCTTCTTTTCGGTGCATCAATCGCGTGATTAGTGTAATGGCGAGGAAAGCCAGTAACTACGCGCTGCAGTGCACCACAATCGTAATGTGCTGACGCGTTTGCATTGAACAGCCTGGCGGATTCAAGCTTTTTCCGACAAGTACAGGGCGCATCCTCACTCGACGTTATACCTAGCCTTCCCTTACACACTTCTGCTGCACCTACAGGACAAAGAATCCCGCGAGCGCAACAGCGCCATCCAATAATTCCATCTCATCGGTCCACTGGCTGGAGCGTCAGGACATCATGACGGATTTGATAAATAATGAGCATCAAGGCAGTTGCAAAGCAGGTTTCTTTGCACATATTTCTATATTCACTTTCAAATTTCTGGAAAGCTTCTTCCGAAGAACCCCCTTGTGCATCATGACACAGCCTACGCAATCCGCAGAGGCATCTCCAACGAATCCTGAATCAGCTCATGCTTTTCCAGGCATGACCGAACAAGCAGTTCTCACAACCCGCTCAGACCGTAACTCACACGCACGCCAGTATAGGCTGCGGCGGCTCTGCACTTGAAATTTTCTAGCCTCCTCCCTGGCCCCTGTCAACAATGCCATATTGGGCGCATACCCGTTGATGTGCCACGATACTTAGACTTACCCAGGGGAGAGCCGGTGACCCTACCCCGCCGAGTATACCAACCGTAAGTTTGGGCTCTGGCCGGTCTGGTTTTCCTCATTCATGGCTCTTCCGTATTCCTCTGGGGCCAATCCGCCAAGCGATGTGTGGGGTCGGGCAGTGTTGTAGTCCTGCCGCCAGGTTTCGATGATGTCCCTGGCCTCGGCCATGGACCGGAACGCGTGGGCGTTCAGGCACTCCTCGCGGAACCGGCCGTTGAAGCTCTCCACATGCCCGTTCTCCATGGGCCTGCCGGGCCGGATGAACTCCAGATGCACTCCGGCGTTGGACGCCTACTGGTCCAGGGCCTTGCCCGTGAACTCCGGCCCGTTGTCGCTGCGCAGGTGCTTCGGGCATTCGCCGCGCAGGCAAAGCTGCTCCAGCACCCGC
>CAIMRY010000043.1 GCA_903843965.1 uncultured delta proteobacterium
AATTCCTCTCGACGAGTCAAGGTCAATCTGGCATTTCTATGGATGTTCACTCGGTCCTCCCTCGGCAAATGAGTTCTCGCAAACCCAATTTGACCGATTCGGGCCGAGTGAACAACCTCCTATAACTTCACAGCTAGCGGCGCATACATGCCAGTGCGTTGTGACGGGGTGGTGAAGGGGCGGTGACTATTTGGGCGGGGTGGTGGTCATGGTCAGCGTGAGGAATGATGCATCCTTTTGCGTCTTTTCCCGTCTTCACTGCACATCACGCCGCTGCTGCGGCACAGGGAGGCGAGGACATGCACAGGAACAAGGACAGCGAAATCAGGGAAACGGTTCGCAGGAAATACTCGGAAACGGCGCTTGCCGGCACAGCCGGTTGCGGCTGCGGCGGCGGATGCTGCAGCTCGCAGAAAGCGGTCACGTCCGAGGCCCTGGCCAAGTCGGTCGGCTACTCCGAGGACGACCTGCAAAACGTCCCCGAAGGGGCGAACATGGGCCTTGGCTGTGGCAACCCCCAGGCCATCGCGGCGCTGAAGCCCGGCGAAGTGTTGGTGGATTTGGGCAGCGGCGGCGGCTTCGACTGCTTTCTGGCCGCGCGGCAGGTGGGCGCGGCAGGGCGGGTCATTGGCGTGGACATGACGCCGGAGATGGTGGAAAAGGCCAGGAGGAACGCGGTCGCCGCCGGGGTTGCAAATGTCACGTTCCGCCTGGGAGAGGTCGAGCATCTGCCCGTGGCCGATGCCGAGGCTGATGTCGTGCTGTCCAATTGCGTCATCAACCTGAGCACGGACAAGGTGCAGGTCTTTCGCGAGGCTTTCCGGGTGCTGAAAAGTGGCGGCAGGCTGGCCATTGCAGACATCGTGGCCGTGGCGGACATTCCTGAGGACATCCGGGCGGACGTTTTGCTCCACGCCGAATGCGTGGCTGGCGCGGCACGGGTGGAGGCGCTGGAGGACATGATGCGCCAGGCCGGGTTTGCGCAAATTTCCATCCGCCTGAACTCCGGAAGCGCCCAAATGATGGACCAGATGTTTCCCGGTCTGGGCCTGGGCGGGGTCGTGGCCTCGGCAGCGATCGAGGCCATCAAGGCATAGGGGCGAAGCGCATGATGCAGACTCTGGAAGCGGTCTGGCAGGAGCACCGGGGCGAGCTCAAGTCCTTCATCCTGAAGCGGGTACGCGGGGCAGCCGACGCCGAGGACATCCTCCACGAGGTGTTTCTCAAGATGCATGCGGGCCTGGGCTCCGTCAAGCGGGTGGACCATTTGCGGGCCTGGCTGTTCACCGTGGCGCGTAATGCGGTGGCCGACCATTTCCGCGGCAGGCGGCCCACACAGGAGCTTCCAGAGGACCTGGACGACCACGGACAGGAGGAGATCGGCGGCCAGATGGAGGATGTGGGCACCTGCCTGAGGCCCATGATCGACGCCTTGCCGGAGAAGATCCGTACGGCGCTGGTTCTGGCCGACCTGGAAGGCCTGAAGCAACGGGAGGTGGCGCAGCGCCTGGGCATATCCCTTGCTGCGGTCAAGTCCAGGGTCCTGCGTGGACGCCTCCTGGTCCGGCGGATGATCGAGGACTGCTGCCATCTGGAGCTGGACGCCAGGGGAAGCATCATGGACTACACTGTCAAGCCCAAGGGCTGCCCGCACTGCGGCCCGGGAACGGAGCTGCGCAGGCTCCCGAAATAGCAAAGGCCCCGTCAGTTGGCGGGGCCTTTTGCGTTAGCAATGTCTGGCTTCAGCCCTCGCTGCTCGTGTCGTCCACCACCGGCGGCACGCCGCAGGCCTTGGCGCGTTCGTTCTCCTCGGCGCGCAGGGCGCGGCGCAGCACCTTGCCCACAATGGTCTTGGGCAGGCTCTCGCGGAACTCCACGTGCCGGGGCACCTTGTACCCGGCCAGCTTCTGGCGGCAGAAGGCGATGACCTCGGCCCTGGACAGGCTCTGGCCCTCTTTGGGCACCACAAAGGCCTTGACCACCTCGCCGCGCGCGTCGCAGGGCACGCCAACGGCCACGGCCTCCTGGATCTTGGGGTGCTGGTGCAGCACCTCGTCGATTTCGCGCGGGTAGATGTTGTACCCGGCGCTGATGATCAGGTCCTTTTTGCGGTCCACGATGAAGAAGTAGCCGTCCTCGTCCATGTAGCCGATGTCGCCGGTGTAGAGCCAGCCATTGCGCAGCACGTCGGCGGTCTCGTCGGCCCGGTTGAAATACCCGGCCATGACCTGCGGGCCGCGCACGACCAGCTCGCCCAGCTTGCCCGGCGGCAGGGGCGGGCCGCCCAGGTCCTGGTCCACGATCTTGGCGTCGGTGCCGGGCACGGGCAGACCGATGGAGCCGTGCTTGGCCACGCCGTCCAGGGGGTTGATGTGCGTCACCGGGCTGGCCTCGGTCAGGCCATAGCCCTCGCAGATGCGCGCGCCCGTGGTCCGCTTGAACTGCTCGAACCACTCCAGGGGCATGGGCGCGGAGCCGGACACGCAGTACTTGATGGAGGACAGGTCGTAGGCGGCGATGTTTTTCTGCTGCAACAGCGAAATGTACACCGAGGGCGCGCCGGGAAAGGCCGTGGGTTTGTGCTTGTGGATGGCCTTCAAAAGGTCGCCGGGGACGAAGCGCGGGAACAGAATCTGCGTGGCGCCCTTGGCCGTGGCCAGGTTCAGGCACACGGTGAGGCCGTAGATGTGGAAAAAGGGCAGCACGCCGAGAAAGATCTGGTGCCCCTCGGACAAGCCCGGCAGCATGGCCACGCACTGGCAGGCGTTGGCGTAGAGGTTGGCGTGGGTGACCATGCAGCCCTTGGCCAGGCCCGTGGTGCCGCCGGTGTACTGCAAAAGCGCCAGGTCCTTTTCCGGGATGAGCTTGTCCGTGGTGTAGCCCACAAAGCCGCGCGTCAGGGTGCTCCAGGGCAGCACCTTGGGGTCGCCTGCGGGCAGGGCGGGGATCTTGCCCTCGCGCCAGCAGCGCAGGCGGTACAGCAGCCCCAGGGGGAAGCGCAGGCCGTCGCTGATGCTGGTGACGAAGTACTTTTCGATGGGCAGCTGGCTGCGCAGGGGCGCTATCTTGGACCAGAGCAGGTCGAGCACGATCAGAAAGCGCGCGCCGGAGTCCTGGAACTGGTGGATGATCTCGGTCTCCATGTACAGCGGGTTGGTGAAGACCACGGTGCCGCCCGCGCGCAGCACGCCCCAGTAGGCGATCACTGCCTGGGGGGTGTTCGGCAGCATCACGGCCACACGGTCCCCGCGCTTCAGGCCCTGGCGGCGCAGGTTGGCGGCCAGCACGCCGGAAAGGTGGTTCAGCCGGGCGTAGGTGATGCTTAAATTCTGGAAGATCAAGGCCGGCCTGTCGGGCCAGCGCTTGGCGGCCTCCTGGAGCAGGGAGTGCATGGGCCGTGGGACAGGGGCGCAGCTGTGCGGCACCTCCGGGTCGTAGTGGGCAAGCCAGGGGCGTTGTATGTCGGGCATGAGCCAACCTCTTCAAGGGGAAATGCGTAGGCGCCTTGAGGCACTGCATGAGTATAGGTGTCGGGCTGTTTCGAGGCAAGGGGAAATCCCGAACTGGGCCGGCGCCCTTGAAGGCGGGGCAGGGCCCGGCGACGCGGCCGGATCTTTCATTGCACCCATGAATGATCCAGAGGAAAAATGTATGTATTTGTCGCGCTGCTCCAAAGCCGCGCCCAGCCGCCGGGTTGTTGACAATCCTTGCCTGCTGGGGCTAAAAGACTGAGAGTGACAGGCACGGGCCCAGGCTTAAAATCATTGACCAAGCGAATGATTCGCGTATGATTGGCCCAAGGATTGCATTTTAACTGTCGCAGGCCCAGGTCGGCAGACACTGCTGCCCCCCGCCTGCCCGCACAGGGCTCAAATCATCGCACCGCACCAACCACTGGGTGAACGAACATGCTGCTCGCCGACGGAAAATACATCAAGCCAAGCAAGGAAACCAGGGTGCTCGCCATCCTGAACTCCCTGTCCCAGGACTCCGCCCTGTCCCAGATCGAGCTGGGCAAGCGGCTCAAGCTCAGCGGGGCCATGGTCAACCAGTACCTGCGCCTGCTGCAGGAGCAGAACCTCATCGAATACCGCCCGGTGAACGGCAAAAGCTACCGCTACGTGCTCACCAGCGGCGGGGAGAAAAGCCGCAGGCAGATGTTCTCCGACTACTCCAGCGAGACCATCCGCCTGTACACCAACATCAAGGATTTCATCCTCTCCAAGTTGCGCAGCCTGGAGCGGCGCGGGCGCAAGAAGATCGCCCTGTTCGGGGCCTCGGAAACGTGCGAGGTGGTGCTCTCGGCCCTGCGCGACACCGCCTTCATGGTCGTGGCCGTGGTCGACACCGACACCGAGAAGCATGGCGCGATCTTCCACGGCTACGTCGTCTCCTCCCCCATGGTGCTGGAGCATGTGGACTGCCAGTCGGTGGTCATCACCTCCTTTGGCCGCCAGGACGAAATCTATCAGCAACTGCAGCCCGTGGCGCTGAAGCGCGGGCTCGAAATCGTGAGGCTGTGAGCATGGCGAACTCTTTCTACATCACCACCCGCTCCGGCCTGCGCATCGGCCAGGGTCAAAGCTGCTTCATCGTGGCCGAGGTGGGCAACAACCACCAGGGCGACATGGGCCTTGCCCGGCGCATGGTCGAGGAAGCCGCCAAGGCCGGGGTCCAGGCCGTGAAGTTCCAGAAGCGGCACCTGGAGTCCCTGCTCACCCGCAGCGGCCGCGAGGCCCCCTATTGCGGTGCCAACAGCTTCGGCCCGACCTACGGCGCGCACCGCCTGGCCCTGGAGCTCGACGTGGCGCAGATGGGCGAGCTGAAAGCCCAGGCCGAATCGCTCGGCCTGGTCTTCTTCGCCTCGGCCTGGGACGAGGTCAGCCTGGACGAGATGCTGGGCCTTGGCGTGGAGCTTCTGAAGGTCTGCTCCGCCGACCTGGTCAACGTGCCGCTGATGCGCCGCGTGGCCGCCACCCGCCTGCCGGTGATCCTGTCCACGGGCATGAGCAGCCTGGAGGAGATCGACGCCGCAGTGGCGCTCATCCGCTCCTACCACAACCAGCTGGTGCTGCTGCACTGCAACAGCTCCTATCCCTGCCTGGAGGAACAGATCGGCCTGCCGGTGATGGACACCCTGCGCGAGCGCTACGGCCTGCCTGTGGGCTATTCCGGGCACGAGCGCGGCCTGGCCCCCAGCGTGGCCTCCGTGGCCCTGGGCGCCTGCGTGGTCGAGCGCCACTTCACCCTGGACAAGAACCAGACCGGCACGGACCACCAGGCCTCGCTGGAGCCCGCCGAGCTGGCGCTTCTGGTGCGCATGGTGCGCGAGGTGGAAGAGTCCATGCTCCAGAAGGGCAAGAAGGTCTTTCCCGAGGAGCTGGCCGCAGCCAAGAAATTGCGCAAGTGCCTTGTGTTCTCGCGTGACCTGCCAGCCGGGCATGTGCTAACCTCAGCTGATCTGACCACGCGCAGCCCGCTGGACGGCATCTCTCCGGTGCACTGGGACGAGGTGCTGGGCGCGGTGCTCCTGCGCAGCGTGAAGCACGAGGAGCCCCTGCAGTGGGAGACCTTGAGCGTGCATGGCGCGGGCGTCCAGGCGGTGTCCTCGTCGACCTGAGGCCTGCCCGCCAAGGGCGCAGGAGCGCGGGCACAGGCAATCGGGCCGGGCAAGCGCATCACATCCAGGGAGCGACCCGACATGAACCAGACGAGCATTCTCCTTGAGAGCGGCACCAACGAGCTGGAAATCATCGAGATGTTCCTGCTCGAACCCGGAGCGGGCGGCGAGCCCGAGCCGCAGTATTTCGGCGTCAACGTGGCCAAGGTGCTGGAGATCATCGAGGCCCCGGCCCAACTGGAGCCCTCGCCCTCGGCCACGCACAAGAGTTTTCTCGGGGTCATCCCCCTGCGCGACATGGTCCTGCCCGTGGTCGACCTCTCCATCTGGCTCGACGTGCCCCGTGTGCCCACCCGCCACGAAACCGTCATCGTCACCGAGTTCAACGGCGTGAAGTCCGGCTTCCTGGTCTCCGGGGTGACCATGATCCACCGCGTGGGCTGGGCCGATGTGGAGCCTCCCAGCCGCATGCTGGCCAACCTGCCCGGCAACTGCATCACCGGCACCGTGCGCCTGGGCGACCACTTCGCGCTCTTGCTCGACCTGGAGCGCGCCCTGGTGGAGCTGGGCGCGGTGAACGTGGAGCTGCCCGACCACGCCGTGGAGAAAGACCCTGTGCGGCCCCTGAACATCATGCTGGTCGATGACTCTACCTCGGTGCGCTTCCTGCTCAAACGCAATTTCGAGACCGCCGGGTTCGAGGTCCAGGCCCTGGGCAACGGCGAGGAGGCCTGGAACCAGCTGCTGGAGCTGAAGGCCGAGGCCGCGCGTCAGAAAAAGTCCATCACCGCCATGCTCGACGCCGTGATTTCCGACGTGGAGATGCCGCGCATGGACGGCTACACGCTCACCCGCAACATCAAGGCCGACGCCGAGCTTTCGCGCCTGCCCGTGGTGCTCTTCTCCTCGCTCATCTCGCCCTCGCAGCTGCACAAGGGCCAGAGCGTGGGTGCGGATGTCCAGGTGACCAAGCCGGAGTTCGGCGGGCTCACGGTCCAGGTGCGCAAGCTCATCGAGACGCGCCGCGCGGCCAATTCCAAACGATGACCGAAGCCTTGACCGGGCCAATGACCGGGGCAATAACCGGGCGATGACAAGGCAATGACCAAACGAACACCCGCCGCAGAATTTTTCCCGGCCAGGGGGCTTGACGGACCCCGGCCCCCGGCGTTACCCAGAGATCAGCAACACAATCGCGACCCATACAGTCGCAAACATTGATGGAAGACCCCATGATCCGTAGCGCCGCATCCACCCTCAGCCTAACCCCGATCCACAGCGCCGACGCCACTCGCGTCGTCGTCGTAGTAGGCAGCGTAGGCATTCGCGCGACGTAGCGGGCAGGTCATCAGTCCTTTTTAGGCAACCCAAACCCCCGTCGGCGCGCGCTGGCGGGGGTTTCGCGTTTCCTGGGGGGGAGGCGGGCGGGGCCGCACCAGCAGCGCACGGGGCACCTGAAGGAGGTGTCTCATGTTTGATGGCAACGGCGCACAGCTTGTGATCCGCCTGTTGGAGCGCCAGGGCATCCGGCGCATCCCCGGCATTCCCGGCGGGGCCAACCTGCCCCTGTACGACGCCCTGGGGGCCAGCCGCAGCATCCGCCACATCCTGGCCCGGCACGAGCAGGGCGCGGGCTTCATGGCCCAGGGCATGGCCCGCACCACGGGCGCGCCCGCCGTGTTTTTCGCCACCTCCGGCCCGGGCGCCACCAACACCCTGACCGCCATAGCCGACGCCAAGCTCGACTCCGTGCCCATCATCTGCATCACCGGCCAGGTGCCCAGCGCGTTAATCGGCACCGATGCCTTCCAGGAGGTGGACATCTACGGCATGAGCCTGCCCGTGACCAAGCACAACTTCCTGGTGCGCAGCGTGGGCGAGCTGGTTTTCGTCATCCCCGAGGCCTTCCGCATCGCGTCCTCCGGTCGGCCCGGCCCGGTGCTCATCGACATCCCCAAGGACGTGCAGACCGCCCGCGTGCGCATCGCAGAACTGCCGGAGCCGGGCCTGCCCGATCCCGTTGAGGCCCCGGACAGCCAGGACATCAGCCAGGCCGCGCAGATGCTCAGCGAAGCCAAACGGCCCATCCTGCTCGTTGGCGGCGGGGTGGCCGCCTCCGGCGCGGCCGGGGCCGCCCGAAAACTGGCCGAGGCCGCCAGCCTGCCCACGACCATGACGCTTCTGGGCCTGGGAATCCTGCCCGACGCCCACCCGCTGAACCTCGGGATGCTCGGCATGCATGGCACCCGCGCGGCCAACATCCTGCTGGAGGAGTGCGACCTGCTGGTGGTGGCCGGGGCGCGCCTGGACGACCGAGCCACAGGGAGGTTGGAGCGCTTTTGCGCCGGGGCCAGGCTCATCCACATGGACATCGACCAGAGCGAGCTGGACAAGCTCAAGACCGCGCACCTGGCCATCACCGGCGACGTGGGCGCGGCGCTTTCCGCGCTGCTGCCCCTGGTGCAAGCCGCAGGCCCAACGGACGGCGCAGGCAGCGTTGACAGGTCCGCCTGGCTGGCGCGGGTGGGCCAGTGCCGGGCCGAGAACCCGCCCCAGCTGCCCGGCCTGGACAATCCCTTGACGCCCTACGGCCTGGTGCGCTGCACCGGCGATCTGCTGGCCTCGTCTGAAGGCGGGGGCGCCATCGTGGTCACGGACGTGGGCCAGCACCAGATGCGCGCGGCCCAGGCATACCCGGACCTCAAGCCCCGGGCCTGGCTGACCTCCGGGGGCCTTGGCACCATGGGCTTTGGCCTGCCTGCGGCCATCGGCGCGGCCCTGGCCAACCCGGCGCGGCGCGTGGTCTGCTTCAGCGGCGACGGCAGCCTGCAGATGAACATCCAGGAACTGGCCACAGCGGCGGAGACCGGGGCCAACGTGACCATTGTCCTGGCCGACAACGGCGGGCTGGGCCTGGTGCAGCAGCAGCAGGACCTGTTCTACGGGCGGCGCATCTTCGCCTCGGACTACCGCGTGCGCATCGACTTCGTGAAGATCGCCGAGGGCTTCGGCGTGCGCGCCCTGGACCTGAACCTCTCGCGCGAGCCTCTGGCCGACCTGGAGCGCGCGCTCAAGCGCGAAGGCCCGTGCCTGGTGCGCGTGCCGGTGGCGGCGGAGGACAACGTGTATCCCATCGTGCCGCCCGGCGCGGCGAATATCGACATGATCGGCGGTGAGCCCGATGCTGGCGACGGCAGGACAGGCCACAAGGCCGTCAACGACAGAGCAGGCGGCATGGCCGCCAACGGCAGGACAGGCGGCAAGGCCGTTGATTGCATGAGAGGCGGCCTGGCCGCACGGGGAGGAAACTAGCCATGGCCAGGGATGCGGAAAAGACGAACGGCGCGAATGGCCACAACGGCTACATGGCCCTGCGGCTTACGGTGAACAACCACCCCGGCGTCATGAGCCATGTCTGCGGGCTGTTCGCCCGGCGGGCCTTCAACGTGGAGGGCATCCTGGTCACGCCGCAGCAGGGCGGGGACACCAGCCGCATCTGGCTGGTGGTGCAAGCCGACGCGCGCCTGGGCCAGATGATCCGCCAGGTGCGCAAGCTCTGCGACGTGCTGGAGGTGCTGGCCTTTGAGGCCGACGCAAGCGCGCTTGCGCGCATGGACGAGTGCATGGCCGGGTGGGAGCAGGCCGGGCCCTGCGCCGAGACCGGGGCCTGAAACCGGCGGGCCGGGGCTGATGAGCCGGGCCTGGGCCTGAAAATTGAGGCAGGAACGTGAAAACGGGCGGGAGAGACTCGCTCCCCCGCCCGTTCTCCAGCCCGCCCGCTTGCCCGGTTTAACCGCGCTGGCGCTGCCGGGCTAGAATCCGTGCTCGCGCAGGAAGTCCATGCTGAGCTTCGACGACGGCGCACTGCCGCCGCCGCCCGCTGCCGCCCCCATCGAGGAAAGCCACGGCCCGAGCATGTTGCGCACGTACTTGCCGATGAGGTCGGTCTCCATGTTCACCTGCGTGCCCGGAGCCCAGGCCGAGATGGTGGTGGCCTGCTGGGTGGCCGGGATGATGTTCACCGAAAGAAACTCCGGCCCGCACTCGTTCACGGTCAGGCTGATGCCGTCCAGCGCCACAGAGCCCTTGGGCACCACCAGCGGGCCGTATTCCGGCGGAAAGCTCAGGGTATACACCCGGCTCTCGCCCGCAGGCCGGATGTCCGTGACCTGGGCCAGGCAGTCCACGTGCCCGCTGACCAGATGCCCGCCCAGGCGCGCGCCCAGGGCCAGGGCCCGCTCCAGGTTGACGCCGCTCCCGGCCTTGAGGCTCGCCAGGCTGGTGTGCGCGAGCGTCTCCGCGCTGGCGAAGACCGTGAACCAGTTCACGCCAAAGGTCTCCACCGTAAGGCAGGCCCCGTTCACGGCGATGGACTCGCCCAGCACGATCTCGGGCAGGTCGAACAGGGCGCGCAGCTTCAGCCGCGTGTCGGCTCCGCGCGGCTCGACAGTCTCTACGCGGCCGCGTCCTTGCACCAGTCCGGTGAACATCACGGCCTCCGGGGCTTGTAGGTCAGCTTCAGGTCCTCGCCGCAGGACGCGGCCACGGCCAGGCGGAAGTTCAGCGTCTCGTCCATGCTCTGCACGGCGCCGCCCGCAAACAGGCTCTTGCCCTCGGCGTCGCCCAGCACGCGCGGGGCCAGGTAGAGCACGAACTCGTCCACCAGGTCCTGGCGCGCCAGGGACAGGGCCAACTGGCCGCCGCCCTCGCACAGCGTGCGGTAACAGCCGAACTCCGCGCGCAGCCGCGCAAAGGCCCCGGCGAAGTCCAGGCCCTCGCCATTGCCCGGGAGCTTGCCGCCGCGCAGCTCCGGCAGGCCCCAGATGAGCGTGCCGCGCTCGCGCAGCTCATCGGCCAGGGGGATCTTGGCCGAGTACTCGCTGGTCCAGAAGAGCACCTGCTCCGGCCTTTGGCGCAGCAGATTGAAGGTCGAGTAGGCCTTGGGCAGGGTGCTCGTGACCACCACGGCCAGCGGCTGGCAATACCCTGTGGGCAGGCCGTCCGCGTCCAGGCGGCAGGTCAGCTGCGGGTTGTCGCCGTAGAAGGTGTTGCCGCCCACGATGACCGCCTGGACCTCGGCGCGTAAGAGGTGCACGTCGGCCTGGGACTCCGGGCAGGAGACGGCCTGGGGCCTGCCCCCGCGCGCGGCGATCTTGCCGTCCAGCGTGCTCGCCATCTTGAGGATGCTGTAGGGGCGCTTCGTGGTCTGCCAGATGCGGAATTCGTCGATCAGGTCCTGGCACAGGACCTTCTGCACGCCCAGCACCACCTCGACCCCGGCGGCGCGCAAAACCTCGGCCCCACCCCCGGCCACGTGCGGGTTGGGGTCGAGGCAGCCGATGACCACGCGCGTGATCCCGGCCTCCAGGATGGCCCTGGTGCAGGGCGGGGTCTTGCCCTGGTGGCTGCAGGGCTCCAGCGTCACGTACAGGGTGCAGGCGCTCGGGTCCACGCCTTTGCTCCGGGCGTCGGCCAGGCACTCCACCTCGGCATGCGGCCCGCCAAAGGCCTTGTGCCAACCCTCGGCCACGATCTGCTCATTGTGCGCCAGCACGGCGCCCACGCAGGGATTGGGGGCGGTGCGTCCGCGCCCGCGCAGCGCCAGCCGGGCCGCGCGCAGCATGAACCGGTCATGCGGACCGATAGTCTCCAGGCAGGTGGGCATAGTCGACTCCCGCTTCCTTGAGCATGTCATTGGCCAGTTCGTCCGGGTATTGTTCCGCGAAATAGATGGCCTTGACCTGGCAGTTGATGAGCATCTTGGTGCAGATGAGGCAGGGCTCGGTGGTGCAGTATATCTCCGCCCCGGCAAGGGTGAGGCCGTGCAGGGCGCACTGGATGATGACGTTCTGCTCCGCGTGCAGGCCCCGGCACAGCTCGTGGCGCTGGCCCGAGGGGATGTTCAGCCGCTCGCGGATGCAGCCGACCTGGGCGCAGTGGGCCACGCCCGTGGGCGTGCCGTTGTAGCCGGTGGCGATGATGCGCTTGTCGCGCACGGCCACGGCCCCCACCATCCGGCGCAGGCAGGTGGAGCGCTCGGCCACGAGGTGCGCGATGCGCATGAAGTACAGGGGCCAGGGGACGCGGGGCATGGGAGAACCTTACTTTTTTGGTGTGGTAGCGTCCTGATCGTCGTGCCGCGTCTCTTTTGCCGCTTGGCTCGCGGCCGCACGCGCGGAGAAACCTCGTCCTGCACGGAAGGCATAGACCAAGGACGCCAGCCCTGAACCGCCAAGCAGCGCGCCCGGCCATGGGTATCCCAAATAGGCCAGGAATACGCCAGCAACGACGATGGACATGCAAAGGATGAAGGCAAACCACTGGCCGCGCCGACCATCCTCTATTGTGGAGTCAAGGTATTTCTCTTCCAGGGACATTCCCCGGCATTCCAAAGCCTGCCGGTGGCGGGTTTGGTTATCCCAGTTGGAGAGTAATTGCTTTGTGCATCCGGGGTGAAGCTGTTCGTACTCTTTGAGCATCGAAGGTGGGGGAAGAGGGCCGTTGGTGATTTCTTTTCGCAACCGTACACTGAGCAGTTTCCGCACGTTCAGCGGAATCTGCGCAAGTATCTCCGGAGGAAGAATGTCGGGAGCGCCGTCCAGACTGTAGGTATCGTCTTCTGGCCGGGAACCGTCCCCCGCAGGGAGGCTAATCGACGTATCCTTGGCCTCGTCTTCGGGCATTGATCAACCCCGTGTCGATATTGTTCAGGGCATGGGCGAGATCTTCACCGATCACGTTCATGTCGTCTCGAAGGATTCTGGCATCATTACTCCGTAACACATTGGATTTGCGGAGTTCGATAATGACTTCATCCAGATAGGATCCAGACAAATCAAGTATCTGTCCGGCTCCACGGAGATAGCTCATCATGCGCTTTGTCATGGCGGTGCCTCCTCAGTGTTTTGCCGGTTGGAGCATCATGTGGTTGAAGACTAACAACCCATACATAAGAAATTACCCGGAAAAGGCAAGCTGTGCAAGGAGTTTCAAAAGGGATTCATTCCCCTCGATATCCAACGTGTGAGCCTGCTGCTCTACCAGGCATACAGGGGGAACTCCCGCGCGAAGTCCTCGACCTCGAGGCGGATCTCCTCCAGCACGGTGTCGTCGCCCATGTTCTCCAGGGCGGCGGTGATGGCCTCGGCCACGGCCAGCATGTCCTCTTCGACCATGCCGCGCGTGGTCAGGGCGGGCGTGCCGATGCGGATGCCCGAGGTGATGGTGGGCGGCGTGGTGTCGAACGGGATGCCGTTCTTGTTCACGGTGATGCCCGCCTTTTCCAGGGCCGCCTGGGCGTCCTTGCCGGTGATCTTCTTGCTGCGCAGGTCCACCAGCATCAGGTGGTTGTCCGTGCCGCCGGACACCAGCTCGAACCCGGCGTCCTTCAGGTATCCGGCCAGGGCCCCGGCGTTCTTGATGACCTGCTCCTGGTACTGCTTGAAGCCGGGCTGCAGCGCCTCGCCAAAGGCGACCGCTTTCGCCGCGATGATGTGCATGAGCGGTCCGCCCTGGATGCCGGGGAAGAGCTGGGAGTTCAGGACCTTGCCCTGCTCCTCCGCCGCCATGATCATGCCGCCGCGCGGGCCGCGCAGGGTCTTGTGCGTGGTGGTGGTGGTGTAGTGCGCCAGGCCGATGCTGGTCGGGTGCAGCTCGGTGGCGATGAGGCCCGCGATGTGCGCCACGTCGGCCATGAGCACCGCGCCCACCTCGTCGGCAATGGCGCGGAAGCGCTTGAAGTCGATGGTGCGCGGGTAGGCGCTGGCCCCCGCGATGATCATCTTGGGCTTGCTCTCCTTGGCGATCTTCTCCAGCTCGTCGTAGTCGATGGTCTGGGTGTCCTTGTTCACGCCGTAGGAGACGATGTTGAACAGCTTGCCGGAGAAGTTCACCGGGCTGCCGTGGGTCAGGTGCCCGCCGTGGGCCAGGTTCATGCCCAGCACCGTGTCGCCGGGCTTGCACGCGGCGAAGTACACGGCCATGTTGGCCTGGGAGCCGGAGTGCGGCTGCACGTTGACGTACTCGCAGCCGAAGAGATCCTTGGCGCGGTCGCGGGCGATCTCCTCGGCCTGATCCACGAACTCGCAGCCGCCGTAGTAGCGCTTGCCGGGATAGCCTTCGGCGTACTTGTTGGTCAGCACGCTGCCCGCAGCCTGGCGCACGGCGGTGGACACGAAGTTTTCCGAGGCGATGAGCTCAAGCCCGCCAACCTGGCGGTCGATCTCTCCGGCGATGATGGAGGCCAGTTCCGGATCCTGGATGAACAGTTCTTCCATGGCGATTCTTCCTCGTGTGTCTGTGCGCTTGCGGGACTACGCCTCAAAGCGCTTGAAGAGCATGCAGGCGTTGGTGCCGCCGAAGCCGAAGGAGTTGGAGAGCACGAACTCGGCCTGCTTCTGGCGCGGGCCTGCCGCGCCGTAGTCCAGGTCGCATTCCGGGTCCGGGGTGATCTGGTTCACGGTGCCGGGCAGGGTGCCGGTGGCCAGCGCCATGACGCTGAACACGGCCTCCACGCCGCCTGCCGCGCCCAGCAGGTGGCCCATCTGGCCCTTGTTGCCGCAGATGGCGATCTTGCCCGCGTGTGCGCCGAAAACCGTCTTGATGGCCCTGGTCTCGCACAGGTCATTTAGGTGCGTGGAGGTGCCGTGGGCGTTGATGTGGTCCACGCGCGTTGGCTCCACCCCGCCCTCCTCCAGGGCCTTCTGCATGGCGATGGCCGCGCCGGAGCCGTCCTCGGGCGGGGCGGTCATGTGGTAGGCGTCGCCGCTGGCGCCGAAGCCGACCACCTCGGCCAGAATCTTGGCCCCGCGCGCTTTCGCGTGGTCGAGCGACTCCAGCAGCAACAGCCCGCAGCCCTCGCCCATGACAAAGCCGTCGCGGTCCTTGTCAAAGGGGCGGGAGGCGTGCTCCGGGTCGTCGTTGCGGGTCGACAGCGCCTTGGAGGCGTTGAACCCGGCAAAGGCGAGCGGCGTGATGGTGCTCTCGGACCCGCCGCAGACCATGACGTCGTTGCGGCCCAGCTTGATCTCGGAGAAGGCGCTGCCGATGGCGTGCGTGCCCGAGGCGCAGGCAGTGGTGGTGCACATGTTGGCCCCGCGCGCGCCCAGCTCGATGGAGACCATGCCTGCGGCCATGTTGGCGATGATGGTCGGGATGAAGAACGGGCTGATGCGGCCCGGCCCGGCCTCCATCAGCTTCTTGTGCTGGGTCTCGATGCCTTCGAGCCCGCCTAATCCGACTCCGATGATGACCCCGGCGCGGTGCGCCTGCTCGGGCGGAATGCTCCAGGCGGCCTGGTCCATGAGCATCCTGGCGGCGCTCACGGCGAACTGGGAGAACTTCTCCATGCGCCGCGCGGCCTTGGGGTTCATGTACTTGCTTGGATCAAAGCCCTTGACCTCGCCCGCGATCTGCGTGTCGTGGCCGGTGGCGTCAAAGGTGGTGACCTTGGCTATGCCGCTTTTTCCGGCCAGCAGGTTGGTCCAGCTGGTCTCAAGATCGTTGCCAATGGGGGTGATGGCGGCCAAGGCCGTGACGACAACCCTTTTCATGGGGGAAATCCGTGGTTCGGGTTCATCCCTGGGGGGAAAAGGCGGAGCGCTCCACAGGCACGCGAGCCGGGAGCGCTCCGGACTGGTCAAAAAAACAGGGCCGTTTCGGCCGGTCTACTTATGGCTCTCGATGTAGTCGATGGCGTCCTTGACCTTGGCGATCTTCTGGGCCTCTTCGTCGTCGATCTCGATGTCAAAGGCTTCTTCCATGGCCATGATCAGCTCGGTCAGATCCAGGGAGTCGGCTCCCAGGTCCTCGACAAAGGAGGCCTCAGGCTTCACTTCGTCGGCGGACACGCCCAGCTGCTCCACGACAATGGCTTTCACTTTCTCGGCTACAGACATATTCCCTCCAAACGGTTTTTTACGTGACGAAATGGTTACATGTACATGCCGCCGTTGACCGCCAGCACCTGACCCGTGACATAGCCCGCGCCTTCTCCGGCCAAAAACGAAACGGCGCTTGCGATGTCCTCGGGTCCGCCCAGGCGGCCAAGGGGAATGTTCTCCAGCATTTTCGATACAATGGCCTCAGGCAGCGCGGCGGTCATGTCGGTCTGGATGAAGCCGGGGGTGACCGCGTTCACCGTGATGTTGCGGCCCGCCAACTCGCGCGCTGCGCTCTTGGTCAGCCCGATCAAGCCCGCCTTGGCCGCCACGTAGTTGGCCTGGCCCGCGTTGCCCATCTGCCCGACCACGGAGGCGATGTTGATGATCCGCCCCCGGCGCTGCTTGACCATGATCTTGGCCGCCTCGCGCAGGCAGGCGAAGGCCCCGGTCAGGTTCACCTGAATGACCTTGTCCCAGTCGTCGTCCTTCATGCGGATCAACAGGCCGTCCTTGGTGATGCCGGCGTTGTTCACCAGCACCTCGAGGGTGACCTTGTCCTTGATCTCCTCGGCAAAAAACGCGGTCATGGCCTCGCGGTTGGAGGCGTCCAGACGGAAGGCCTTGGCCTCGCCCCCGGCCTCGCCGATGGCGGCCACGACCTTGTCGGCCTCCTCAGGGCGGCTGACATAGGTCAGGTAGACCTCAAAACCGTCCCTGGCCAGACGCTCTGCGCAGGCGCGACCAATGCCGCGCGAACCGCCCGTGACCAGCGCAACCTTGGGCAAGTCGCTCATGTTTTCCCTCGCTCGCGGCGGGTTTGCCCGCCGGGTTGATCGCACGCCAATATCCGAATTCGCGCCGGACTGCAAATGTCCCGGCGCTGGCGGCCTGCCGTGGGTCTAGAAGCGCAGCAGGCACGAACCGTAGGTGAAGCCGCCGCCAAAGGTGCTCAGCAGCACCAGGTTTGTGTCCTTGATGAAGCCGCTTTCCACGGCCTCGGACAGGGCGATGATGACCGACGCCGCAGAGGTGTTGCCGTACTTTTGCACGTTTGTGAAGATCCGCTCCGCAGGCATGTCCAGGCGCGCGCCCACGGCGTCGATGATGCGCAGGTTGGCCTGGTGCGGGATGAACACGTCCACCTGCTCCTTGGCCACGCCGTGCTTGGCCATCATGGTCTGGCAGATGCCGGTCATGGCGCGCACCGCGTATTTGTACACCTCGCGCCCGTTCATCTCCACGAAGAAGTCGCGGCGCACCGTCTCGCCGGGCTTGTAGGGCGCGCCGGAGCCGCCGCCCTTGACGGTCAAAAGGTCGTGGGCCGAGCCGTCGGTGGCGAGCAGCACGTCCAGCAGCCTGGCGCGGCCAGGGTGGTCGCCGGGGGCCTCGCCTGTGACGATGGCCGCACCCGCGCCGTCGCCGAAGAGCACGCAGATGCTGCGGTCGGAGTAGTCCACGCGTGAGGAGACCACGTCCGTGGCCGTGACCAGGATCTTGGCCTGCGGGTGCAGGCTGACAAAGGCCCGCGCGGTCTCAAGGGCGAAGAGAAAGCCGGAGCACGCCGCCGAGATGTCCATGGCCGTGCGGCCCTTGATGCCCAGGCGGTCGGCCAGCATGCACGCGGCAGAGGGGATGTAGGAGTCTGCGGTAAAGGTGGCCACCAGGATGTGGGTCAGCTCCTCGGCCTGCATCCCGGCGTCCGCCAGGGCCCGCAGCGCGGCCTGGTGCGACAGGCTGACCGTGGTCTCGCCCTTGGCCGCTATGCGTCGCTCCTTGATGCCCGTGCGGCTGGTGATCCACTCGTCATTGGTGTCGACCATGCGTTCGAGGTCGGCGTTGGTGAGCCTGGTCTCCGGCACACAATGGCCCAGTCCGCGAATGATGCAGGGTGTTGTCATGGGGCTCGCTCGATGTGGTGTTTGCCGGGGCATGCCGGCGGTTATCCCGGGCCCGGGCCGAAAAGGCCGGGCAGGGGCCCCTCAGGCCTTGTGTCGACTGAACTGCGCAAGCTCGGTGTGGGCCGTCAGCTCCGCCGCCAGATGCTCGTGGGACTTGCGCTCCACGTAGGTCGCGGCCATGCGGATGGCGTTGGTCACGGCCTTGAGGTTGCTCGACCCGTGGCAGACGATGAGGATGCTTTTGAGGCCCAGGAGCGGGGCGCCGCCGTACTCGGCGTAGTCCAGCATCTGGGCGAAGTTCTTGAGCGAACGCATGGACAGCGCTGCGCCCATGCGCGAAATCATGTGTCGTTTGAGCTCGCGCTTGAGCACCCGGCCAAAGGAGCGGGCCAGGCCTTCGGACAGCTTCAGGCAGATGTTGCCCACAAAGCCGTCGCACACGGCCACGTCCAGGTCGCCGGAGAAGATGTCGCGGCCTTCGACGTTGCCCACGAAGTTGAGCGACGTGCGCTTGAGCAGGTCAAAGGCCTCCTTGACCATGATGTTGCCCTTGCCCTCTTCCTCGCCGATGGACAAAAGGCCCACCCTGGGCCTGTCCACGGCGAGCACGTCACGCGCGAGCACGTCGCCCATGATGCCGAACTGGGCCAGGTGGAAGGGCTTGGAGTCCACGTTGGCGCCCACGTCGATGAGCACGATGGGCTCCTTTTCCGTGGGCATGATGGTGGCGAGCGCCGGGCGCTCCACGCCCTTGATGCGGCCAAGGGTGAAGATGCCGCAGGCCACGGACGCCCCGGAGTTGCCCGCGCTGACCACGCCGTCGGCGCGGCCGTCCTTGACCAGCTGGCAGGCCACCTGGATCGAGGAGTCCTTCTTGCGGCGCAGGGCGTCGCCGGGCTTCTCGTCCATGCCCACCACCTGGGTGCAGTGGACGATGTCGATGGGCAGGCCCGCCGGAGGGTTCAGGCGCGCAAGCTCGCCACGCAAGACCTCCGCATCGCCCACCAGGGTGATGCGGATGCCTTCGCGGGCGGCCTGGATGGCCGCAGCCACGTTGATCCGGGGGCCGATGTCGCCCCCCATGGCATCAACGGCGATGCAGGGCGGGGTCTCAGGCATTCGCGATGCTGACGGCCTGGCGGTCCTTGTAGTTGCCGCAGGCGGAGCAGGCGCAGTGCGAGAGCACGGGCTCGCCGCATTTGCACAAAACGACGTTGGGGGTGGCCACGTGGTCGTGGGCGCGGCGCATGTTCTTGCGGGACTTGGAGGTCTTTTTCTTCGGTAAGGCCATGAGGCACTCCTTATTGATCTTGCCGCGTGAAAGGGGATGGATTCCCTTCCGCGTGGGCTATGATAACTTCAAGTTGCGCAGGACCGCAAGCCTGGGATCGCCCTTATCTTCGGCGCAGGCGCAGGTTTCCTGGTTGCGGTTCACGCCGCATTTGGGGCACAGGCCCTTGCATTCCTCGGCACACAGGGGGCTGACGGGCAGGGCCAGCATGAACTGCTCCCAGAGGTAGCCCGACGCGTCGAGGTCGAGCACGTTCTTGGCGCGCCGGATGCGGCACTCGCCCAGGAGCTCGTCGTCCTTGGCGCAGGGCTCCTCAAAACTCTCGAACTCCCCGGCCACGGGAATCTCAATCTCCTCGGCGCAGCGGTCGCAGGGGACCAGCACCGAGCCGGAAAAGCCCCCGGCCACGAGAAAGCCCTCGTCCTGGGGCGTGATGAACATCCGGGCCTCGAAGGCCTTGCCCGGTCGGACCTGAAGGCCGTACTCCTTCATCGGGCCGGTCCACAGGGACTGGTCCGTGAAATGAAATTCCCGGCCCTCGGCCGGGATGTCCTTCAGCGCGATCCAGAGTTCAAACATGTCGCCTCGCAGGCCGCATCTCTATACGGAGGGGTTTTTGTTTGTCAAGAAAAAAGCACTTGCCTTTTCCCCCGGCTGGGGCTACAAGTCCTCTTCCCTGATGCCGGGGAGCCCGGTTTCAGGCCCTGCGCGGCGTTTCCGCGCGAAGAAGAAGTTCGTCAGTTCCAGGAGGTTTCCCCATGTCCCAGACGTGCGATATATGCGGCAAGCACCCCAGCTCCGGCAACAACGTGAGCCACGCCAACAACCGCACCCGGCGCCGTTTTCTGCCGAACCTGCAGCGCGTTCGCGCCCTTCTGCCCTCGGGCGAAGTCCGCGCCCTGCGCGCCTGCACCCGCTGCATCCGCAGCGGCGCGGTGGTCAAGCCCCCGGTGCGCAGCCTGGCCGTCACGCCTGCCGCCTAGGCAGCCCAAGCCTTCCCGCTGAGTGAGAAAGCCCCGGAGCGATCCGGGGCTTTTTGCGTTCCCGCGCCGGTCTGTTCCCCGCGCCATTTTCGCCCGCGCCAATCTTTGCCCATGCGCCGCAGTGTGTCCACTGCCGTCATCAGCATTCCGGAAGACCCCCTTCAGCTCTCGCCATTGGACCTCGGAGCGGACCTCTGGCATGGCTGTGCCGTGGGCGCGGCACCAAAAGGGACCGGGCTGCGGCAACTTTGCGACAGGAGGGACACGCATGTCGAGCAGGGACTATTTCGCCCAGGTGGCCGGGGACTGGGACCAGCTGCGCGCCGGGTTCTTTTCCGAGGCCGTGCGCGAGGCCGCGCTGGCCCTGGCCGGGGTGCGCACCGGCAGCCATTTCGGCCAGACAGCGGCGGACCTGGGCGCGGGCACGGGCTTCGTCACCGAGGCGCTGCTGCGCGCAGGCCTGTCCGTGGCCGCAGTGGACCAGTCCGCGCCGATGCTGGCCCGGCTGCGCGCCAAGTTTGCGGCCACTGGCCGGGTGCGCGCCTTTGAGGGCCAGGCCGAGGCCCTGCCTCTGGCCGACAACGCGGTGGACTTCGTCTTCGCCAACATGTTCCTGCACCACGTGGACGACCCGGCCCGGGCCATCGGCGAGATGGCGCGCATCGTGCGTCCTGGGGGGCGGGTGGTCATCACCGACCTGGACAGCCACGCGCACGCCTTTCTTCTGGCCGAGCACCACGACCGCTGGCCCGGCTTTGCCCGCTCCGATGTGGCGGCCTGGATGACCGCCGCCGGGCTGGAGCGCGTGGCCGTGGGCGGTATTGGTGGGAATGGCGCTGGTGCGGACGGTGAGGGCCTGGAAGGCGAAGGAGAAGTCTGCTGCGCCGAATCCTGTGACGGCTCCTGTGACGGGTCAGCCTCGGCCCGCGTGTCCATCTTCGCCGCCCATGCGCGGCGGCCCCTGTGCGCCATCCCGGCGGCCCAGGCCGATCCGCTGGCCGTGGGCGCGCGGGCGCGGGCCTGCATGGACCTTGGGCGGCCGCTTTTGTGCGCGGAGTCCGTGCTCCTGGCCGTGAGCCAGGGGCTGGGCTGCTCGTCGCCGTTGATTCCGCGCCTGGCCACGGGCTTTTGCAGCGGGCTTTCGCGCAGCTGCGGGCCGTGCGGGGCCTTTTCCGCCGGGGTCATGGCCCTGGGGCTGGCGCTTGGCCGGGACACGGGCCTGGACGACCTGGATGAGACCTACGGCCCGGTGCTGGAGTTCCGGGAGTTCTTTCTGGCGCGCTTCGGGTCGCTTTCCTGCCCGGAGCTCACCGGGCACGACCTCGGCTCGCCTGCGGGGCTGGCGGCCTACCGCGCGCAGGGGCTGAAGGAGCGGGTCTGCTTCCCGATCCTGGAGCAGGCCGCAGCTCAGCTCATCCGCATCCTGGCCGAGCAGTGAGGGACCGGGCAATGACGGGCCGGGCAGCGGGGGGGAGCCTGGAAGGCCGGGCCGTTTTTTTCGACGCCAGGACCGGGCCGGGCGCCATGACCGACGGCGGGGGCTGGGGACGCAGCCTCTGCTTTGGCGTGCCCGCAGCCCTGCGCCGGGCCGAGAGCCTGGACCAGGTGCCCGGCGTGGTGCACTGGGCCGAGGAGCAGTCCCGCGCGGGCCGCTGGGTCGTGCTGGCCCTGGCCTTTGAGGCCGCACCGGCCTTTGACGCGGCCCTGTGCGCGCACCCACCGCAGGAGGGCCTGCCCCTGGCCTGGGCCGCCAGCCACGATGCGCCCTCGCAACGAAAATCGACCCCGGCGGATCCCGCCCCCGCCCCAGGGCCTTGGCGGGCGCTGGTGCCGCCGCGCGACTACGCCGCGAACTTCGTGCGGCTGCAGGGGCTCATCGCCGCAGGCGAGACCTACCAGGCCAACTACACCCTGCCTTTCGAGGCCCGCTTCGCGCCTGACGCCGCCGATCCGGCCGACTCTGATCCGGCCGACGCCGACCGGGCCTGGTTCGCCGACCTGGCCCGCGCCCAGGCCGGAGGCTTTTGCGCTTGGCTCGACCTGGGCAGGCACCGGGTCCTCTCGCTCTCGCCGGAGCTGTTCTTCCGCGTCGAACACACCCCGACTGGCAGGCTGGGCGCTCGCGAGGCCCTGGCCCGGCCCATGAAGGGCACGGCCCCGCGCGGCTGCACGCCGGGGGAGGACGCCGCCCTGCGCGCGGAGCTGGCCGCGAGCTCCAAAAACCGCGCCGAGAACGTCATGATCGTGGACCTGCTGCGCAGCGACCTGGGCCGCGTGGCCCGGCCCGGCAGCGTCCGCGTGCCCCGGCTGTTCCACGTGGAGGCCTACCCCACGCTGTTCCAGATGACCTCGGACGTGCGCGCCACCCTGAAGGATGGCGTCGGACTGGCCGGGCTGCTGGCCGCGCTGTTCCCCTGCGGGTCGGTCACCGGCGCGCCCAAGGTGCGCACCATGCAGATCCTGCGCGGCCTGGAGCCGCACCCGCGCGGGCTATACTGCGGGGCCATCGGCCTGATCGAGCCGGGCTCTTTTTCCGGTTGCGGCCCAATGGCCTTCAGCGTGCCCATCCGCACCATCGTGCTGGACCGCGCCACGGGCCTGGCGCGCTTCGGCGTGGGCGGCGGCGTGACGCACGATTCCGAGGTCGCTTCGGAGTACGCCGAGTGTCTGACCAAGATGCGCTTTCTGACCCCGCCGGGACGGGACTTCGCGCTCATGGAGGCCCTGTTGCTGCTGCGCGGGCGCTACCCGCTGCGTGAGCTGCATTTGGACCGGCTGAAGCGCTCGGCGGAATATTTCGGTTTTGTGCTCGATGAGGCGGCGCTGCGGCGGGAACTGGCGCGGCTGGCCGCCGCCCACCCCGAGGGTCGGCACAAGGTCCGGCTGGTCCTGGGGCGCGACGGCTCGCTGACCGTCGAGGCCGCAGCCATTGCTTCCGGTCGCATGGCCAGGCTGCGCGTGGGCTTTGCCCGCCAGCCGGTCGATTCCGGTGACGAACTGCTGCTCCACAAGACCACGCGCCGGGCGCTGTTCGAGGCCGCCCTGAACTCCTGCCCCGGCTGCGACGACGCGCTGCTGGTCAACGAGCGCGGCGAGGTCACGGAGTCCACCAGGGCCAGCCTGGTGCTGCGGCTGGACGGAGCGTTGGTGACGCCGCCGCTTGCAAGCGGGCTGTTGCCCGGCGTGTTCCGCGAGCGCCTGCTGCGGATCGGGACGGTACGGGAGCAGGTGTTGTTCCCCCTCGACGTGCTGCGGGCGGAAAAGGTCTGGCTGGTGAACTCGGTGCGCTGGTGGATGGACGTGGCGGTGGTGGGGTAGAAATCTCTCAACCCAGGCGCACGCAATTCCTCCCGGCTGCCTTGGCCGCGTACATGGCCACGTCGGCCCGGCCAACCAGCGCCTCCACGGACTCCTTGGGCGTCAGCTCGGCCACGCCGATGCTCACCGTCACCAGGCCCGAGGCCAGAGTGGCCAGGGGCTGGTCGTCGGCGATGGCGATGCGCAGCTTCTCGGCCAAAAGCAGGGCCGCGCTGGCGTCGCAGTCCTGCAGGATCATCAGGAATTCCTCGCCGCCCCAGCGGCACACCGTGTCCGATTCGCGCAGGCGCTCGCGCAGGCTCATGGCCAGGCGCTGGAGCACCTCGTCGCCCGTCAGGTGGCCGTAGTGGTCGTTGATGGCCTTGAAGTGGTCCACGTCGGCCAACAGCACGCTCATGGGCGCGCCGGAGCGCTGGGAGCGGGTCATGGCCTGGTGGATCAGCACGTCCAGGGACTGGCGGTTCAAGAGGCCGGTGAGCTTGTCCGTGGTGGCCAGCTCCTCCATGCGTAGTTGATAGCGGCTCAGGGCCAGGCCGGTGATGCCGACCACGAGGAAGGTCACAAAGGCGCACACGGCCAGGTTCACGTACAGGGTGCGGCGCACGGCGGCCAGGGCCTCGTCCTCGGTCTTCTCCACAAACAGGAACCACTTGAGCTCCGGGATGTAGCGCACGTTCAGCAGGTGCGTCTTCCCGCCGCTCTGGTACTGGTACGAGCCCGCGCCCTCGGCCAAAATCTTCTTGGCCTGGTCGCGCAGGCCGTCCACCTCGCCGATGTTCCCGGCCTGCATGCCCGCATCGTTGCCATAAAGAACAATGCGCCCGGTGCGGTCCACAAAGCTGATGCTGCGGCCAAAGCGCTCCTGATAGGCGCGGAGCGCGCCGCGCACCGAGCCCATGGCCAGGCCCACCCCGGCCACGCCCAAAAAGCGCCCCTCGTAGTCCAGCACGCGGTAGTTGATGAAGATGGTCAGCAGGTTGTGGTTGGCCAGGTCTTGGTCCACGTTGATCTCGTAGGGGTCCTGCAGGCGGCGCACGCGGAAGTACCAGGCGTCCAGCGGATCGCCATCGCGAACGGTCTTGAGCAGGCCCGAGGGGTGGTAGTAGGCGCGCGTGGACTCGGACACGAAAAAGCTGGTGAAGGCCCCGTAGCGCGCCATGATCTCCTTCAGATAGCGCACCATGTCCATGGGCTCGCGCTCGCCGCGCAGGGTCCAGTCGCGCAGAAAGGTGTCGCTGGCCATCATGGACGAGATGAACACCGGCCGCACCAGGTCCTTCAAAATCTCGGAATAGATGTTGTCCGAGGTCAGCGGCAGCTCCTGGGTCAGGATGGACTGGCGGATGGAGCTGCGCGAGACCTGGTAGCTGATGATCGTGGTGCTGAAGAAGCCCACGCACAACAGCAGGCTCAAGCCCAGGAGCAAGGGGCGCATCCGGGGAATGCTGGTGCGCGGTGCGGACGGGCTGGGGCTGGCCATGGGTTCTCCTGCCGCCTGCCCGTGCGGGCGGCTTTTCCGGCGGATTGTGCCCGCCGACTGTGCTCACCGACTGTGCCCGCCGACGGTGCTCCTCGGCGTCACTCCTCGGAGCTGCTACTCCACGGTGACGCTTTTGGCCAGGTTGCGCGGCTGGTCCACGTCCTTGCCCAGGTAGTCGGCCATTTCGTAGGCGAAGAGCTGCAGCGCGGGCAGGGTCAAAAAGGCCGCCAGCGGCCCGGTGGCCCTGGGCAGCATCCAGGGGTGCTCCACCTTGAGGTCCAGGCCCTCGTTGGTCAGGGCCACGATCTCGCCCGCGCGCGCCTGCACCTCCACCAGGTTGCTCTTGACCTTGGGGAAGAACTCGTCGTCGAGCGCGATGGCGAAGGTGGGAAACTGCGGGTCGATGAGCGCGATGGGCCCGTGCTTCATCTCGCCTGCGGCGTAGCCCTCGGCATGGATGTAGCTGATCTCTTTCAGCTTGAGCGCGCCCTCCAGGGCCAGGGGGAAGTTCGGCCCACGGCCCAGGAACAGGAAGCTGGTGGCCTGCGCAAAGTGCTTGGCCAGGCGCAGGGCCTCGGCCCGCAGGCCGGGCAGGGCGTCCTCCAGGATCTTCGGCAGAGTCAACAGCTCGCGCACCATGGCGGCGCAGTCGGCCTCGCTCATGCTGCCCTTGCGCCGCCCCCAGTACAGGGTCAACAGCAGCAGCGCGGTGAGCTGGCTGCACATGGCCTTGGTCGAGGCCACGCTGATCTCCGGCCCGGCCTGGCTGTACACCACGTAGTCGGACTCGCGCGAGATGCTGGAGCCCACCACGTTGCACAGGCCGATGACCTTCATGCCCCGCTGCTTGACCAGCTTGATGCTGGCCATGGTGTCCATGGTCTCGCCCGATTGGCTGATGGCCAGGACCACGCCCTTGGGGTCCAAAATGGGGTCGCGGTAGCGGAACTCGGACGCGATCTCGGCCTGCACCGGAATCTTGGCGTATTTCTCCAGCAGGTACAGGCCCCACAGCCCGGCGTGGTACGAGGTCCCGCAGGCCACGATGTGCAGCCGCTCGGGCACGGGGAGCGCGTCCAGCTCGGGCAGGCGCACCTGTCCGGTCTGCTGGTCGATGCGGCCCAGCAGGCAGTCGCGGATGACCTTGGGCTGCTCGAAGATCTCTTTCAGCATGAAGTGCTTGTACCCGCCCTTTTCGGCGGCCTGCACGTCCCAGTTGATGCGGTTCACTTCCTTCTGGACGGGCGCCAGGGTGTCGGTGCGGAAGACCTCCCAACTGCTGGCCGTGAGGCGCACCAGATCGCCGTCCTCCAGAAACACCACGTCGCGGGTGTAGGGCAGAAAGGCCGGGATGTCCGAGCCCAGGAAGTTTTCGCCCGTGCCCACGCCCATGACCAGCGGGCTGGCCACGCGCGTGGCCCAGAGGGTGCCCGGATGGTCCACGCTCATGAGCACGATGGCGTACGCGCCCTCGGCCCGGGCCAGGGCGGCCTGGATGGCCCGCATGACATCGCCGCCGGTGGTCTTCAGGCACTCGGCGATGAGGTTCACCAGGACCTCGGAGTCCGTGTCCGAGCGGAACTCGCAGCCCTTGGCCACAAGCTCGGCCTTGATCTCCTCGTAGTTCTCGATGATGCCGTTGTGGATGATGGCGAGTTTGCCCTCGTGGTCCAGGTGCGGGTGGGCGTTTCTTTCCACAGGCACGCCGTGGGTGGCCCAGCGGGTGTGGCCCATGCCCGTGGTGGCGGAGAACACGTTCATGGTGGCCAGCTTCTGCTCCAGGGCCAAGAGCTTGCCCTCGGCCCGGATGACCGTGAGCTTGCCCGCCTGGACAAAGCTGACCCCGGCGGAGTCGTAGCCGCGGTATTCAAGACGGCGCAGGCCCTCCACAACGAGGGGGACGGCCGGACGGTGCCCACAGTAGCCGATGATGCCGCACATGTTCGCTCCGATTCATTTTGGTTGCTTGACTGTTGATGGCGCAAGCGCCCCAGGACTCTGTGCCCTTTCGCCATGCGGGCGCAAGCCCCACGGGCATGGTGCGGCACGAAAATACGTAGCCGGACGGGCGGATTGCCGCAATACCGCGCCCGCGCGAAATGCCGCGTCCGCATGAAATGCCCGTCCGCGTGAAATGACCGTCCGCCCGGCCTGAACGCCGCACCGGCCCGGCCCCTGCGCCACCGGCGCGGTGGGGGCATCCGCGCGTCCGCGCCGGAAGCCGCGCCTGCTAGGTTTGCGCCTTGGCCCAGAAGGCGGGCCAGTGCGCAAGCAGGGCGCGCAGGGCGTGGCCCCGGTGCGAGCGCGCGTTTTTTTCGGCAGGCGCAAGCTCTGCCGCGCTGCGGCCCAGCTCCGGGTCCAGGAACAGCGGATCGTAGCCGAAGCCGCCTGTTCCGCGCGGGCTGGGGAGCACGCGGCCCTCCCAGCGGCCCTCGGCCGTTATCTCGGCCCCGTTCGGCGCATGCGCCGTCACCACGCTGATGAAGCGACAGCCGCGCCGGGACTCGGGCACGCCCGTAAGGGCGGCCAGAAGCTTGGCGTTGTTCGCGGCGTCGGTTGCGCCCTGGCCCGCGTAGCGCGCGGAATACACGCCGGGCGCGCCGGAAAGCTCGTCCACGGCCAGGCCGGAGTCGTCGGCCAGGGCCACCAGCCCGGTGGCCTGGGCCACGGTGCGGGCCTTGAGCGCGGCGTTCTCGGCAAAGGTGGCGCCGGTCTCCTCGATCTCGCCGATGTCTGGAAAGGCGTCCAGGCCGAGCACGGCCACGCCGAAGCCGGCCAACAGGGCAGAGAGTTCGGCGATCTTGCCCGTGTTCCTGGTGGCCAGGACAACGGTCTTCTCCGTGCCGACTGGCTGCGTGCCGACTGGCGGCGCAGCGGGGTTGGGCGCAACGGGGGTGGCGGGGGGCGTCTTTTCGGTCATGCCGGACTTTACCCGGTTGGCTCCGGTTTCGCAACCGCCAGGTGCGGGGGCAGGTACAGGGTCACGCGGGTGCCCTCGCCAGGGACGCTGGTCAGGTCCACGGTGCCGCCCAGGTCGTCCAGGATCTTCTTGATCATGGCCAGGCCCAGGCCCGAGCCGGTGCCCTTGGTGCTGAAAAAGGGGCTGAAGACCTTGTCGCGCAGCTCCGGGGCGATGCCCACGCCGGTGTCCTCCACCTCCATGAACACGTGCGCCGCGCCCAGGCCCGTGCGCACGGTGAGCCGCCCGCCCCCGGGCATGGCCTCCAAGGCGTTCTTGACCAGGTTGATGAGGCACTGGGTGATGAGCTCCGGGTTGGCCTTGACCAGGGGGATGTCCGTGGTCAGGTCCAGGATGGGCTCGATGCCCTGGTTCTCGCAGGCCATGCCCATGAGGTCCATGGTGTCGCCCACGATGCTGTTCACGTCGGCCAGGCCCGGTGCGGACTCCGCAGGCCGGGCAAAGGTCAGGATGCTCTTCAGGATGCCGTCGAGCCGACGCGACTCGGCCACGATGATGCCGAGCTTCTCCACGGTTTTCGCGTCCTGGGCCTCGCGCAAGAGTTGGTTGGCGAAGCCGCTGATGGCGAACAGCGGGTTCCTGATTTCGTGGGCGATGTAGGTGGACAGCTCGCCGATGGAGGCCAGCCGTTCGGACTGCTGGAGGCGCAGCTCCATCTGGGTGCGGTTGGTGATGTCGCGGCGGATGCACAAAAGGCTCGACACCGCGCCCGCGTCGTTCGTGATGGGGTAGATGTACTCGCGCACGTAGTGCATGCGCCCGTCCTGGTCCACCTGGGGCAGGGTGGCCTCTGCGCTTTGCAGCGAACGTAAGGCCTGCTCCAGGGGCGACAGGCCGTCGCTGTTCCTGCCGCTGGTATCGAAACCGGTCCCGTTGCCGGGCGGCGCTTCGGGCAGGGTGAAGAACAGGCGCAGGTGCCGGCCCGCCACCTCGGCCTTGGACACTCCCAGGCGGTCCAGCAGGGCCTTGTTGCAGTCCAGCACCAGGCCCTGGTGGTCGGTGAGGACGATCTCCTCCTTCAACTGGTCGATGACGTTTTTGAGGAGCGTCTGGGTGTGCAGCAGGTCGAGTTTGCAGGCCACCCACATCTGGTCCGAGGAGAGCAGGCGCAGAAAGAAGCTGGCCGCCGCGCGCTCCACCAGGGCAACCGTGCCGGGCAGGCCGGAGCGCAGGTCCTGGATCATGTCCTGGTGGCCCGTGGTCTCGATGACCATGCTGATGTCCGGGTGCCGCTCCAACATGTCGCGCCAGCCGGTGTACACGGGCAGGTCCAGGCTGGCGGAATAGGGCTCGCCGACGGCGGCGTGGTCGTGCAGGGCCAGGGCCACCAGGCCCAGCTGGCTCAGCACGCGCTCGTTGCCCAGGTTGGCGAACAGCTCCCAGAAAGGCACCAGCGATGACTTGTCGCCGATGATGCCAATGCGGTATGGCTTCTCTGCCCGCAGGGACTCGACCATGGGACGGTGCTCCTCTTGCGCTGTGGCTGTCCTGTTTGTGCTGTGGATGTTCCGTTGCAAACTCGTGCTGACATGGTACATGAGTTTGTGCAAAGCGCAACACCTGACGCGGATTCCGGCAAAAAACTCTGTAGTATTTAAATATGTAGAGGGTCTCTTATGTCCAAGGTCCGCGTGCACACCATCAGCCTGGGCTGCCCCAAGAACCGCGTGGACACCGAGAGGCTGCTGGGCGTGCTGGGCAAGAGCTTTGTCCCGGCCGAGGAAGCCGCCGCCGCCGACCTCGTGCTCATCAACACCTGCGGGTTCATCCGCCCGGCAGTGGAGGAATCCGTGGAGACCATCCTGGCGGCCATCCGCGAGCTGGCCGATGTGAGCCCGCGCCCGGTGCTGGCCGTCACCGGCTGTCTGGTCTCGCGCTACGGCCAGGCCGACCTCGCCGCAGACCTGCCCGAGGTGGACCTCTGGCTCTCCACGCGCGAGTTGGAGACTTGGCCCGGCCTGGCAGGCGCGGCCCTGGGCAAAAAAAGGCTCGACGCGCTGGGCCCCCGCCGCCTGAGCACCGGCCCGGCCTACGCCTATCTCAAGGTCAGCGAGGGCTGCTCGCACAACTGCGCCTTCTGCACCATTCCCGGCATCCGCGGGCCCCACGTCAGCCGCACGTTGGACGACCTGGAGCGCGAGGCGCGCCTGCTGGTGGAGCAGGGCGGCGTGCCGGAGCTGGTCATCGTGGGCCAGGACGTGACCTCCTACGGCCGCGACCTGGGCTTGAAGGACGGCCTGCAGCGCCTGCTGGACCGGCTCCTGCCCATCAAGGGCCTGCGCTGGCTGCGGCTGATGTACCTGTACCCGGCGGGCCTGACCGACGGCCTCTTGAAGCATCTGGCGGGCCTGGCCGGACCTGGAAGCCCGCTCTTGCCCTATTTCGACATCCCGCTCCAGCACGCCCACCCGGAGATCCTGTCCGCCATGGGCCGGCCCTTCGCCCGCGACCCCTCGCTGGTCATCGACCGCGTGCGCGCGCACTTCCCGGACGCGGCCCTGCGCACCAGCCTCATCGTGGGCTTTCCCGGCGAGACCGACGCGCACTTCAAGACCCTCAAGGCCTTTGTCCAGCGCACAGGGTTCTCGCACCTGGGCGTGTTCCCCTACCATCAGGAGGAGGGCACCCCGGCCGCGAGCCTGCCCGGCCAGGTGGCCCAGGGCGTCAAGACCCGGCGCAAGAACGCGCTCATGAAGCTCCAGGAGGCCATCAGCCGCGAGCACCTGTCCGGCCTGGTGGGCCAGCGCCTGGAGGTGCTGGTGGAGGAGCCGAGTCCGGAATGGCCGGGCCTGCACGTGGGCCGCGTGTGGTTCCAGGCCCCGGAGGTGGACGGCGTGACCTACGTCAGCGGGCCCAAGGTCAAGCCCGGCAGAATCGTCCTGGCCGACATCGAGCAGGCCCAGAGCTACGACCTGGTGGCCCTTGCCTGATGCCTTGAATGGGGCCATGGTTCATTGTTAAGCTGCGGGCCAACCGCACCAACGGAGGTTCAGACAATGCCGAGAAAATGGAAACCAGGCCCGGCGGCCACTTACGACCACGGCAAGCACGTCATCGTCAACGTCAACAAGGAGTTCCGGGGCAGGCTCACTACCGGGCAGCGCGTGGCCGACGCCGTGGCGCGCATCGTGGGCGGCTGGCCGTTCATCATCACCCAGAGCGCCATCATCCTGCTCTGGGTGGCGGCCAACGGCTATTTGTTCTACCAAGCCAGCGTCAGCCCGGCCTATTTCAAGTCCTGGGACCCCTACCCGTTCATCCTGCTGAACCTGGTGCTGAGCTTCCAGGCGGCGTACACCGGCCCCATCGTCATGATGAGCCAGAACCGCCAGTCCGAAAAGGACCGGCTCATGGCCGAGCACGACTTCCAGGTCAACGTCACCGCCGAGGAGGAGATCAAGGTCATCATGGAGCACTTGGTGCACCAGGACGATCTCATCCTGGAGATACTGGCCCGGCTGGAGACAATGCACAAGGCCGTGGACCGCGTGGACAACGCGGAATGAATCGTGCGCGGAGGTGAGCGCAGCGGGTGCGCGGGTGCGCAAGTATTTGTTCCAGGCCCGGTTTGTGCTTTTATTTTTGTGTGGAATTGTAGCTAGATGCAATTTGGCACAGGCTATGCTATGACCCAGGCGGCACCCGTGCCGCACAACAAATACGCAAGGAGACCTTCCGTGAAAAAGTTCGCCACCCTCGCCTTGACCGTGTGCACCCTGGCCGCCCTCAGCCTGCCTGTCCTGGCCCAGCAGGGGCCGCCTCCGGCAGCGGGCGGCAGGCCCGACATCAGCGCCGACCGCCAGAACGTGCGCCAGGACAACCAGAACGTGCGCCAGGATGACCAGAACGTGCGCCGCGACAATCGTGAGATGCGCCAGGACCGCCAGGAGCGGCGCGACACCCGCCAGGAGATGCGCCAGGACCGCCGCGCCGGGGACAAGGACGGCGTGCGCCGCGACAGGCAGGAGCTGCGCCGCGAGAACAAGAACATGCGCAACGACAGGATGGAGCGCCGCCAGGACCAGCACCGGATGCAGCAGGACCGCCAGGAGCGCAGGCAGGACAAGGGCGAACGCCGCCAGGACCGCAGGGAGCGGCGCGAGGATCGCAACGACGGGCGCCAGGACCACAGGCCGTAGGCTGCGTAGCGCAAGACTGAAGACTGCGCACGCTTTTTAAGGGAAACGCGCGGGCCGCGCCTGGTGAATGCCGGGCGCGGCCCGCTTGCGTCCGGGGGCGGCGAGCCGGTCAGGCCCAGTGGACGCGGAACACCTCGGCCCTGATTTCAGCCTCAGCATCAGCCTCTGCCCTCGCGTCCGACGGCGATGCGGAAAGCCTCGGCCTTGACCTCCTCCACAGCCTCAGCATCAGCTCCAACATCAGCCACAACACCGGGCTCTGCGCCCGTGCTCTCTCCCGGGCCGGTAAAGGCTAGCGCAGGGGCCTGCGCGCGGCTGCTGGCCGTGCGGTCGTGCGGCCCGCGTCGGCCCTGGCCGGGGGGGCGGCGGCCCTGGCCGCACCCTTTCCCGCGCCGTTTCCAGAGTCCTTGACCGACGCCGCGTCCAGGTCGCGCAAATGGTGTTCGCTCTTGAAATAGTCGCACTTGGAGCAGTGCGCGATCTTCGAGGCGTAGCCGCCCTGGACCGCCCCGCCGCAGTAGGTTCCCTTGACGATGGCGCAGTCCGTGCCGTGGTCCGGCCAGGCCGGGCACACGCCCATCTCGTTCACCTTGGCCCCGCCCTTTTCCCGGCCGCAGCGCTTGAACTCCCAGCAGTCCTGCCGTGCGCCCGCCCCAAGGCCGCGGATGTCCCTGGAGCCGGACCCGTCGGTGATGCCCTCGATCAGGCGGCGCAGGTCGCTGGCCCGGCCCGAAAGCGCGAGGATGGACAGGGCGGCGGCGTTCATGGAGCTGGTGGTGTGCTGGGCGATGGTGTTGGTCTCCTCCACCGTTCGGTTGATCTGGGACACGGCCGCGGACTGCTCCTCCGCCGCCACGGCGATGGCGTGGACCTGGCCGCTGGTCTGCCCGGTGAGGTTCAAAATCTCCGCCAGGGTCGCGCCGGAGGCGCTGGCCCGCTGCGTCACTTCGCCGATGGCCCTGCTGACGTCCTCCATTTCCGAGGCGGCGGACTTCACGCTGTCCTGGATGCCGGAAATGACCGAGCCCACCTCGCCGGTGGCGTGCATGGTCTTTTCGGCCAGCTTGCGCACTTCGTCGGCCACCACGGCGAAGCCGCGCCCGGCGTCGCCCGCCCGTGCCGCCTCGATGGCCGCGTTCAGGGCCAGCAGGTTGGTCTGGTCGGCGATGTCGTTGATGACGTAAATGATCTTGCCGATGTCGTCGGCCTGGGAGTCCAGGGTGTGCACCCGGGCCTTGAGTTCGCCGATGACCGTGTCCACGGCGGCGATGCGCGTCACCAGGACCTCCAGGGTCTGCGAGCCCTCTGTGGCCGTGTCGCTGGCGCCCTTGGCCATGGTCGCCGCGTCCGTGGAGTTGCGGGCCACCTCCAGCACCGTGGCGTTCATCTGCTCCATGGCCGTGGCCGACTCGCCCGCCTGCTCCAGCAGGCGCTGGGCGTCGGCGTTGGCGTCGGTGATGCGCGCGGCCAGCTCCTCCGAGGAGGCGTTGACCTCGGCGGCGATGGCCAGGGACTCCCGGACCAGGCTGGCGGTGGAGCTGGCCTGGCTGGCCATGGCCGCTTCGTTTTCCTTGAGTTGGGTCAGGTCGAAGTAGATGGTCAGGGAGCCGATGACCGCGTCGGCCGCGTCGTGCAGGGGGCTGGCGCTCACATTCAGCGTGCGCTTGTTGCCCTTGACCGTGGTCAGTTTGGTCTCCCGGGCGATCTTCACGTCCTGCTTCAGGGCCTCAAGGGAGGTGGTGGAGCGGTTGGGGTTCTGGAAAAACACCTCGCCCGGGGTCTTGCCCACGAAGTCGAGCTCGCTGCCGTCAAAGTCCAACAGGTCGATGAGCATGGGGCTGATGTGGGAGATTGTCCCGGACGCGTCCAAGGCCAGGAAGGGGAACGTCTCGGACAGGCAGTTCAGCACCCCCTCGGCAAAGCCAAGGGTGCGTTTGAGCTCTGCGGCCATGGAGTTGAGCGTCTGGCCCAGCTCGGCCAGGTCGGCGGGCAGGTCGTCGGCCAGCACGGCCTCCAGGTCGCCCACGCCGAGCCGCCGGGCAAAGGCCGTCAGCCTGCCTGCCGCCTGGGCCAGCAGCCCGCGCAAAACGCCCCAGGCCGCAGCCGCAGCGGCAAGCGGCAGCGCCACGGCGGCCAGCCAGCCCACCGCAGGCGAAACGGCGCTGGAAAGCCAGAGCGAGGCCGCTGCGGACAGCAGCGCCCCGGCCAAAACGATGCACGATAGCCTTGCACTCAGGGACGCTTGCATGGGTTCCTCCGGGGGGTGAGAAGTGCCGCGCGCGGTCGATGTTTTGGCCAGGGATCGTGGCGGAGAATTGTGCATACCACCCTGGTAGGGTATCGGATTTTTGTCAAGGGGGGTGGGGGGCTGTAAAGGTTTCCTGGTGGCGGCCGGGGGCGCGGCGCGTGTGGAGTGTCGGGGCGGACTCAGGACCGCCCCCAAGCGCACCGGGATCCTGCCGGGCAGATGGGAACGGCCCTGCGTCCGCGCTGGTTCAGCGCGTGGGGCAGGTGTTGATGCCGAGGATGGTGTACAGCATGCACCGGCCCATGAGCCCGGTGGCCAGCGGCACAAGGCCGATGAGCCCCCACCACCACAGCGTGTCCCCGTTTTTCAGGAAGTAGACCAGGGAAAGCAGCACCAGCCCGACCACAATGCGCAGAATCTTGTCAATGCCGCCGACATTCGGTTTCATAAGGACCTCCAGCTGTTAGAGGGTTTGGAACATGCTTTGGCCCCAGACCTTCCACCCGCACCCCTCTCAAAAAGGGGCCAACCGCGTTCGGATTGTCGAGGGCCCCCCCCTCGGAAATCCGAACGCATTGCTCACGATCCAACCCAGCCAACGCCTTTGCCCTCGCCACCCTGGCCCAGGCCCCATGGGGAGTCCAGAGGGCCTCAGGCCCTTTGGCCGCCGGAGGCATTCTCTCCCGCCTTTCCCGCCTCGGCCTCGGTGCGCTCGTGCCTGCGCTGGTCCAGGTAGTACATCACCGGCACCACCATGCGCGAGAACAGCGTGGCGGCGATCTCTCCGGCCAAAAGCGACAGGGCCAGGCCCTGGAAGATGGGGTCGAAGAGGATGACGAAGGCCCCGGCCACCACGGACAGCGCGGTCAGCAGCATGGGCCGGAAGCGCACGGCCCCGGCCTCGATGACCGCGTCCTCCAGGCTGCAGCCCTCGGCTCGCTTCAGGTTGATGAAGTCCACCAGGATGATGGAGTTGCGCACCACGATGCCCGCCCCGGCGATGAAGCCGATCATGCTGGTGGCGGTGAAGAACGAGCCCGTGATGGCGTGCGCCGGGATGATGCCGATGAGCGAGAGCGGGATGGGCGACATGATGGCGATGGGCGTGGTGTAGGAGCCGAACCAGCCCACCACCAGGATGTAGATGAGGATCATGACCACGCCGAAGGCCAGGCCCATGTCGCGGAAGACCTCGTAGGTGATCTGCCACTCGCCGTCCCACTTCATGCTGAAGTCCGCGCTGGAGAAGGGCATGCCGGTGCGCAGGCGCGGCAGCTCGCGCGTGTCCGTTGTTTTGCCGTCGGCGCCCGTGCCTGTTTGCCACGCGCCCTGGCCCTTGGCCGCCAGCCTGTCCAGGTCCTGGTCGATGCGCGCCATGCCATAGACCGGGCTTTCCTCGCGCCCGGCCATGTCGCCGGTGACGTAGACTACGGGCAGCATGTTCTTGTGGTGGATGTCCGGCGGGGTGAAGGCCTGCTCCAGGGTGGCCAGCTGCCCCAGGGACACGACAGTGCCGCCGCCATTTGCCAGTGTTCCCCGGACCGGGATGGCCGCCAGCTCTGCGGCCGAGGCCCGGCGCGACACCGGCAGGCGCACCACGATGGGCACGTCCTCGCGCGAGTTCACGTCGTGCAAAAGCCCGGCCTTGTCCCCGCCCACGGAGGCCGCGACCACGCGCCGGGCGCGCTCCGGGTCCACCCCGTTCTTCAGCGCCTTGTCCGTCTGCACGCTGATGCGCGTCTCGGTCCTCTGGTCGTTGACCAGCCAGTCCACGTCGACCACGCTGTCGGCTGCGGCGAAGGCCTGCCGCACCTGCCGGGCCACGCGCACGCGGCCCTCGAAGGTGGGGCCGTAGATCTCGGCCACCAGGGTCTGGAGCACCGGCGGTCCGGGCGGCACCTCGACCACCTTGATGCGCGCGCCGAGCCTGCCCGCGATGGGCAGCATGGCCAGGCGGGCGCGTTTGGCGATGGCGTGGCTGGACGCGCTGCGCTCCCCGCGCGGGGTCAGGTTGACCTGGATCTCAGCCATGTTTGGCCCCTGGCGCAGGTAGTAGTGGCGCACCAGGCCGTTGAAGGAGAAGGGCGCGGCCGTGCCGCTGTAGAGCTGGGCGTCGGTGACCTCGGGCTGGGCCAGGACCACGCGGGAGAGCTCCTCGGCTGCGGCGGCGGTGGCCTCCAGCGGGGTGCCGTCGGGCATGTCGATGACCACCTCGAACTCGCTCTTGTTGTCAAAGGGCAGCATCTTCACCAGCACCGCTTTCAGCGGGAACAAGGAGACGGACGCCAGGAGCAGACCGACCACGGCCAGCAGAAAGCGCTTGCGGTAGCCCGGTTCGGTGATCAGCCGTCCCATGACCCTGCGGTAGAGCCGGGTGAAGAAATCGTCGTGTTTTTCGCGCTCGTGGGCCTGGGCCGGTTTGAGCAGCCGCAGCGAGGTCCAGGGCGTGATGACGAAGGCCACGGCCATGGACAGCAGCATGGCCACACTTGCGCCCACGGGCATGGGCCGCATGTACGGACCCATCAAGCCCCCCACGAAGCCCATGGGCATGATGGCCGCCATGACCGTGAAGGTGGCCAGCACCAGCGGCGCGCGCACCTCGTTCACGGCCTCGATGATCACGCGGACAAAGGGGCGGCCCTGGGAGCCGGGCAGGCGCGTGTGGCGCACGATGTTCTCCACGTCCACGATGGGGTCGTCGACCAGGATGCCGATGCAGAAGATCAGCGCGAACAAGGTCACGCGGTTCAGGGTGTAGCCCAGAATCCAGTAGGTGGCGAGGGTCACGGCGAGGGTCACCGGCACGGCGATCATGACCACCCAGCTGGCGCGCAGGCCCAGGAACAGCGCCACGATGGCCCCAACCGAGAGCGCCGCCAAAAGCAGGTGCTGCAACAGCTCGTCGCTCTTGTCCTTGGCCGTCTTGCCGTAGTCGCGCACCACGCTGGTGTGCAGCCCGTCCGGGATGACGCTGCCGCGCAGGGTGGCGATCTTCTTCAGGGCCTGGTCGCACAGGGTCGTCGCGTTGACCCCGGCGCGCTTGGCCACGCTCAAGGTCACCGAGGGCAGCACGCGCCCGGGCGATTCCGCAATGCCCTTGCTCCTGGCCTGGGCTCCGGGGGCGAAGAACACGTAATCCTTGGGCTCCTCGAACCCGTCGCGCACCGTGGCCACATCGCCCAGGTACACCGGGCGGCCCTGGCGCATGGCCACCACCACGCGGTCCACGTCGGCCCCGGTCTTGAGGAAGCTGTCCAGGCGCACGCCAAAGCTCTGCCCCCCGCTGGTGAAGGCCCCGCTCTGGGCGGCCTGGTTCTGGGCGCGCAGGGCGTCGGCCACGTCAAGCGCGTCCAGCCCCAGCGGCCGCAGCCGGTCCGGGTCCACGTCCACCGTGATGCTGCGGGTGCGCCCGCCGGTGAGGGTGACCTCGCTGACGCCGGGGAGCGTGCGCACGACCTCTGCCGCCTCCGCCGCCACCTGGCGCAGGGTGCGGCCGTCAAAGCCCTCGCCGAAGAAGCTTACGGCCAGCACGGGCACGTCGTCGATGCTGCGCGGCTTCAAAATGGGCTGGGAGCAGCCGGGCGGAATCCAGTCCAGGTGCTGGTAGAGCTTGGCGTAGGTCTTGACCACGCTCTTCTCCGTGTCCTGGTCGACGAAGAAGCGCACGATGGTCAGGGCCTTGCCGTCCATGGCCTGGGAGTACACGTACTCCACGCCGGGGATCTCCCAGAGGATCTTCTCCATGGGTCCGATGACGCGGGTCTCGATCTCCTTTGGCGTTGCGCCGGGCATCTCGACCATGACGTCGATCATGGGCACGATGATCTGCGGCTCCTCCTCGCTTGGGGTGCGCAGCACGGCGAACACGCCGAGCAGAAGCGCGCCAAGGATGATCAGCGGCACCAGCTTGGAGTCCACAAAGCTCGCGGTGATGCGCGAGAGCAGGGCATGGTCGCGCGGGTGCGGCTCCGGGGCTTGCGGCTCCGGGGTGCCGGGGCCAGAGGATTCGGACTCGGGCGCTTCGGACACGGGCGTTGCGGACACAGGAATTTCTGGTTCGCGGGGGTCCGGGACGCCGGGGGTCTGGGGTGTGTCGCTCATGATCCGGCCCTAGGGCTTCTGGGCGATGCGGTCGCCCTCGCGCAGGGATTCCGGTCCGCCGTTGACCAGCACCTCGCCCGGGGTCAGGCCGGAGAGCACCTCCAGCATCATCGCCGGTCCGCCCGAACCGTCGCTCAGGGCCTCGGTTTGGGCCTGGACGATGTACGACTGGCCGTCCAGCTCGGCCTTGAGGTAGACCCCGCCGATCTTGAGCAGGCGCAGGCGCAGCACGCCGGTGTCGTCCACCACCAGGGCGGTGGTCAGCTCCCCGCGCTGGCGCACGGCGCTGGCCGGAATGAGCAGCTTCTTGGCCCGGCCCACGGGCACGCAGACCTTGCCGAACATGCCCGCGCGGGGCCGGTTGTTCGGAAGGGGGGCCAGGGTGGCGGCCTGGGTGGCGTTGGCCTGGGCGGAAGCCTGGGTGGCGTTGGCCTGGCCTGTGCTGGCCGGTGAGTTGGCCTGGGGAACGGGCGCAGGGGCCTTGTAGTCGGCCCGGACCTTGAAGGTGCGCGTGGCCGGGTCCACCCGGCCCACCACGGTGGTCAGCCGCGTGATGAAGGGCATGGGCGAAAGCGAGGGCACCAGCCCCAGCACCTGCATGCCCACGCTGACCAGCGGCAGCATGCTCTCGTCGGCCTGGGCCTCCAGCTCGTAGCCGCCCTGGGCGTCGCCTCCGGGAGCCAGTTCGTCCACGGCGGCGAGCGGCGCGCCCGCGTTCACAAAGGCCCCCTGGTCCACATACCGCCGCGAGAGCACGCCCCGGAAGGGCGCGACGACCAGGCTGTAGCCCATGAGCGTGCGCGCCTCGGCCCCCATGTGCCCGGCGGAGGCGGCGCTGGCGGCCATGGCCTGCTCCTGCTTCTTGAGCGCCTGGAACTCCGTGCGCGCGCGGTCCAGCTCGTCCTGGCTGATGGCCTGCTGGGCGTACAGCTTCTGCATGCGCTCCAGGTTGACCTTGGCCAGGGCCGAGCGCGCGGAGAGCGCCTGGCGCTCCAGCCCGGCCTGCTGGGCCGTGGACTGAATGCCCTGCATGCGCTGCCTAAGCTCGCTGTCGTCGATGCGCAGGATGGGCTGGCCCTTTTCCACCACAGCGCCCTCGGCGGCCATGACCTCGACCACGGTGCCGGAGATCTTGCTGGCCAGCACCACGCTGTTCTGGGAGCGCACCTCGGCCGGCAGGCTGCGGCACTCGCGGGCGTCGTACAGGGCGGCGCGCACCGTGGGGGCCTGCACGCTCTTGGCCTCGGCCTGCTTGTCGCCGCCGCCGCAGGCGGACAGGAGGAGCCCGGCTGTCAGGAGCTGGGCAGTGAGGAGCAGGGCCGGGGCGGTTTTGAGCTGGGGCATGGGCTGTGGCCCTCCTCGCGTGCGTGTTCCACCGGAATGTGCGGCTGCCGGGTGGTGCGTGATTTGACCGGATTCTCATTTTCTACCCAACCGGAGGAATTACGTCAAGAAAGCCGCGCCGGAGTTGCCTCGCGCCGGGCCTGCCGCAGGCTCTCCTGGACCGCGCCCCGCTGTTCCTGGCGCTGCGGCTGGGCGCGCCCTGGCGAGAGTCCCCGGCTGTGCAGGGGGATGAGGCCGGGCGGTCGGGCCTGCACAGGCGTTGCCGCACGTTCGGCTGCGGGCGCGGCTGCGGACGGGAACCAGGCGCTGCGATCTCCGTCCGCATTCTCACGGCGCGCCGCTAGATCATGAACCAGGTGGCCACCAGCCCGGCCAGGGTCATGCTCACGGTGTAGGGCAGGGCCAGCATGACCATGCGCCCGTATGACAGCCGGATCACCGGGGCCAGCGACGAGGTCAACAGGAACAGGAACGCGGCCTGGCCGTTGGGCGTGGCCACGCTGGGGATGTTGGTGCCGGTGTTGATGGCCACGGCCAGAAGCTCGAACTGCTGGCGGGTCATGCCCGAGAGCCCGGCGTCGAAGACCTTCTTGGTCTCCGAGATGTACACCGTGGCCACGAACACGTTGTCGCTGATGGAGGACAAGAGGCCGTTGGCCAAGTAGTAGGCCGCCAGCTGCTCGCGGCCCTTCAGCGCCAGCACCAGGTCGATGATCGGCTTGAACAGGTGCTGCTCGTGGATCACGGCCACCACGCCGAAGAACACCACCAGCAGCGCGGTGAAGGGCAGGGCCTCCTTGAAGGCGTTTCCGATGCGGTGCTCGTCGACCACGCCGGTGAACGCGGTCAGCAGGATGATCACCGACAGGCCGATGAGCCCGACCTCGGCCAGGTGCAGGCCCAGGGCCAGCACCAGCCAGATGCCCGCCAGGGCCTGCACCAGCAGGGAGAGCTTGCCGCGCTCGTCCAGGGCCGCCTCGCGCTTGCGCGCCTCGTCCACCAGCACCACGCGCACGGCAAGCGGCATCCCGACCCCGTAGCCGAAGAGCTTGAAGCGCTCCACCACCACGCAGGTGGCGAGCCCCACCACCAGCACCGGCAGCGAAACCGGGGCCACGTGCACAAAGAACTGGGCGAAGCTCCAGCCCATCTCCCCGCCCACCAGCAGGTTCTGGGGCTCGCCCACCAGGGTGCACACCCCGCCCAGCGCCGTGCCCACGGCCCCGTGCATCATGATGTTGCGCAGAAAGCCCCGGAAGTTCATCAGGTCGTCGCGGGCGGACTGGTTGAAGGCCGCCTCTTCGAGCAGGTCGCGCTTCTCGGTCGGGCCGGAGACGTGGCGGTGGTACAGGTCATAAAAGCCGTAGGCCACGGTGATGATCACCGCGACCACGGTCAGCGCGTCGAGAAAGGCCGAGAGCACTGCCCCGGCCACGCAGAACAGCAGCGAGATGAGAACCTTGGAGCGCATGCGCACCAGGATCTTGGTGAACACGTAGCGCAGCATGTCCTGCATGAAATATATCCCCGCCACCATGAACATCAACAGCAGGATCACCGGGAAGTTGTGCAGGGTCTCGGTGTACACGGCCAGCGGGCTGGCCAGGCCCAGGGCCACGGCCTCCAGGGTCAGCAGGCCGCCTGCGGGCAGGGGGTGGCACTGCAGCGCCATGGCCAGGGTGAAGATGAACTCCAGGATCAGGGCCCAGCCCGCGACGAAGGGCCCGGCAGTGTGCAGCAGCAGCGGGTTCAGGACAAGAAAGCCGAGGACCGAGAACTTGTACCAGCGCGGCGCGCCGCCCAGCAGGTTGGAGAAGAAGGCCTGGGCCAAGGTGCGTGGCATCGTTGAACTCCGGGGGATTGGGGTAGGTGATCGGGCCTCCCTGGCGCGGGAAGGCCAGCCGTCGTGGTTGTAGTGCAGCGGGCGTGGTTCATGACGCGGGGGGGGGCGCTGGCGCGCGGTCGACACGGCAGGCCGCGCGTCGGCGGGCGGGCCTCAACGCCGGGTGGTCTGGGCCGGGCTGTCCTTGGGCTCTTCTTTGACCCGCACCAGGCGCAGGCCGTAGAAGGCCGTGCGCAGGTCGGGCCAGGCCCGGCTGCGGTTGGCCGAGCGCAGGGTCGAGGCCTTGGTGACCCAGGAGCCGCCGCGCAGCACGCGCGAGGCGCCCTCGACCGTGTTCAGCGGGTCCAGGCGCGGGGAGCGGGCGTAGTACTGCGCGTCGTACACATCCTCGCACCACTCCCAGACATTGCCGTGCATGTCGTACAGGCCGAAGCCGTTGGGCTGGAAGCTGGCCGCCACGTTGGTGTGCATGTTTGGTCGGATTCTGATGCTTGGCTGTACCGTCTTGCGGTTCGAGCCGCGCCGGGACGAGCGTGGCGCGGGCAGCTGGTAGCGTTTCCCAAAGCTGGCCTGGTCCTGGGAGATGCCCTCGCCGAAGGCGTAGGCCGTGGTCGTGCCCGCCCGCGCGGCGTATTCCCACTGGGCCTCGGTGGGCAGGCGGAAGGTTTCGCCGCTCTTTTTGCCCAGTCTGGCCGCGTAGTCCTTGGCCATGCCCCAGGAGATCATGTCCACGGGATAGTCCTCGCCGCTGGCGATGAGCGAGGGGTTGCCGCCCATGACGGCCCGCCACTGGCCCTGGGTGACCTCGGTCTTGCCGATCCAGAAGCCGGACAGGCAGACCTCGTGCTGCGGCCCCTCGTCCAGGTTGCGGCCGGGCTCGGTCCTGGGGCTGCCCATGACGAAGCAGCCTGGGGGCACCCAGTTGAAGACCATGCCGGTCTTGGGCTCGGTCCAGATTTGCGCGGGCGTCCGCACGGGCGCGGGCGCGGGCCGGGGTTGCGCCGGGGCGGCGTTGGCGTTCTCGACCGTGGCGTTGGCGGCCATGGCCTTGCCCCGTGTCTGGCCCAGGCCGGGGGCCGCCGCGCCCAGGGCCAGCAGCAGGAGCAGAAGCAGCGTGGAGGTCAGGCGGGTCATTGCGTGTGGGTGCTCCATCAGTTCCCGGCCCTGGCGGGCGGGGTCTTGGGCAGCAGCACAGCCACCGTTGTCTGGCCGGGCACGGAGCAGTCCAGCGTGACGCCGCCGCCGTGAAACTCGGCGATGCGCCGGGCCGAGTATGTGCCCAGGCCGGTGCCGTTGGCCTTGGCTGCGGTGACGTACTTCTCGAAAAAGCGCTCGCGGATGGCCGCAGGCACCTCGCCCTTGTTGCGGATGGTGATGCGCCCCGCCCCGCCCTGGCCCTTCTGGTCCACCTCCGGCAAGTCCGCCTCCAGATCCACCTCGATAATCCCGCCCTCGGGCGAGGCCTCCAGGGCGTTTTTCAGGAGGTTGGCCAGCATGGTCGAGCAGAGGGTCTCCTCGCAGAGGATGTTGAGCGTTGCGCCGGGGGGCAGGGGCGCACCGCCCAGGGTCAGCAGCACGTGCTTGCCCTGCAGTTGCGGCTCCTGGGCCAGACTTTCCCGCGCGCTTTGGACCAGGGCCACGAGGTCGGCCTGGACCGGCTGGAGCTTCAGTCTGCCGCGCTCGATGCGCGAAAGCTTCAGGTAGGCGTCGAGGATGCGCAGCATGTTTGCGGCCTGGGCCCCCAGCAGCGTGACCCAGCCGCGCTGCTCGGCGGTCAGGTTCGGCTGCGCCAGCAGCAGCTGCGGCAGGCTGATGAAGCCCACCAGCGGGCTGCGCAGGTCGTGGCGCATGATGTGCTCCACGGATTCCCTGGCCTGCTCGCGCTGGGTGCGTTCGGTGATGTCCTCGAAGACCACGATGACCGCGCGCAGGCCGCCGCCTTCTTCACCGAGGGGGTCGCGGCTGGTGTCGCGGATGGGAATGGCCGCGCAGTGGACCACGGCGCGCCCGGTGGCGTTCGGGGCCTGGATGTCGAGCACCTGCACGGGCAGGGCTTCTTCCCCGGCCAAGGCCCGGGCCAGCACGAACTCGCCGGGCCGCAGGGGTTGGCCGGTGTCGTGCCGCCAGGCCCGCAGGCCCTGGTTCTGGCCTTGGCCCTGGCCCGGCGCGCCGCCAGCAGCGCCGCCAGCAGCGCCGCCAGCAGCGTTGTCCGAGGCGTTGTCCGCAATGACATACGCAGCGCAGGCCGCAATGACATCCGCAGCGCAGGCCCCCGCCGGTCCCCAGATCAGGCGGCTGGCCTGGTTGGCGTACCGGATGCGGCCCCGCTCGTCGGACATCCACACGCCCACGGGCAGGGTCTCCAGGATCATGCGCAACAGGGCCTCGTTCTTGCGCACCTCCACCTCGGCGGCCTCCCGCGCGGTGATGTCCCTGGACAGGGCCTCGGCCATGTCGTCCAGCGTCTTGGCCAAGAGCGCCAGCTCGCCGAAGTCCTCTGGCGCGCCGCTGCGCGCGTCCAGGTCGCCGCCGCCCAGCCGCCGGGCCACGCCGGCCAGCCGCTCCACGGGCCTGCTGATGACGATGCCGCCCACCACCCAGGCCACGAGGATGGCCAGAAACGCCGCCCCGGCCAGGGACATCAGGTCGCGGTACAGGGTGCTGACGGCCCCGGCCAGGGCCTGCTGCTCCGGAATGCCGATGGAGATGTAGAGATAGGGCGGGCTCTCCGGGCTCAGGCGCAGCTGCGTGTAGGCCACGATGCGCCGCACCCCGTCGGCGAAGGTCACCGTGGCCGTGCCCAGGGGCTTTGGCCCGCTGACCTCGTTCCACAGGTCCTCGACGATCTTCTGCCCGGCGGGGCTGGTCTGCTCCGCCGGGGGATAGCGGTATAGGCGCTTGCCCGAGTGGTCGGCGATGGACAAGACCGAGCCCGGCGGCAGGGAGGCCACGTTGAAGATGCGCTCAAAGCGTTCGGGCCGCAGGGCCGTGGCCAAAAGGCCCAGGCTCTGCCCGTCCGCGCCGGTGATGGGGTAGGCGAAGTGCAGAAGCGGCGCTTTGTGCGTGCCGGGCAGGCCCAGGTCGAAGTCGCCCACGCTGAAGCCCTCGTTTTGCAGGGCCGTTTCAAACTGCTCCCCGGCCTTGAGGGTCGCGGGATGGTCCAGGTGCAGGGCCGAGCCGAAGACCCGCCCGTGCGCGTCTGCGGCCACGATGTTGGCGAAGACGGCGCTCTGGGTGCGCAGTCGGCGCAGGATGCCGCTGGTGGCCTGGGCGTCCAGGGCCTTGACCTGGGGCATCTGCGCCAATAGCGAGAGCAGCTGCTCCGCGCGCATGGTGATGAGCTGCTGCTCGCTGGACAGGAACTGGGCGGCGCGCAGGGCCTCGGCCTGGGCGTCTTTGATGGCCCGGTCGCGGTTTTCCAGGCTGGAGTGCAGGATGACCCCCAGCGCGGGCAGCACGGCCAGAAGAACCAGCGTGAGCAGGCTGTTGCGCAGGGAGCTGAAGAAGAGGTTTCGCATGGTCGTATCCTAAGGCCTGTTCCTGTGGTCTGTTCCTGTGGTCTGGGCCTGTGCTCGGGGCCGGGTCAGTTGATTCCGGGCCCTGTGCGGAGGTGCGGAAGTTTTGTGGGAGGCCACGGGACACAAGCCCCGCAGCCTCCGGTCGATGGTTGCGCCTGGCGTGCAGGATGGGCCTGCGGAAGGGTCGGGGGAAGTCACCACACTTCCCCCAGCCTTTGGCCGGGCGCTTTTGGTCACCGTCCGTGTGAGATTTCGCCGCCTTTTGCGCTGCCCCTTGCGCCGCCCTTCCCGGTCAGGGAGCGGCCGTGCTTGCTGAGCAGGCCATACAGGCGCGAGGGGCTGAGGCCGGAAATGTTGAGCGCGCGCTTGAGCTCGCCCGCGCTGGCGCTGATCAGGGCGTCCACGTAGTCCGCCTCGATGCGCTCCTGCTCCTGGCGCTTGTGCTCGCTCCAGCTGGCCAGCGGGCCCAGGCCGATCTGGCCGGAGCCCGGGCCGCCCTGGCCGGAGCGCGGGCCGACCTTGCCCACGCGGGAGCGCAACATCTGGATGCGCAGCTCCTGGGGCAGGTGCGCGGGCAGCAGCATCTCCTCGTCCGGGGCGCTGGCCACCATGGCCTCCAGCACGTGCACCAGCTCACGCACGTTGCCGGGCCAGGCGTACTGCTTGAGAAAACCCTTGAGGTCGCAGGACAGGGTCTTCTGCCCCAGCCTGCTGTCGCGGCAGATGCGCTCCAGGTGGTGCGCGGCGATGGCCGGGATGTCCTCGCCCAGCTCGCGCAGGGGCGGCAGCTCCAGCACGGCGGAGCGGATGCGGTAGAACAGGTCCTCGCGGAAGGTTCCGGCGGCCACCATGTCGGCCAGGTTCTTGTTGCTGGCGCAGACCAGGCGGAAGTCCAGGCGCAGCTCACGCGTGTCGCCCAGGGGGCGGAAGGTGCGCGTTTCCAGCAGGCGCAGAAAGCTCTTCTGCAATTCCAGCGAGAGTTCGCTGATCTCGTCGAGAAAGAGCGTGCCGCCGTCGGCCCTTTGGAGCACCCCGGCCTTGTCCGAAACGGCCCCGGTGAAGGCTCCCTTGCGGTGGCCGAAGAGGTCGCTGCCGACCAGGGCCTCCTGCAGCGAGGCGCAGTCGACCACCACGTAATTCTTGTTTTTGCGCGGGCTGCCCGCGTGCACGGCCCGGGCGAAGATCTCCTTGCCGGTGCCTGTTTCGCCCTGGATGAGCACGCTGGCCGAGCTGCGGGCCGCCGTGGCCATCTGGCGCACGGCCTCGGCCAGGCGCGGGCTTTCGCCCACGATGCCGCGCCGCTCCACCGGCAGGGCCGACTGCTTGTTGCGGCGGAACTCCAGCGCGCGCTTGAACGAGAGCTGCAGGCCCTCGGGCGAGCCGGTCTTCTGGATGTAGTCCCAGGCCCCGTTGCGGATGGCCAGCTCCGCGCCGTCCGGATCGCCCAGGCCGGTCATGATGATCAGCTCCGGGGCCGAGGGCAGCTCCTTGACCTTGGGGGCCAGGTCGAGCCCGCTGCCGTCGGGCAGGCGCACGTCGAGGAAGACCACGTCGAAGTCCGACTCGGCCAGCAGGGCCTCGGCCTGGGCCATGTCCCTGGCCACGGCGGTCTCCACCTCCGGGCCGGAGAGCAGCGAGGCCAGCAGGCGGCCGAAAAACTCGTCGTCATCGATGATGCAGACCCTGGTCACGAGCGGCCTCACATGGTTCTCGGGGTTGGTGTCGCAGCCGACAGGAGATAATCCTGCCCCAATCATACCCCAGGCCGTTGATTCAGGCAAATGGCTACGAAGCATTGGCTTCATGCCCCAGGCTGCGCAGCTTGGCGAAGATGTAGCCCATGACGATGCCGAGCCGCTGGTGGGCGTGCCCTGCTGCGGGCAGGTCGCCCTGCTCGCCTGCGGCGTATATCTCCCGGGCGTATGCGGCCAGGGCCTGCACCGGCAGCAGCCCGGTCAGGCTGGCCAGGCTGTGTGCGGCGTCCATGACGGCATGGGCGTTCCCGGCGGCCAGGGCCTGGTCCAGCTGGCCCAGCCGCTGCTCCCCGGCGGCCAGGAACAGCGCGCCCATCTTGGCGGGCAGGCGCAGGGCGGCCTTGTCCAGGTCCACTCCCCGGCATTCCGCAGGCACAGAGTCCATTCCCGGCATGTCCACGCGCTCCTTTGCTCCTGACCGGCGCAGCCTCGGCGCCGGGGTGGTCGGATGTGGTGTTCTGCGGCCCCCCAACATGGGAGGGAGGCAGTCGGGCGCGAACAGGTGCCGCGACCGCAGCAGTTGGCCGTAAGGCCCTCACCCCGCTGCGGCCGCGGCGTGGCGGAAGGAGCCACGCCTCCTCCCTATCAAGAAGCCTGCCAGGATGTACGAAAGTACAACATGCTGGAATTGCGCGTAATAAATTTTGCGGGAATGTATTTGCGGGGTGTATTCCTGAAATATAGGAGCTGCGGCGTAGGAGCGTCCTGCGATTTCCGTAGGAAGGGGAGCCGCGCCGAAGGGCGGCTGGGGCGATGATCAGGACCGGGGCGCAGGCCAAGGGCCGGGCCTGGCGCTGTCCGAACCTGTCCGGCGGGCCCGCACCAGGCCGCGCGGGGCGTGGCCGGTTGCGCCGGTTGCGCCCGGTGGAAGCTCTGCGCGCAGGCCAGGCGCAGTGGTGCAGCGTGGTTCGGTGTGCTTTGGCTCGGGGCGTCGCGTTGGGCCGGGACCGGGCCACGCGCAACGGGCCACGAGTCCCGGAAATGCGGAGCGCACAAGTTCGAGGCTCGGCACAACAAAAGCCCCGGCATGACCGGGGCTCGTGTTGGGTGCGCAGGTCGTTGCAGGCGACCCTTGGGGCATGGAAAGGCGGTGCGCAGCCGACTGTTTCCGGCCAGCCTGGCCAGATCAGCAGATCGCCAGATCAGCCAGCCAGCCGGGCCTACCTGGCCTCGATGCGCTCCAGCCCCTTCATGTAGGGCCGCAGGGCCGGGGGCAGGACCACGGAGCCGTCGGCCTGCTGGCCGTTCTCCAGCACCGCCACCAGCGCCCGGCCCACGGCCAGGGCCGAGCCGTTGAGCGTATGCAGGTATTCGCTCTTCTTCGCGCCCTTGGCCTTGAAGCGGATGTTCGCGCGCCGCGCCTGGAAGTCCAGGAAGTTGGAGCAGGACGAGATCTCGCGGTACTTGTTCTGGCCGGGCAGCCAGACCTCGATGTCGTAGGTCTTGGCCGAGGAGAAGCCCAGGTCGCCGCCGCACAGCGCAATGACCCGGTAGTGCAGGCCCAGGCGCTTCAAGATTTCCTCGGCGTGGCCCGTGAGCAGCTCCAGGTCGGCCATGGAGCGCTCCGGGTGGCTGAAGCGCACCAGCTCGACCTTGTGGAACTGGTGCTGGCGGATCAGCCCCTTGGTGTCCTTGCCGTAGCTCCCGGCCTCGCTGCGGAAGCAGGGGGTCAGCGCGCAGTAGCCCAGCGGCAGCTGGTCCTCGTCCATGACCTCGCCCGCGTGCAGGTTGGTCACCGGCACCTCGGCCGTGGGGATGAGGTAGTATTCCTGGCCCTCGATCTTGAACAGATCCTCCGCGAATTTGGGCAGCTGGCCGGTGCCGGTCATGGCCTGGCGGTTGACCATGAACGGGGTCAGCACCTCGGTGTAGCCGTGTTCGGCGGCGATATCGAGCATGAATGCGCCCAGGGCCCGCTCCAGCTTTGCGGCCCAGCCGAAGCTGACGCAGAAGCGCGAGCCGGTGATTTTGCCTGCGCGCTCAAAGTCCAGCCCGCCCAGCGCCTGGCCCAGCTCCCAGTGCTCCTTGGGGGCGAAGTCCAGCTGCGGCTTTTCGCCCCAGGTGCGGATCACCGGGTTGTCGTCCTCGCCTGCGCCGTCCGGGGTGGACTCGTGCGGGATGTTCGGCACCTTGAGCAGCCAGTCGGACTCCTGTTCTTCTATGACCGCCAGCTCGGCGTCGAGCTCCTTCACGCGGTCGCCCATGGCCGACATGCGGGCCATGAGCTCGCCTGCGTCCTGGCCCGCGCGCTTGAGCCTGGCCACCTCGGCCGAGCCCTGGTTGCGTTCGGCCTTCAAGCCTTCAGCTTCACGAATAAGCGCGATGCGCGCCTCGTCCAGGCGGGCGAACTCGGCCACGTCAGGCTCGGTCTTGCAGCGTTTTTCCAGGCCCTGGCGCACGGCGTCCAGGTTCTTCTGCACGAATTTCAGGTCAAGCATGCTCGTCTCCTCAAAATGGGGCGCGCCGTCGCGGCGCTGGCGCGGGCTCCCCGCCGCACGCCCGAAGCCGGGCCGGGGGAGATATTTGTTCCTTTAACAAATTAATGTGTCAAGCGCTGTGTACCCGAAGGCGGGGCGGGAATAAAGGGGGAAATGGGCCTGTGCGCCAAGGGCTCCGCCCCTGGACCCCGCCGGGGGCCGCTGCCGCCGACCCCACAGCCGGGGGCCGCTGCCCCCGGACCCCCCGCCAAAGGGCCTGAGGCCCTTTGGAATCCCCATTACGCCGAAAGGGCTGGGTCAGGCGAAGCCTGTCCCAGCCCTTTCGGCTGATGAGGGGGTTCGGGGGGAATCATTCCCCCCGGCCGCCGGAGGCCTCTTGCTCTTCAGCTTTCGGAGGCCTCTTGGCTTGTGCCTGTCGGCTACGGCTTGATGCCGTTCTCGATGTTCTTGCGGCGCACGTAGAGCAGGTAGGGCACGATCATGGCCAGGCCCACCGGGGCCAGGTCCTGCTGCCACAGGCACCAGGCCAGCACCGGCGCGCCCAGGACCATGAAGACCGTCTGGCGCTTTTTGCGCCCGGTGAGGGGCTGGGCCAGCCAGGCGCATTCCTGGCCGATGAGCCGCTCCACCCAGGGCAGCAGCCGCCGCAGCTCCGTGTGCTGCATGGGCGGTAGGGGCAGCTCCAGGCACCCCAGGCCGAAGCCCAGCGCGGCCAGGGTCAGCAGGGCCGTGTTGTGCGTCACCAGGCCAAAGGGCGCGATGGCCAGGCTGGCCGTTTGCAGGCACCAGTTCCAGGGTTCGCGGCGGCGCAGGCGCAGCTTGTGGGAAAGGTTCCTGGCCCGCTCACGCAGGAAGGGGAGAAAGTGGCCGTGGTCCATGGGGTGCAATTGCCACGTCCGGCCCTGTCCTGTAAACAGCGGGAAACAGGAAGCGGGGGTGCGGGCATGAAAAAAGTGGATTTCCAGGTCCTGCTGGAGCAGGAGGGCATGGAGCGCCTGGGGGCCATGGCCTCGGAGGCGGCCCGCAAGCTGCACGGCCAGGGCTGGCTGCTGGCCACGGCGGAGTCGTGCACCGGCGGGCTGTTGGCCCACGCCCTGACCAACCTGGACGGCAGCTCGGCCTGGTTCCACGGCGGCGTGGTCTGCTACTCCAATGCCCTTAAGACCGGGCTGCTGGGCGTGGATGAGGCCGTTCTGGCCGGGCACGGCGCCGTCAGCGAGGCCACGGTGCTGGCCATGGCCCAGGGCGCGCTGCGCCTGCCGGGCATGCCTCCGGACCGGGGCGTGGGCGTGGCCATTTCCGGCATCGCCGGGCCCACCGGCGGCACGCGGGAAAAGCCCGTGGGCACGGTGTGGATGGCCTGGGCCTGGCCGGGCGGCCTGCGCGCGGAGCAGTTCCTGTTCCGGGGCTCGCGCGTTTCGGTGAAGTCCCAAAGCGCCGCCGGGGCGCTGTTCGGTTTGGCGACCTTTGTCCGCTAGGGCGGCCATGGCTGCCCAGCCTTCCACCCAGCCCCTGGCCCAGACTTCCGCCCGGCCTGCCGCCAAGCCCGTACCATTGCGCGGCTTCATCGGGCTGCCCCTGCCGGAGACCTGGCAGCAGGGCCTGGCCCGCGTCACGTTGCGGCTTTCCGGGGAGCTCCGCTCGCGCATCAGCTGGACCCGGCCCGGCAACTGGCACCTGACCCTGAAGTTCCTGGGCGAGGTGGACGAGGCCCGCCTGCCCGACCTGTCCGACCTGTCCGATCTGTCCGGCCTGCCCGACCTGTCCGACCTGTCCGATCTGTCCGGCCTGCCCGGCCTGTCCGACCTGTCCGATCTGCCCGGCCTGTCCGATCTGTCCGATCTGTCCGATCTGTCCGATCTGATCCGGGCCCTGCGCGCCATATCCTTTGCGCCTTTTGCCCTGGCCGTGGGCCGGGCCGGGGGGTTCCCGCAGGCGGGCGCGCCTCGCGTGCTCTGGGCGGGCCTGACCCAGGGCCAGGCCGAGAGCGCGCGGTTGGCCGCGCAGGTGGAGCAGGCGCTTGTCCCGCTCGGCTTCGCGCCGGAAGAACGGCCCTTTGCCCCGCACCTGACCCTGGGCCGGGTCAGGCAGGCGTCCCAGGACGACGCCTGGGCGCTGGTGGAGCGCGCCGTGGCCCTGGAGCCTTGGTCCGTGGCCCAGGTGGACCGCTTCGTGCCCTGGCGCAGCGAACTGGGTCCAGGCGGCCCGCGTTATTCCAGGTTGGCGGAATTCCCTGCCCGGCCGGAATAAGGTCTGGACCGCAGCGGCCAGGCGAAGATATTTTGCGCACATGTTAAACATTTTGTTCTCCGCCCCGCCCAGTCCTGCACTGCGGCCATGTACGTAACAACTTGATCGTATATCCGTGTAATTTTTCACGGGTATACGTATTGACGTTCTTGGTGCGTATTGTGCGGCCAGCTATCGACGAAAACCACAGTTTTCCCTTGGCAGCTGCGAAATTGTCCGATAGTGTATTACTTCTGGTTTCCCAGGCGTCGCCGGAGTGCTGGCACGGGGTCGCCGTCTTGTGTGTGCGGACGGGAGTAATGTGTTGCAGCGTTACTCCCGATAGTGTTCGTGGAGCCATCATCCCGCAGGCGTACACTGTCGGAACGTTTTTCCGGCTGATACGGTTGTGCGGTACTAGCTCGAATGATTTACTTAATAGGCAATTGAGGAGGGTGTATGTTCCGGAAAAGCATCAGCAGCGTGCTTATCGCATCAGTGACCGTGGCTGTGTTCCTGGCCGTGGCCGCCATTGTCATCTACGTCTCGCGCTCGTCGTACAACATGGCGCTGGAGATGGAGCAGCAGTCGATGCAGCAGGTCTCGGCGTCCACCCAGGCGGCGCTGGACGTGTATATCAACAACACCAGGGTGATGGTGGAGACTCTGGCCATCCAGAAGGCCATCCAGGAGGCCTTTGAGGGCGACCCAAAGCGGGCCAGGGAGCGCCTGCTGGACTACATCCAGGTCAACAAGGACTATTGGGCCCTGTTTGTTTTTGACGCCAAGGGCGTGATCCTGGCCGGGTACAACGCCAACAAGGACGACCTGACCGGGCAAAGCCGCGCGGACCGCGACTATGTCAAGGCCGTGCTCGGCGGACAGGACCTGTACGTGGGCAAGGAGATCCTCAAGGCCAAGAGCGGCGAAGGCGAGCTGTTCATCTTTTCCATGGCCAAGGCCATCAAGGACAAGGGCGGCAAGGTGCTGGGCGGCGTGGGCGCCTTTCCCCGCTGGGAGGTCTTCACCAAGACCGTCATCGACCCGCCCCGCTTCGGCGCGCGCGGCTACGGCTTCATGGTCGACTCCAAGGGCCGCATGATCGCCCACGCCGTGGACAAGTCCCTGATGCTCACGGACATGAACGAGCATGAGTTCATCCGCAAGGCCCTGGCCCTGAAGAACGGCACCATGTTCTACGACTGGAAGGGCGAGCAGAAGTACCTGACCGTGTCCACGGACCCGGACACTGGCTGGGCCGTGTGCCTGAGCGCCTACGTTGCGGACATGACGGCCACGGCCACCATGCAGCGCAACATCCTGCTGGGCATCGGGCTTGCGGTGATCCTCGTGTTGGTGGGCGTCATCTCGCTCATCATCAGCCGCCTGGTGGTGCGCCCCTTGAGCGACATCGAGGCCTTCACCAGCCGCATTGCCCAGGGTGACTTCAAGGCCCAGCTGGGCAGCGGGTTCAAGTTCGAGCTGGCCAGCCTGGCCGGAAACATCCGCTCCATGGTGGCCGAGATCAAGAACAAGCTCGGCTTTTCCCAGGGTGTGCTCATGGGCATTCCCACCCCCTGCGGCATTGTCGGCCCGGACTTCAAGATGCTCTGGCTGAACCAGCATGTCTGCGACTTCCTGGAAAAGCCAAAGCCTCCGGCGGAATACATCGGGCAGAAGTCGGGCGAGTTCTACTGGAACGACCCCAACCGCGAGACCATGTCCGACAGGGCCATCCGCCAGAACTCCGTGCAGAAGGGCCAGGTGAACTTAGTGCTGAAGAGCGGGCAGGAGGTGCATGTGGACGTGTCCACCACCCCGTTCTTCGACCTGGACGGGAAGATGCTCGGGTCCATCTCCTTCTGGGCGGACATCACCGACATCATGCGCAACCAGAAAAAGATCGAGCAGCAGAACGAGAAGATCGCCCGCGCCGCAGAGGCCGCCACCGCCATTTCCGACCAGGTGGCCTCGGCCTCGGAGGAGCTCTCGGCCCAGATCGAGCAGTCCAGCCGCGGCACCGAGGCGCAGCGCGCCCGCACGGGCGAGGCCGCCACGGCCATGGAGGAGATGAACGCCACGGTCATGGAGGTGGCCCAGAGCGCCTCGGGCGCGGCGGAGCTGGCCGACCAGGCCAAGAAAAAGGCCCAGGAGGGCGCGCGCCTGGTGGACGAGGTCGTGGCCAACATCAGCCAGATCAACACCCGGGCCGAGGCCCTGAAGGTGGACATGGGCGAGCTGGGCAAGCAGGCCGAGGGCATCGGCGCGATCATGAACGTCATCTCCGACATCGCCGACCAGACCAACCTCCTGGCGCTCAATGCCGCCATCGAGGCGGCCAGAGCGGGCGACGCCGGACGCGGCTTCGCCGTTGTGGCCGACGAGGTGCGCAAGCTGGCCGAAAAGACCATGACCGCCACCAACGAGGTGGGCGCGTACATCAAGGCCGTGCAGGGCAGCGCCAAGAAGAACATCGAGGGCACCGAGGCCACCACCAAGGCCATCCAGGCCGGCACGGCCACGGCGGGCAAGTCCGGCGAGGCCCTGCGCGAGATCGTGGGCCTGGTGGACCGCACGGCGGACCAGGTGCGCTCCATCGCCACGGCCTCGGAGGAGCAGTCTGCCGCCAGCGAGGAGATCAGCCACACCACCGAGGACATCAACCGCATCGCCAGCGAAACGGCGGAGGCCATGAACCAGTCGGCCCATGCCGTGTCCGACCTCTCGCGCCTGGCCCAGGAGCTCAAGCGGATCATCGGCAACATGCAGGACTAGACGGCTGCGCGGGCTGGCGCACGAAATTGAAACGGGGCGGGAAGCGGATTCCTGCCCCGTCTTTTTGCGAGGGGTTGCGGGTTGCGGCGGTATGCGGGCTTGCAGCGGGGCTGGCGCGCAAATATGACGCGGGGCAGGACGCGTGTTCCTGCCCCGCGTCGTGTGCGAGGGTTGCGGGTTTGCGGCGGGGTTTACGCGGTGTAGTCCCCACGGTTGAACTTGATGCGTTCCGTCACCGCCATGACCTCCAGCTCCGACACCACACCCTGCAGGGCCGGGTGGGCTTGCGCCAGGTCGGGGTTTTCGCCCTTGAGCTGCTGCACGGTTCCGTCGATGTCCTGAAGAACGCCGTAGGCCTTCTTGAGGTCCGCCGAGCCGGAGGTTCCTTGCAGATTCTGGGCGTACTGGTCCCACTTGTCGAGCAGGTTGTCCACCTTGTCCACGATCGTGCTCTCCGCCTTTTGCACCGGGGCCACAGACTCGACAGCGCCGACGCCCATGAGGGCGCTTAAGGTGCCGAGCCCGCCCGGCGGGGGCAGGGGAGCGCTGGTCTTGGGGGCGTCCGTGCCCGTCTTGGCGACTTCCTGGTTCAGGAGATCGCCGAAAGCGGTGCTGGGCGGCTTGACCCTGTTCGTTTGCGGCGCGCTGTCCGGACGAACTCCTTCCAACTGGTCAGGATGGATCTTCATGGTTGCTCCTCATCCTGTGTTTTGTTTCTATTGTGCAGAGACCATGCCAACGAGATCTGCGCATAAGTCGCTGTAACTTTAGTGTTCTTGCGCGTCCCGCCGGTGGGCAATTCTTGCCTGCCTCCGGGCTGTGCGGCTCTCTGCCTGTGCTTTCGGATATCCCATGGCCGGGGGCTTGTCCATCGGACCGGGCTTGGCCGCTTCAGCCCCCTTATCGGCGCGTTTTGTCCTTGCGTTAATGGACGCCGGTGATTATTTTCACATTGTTCATGTATCCCCCTTTCCCCAAAAGGGGCAACCGCCGACGACCTTTGAGGAGGACAGCCATGGCCCAGATCAAGAAGATTCTTTGCGCAGTGGATTTTTCCGAGCACAGCCCGGCCGTGGCCGAGTACGCGCGCATCATGGCCCAGGGCCTGGGCGCCACCATCGACTGCCTGTATGTCGCCCCCTCGCTCAGCCAGTACGTGGGCTTCCACGTGCCGCCGAGCTCCATCGAGAACTTCGTGGGCGAGATCGTCACCGGTGCCGAGGCCACCATGAGCGCCTTCCTGAACGAGAACTTCCAGGGCGTGCAGGCCGTGGGCCATGTGGTCACCGGCTACGCGGCCGAGGAGATCTTCGGCATGGCCGCCAAGGAGAACGTGGACCTCATCATCATGGGCACCCATGGCCGCAAGGGCATCGACCGCATCCTCTTCGGCTCCGTGGCCGAGAAGGTCGTCAAGGGCGCGCGCTGCCCGGTGCTGACCATCAGGCCCACCAAGTAGCAGGCCGGAAGGTCCGCCGGACCGTGGCGGGCTGGCCGGGACGGACTGGTCGGCGCGGGTTGGCCAAGACGGGTTGGCTGAGATGGGTTGGCTGAGATGCGTTGACCGGCGCGAGTTGACCAGCGCGAAACGGTCAAGCCGGACAGGCCAAGACGGACAGGCCAAGCCGAAACGGCCAAGCCGGACAGGCCAAGGCGGACAGGCCAAGCCGAGGCCGCCCGCCAGCGCCCAGCCGCGCTGGCGCGCACCGGCGTGGACCGGCCCGGGCGGTTGCGCCGAACCGCAAGTCCGGCTATGGCTCTTGCCAATACAGTCGCACAGGGGACGCCCCGAGGCGGTTCCCTGTTTTTTCGCATTGAGTCCAAGAAGGGGTGCGCCATGCCAATCGAGCGAGTCCGGCCGGAGATACTCACCTTCACGCCGTATGTTCCCGGCCTGTCCATAGACGAGATCAAGGCCAAGTACGGCCTGAGCACGGTCATCAAGCTGGCCAGCAACGAGAACCCGCTGGGCGCCTCGCCCGTGGTGCAGCAGGCGCTGGCCCGCGCCGTGGGCCAGGTCTTCCGCTATCCCCAGAACCACAGCCCGCGCCTGTGCCAGGCCATCGCCCAGGCCATGGGCGTCCCGGCGGAGGCCATCGTCTGCGGCAACGGCTCGGATGAGATCATCGACCTGCTGCTGCGGGTCGTGGCCCGGCCCGGCCAGGACAACGTGGTCTGCTACGAGCACTCCTTCAGCATGTACGGCATGATGTCCCGGATGTGCGGGGTGGAGTACCGCGAGGTGCCCCGGGGCGAGGACTATCGCCTGCCGCTGGAGTCCCTGGCCGAGGCCGTGGACCGCAACACCGCGCTGGTCTTCGTCACCAGCCCGGACAACCCCACGGGCCTGGCCGCCAAGGCCGAGGAGCTCATGGTCCTGTCCGGCATCTTGCCCGCAGGCGCGCTTTTGGTGGTGGACGAGGCGTACATGGACTTCACCTGGCCGCCGGAAGAGTACTCCATGCTGAATGTCCTGGGCGAGCTGGGCAACGTTGTGGTCCTGCGCACCTTTTCCAAGGCCTATGGCCTGGCTGGCCTGCGCCTGGGCTACGGGGTCATGCCCGCGTGGCTGGCCGAGCACCTGCGCCGCGCGCGGCCGCCCTTCACCGTGAACCTGCTGGCCGAGGAGGCGGGCGTGGCCGCCCTGGGCGACGACGCCTTCTACAGCGCCACCCTGGAGGTGGTCTTCACCGGGCGCGAGCGGCTGCTCAAGCGCCTGCCCGAGCTGGACTGCACGGTCTGGCCCTCCCAGGCCAATTTTGTCATGTTCCGCCCGCCGCTGGCCGCTGGCGTGGTCTGCGAGGAGCTGCTCAAGCGCGGCATCATCGTGCGCCACCTGAAGAGCTTCGGCCTGCCGGGCCACATCCGCGTCAACGTGGGCACCGGCCCGGAGACAGAGGCCTTCCTCAAGTCCCTGGAGGAGATCCTCCATGCCTAGCGCCCCCCAGTCTGCTCCGAAGTCTGCCCAGAAGTCTGCCCAGAAGGCTGCCGCCCCGCTCATCATCACCCTGGACGGGCCCGCAGGCGTGGGCAAAAGCTCCATCGCCGCGCGCCTGGCCGAGGAGCTGGGCATCGCCTTTCTGGACACCGGGGCCATGTTCCGCGCCGTGGCCTGCACCCTGGGCGAGGGTGCCTGGGACTGGCCCCAGGGCGTGTTGCAGCAGAAGCTGGGCGAGTACGACTTCACCCTGCGCGGCAGCGGCAGGCAGACCGAGCTGTTGCTCAACGGCCAGCCCCTGCCGGAGGAGATCCGCTCCGAGCGGACCGGCCTGTGGGCCTCCAAGCTGGCCGTGCTGCCCACGGTGCGCGCCACCATGAAAATGGCCCAGATCTTTCTTGGCCGGACCACCTCCCTGGTGGCCGAGGGCCGCGACATGGGCACCGTGGTCTTCCCCGGCGCGCAGTTCAAGTTCTTCCTCGACGCCGAGCCCGAGGAGCGCGCGCGCAGGCGCTGCCGCCAGCTTCAGGCCCAGGGCAAGCCCGCCGACCTGGCCGCCATCCTCCAGGCCATCACCCTGCGCGACCACCAGGACCGCACCCGCAGCATCGCGCCCATGAAGCCCGCCGAGGGCGCGGTGGTGGTCGACACCACGCACGTCACCGAGAACGAGGCCCTGGAAAAGGTGCTGCACGTGGTCTGCGGCCAGAGGTAGCTTCCCCTTCCCGCGCGCGGAGCACGAAGAACGCCCGCCCCGGCCACCCATTGCGTTGGGCCGGAGCGGGCGTTTCGCTGTTGTTGCGGTCCGGGCCTGCCCGCGTCACCCGTCCGATGTTCGCCGGGCCGCGTGTGGGCTGGCCGCGCCGTGTCCGAGCTGTTTCCGCCCGGCCCAAAGCAGTTCTGCTGTTCGCTGGCGCGTCGCTACTCCGCCGTGCTGACCCCGGCCGAGGCGAAGGACGCCATTTCGTTGAAGATGGCCGCAGCCGAGCGCAGCAGGAACATGGCCAGGGCCGCGCCCGTGCCCTCGCCCAGGCGCAGGCCCAGGTGCAGCAGCGGGGTCTTGCCCATCTTCTCCACCGCCAGCTTATGGCCCGGCTCTGCAGAGGCGTGGGCCAGCACGGTGTAGTCCGCCGTGGCCGGACACAGCTTCCAGGCCGCCACGCAGGCCGCCGTGGAGATGAAGCCGTCCACGCAGACCATCTGGCGGTTTTTGGCCGCGCCCAGGATCAATCCGGCCAGGCAGGCGATCTCGTACCCGCCCAGGGCCGCCAGGATGGTCAGCGGGTCTCCTGAGGATATGGCTGCGGCATTGGCCGCCAGGCCCCGCTTGATGACCGCCACCTTGCGGCCCACGCCAGCCTGGTCCAGGCCGGTGCCCGGGCCGGTCATGGGCGCAGGGTCCAGGCCCAGGTACGCGCAGTACAGCGCGGTGGAGGGCGTGGTGTTGCCGATGCCCATGTCGCCGGTGCCCAGCACGCGCACTCCGGCGGCCTTTGCGCGGTCGGCCAGGTCCACGCCCAGCAGCAGGGCCTGCTCGCACTGGGCGATGCTCATGGCCGGGCCCACGGCCAGGTTGGCCGTGCCCTCGGCCACCTTGCCCTGGATCAGGTTCGGGTGCGCGTCAAAAGGCCCGCCCAGGCAGCCTGCGTCGACCACGAAGAGCTCTGCCCCGGCGGTGCGCGCCAGCACGTTGATGCCCGCGCCGCCATGCACGAAGTTGGCCACCATCTGGCGGGTCACCTCCTGGGGGAACAGGCTCACGCCCTCGGCCACCACGCCGTGGTCGCCGGCCACGGTGTACACGCGGCAGGGGTCGGCTTGGGGCTTATTTCCGCCCTGGATCATGTAGAGCTGGAGCGCCAGCTCCTCCAGGCGGCCCAGGCTGCCCTGGGGCTTGGTCAGGTTGTCCAGGTGGGCCTGGCCAGGGTCGGCCAGGGCGCGGTCGACCGGGGAAATGGCCGCCAGGACGGCGCTCAGGGATGCGTTCATGTAAACTCCTTTTCGAGCAGGCTTGGCGCGGGGGTTCTCCGCCCCGCGAGGGCGACAAAAAAGGGTTCCGGCGGACGCGCCAACGCCCGCCGGAACCCTTTGCCATCAAGTTCCAGTCATGCCGACGCGGACAGGTCTTCCGGCTTCCGGATCAGCCGGGGAGAGACGGCCTTCCCGCCGGGGTGGGCCCCGGCAGTGGCTGGGCCGCTGCGCCCTTTGTCTTTCCCCGTCCCCGGTTACGGCGGCGGGACCGCCACGGAATCGCACCGTGTTCCGAGATGTCCGCTCGGTGTGGGATGACTGGTAGCCGAATCCGCCGCGCATTTCAAGGGGCGCTCCCCGGAAACGGTCGGCCCCGGCCCGGCACGGGCATTGCAACACCCCCGGCGTGGACAAACGCATCGCCATCCTGCACGCCAACTGCCAGGGCAGGCCCCTGGCCGCCCAGCTCTTGGCCAGCCCGGAGTTCGCCGAGGGCTTTGCCCCGCGCGTGTACCTGAACTACGCCCGCGAGCAGATCCCAGAGGCCGAGTTGGAGCGCTGCGGCCTGTTCCTGTACCAGCACCTGGGGCCGGAGTGGGGCGAGCTGTCCTCGGCCGCGCTTTTGGCCCGGCTTCCGGCGGGCTGCCCCAGCCTGTGCATTCCGAACATGTTCTTCCGGGGGCCGTGGCCGCTGTGGTCCGGCGCGCCGGGCTTCGACTACCGCGACACCCTGCTCGACGCCCTGCTGGACATGAAGCTTCCCAGGCGCGACATCCTGCACCTGTACCTCGCCACCCCGCTCAAGCGGAAGGTCGACCTGGATGCCCTGCTGGCCGAGACCGTGGCCCGCGAGCGCCAGCGCCAGGCCCTCACCCCGGTCCTGTACCTGGACCATGTGCTGGAGCACTGGCGCAAGCGCCCGCTGTTTTTGTCCGTCAACCACCCCGGCCCGGAGCTGCTGCGCCTGGCCGCTGCGGGCATATTGCGGGAGCTGGGCCTGGCCGGGCCAACGTATCCGAAACAGACGGACCCTGAACAGCTGGACCCGAAACAGCCGGGCCTGGGCGAGGGCCTGGGCGAAGGGTATGGCGACTTCGAGCTGCCCGTGCACCCGCAGGTTGCGGCATTCTACGGCCTGCAGTACGGCGGCGATCACACAGTGTACAACGTCTACGGCAGGCCCAGGACCTTTGCCCAGTATGCGGCGGCCTACGTGGACTGCCGCCAGATGGGGCTCGACGACTTCATCGGCTACCTGCACCTGGCGTGAGGCCCGATAGGAGTGTGGACATGAGTGTGGACACCAGTGTGGACAAGGGCGCAGACACAAAACTCCTGGCCTGGCTGGGCGGAAAGTTCTTCATGCGCCACATGGAGGCCCAGGGCTATCGCCTCGCGCACATCCCGCTGACCAGCCCCCAGGCCCTGACCTGGGAGGACATCTGCGCGCGCTGCGGCGCGGCCCCGGACGCCGTGGTCTACGCCGACCGCAGCCTGCCCCCGCCCCTGCTGGGCCTGGAGCGCTACCCGGCGCTCACGGCCTTCTACTGCATCGACTCGCACATCCACGGCTGGTACCCGCTGTACGCCGGGGCCTTCGACCTCTGCGCCGTGAGCTTGAAGGGCGACCTGGAGCGCTTTGACGCCGGGCGCGCGCCGGGCCGGGTGCTGTGGCTGCCGCCTTTTGCCGAGGAGCGCTACCTGTCCGCCCAGCCCGATCCGCCCGCCCTGGCCGATCAGCCCGCTCATTCCGATCAGCCCGATCAGGCCGACAAGGACATCAAGGGCGGCACGGGTGAAAACCACCAACAGCACGACCAGCCTGCCCAGCTCGACACCGACGGTATGGGCGGACAGGCTCACGCGCACGTGGCGACCGGCACGGACTTTGACCTGCTCTTCGTGGGCACGGTCGACCCGGACACGACTCCGCAGCGGCATGACTTTTTGCGCCGCCTGGGCCGCGTGTTCCCGGGCCTGGCCACGCGCCAGGGCGATTTTACCGAACTTTTGCCCCGCGCCCGCGTGGCCCTGAACATCGCCGAGCGCGGCGACCTGAACTTCCGCGTGTTCGAGGCCCTGGCCTGCGGGGCCTGCCTGCTCACGCCGAAAATAGCCAACGGCCAGGACGAGCTGTTCGAGGACGGGGTGCATTTCGTCACCTACAGGCCGGACGACGAGGCTGACGCAGCGGCCAAGGCCCGCGCGCTGCTGGCCGACGATCTTCTGGATGGCGGCGTGCGGCGCAAGGCCGTGGGCCGGGCCGGGTTCGCCCGGGTGAACGCCCTGCACCGGCCTTGGCACAGGGCCGAGGCCCTGGCCGCGCTGCTGCGCCAAGGATTTGACGAGGGGCTGCCCGCCCAGCGCCTGGCCAGCCCGGACCGCGCCCTGGGTGCAGCCCTGCGCCTGCTTTACCTGCACTGGGCCGAGCACTGCGGCGACCCGGCCCTGGCCGCGCGCTACCTGGCCGAGGCCCGCAGGCTCCCGCACCCGGCGGCCTAGGGGAGCGGGGCGCATCATTCTCGACGGTCTTGGCCCGGCGGCCTTGGCACGGCTCATGCTACAGTTTGGGCACCCTGGACGACAGGTGCGAGCCAGAACGGCATCGGGAACCAACACCAAATGAAGTGAAGGGCAGTGCCCATTGCAACAGGGTTCCGATCCACTGCCCACGGTCAACCGGGGATTTTTTTCGCCCGTCGCGCGGCTGGGCGGTTCGCAGCGCCAGGAGGCCGACCATGATTCGAGGTGTGCGCAGGAGAGCAGCAAACCGTTCTGCCAATCGGGCCGCCAACCGGTCCGCCAACCGTTCTGCTGATCATTCGGCCAACCGTTCGGTTGATTCTTCGGCTCACCTCTCTGCTCACCTGTCTGCCCATCACACGGCCAACCGCTCGGCTAATCGCTCGGCCAACCGCTCGGCCAATCGCTCGTCTAGCCTTTGGGCCCAGCTCCAAAACGTGCTTCAAGGCAGGCGTACGCAACGCCTGGGTGCGGCCAGCCTCGCGGTTTGGCCAATGCTCTGCCTGCTCTGCCTGGCCTTTGCGTCCGCCTCCTGCTCGACGTCCGACGCAATCAACATCGCCCGCGTGGCCAGCGGCGACACCAGCGCTGCGGCCAGCATGGCCCGCAACAAGGCCATCCGCTACGCCACCCACCCCAGCGCCATCGAGGCCGACTACAAGCGCTTCCGCAACCTGGTTTCGTCCTTCCGCCGCGCCGTGGGCGGAACCTGGGGCCAGCGCGACGTGCGCGAGCCCGAGCCCAAGCAGTACGTCAAGTACACCCAGAATTACTTAAGCCGCGCCAGCGTGGACTTCGAGCGTGGGCTGATTGTTGTGGAGACCCTGGACCAGGACACCCCGCAGGCCAGCCTGCGCGCGGCCATCGCCACCATGCTGTTGACCCCGTACGACCCGCGCGCCGTGGACCTGTACTCTGCCGGGCCCGTGCGCCTGGGCGGCACGCCGTTTCTCCTGGGCGAGGTCAAGGACGCACACGGCCGCGACATCCGCACCGAGGACCAGGCCGAGGACTTCGCCCGCCATGTGGTGGCGACAAACCTGCAGGAGCGCCCGGCAGACCCCTCCCTGGGCCAGGCGGGCAGGCTGGTGCGCTTTGTGGTCATCGCGCTCACCGGCGACCACATGCAGGTGCGCGCGGCCAAGTTCCGGCCCATGGTGGAGGAGGCGGCGCAACGCTTCAACCTCAGCCGCACGCTCATCTACGCCATCATCCGCGTGGAGAGCGACTTCAACCCCTACGCCATCAATTCCGTGCCCGCCGTGGGGCTGATGCAGGTGGTGCCGCAAACCGCCGGGGCCGACGCCCAGGCCTTTCTCACGGGCAAGGCCGGGGAGCCCACCAAGGCCTACCTCTTCGAGCCGCAGCACAACATCACCTACGGCGCGGCCTACCTGCACATCCTGGGCACGCGGCAGCTTGTGGGCATCGGCGACGATCTCTCGCGCGAGTACTGCGTCATCGCCGCGTACAACGGCGGCGCGGGCGCGCTGCTCAAGACCTTCAGCCCTGACCGCAGCAAGGCGGTGCAGGCCATCAACAGCCGCTCGCCCCTGGCCGTGTACCAGACCATCGTGGAGCGCCATGCGGCCCAGGAGACGCGGGACTACCTGCGCAAGGTGCTGACGGCCAAGAAGGAGTTCGTGGGGCTGTAGCGCGGGCCGGGGCCAGGTCCGGTCAGGTCCGGCCAGGTCCGGCCAGGTCCGGCCAGGTCCGGCCAGGTCCGGCCACAACGGCGCATGCGCGCTGCCCAGGATTTTTCGCGCCGATCTCGCCGGGGCCGTGTGCCAGACCACAGTGGAGCGCACGCGCGGGCCAGGAGACGCGGGACTACCTGCGCACGATGCTGGCGGCCAAGAAGGAGTTCGTGGGGCTGTAGCCCTGTCGGGGCCGTGCGCCTGCTTGCCCCTAGTCCGTCCACTCCTGCCCGCTCATGAGCCTCCAGGCGTTCCTGAAGGCGATGCGCTCGGCTGCTGGCCTGCTCAACCGCGCCAACACCAGCCGCCGGAAGGTCTCGATGACGCGGGAGTAGTCGTCAAAGCGCCCGGTGTTCGTGTCCGTGCCGATGACGAAGCGCTCCGGAAACTCCTCCAGCAGCTCCAGCCACTGGGCGTTCAGCTTGGCGTCGGGCTGGTTGTCGCCGCTCTTGCTCGGGTCGGTGTCGTAGAGCACGGCGTCCACCTGGTTCGTGCCCCGGTGCCTGCTGCCGGGCTTGGCCTGGTTCAGGTCAAAGGACAGGTTCGGGTAGCGCCGCAAAAAGTCGCGCACCCCGTCCGGGGTGGGCAATCTGGTCCAGGTGCTGCGGTTGCGGTTGCGGCCCACATGGCACCACACGACGTGGGCCCTGGGGTGCCGGGCGAGCATGCGCTCCAGCTCGGGCAGCAGCGCGTCCTCGGCCTCGTGGTGCAGCAGCATGGGCAGGCCGGTCTCCTCGGCCAGGCTGAACACAGCCTCGAAGCCCGGAGAATCCACGGGCAGGTGCACGTCGCGGTCGTTGGTGCTGGACACGTAGTGCCGGGCCTCGAACTCGCCCAGGGCGAAGTAGTGGCCGCTCTTGGCGTCGCGGGCCAGCTCCTCCAGCAGCAGCGGGTCGCGCCCGTGCCAGCGCGGGCCGTCGCCGTGGATGGTGGCGGGCACGATGCGGTTGGGGGATTTGCCTGCCTCAATGAGGGCGAGGGCGCTGCCGTTGCGTTCGTTCTGGCCCAGCCAGGTCAGGGCCACGCCGTTGCCGTCCATTTTGGCGATGAGCTTCTCCACGGGCAGCTTGCCGCCCCAGTGGTGCTCCACGTCGATGATGGGCAGCACGCCCCTGGCCAGGGTGCGGCGGATCTCCAAAGCGTAGGCCGCGAGTTGGGCCGTGCGCTGGGCCGCGCGCTCGGATTCGTGCGGGGTCTCGGCCTGGGCCTCAGCCTGTATGGGCCAGGACAGCACGGCCAGAAGAGGCAGCAGGGCCAGAAGGGACAATAGACAGGCGGCCAGGCCGCGCCGCAGTTTGGGCAGACCCGCCATCACGCCGCCTCCAGTCCTCAGGGGGACGAATCAGGTTCACGCCAGTCCGGCCGCAGAACTCAAGGGGGGCTGAATCTTTCGCGTATGCAGTCCGCCGCCAACGTTCACCGCCAATGGTCAGCGTCAACGTTCCGCTCCGACGTTCCGCGCCAACGCCCATCGCCAACGTCCGGCGTTACTGCTCGTCGCTCACGTCGATGAACCGGCAGGTCAGGCCGCCGTCGTCGGCCACGTCGATGAGGGCCAGGGAGCCCTCGGCCAGGCTGCCGGGGTTGAGCAGGCGCGCGCCATCGTGCTCGGCCCAGTCGCGCCGGTGGGTGTGGCCGTAGCAGATCAGATCAAAGCCGGGGAAGAGCTCGGCCACGCGCCGCCAGACCGTGGGGCGTTCGCCCCAGCCGTGGGCCATGCCGATGCGCACCGTGCGGCCCGTGGGCAGGGGCAGCTCCACGCTGCGGGTGGGTGGCAGGTCGTGGTCGAGCAGGAAGTGGTCGCAGTTGCCGCGCACCGCGATGAAGTGCGGGTGGCGGCACAGGGCGTGGTACAGCTCCGCGCTGACCATGTCGCCGCAATGCAGGAGCGCGTCTGCGCCGGCCAGGTGCCGGGCGTAGACGCGCTCGAAGCGGTCGTCGGGAATGGAAAGATGCGAGTCGGAGATGACGGCCAGCAGCATGGCGTTGGCTCTGACCTCCAGGCCTCCTAGTCGTTGACCTTCTTGAAGCGGTTGCGCAGGTAGGCGTCGCGCACGGCCTCATAGGGGTCAACCGAGGCGTCCTTCAGGGTCTCGTAGTCGCCGATGCGCATGGAGACCTCGTTGATCTTGTCGTAGCCCTTGGTGGCGATGGACCAGTACCAGGGGTGGATGTAGGAGACGGGCGTCAGAAAATAGTCGCCTGCGTAGCCCACGGTGTCACGCGCGGAGGAGGGGCCGAGGAAGGGCCACACCAGGTACATGCCGTTGCCCGCGCCCCAGTAGCCGAAGGTCAGGCCCAGGTCCTTCTCGGTGGAGCCGATGGGCTTGTAGGGCTTGCTGTCGGCGGTGATGTCGGCGAAGCCGCCCAGGCCAAAGGCCGTGTTGCCGATGAAGCGCGAGGTCTCCACAGCTGCGGCGTCGGGCTTGCCCTGGAGCACCAGGCTGACAAAGCGCACCGGAAACATGAGGTTGTGGAAGAAATTGTGCACCCACAGCCTGGGCCGCTCGGGGATCACCGCGCCGTAGCCCTGGGCCACGGGCTTGAGTGCCCAGAAATAGAGCTTGTCGTTGAAGCCGAACCACATGCGGTTCCAGCCTTCCAGTGGGTCGGCGGTCTGGGCGGCCAGATCGGACATGGTCATCTTTTCGCCGGAGGCGGGCCTCTTGATGATCTGGCCGGTCTCGTCCCAGATGTCCACGTCGCCGTAGGCCAGCAGCATGTTGGTGACGACAGGCTGCTGGGCCAGGCTGGCTGGTTCGGTGGGGCCAGCGGTGGTCGTCCCCGCAGCCAGGGCTGCGGCGGAGCAAAACAGCGTCAGGGCGAGGGTCGCCAGGAGGCTCCGGAACTGGGTGTGCATGCGCGCCGCCTTCTCTTTGGTCATCTTTGAGTTCCCTGGCCTAGCTTGCCACGTCGTCAACGTTCTTGCCCTCGTCCAGGAACTTGATCTTGTCCTTGATGCGCTGGATGAGGCTTTCCGGGGAGTCCTTGGACAGAATCTTGGCGAACTGGACGCGGTAGTTCTTGACCAGGCTCACGCCCTCCACCACCACGTCGTAGACCATCCACTGCTCGTGCTTGATCATATAGTAGTTGATGGGGATGGTCTTGTCCTTCATGCTGACCTGAGTGTTGATGAAGGCCTTGTCGCCTTCAGTCTGCTCCTTCAGGTAGGTGACTTTCTCGTTGTTGTATTTCTCGAGCTTGCGGATGTAGGTTTTCTGCAGCAGCTCCGAAAAACTGACCACGAAGTCATCCTGCTGCTTGGGTGAAAACTTGGCCCAGTGCTCGGCCGCTGCTCGGCGGGAAAGCTCATGCCAGTCAAAGAAGCTGTCGGCCACGGTGCGCAGCTTGGCCTGCCGCTCGGCCCGCTTGGCCGGGCCCTTCAGGGCGGAATTGGACAAAATGGCGATGACGCTGTCGATGCCTGTTTTCAGGCGGTCCTGCGGTTCGCCCGCCAGCGCGGTGGAACACAGGGCGACCGTCAATATCAAAGTGCCGAGAAACAAGGAGATTTTTTTCATCATCAAATGTACCGCCAGGATATGATGGACGGCATTTTTACACGCCGCCAAAAACATACTTACTGATTAATTCCTCCAGGTCAATAGCTGATTCAGTGTCCCGCAACACGGCGCCGGCTTTGATTGGGTCGCCGCCGCCGCGCGAGAGCTTGACGTACTTGTCGCCGATAAGCCCGCTGGTCTTGACCGAGGCGATGGTGTCGTCGGTGAGCTCGATGTCCTTGCGGATGCGCAGGGTGACCGAGGACATGCCGTTTTTCTGGTCGATGGCGATTTTTTCCACAAAGCCCATCTCCACGCCGTACATCTGCACCGGGGCGTTGAGCTTGAGGCCGGTCACGTCGTTGAACTTGGCCACGATGGGATAAAAGTTGTCGGAGAAGAGGTGCACGTTCCCCAGCTTCACGCTCATGTAGGCGATGGCCAAAAAGCCCAGCAGGACAAAAATGCCCACCTGGGTTTCCTTCGAGTATTTCTTCATTGTGCACCTCCCGTGATCGGACCCGTGGCCGGGCCTGTGGCCGAGCTCGTGGCCGGTCCTGTGGTCGAACTCGTGATTCTGGCGCGGCGTTAAGCCTCGCTCAAATATTTAGAGCAGTCGCGTTTCATCACCGTGACGTCAAGGGCGGGCATGGTCAGCCGAGGGCTGGTGCGCTCCAGTGCCTGGCGGTCCAGGAAGCGCCGCAGGTACTCGTCCGTGGTGGCCTCCAACTCGTCGCGGGTGCCGTTGAAAAGCACCTTGCCCTCGCCCAGCACCACCACATGGTCGGCGATGGTGCGCATGCTGTCCAGATCGTGGCTGACCACGACCAGGGTCATTTCAAAGCTCTTCTTGAGCTCCAGCAGCAGCAGGTCGAGCTCCGCCGCAGTCACCGGGTCGAGCCCGCTGGTGGGCTCGTCGCAGAACAGAAGCGGCGGGTCCATGACCATGCCCCGGGCCAGCCCGGCGCGTTTGCGCATGCCGCCGGAAAGCTCGTTGGGGTAGTAGTCGTGGAATTCGTCCAGTCCGACCAGGGCCAGCTTGGCCAGCACGCGCTGGCGGATGGTCTTTTCGTCCAGCCGGGTGTGCTCGCGCAGGGGCAGGGCCACATTGTCGCCGAGCGACAGCGAGCCCAGAAGCGCGCCGTCCTGGAAGAGCACGCCCATGCGCTGGCGCAGGCAGTGCTTGCCCCGGCGGTCCAGCTTGTCCAGGTCGTGGCTGCCGATCATGATCCGCCCGGTCAGGGCTGGCTGGAGCATCAGGATGTGCTTGAGCAGGGTGGACTTGCCGCAGCCGGAGCCGCCCAGGATCACCGAGATCTTGCCGCCGGGCAGGGTTACGTCGATGTCGCTGACCACGGCGGTCTTGCCATAGCCGACGGTCAGGCCTTCAAGGCGGATGTCCGGGGTTTTGTTCGTCTGCATGTCAGGCCACCTAGAACAAGAGCGAGGTCAGGATGTAGTCGGACAAGAGGATCAGGATGCAGGAGGTGACCACCCCGGCTGTGGTGGCCTGGCTCACGGCCTCGGGCCCCACGGCGTCGCGCCGGGTGTGGGTGTAGTAGCCCATGAAGCAGGACACGGTGCACACCACCACGGCGAAGACCAGGGACTTGATGAAGCCGCCGGACACGTCGCTCATCTTCATGTAGGCCTGGATGCGGTAGAAATAGACCCCGTGGTTGCCGCCCAAAAGCAGCACGCCGGTGAGGTAGCCCCCGGCCATGCCGACCAGGTCGAAAAAGGCCGTGAGGATGGGGAAGCAGATGATGCTGGCCGCCAGCTTGGGGCTCACCAGATAGCCGATGGGGTTGATGTCCATGACGCGCAGGGCGTCCACCTGCTCGGAAATGCGCATGACGCCGATCTCGGCGGTCATGCTCGACCCGGCCCGGCCGGTGATCATGATGGCGGTCAAGACAGGCCCGAGTTCGCGCACGAGCGACAGGGCCACGGCCGCTCCCAGAAAGCCCTCGGCCCCGAACTTGGCCAGGGCGTAGTGCATCTGCAGGCCGATGACCATGCCCGTGAACAGGCCGATCAGGGTGATGACGCTGATGCTCTTGACGCCGATGAAGTAGACCTGGCGCACGGTCTTGCGGAACTGGCCAAGCGAGGAGAAAATGCGTGCGCTGGCCTCCAGCAGAAACAGAAACATGGCCCCTGTATCGCCCACAAAGCGCAAGGTGGCGTCACCCAAATGGGCGATGGGCGAAAGCTGTTTGCGTCTGCCATGCATCATTGCTGCGGATTCCCCCTCTGCATCGCGCAGGACAAGCCTGCCGACACTGCCCCCGTGCGTCCGCAAAAACGCCGCCAGGCGAAGCGTGCCCGCCAAGCGACAAAAGGAACTAGCACAAGGCCGTGCCGCGTGCAATCCCTTGCAGCCTTGCTCCCGGCATTTAAAACAAAATCGGGGCGCGGGCTACTTTTTGTCGGCGTCCTGGTCCGCAGCGCCGGGCACTGCGATCTTCGGCAGATCGGTGCGGGAGCCGTTCTTCTTTTCCCACCACGACTGGTCCGGCCCGAGAAACCACCAGTCCGTGTGGTCCGTCTCCAGCACGGCCTTGGCCAGCTCCTGGCCCTGGGGCGTGCGGATGCGCTTCGCCGCCGCCGCCAGCCACTTGTCGGCATACCTGTTGCCCAGGTCGGCCTGCTCCTTCAGGTTCAGCATCAGGTCCAGCTGGTCCGCGTCCTGGGCCAGGCGCGCCTCCTCGCTCTCGGTCTGCTTCAGCTCCTCCCACAGGGGCATGATGGCCTCGCCCAGGCCCGTGCCCGAGAGCGCGTCGGCCAGGGCGCGGGTGCGCTGGCTCGTGTTGTACTGGTGGGCCACGTAGTTGAAGTCGCCGGTGCGCGCCTCGTGCAGGTCGTGGAACAGGCACATCATGGCTGTGCGCTGCTTGTCGGCCCCGGCCATCTGGGCCAGCACAAAGCCGATGACCGCCGTGCGGAAGGAGTGCTCGGCCACGTTCTCCGCCCCGGTGCCCAGGAACTGGTAGCCGGTGCGCGGGGTCTTGCGCAGCATGCCGCACTCGAAGAGGAAATCAGCCAGGCGCGTCAGGCGCGAACGTTTTTTCAGGCGGGACATGGGTGTGTGAGCCTCCGGCGGCCAGGAAGGGGCGCTGCCCCTCCCTGGACCCTCCCCACCGGGGGAACGAGTCCCCCCGGACCCCCCGTTTATGGAGGCGGGAAGTGGGGTGAAAAAGTTCTTTGTTCTCGTTCGGCGCAGCCCTGGACCGAAATCGGCTCCCGGCGAAGTCACGGGGGCAAAAGCCGCGTTCGGGGCCTGCCCCCTTACGTCCGGTAGTCGGCGTTGATCTCCACGTAGCGCTTGCTCAGGTCCGAGGCCAGGAGCGTGAACGCGCCCCGGCCCTGGCCGATGGTCAGCTCGATCCGCACGTCCTGGTGGCGCATCGAGGGCGCGAGCAGGGCGTCCAGGTCCTCGGGCGAGGGCTGGCCCTTCTCGAACACCAGGACGCCGCCGATGGTCAGCACCACCTGGTCCGGGTCGAAGTCCGCGCCGCTGCGGCCCAGCGCGGCGATGATGCGGCCCCAGTTGGGATCGCAGCCGAAGAGCGCGGTCTTGACCAGGGGCGAGTTGCCGACGGCCCGTGCGGCTGCTTCCGCCTGCTGGGCGCTCTTGGCCCCGCGCACATGGATGTGCGCCACCTTGGTGCCGCCCTCGGCGTCCTGCACGATGCGGTAGGACAGCTCCTGGCACACCGAAAGCAGGCACTGGCGCAGGGCGTCCAGGTCGGCCTTGGACTCCGCCCGCACGCGGGAGGCGCCGTTGGCCAGGGCGATGACCGTGTCGTTGGTGCTGGTGTCGCCGTCAACTGTGAGGGCGTTGAAGGAGCGGTCCGCGCAGAAGGAGAGCATCTCGCGCCAGGCGCGCGGGTCCACGTCGGCGTCGCAGATGACGAAGCCGAGCATGGTGGCCATGGTCGGGCAGATCATGCCCGCGCCCTTGCACATGCCGAGCACGCGCACCTCTCCGCCTGAAAGCTGCACGCTTTTGGCCGCGAGCTTGGGAAAGCTGTCCGTGGTCATCATGGCCTTGGCCACGTCCATGGCCGTGGCGCGGCCCAGCGACCCGGCCAGCTTGAGTGCGGCGGGCCCCCAGAGGTCCATCTTGAGCTGCGCGCCGATGACGCCGGTGCTGGCCGGGAGCACTTCCGAAGGCTCGACGCGGGCCGCGCGGGCGATCATCTCCAGGGTGGCGCGGCAGTTGACCAGGCCCTCCTCGCCGGTGCAGGCGTTGGCCTGGCCGGAGTTGACCAGGATGGCGCGGGCCACGGGGCTCTCGGCCAGGATGCCTTTGCACACGAGCACGGGCGCGGCCTGGAAGCGGTTGGTGGTGAACACGCCTGCGGCCACGGCCGGGCCGCTGCTCAGGATCAGGCCGAGGTCGTTGCGGTCGGCCTTCTTGAAGCCCGCTGCGGCCACGGCGAATAGGTATCCCTTGGGCACGATGGTCATGGGCGCACCTCGCGTAATCGTACTATTGTCGCGGCCAGTTGGGACCACGCGAAAAAAGAGGTAGCACAGGCCGGGCCGGGATTCAAAGGGGGATTTTAGGGGCGAGTGGGTGTGGGGGAAGACGATTGAACAACCCTAGAAAGCTAAATCTGCTCGCATAGCCTTGAGCAGTTCATATATGGCATTGCGGGGTGCATCGGGTGGGGAGTTGGAGACGATTTCGAGTAGGCGCACGACTTCAAGATTACCGCATAACCTGACCCGCTCTATTGCCGCTGTCCTTGCCCAAAGAGCCTCTTTGGTCGGCATCGTCTGCGATGTGGCTGCAACGTTGAGGTAATTGACGTAGGCGTCACGCTTCTCCTCAAAAACCCTCTGTTTCAACATCCGCCTGTTGTCAACATAGCCTTTAACCAACGTTGTGATCACACCACCAATCCCAAGTCCACCAAGAAAAGTTGAAAAAGCTGAAATAGTGGGAATATCCATTTGCTTCTCCTGTTTTTGAAGCAAGCACAATTCAGCAGATACGACTTGTGACGAAGGCATAACGCTTATCACCCGATACCCTACCCCGCCATTTCAAGCATACTCTATCGCCTCGCCAATCGTCGCGCAACAAAAAAGCCCCCGGCGTTTCCGCCAGGGGCCTTACCGTCCCGGTGCGCGCGCGGGCTACATCGCGGGCAGGTTGACGCAGTTGCGGCCGTCATTTTTGGACAGATACAGCGCCTGGTCCGCGATGCGGATCATGTCCTCCAGATCGTCCATGGGGCTGGTGCACAGGCCGATGCTCACGGTGTAGGGGATTTTCATCCCGCCGAAGCTCACCGGGCTGTCCGCAATGCTCTGGCGCAGGTCGTCGAAGACCCCGCAGGCGTCCGCCGGGTTCATGCCCGTGGCCAGCACGCAGAACTCCTCCCCGCCGAAGCGCGCCACGATGTCCGAGGCCCGGAAGCGCGCGGTCAACAGCGCGGAGATGTGGCGCAGCACCTCGTCGCCCGCGTCATGGCCAAAGGCGTCGTTGACCTTCTTGAAGTGGTCGATGTCGAGCATGGCCACGACCACGCCCAGGCCTCGGCGCGTCTGGGCGGCCATGAGCTTCGGCCCGGCGGAGAACACGTAGCGCCGGTTGTAGAGCTTGGTCAGGTAGTCCTTCTCGGCCAGGTCCTTGATCTGCGTGATGTATTCCAGAAGCTCGATGTTCTGGGTCACGCGGGTGTAGAACTCCTCGGTCAGAAAGGGCATGCGCAGAAAGTCGTTGGCCCCGCTCTTGATGAACTTGGCCGTGAGCCCCGTGTTTTCCACGCCGGAGATGCCGATGATGGCCAGGTGGTCCTTGGCGTGGTCGCGGCGGATGGTCCGGACGAGCTCGGCCCCGTCCATGCCCGGCATGTTGTAGTCGACGATGATCAGGCGCGTGTCCGGATGTACCGCCAGCGCGGCCAGGGCGGCGTTGCCGTCCTCGGCCTCCAGCACCTGGTAGCGGTGGGCGTGCAGGAGTTGCCCCACCACATAGCGGGTGTTCTTGGAGTCGTCGACCACGAGGACCTTGATGCCGGGATTCCGGTGCAGGCGCTCCACCAGGGAGAGCATGTAGGCCACGTTGTCCATGTTCTGCTTGAGGATGTAGTCCACGATGTGCTTGGACCAGAACATGTCGCGCAGTTCGTCGTCCAGCTCGCCGGTGAAGACGATGGAGGGGATGCCGCGGGCCAGCACCACGTCCACCACCTGGCCGAGCGGCGCGTCGGGCAGGTTCAGGTCCAGCAGAGCCACGAAGAAATCGGCGTCCGTGGCCAGAATCTCCTCGGCCTTGGCCTTGGAGTCCGCCACCACCACCGTGTGCCCCATCTCCTCGGTGATGCGCCGCGAGAGCAGGGAGGAGAAGGTGCGGCTGTCTTCGACCACAAGTACCCTGGACATAACGGCTCCTGTGCCTCGGCGTGTGCCGTGTGCGTCGTCGTGCGCGCCTGAAGCTTCCGGCCTTTGCGCATGGACCACGCAAAGGCTCCCCGGCTCCCGCCCAGCCCTGAAAAGCAGAGGGAGGGGTGGCGAGGTTAAATCCTACCACACCCCGCCCTGCGCGGCAAGACCGCTGGGGCGCTGCGGATTTGCGGCGGCGACCTCAGCGCCCGCAGCAGCTCTTGAATTTCTTGCCCGAGCCGCAGGTGCAGGGATCGTTGCGGCCCACCTTGGCGGCGCGCTTGACCGGCTTCTGCTTCTTGGGCTCGCTGGCCGTGTCCGAGCCCCTGTACTCCAGCTCCGAGGCGGTCTCCTTGTGCTGGAACTCCTCCTCCTTGACCTCCTTCTCGATGCGCAGGCGCAGGACGAGGCTCATGGACTTCTCGGCGATGGTGTAGAGCATGGCCCGGAACAGGTCATAGCCCTCGCGCTTGTACTCCTGCTTGGGGTCCTTCTGGCCGTAGCCGCGCAGGCCGATGCCGTCGCGCAGGTGGTCCATGGACAAGAGGTGGTCCTTCCAGTTGCGGTCCAGCGTCTCCAGGATGAAGTAGCGCAAAATCTCCTGGTAGTTGTCGGGTGCTGCGGCCTGCAGCCCGGCCAGGATCTCCTGGATCCAGGCCTCGGTCTGCTCGCGGCCGGGCAGGCGGCTTGCGAAGCCGGGGAAGCGCGAGAGGTCGAAGACCTCGTCCAGGCGCGAGGAGATGATGCCCTCGGTCTCCTCGTCCAGCTCGTGGCCCTTGGCCTCGACAAGGGGGGCGTACATGTCGGTCAACAGCTCGTCGACGTATTCCTCGACGATCTCGTCCAGCGCCTCGGCGTACATGATCTCGCGGCGGCGGGCGTAGATGACCTCGCGCTGCTGGTTCATGACGTTGTCGTAGTCCAAGAGCTGTTTTCTGATCTCGAAGTTGTGGGCTTCCACGCGTTTCTGCGAGCCTTCGATGGCGCGGCTGACCATGCGGTTCTCGATGGCCTCGCCCTCGGCCATGCCCAGCGTGTCCATGAGCCCGGCGATGCGGTCGCTTCCGAACAGGCGCATCAGGTCGTCGTCGAGCGCCAGGTAGAAGCGCGAGGTGCCGGGGTCGCCCTGGCGGCCGGAGCGGCCGCGCAGCTGGTTGTCGATGCGCCTGGACTCGTGCCGCTCCGTGCCCAGGATGTGCAGGCCGCCGAGCGCCTGCACGCCCTCGCCCAGCACGATGTCCGTGCCGCGGCCGGCCATGTTGGTGGCGATGGTGACCCGGGCCGTGTGCCCGGCCTCGGCCACGATCTGGGCCTCCAGCTCGTGCTGCTTGGCGTTGAGCACATTGTGCGGGGTGCCGCGTTTTTTCAGCATGTCCGAGACGAGCTCGCTCTTCTCGATGGAGACCGTGCCCACGAGCACCGGCTGGCCGCGCTTGTGGCAGTCCACGATGTCCTCGACGATGGCGTTGAACTTCTCGCGCTGGGACTTGAAGATCATGTCCGGGTAGTCGATGCGCACCATGGGCTGGTTGGTGGGAATGGCCGAAACGTCGAGGTCGTAGATCTGCTTGAACTCCACGGCCTCGGTGTCGGCCGTGCCGGTCATGCCCGAGAGCTTCTCGTACATGCGGAAGTAGTTCTGGAAGGTGATGCTTGCCAGGGTCTGGTTCTCGGCCTCCACCTTGACATGTTCCTTGGCCTCCAACGCCTGATGCAACCCTTCGGAGAAGCGGCGGCCGGGCATGAGCCGGCCCGTGAACTCGTCGACGATGATCACCTGCTCGTCCTTGACGATGTACTCCACGTCGCGGCGGTACAGGTGGTGGGCCTTCAGCCCCTGGAGCACGTGGTGCTGGTAGGTCACGTTGGCCGGGTCGTACAGGTTGTCGATGCCGAGCAGCTTTTCGCACTTGGAGACGCCCATCTCGGTCATGGAGATGCTTCTGGCCTTCTCGTCGACCTCGAAGTCGCCGGTGGGCTCCGCGTCCTCTTCCTTGGACTTTTCCCCGCGCACCAGCTTGGGGATGATGGCGTCGACCTTGCGGTAGAGCAGGGTCGACTCCTCGGACGCGCCGCTGATGATGAGCGGGGTGCGCGCCTCGTCGATCAAGATGGAGTCCACCTCGTCGACGATGGCGAAGTTGAGCGGCTTTTGTACCAGCGACTCCTTGTAGAACTTCATGTTGTCGCGCAGGTAGTCGAAGCCGAATTCGTTGTTCGTGCCGTAAGTGATGTCCGCGCCGTAGGCGACTTGCCTCTCCGCGTCGTCGAGTCCGTGGACGATGACGCCCACGGACAGGCCCAGGAAATTGTAGAGCTTGCCCATCCAGGCCGCGTCGCGCTTGGCCAGGTAGTCGTTGACCGTGACAAGGTGCACGCCCTTGCCGGACAGGGCGTTCAACACCACGGCCAGGGTGGCCACAAGGGTCTTGCCCTCGCCGGTCTTCATCTCCGCGATGCGGCCATTGTGCAGCACCATGCCGCCCACCAGCTGCACGTCGTAGTGGCGCATGCCCAGCGCCCGCACGCCGGCCTCGCGCACCAGGGCGAAGCATTCGGGCAAGAGGTCGTCCAGGCTGCGGCCAGCGGCCACCTCCTCTTTCAAGGCGTTGATTTTTGCCGGGAAGTCCCCGTCGGCCAGGGCCTGCATCTGCGGCTCCAGGACGTTGATCTGGTCCACCTGGGGCTGGAGCCTTTTCAGGTAGCGGTCGTTGCTCGACCCCACGATTTTTTTGATGATGGCGTTGAACATGGGCAAAAACTCCTCAAGCTGGTTGCGGGTGGCCCGGCCAGCGGATGATTTCGATATGCGTGACGCCCTGGAAACGTTTTTCCGGGCAATCGTCAACCGCTAATCATCGGACATTTCCGGGGCCGCGTCAAATACTCCGGCGCAGGCGCGGCGGCGGGAGATTGGGGGGAACGCCGGACGTCATGCCGAACGGACCACCAGACAGTCACGCCGGACAGCCCGCCGGACGTCACGCCGGACAGGCAGCCGGACGGCCTGCGGACAGCCTGGATCCGCCCGCCGGGCAAGCTCTGGAAAGACAGCAGGCCAGACCGCTGGGCGGAACGAAAAAAAGGAGCCAGCCCCAGCCGGGCGTTTCCGGCCCGGTCAGGCCCGCAGCGCTCAGGCCTTGTCCTCTTACGCCTTGAGCGCGGCCTCCCGGTCGTTGACCACGGCGGCGTATTTCTCATGCACCAGCTGCCGGTCAAACTCCTCGAACTCCTTCAGCATGGCGTCCATCTCAACCCGGCTGAAGTGCCGCATGACCGGGAAGAAGAAGTGCTTGTCCTCCTTGGCGATGTGTACCGGGTAGAAGGCGCAGAGCTTGCGCAGCAGCGGCAGCAGCGTTTCCGCCGGGGCGGCGTTTTCGCAGCGGGCCACGGCGTGGTTGGCCTCAAAGATGGCCCGCACCAGGGCGCGGCCCTGCACATGTTCGTCCACCAGCTCATCAAGCACCCGCTTTTCATCGGCGGACAGGGGCTTTTTCGCCAGCTCGCGGAACAGGATGTCCTCCTCCTTGCCGTGGTGGCAGCGGTCGGCATAGGACCTGAAGAAATCCACCGCCTGGTCGAGAAAGGCGCTGTCCGGCCTGCTCCCGGCCTCCACCTCGCGCACCTCCCGCTCCACCAGATGAAGCAGCCGTTCGATGAGTCTGTGTTCATGCATGAGCGGACCAATGGGTTGCATGGAGGTCTCCTTTTGTGCGGGACGATACCACGTGGCCAGGGGCCACGCAACAGGACTGAAGTAAAACAGGGATTGAACCGCCGGATTAAGGCCTGGCTCAAATTTTGGCCCGGCTCAGATATTGTCTGGCTCAGATTTCGGCCCTACACGGCCTCCGGTCTCACTTCGTGCGGATGATCTCCAGCCAGTGGCCGACCTGGGCCTGTTCGGGAGCAGTGGCGGCCAGCTGCATGACGCAGCCGGAGCAGCCGGTGAGCACGCGCGCGCCCACGACCTCCGGCGCGGCGGAAAAGCCCAGCGCAGCGTCCAGCCCTGCCCAGCAGGCCGCGCCCACCTGGCCCGAAAGCTCCGGCGCGCCCAGCTGCATGATGCCGCCGAAGCCGCAGCAGCCCGCCTTGGCCGGGGTGCGCAGCCGCGCGCCGAGCAGGGCGGTCATAAGCTTGAAGTCCGCATCGCCTGGGTCCACATGACAGGGCCGGTGCCAGCCCACGATGGCGGGCGCGCCCCGTCCGGCCTTGGCCTCGGCCCCGGCCAGGAGCGCCGAGAGCGGCGTCACGCTGGCGGCCCAGGCCGCTTCCTCGGCTGCGTCGGCGAAAATCCCCGCGCCTGCCCCCTGTCCGGTGTAGTCCGCCAGGCCCGCGCAACAGGTGGCGCAGTAGGTCGCGAGCACAGGCCGCCCGGCCGTGCGCCAGGCGTCCACGTTGGCGCGGCGCGCGCGCTCCTGGTCCTCGGGCAGTCCGGCCACGCCGAGCGTCGACCCGCAGCAGGAGAATCCGGCCTCCACGAGAGGTGCGCCCAGGCCCGCCGTCAGTCCGTTCAACAGGAACCGGGCAGTGTCCGCCCAGACCTTGCGCGGGCCAGAGCCCACACAGCCGTCGAACAGGGCCACCGGGCGGTCGGCAATGCGTTGGCGGAACGCCTCCACAGGAAATTTCGTGACCGTCAGCCAGGGCCGGAGCCCCTTGCCCGGGCGAAGCCCGCGCAGGCCCTTGAGCGCCAGGCCGAGGCCAGCCGGGGCCAGGACGTTGACCAGGGACTCCGGGACCAGGGCCGCGCCCGCAGCGGTCAGGGACCAGTAGGGCTGGAGCCGGGTGATCCACTGCCGCCAGAGCCAGCGGCGGAAGTCCGGGTGCTCCGCCCGCAGCCGGGCCACCAGCCGGGGCACGCTGACGCCCTGGGGGCACAGCTTTTCGCACTTGCCGCAGGCCAGGCACAGCCCGGCCAACTCGGCCACGGCGTCCTCATCGAGTGTGGCGGCGGAGAACTTCGACGGCCCGGCCAGCAGGGCCTTGGCCCGGGGGGACAGCTCCTCGCGGTTCGTGGCGGCGAACAAGGGGCACAGCTCCAGGCAGCAGCCGCAGAGCACGCAGTCGCGTTCCGGTTTGGCGTCGGCTTTGCCGTCTGTTTTGGCGTCTGTTTTGTCGTTGAACGTGGCGTTGATCTTGGCGTCGGAAGTGTCGTTGAAAGTGTCGTTGATCTTGGCGTCGGCGTTCGCGCCGATTCCGGCGTCTGGCTTGGCCTGGCCGTCGGGCGCGGCGTCGGTTTTGGCGTTGATCTTGGCGTTGATCTTGGCGTTGGAAGCAGCGTCGAATTGGCCGTCGGGCGCAGCGTTGAAAGTGGCGTTGCTTCCGGCGTCGGAAGTGGCGTCGGGTGTGGCGTCGGGTGTGGCGTCGGGCGTGGCGTCGTGATTCATGCCGGGCGCCTACACCCAGCCCTTGCCGGGATTCAGAATGCCCGAGGGGTCGAAGACCTGCTTGATGCCCGCCATGAGTTCGCGCTCGGTGGCGGAAAGCTGCCAGGATACATACGCGCCCTTGGTGATGCCTGTGCCGTGCTCGCCGGAAATGGTCCCGCCCAGGGCCAGGGCGTGCCGGAACACGGCCTCCTTGCAGAGCTTGGCCCGGGCCCGTTGGTCCTCGTCCGCCGCGTCAAAGATGATGTTCACGTGGATGTTGCCGTCGCCCAGGTGGCCGTAGCAGGCCACGTGGATGCCGTTCTCCGCGCCGATGGCCTGGAAGCCCTCCACGGCTTCCACGGTCTTGCTGCGCGGCACGGCCACGTCCTCGCCCATCTTGTCCGGGCCGAGCTGGAAGCTGGCCGGGCTGATCAGGCGGCGGATCTCCCAGAGCGGCTCTTCTTCCTTGGGCCCCAAGCCCTTGAGCAGGCAGGTGGGGCTGGCCTGATTCAGCGCCCGTTCCAGCCGAATGACTTCCTCGGCCAGGGCGCTGGCCGAGCCGTCGACCTTGAGCAGCAGCACGGCCTTTGTTCCTTCCGGCCAGGGCACGTCCTTGATCATGCCGATGCCCCGGCAGGCCACGTGGTCCATGAACTCCATGGCTGTGGGCAGGATGCCCGCGCGGAACACGCCGCGCGCGCCTTCCAGCGCCGCCACAAGCGTTGGAAAGGCCGCCAGCACCGTGGCCGAGGACTCTGGCAGGGGCAAGAGCTTCAGCGTCAACTTGGTGAAAATTCCCAGGGTTCCGCAGGAGCCCACGAACAGCCGCGTCAGGTCCAGGCCGACCACGTTCTTGTGGGTGCGGCCCCCGGCGTCGCAGATGCGCCCGCCTGGCAGCACCGCGCGCACGCCGAGCACGTAGTCCCGCGTGACGCCGTACTTCACGGCGCGCATGCCGCCCGCGCAGGTGGAGACATTGCCGCCAAGCGTTGAAATCTTGAGGCTGGCCGGGTCCGGCGGGTAGAAGAGCTTCTGCTTTTGCGTCAGGGCCTGGAACTCGGCCGTGACCACGCCGGGCTCGACCTCGGCGCAGAAGTCGTCGCCGTCGATGTCGAGGACGCGGTTCAGCCACAGGGTCGAGACGACCACGCCGCCGAAAGCCGGCACCGCGCCGCCGCTCATGCCCGTGCCGCGCAGCCGGGGCACCAGCGGCATCTTTTCGGCCTCGGCCCAGCGCAAAAGCTCGACGATCTGTTCTTCAGTCCTTGGCCGCACCACGGCCCAGGGCATGGCTGAGCGGCGGCTGGAGTCCGCGCCGTACACGGCCATTTCCTCCGGCTGGGTGACGAGGCCGTCGCCGGGGAAGAGCTGTTCCAGGAAGCGCAGGTGCGCGGGGGTGAGGGAGGGGGCGAGTGCTGTTGTGCGTGCGGTCATTGTATGTCCATCGTGCATATCCCGTGCATATCCGGGGTGGCGTGTGAGGGGGAGTCTGGCCCGCCGCCGGGCGGGGCGGGGGGTTACTTCCTGTACTCCGACAACTGCCGCGCGGTGTCGCGCTGCATGTCGCGGGCTTTGATGTCGTCGCGGCGGTCGTGCACGTTCTTGCCCTTGCCCAGCGCGATCTGCAGCTTCACGCGGCCGTTTTTGAAATAGAGCTTGACCGGGATCACGGTCAGGCCCTTTTGCGAGGCCAGGGCCTGGAGCTTCGTGATCTCGCGGGTGTGCAGGAGCAGCTTGCGCTCGCGCGTGGGCTCGTGCGGGTCCATGCCCGCGTTGGCGTAGGGCGCGATATGCACCCCGGTGAGCCAGGCCTCGCCGTTGGTGAAGCGCACGTACCCGTCCATGAAGTTCACGCGGCCCTCGCGCAGGCTTTTTAGCTCCGAGCCCATGAGCACCAGCCCGGCCTCGAAAACCTCCAGGAATTCATAGAGTCTGCGCGCCTGCTTGTTGGTGGCGATGAGCTTTTCGCCCGCGTGGCGATTGGGTTGTCCGGTCATGCTAGCCCCCGAGATCGTCGTTATCCAGGAGCGAGGCGAAGAATGTGAGCTCTTCCGGGTATTTGTTGAAGATGGTGTCGCGCACCAAGCGGTTGATCTTGCCCACGGTGCGGCAGGCCAGAACCTCGCGCAAGAGCGCCTTGCACTCGCTCATGCGGGCCTGGCGGATGATCCGCTTGATGCCGGGAATGGCCTGGGGCGAGAGCGAAATGCAGTCGATCTGCATGCCCATGAGGATGGGCACGCAAAAGGGGTCGCTCGCCACCTCGCCGCAGAGGCTGGCCTCGATGCCGGCCTGGTGGGCCTCGTCGACCACGTGCTTGATGCTGCGCAGGATGGCCGGGTGCAGGGGCTGGTACAGGTAGGAGACGTGCGGGTTGGTGCGGTCGATGCCGACGGAGTACTGGATCAGGTCGTTGGTGCCGATGCTGAAGAAGTCGACCTCTTCGGCCAAAAGATTGGCGATCATCACCGCTGCGGGCAGCTCGATCATGATGCCGATGGGCATGTCCTGGTTGAAGCGCTTGCCCTCGGCGCGCAGCTCCTCCTGCGCCTCGCGCAGTTTGGCCTTGGCGCGGCGCACCTCCCGCAGGCCGGAGATCATGGGGAACATGATGGACACGTTGCCGTAGGCGCTGGCCCGGGCGATGGCCTTGAGCTGGGTCTTGAACAGCTCCGGGTGCTGCATGCAGAAGCGGATGGCGCGCAGGCCCATGGCCGGGTTGGCCTCCTCCAGGGTGCCGAAGCTGGCGATGGTCTTGTCCGAGCCGAGATCCAGCGTGCGGAAGATGACCTTGCGCGGGCTCATGATGGCCGCCAGGTCGGAATACTTGTCGGCCAGCTCGTCTTCCTGGGGCAGGTCGATGCGGTTCAAGTAGCTGTATTCCGTGCGGTACAGCCCGATGCCCTCGCCGCCGTTGTCCAGCACCGCGGCCACTTCCTCGATGAGCTCGATGTTGGCCAGAACCTGCACGCGGTAGCCGTCGATGGTTTCCGCCGGGAGCTGGCAGCCCCGGTAGATGCGGCGCTGGTAGTCCTCGAACTGGTCGGCCAGCTCGTTGAACTCGGCCAGCTCGTCCTCGTCCGGGTCCACCAGGATGCGTGCGCCCACGCCGTCCATGATGACCAGGTCGCCGTCGTTGACCGCGTCCTCCAGCTCGGAAACGCCCACCAGGGCCGGAATGCCGAGCGTGCGGGCCATGATGCCCGTGTGCGAGGTCTTGCCGCCCTGGGCCGTGGCAAAGCCCATGATCTTGGAGACTTCGAGCGCCACGGTGTCCGCCGGGGTCAGGTCGTGGGCCATGATGATGACCCGGCCCTCCACGGCCAAAAGTTCGCGCACGGTGCCCAAAAGCCGCGCCATGACGCGGTCGCTCATGACGCGCACGTCCTGCAGCCGCTCGCGGATGTACAGGTCGTCGAGCACGCCGAAGGCCTTCTCCAGCTCGGCCACGGCCTTTTCCAGCGCCCATTCGGCGTTGACCCCGAGTTCGCGGATGCAGCGCACCGCCGCCCCGGCCAGCTTGGGGTCCTTCAAGATCATCAGGTGCGAGTCGAGGATGTGCTTGTGCTCCTTGAGCTCGGCGGGGATGCGGTCGCGGGCGATGGCCAGCTCGGCCTCGACAGTGGCGAAGGCCTCGCGCAGGCGGGCCTCCTCCTCGGCCACCAGGGCGGGCTGGATGGTCTGGCGCGGCAGCTCGGAGCGGTGCCTGCGGTTGACGAACACGGCCTTGCCAATGGCGAAGCCTGTGGACACAGATATGCCGCGAATGATGACTCTGGCCACTATTTCTCCCCGAACTTGGCGGCGAAAAGCTCCGTCAGGCGGTCCACGGCCTGGGCCGCGTCCGCTCCGCTGGCGCGGATTTCAAGGGTGCTGCCCTGGGCGGCGGAGAGCGTCAGGATGTCCAGGATGCTCTTGGCGTCCACGCTCTGCCCCTGGCCCTCGATGATGATCTTGGCGGCAAAGGCCTGGGCCTCCCGTGCGATCTGGCTGGCCGGGCGCGCGTGCAGGCCCAGCTGGTTGGCCACCAGCACTTGGCGCACGCACAGCTCCGCAGCGGCGGCGGCCGAATCCGTAGTTGCAGTCAGTTCACACATGGTTCAACCGTATCTTATTGCGCCGGCGGCGTCTTCAGGGAAAGCCCACAGGCAGGCCGCCGGGGGCCTGCTGCATGAGCCAGGGAATGGCGGCGAGCGCCCACAGGACAAAGCCTGCCACCACCCAACGGGGCAGTATGGGCCGCAGGGTAAAAAAGCCTGCCACTCCGAGGGCGCCGATGCCCCAGGCCCAGGACACGAAGTCTCTGGCCGGGAACAGCTGGGTCCACAAAGTCAGGAGCAGCGCGGCATTGAGGAACTTGATGCGCCGCCCCCAGTTGATGAGGTCCCAGCGTTTGAGGGCGCTTAAAAAACTGAAGCCCCGGCGGAGACCCGCAAGAAAAGTGTACACACGAAAGACTTGCAATCCAAGAAAAAAGAAAACGCCCATCACGAGCGGCAGGGCGTGCTGGCCCGCCAGCAGGAGGCAGGTGCTGGACAGCGCCCAGAAGATGAGCAGGCTGCCCGCGAACACGGAGTCGCCGATGGCCGAGAGGGTGTAGCTGGTGGTGTTCTTGACCTTTTCCAGGGCGTCCGGCGGCAGGCGGCGGCCCGCGATGTCCGCCTCCACGGCCAGGAAGATGCCCACCAGGCAGGGCACCCAGAAGGGGTGCGAGCTGAAGTGCTTGGCGTAGCGCTTCAGCGCCTGCTCGCGGGCTGCGGGCTCCTTGTGGATGACCCACAGGCCCGGCTGCATGGCGTAGAGGATGCCCACGCTCATGAGCCCGCGCGGGTTCATGGACGCGCCCACCAGATAGGTGCGCAAAAAGCAGCGCAGGTAGGCCTTGCCGCGCTCGGTCCAGAATCCCTGGTGGCTGCCCGTGCCGGCGGCGGCCATGTCAGCGGCCTTTGCCGGGCGTATTTCCGGTGGACGATCCGGTGGCGGATCCTGAGGCAGACCCGGTGGAAGACCCGCTGGAAGACCCGTCCGCCGCGCCAGATGCCGGGCCAGCCGTCGCACCCGTCGACGGATTAAACCCCAGCTCCCGGGCCAGGGCCAGGTCGTCCTCGGCCACGGAGCCGGGCAGGGTCAGGTAGTCGCCGATCATCAGCCCGCTCATGCCGGAGTTGAACAGCTCCCGCTGGCCCGCGCCCCCTGCCGGGCCGAAGACCGTGGCCCGCCCGCCGCACACGCGCAGGTTGGCGTGGGGCAGCATCAGCCGCAAGAGCGCCAGGATGCCCAGGGCCTCCGGCCTTGAGAGCACGGGCCGGTTCTCCAGCGGCGTGCCCTTGATGGGCATGAGGAAATTCACGGGCACGCTGTGCACGCCCAGCTCCAGCAGGGTCTGGCCCAGCTCCGCGCGCTGCGCCCAGCTTTCGCCCAGGCCGAAGATGCCGCCGGAGCACACGAACAGCCCGGCCGATAATGCCAGGCGCACGGCCTCAACGTCCTCGTCGTAGCTGTGGGTGGTGCAGATCTGCGGGAAGAAGCTCCGGGCCGTCTCCAGGTTGTGGTGCAGGCCGGAGAGCCCGGCGTCGACCAGCCAGGCCAGCCGGTCCGGCCCGAGCAGCCCCACGGAGGCGTCGGCCTTGAGCCCGGCCTCGCGCACCAGGCGCACGGACTGGAGCAGCAGGTCGAAGTCCGCGTCGGACAGGGCCAGGCCGCTGGCCACGATGCCGAAGCGCGTGGCCCCGCGCGCACAGGCGCTGGCTGCGGCCAGGCCGATCTGCTCCGGGTCCAGGAAGCCGTGGCGCGGGCTGGCTGTGGTGTGGCGGCCGGACTGGGCGCAGAAGGCGCAGTCCTCGGTGCAGCCGCCGCTCTTGGCGTTGACGATGGCGCAGAGGTGCAGGTCTTTGTTGAAATTTCTGCGGCGCACGGAGCGCGCCCCGGCCAGCAGCCGGTTGAAGGCCTCATTGTCCTGGGCCGAGCCTGTTCCGCTGGCTGCGGCGGCCAGCACGGCGGTCAGCGCCGCCTGGTCCAGGGGGCGGTCGTCCAGGGCCAGGACAATGGCCCGGTCCAGTTCAGCTGTTGTGCCCAAGCCGCTCATAGATTTCCTTCACGCTCATGCCCGGCACCCGCAGGGCCACGCGCCTGGCCACCTCGCGGGGCTTGCCGCCGCGCGCCTTTTCTTCGGCGATGACCAATGCCAGTAATGGGGCCAGCGCCGCCGCCTGGTCCGTGGTGGGGTCAGCTCCGTCCGGCCCGTTCACAGGCTCGGGTCCGCCAAGGGCCTCTGGTCCGACAACCACGGTGACCTCGCCCAGCACGTCCAGATTCGCCTCTGTCAGGCGTCCCAGCCGACCCAGAATAAACTCCTCGTAGACCTTGGTCAATTCCCGGCACAGGGCGAATTCGCGGTCGCCCAGGACACCGGCGGCCAGGGCCAGGGTGGCGGCCAGGCGGTCCTTGCGCTCGAAAAAGACCAGGGTGGCGCCCGTGGCCGCGTGGCGGGCCAAGAGCTTCTGGGCCTGGCCTTTGGTGCGCGGCAGAAAGCCCAGAAAGGTGTACGGCGCGGGCGGCAGGCCGCAGGCGGCCAGCGCCGTCACCGGAGCCGAGGGGCCAGGCACGCAGGTGACCCGGAAGCCGGACTCGCGGCAGGCCCGCGCCAGGCGGAAGCCGGGGTCGGAGAGCACCGGGGTTCCGGCGTCGCTGATGAGCGCCACGGCCTGGCCCTGGGCCAGCATGTCCAGCACCTGGGGGATGCGCCCGGTCTCGTTGTGCTCGTGCAGGCTGAAAAAGCCGGGGCGCGCGCGGGTGATCAACAGCCGCCGGAAGAACAGCCCGGCGCGGCGGGTGTCCTCGGCCAGGATGGCGTCGGCGCGGGTCAGCACGTCGCGGGCGCGGGGCGAGAGGTCGGCGTCGTTGCCGATGGGCGTGGCCACCAGATACAGGCCCGGAGCCAGCGGCGGGGCCTCGGGCGCGGGGAGGGACTCTGCGCTGGCCGGGCTCAATCGAAGTCCGCCAGCAGCGCGCCCACCTGGATGCCCATGACCTCGGGCCGATGCTCGTACATCTGCCGGATGCGCCAGCGGGCCTGGTGCAGCTGCTCGTTGTTGATGCCGTTGCGCAGGGCCGTGTCGGCCTCGATGAAGGCGGCCAGCCGGTCGCACATCTTGAGCAGGGGGCCGTCCTTGGGGTCCAGCTCGTCGCGGTTTTTCGGGCCGCGCAGGTCGTCCTCGGTCACGTGGCGTATCTCCAGCCCGCCGGGGCCGTCCTCCACCACGGTGGCGATGAACTCCGAGCCCACGGCCAGGCCCAGCAGATAGGAGAGCCGCTCGGAGAGGTCGGCGCAGCCGCCGTTGCGCAGGGGGGCCAGCAGCCGGTTCTCCAGTTCCTGGTTCTCGTACTGCTTGATGAGTTCGCCGATGGCCGCGTCCGAGGACTTGACCGGCGAGATGATGTCCCGGGTCAGGAGCTCCGGCAGGTCGTGGAACAGGCCGGTGAAGAAATTGTTGTGCCTGCGCGCGCGGCAGGCCCCGGCCTCCACGCTGAAGAACCAGGAGTACGCCGCCACCAGGAACATGTGGCCCAGCACCGTGGTCTCGGGCACGCGCGGGGTCTGGGACCAGCGCTTCTGGAAGCGCAGCTGGCCCGCGCGCGCGGCGAAGCGGGCGAACTCGTTGTCCCCGGAGAGCAGCTCGCTCACGCCGGGGATGTCCGTCAGGCCCTTGAGCCGTGAGACAAAGCTCTCCTCGATCTCCGGCATCTCTTCGTCGTGGACGTTGAAGGGCTGGAGCACCCGGAACTCGGAATAGCTGGCGTAGAGGTGCGCGGCCATGAGGATGCGCCGGGCCGGGGTCTTTTCCTCGGGCTCCATGAGGGCGGTGGTCATGCGCGCCCAGAAGTCCTCGCCCAAGGGGGCCAGCCGGGGCTTGAGCTGGGGCAGCACCCACTGGGTGAGCTTCTGGTAGTCCGCGCGGTTGGCCTTGATCTTGTAGAACACCGGCGGTTTGATGTCGGTGATGACCAGGCGGTAGAAGTAGTCGAAGAGCCCGCCCTCGATGGTCTCGTCCACCAGGTCCAGGCGCTCCTGCAAGGGCATGTCCTTGGTGACGCGGGAGAGCAGCATCCAGGCCACGATCATCTTGTGGGCCTGCTTGTCCACCTCCATGAGCTCCATGGGCCGCAGCCGGTCGTTCCAGCGCTTCATGAACGCGCCGGAAAAGACAAGCTGCAGCAGGCTCTTGCGGATCACTGTGGACATGCGCTTCTCCTTCGGGTTCCCTGGCCGCCGATTCCCTCAATGCGCATACTACCGCGCCTGGCCGGGCTTCGGCAAGGGGCGCGCGGCCAGGCAGCCGCCGGGCTTACCCGGCAAGGGGCGTGAACAGGGCCAGGCACTCGGCGTGGGCCGTGTGCGGGAACAGGTCCACGGCCTGCACCGCCGCCAACTCGTAGGCTGCGGACAGAAGCCCGGCGTCCCGCGCCAGCGTGGCCGGGTTGCACGACACGTAGACCAGCCGGGGCAGGGGCTTGGCGACAAGCCACTGCACCAGTCCGGCGTCCAGGCCCTCGCGCGGGGGGTCCACCACGGCCACAGCCGGGATCTCGTAGTCCTCGGGCAGGCGCAGGGGGATGGGCTCCTGGCCCGAGAGGTCCGCGCGCAGGAAGCGGCAGTTCTTCGTGCCGTTGAGCCTGGCGTTGGCCTCGGCGTCGGCGATGGCCGAGGCGTTCTGCTCCAGCCCCAGCACGCGGCCGCAGGACCCGGCCAGAAACAGCGCGATGCCGCCGCCGCCGCAGTACAGGTCGTACACGGTGTCCGTGGGGGCCAGGTCGGCCAGGGTGCGCAGGGCGGCGTAGAGCGCCTCGGCCCCCTTGGTGCAGGTCTGGAAAAAGGCGTCCGGGCTGATGGAATAGCGCGCGCTCTCCAGGGCCTCGATGAGCACCGGGGCGCCCAGGGTCAGGCGCGTGCGCTCGGCCTGAGACAGACCGTCGGCGCTGCCTCGCTCGGAGTGGACAAAGCCGGTGAGCTGCGGGAAGCGGTCCAGCAGCTCCTGGCCCAGGGCCTGCACGGCGCGGCCCTGGCCCTCGGTGGCCGGTGCGGTGATGAGCTGGGCCAGCAGCGCGTCCTGGTGCACGCTGTGGCGCAGCACCAGGTGGCGCAAAAAGCCTTCGCGGCTGGCGCGGTCGTAGGCCGTGAGCCGGGCCTTGATGCAGCCCGCGCGCACGGCGGCCACGATGTCCTCCCCGACCTGGGGGAAGATGGGGCAGGCCGCGAGGTCGAAGACCCGGCCAACGCCCGATTGTTTTGAGGAGTGCCCAGCGAGTTGGCCAGGGGCGGCGGCCTCGTACAGGCCCAGGCGCAGGGCGACGCCCTGGCCCCCTGGCGCGGCCTGGAAGGCGAACTCCATCTTGTTGCGGAAGCGCTGGGAGGACGGCGCGGCCACGGGCGGCAGCACGACCTTGGGCTGCACCTTGCCGATGCGCGCAAGCGCCTCCACGATCTGGCGCTGTTTCCAGGCCAGCTGGCTTTCCGGGGCCAGGTGCTGCAGCGAGCAGCCGCCGCACAGGCCGAAATGCGGGCAGAAGGGGGCCACGGCCTCGGGCGAGGGGGAGAGCACCTCGGCCACCACGGCTTCGGCGTGGCGGCGGTGGACCTGGGTCAGCCTTGCGCGCACGCGCGAGCCCGGCAAAGCCCCGGCCACAAACACGGCCATGCCCGCCCCGGCGAAGTCGTCCACGCCGCCGTCGTCTCCGGCGATGACTTCAGGCATGCGGCCCACGCCAGCGCCGCCCAGGGCCAGAGCGTCGATGTGAAGCTCCACCAGCTTGCCGCTGAGCGGCGAGGGCTCGGCGGTGGAGATTCTGTGGCCCGTGCCGTGGCGGGGGGTGCGGCCGGTTGTGCTGTGCGAATGGCGACCGGACTTGCGGGCGCCGCCGCCGCGGCCGGAGGTGTTTCTGGGGCTCATGCAGTGTCCTTTGGATTTAAAAATGACGTTATGCTAATTGGTATGCCAGAGGCGTTGCGAAAAAGCACGGTGTTGGCCGCTGGTATTTTGAATGCGACACAACAGCGAGCGCCATTCAGCCAACACGCAGTCATTATACGCTTCATCTTTTTCTGCGCCTATGGGCGCGGAGCATCATGTGGAATAATAATCACCTGGGCTTCCATCTGTCGAGTTGTCGATCAGCGCATTGAGTGGCGGAATGTTAGAACCTACACAATAATCATCCAGGAACCCAGCGTAATCACGCACGTCTTCGAGTGGAATTCCAAAAACTTTGTTGCGTTCATTCTTTTCGACAAGCGGTTTGCGCTCGGCTGAAGCAATCATAAAGCGGACTAAAGTGGCTGATTTGTCAGTCTTTACATCACTGCGCTCCAGGCGACGCGTTTCCGGCTGTGCCGCGCGCACGCTACTTCGCACCCTCGTAGCCTGTCAGATCCATGGAGAACGAGCCGACCACGACCTTGCTCTTCACGCGCACCGGGATGCGCCGCTCGTCGGTCGTGATCCAGACCTGGAGCTTGGCGTCCGGGCTTTTGCGGAACACGCCGCCGATCTCCTTGACCTCCGGCTCCACCAGGAAGGTGTCGAACACCCCCGCCGGGGTGGTGATGGTCTCGCGTTTGAGCACGCGGGCCTTGCCGATGACGGCCTTGTCGCCGTCGGTCACGGGCGCGGCGAACTCATACCCCACGGCCAGCGGCTTGGTGCGGAACAAAAAGAGCATGGCCAGCGGGTCAAAGGTGCCGGGGTGGGTCATGACGGCGTTTTTCAGCGCGCCCTTGCTGTAGCGGTAGGCCATGTTGCCCTGGGGATTGAAGCGGATGACGTAGTTGCGCACGTAGTCGCCCTCGCTCTGGTCCTTCTGGTACAACAGCGAGCGCGTGACGCCGGGGTCCACCCAGGATTTCATCTCGTCGCGCACGCGGTAGAACTTGTCGATGAAGGGCGTGCTTTGGGCCTGGGCGCGGAAGAGCAGGGCCGGCTGGCCCTCGGCCTCGGAGCCGGGCAGGGTCTCCAGGGTGGCCGTGCCCGCGTGGATGAAGGTCCAGAACAGGTCGTAGGTGAGCTTCTCTCCCTTGGTGAAGAGGTACTCGGCCTGGGCAGGCAGGGCTGCAAGCAGCACGAGGAGCAGGGCGATGAGCAGGCCAAGGGCCGCGATGCGTTTCATGGCCCGCAGAGTGGGGCCGGGCCGATGTTTTGTCAAGGTCGCCAGGGCCCTTGCGCCCGCCTGCCGGGACAGGGTACAAGGCCCTGACCCGCAAGAGGCGTTTCTGGCGGAAAAAACCCTGTGCCGAGGAGATCCTATGCTGTTTCGCAAGCGCGCCTGGGACATGATGCGCGAGGAGTTCGCCTGGGTCGACGAGTCGGCCAACCTGGCCGAGGTGGTGCGCGCCCTGCGCGAAAGCCAGCAGACCAGCCCGGAGAACAACGTGGTGCTGGTGCTGGCCAAATCCGGCGACGGCGCGCCCAAGCTCAAGGGTGCGGTTTCGGTGTGGAAGGTGCTGGAGGCCATGGACGAATGCGTGCTGCGCGACCCGGAGCTCAGGGTCGTAGAGGACAGCGACTTTGACCAGACCTTTGCCCGGGCCTGCGCCGTGTGCACCCACACCTCCCTGGCCCGGCACCTGGAGTCCGACGTGCCCATGCTCAAGCCCGGCGACCCGCTGCCCGTGGTGCTGGAGCTGTTTTTGCGCAAGAAGCGCGGCTGGGCCGTGGTGGAGGAGAACGGCAAGGTGCTCGGCGTGGTCCTGGTGGCCGACGTGTACCGCGAGATCTCCCGCGACATGACCCGCGCGTTTTAGGGCCTGCCCCCCGCGCATCTTCTTCCTCCTGGACTCCCTTGGCCGCTGCGCAGGCCGGTCCGGGTCAAGGTCCAGGTCGAGGTCGAGGTCCAACTCCAGGTCCAGGGCTGCGGCGCAGGAACGCTCCGCCTGGCAAAGGCGCTCTTTTCTCCAAGAAAAAAGAAACAGCCATCGGAAACAGGCCCGCGCCTGCGCAGAAAAAAAAGCCCCGGAGCCAGTGCGGTTCCGGGGCTTTGTCGTTGTCGTGGGGCCGGGCTACTTCATGGGCTTCAGGCGCACGGCGGTGCCGTAGCAGGAGTAGTACTTGTCGCCCTCGGGGTGGAAGGCCACGGTCTCGCGGTAGCCCAGGATGGCGTCGGCGTTGACCTCCAGCGCCTGGGCGATGAGGCCGTAGAAGGCGTTGTCGAAGTTGTAGCTGCGGCAGACGATGAGCCCGAAGGTGCCCAGGACATCGCGCGTGGGCACGGAGTCCAGGGTGACGATCTTGAAGCGCCCGGCCATGTAGTGGTCCTTGGCCAGGCCCAGGCGCGGGTCGTTCTTGGACTCGTCGTCCACGGGTTTGGGCTTGCGGCCGCCGCTGTTGAATAGGGCCATTGCGCCTCCTCGTCGGTCATGATCGCCTGCTGTGGTTCTCGTCTGCCGTCGGTCTCGTCTGCCTTTGCTCGTCTGCCGTCGTTTTTGTCTGTCGCCACGCGCCGGGTGCCCCGATTCATCGTTTTCCGATTCGCCGCGCCCCGATTCATCATGCTCCGCACCCTGTAGCCCAATCCCGGCCCCCCTATCAAGGGGCGGGGCGCAGCCTACGGTTCGACCTGCACCACAAAGGCGTCGTCCCACTTGAGCACGGCGGCGGCAGCCGCGCGCACGTCCTCGGCGCTGACCTTCTGGGCGCGCTCCACCAGCTTCAGCTCCATGTCGCGCTCATAGCCCTGGACCAGGGCCGAGGCCGCCTCGCCGCTGCGGGAGTTGAGGGACTGGCGGTCCTGGTAGTACTCGCCGGAGAGCAGGTTCTTGGCGCGCGTCAGCTCGCCCGCAGGCAGGGGGCTGGTCCCGATGTCCGCCGCAGCCTTGCGGAAGCCCGCCAGGGCCTGGGGCACCTTGTCCGGGTCGGTGGCGATGTAGAAGGCCATGAACCCGGCGTGCTTGCCCTGGGACAAAAAGGCCGTGACCGTGTAGCCCAGGCCCTGCCTGTCGCGCATGTCGCGGAAGAGCAGGCCGCTTTGGCCCGCCAGGGCCGCGCGCAGCACCGAGAGCCGGGCGCTGGCCTCCTGGTCCTCCCGCCCGGGGCCCGGGAAGACCACCAGCAGGTGCGCCTGCTTGCGGCCCTTGAGCGAGAGCGTCTTGCTGGTCTTGGGATTCCAGGCCGGGGTGGCCAGGGTGTAGGCCTTTGGCTGCACGCGCAGCTCCTTTTCCAGGGCTAACGCAAAGGCCGTGACCGCGGCCTCGTCAAAGGTGCCGCAGACCGAGAGCACGAAGGGCTCGCGCGACTGCCTGGCCCAGAAGCCGCGGGTCTGGTCCGCAGTCATGCGCGCCACGTCCTGGGCCTGGCCCAGGCGCGTGTAGTTCTGCGGCGCGGTGGCGAAGAGGATGCCCGACAGGTTGCGGAAGAGCAGGCCGATGGGCTGGTCCTCGCTCTGCTTGATGGCGTTCAGCTGGTCCTCGCGGGCGCGGGCCAGCTCCTTTTCGGCAAAGGCCGGGCTGGTCAGCGCATCGCGCACCAGGCCCAGCATGTCTGCGCTGAAGCGGCTGGGGAACTTGGCGCCGAGACTGAAGGTCTCGCCGCCGGTGCTCGCGCCCAGGCTGGCGGCGCGGTCGGCCAAAAAGTCCTCCACCTGGTTGGCGCTGAGCTTTTTTGTGCCCCGACCGAGCATGGAGGCCGTGAGCGCGGCCAGGCCCTGCTCCGAGGGCTTGAGCAGGCCGTTGCCGCCGGGCCAGGCCAGGGACAGGGCCGTGTAGGGCAGGGTCAGGTCGGGCTGGAACACCAGGGTGCCGCCGCCGGGCAGCTTGACCTGGCGCACGGCCAGGTTCTGCGTTGCCCCGGCCTGGGCCCGGGCTGCGGCCTTGGCCGGCCAGCGCTTGCCCAGCGCGGTCAGCAGCGGGGCCGTGTCCACGTTCACGCCCTTGGGCGTCAGCAGGGCCACGGCCAGGCGCTCGGGGCGGAAAAACTCGTCGTACAGGACGCGCAGCTGGGCGCGGTCCACCACGGCGATGCCCTGGAGGTAGTTGGCCTCGCCCTGGGGGCCGCCCTCAAAGGCGTACTCGTGGCTGATCTTGCTGGCCAGCCCGCCCAGGGTCTCCTTGGACAAGAACAGCCCGGCCTCGATGTTGGTGCGGGCCCTCGCCAGCTCCTGGCCGGTGATGGAGGCGGGGTCGAAGCTCCCCAGCTCGGTGATGAGCGCGTCCCAGAATTCCGGCAGCTTGTCCGCATCAAGCTCCGCGCCGATGACGAGCATGCCGGAGCGCTCCAGGTTGCTGCTGCCCACGCTGATGGAGTCCACCAGCCGCCTTTCGTACTTGAACTTCCGGTAGAAGCGCGAGGTGGAGTCGCCCCCGAGGATCTGGGCCAGCATGTCCAGCCCGGCCATCTTGGCCGAGAGGAAATCCGGCGCGGGAAAGGCCAGGGCCAGGTGCAGCTTGTTCCAGGGGCCGGGCACCACGGTGATCTGCGGGCCGCTAGCGGCGGATATTGGCGCGGCAAAGGGCGCGGGCGGAACGATGCGGCCGGTGTTGGCCAGGCCGCCCAGCAGGCGCTCGGCCTCGGCCAGGACGTCTGCGGCCTTGACCCGGCCCACCACGCACAAAAGCATGTTCTGGGGCTGGTACAAGGGCGCGATGTAGGCGCGCATGGACTGGCTGGTCACGGCGCGCACGGTGTCGGTGAAGCCGATGATTGGCCACTCGTAGCTGGTGTTTTTCCAGAGCATGGCCTGCAGGGTCTGGAAGAGCATGCTGTCCGGGGAGTCCTGGCCGCGCTTGAGTTCGGCCAGCACGACCTCCTTCTCGCTGGTCAGCTCCTTGGGGTCCAGGGTGGGTCGCAGGGTCATGTCGACCACGGTGGCCAGGCCCAGCCTCCAGGCCTGGTCCGGCACCTCGACATAGTAGCTGGTGCTGTCGAAGCTGGTGCCCGCGTTCAGGCTGCCGCCTGCGGCCTCGATGCGCCGGGCCACCTCGCCTGGGGCCATCTGGTTCGGGCCGGGGTCTCCCGCGCCCTTGAAGACCATGTGCTCCAGCACGTGGCTGATGCCCGCCTGGGCCGGGGTCTCGTAGGCCGAGCCCGCGTGCACCAGGATGCGGATGTTGACCAGGGGGAAGCGGTCGTCCTCGCGCACCAGCACGGTCATGCCGTTTTTCAGGCGCACCAGGGTGTCGGCCCGGCTCAGGTCGGTTGCCGGGGGGATGGACGGGGTTGCGGGTTGGATTTCGGGTTGGGCGACGGCCTGAGCCGCTGCCTGAGGATATTTGGCGGGTTTATGGCGGGCGGCTGGTGCGCTGGCGGCGCAGAAAAGGACAAGCGCAAGGGCGAGCACAGGGGCGGACCGGAACAGGATGCGGCGCATGGGAACTCCTTGGGCATGGGCGCTCTGGGCGGGCGCGGTCGTTGGAAGCGTTGAGCGGTCGCAATAAGGACGCGGCACAGGTGCTTGTCGGCGCACTCTGATGACAGCCGCGCGGCAGGTTGACAAGATAAGCCCGACCGGGCCCCGGGGCAAGGGGTGTATTCCGGCGCTGTTTCTGCCCCGCAAGAAAGGGCCGGGCCGGGAGGGTGTTCCCCCCTGCGGCCCGGCGCTGTGGTTGTGTCGTCGTGCTTGTGTTGCGGATGTTCTGGCGCGGCGTGCGGATGCGGGAACGCTGCGGGCTCCCGGAACCGCGCGCGTCAGCCCCTGGTGAGCTTCTCGACTGTTGGCCGGTTCTCAGCCGATGGACAGCCGATCAGCCGATGAACAGATAAAACGCGGCGATGATCACGCAGCCGAGCAGGAACCCGCCCGCCACGGCCTTGACCACGGTGTCGTCGCCGATGGCCGGGCCCTGGCCGTTGTTGCTCCTGGCCAGCAGCAGGCCCAGGGCCAGGAAGAGCAGGACGGCGAACAGGCCGTGCGTCACCCAGTGGTGCACAGTGATGGTCTTCATGAACTTGAGCAGGCCTTCGTTGGTCTCCTTGACCACGACCAGCAGGGCGCTGGCGACGCAGGTGACGGCGGCGGACAGGCCAAAGGCGCGGGTCTGGGCATTGAGGGTGGATGTCGTCATGGCGTTAACCTCCTACCACGGGAAGCAGTGCGACCTTGGCCCCCATGCTGATGATTGCGCCAGCTCCCTCCACGCCCACCCCGGTGAGCACGAGCAGGGCGGCGATCCACAGCACGAGCCTGCGCGCGCCCTTGGAGCCGACGAGGTCATTGCCTGCGGCGATGGGCAGGAATGTGGCCAAAAGCAGCAGGCCCATGAGCACGTGCTCCTTGGTCTCCATGAAGAAATCGTGGGCAAAAGGCCACGGGCCCTTGAGGATGTAGCCCTTTTCCGGCGCATAGTGCACCACGTACCAGTAGCCGCCGATGAGGTACGTGACCCACATGAGCAGGGCCACGAACCGGCTCATGAGCCGGATGCGGTTCAGGTTCATGGAGCAGGCGCTCAGGGTGTCGACATACACGAAGCCTGCGGCCAGGATGAAGAACATTCCCAGGAGTGCGTGCAGCATCAAAATGGCAAGCGTCATTGCTTTGCTCCTTAAATTGCTGATGCTTTGGGCCTTGAGGCGCGTGGTGGCGGGCCGGAAGGCGTTGGTTGCGGGGTGCCGAGGGAAGCACACTTGTTTCGAGGGGCTGGTGTCGTGCCGGTTTGCCTCCTTGCGCGCCGGTGAGCGTGCATGCGGCTCCAAGTAAGTGTTCACTTGCTGCTGTGTTGTATATAACACTGTATGCGCCTTTTGGGAAGACTGGAGAAAATTTTTTTTGCACCCTCGCACCCAGGCCGGAGAATCGTGCAGACAGCAACCAGCCGGGCCGCCAGCCAAGAGCCGGGCAGCAAGCCTGCATTCGGACAGCCAGCCCGCAGTCGGCCAACCGGACAGCCAGCCGGACAGCCAGCCGAGCCGCCAGTGGACCGGCAGAAAAGTGGCAGAGGACGCCGGTCAGCCAGCCCGCAGTCGGCCAATCGGACAGCCTGCAGCCAGCCTGTTGGCGGCCAGCCGGAGTCCCAGGCGGCGCGAGCGGCGGGCAGGGGCGGCGGACCGGGCGGAAAGGAACATTGACCGCCGCAGGCTGCGCGCCTATTGCTGGCGAAAATGCTGGGGAAGGCTGTGGCCTTCCGGGGAGGTTGTGTGCGTCACCCCTTGTTGCGCCTGGGTTTGGTCAACGCGTTGCTGACCGCAGCGCTGGCCGCAGCGCTGGCCGCAGCACTTGTGATCTTGCCGCCTCCGGCCAGAGCGGGCGATGGTGCGGGGGCGCTGCCTTTGCTGGCACAGCCGGAGGCGCTGCTCGACCTGGCCGTGCTGCGCGCCGCCTATCCCGGCGCAATACATGGACTGGAGCAAGGACCTGCAGGGCGGCTCGACCTTGTGCTGACCAGCGGCCAGCGGCTGCCGTATGATGATGGCCGAATTGCCGACGGACGAATGGAAGACGGTCGAATGGACGGCGGTCGCATGGCCGACGGTCGAGTGGAAGGCGACCGAATGGACGACGCCAGCCAGGCCCTGGAGAATCCTGACATCCGCACCATGCTGGCCCAGGTCTACCCCCTGGGCCCGGTGGACGCGGTCCTGGCCCGCCTGGAGCCTGGCTTCGACCCTGGACGCGCGCGCGCGCAGGCGCTGTTCACCGCGCTGTATGGCGCAAGCGAGGCCGCTGTGCGCGCGAACTGCGAGGCCGTGCGCTTTGACGGCAAGGCCGTGGCCTTCAACGTCCGGCACGGCGCGGCCCAGGCGCTTATGCGGGTCTGGGGGCGCATCGCGGCGCTTTTGCCGCGCCACCCGGAGTGGGGCGCGGTGCTGCGGCCCCTGGGCGGAACCCTGGCCTGGCGGCGCATCGCGGGCACCACGCGGCTGAGCATGCACTCCTTTGGCATCGCCCTGGACCTGAACCCGCACCTGCCGTACTGGCGCACCTTCCCCGGAGAAGAGGGCGATCTGGAGGCCATCACCCGGCGGCGCAGCGGGTTTCCGCCGGAGATTCTGGCCGCCTTCGAGGCCGAGGGCTTCATCTGGGGCGGCAAGTGGGCCAGCTTCGACCTTATGCACTTCGAGTACCGGCCCGAGATGCTCCTGAAGGCCCGGGTCCTGGCCGGGCAGGTCAGCCTGCCCTGAGCCTGGGCCCGGTTGGATCGTCTAGTTGGACAGTCCGGTTGGACAGCCCGGTTGGATGGTCCAAATGGACAGCCCGGCTGAATCGTCCGGTTGGATGGTCTTGCGGCCTGGCCCGGCTGGAGAATCTGGCTGGTCCGGTTTGACGGCGCGGCGTCCGGCGCGCGCAGGAGGCCCCCATGCCGCCCTTCTTAACCGAGAACCCCGCGACCCTGCTGCTGCTGGCCGACGTGGTGCTGGCGGCGCACATGGCGTTGGCGCTGTTCCTGGCCCTCGGGCTGGCCGCCATCTGGCTGGGCCATCTGCTGGGTGACAGGCGGGGCTGGGGCTTTGTGCGGGGCCGGGTGTTCCGGCTCACGCATCTGGCCGGCATGTGCGTGGTGGCGCTGGAGTCCGTGCTGGGCCTGGCCTGCCCGCTGACGGACCTGGAGGCGGCGCTGCGCGTCGCGGCCCAGCCGATCCCAGGGGCGGCCGCCTATCGTGGCGGGTGCGTGGCCCTTTGGCTGGGGCGCATCCTGTTCTACGACTTCGACGAGCGGGTGTTCACGGCGGCGTATCTGGCGGCCCTGGGGCTGACGCTTTTGGCCTGGCGGGTGGTCAGGGTGCGGCGCAAGGGCTGAGGACCGGGGGCTGAGGGCTGGGAGCTGAGGCTAAAGTCTGAGGCTAAAGTCTGAGGCGAATGTCTGATGCCAATGGCTGATGCCAAAGACTGATGGTTGCAGCGCGCGGGAAATCCGGGTCTATTGCCCGGCGGGCCTCACGGCCACGAGCATGTCCTGGCCGTTTTCGCCGCCCTCGCGCCCGCACCAGCGCCCAGGCACCAGCTTCGCTGGCGTCAGACCCTCGCGTGCGAGCATGGCCCGCACCAGCGTCTCCTCATAGGCCACGGCGTCCTCCTTGCTGGCCGGATCGGCCACCCAGAATTGGCCGTAGCGCCGGGTGAAGTGCGGGTTGCTGCGGCCCTGGGCCAGCAGCGTGCGCACTGCGTCGTTCATCAGATAATACGTGGCGAACATGCGCCCGCCAGGGGCCAGCACGCGCGCGGTCTCGGCCAGGTACCCGGCCATGTCCGCAGGCAGCATGTGCGTGAACACGGAGACCAGCACCACCAGGTCGAAGCTGGCGTCGGCGTAGGGGAAGCGGAAGCTCTCGGCGCTTGTGCTCGCGCCGGGGTTGTACACGCCGCTGAACACGTCCACCGTGCGGAACTCGAAGTTCGGCAGGCGCGGGGCCAGGTTCTCGCGGCACCAGTCCACGCCCGGCGGGAAGGTGTCGAAGCCGTGGTAGCTGCCCTGGGCGTTCAGGTACTGGGCCAGGCCCCAGGCCGCGCGGCCAGCGCCGCAGCCCACGTCGAGCACGCGCTCGTGGGGCTGCACTCCTGCGTGGCGGATGAAGAAGTTAAGCAGCATGCGCGCGCTCTCTGCATAGTCGCCACCGCCAAAGCAGATGCTCAGGTCCGGGTGCGGCACGGGCAGGGCGGTTGGCGCGGGCATGGGCGGCTCCGGCTGGTTGATTGGGCGCGGGCGGAATGGATTGCCGCCGCAGGGGTGGAAGCAAGGATCGGGCCAGGGGGGAGGTGCCGCTTGTGTCGCCTGGGTCTGTCTGGCGTTGACCGCGAGTTCAAAGGTCATAACCGAGCCGGTTGACACGGTGCAACTATTGCACTATTTTGGGGTATGGGAACACTTCTCCGGGTCGGGAAATTCCGCGTCGCGATGCACGTCAATGACCACAATCCGGCGCATGTCCATGTGTCCGGCCCGGACTTCGAACTGCTGGTGTTTCTGGACGATATGACCGTTGAGGGCACTGCGGCAGAAGCCCGCGCCGCCGCAGAAGCGCTTGCATGGATCGAGGCCAACCGGCTTCAGCTCTTGGAGCGCTGGGCAAGGGAGCATGCATGAAGAGGACACGCAAGGGCATCTTTGAGCCCCGCCGCATCGCCGCCGTGGCTATTGGCCACCAGGGGCGCGCCGTCACTGTCACCTGGGCGGATAGTGGAACGTCCACCATTGACCTCATGCCTTGGATTATGGGCGGCAAGCTCGCGCGGCTTCTTGACCAGGCGTATTTTGCCAAGGCCGCCGTGGGCGAATACGGCTGGTCCATCGCCTGGGGCGGGGAGGAAATCGAAATCGACTCCGTGCACCTGCAAATGCTCGCGGCAGAACAGCGCGGGCTTGTCTACTCCCCGGACGGCATGAAGCGCTGGCGGGGCCGCTTCGGCTTGACCCTGGATGCTGCCGCCGCCGCCCTCGGGCTGTCTCGGCGCACCGTGGCCTACTACGAGGCCGGGGAGAAGCCCATTCCCAAGGCGGTTGCCCTGGCCTGCAAGGGCTATGGGGATCTGGTGAATGACCCCGTGGCGCTCGGGGGCGTTGGGAGCTGACGCGCGGCGGAGGGCTTCCGGCGGGTGGTGGAGGCGGAGCGGGTGGTGCTGGTGGGGGGATTGGCTTCTGATCACTGGTAATGTATCGTGTGCATGTTTTGGATTTGCCCTGGCGTGGACGTATATTCACCCATAAGGAGTCCAGCGTGCCGAGAGATGATTTCCATAAGAACGCCTTTGACGAGGGGACTGTCCTTAAACTCGATATTCTTTCGAAATACCTTGAAGAATGGTTGCCTGTGTTTATGCAAGGCCGGTACGCAAACAGGATAAACATTTTCGACTTTCAATGTGGGCCAGGGCGTGATGTGAAAAAAGTTGAGGGGAGTCCTCTCCGGATTGTTCGGGCAATTGCTAGAGCCAAGCCTTCTACAGAGGGCCGTGTTGTTCCGGTAGATGTCTATTTTAACGACGCCGATAAGCAGAAAATTGGGCTACTTCAAGGCGAACTTGATTCTTTCGAGTTGAACGCAAAATGTAACTATCATTTTTCCGCACTTAATTTCGAAGACTGTTTTGCTGAGGTCTTGCCTCACATGCAACAGCAAGGTGCTGCAAACTTTCTTTTTATTGACCCGACTGGGTTGGTCAGAATAGCGTGGATGATTGACCAGTTGTCTATGCTTAGCTATACCGACTTCATAATGTTCGTACCTTCTGCCAACTTGTATAGATTTAATAAAGTAGAAGAGTTCCAAAAATATTTTCCAGGGTTAACATTTACCGGAACATTGATTGACGCCTCTCGTGATATTTGTACATATATCCAGTCAAAGTTGCATGAAGCAAAACAAGAGTATTATTTAGCGCAATTTGCAATAAAAAAAGAGCGTACAACAAACGTCAATAGTTTAATATTCGGATCACGAAGCTTGTTTGGGCTAAATAAATTCTTAAGTGTTGCGTGGGGAACATCCCCGAATGGAGAAGCGAATTTCGACTTGTGTGGTGATGTCCTTTGTGCGAAGCAATATGCCTTGCCATTTCTGGATAAGATACCTAGAAAAGTAGAATCGTTTCATGAGACGGTTCGGGAGATGATTCTCGCAAAGCGATTGCAAACGAATCACGATGTGGTTGTTTTTGCTTTGGTTAATGGTTTTCTACCTGCGCAGGCAAGGGCAGCACTTAAGAGCATGAAGGAGGCGGGACAGCTTCAAAGAGTTCCGCCCATGAGCTACGGCTCTGTGATAAAAAATAAGAAAGTCGAAATATTGTCTTGATTTGCAAGCTCATAAGAGGTGTGTTGTGGCCGCGCAAAGTAAAATTGAATGGACTGAAGCAAGCTGGAACCCATTAACGGGCTGTACGAAGATCAGTCCGGGGTGCAAGAATTGCTATGCGGAACGCATGGCAAAGCGCCTCCGCGCCATGGGCAACCCCAACTACGCGAATGGGTTTGAACTGACGTTTCACGAGCATGTGATTGGTTTGCCACTGACGTGGAAAAAGCCTCAGATCGTCTTTGTCAATTCCATGAGCGATCTCTTTCATGAAGACGTTCCGCTGGAATTCATTCAGAAGGTTTTTTCCGTCATGGCTGTTGCCAAGCAGCATACATTCCAAGTTTTAACCAAGCGTTCAACGCGCCTCGCAGAACTGAGCCCGGCCCTCAAGTGGCCCTCGAATGTGTGGATGGGGGTCAGTGTCGAGAACGAAGATTATGCCTATAGGATAGAGAACCTTGCGAGAACGCCTGCAAAGGTGAAGTTCGTTTCAATGGAACCCCTGATCGGACCTGCGGACAATGCCGACTTTTCGTTGATTGACTGGGTCATCGTTGGCGGAGAGTCTGGACCAGGCGCGCGCCCAATGCGTGAAGAATGGGTGACCACTCTGCGCGACAAATGCGCTGACATGAACGTGCCTTTCTTTTTTAAGCAGTGGGGCGGAGTGAATAAGAAAAAGGCAGGACGGCTTTTGGAGGGTCGACTCTGGAATCAGTTTCCGCGTGTGTCTGCAAGTTTATAAAAACAGAATCCAAAGCCCGGCAAAACTCTTTCACCCCCCCGCCAGCCCCCGCAGCAGGCCGAAGCACTCGTCGAGGCTCACGTTGTCGCCCACGAACTGCTGCAAAAAGCCGTTGATCGGGCCGACCATGTCGATGGCCCGGTCCACCTCGGCATTGGCGCCCTTCTGGTACGCCCCGATGTTCACCATGTCCTCCACGCGCTTGAAGGTGCTCATGAGCCGCAGCACCGTGCGCCCGGCGGCCATGTCCTCCTTGTTCACCACCTCGCTGCGCAGACGGCTGATGCTCTTCAAGACGTCGATGGCCGGGAAGTGCGACTGGTCCGCCAGCTCGCGCGTGAGCACGATGTGCCCGTCGATGATTGAGCGCACCGCGTCGGCAATGGGCTCGGTGAAGTCGTCGCCGTCGACAAGCACGGTGTAAATGCCGGTGATGGAGCCCAGGGCGCTCTTGCCCGTGCGTTCGAGCAGCTGCGGGAGCTGCGCGAACACGCTCGGCGTGTAGCCGCCGCGCGTGGGCGGCTCGCCCGCGGCCAGGCCGACCTCGCGTCCGGCCATGGCGAAGCGCGTCACCGAGTCCATCATGAGGAGCACGTCCAGGCCCTGGTCGCGGTAGTACTCGGCCACGGCCGTGGCGGCAAAGGCCGCGCGCATGCGGATGAGCGGGCTCTTGTCGCTGGTCTCGACAATGACCACCGAGCGGGCCATGCCCTCTGGCCCCAGGTCGCGCTCGATGAACTCGACCACCTCGCGGCCGCGCTCGCCCACCAGGCCGATGACGTTGATGTCGGCCTTGGTGTAGCGCGCCATCATGCCCATGAGCGTGCTCTTGCCCACGCCGGAGCCGGCCATGATGCCGATCCTCTGGCCCTTGGCCAGTGTCAAAAGTCCGTTGATGGCGCGCACGCCCACATCCATCGGCTGGTCGATGCGCGGGCGCTCCATGGGGTTGGGCGGGGTGCGGTAGAGCGGCACAAAGGCGTCTGTGGCGATCATGCCCTTGCCGTCGATGGGCACGCCAAAGGCGTCCAGCGTGCGGCCCAAGAGGCCCGGGCCCACGGGGATGTGCGGGGGCGCGGAGGAGTTGCGGATCAGGCTGCCGGGGCGGATGCCGCGCATGTCGCCGTAGGGCATGAACAGGCAGGCGCCCTCGCGGAAGCCCACGACCTCCGCCGGGATGGGCGTGGAGTCCCGGTTTTCGGGCAAGAGGTGACACACGGAGCCGAGCGGGGGCTTGATGCCCTGGCCCTCGGCGATGAGGCCCACGACCTTGGTGATCTTGCCGAAGGTCTGGCAGAGGTCCAGCCCCTGGCAGGCGCTGTCCACGGCCTGGGGATCAAGCGCCATTGCGTCCCGGCTCCCCGGCCTGGGCGATGTCCTCGACACCCGGCTCCCCGGCCTGGCTGCTGGCCTCGGCCCCCGGCTCCATGGCCTGGGCGCTGGCCTGGTCGCCTGGTTCTCTGGCCTGATCGAGGTCCTCGGGCAGGTCCAACTGGTCCAGGTAGGGCGCGAGCAGGGCCAGGCGGCTGTGCAGCGCGTTGTCGGCCAGCATGTCGTTGGTCTCCAGCACCACGCCGCCGTTGGTCAGGGCGGGGTCGGTGACGAGCCGCCACTGGCCGAGGTGCGGACGGCTGGCCTTGATCTCCTCCATGAGGGCCTGGGCCAGGTCATAGTCCTGCGGCGCAACCTTGAGCGTGAACTCGCGGTGCGCGTCCAGCCTGGTCAAGGCCTCGTCCATGAGGCTTTCCAGGATCTCTGCGCGGCGGGCGTCCATCTCCACGCGCAGCGCCTTTTCGGTAAAGCTTTTGGCCAGCGCGGCGAAGTCGCGCCGGCGCGACTGCCAGACCTCCAGCCCCAGGCCGGAAATGGCCTGGACCAGGTCGCCCATGGCCTCTGCGTGGGCCGCAAACTCGGCGTCGAGCCGGGCCTGGGCCTCGTCCTGGGCCTCCTGGCGGGCGCTCGCCACGGCGGCCTCGACCTCTTTGCGGCCCTCGGCGCGGATGGCCTCGGCGTCGAGGTTGGCCTTTTCCAGGGCCTGGCCGATGATGGCGCGGGCCATGTCCTCGGCCTTGGCCCGGCAGCGCTCGATGTACTCGACCTCGGTGGGCTCGTCCCACAGGGGGCGGTGGCGCTTGCCCTCCATTTCCTGGATGGTGATGTAGTCCGGGCCGGGCGTGTCGCAGCCCATGATGACCCGGCCGGTGTACAGCTTGTCCGGGCTTGCGGGATTAGATGAATTCATCTCCGCCACCTCTGCTTATGGCGATGCGGCCTTCGGTTTCCAGGCGGCGCACGGTCTTGACGATGTTCTGCTGCGCGCCCTCCACCTCGGAGAGCTTGACCGGGCCCATGATCTCCAGATCCTCGCGGATCATGCCTGCGGCGCGCTCGGAGAGGTTCTTCAGGAACTTGTCCTTCAGGTCGTCGCTGGCGCCCTTGAGGGCCTTGGTCAGCTCCTCGTTGCTGATGTCCTTCAAGAGTTCGCGGATGCTGCGGTCGTCCAGCGCCTTGATGTCCTCGAACACGAACATGAGGTTTCTGATGTCGTCGGCCATCTGCTGGCTTTCTTCCTCGATCTCGGAGAGGACTTCTTCCTCGGTGGCGCGGTCGACCGCGTTGAGGATTTCGGCCACGGAGTTGATGCCGCCGACCTTCTTGCCTTCCTTGCCGCCCATGGCGATGAGCTGGCTCTGCAAAACCTTGTCGACCTCGTGGAGCATCTCCTCGGCTACGGCCTCCAGCTTGGCCAGGCGCATGAGCACCTCTGCGCGCACGCCGGAGGGCAGGTTGGACAAAAGCTCCGCCGCCTGGTCCGGGTGCAGGTGGCCCAGGATCAGGGCCAGGGTCTGCGGGTGTTCGTTGCGCAGAATCTGGGCCAGGATGCGCGGGCTGACGTTTGAGAGCTCCTGGAACGGGGTCGGGCCGGAGCTGATCTCCAGGGTGTCCAGGATGTACTTGGCCGTTTCGCTGTCCAGAGCCTTGGAGAGCAGGCGCTTCACCTGTTCCGCACCGCCCATGAGCATCTCCGAGCCGTAGGTGATGGAGTCGTTGAACTCCTTCAGCACATCCAGCACGTCCTCGCGGGACACGGAGTCGATGTCGAGCATGGCCTTGCTCACGGCGGCTATCTCCTGGCGCTCCATGCGCTTGAAGGCCTCGGCCGTGAACTTTTCGCCCAATGCCAGCATGATGATGGCGGTTTTCTGGGGACCGGTGAAGCTTGCCACGGTTAGGCCTCCTGCCTGGCCCAGGACTTGAGCAGCCTGATGGCCTGGTCCATGTTCTGATCGGTCAGCTGCACCGCCATGTTTTTGGCGTTTTCCAGGCGGCGGGAGGTGTCGAGGGCCTCCTCGGGAACCTCAAGCGCCTCCTCGATGGCCAGGCGCTCTTCTGTGCTGGGCAGACTCGCCACTTCCTCAACCTCCTCTTCGGCCACTCTGGGCCGGATAAGGGCCATGACAACCGGACGGACCACCAGGATCAGGAAGAGGAAGATCAACAGCCCGCTCAAAAGCGGCTTGCCCAGGCGCTGGCCCATCTCGATGAAGTTGCGGACCAGCGACGGGCCCTCGTTCATGTCCATGGCGCCGAAGGCGATGCTGGAGACCTCGATAGAGTCTCCGCGCGCGGTGTCGAAGCCCACGGCGCTGCTCACCAGGCTCTTGATGCGGGCGATCTCCTCCGCCGTGCGCGGCACGTAGGCGTACGTTCCGGTCTTCTCGTCCTTGGTGTACGTCCCATCCACGATAACAGCAACACCCAGGCGCTTCAACTCCCCAACCGGGGAGACGATCTGCTGCTCTTCCTTGTTGATCTCGTAATTGGTGGTGCGCGACTCGCGGCTGGAGTCCTGGGTGCTCTGGGTGCCGGAGAAGCCGTCGCCCCGGAAATTTGCGTCGGGCGAGGCGCCGTCGAGGTTGGCCTTGCCGGCCACGGTCTCCTCGGAGCGGGTTTCGCTGCGGATGACCTGGCTGTCGGGGTTGAAGACCTCGCGCTTGATGGTCTTGTGGCTGAAGTCCAGCTCGGTGTTGACCCGGGCGATGATCTTCTGCGGGCCGATGACCGGGGTCAAGAGCTCCTCGATGCGGCGCTCCAGCTTGCGCTCCATCTGGGCCTTGAAGTCCAGCTGGGTGGTGTTCATGCCCTGGGCGGACTCCTCGTCCGTGGGCTGGTACACGGGCTGGCCGTTGGCGTCGGTGATGGTGATGCGGTTCTTGGTCAGGCCCTCCACAGCCATCGTCACAAGATTGACGATGCCCTGGACCTCCTTGGCCTCCAGCTTCTTGTCCTTTTCCTTGAACTTGATGACCACCGCGGCCGAGGGCTGGGTCTGCTCCTCGATGAACAGGCTCTTCTTGGGGATGACCAGGTGCACCCGGGCCTTTTCGACCTGGGGAAATTCCATGATGGTGCGCGCCAGCTCGCCCTGGAGCGCGCGCTGGTAGTTGATGTGCTGCACGAAGTCGGTCTGGCCGATCTTGATCTCGTCGAAGATTTCAAAGCCGATGCCCTGGCCGTGCAGGTTGCCCTCGCCGGCCACCTTCAGGCGCAGCTCGTAGACCTTGTCGGCCTGGACCAGGATGGTCTGGCCGTTGTCCGCCAGTTGGTAGGGCTCCTTGGTGGCTTTGAGCATGCTGACGATCTTGGAGGCGTCCTCGGGGGTCAGCTTGGAGTAGAGCACCCTGTAGTCGGGCTTGTTCATGATGATGATGCCAACGACGAAGGCGGCGATGAGGGCCACGGTCAACCCGCCGATGAGCACCTGCTGGGAGATGCTGCGGGCGGTCCAGACGTTCTTGGCCTTTTCCAGAAGTTCCATCAATTTCGGGTGCATGCTCGGCCTCCTCAATGATCGCTGCGGTGCTCTCGGTGCTGCTCTGTGCGGATTTCTCGGCTGGCGGCGTCAGGGCCTAGAACTGCAGCTTGGTCAGTTCCTGGTAGGTGGACATGATCTTGCTGCGCACGGCGCTGGTCATGCTCATGGCCAGCCCGGCCTTCTGCAGGCTGATCATGAGTTCGTGCACGTTCTGCTCCTTGCCTGCGGCAAAGGAGGTGGCCATGTCCATCTTCTCCAGCTGCATGTCGTTGACCTTCTCCAGGTTGCCCTTGAGGGCGGCCATGAAGCCGCCCTGGGGCGCGGTGGCGGCGGCGGAGCTCTTGAAGTTGGCGTTGATCTTGCTCTGGGCGTCCTGCTGGATCTTCAGCGCATTCTGATAGGCCTGCATGGCCACGGACTTGACGATCATGATGGGCTCCTTGTTCGTTTACGCGCCTAGCGGGCGATCTGCAGGGCCTTGGTGAACATGGCCTTGGTGTCCTGGATGGCCTGGACGTTGGCTTCATAGGACCGCATGGTGGTGATCATGTTGGCCATCTCCTCCACCACGTTGATGTCCGGGTAGCTGACGTAGCCGTCCTTGTCGGCGTCGGGGTGGCCGGGCTCCAGGACCTTCTTCATGGGCCGCTTGTCGTTGATGATGCCGCGCACGGTCACGCCCTTGAGCTCGCGGGACTCCGCGTCCTGCATGGCGCTGTCAAAGGGATTGGCGATGGGCGTGGCGGCAAAGGCCACGGTCTTGCGGCGGTAGGGGCCGCCTTCGCTGGTGCGCGTGGTCTTGGCGTTGGCCAGGTTCATGGAGATGACGTTCATGTAAGTGCGCTGGGCCTTCATGCCCGAGGCGCTGATGTCGAGTGCGCTCATGAAGTCCATTTACTTGCTCCCTTCCGCAATCGCTGTCTGCAGGCTGCTGAAGTTCTTGGAGATGATGTCCGACAAGGCATTGTACATGAGCGTGTTCTTGGCCATGGCGCCCATTTCCTTGTCCAGGTCCACCGCGTCCTCGCCGTAGACCACGCGGGGTTTGTATTCCGAAACGCCCGTGGCCTGGTAGCCGGTCACGTCGAACTCCGAAGGCAGGTGGCCCGGGTCGGTGCGGGCCATCTTGCCGCTGGAGTCCAGCTTCAGCGCCGACTGCAGCTCGTTTTCGAAGGGCAGGCTGCGCGCCTTGTAGCCACGGGTGGTGACGTTGGCGATGTTGCTCATGACAACATTTTGACGTTGCAGACGCAGGTCCAGAACCTTTTCCATCACCAGGATGTGTTCCTCAAACAGACCCTTCATCGTTGTGCCTCCTTGGCTTGCGGGCAGATGCCGCCGGGCTGGGGCGACGGGTGCGCGCCCTGGCTTGAACTCTTCCGCCGGGGTCATAGCAACTCGCGTTCCAAAGTCGTAACACACTAAAGTTGCATGACAATATGAGTAATGCCGCCCGGACTGACGCAGCGTTCTCTCTATTGTTGGCGGACTGGGGGTGGGGCGCGGGCTGCTGGCGGACTGGGGGCCAGGGGCGATGTGGAGCATTTTGCTGTTGGCACGCTAGTTGCTTATTGGTGTCAGGCTCCCATGAGCCACGCAACTTTTGCCGCCTGCATGGAGACGCGGGCCTTTTAGGGAAAACGGAGGGGAACCATGAGTCACCTGGATTACGAAATCAACAAAGAACTTGGAGAGTGTTATCTCTTCATGGGCGAGTTGGACAAGGCCGAAGGCTACTACCAGAAGGCCGCGTCCTCCAACGGGATCCACCCGGACCCCTACCTTGGCCTGGCCACCATCGCCGTGCAGCGCGGCGACCTGGCCAATGCCCTGGCCCTGTACTCCAAGGCCCACGGCATCAGCGCCACGGACAAAACTTTCGCAGGGATGGGCCTGATCAAGATGGAGCTGGGAGCGAAGGACGAAGCCCTCGCCCTGTTCATCGAGGCCCTTGGCTGCAATCCCGAAAACATGGTCGCGCTTTTGAGCATCATCCGTCTCGGCCACGAGCTGGAAGCCCTGGACAAGGTGGTTCCGCATCTGGAGAACTACCTCAAAATCGACCCGGACAAGAGCGAGGTCCGCTACTCCCTGGCCGGCTGCATGGTCTGTCTCGACCGCAAGGACGAGGCCCAGGCCCAGCTTGACCTGATTGTGGAGAAGGACCCCGCCTTCGCCCCGGCGCGGGAGCTGCTCGAACAGCTGCACCGCTAACCTACGGTCTCCCCTCCCTATTGGTCTTCCGCTCCGCCCGGTCGGTCGGGCGGGGCGGAGGACCACATCAGCCGAGGACCCGTTTTCACCGTGCCCGGTCCGCCTGGCCCGGGGGTTCCGGCATGCCCTTTGACCCCGTTGCGGGCCAGGGGCATTTTTTGTGCGTAAGGGTCCCAGGACCAATGGCCGGGTTGAGGCCGGGTTGAGGCCGGGTTGCGGGCGCCTTTGGGCCTTCCCTTCCGGGCCGACAAGCCGGGCTGCGCCTCCCGGCTGCGCATGGGGCTTGGCCCGCTGCGGGCGGCGGTCCAAAGCGCCACCGGCTTGCCTTGGCCTGGGAGTTCTGGCACAACCTCGAAAAAGAGCGAGGGCGTCATGGATTTTTTACCCATCAGACGGGCCATCCTGTCCGTCACCGACAAGTCCGGTCTGGCTGAGTTCGCATCATTTCTGTCCGAGCGGGGCTGCACGCTGGTCTCCACCGGGGGCACGCACAAGAAGCTTGTGGCGGCCGGCATCAAGGTCCAGGGCGTGAGCGAGGTCACCGGCTTCCCCGAGATCCTGGGCGGCCGCGTCAAGACCCTGCATCCGCGCATCCACGCGGGCATCCTGGCCGACAAGGACAACCCCGGCCACCTGCTGACCCTGTCCGAGCTGCGCATCGAGCCTTTCGACATGGTCTGCGTGAACCTCTACAACTTCGCCGACGCGGCCAGCAAGGGCCTGGACCTGAAGAACGCCGTGGAGGAGATCGACATCGGCGGCCCGTGCATGCTGCGCGCCGCGGCCAAGAACTTCCACACCACGCTCGTGGTGCCCGATCCCGCGTACTACCCGCGCATCCAGGACGAGATCAGCGCGCACGGCGGCGTTTCCCTGGCCCTGCGCCGGGAGCTGGCAGCCGAGACCTTCCGCCGCGTCTCGGCCTACGACGACCTCATCGCGCGCTATCTGGCCACCGCGCCCCTGTAACCGACCCGGGAGGGTGACCGCCATCGCCCAAAAGCCACAAGGCAACACCCAAGGGCTCAAGCCCAGCCAGCTCCAGCGCCTCGCGCGCCTGTCCACACGCCGCTTCCCGCCTGCGGGGGGCGGCTTTACTTCGGACCAGGCCCGTGAGCTGGCCCTCGTCTCCCGCGACTGCGGCCGCCAGATCGGCCTGCTCATCGACCGCCAGGGCCGCGTGGACCTGCTCATCGTGGGCGACCCGTCGTCCATCTACATCCCGGAGCTGCCCCGCGCCCGCCTGGGCGAGATGCGCCTGCGCGGCCTGCGCCTGTTGCACACGCACCTCTCCGGCGAGGCACTTTCGCAGGAAGACCTGATGGACATGGTCTCCCTGCGGCTGGACAGCGTTTCCGTGTTGACGGTCAACGACTTTGGCGAGCCGGGCATGCTGCACGTGGCCCATGTCGTTCCAGTCAATGCAGCCGCCAGCGCCGGGACCAAGCCCTACGACGTTTTGCCGCCCGTGCGCTGGGACCGCTCCGAGGTCGACTTCGCCGCGCTGGTCTCCGCCCTGGAGGACGAGTTCGCCCGGGCCGAGGGCGCCAAGGCCGAGGACAAGGGCCGCGAGCGCGCGGTGCTGGTCAGCGTCTCGCGCGAACCGCGCATCGTCCAGGAGCGCAGCCTGGAGGAATTGACCGAGCTGGCGCGCACGGCAGGACTGGCCGCCGCAGGGCGCATGGTCCAGCGCGTGACCACGGCGGACTCCCGGCATATTTTGGGCAAGGGCAAGCTGCAGGAGCTGGAAGTGTTGTGCCTGCAAACCGGCGCGCAGATCGTCATCTTCGACCAGGACCTGTCGCCCTCGCAGCTGCGCAACCTGGCCGAGACCACGGAGCGCCGCGTGCTCGACCGCACCCAGCTGATCCTGGACATCTTTGCGGGCCGGGCCACCAGCCGCGCCGGGAAGCTCCAGGTCGAAATGGCCCAGCTCAAGTACACGCTGCCGCGCCTGGTGGGCAAGACGCCGGCCATGTCGCGGCTCATGGGCGGCATTGGCGGGCGCGGGCCGGGCGAGACCAAGCTCGAAATCGACCGCAGGCGCGTGCGCGAGCGCATCACCAGGGTCAAGAAGGACCTGGAGGACGTGCGCCGCCACCGCACGAGCACCCGCGACCGCCGCTCCAAGGCCGGGGCCCCGGTCATCGCGCTTGTGGGCTACACCAACGCGGGCAAGTCCACGCTCATGAACACGCTCACCGGCAGCGCCGTGCTGGCCGAGGACAAGCTCTTCGCCACCCTGGACCCCACGAGCAGGCGCATTCGTTTCCCGCGCGAGCGCGAGGTGATCTTGACCGACACGGTGGGGTTTATCCGCCGCCTGCCGCCGGACCTGAAGGAGGCCTTCCGCGCCACCCTCGAAGAATTGGAGTCCGCCGACGTGCTGGTGCACGTGGCCGACGCCTCGCACCCGGAGGTGGTGGAGCAGATCACGGCGGTGGAGGCGATTTTGGCCGAGATGGACCTGGGCGACACCCCGCGCCTGCTGGCGCTGAACAAGTGGGAGCTTTTGTCCGACGACGAGCGGGAGATCATGCAGCGGTTGTACCCGGCGGGCATTCCGGTGACGGCGCTCAAGCGCCAGGGGCTGCTGCCGCTGGTGGCGGCGATATTGGGCCGGCTGCCCATGGACGCCATGGTCGGGCCGATGAATGCGCCGGGGAATCAGGCTAGGGCGAATGCTGCGGAGCCGAACGATACGCTCTCGCCCGACGATTGGCTGGCGGAGTGGGAGCCGGGGAGCGGGGTGGTGCAGTAGGGGGGGGCGAAGAGCTGACCGTAAGGGGGGGGTAGGCTTGACGTTACCTGGTGGCGAGTGTTTATGTCGACTCCAAGGCCTTTCGTTTGTACGGTAAGGGATGGAGGGGGGTTGCACTGGGTATGACGACTGTGATATCAATCAACGATGATATCGAGCTCAACTCGAAGAAAAAGGCATTGATCGAAAAAATCTTTCGCCGTCCGCCGCCTTCGGATGTCGATTATGATGAAGTGGAAAGCCTCCTCGTTGCGTTGGGGGCTGTGGTGATTAAAAAAGGTGGGTCACATTTCTTTGCCGAACTCAACGGGCAGCGCTTCAACGTAATCAAGCCACACGCAAAAGGGGCTCATCCGAAAATGGATAAGGGGTTTGTCAAAGAACTGTGTGAGTTCCTTCTCGATCAAGGCATTGTTAAGAAGTATGAAGGAGGGGCCGATGAGCCGCATGGTGTATAAGGGGTACTCTGCCGATATCACATTCGATGCAGAGGATTTAATATTTTATGGAAAGGTTGTTGATGTTGTTGATCGCATTGTCTTTTCTGGACAGTCTGTAGAAGAATTGCAAAGTAACTTCCATCTTTCGATAGATACATACATCGAGTGCTGCCGTGAAGCAGGGGGGGAGCCAGAAAAGCCAGCATCTGGACGGGTTTTGCTCCGGTTGCAACCAGACCTTCATGCGCGTGTGGTAAAAGCTGCAAAAAGCTCGGGGCTATCAGTTAACCGTTGGCTAGTAAGCTCTGTGGAAGACAAGTTGACCAACCACAGGCAAGTTGTGCAGTTCTCTGCGCAAAAGTCTATGGAAGTTTCTACTGTCCAGGCAGATACAGAATGGCAGTTTACGGCAACAACAATTATTCCGCAAAAGTTGCCGTGCTAAGGAGCAGATAATGGAACACATTTGGACCGTTCTGTGCGCGAATACTTTGTTGGATCAGAGTTCGAAGCGTCCAAGTTTAATAAATTGCATAAGTGACGGTACGGCGGCACATCTACCTGCTAACATGCCGCCGTTGCATATTGTATCATCGTGGTTTGTCTCAAATGCTGGCGAGTATGATGTCGCAGTGGAATTGAAAAGACCAAATGGGAAAAAGGTTTTGATAGGAGATACTGCAAAGCAATGCTTTGAAGACGGTTTTGCCATATTGGATATTTCATTGGATACCATAGTAGCCGACGCATATGGACGCCACGAGATACGTGTTAAGTGCTCAAAAGATGGAAAGCCATGCCTTGGACACGCGGCTTTATTTATGCTGAAACCTCTTCCGCAGAAGGTGTTACCTTCCTTGCCTGTTGCAACACCTAAGAAAGCGAAGGTGAAGACGAAGGCGAAAGCAAAGGCGAAGTAGTTCCCCTGTAACGTAAGTTAAAAACGTAAAGAAAATTTCTCGCCTACCCCTCCAAATCAGGCGGCTCAGTAATCGGGTCCCCCCTCTTCCTCCGCCACGGCATCTCCTGCCCCTTGTCCAGCCGCAGGATGTTCTCCCGGTGCCGCCAGAACAGGAACAGCATCACCCCCAGCGACAGCGGCAAAAGCCCGATGTTGCCCGTGAAGAAGCTGAAGAACGGCAGCGCCAGCGCCAGCGTGAGCGAGCCCATGGACACGTACCCCGAGAGCCAGATCACCAGCACGCAGCAAATGACCGAGAAGAACATGGTCCACGGCGCCAGCGCCAGATACACGCCGATGGTCGTGGCCACGGCCTTGCCGCCCTTGAACTGGAGCATGGGCGAGTACGCGTGCCCCAGAATCGACGCCGCGCCGATGAGCGTGAGCGCGATCCAGCCCGTGCCGTCCGGGGCGAGAGACGCCGGCAAATAGCCCTTGAAGATGTCCAGCACGAGCACCAGCACGCCCCACTGCGTGCCGCACAGCCGCGCCACGTTGGTCGCGCCGACGTTTCGGCTGCCCGCGTCGCGCGGGTCGATGCCCTTGACGAAGCGCGCCACGTACAGGCCAAAGGGCACAGCGCCAAGGCCGAAGGCCACGAGAATAAGCAGAATGGCGATCATGGGGACTCCTTGCCGGAATGGTGCAACGGTTGTGCCCGTATACCCGTTTCCCGGCGCGATGAAAAGCCCGCCCCCGCGCGGAAATTCCCTGCGCCCGCCAGCGCCTGGCCCGCGCACCGGCCTTGTGCGCCGGGCTGTGGTGGTGTACCAACAGGCCATACCACTTTCCTGGAGGCAATCATGGCCGAGAACAAGGGCTGCGGCTGCGGCGAACACCTGACGGGCCTGCCGGAGATAGACTTCTCCACCTTCGTGCTGTCGCTCTCGTCTTCGGCCCTGGTGCACCTGGGCGAGGCCCCGGACCCCAGCACCGGCCAGTTCGACAGCCAGCCGCACCTGGCCAAGCAGGTCATTGGCATCCTGGGCATGCTCCAGCAGAAGACCGAAAAGGGCCTCACCGACGAGGAGCGCCAGCTGTTGTGCGAGATGCTCTACACCCTGCGCATGAAATACGTGAACATGGTGGGCTAGCCCATGCCGACGAACACCGCGCAGCGGACTTCCGACCGCATCCCTGCCAGCATTCCCGCCCGCATCCCTGTGGGCCTGGTCGGCGTCACCGGCTACACCGGCATGGAGCTCACGCGCATCCTGGCCGGGCACCCTGGCCTTGAGCTGGTGCGCGCCACCTCCCGCTCCGAGGCGGGCCGCACCCTGGCCGAGCTCTACCCGTACCTTTCCGGCCCGGGCGACCTGGGCCGCATGGGCGCGCTCACGGTCACCCAGCCCGACCCGGCGGACCTGGCCAAGGCCTGTGCGCTGGTGTTCCTGGCCGTGCCGCACAAGACCGCCCAGGAGATCGCGGCCCAGCTCATCACCAAGGGCGTGAAGGTGGTGGACCTTTCGGCGGACTTCCGCCTGCGGGACAAGGCCACGTACGAGCACTGGTACGCCACCCCGCACACCGAGCCGAAGCTGCTGGCCGAGGCCGTGTACGGCCTGCCCGAGCTGTACCGCGCGGACATGGCCGGGGCGCGGCTCATCGCCAACCCCGGCTGCTACCCCACCTCGTCCATCCTGGGCCTGTGCCCGGCGCTGGAGCAGGGGCTCATCCACACGGACGACATCGTCATCGACGCCAAGAGCGGGACGTCTGGCGCAGGAAGAAAGGCCAGCGTGGGCACGCTGTTCTGCGAGGTGGCCGACACCTTCCGCGCGTACAACCTGACCAGGCACCGCCACACCCCGGAGATCGAGCAGGAGGTGTCGCTTCTGGCCGGAGAGCCCGTGGCGCTGTCGTTCAACACGCACTTGCTGCCCATCAGCCGGGGCATTTTGTCCACCATCTACACGCGGCTGAAAAAGCCCATGACCTTGAAAGAGGTGCACGGCCTCTATGCCGAACGCTACGCGGACGAGCCCCTGGTGCGCGTGCTGCCCATCGGCACCCTGCCGGAGACGCGCTGGGTGCGCGGGACGATGTTTTGCGACATCGGGCTGGCCGTGGACGAGCGCCTGGGCCGCCTGATCATTCTGTCGGCCATCGACAACCTGTGCCGGGGCGCGTCGGGCCAGGCCGTCGCGGGCGCGAACCTGATGCTCGGCCTGCCCGAGGCCCAGGGCCTGCCCATTGCGCCGCTGATGCCGTAGGGCTGGCGGGGGTGCGCTGACCGCGCGGCGCTGAGGCGTTGAAGCGTCGTGGCGTTGCGGAATCGTGGCGTTGCGGAATCGTGGCGTTGCGGAATCGTGGCGTTGCGGAATCGTGGCGATGAAGCGTTGAAGTCCTGAAACCTGGGCCGCACAGGCCCTGAACGCAGGAGGCGCGCGGTATGCTGCCCAGGCTGAAGACCGAGGATGTGCGCGGGATCGACGCCTATGGCCTGAAGCACCGCGCGCGCGGCTGGGGCGCAAGCCTCATCGGCGTGGCCGACCTGGAGCGGCTGCGCGGCATCCAGACCGAGCCAGCGGACCTGCTGTCCGGCTTCACCCGCGCGGTGAGCCTGGGCGTGCGCCTGTCCGACCCGGTGCTCGACGCCATCGTCGACCAACCCACGCCGCTCTACGCCCAGCATTACCAGAAGGTGAACGCGCTCTTGGACGATCTGGCCCTGCGCGTGTCCCTGGCCCTGCAAAGCGCCGGGGGCCGGGCGCTGCCCCTGCCCGCCTCGCAGGTGCTGGACGCCGCGAACCTGACCTCGTACCTCTCGCACAAGGCCGTGGCCCTGGCCGCCGGGCTGGGCTGGCAGGGCAAGAGTCTGTTGCTGGTGACCCCGCAGTGCGGCCCGCGCGTGCGGCTGGTCACGGTGCTCACCGACGTGGACCTGGCCCCGGACACGCCGCTCGCCAACCGTTGCGGACACTGCCGCGCCTGCACCGAGGCCTGCCCGGCCCAGGCCATCCGGGGCGTGAACACCACGAGCCACTACGCCTCGCGCGAGGAGGCGCTGTTCTTCGACCGCTGCCGGACCAAGGTGCTGGACGAGTTCGCCAAGCTGCCGCACATCAGCGGCGGCATCTGCGGGGTCTGCGTGTCCGTGTGCCCTTTTGGCAAGAGGGGCGGCAAGAAGGGCTGCAACAGGGGCGGCAGCCGGGGCGCGAGCAAAAGACCCTGAGCCTTCCGGGCCTGTTCTTGGGGTCCGGCGCTTCAGCGTGCCGGTTGGCTATTCCCCGCCGCGCCCGCCGTACCCGCTGCGCTCCCAGGCCTTGCGGAAGCTGTCCTGAGCGAACCCGACGTCCTGGTTATGTACATGGTTGCCCACCTGGCCCGTCAGGATGGAGGGATGGCTACAGCCCCCAGTCCAGCCACACGCGCCAGGCGCTCACGCGGTCCCCGCGCAGCCAGAGCACGATGAACTTCTGGAAAACGGGCGTCGGCGAATAGCTGGTGCCGGGCACAGGCACGTGCTCCACGCCGGGGAACCCCCGGCGCGCGGCCTCCTCGCGGCTCATGGCCAGGCCCACACTGGCGGCGTAGAACCACATGGTCCCCTGCAGGCCCTTCTGGATGTGCTGCGGCTTGCCCAGCACCGCTTCGACTTCCGTCGCCGTCATGCCGAGATGCAGGCCGCTCTCCGTGGCGAGGCCCGCATGCACGCCGGGCACGCGCGCGCACTTGTCGAGCACGCGCACCTCGCGCTTGCGGGCGCGGACCTGGATCTCGCTCACGCGCTGGCAGTTGTCCGGGCACTTGGACAGGGTGAACAGCGCAACCGTGTCGTCGCCGGGGCGGGAGGAGGCGTAGCAGAGCACGCGCTCCTCGTAGCCGCCCACGTTCAGGCGCGTAGCCGGGCCGAGCGTGCGCTTCACATCGTGGCGCAGGCTCTCGTCCACGGTCAGCGTGGCGTTTGCGTCTGGTCCGAAGCCCAGGAAGCGGTCATGCGCCTCGTCGAAGATGCGGTCGAATTCCTCGTCCGAAACCAACGTATCTTTGTAGCCATAGTACCGCTCACCGCCTATCAAGGCGTAGTCGGAGTAAAATGAGGTCGCGCTGTACGGCCAGCGGTCAACGTATTCCGACCCGTGCGCCCAAAGCCCGGCCCAAGCCGAGCCAGGGCAAGCGAACAACGCACAAAAGGCCAAAAGCAGGATCCGGCTAGCGCACCACACGGATTTTCGCTCCTTGAAGTTCTCGGATGGCCATGCGCTCATTCCAGTCCATGATGATGCAACCCTGGGAAGCTGTGCGGTCATTGGGGTCGTGCTTGCCCGCATGGATGTAGAAGGTGTCAGGATTGCGATCGGGAGCAATAATCTTCAGCCGAGCGCGCGTGGCGTCGTCGGGTTCGAGCTTGATGAGGTTCTCGCCCTTGCCGCGCGTATCCTTTGAACTCTCCGTGACCTCCCCGATGGTCCACGTGCCTTCGGGGATGACGCCGAGATCCTTCTTCCCCTGACTGTCGGGATCGTTCACATGACCCGGCGCGCCGGAATAGCCCTGGCCCACAAGCCGGTCCTCCATGTCCATGAGCGTGCCTTCCTTCTGGCTGTACACCAGGGCGATGCGCTTGTTCTCCTCGACCACGCTTGACGGCAGCACGTAGTGCTTGCCGACTTTCTTACCCCGTAGCACCCCCACGCCAAGGGGGCTCTTGCGCAGGCCGCCGCCTGCATCCGTGGCGGTGTTGGCGTGGCTGTTGGCGGCATACTGCCCGAGCACATTGTACGGCTGCGGTTCCCCGCCCGCGCCGGGCTTCATGCCGATGCCTGCGGCGGCGGACTTGCCGTCCGGGCTGACCCTGGTCCAAATGCGCGTCTGTTCGCTGTTCGTCTCCATAGCTGACCTCCTTTGGTCTTTCAATGGAGCAGAGCGCGGCTTCTATGTGCTGGACAAAAATCACCCGTTTTTGGCCGGTAAAAAGACAAAAATACCCTCTTGACAGGGTGCGCGGGGGGCTTCCGCTCCCTCAAAAAAAGGCGGCCGCCCTGGGGCAGCCGCCTGAGTCTTTACGGCGTTGTTTGGTTCTGCTGGAGGCCGCCTACTCCCCCAGCCCGAAGCCCGGCTCCATGACCCGGCCCGTGAAGGTGGTTTCGTAGCCGCCCAGCGCGCGCATGCGCCCCTGGAACTGCGGGGTCGCGATGACCGCGCGCAGGGTCTGGATGCGCGGGTCGTCCAGATAGGCCACAGGCAGCACCAGATCGTAGCGCTCGTGGGCCAGGGGCACGAAGCCCAGGTTCAGGGCCTTGGCCGCCGCAAAAATGCCCAGGCCGCAGTCCGCCGCGCCGGTGAGCACGTTCACGGCCACGGCCATGTGCGTGAACTCCTCGCGGTCGTAGCCGCGCACCTGGTCCGGGCCGATGCCCGCCACGTTCAGGTGGTGGTCCAGCAGGATGCGCGTGCCCGCCCCGCGCTGGCGGTTGATGAAGTTGACCTCCGGCCTGGTCAGGTCGGCCACGCCCTGGATGTTCTTTGGGTTGCCTGCGGCCACGATGAGCCCCTGGTGGCGGATGGCCAGGTTCAGCACCACCAGGTCCAGTCCGGGCAGGTGCTTTTGCAGGAACGGGAAGTTGAAGTCCCTGGTCGCCGGGTCGAACAGGTGGCAGCCCGCGAACAGGGCCGAGCCGTTTTTGAGCGCCGTGAGCCCGCCCATGCTGCCCACGTGGCTGGACACCAGGCGCAGGGGCCGGGGCAGGCCCATGAGCTCATTGGCCAGCAGATCCAGGATGTTGTCGTGGCTGCCGATGTGCACCAGGACCTTGTCCAGCCCGGCCAGGGGCACCAGCAGCTCGACCTCGATCTCGGCGTCCTGCTCCAGGCCCTCGCTCTGGGCCGGGATGCGCGTGACGGCCTGGGCGCGGGTCAGGCTGGTGATGAGCCCGGCTCCACGAGCCAGGGGGGAGGCCACAAAGCCCGCCCCCACCTTGCCCACGGCCAGGCGCACGATCTCCTCCATGCCCGGGCGCGAGGGCGTCTTGCGCGCCAGCCGCGCGCGGATCTTCTGCCTGCCGGGGCTTTCCTGGCGCACCAGCCAGCGCACGATGGGCTCCAGCACGTCCTCCAGGCAGACCACGGCGCTGACCGGATAGCCCGGCGCGCCCACCAGCAAACGTCCGCGTAATTCGCCCGCCAGTTTGCTGGTGGTCAGGCCCAGCAGGGTGGGCTTGCCCGGCATCACGGAGATGCCGTGGCAGAGAACGTCGCCAAAGGCCTCGAAGGTGCTGCGGGTGTAGTCCTTGCTCCCGGCGGAGGAGCCCGCGCCCACCACCACGATGTGCGCCCCGCTTTGCAGGGCCTGGGTCACGGCGGCGCGCAGGGCCTCGGGCCGGTCGGGCACGGGCGCGGTCCAGCTGGCGTGTGCCCCCCAGGAGCTGGCGATGGCGCGGAAGACCTGGGAGTTGGACTCGATGACCTGGCCGGGGCCGGGCGTGGGCTGGTCGAGGAAGTTCAGCACCTCGTCGCCGGTGGGGATGAAGGTCAGGCGCACGCGCTCCCACACCGGCACCTCGAAGATGCCTGCGGCCAGAAGCGCGCCTAGGTCGTAGGCCGAGAGGGTGTGGTTCTGCGGCAACAAGAGCTCCGTGGCCACGATGTCCTCGCCGATGCGCCGCACGTGCTGCCACGGGAAGGCCGGGGCCTCGATGCGCACGCTGGTGTCGTCCACCTGCTCCACGTGCTCGATCATGATGACCGCATCCATGCCGACGCCCATCAGGGTAGGCAGGCTGTGGCCGGTGTTCACGGGCGCATAGTCTTGGCCCAGGCGCAGGGTCGCGGGGCTGCCCTCCCGCGCGGCGAAGGTGGCGGTGGAGGAAACGGCGATGCCGTCCATGGCTGCGGCGTGGAAGGTGGGCGAGGAGCAGCGCGCGAAGATGGGCCCGCTGGTGACGCGGCCCAGGGCCTCGTGCGCCGGGATGAGCTCCTCGCGGATGAGCTTCAGGCGGCCCGCCTCGCCGATGGCGTCACGGGCGCGGGCCACGGCCTCCTGCGGGGGGATGGTGGAGAGGTAGACGTTGCGGTCGATGTTTTGATCGGGCTTCTGGTCGGCGTTCGGGTCAGGCATGCTGGCCTCCGTGGTATGTCGGTCTTGGCATACTTTTGCCCGAGCGCGGCCAAGGCTGTCAAGGAATCTCAGTGATTCTGGGCAAAAGCCTGGTGAAAATCGGCCTGCCAGCCAGGCCGTCAGCGCCAGCCGTCAACGTGGGCCGTGAGCCCAGGCCATCAATGCAGGCAGTCAACCCAGGCAGTCAACCCTGGCCGCCAGCGCAGGCCGCAAGCGCAGGCGTCAGCGCAGCGTCGACCGGTAGGTGTCCCTGTTCCTGTGGCGCTGGAAGCGCGTCACGGCCCGGTTGTGCTCGTCAAGGGTGCTGGAGAATTCGTGGGTGCCGTCGCCCCTGGCCACGAAGTAGAGGTAGGTGTTGGCCTCGGGGTTCATGGCGGCCCTGAGCGCATCGAGCCCGGGCGAGCAGATGGGGCCGGGCGGCAGGCCCCCGTGGATGTAGGTGTTGTATGGGTTGGCCGGGTCCAGCAGGTGCGCGCGCTTGAGGTCGCCGTCAAAGCTTTCGCCCAGGCCGTAGATGGTGGTGGGGTCGCATTGCAGGCGCATGCCGATGCGCAGCCTGTTGGCGAAGACCCCGGCTATGCGCGGGCGCTCGAACCCCGCGCCGGTTTCGCGCTCCACCAGGGAGGCCAGGATGACGATGCGCCGCAGCTCGCCGACCGGGGGCAGGCCCTGGGGCCACAGTTTCTTGGCCTGGCGCGAGAATTCCTTGAGCATGGCCTCCACCTCGGCCGTGCCGTTGTCGTCGAAGCTTTTGGGCAGCTGGTAGGTCTGGGGGAAGAGGTAGCCCTCGGCCCCTTCGGCAGGGGTTGCGGGGATGGCGTAGCGCTCCAGCAGGGTGGCGTTGCGCATGGCCTGGGCAAAGCCCTCGCGGCTGGCCAGGCCCTCGGCCTCGAAAAGTTTGGCCGTGGCCCACCAGCTCAACCCCTCGCGCACCTGGACGCGGTGCTGCAGGCCGCCGGTGGTGGTCAGCACGCGCAATATCTCCTGCGCGGTCCAGCCGGAGTTCAGCAAAAACTCGCCGGCCCGGGCCGAGGCCAGGCGGTGCTGCAGCTTGGCCAGGGCGAGGAAGGCCCGGGCGTTGCGGAGGATGTCCTGGCGCTCCAGGTCGGCGGCGATGGCGGGCAGGCTGGCGCCCGGACGGATGAGCACCACGGCCTCGCGGCCGGGGGTCTGGGCCGGGCCGAGGAGCAGCGCCAGGGCCAGGCCCACGGCCAGGGCCGCAGCCAGCATCAGCCCGGCCAGGGTCCACAGGAACAGCTTCAGGCGGGATTTTGGGCGATCCAGGTTTCCAGGATCTGCACCGCCGCCTGGCTGTCCAGTCTCTCTTTGCGTTTCCGGCTGCACAGACCGGCCTCCTTCAACTGCTCCTCCGCCGCGACGGAGCTTAAGCGTTCGTCCACAAGATGCACGGGGCAGCCGACGCGCCGGGCCAGGCTCTCGGCAAAGTTGCGCGCCTGGCGGGTGGTCAGGGAGTCCCCGCCCTCCAGGGTCAGCGGCAGGCCCACGACCACGGCCCCCACGCCCTCGGCCTCGATCAGGCCGACCAGCGTCTCGAACAGGTCATCGCGCGTGGTGCGCTCGATGCTCTTGCGGGCAAAGGCCATGCGGCCCTCGGGGTCGGTGATGGCCAGGCCCACGCGTTTGGTGCCGTAGTCGATGCCGAGCGTGCGCATGGTTTTGCCGCCTTGTGCCGCGCGGTCCCGGTGGTTCACGGGAGCCTGCGCGCGGCGGCGCGAGTGTGCGTCGACTGGGGTTGCGCTGTCAATGGATTTTGGGAGGGAGGGGGCTGGAACGCTCACGCGGCAATTCTCTGGATGCGCGCGCGGCACCGTCTCGGCCATTGGGCCTGCGCGAATCCACGAGCCTGTGCAAAGTCACGGCGACCGTTGTGGGGTGAGTGGGCGTCCTGCTTTCGAGGGATTGCGTGGGCCAGGCAGGGTTCAGGCGGGGCCGCTCGCCTGGTGCGAATCCGAGCAGCGCCATTTGTGGGGTGTTGACCTGCGCGGGGTGGTGCGTGCGCCAGGGAGCCGCCCATACCTGCATCGGCCCATCTGCCAATCGGCCCACTGGTTCCTCGTCACAGCGTCCCATCTGACTATCGGGCACGGCCAGGTGAATCCGTGCGTCCGCGTCCTTTTCGCCCGCCCTGCCGGAGCCCACCGGCACGGGCAGGCCTTGTTTTCGCTCCGCCCGCGATGTATGGGTGCATGTCCGCACACCGACACGCGAGAGAGCGCCCATGCACCTGAGCCTGCCGCGAAAACAAGCCCCCGGCGACAAGGCCGCCAGACCGCGCAAGCCCTGGCTGGCCGGGCTGCTGTCCTTTCTTGTTCCCGGCCTGGGCCAGGTGTACAATGGTCAGACCCGCCGGGGCCTGATCCTGCTCGGCCTTGCAGCCGGGTGGCAGGCCCTGGGCATCGGCGCGGCAGAGGCCTTCCGCTGGTGGGTCGTGTCCCTGGCCGGGTATTTACTGCTGTGCTGCGCCGTTGGGCTCGACGCCCTGCGCATGGCCAAACCCCTCCAAAACTTTCGCCCCGGCCCGAAAAACAGCGCCATCCTGTACACGGGCTGCGTGGTGGCCCTGGCCACTGTTTCGCTCGTGGCGGGCCTGGCCGAGGACGCCTACTACCCGGTGTACGCCGTGACCCAGACCTCCATGCGGCCCACCCTGCGCACGGGCGATCACCTGCGCTGCGAGGCCCTGCGCCCGCGCGACATTATTCGCCGGGGCCAGCTGGTGATCTTCCAGTACCCGTCGGAGCACTCGCTGATCTTCGTCAAGCGCGTGGTGGGCCTGCCGGGCGAGGTGGTGGAGGTGGAGGACGGCCTGGTCTACATCAACGGCGACCCCATCGAGGAAGGCTACTACGCCGTGCGCAACCGGGGCTCCAAGAGCCTGGACATGCCCGCCGCGCGCCTGGCCCCGGACGAGTACTACGTCATGGGCGACAACCGCTACGCCACGTTTGACTCGCGCAGCTACGGGCCGGTGAACCGGGCGCGCATGCTGGCCACCCCGCTGTACATCGTCTACTCTGTGGGCGACGACGGCGTCTGGCGCGGCGACCGCATCGGGCTGCCGGCCAGGTAGGCGGCCTCCCGATATTTTATTGTGGCAACGCGGGAATGACCCGCGCCAAGCGCGCCGGGTCGGCCTCCCTGCAGCCGGATGCCGGGCAGGCCGTTGAAGCACACCGTTGACGCAGGCCTGGCGGCGCGCCATCGGACATCAAAAGGAGCAGGACATGGCTGACGTGACCATCATACGGGATGCGGCAGGACGCGCGATCTTCGTGGAGACCCGCGAGGATGCTGGAAGCAAAGGCGTCAAGGTGACCACCCAGGAGGCCAGCACGACCCTTGGCACGGTGAGCGGCACCAGGATCGTGGGCGTGCGCTACGAAGAGAAGCGGTAGGCCCCAGGGCGGCGCAGCCAGGACCGCCGGACCGGCATCAGACCAGCCGGATGAGCCAGACCGGCCAGACCGGTCAGCTTGGCCAGACCGACCAGACAGGTCGAATCGGTCGAATCGGTCGTATCGGCCCCGGCCCGGCGAACCCAAATCCAGACAGCCCTACGCCCCGCCCAGAATCTCCCGCAAGACCTCGGACAGCGCGCCCTGGCTGTAGGGCTTGGCCAGCACCCGCAGGATGTTCGGGGGCAGGTCCGGGGGCATCTCGCCCGCGTGCAGCCGTCCGGAGACCATGACCACGGGCAGGCCCGGATGCTCCAGCAAGAGCCTGCGCGCAAACTCCACCCCGTTGACGCCGGGCATGTCGAAGTCCGTGAGCACCAGGTCAAAGTTGCGCTGGGTGTCGCCGCGCGCGTCGCTCAAGGCGCGCAGGGCCATGGCCGCGGAGGACGAGCCCGCGACCTCGTAGCCCAGCCGCCCCAGCACGCGCGGGATGGTGGCCAGCTGGTCCAGGTCGTCCTCCACGAAGAGGATGCGGCCCTGGCCCCGGCGCACCTGTTCGCGCTGGTCCTGGCTGGCGGCGCTGGCGCGCTCCAGAAGCGGCAGGTAGATGTCGAAGCTGGTGCGCTCCCAGGGGATGCTCGACACCACCACCGCGCCCTTGTGGGCCGTGATGATGCCGTGCACCACGGCCAGGCCCAGGCCCGTGCCCTCGGCCTTGCCCTTGGTGGTGAAGAAGGGATCGAAGATCTTGTCCAGGATGTCCGCCGGGATGCCCGGACCGGTGTCGCTGATGCACAGGCGCAGGTAGCGGCCCGGCGGCAGGGACAGCACCTCTGCTGCGGGCGCGTCCAGGGTCTCGTCGTGCAGGGTCAAGAGCAGGTCGCCGCCGACCTCGCGCATGGCCTGGAAGGCGTTGGTGCAGAGGTTCAAGAACACCTGGTGCAGCTGGATGGGGTCGGCCAGGGCCAGGGCCGGGTCGCGGCGGATGTCCTCGCGCACGGTGATGTTGCGCGGGAGCGAGGCCGAGAGCAGGGACAGGGTCTCGCGCACCACCTCGGCCACGTTCACGGCCTCGAACCCGACCTGGGACGGGCGGCTGAAGGCCAGAATCTGCCGCACCAGCTGGCTGCCGCGCTGGCTGGCCTTGAGCACGCGCAACAGGTCTCTGGTCATCTCCGAGCCCTCGGGCGAGTCCAGGAGGGCCAGCTCGGCGGAGTTCAGGATGGTGGTCAGGATGTTGTTGAAGTCGTGCGCGATGCCGCCGGCCAGGGTGCCGATGGCCTCCATCTTCTGGGATTGCAGCAGCATGCGCTGGGATTCGTGCAGGGCGCGCTCGGCCTCCTCGCGTTGGGTGATGTCCTCCACGATGCCCTCGTAGGCCAGCAGGTTCCCGCTTGAGTCGGCCACGCCCCGGATGTGCAGGAACACCGCGATGCGCTGGCCGTCCGGGCGCTTGATCTCGCGCCGGTAGCCGGCGGCTCCGCCGGGGCTGGGCGCGGCCGGGAGCCAGGCCGCGGCCCCGTCGCTGGCCAGGAAGCGCGGGCCCATCTGGCGCAGGGCCGCCAGGTCGTCCTGGCCCAGCATGTCGAGCAGGGCGCGGTTGGCGTCGAGCAGGGTTCCGTCCGGCGCGGCGCGGAAGATGCCGAGCACCGAGTTCTCGAAGATGCCGCGGTACTTTTCCTCGGCCTGGCGCAGCTCCTCCTCGGCGCGCTTCAGGCCCGTGACGTCGGAGAGCACGCCCACCAGGCCCATGGTCTCGCCCTTGGCGTTCAAATAGGTGGCCTTGCTCACGATCATGGAGCGCTGCACGCCGTGGGCCGCGTCCAGCGAGCATTCGTAGACCCGCGCGCCCGGGGCCGAGAGCAGCTGGCGGTCCACCTCGTCGCGCAGGCAGTCGGCCCCGGCCACGGCCGGGTCGCCGATGTCCTGGGGCAGGTGCCCGGCGATGCCCTCGCGCGTGACGCCGAAGAAGCGCTCGAAGGACAGGTTGCAGTCCTGGAAGGCGCCCACGCGGTCCAGCGAGTAGATGGGCAGCGGGATGGCGTCCATGAGGATCTTGAGGAACGAGAGCTGGTCGTTGACGCGCTCCTGGATGCGGCGGCGCTGGCCGATGCTGGCCACCAGCAGCACCAGAATGAAGACCAGGGTCACCAGGCTGACGATGATGGTCCAGAACAGGCCCTTGTTGATGGTGTAAAAGGCGTAGGGCTCGTTGATGATCTCGCTGCCGGAGGGCAGGGCCGAGAGCGGGATGTCCAGCCTGCGCAGCACGTTGTAGTCAAAGGCGTAGGGGTCGTCGAAATGCTCGACGATGGGGATGTTTGCGGGCTTTTCCCCGGCCAGGATGCGGAAGGCCAGGCGCGCGGCCATGCGCCCGTGGTCCACGCCGCTGTGCAGGCGGCCGCCCACCATACCGTGGCCCAAAAGGAAGCGCCAGCAACTGTACACCGGCATGGACACGTTGGTCGAGATGAGCTCCACCACCTCGTCCGCCGAATAGAGCTTGCCGTCGCGCTCCAGGTAGATGGGGATGACGAAGAGCATGGCGTCCTTGGGCATGGTGCCCAGGCGCTCCAGTATCTCGCCCAGGGGCAGGTCGTCCCAGAACTCGAAGTCCAGGATATTCGTGAGCCTTGGCGCCACCTCGCGTATCTGGCCCTGGATGGCCGCGCCGGTGACCGAGCGGTCGCCGATGACGATCATCCGGCGCAGGTCCGGGTGCAGGCGCGCGGCCAGGCGCAGAGTGGCCTCGAAGTCCACGTTCTCCACCACGCCGGTGATGTTCTCATGGCCCTTCAGGCGCTCGCGGCGGAAGTCGTTGACCCCGCAAAACACCACGGGCAGGCCGGGCAGAAGCTTGTCCTGGTAGTCCAGGATGAAGTTGTAGGCGAAGTCGTCGGAGACGATGATGATGTCGAAGCGCGAGCTGTTGAACTTCTCGCGGTAGAACTCGAACAAAGCCTTTTCACGTTCCGGCGTGGCGAAGCGCTTGGTGTCCATGTACTCGACCTGCAGGTCCACCTGGTAGCCGGACTCGGCGAAGAAGGAGCGCAGGCCGGTCAGGATCTCGTCGGACCAGGCATAGCCGTCGTGGTAGGAGTTCAGGTACAGGACGTTCTTGCGCACCGGCTCGGCCCGGGCCGCCAGGGGCGAGAGCAGGCTGGCCGAAAAAAGCAGGGCCAGGCAGAGGCAGGCGGCGGCGCGGGCTCTCATGGCGCGGGCGGGCTACAGCCCCAGGCGGGCAAGGTCGTCCACCAGGGCGCGCACCCGTGTTACGGAATGGTCAAAGGCCGCGCGCTCGGTCTCGTCCAGCTCGAACTCGCAGACCTGCTCCAGGCCCTGGCCGCCCAGCAGGCAGGGCACGCCCACAAAGAGCCCGGAAACGCCGTACTCGCCCTGCAAAAGCGCCGCGCAGGGCAGGATGCGCCGCTGGTTCCGGAGCACGGCCTCGGCCATCTGCACGATGCTGGCCGCAGGCGCGTAGTAGGCCGAGCCGGTCTCCAGCAGGTTCACGATCTCGTCGCCGCCGCGCCGGGCGCGCTCCACCAGGGCCTGGATGCGCTCCGGGGACAACAGCTGCGTCAGCGGCACCCCGCCCACGAAGCAGTGCCGGGGCATGGGCACCATGCTGTCGCCGTGGCCGCCCAGGACCAGGGCCTGCACGTCGCGCACGCTGACGGACAGCTCTGCGGCCACGAAGCTGCGGAAGCGCGCGGAGTCGAGCACTCCGGCCATGCCCAGCACCCGCTCGCGCGGGAAGCCAAGCTCGCGGCTGGCCACAAAGGTCATGGCGTCCAGCGGGTTGGTCACGATGATGACCACGGCCTCCGGCGAGGTGCGTTTGATTTCGAGGCAGCAGGAGCCGACCACCCCGGCGTTGATGGCCAGCAGGTCGTCGCGGGAGAGGCCCGGCCTGCGCGGGGAACCGGCGGTGACCACGACCACGTCGGACCCGGCGGTGTCGTCGTAGTCGGCGGCGCCGCGCACCGTGCCGTCGAAAAGCTCCACGGCCCCGGCCTGGAGGATGTCCAGCGCCTTGCCCTTGGCCATGCCTTCGGCGCGGTCGAGCAGGACCACATCGCCCATGTCGCGGCTGGCGGCGATGTACGCGCAGGTGGCGCCCACCTGGCCCGCGCCGATGATGGTGATCTTTTTTCTGCGAAACGGCATGCGCGCCTCCGGTTGATTCTTTCCTGGACCCTTGTCGATTTTCGGGCCTGGCGTCAAGACGGGGTTGGTTGACCGGCACGCTTTGCAGGCCGCGCGGTCGTGCGGAATACGCGAAATTCCGGCCAGGGCCTTGCCGTGGTGCGTGGCGCGGAGTAGGGTGGAGGCGTGTCATTTCGCAGAGCCTGAGCCCACACAACCGGACCAACCCTCTGGAGCCTTTGATGAAACACGTGAAGACAACCCTCGCGCTGTTCCTGGGCCTGACCATGCTTTTGCCAGCGGCCGCCCTGGCCCGGAGCTTCGAGCCCGGCCCGGCCATGCTGCTGGCCGACGGCCGCCGCCCGGACTCGCCCCCGCACGACAACTGGCAACGCGACCAGCGCGAGCGCGAGCGGGAACAGGCCTGGCGCGAGCAGCAGCGCGAACGGGAGGAGGCTTGGCGCAACAAGCACCGCGACAAGAGCGAGGCCTGGCACCGCGAAAACCGTTACGAGAACAGCGATGAGCGCAGGCAGGACGAGCAGAATCACCAGCGCGACGAGGCCCAGCGCAGCCGGGACGACCAGCGCAACAGGGACGACCAGCGCAACAGGGACGACCAGCGCAACAGGGACGACCAGCGCAACAGGGACGACCAGCGCGACGGGCAGCACCGGTACTAGTCCCGCTGTGAGTTGAAGCCGGGCCGCAGAACACCTGGGAAGAACACGGGCGGGCCTCCTCGCGGGGGTCCAGCTCGTGTTGTGCGCCCTGCGGGGCCGTGGGGGCGTTCTTGAGATACGTCCCCCGGCGTCGGCTGCGCGGCGCGCAGCGAGCGGCGCTCCCAGGCGGAGGTTCTGTTCGGTCACGGCGCGGGCCCTGTCCGGGGCGAGGGTGGCCTGCCGGGGCCTTTGGCTTCTGCGGTGCCTTCGGCCTGTTCTGGAAGAGTTGGCCAACGCTGAAATGATTGGCCCTACTCCGGGATGCCCGGCCCGACTCCGGGATGTTGGGCCTTATTCCGGAATGTTGGGAGTGGACGCGAAGCGCGGCTCGTGCAGGGGCAGCAAAATGTCCGCCGCGTTCTTGACCTTGAGGATGTTGTCGTAGGCCTGGTAGCTGTTGACCACGGTGCCGCAGGGGATGACCTCCAGCTCCATGGCCGTGATCTCCTTGGGCGGCAGCAGGTTCTCCATGATCACGCAGAAGCCGGTGATGGCGGCTACGCCCTTGGCCGTGTCCACCAGCACGGTCTGTCCGCCCTCGGTGTGGGCCGGGGTGTGCAGCACGCGCACGCCGGGCACGATCTCGGCGTCGCCGGTGAGCACCTCCAGCTGGCCGTTGTCCTCCACGTCGGTGATGTAGTCCTCGTTGTAGCGGTAATCCAGCGGGTGCGGGTCGTGGATGTGCTTGAGCTCCGCCGCGTTGACGTAGATGCGCGCGTTCACGCACTTGTAGTCGTTCTCGCAGTGGTCGTTGTGCAGGTGGGTGTGGACCACGATGTCGATGTCCTCGGGCTTGAGGCCGTAGAGGGCTAGGCCCTCCTCAAAGGTGTAAATCTTGCCGCCGATGGCCGCCTCGCGCTCGGCGCTCTGGATGGGCCGCATCTCGCCGGTGTCCACCAGGATCTTCTTGTCCCCGCCCTCCAGGTACCAGGAATAGATGGGGATGGTGAACGGCTTGCCGCCCCCGTGCTGGTAGGTCATCATGCTCTTGTCAAAAATCTTGGTGCCCATGACGATGGGGTGGATGACGAACTGGGACATGGGGGGCCTCCGGGCGGCTGGCGGTGCGTTCGGCATATCCTGCCGTGGGGGAGAAAATACCAGAGGGCGCGGCCACAGGCAAGGCGCGTCGCGAATGCCGCCAGGGGCGCGGGCTTCAGGCGGCGCACGCCCCCAGGCAGGGGCATGGATCGCCTGCGGGGACGCGGCCCTAGAACAGCGACAGGTGCGTCTGCCGGGTCTTGACCTTTTGCACCACCTGCCTGCGCCGCAGGGCGTCTTTGGGCAGGGCGTCGAGCAGGCGCGAGGGGGTCTGGGCCAGGGTGCGGCCATAGAGCGTGCGCTCCTGTGCGCAGGACAGGCAGAGGAAGCGCCGGGCGCGGGTCAGGCCCACGTAAAGCAGGCGGCGCTCTTCCGCCAGGGCGTCCTCGCCGCCTTCGGCCAGGGCCCTGGCAAAGGGCAGGATGCCTTCCTCCAGCGCGGGCAGGAACACGGCCTCGAACTCCAGGCCCTTGGCCGCGTGCAGGGTCATCAGGCGCACCTTCTGGGCGCTGTGCCGCAGCTCGGCCAGCCCGGTCTGCAGGCGCACCCAGTCCAGCAGCCCGACCCAGCCCTGCTGCGCGTCGAACTCCTGGCAGAGGTCGCGGAAGGCCGGGCCCGCCCAGAAATGGCGGTCAAAGGGCGGGCTCTCGCGCAGGGCCGGGGGCAGCACGCGCGGCCCCTGGATGAGCAGGAACTCCGGCAGGTCCACGGCCACGAAGGCAGCGCCCGAAACGCCGCCGCCCGGCGCGCCATCCGCCGCGCCATCCGCCGCGCCATCCGCCGCGCCATCCGCCGCGCCATCCGCCGCGCCATCCGCCGCGCCATCCGTCACCCCAGGAACGGGCAGGCCGAAGAGCCGCTCGGCCACGCGCAGGATGGCCGCCACGCGCGGCTCCTCCCAGAAGACCTCGGCCTCGGGCGCGGAGCAGGGCAGCCCGGCCAGCTCCAGCGCGGCCTTGAGCGGGCCGATGAGCGCGCGGAAGCGCACCAGCACGGCGATGTCGCCCGGGGCCAGCTGCGGGCCTGCGGCGTCGTGCAGGGTCAGGCTGGTCCCGCCCAGGAGCTTCTTGGCGCGCTCGGCGATGAGCCGGGCCTCGAACTGGGCGCTCGGGGCCTGCACCAGCTCCAGTTGGCAGGCCGCGCCGGGCCTGGCCCGGAGCGCGGGCGGCCCGTTCGCCGTGGCTCCAGTGGCCAGCGTGCCAGGCGAAGAAGAGCCGGATGCCTGCCCGCCGGGCATCAGCGTGCCGGGCGTTTTTGTGTCGGGCGGTATCGTGTCGGGTGACATGGCGTGGGCAGGCGCGCCAGCAAGGACCGCGCGGGCCGCGTCCAGGATGCCCTGGCCGCTGCGGTAGTTCTCGGCCAGGGCCAGCACTGCGAGCTTCGGCCAGCGCGCGGCCAGCCTTTCGCGCACGTTGGCCGAAGCGCCCCGGAAGCCGTAGATGCTCTGGTCCGGGTCGCCGATGGCGAAGAAGCCCTGCCCGCCCGCGTCTTCCCCCTCGCGCGCGTCTCCCTCCTCTGCGGGCAACCCGGCCAGGCCCATGACGGCCTCCAGCTGCAAGACCGAGAGGTCCTGGATCTCGTCCACCAGCAGATGCGCAAAGGGCGGGCGGAAGTCCGGCTGGCGCACCTCGGTAAGCAGAAATTCAATGAGGTCCGTGAAGTCCGCCAGGTTGCGCGCGGCCTTGAGGGCGTCCGCCTCGGCCTGGGCGCGGGCCGCCAGTCCGCCGTCCGGCCCCTCAAGCGGGATCAGGCTTTCCCGGGCCAGGCTGTGGCGGCGGAACAGGGCCTCGCACTCGGCCCTGGTCAGTTCATGGGGCAGGGCCTCCAGGAAGAGCTTTTTGGCCGCGTCCTCGGACAGCAGCACCGGGGCCTGGCCACGGCGCACGGTCCACAGGGCCAGGGCCAGGGCGTGCAGGGTGTCGGTGAGGGGCAGGGGTCGGCCCTCGCCGCGCAGGGCGGCCAGGCGCTCGGACAGTTCGCCCGCAGCGCGGCGGGTGAAGGTGACCACGGCCAGGGCTTCGGGCGCTGCGCCCTCGGCCAGCAGGCGCTCCACGCGGCGCAGCAGGGTGTGGGTCTTGCCCGTGCCCGGCCCGGCCAGCACCAGCGTGGGGCCGGGACCGGCGCGCACGGCGGCCTGCTGGGCCGGGTTCAGGCCGCCTGCCGGGCTGGCCTGGGCGACGGTCCGGACGTTGGCCTGAGCTGCGGTTTGGGCTGCGGGCTCGGGGTCGCCTGCGGCGTCCGGCTCGGCGTCGGTCTTGGCCTGGGCCTGGGCGGCGCGTCTGCGCGGGGCGCTGGCCGCCACCAGCCGCCCGCCGTGGCGCATCTCGGCGCGCTCCTCGGGCGTGAACACGGTGATGACCCCGAACTCGCCGTCAAAGCCGGGCTTGCGCAGCACCTTGCCCGCGCGCATGCGCTCCACGGCCTCGGCCAGCACCGGCGAGGCCCGGCGGATGTCCGGCAGGGGCGCGTCGCGCAGGATGAACAGCTCCGGGCCCAGGGCGGTGATGAGGCGGAAGTATTCCTGGGCGACCTTCTTGGAGCCCGCGCCCACGTCGAGCACCTCGGAGAGCACCTCACGCAGGGGGATGAGCGAATCAAAGCCGGGCTGGCCCGCAGGCTGCACGGGCTCGGTCCGGTCGGCCAGGGCCAGCACCCGGTGCAGCACGCCCAGGGTGGCGGGCCTGCCGCAGACCGGGCACAGGCCCCGGTTGGCCACGGTCTCGCCGGGCTCCATGGACCAGTTGCACTTGCGGTGCCCGTCCAGGTGGTACTTGCCCTCCTCCGGGAAGAACTCCACCGTGCCCAAAAATTCGCAGTCGCCCGCCACTCCGGTCTGGTGCGCGCGCAGGGCCTGGCGGATGCCGGAGAAGCTGGCCTGGCCCCGGAACAGGGTGGCCTCGCGCGCCAGCTTCTCGCCGGAGTGCGCGTCGGAGTTGGAGACCATGCGAAAGCGGTCGAGCGCTGAAATGGTCCAGTTCATGCCGGGGTCGGACGAGAGCCCGGTCTCCATGGCGAAGATGTGTTCCGTCAGGTCGCCGTAGCACTCCTCCACGCTGTCAAACCCGCTCATGGAGCCGAAGAGCGAGAACCAGGGCGTCCAGATGTGCGCGGGCACCAGGAAGGCCTCGGGATGGGCTTCAAGCACCAGCTCCAGCAGGATGCGGCTGTCGAGCCCGAGGATGGGCCTGCCGTCCGAGGCCAGGTTGCCCACCTGGGAGAGCTTCAGGTTGAGCGCGCGCGCGGCCTCCAGCGTGGGCAGGTAGACCAGGTTGTGGACCTTGCGCACTCTCCCGCCGCGTTTGTAGATGGAGCTGATCTCGCCCTGGAGCATGAACCGGGCGTTGCCGGAAAGCGCGCCGCCGTGGTGGCCGTCGAGTTGGTCGGACAGGCCGGGGATTGCCGCCGCCAGGCCGGAAGGCTCGCGCAGGCGCAGCAGCCCGGAGCCGTCCTCCACCAGTTCGCGGCCGATCTCGTCCAGCCAGCCGGGGTGGGTGCAGTCGCCGGTGCCCAGCACGCCGATGCCCTTGACCTCGGCCCAGGCGGCCAGGCTGCGCACAGTGAGGCCCTTGCTGGTGGCGCGCGAAAAGCGCGAGTGGATGTGCAGATCCGCCGCAAAGGTGGTCATGCGTCGCCCCCATTGGCCCGTGGGCCTGTACGGTTTGGCCGATGGTAGCCGCCCGGGGCGGCGATGGCAAGCGGGCGGGATTGGCGCGGGGCGGATTGGGGCGGGCCGCTGGTTGACCGGGCGGGGTTTGGGCTGATTGTCGGGCGGCCAGGGTCGGAACCGTCCGATCTTTTGGCTCGCCTGCGGATGCGCACGCTTGGGCATGGACTCTTGCTTGCGCAGACGCCCGACGCCCGATGCCCGATGCCCGACGCCCGATGCCCGATGCACGATGCACGATGCGCGGTGCAGCGCTAAAACCGACATTTCAAGCACAGAAGGCATTGCTGCGACGGGCGTGAGCTTTGACATAGCAGCAAAACCGGTTTGCTCCAGCCCACGCAGAACCCGTGCGGTGGACGCCACAACAGTGGCGGCGGCTACTGCTCCAGGCCGGAGTAAAACTCGCGGAATTCGGCGGCGGCCAGGGTCTGGGCGGCCAGACGGCGCTCGTTGAGCTCCAGGTGGTGCTCGTGCACCAGGGAGGTGACCAGCGGGTCCAGGGCGGCGTGGGCGGTCATGTCGTCCAGCACGCGCAGGGTGGCCTCATGGCCCATGCCCGCGCGGTAGGGCCGGTCCTCGCGCAGGGCCGTGAACACGTCGGCCACGGTGAGGATGCGCGAGCCCAGCGACAGCTCCCGGCCCGAAAGCCCGCCCGGATAGCCCTGGCCGCCGGGCTGCTCGTGGTGCTGCGAGGCCCAGTCCGTGACCTGCTCCAGGCCCGGCACAGAGAGCAGGATGGAGCGGCCCAGCTCCGGGTGGCGGCGCATGACGGCCAGCTCCTGCGCGTCCAGCGGGCCGGGCTTGTCGATGATCTCCGAGGGCACGGCCAGCTTGCCCAGGTCGTGCAGGTTTCCGGCCAGGCGCATCTGGTCCTGTTCCGGGGCGTTGAATCCGGCTTTTTCGGCCAGGAAGACGGCGGTTTCGGCCACGCCGCGCGTGTGCGTGGCCGTGAAGCGGCTGCGGAAGTCGATGATCTGGGAAAAGGCCTGGGACGCGGCCATGAGCTGCCCGCGCGTCATGGCGCGGTCCTCGAACATGTCCGGCGAATTGGCCAGGGCCAGGGTGGGGTCGGCGGTGGCCATGTCGGCCCAGAAGCGTTCGTCCGCCGCCAGTCCGTCCAGGGCCTGCACGATGCCCGGGTCGAACAGGGTGCCGGAGAGCCCGCGCAGCATCTGCACGATGGCCTCCGGGCTCATGCCGCCCTGGCGCCCGGCCCAGCGGAGGAAGAGCAAGCACGTCCAGCCTGTCGGCCAGACAGAGCACGCCGGCCAGGTAGAGCTTGCGCGGCGGGCCGTCCAGGTCCTTGGGCAGCGCGCCCAGGCGGACGAAGGGCGTGTGGTGGTGGCGCACGATGTCGGCCACCCCCTCCAGCAGGGGGTTCTTGCGCAGCAGGCGGTAGCCGCGCTCGGCGTGGCGCGCGCCGTCGGCCTCGAACTGCAGGGCCGCCAGCCTGCTCTGGATGGAGAAGCCGCCCACATCGTGCAGCAGCCCGGCCACGTAAAGGTCGGTGCGTTCGGCCCGGGGCAGGTTCAGCGCCCTTGCCAGGCGCATGGCGGCAAAGGCCACGCGCTTGTGGTGGCCCACCACCTCGGGGCTGATGAGATCCAGCGCGCCGGAGAGCCCGGTGAGAAAGTCGAACAGGCGTATGGACACCACAGTGCTCCGAAGAAATTGGGGGCTGTTCATCTGAATCTCGGCCTTGCCGCCCATGTTTTCCTGCGCGCCTTCCCGGCCCGACTGCGCGGGGCCCTGCCCGGCAGCGCACGGGAGCGCACGCAGGCCGGTTCGTTTCCGGCCACAGGGGCCGCCGTTTGGCGCGCGGCCTGGTCCGGGGCGAAGTGGTGCGGCCCTGTCCGGGCGCCCTCCCACTACGCTTCCCGCCGCCTGTCCGGCCCGGCGTTTCGTCCACAACGTTTCGGCCCCGAGGTTTCGCTCAGGGCCGGGCAACCGGAAAGCGCGCCCGCCTGCTGCGCCTACAGGCCATGCGCAGGCCGAAACGCTTGCCCGAGCCTGCGAAGGCGAAAGCCGGTCCACCACCTCTGGACCATGAAGGAACATATGTGGGCAATGTAGCACATCATCCAGGGGATGCAAGCCCAGGCGGCAACTATCAGCGCTGGCACCGCCGGTATTGGCCTGTGCCGCTACTCCAGGCCCTGGGCGTAGGCCGCCAGCCGGTCCAGGGCGGCGGCGATGTTCTCCAGCGAATTGGCGTAGGAGAAGCGCAGAAAGCCCTCGGCATTGGGCCCGAAGTCGATGCCCGGGGTCACGCCCACGTGGGCCTTGTCCAGGATGTCGAAGGCCAGCTTAAGCGAGCTGCCGCCGAAGCGCTCGGCCCAGTGCCGGGCATTGGCCAAAACGTAGAACGCGCCCGTGGGGTCGTGGGCCACGGTCAGGCCCAGCGCCTTCAGCCCCGGCAACAGGAACCTGCGCCGCTCGTCGTAGGTGGCCTTCATGCGCGCCACGTCCGGGGCGGCCTGCTTCAGCGCGGCGATGCCCGCATGCTGGGCCACGGAGTTCGCGCTGATGAAGAAGTTCTGACACAGCTTCTGCATGGGCCGGATGAACTGCGGCGGGGCGATGAGGTAGCCCAGCCGCCAGCCGGTCATGGCGTAGAGCTTGGAGAAGCCGTTGAGCACAAAGGCCTGGTCCGTGAACTCCAGCGCGCTGTGCTCTTTGCCCTCGTAGACCAGGCCGTGGTAGATTTCGTCGGAGATGATGCAGGCCCCGCTGCGGGCGGCGATGTCGGCCACGGCCTGCATGCGGTCGGGCCCGAGCAGGGTGCCCGTGGGATTGGCCGGGGAGTTGAGCAGGATGGCCCTGGTTTTGTCCGTCGGCGCCGCGCCCATTGCCGCTTCAATGGCCTCGGGCCGGTACTGGAAGCTGTCGTCCTCGCTCACGGCCACGCGCACGGGCTGGGCCCCGGCGAAGCGGATGAAGTTGTCGTAGCAGGCATAGGCCGGGTCGGACAGGATGACCTGGTCCCCGGTCTCCAGGATGCTGGTGAAGAGCAGGAGCATGGCCGGGCTCGTGCCCTGGGTCACGATGATCTGGTCCGGGTGCACGGTGACGCCGTAACGCGTCAGGTAATCCTCGGCGATGGCCTCGCGCAGGGGGGGCAGGCCCAGGCTGTGGGTGTAGTGGGTCTGGCCGTCGATGAGCGCCTTTTTGGCCGCCTCCTTGATGCACTCGGGCGTGTCGAAGTCCGGCTCGCCGATCTCCAGGTGGATGACCTCATGGCCCTGGGCCTCCAGCCGGTGCGCGGCCTCCAGGATGTCCATGACCAGGAACGGGGTGATCTCCCTGGCGCGCCTTGAGATGCGGACATGCTCGTTCATGTTGGCTCCTCCTGGTCAGAACTGAAGAACGTTGGCTCGCCGGAACGAAAAAGGGCCGGAAGCGGCTGCCGTGCTGCGGCGTCCGGCTCCGGCCCTGAGTATTGTGAGGCTAGAAGTCGAGGTTCAGGGCCTGGCGGATGTCCGCGATGTTTTTGGACGCCACGGCGCGGGCCCGGTCGTTGCCCTCGGCCAAGATGGCCCACAGCCGCTCCGGGTCGCCCAGAAGCGCGTTGCGGCGCTCGTGCACGGGCTCAAGGAAGCGCGTGAGGGACTCCATGAGCAGCTTCTTGCAGTCCACGCAGCCGAGGCTGGCCTTGGTGCAGCCCTCGCGGATCTCGGCGCAGAGCTCAGGGGAGGTCATGAGCTTGTGGTAGGGGAAGAGGTTGCAGACGTCCGGGTCGCCGGGGTCGGCGCGGCGCAGGCGGTTCTTGTCCGTGAGCATGGTTTTGACTTTCGGCGCGATCTCGGAAAGCGGCTCGCCGAGGGAGATGGAGTTGCCGTAGCTCTTGCTCATCTTGCGGCCGTCGAGTCCGGGGAGCTTGGCCTCCTCGGTCAGCATGGCCTTGGGCTCCGGGAAAAAGGGCGCGTTTTCGGGGCAGTGCAGGAAGTTGAAGCGCCGGGCGATCTCGCGCGTCAGCTCCAGGTGCGGCAGCTGGTCCTGGCCCACGGGCACGGCCGAGGCCTTGTACAAGATGATGTCCGAGCACATGAGCACCGGGTAGCCGAGGAAGCCGTATGTGGCCAGGTCCTTCTGGCCGGAGAGCTCCTGGGCCACCTCCTTGTAGGTGGGGCAGCGCTCCAGCCAGCCCACGGGGGTCATCATGGACAAAAGCAGGTGCAGTTCCGCGTGCTCCTTGACCTGGGACTGCTGGAAGATGACGCATTTTTTCGGGTCCAGGCCTGCGGCGACCCAGTCCAGCACCAATCCGGGCACAAAGCCCTTGATGCGCTTGGGGTCGGCGTACTCGGTGGTGAGCGCGTGCCAGTCGGCCACGAAGAAGAAGCATTCGTGCTGCTCCTGGAGCTTCAGCCAATTGGCCAGCACGCCGAAGTGGTGGCCCAGGTGGAGCGGCCCGGTGGGCCGCATGCCGGAGACGATGCGTTCGTTTTGGGTGGTCATGTCCGTGTGTTTTGTTGGAGGGTTATAAAGGCACGCCGAGCAGCCCGGAGAGGTAGCCCACCGGCGGGAAGATGAGCGAGCCCAGGAGGCTGATGCCCAGCAGCTGCGAGACGATGAGCAGGCCGAGGAGCAGCATGAAGCCGAAGCGGCCCAGGGCGAGAAATTTGTAGGCCAAGGGCTTTGGCAAAAACCAGGCCAGGATGTTGCTGCCGTCCAGCGGCGGGATGGGCAGCAGGTTGAACACGGCCAGCATGAGGTTGACCACCACCCCGGCCTGGCAGATGTAGGCCAGGGGGCGCAGCAGGTACAGGGCCTCGGGATGGCTTTGGGCCAGCGGCGGCATCAGGTGGTACAGCCCGGCGGAAAGCAGGGCCAGCAGGAAGTTGGCCCCTGGCCCGGCCAGGGAGACCAGCATCATGTCGCGCATGGGGCGCTTGAAGTACGCGGGGTTCACGGGCACGGGCTTGGCCCAGCCGATGTTGGCCAGGATGAAGGCGATGGCGCCCATGGGGTCCAGGTGCTTGAGCGGGTTCATGGTCAGCCGCCCGGCCAGCTTGGCCGTGGGGTCGCCCAGGGACAGGGCCACCAGGCCATGGGCCAGCTCGTGGCAGGTCAGGCCCAGCAGCAGGGGCACGGCCAGGATGGTGACGCGGATGATTTGTTCGTGGAGTGAATCAAACATGGTGCCTGCGGCTAGCACGAAGCGCCCGCGCGGGCAAGGGGAAAGGGTCGGGCCTGATGGCGCGGGCCGGTGCGGGCCCTCAGGCGTCGAGGTAGCGCTCCAGGTTGAGCCTGTGCTCGACCGGGCTCAGCGCCTCGGCGATGTCCTGGGCCTCGGGCGTGCCTTCCAGCGCCGCCAGGTTCAGGATGCAGGGCCGCCTGGGGCACATGGAGCTGTCCATGATGACCTTGACCTCGGGCTTGGTGGGCCGCACGGGATTGGCGCTGGCCACGATGCCGTACTCCCCGCCGGACAGGCGCACGAAGCTGCCCACCGGAAACACCCCGATGCAGCGGATGAAGTTGTCGATGTCGTCCGCCGGGAATTGGAGGCTGCGCATCTGGAACATCAGGCTCAGGGCCTTGGCCGGGGCCATGGCGTTCTTGTACACGCGCCTGCTGGTGAGCGCGTCGTACACGTCGACCACGGAGACGATGCGCGAAAACCTGTCGATGGCGGTCCACTTGAGCCCCTGCGGATAGCCGGAGCCGTCGTAGCGCTCGTGGTGTTCGACCACGGCGCGCAAGATCTCCGGATCCAGGCCGACCTGGTCCTTCAATATATTGAAGCCCTCCAGCGGATGGGCCTTCATTGCCTGGAACTCGCTCTCGGTGAGTTTGCCGGGCTTGTTCAAAATATCCCCGTCGATTTTGGCCTTGCCTACGTCATGCAGCAGCCCGGCCAGGCCCAGATTGAGCAGGGTGGTTTTGTCCAGGCCCTGGTGTTTGCCCAGCAAAACTGACAGGATGCTGACGTTGATGGAGTGGGTGTAGGTGTATTCGTCGAAGCCGCGCAGCTTGAACAGGGTCACGGCGGCGGTCTCGTTGCGGAACACGCTGTCGATGAAGTTCTGCACCAGGGGTGAGGCAGCGCTCAGGTCCACCTGGGTGCCGCGCCGCACGTCGTCCACAAAGTGCCGCACATAGTCCATGGCCTCGGAGTGGAGCCGCCTGGCCGCAGGCAGCTCCTCGCCCATGGTGATGGTGACGGGGCCGCCCACGGGCGTGGCCACGTCCGGCAGGGGAATGGCTGCGCACGCGTCGATGAGCACGTCCTCGACATCGGGCGGCACAAGGGAGTGGATCTGGGATTCGGTGACGACGTGAGCGCCCACACGGACAAGGGGGCTGGCAAAGGTGCCCAGGCCATAACTGACAACAAACATGCCAGGTCTCAGTTTGCTCCGTTTGATTTTCTGGTGCATCCGGGGCTGCCTTTTGTGAAGATTTATAGCCCGTGCGAGGGTCCCATGCAATACTTTTAAAATCATGGTGGATTGGGAGGGGGAAAGGTGCGGGAGAGGGGCTGGCGCGCTGCCGCCGTGCGCCAGTTGGGAAAGAAGGGCACAAGCCTTAGACGTTGAAGTAGCGTTCCAGGTCGATCTTGAAGTCGGCGGGATTGAGGACCGCGTCGATGTCCTGGGCCTCGTCCGTGCCCTCCAGGGCCGCCAGGTCGAGCAGGCGCTGGAACTGCGGGCGCATCCGGACATCCAGGATGACCTTGATCTGCGGCTTGGTGGGGCGCTTGGCGTTGGCGCTGGCCACGATGCCGAACTCCCCGCCGGACAGGCGCACGAAGCTGCCCACCGGATACACGCCCACGCAGCGGATGAAGTGCTCGATGGCGTTGGGCGGATAATCCTTGTCGCGCAGCTGGTACATCATGCCCAGGGCCTTGCCCGGGGCCATGGCCTCCTTGTACACGCGCCTGCTGGTCAGCGCGTCGTACACGTCGACCACGGCGATGATGCGCGAGAACCGGGCGATGCCCTCGCCCTTGAGCCCGCGCGGATAGCCGGTGCCGTCGTGGCGCTCGTGGTGCTCGGCCACGGCGCGCAAAATCTCCGGGTCCAGGTCCGGCTGGTTCTTCAGGATCTTGTAGCCCTCCAGCGGGTGGGCCTTCATGGACTGGAACTCGCTTTCGGTGAGCTTGCCGGGCTTGTTCAAGATGCCCTCGTCGATCCGGGCCTTGCCCACGTCGTGATACATGCCCGCCATGCCCAGCTTGAGCAGGGTGGGCTTGTCCAGGCCCAGGTGCTTGCCCAGCAAAACGGCCAGGATGCTCACGTTGATGGAGTGGGTGTAGGTGTATTCGTCGAACCCGCGCAGCTTGAACAGGGTCACGGCGGCGGTTTCGTTGCGGAACACGCTGTCGATGAAGCTCTGCACCAGGGGCGAGGCCTTGTTGCAGTCGATGTCCGTGCCCTTGCGCACATCGTCGATGAAGCTCTTCACGTGGATCAAGGCGTCGGAGTAGGGCTTATTGGCGATGGGCAGTTCTTCGGCCAGGGTGGTGCTGGCGGGCGGATGGGGCAACAGCTCCTCGGCCAACTGCTCCGGGGTCAGCGGGGTGACCTCGATGCTGGTGTCCACCAGGACCTCGTCAACCTCAGGGGGGATGTACTGGTCGATGTGCGCGGGCGTGAGGATGGGCTTGTCGACCAGGACCAGGGGGTTGCCAAAGGTGCCCAGCCCGTGGCTGACCACGTACATGCCGGGTTTCAGGTCTTTTCGCTTGATGTTTTGGCGCATTGGGGCATCCGCCTGTTTTGCGGAATACTAAGCCGCACTCAGGCGGAGGGCAATAACAATTGCGTGCGCAGGGCGGCCAGGAGCTCCTGGCAGTCCGCAGCCAAAAAGTCCGGCTTGGCAGCGGCCAGGGCCTCAAGCGTTGCGCTGCCGCTGGCCACGGCGGCGGCGGCCAGCCCGGCGGCGCGCGCGGCCCGGATGTCGAGCGGGTGGTCGCCCACGAGCAGGGCGCGCTGCGGCGCCACGCCCAGGAGCGAAAGCACGGCCAGGGCGTGGGCCGGGTCGGGCTTGACCCTGGGCGCGTCCTCCCGGGCCATGAAGACATCGCAGCAGGCCGTGACGTCCGGGAAGACCACCTTCACCGCTGCGGTGGAGTTGCGCGTGATGACGCCGGTCTTGACCCCGTCGGCGCGCAGGGCGGCCAGCATGGGCCGGGTGAAGGGGAAGAGCTGGGCCTCGCGCGCGGCGTCGAGCTCCGTGGCCTGGATGACCAGCCGCCCCCGGCAGTGGAACTCCTGGCCCAGGGGGTGGTCGAACTCGCGTATCTCCGCGGCCAGTTCGTCCAGCCATTCCAGCACAGGCAGGTCTGACGGCTCCGGCTCCTCGCCCAGAAAGGGCTCGGCCAGGGCGGTGAGCGCCCGGCGCAGCCGCGCGAAGTCGATGTGCAGGCTGGCCAGGGTGCCGTCGAAATCAAAGAGCACGGCTTCAAAGGGGCGGGGGGCGGCTTGGGGCATGGCTTGGGGCATGGCTTGGGGCATGGTTCCTCGTGGCGGGTTCTTGGGGCGCGGGTTCTTCGGCGAAATCCTTCGGCGATATTCTTCGGCGTTGAGCGTCGGCGTTGACGGTTGGCGTTGACGGTTGGCGTTGACCTGTGGCGTTATCCTGTGGCGTTGACCTGTGGCGTTGTCCGTCGGCGGTATTCCGTGGCGCTATTCTGTGGCGATCTTTCGCAACAGAGCCTTGCCCGCAGGGCGGGAGCGCGGTACACGGGCCGAGGTCAAGTAGTATTGCGGAGGGGCTGTGGTCAAGAGCTATGACGTGGTGGTGGCCGGGGCCGGACCGGCGGGCGCGGCGGCGGCGGCGGTGCTGGCCGGGCAGGGGCTGCGCGTGGCGCTTCTGGACCGGGCAACGCACCCGCGCCCGAAGCTGTGCGGGGGCCTCTTGACGGCCAAGAGCGTGGAGGCCCTGGCGCGCATCTTCGGCCTGACCCTGGCCGACCTGGAGCAGCGCGGCGGATTGTTCCACCAGACCCCGCAGTACGTTTTTCTGCACCACGGGCGCCGTCTGCTGGCCGGGGCTGCGGACGAGCCCTTTTGCTTCGTGGACCGCCCGGCCTTTGACGCGCTTTTGGCCAGCATCGCCGTGGCGCGCGGGGCCGATTATCTGCCGGGGCAGGCGGTGGAGTCCTGCGACGCGGCCCTGGGAGTGGTGCGCCTGCGCAGTGGGGCGGAGCTGTCCGGCCGCTTCGTCATCGGCGCGGACGGAGCCAATTCCGTGACCCGCCGGGCGCTGGGCGCTGGCCCAGCGGGTGGCCCCTCGGGCGGCTATGACCGCGCAGCCTGGCGGCGCGATCTGGCCGCAGCCATCGAGGTGGAGCTGCCCGTGGGCGGCGGGCCGGGCTGCTTCCCGCGCCAGGTGCTGGTGCCGGAGCTGCACGTGGGCGCGCCGCATGTGCCGGGCGCGGGCTACGGCTGGGTCTTCCCCGGTCCGCGCGGGCCCAAGGTGGGCATCTGCGGTCTTCGGCGTTCTGGTCGTGATGGGCGCGACTTCGGGGCCATCTTCCTGGATTTTCTGCGCCTGCTGGGCGTGCACCGGCCCGAGTCCGTGGCCCTGCACGGGCACCCGCTGCCATATGGGAACGCCCTGGCCCGGCCCGCCAGCGGGCGGCTGCTGCTGGCCGGGGACGCCGGGGGCTTTGTGGAGCCGCTCTTTGGCGAGGGCATTTTCTACGCCCTGGCCACGGGCGCGCATGCGGCCTCGGGCGTGCTCTGCGGGCTCAAGAACGGCGAGGCCGCAGCCGCAGCCGAGTACGAGCGGCTGCTGGCGCGCACGGTGCGGCCGGAGCTGGTCTGGTCCAACCGCCTGCGCTGGCTGCTGTTCCGGGCCATGCGGCATTTCGGGGCCGGGCCCGTGCAGGGGTTTGTCCAAAGCGCGCCTGCGGCCCTGGCCCAGATGGTCCACGGTCGGCGTTCGTTTAAGCTCCTGCGCAAAAAGACCTGGGAGTGGGGCGCGGGCGTGGGGGAGTGAGAGCGCCCGCCCGTAAGCCCTTCCGTTGCGGACCACCGCTACCGTGAGCATTGGGGGAAGCGGCAGCAGGCCGGGCGTGGTCAGACGCGTTCGAAGAGCACCGCCCGGCTGAACGCGATCCTCGGCTCGGAGAGCAGAGTGAATCCGGCCTTCCAGGTGATCTCCACGGTTTTCCAAAACTTCGCGGCGTGGACGTGGAATTTCGGCTCCACCAGCAGCAACCGTCCCCGCTCCTTGAGCATGCAGCGCGTTTCGTCCATGAACCGCGCTGCGTCAGGCACCTCGTGCACCATGTAGAAAGCCAGGGCGAAGTCCGCAGGACCTGCGCATCCGATGGACCCTGCCGTGCACAGCTGGGGCCGGATGCGCGGCAGCAGGCCTGACTGTTCAGCGCGCAGCTGCATCTTCTCAAGCATCGCTTCCTGGAGGTCCAAGGCGATGACGCTGCCTTTCTCGCCGACCATGCGCGCCAGGGGCAGGGTGAAGAAGCCTGGGCCGCAGCCGATGTCCACGACGGTATCACCTTCACGGACCATGCCTTTGAGGATGGTTTCGGGGTTCTGGCCCAGCATCTTGCGCAAGGAGGTGGAGAGCAGCCAGGCACGCCCTGCCGGACAGACCCGGTCGCCTTCCGGCATCGTTTTGTCTGCGTCGTTCATTGTTCCTTCCGTCGCTTTGGCCCACAACCTGCGTCGGCTGATGGGGCTAGAGTGTTTGCCCCAGGCGGGCTAGGCCGCGCCCTCGTCCCTTTGCAGGTTCCGGCCCGAGGCGGCGGTGCGCGCCAGCACGTCGCAGGGCTCGTTCCCGGTGTGGCCGCTGTGGCCGCGCACCCAGCGCCAGGTCACCTTGTGGGCATTGATGAGCGGCAGCGCCGCCTCTGGAGCAGGCTGGCAGGCGTACGCGGGGGGCGGTATTGAAGCCCGTTTGGACGCACCAGCTGGAAATTCCGGTCGGCCCGCGTCGGCCTTGGCCCCGTGTCGGCAGGCCCTAGCCCTGCACGTCCGGCGGCAGGTTCCGGCCCGAGGCGGCGGTGCGCGCCAGCACGTCGCAGCGCTCGTTCTCGGTGTGGCCGCTGTGGCCGCGCACCCAGCGCCAGGTCACCTTGTGGGCATTGATGAGCGGCACCAGCCGCCTCCACAGGTCCTGGTTCTTGACGGGCTGCTTGGCCGCCGTCTTCCAGCCGTTCTTCTGCCAGCCCGCCAGCCAGCGGTCGGTGAAGGCCTTCATGACGTACTGCGAGTCCGTGTAGATCTCCACGGCGCTCTGCTGGGTCAGGGCCTCCAGGCCCTTGACCACGGCCATGATCTCCATGCGGTTGTTGGTGGTGCCGGAAAAGCCCTGGGCCAGCTCCAGGCGGTGCCCGCCGCAGACGAGGATGGCGGCGTACCCGCCCGGGCCGGGATTGCCCAGGCAGGAGCCGTCGGTATACAGGGTCACGGGGGGCAGTTCGCTCACGGGCGGTCCTTTTGCGTTGCGTTTGCGTGGGGTGTTTCGGTCTGCTTCGTCTCGGCCTGCATCGTCTCGGCCTGTCTTGTCGTCTGCTCCGTGCCCAGGGCCGCCAGCCGGGACTGGATCAGGTCCAGGGCCAGGATTAGGCCCTTGCGCCAGTTCTTGCCCGGCTGGAAGTAGAAGGGGAAGTGCTCGCGCTCCAGCCGCCGGGCAAAGTCCGCGCCCAGGGCGCGCTCCATGAGCGGCGGCAGCAGGACCACGGCGGTCTTGGCCTCCAGGTCCAGGCCCAGGAACAGGGTCTTGCCGTCCTGGGCGGGCGGCGTGACCGGGCCCTGGCGCACCTGCACCCTGGCCTCGATGCCGTACTTTTTGCGCAGGGCCGCGATGAAGGCCTGGACCTGCTCCTGCTCGACCGTGGACAGGCTCTTGGTCTCGTCGGACAGGCCGTAGCGGGCGTTTATGCGCTCGCTGTTGCGCTCGCTGTTTTTCCAGAAGCCCAGCACCACCAGCCCCACAACAACCAGGAGTCCCGCCAGGCGCAGCAGGTGCTCCAGCGGGCCACCCGAGCGCACGGAAAAGATGTCCATGCGTCTTCTCATCATGTCATGCACGCCTCGTGCGGGGTGCTGTACCCTCCGCAGGGGCCGCTGGCAAGATGGCCGACGCATGGCCTCATGGGGCTTGCCCCGTGGCGGTCGATGCGCTATCTTGCCTGCGCGGTGTTCCCGTCGTGGGAGACCAAACGGCAAGGAGCGATACATGCAGCGGAAGGTACTCCTGGCGGCGCTGGTTGCGCTGGCGGTTCTGGGCGGCTGCGCCCAGCGCGATCCCAATCTCCTGGTGCGCGGCTTGGGCGAGTTCAGCCGCTCTCCGGGCGAGTATACCCTGACCCTCAAGACCTATCAGCTGGACGCCGAGGGCCGCGCCCAACTGGCCGGGCCTGTCGGGTCAGACGACGCCTCTCTGCGCCGCTTTGTGCAGCGCTCCCTGGCGGACAAGGGCTATACGCTGAAGACCTCGGGCCCGGCGCGCTACGCCGTGGAGGCCCACCTGCTCTGCGCCGACACGCGCAAGGCCAGCCTCGGCTTCATGGCCGAGGAGCTGCGTCTGCCTGCGGCCGCCGTGGGAGCGGGCTACAGCGAGGAGATCCACTACTGGCTGCCCGACCAGAACATGGGCGTGGCCCACCCGACCAAGGACGTTCTGGACCAGGAGAACCGCGATGCCAACACCCGCCGCCGCACCGACGGCGTCACCGACCGCCCCAGCGACCCCTCCCGCGGCCTGACGCCCATGGGCGCACAGGAACCGGCCTTTTGCCAGGGCCGGGTGCTGGTGACCCTGACCCCGGCGGGAACGGGCCCCCAGCGCGAGGTCTTTGTGGGCCGCCGCGCCACGGGCGACTGCGCGGCCGCGCCCAACTGCCCGCTGGAGACCTGCCGCTCGGCCCTGGAGCGGACCCTGGTCTACGAGCTCGACACCGCTTTCTAGCCGCCTGAACACACGCACAACGCAAGGCCGCTCCCTTCACCGGGGGGCGGCCTTTTTTCGTCCGGCGACACGGTCCGGCGACACGGTCCGGCGACACGGTCCGGCGACACGGTCCGGCGACACGGTCCGGCGACACGGTCCGGCGACACGGTCCGGCGACACGGTCCGGCGACACGGTCCGGTCACCAGACTTCAGCGTGCACGCGCTCCGGCCGGTAGCGGTCCACCCGGCCCGAGGGCATGTCCGGGTGGCCAAGGGGCACAAAGCTGTGCGGGACCACGCTCCCGGGGATGCCGAGCAGTTTGCGGAAGCCCTCCACGCGCGCGGCGTCGGGGTACACGCCGGTCCACACCGCGCCCAGGCCCTGGGCGTGCAGGGCCAAAAGCAGGTTCTGGGTCGCTGCGGCGCAGTCCAGGGGCCAGTAGCCGGGGTACTTCTCCAGGGCCGGCTCGGCGCAGACCAGGACAGCGGCCCGGGCCTGCCGGGCCATGGCCGCATAGGGGTGGAAATCCGGCACGCGGTCAAGCAGCGCGCGGTCGGTCAGGAGCACGAAATGCCAGGGCTGGGCATTGCCTGCGCTGGGTGCGGCCATGGCGGCGGCCAGCGCGGCCCGGACCAGCTCCGGGTCCACCAACTGCGCAGTGAATGTGCGGATGGAGCGGCGGGTCATGAGGCAGTCGAGGGCGTCCATTGGGTCCTCCTGGTTGACGTGCAGCACGGGGGGAAAAGCAGGGGGCAGGCGTCGCACAATCCTACACGCCGCCGACGGGGTCCGTAAAGGGTTCGGCAGCCTGCGCCACTGGCGGCGATCCGGGAGGCGATTCTTGCATTGGGCGGAAGCCTTGTGCTACGTACCGGGGATGGCGGACGCACAATGCTGAAGACCTTTCGCGCCGAGGAACGGCTGATCACGGTGGCCTGGATGGTCCTTTTGGCCGTGGCGCTGTTCGTCGTGTCCAGGTTCGACTACCTGCTCTTCCACGGCCTTGTGGAGACCGTGAGCCTGGTGGTGGCCACGAGCGTCTTCTTTCTCGCCATCCACGCCCGCGAGCACATGGAGAACGCCGCCCTGCGCCTGCTGGGCGTGGGGTTTTTGTTCATCGCCCTGGTGAACCTGCTGCACACCCTGGCCTACAAGGGCATGGGCGTGTTCCCGGGCTACGGCGCAAACCTGGCCACCCAGCTCTGGATCGCGCTGCGGCTGATGAGCGCGGGCACCTTTCTGCTGGCCCCGCTGCTGCTGGAGCGCCGGGTGGACCTGCTCCTTGCCACGGTCGCGTATGCCGCGCTGACCACGGCTCTGCTCTGGGCCGTGTTCACGGGCCATTTTCCGGTCTGCTACGTGGAGGGGCAGGGGCTCACCGCCTTCAAGATCTGGGCGGAGATCGCGGCCATGCTCCTGCTGGCCGCCTCCGGGCTGCTCTTCCACAGGCGCAGGGAGCACTTCGCCCCGCAGATCATGCCCCTGCTGCTCTGCTCCATCACCCTGAGCGCCCTGGCCGGGGCAGCCTTCTCGGTTTATGCGGACGTGCATGCCCTGTCCAATTTCCTGGGGCACGTGCTGCTGTTGTACTCCGCGCTCTGCCTGCAGCGGGCGGTGTTCGTCACCGGCGTGTCCAACCCCTATGCGCTGCTCTCGCGCCGACTGCGCGAGGCCGAGGCCCAGTACCGGGGCATTGTCGAGAACTCCGGCGAGGGCCTGTTCCAGATGGACCGGGGCGGGCTCATCCTGGCGGCCAACCCGGCCTTTGCCCAGACCCTGGGCTACGGCGAAGGGGCCAGCGCCCTCGGCCAGTCCTTCATCCGGCATTTTCCAGGCGGCGTGCAGGAGTACCTGGAGGTTCTGGGCCCGGCCCTGCAGGGCGGAGAGGTCATCCAGCGCGAGCTGGCCGCCCTGCGGCTGGACAGGACCCAGGTCTGGCTGCTCCTCGGCGTGCGGCCAGCCAAGGGCGAGGAGGCCTCGCGCCTCAACGGCACCCTGCGCGACATCAGCTCCCAGGTGCAGATGGAGAACCTGCGCCAGGACGTGGAGCGCATCCTGCAACACGAGCTGCGCTCGCCCCTGTCCGGGATACTGGGCCTGGGCCGGATGCTCGGCGAGGACGAGACCCTGCCCGAGACCGTGCGCAACATGGGCGGCCTGATCGCGGACACGAGCTGGCGGCTTTTGCGCATGACCGATGAATCCCTGGCCCTGCGCCGGTTGGAGGAGGGCTGCTACGTCCCGGACCTGCGCCCGGTGGAGCTGGCGGCGGTGCTGGAGCGCGTGCGCATGTGGCACGCGACCCTGGCCGGGCGCAAGAACATGGCGGTGCGCCTGCTGCTGGACGGCGCGGCCATGCACGACGGCAGCTCCTGCCTGGCCCAGGCCGACGAGCATCTGCTGGAGCACGCCTTGTCCAACCTGCTGAAGAACGCCATGGAGGCCGCGCCCAAGGGCTCCACCGTCACCGTCAGCATCAGCTCCGGCCAGGGGCGGGATGCGGTTGTCCGGCTGTCCATGCACAACCTGGGCGAGGTGCCGGAGGATGTGCGGCCCCGCTTTTTCGAGCGCTACGCCACCAGCGGCAAGGCGGCGGGCACGGGACTGGGCACGCACATCGCCCGGTTGGCCATGCAGGCCCAGGGCGGCGGCATCGCCTTCGAGTCCTCCGCCGGGCACGGCACCACCCTGCTCCTGACGCTGCCAGGGGTCCTTTCCGAGGTCCGGTGCGAGGCCAAACCCGAAGACCGGGACGCGTCTTGAGGACCATCGGCCGCTACGCCATCCTGGGGCTGCTGGGCCGGGGCGGCATGGGCGTGGTCTACAAGGCGGCCATGCCGCGCACGGGCCGCGTGGTGGCCGTGAAGGCGCTGCGCCCCGCCGAGGAGCTGGCCGCCACCGCCGACCCGGCCCTGCTGCGCCGGGACTTTTTCCGCGAGGCCGCGCTCATGGCCGGCATCCGCCACCCGAACATCGCCCAGGTGCTGGACGTGGACGAGGCCCCGGCTGCTGACGGGAGCGCTGGCCCCGGCCTGCCGTTCTTCGTCATGGAGTACTACTGCAACAACCTGGGCGCGCTGTTGGGCGAGGGCTACCGCGTGGAGGAGCCCACCCGCCGCCTGGGCGTGGACCAGGCCTTGTCCTGCGCGCGGCAGCTGGCCTCGGCCCTGGCCCGGCTGCACCACGCGGGCATCCTGCACCGCGACGTCAAGCCCTTCAACCTGATGCTGGCCGAGCGCCCGCCCGACGCCTGCCCGCCCGGCCCTGGCCCGGTTTTTTGGGTGGATGAGGTCAAGCTCATCGACTTCGGCCTCTCGCGCCTGCGCGGCGAACAAGGCCCGGCCCGGCCCAGGGGCGCTGTGGTGGGCTCGCCCTACTATGCCGCGCCCGAGCAGGAGGCCGACCCCGAGGCCGCAGACGAGCGCGCCGACGTGTATTCCGCAGCGGTCACGCTGTTCCGCTGCCTCACCGGCCGCCTGCCCCAGGAGGGACTCGCGGCCAGCAGCCTGCGCGCCGGGCTGGACCAGCGCTTCGACGCCTTTTTCGCCAGCGCCTGCCACGCGGACCGCAGGCAGCGGCCCGTTTCGGCCCGGGCCCTGCTGGCCGAGGTCGACGCGCTTAGCGTCCACTGGGCGAAGCTGCGCGAGAACGTCTGCGCCCTGCCGGATGAAACGCCGCCGCCCTGCGCAGGCCGCAGGCCGCTGCCCGCGCCGCGCGCCACTCCGGTGCGCCAGTCCGTGCAGGGCGCGCGCGCGGCCTTTGGCCTGGACGAGCTGTGGCGGCCCGTGGCCTGCGATGCGGAGCGGTTCGCCGTCATCGAGAAGGCGGGGTGCGCCGCCAGCGGGCCGCAGGGATCTGCTGCCAGGGATCTGGAGGGCTTTGCCGCCAACAGGCCGGAAGGCTCTCCCGGGGCCGGGGGCGAGGGCGAACTGGTGCGCGACCTGCACAGCGGGCTTGTCTGGGAGCGCGGTGGCAGCGCCTACGGGATGACCTTTGCCGCCGCGCTGGAGCGGGCCGCGCGGTTGGCGGCGGAGAAACACCTTGGCCTGGGCGGCTGGCGGCTGCCGACCGTCACTGAGCTGGCCACGCTGCTTTTGCCCGAGCCGGACCTGCGCCAGCTCTGCCTGCCCCCGGCCTTTGGCCCGGCGCAGCGGCGCATCTGGAGCGCGGACCGCAAGTCCTACACCGCAGCCTGGTACGCCGACGTGGAGCACGGGTTCGTGTGGTGGCAGGACCTGAGCTGCGAGTTCTTCGTCCGCTGCGTCACCTCTGAGGGCGGCCAGCCGCCCGAAGCCTAGCGCGACCGGCACCCCGGCCAGCCCAGCCCACCCTGTTCAGGCCGATCAGCCCGGCCCATTCAGCCCGGCCAGCCGGATTCCCAGCCCCAGGCCCAGGCCGCCACCAGCAGCAGCGCGGCCAGCACCCCGAACAGCTCGTTGAGGCGGCCGTCCCGGTCAATGTCCAGGTCGCCGTGGCGCGCGGCCAGGCGGCCAGCGGCCAGCCCCAGCACGCCCCCGGCCAGCAGGCCGAAGAAGTGCGCGCCGATGTCCGTGTTCTCTCCGGCGGTGCCCAGGCTGGCCAGCAGGGCCAGGGCGGCGGCCACGGGCAAGAGCCAGCTGCGGGCTGTGCCGTGGCCCTGGCCTTGGCCTTGGCCCTGGCCTGAGTCGTCCTCGCCGCCTGCGGCCTTGAGCCCGGCCAGCCCCCCGGCCGCGCCGAACACCGAGGTGGAGAAGCCCACGGACAGGTGCGCCGGGCCCTGCACCAGCACGTTGAGCACATTGCCCAGCCCCCCGGCCAGGATGGCCAGAAGCCACGCCCCGCCCGAGCCCACGCGCCGGGAGAGCAGGATCAAAAAGGCCCCGCCGATGACCGCGTTGCTGGCCACGTGGGCCGGGTCCGCGTGCAGGGTTAGCGCCGTGAACATGCGCCACCACTGGCCGTCGAGCATCCGGGCGGCGTCGCCCGCGCCCACGCTGTGCCAGTACTGCGGGTAGGAGCCGAACTCCGGCCAGGGCCGGTGGGTGAGCACGAAGAATCCGCACAGGGCGAGCATGGCCGCCACGCTCGCGCGGGAGCGCTCCTCCTCCGGCAGTGGCGGGGGCAGCGGGCGCGGGCTGACGTTCTCGCGGTGGTACAGGGTGATCTCGTCCACGGCCTGGGGGACGAAGCGCTCCGGCACCTGCACCGAGTAGCCGCCGGGCAGGGCGCGCACGCGGTGCGGCACGCGCCGGGCGCGCAGCACCAGGCTCCAGAGCCGGGCCTGGGCCTGGGACAAGCCCCCGGCCGGGCGGCCGTACGGCAGGGGCACCAGCGGGGCCAGGTCGGGCCAGGGCGGCCGGGCAGGACCGGCCTGGCTGCCGGGGTCCGTCTGGCGGGGGCGAACAAAAGGGCGCAGGGGCGACATGCGGCCACCCTACCGGACTTGCCCCCCTGGCCGCCAGCGGTAATTGAACGGGCCAAGGAGGGGCTGAAGGGGCGCGGGGCGCGCTGGCACCGGCAGCACACCCGCCGGGGTCCAGCCACCCTCCGAGCCGCGATTGCGGTTTAAATTGCGGGGGGGCGTTGGGCCGCGCCGCTGCGGGACGCCTGGCTCACGGCATGGGCCGGACGGCATAAACCCGAGCACTTCAGCATGCCTCAAGGACGGCCTGCCCTTGCGGTCGGTTCCGGCGTTGGGCCTGGGGCGGGCGCGTGCTGCGGGCCGGGGCCGTCGCCGAAATTCTGCCGCTCCACCTGGCCAAATGTTCTGTAGTCCCGCCCGGCGGCACAGTGGGTGGGCAGTATCCGGCGATGCGCTGGCCCCCCCCGCGCCCAAACTGAAAAAGGGCCGACACCTTTGGGGGCGTCGGCCCGGATGGGCAAGTCGTGCGTGAGGCTGTTCGGCCTAGCGCTTCGAGTACTGGAAGCGAGCGCGGGCGCCCTTCTGGCCGTACTTCTTGCGTTCCTTCTTGCGGGCGTCGCGGGTCAAAAAACCGGCGCGCTTGAGCGTGCCGCGCAGCTCGGGGTCAAAGGTCAAAAGCGCGCGGGAGATGCCGTGGCGGACGGCCTGGGCCTGCCCGGACACGCCGCCGCCAGCGACGTTGACCTTGATGTCGAACTTGTCGACGAGCTTGGTCAGCTTGAGCGCCTGCTGCACGATCATCTGCAGGGTCTTGCGCGGGAAGTATTCCTCGTAGGGGCGGCCATTGACGGTGATCACGCCGGTGCCAGCGGTGACGCGGGTGCGCGCCACGGCGTTCTTGCGCTTGCCGGTGCCGTAATTGAAGTCAAGCATGTATCAACTCCTGATGCGGAGGTTACAGGGCCAGAGCCTGGGGCTTCTGGGCGACATGGGTGTGCTCGGGTCCGGGGAAGACCTTGAGCTTCTTGATGATCTGCCGGGCCAGGCGGTTTTTCGGCAGCATGCCGCGCACAGCCTGGATCAGCACCAGTTCGGGGTTCTTCTCAAGCATCTGCTTCAGGTTCCGGGACTTCAGGCCGCCGGGATGCAGGGTGTGCTTGTAGTACATCTTCTTGTTCAACTTGTCGCCGGTGACCTTGATCTTCGTGGCGTTGACCACGACGATGAAGTCGCCCCCGTCCATGTGCGGGGCGAAACCGGGCTTGTGCTTGCCACGAAGGCGGTGCGCGATGGCCGTGGCCAGGCGGCCAAGGATGTGTTCCGTGGCATCGACCACGAACCATTCGTGCTTCAGGTCCGACGGGACCGGGCTGTACGTATTCATTTTGGGCAGCTCCTTCACTTCAAACTGGAAACAGGGCTCTTACGGTTTTTGACCGGGCCTGTCAACTGAATTCCACGTCCTTTTCCAGGCCCAAGCCGGGGGAAACAGCCCCTAGGCCCCGGCCACCAGCTCTTTCAGCTTGGCCAGCGCCTTGTCAATGCCCGTGGCGTCGGTGCCGCCTGCCTGGGCCATGTCGGGCCGGCCCCCGCCGCTGCCGCCCACCAGGGCCGCAACATCTTTTATAAGCGCAGGCGCGGTGAACCTCGCGTGCAGGTCGCGGCTCACGGCCACCAGCACGGCCACCTTGCCGTCCTCGGTGGGGGCGATGATGCAGGCCACGCCCGAGGGCAGCCTGCTTTTCAGCGCGTCCATCTGCTCACGCAGGCTCTTGATGCTGGCCGCCTCGGCCTTGACCGCCAGCACCTTGACCCCGCCGATGTCCTCGACCTCGGCCATGCGCGCCCCGCCCTCGCCGGAGGCCAGCTTGGTCTGCAGGCGCTCCACGTCCTTCTGCAAGGTCTTGACCTGGGCACTGATGGCCTTGGCCCGGCTGGCGACCTCCTCGGGCCGCGCCTTGAGCACGGCCTGGACCTCGGCCATTTCCAGGCGCAGGGTCTGTAGATAGTTCAGCGCGTTCCAGCCCGTGGCCCCCTCAATGCGGCGAATGCCAGCGGCCACGCCCGTCTCCGACAGGATGACGAAGCTTCCGGCCTGGCCGGTGTTGGTCAAATGCGTGCCGCCGCAGAGCTCCATGCTCACGCCGGGCACCTCCACCAGGCACACCGTGTCGCCGTACTTCTCGTTGAACAGCGCCATGGCGCCCCTGGCCACGGCCTCTTTCGGGGTCACGCTCTCGCGGCCCACCGGGATGTCGTCGAGGATGGCGCGGTTGACGATCTGCTCCACGCGGGCCAGTTCCTGCGGGGCCATGGGCGCGATGTGCGTGAAGTCGAAGCGCAGGCGCTCCGGCCCGACAAGCGAACCGGACTGCTTCACGTGCTCGCCCAGCACCTGGCGCAGGGCCGCATGCAAAAGGTGCGTCACGGTGTGGTTGCGCGAGCTCGCCATGCGGGCCCGGGCGTTCACCGCCAGGCTGGCCGTCTGCCCGGCCTTGAGGTCGCCCTCGTTGACGAAGATCTTGTGCACCGTGAGCTGCGGGGAGGGCTTCACGGTCTCCAGCACGTCGGCCCCGCCGGTTGGGGTGGAGACCTCGCCGAGGTCGCCCTCCTGCCCGCCGGACTCGCCGTAGAAGGGCGTTGCCGCCGCCACCAGCCAGCCGCCCTGGCCCTGGGTCAGCTCCTCCACTGTTTCGCCCTCGGCGTCCAACAGGGCGATGATGCGGCCGTCGTCCTCCAGCAGGGCGTTGCCGGTGAAGCGGGTCTTGACCCCGGTCTCCAGCAGGCCCTGGAACATGCTGGCCACGTCCTTTTCGCCGCTGCCCTTCCAGGCGCTCTTGGCCCTGGTCTTCTGCTCCTTCATGCAGGCCATGAAGCCGGGCTCGTCCACGCTGATGCCCTGCTTTTCGGCCACGTCGTTGACGATGTCCAGCGGGAAGCCGAAGGTGTCGTACAGCTTGAAGGCGAACTCGCCGCTGATGCGCGTCTCGGCGATCTCCTTCAGCCTTGCGATCTCGTCCTCCAGGATCACCAGGCCCTTGTCGAGCGTCTGGGAGAAACGCTCCTCCTCCTCGCGCACCACGCGGGCCATGAACTCCTGGTTGGACAGAAGCTCGGGGTAGGCGTCGTGCATCTGGGCCACCACCTGGCGCACGGTCTCGTGCAAAAAGGGCTCGGTCAGGCCCATGATGCGCCCGAAGCGGAAGGCCCGTCGGATCAGCCGCCGGAGCACGTAGCCGCGGCCTTCATTCGAGGGCAGGATCTGGTCGGTGATCAGAAAGGCGATGGAGCGGCTGTGGTCGGCGATGACCTGCAGCGCGGTGTCCACGTCCTTGTCCTTGCGGTAGGTGACCTTGGCCTTGTCCGCCACGAAGCTGATGAGCGGGCGGAAGATGTCGGTCTCGAAGTTGGAGTGCCTGCCCTGGGACACGGCGGCGATGCGCTCCAGGCCCATGCCCGTGTCGATGCTGGGGCGGGGGAGCGCGGTGCGCGTGCCGTCCGCCGCCTGGTCGAACTGCATGAACACGAGGTTCCAGATCTCCAGGAAGCGGTCGCAGTCGCATTTGCCGATGCCGCACTCCGGCCCGCAGGACATCTCCGCGCCCTGGTCCACGTAGATCTCGGAGCAGGGGCCGCAGGGCCCGGTGTCGCCCATGGACCAGAAGTTGTCCTTGTCCCCCAGGCGGTAGATGCGCTCCGGCGGAATTCCGGCCACGCTCTGCCACAGCTCCCCGGCCTCGTCGTCATCCTTGTAGATGCTGACGTAGAGGTGCTCCTTCGGGAGCTTGATCTCCTTGGTGATGAAGTCCCAGGCCAGCCGGATGGCGTCGGCCTTGAAGTAGTCGCCGAAGGAGAAGTTGCCGAGCATCTCGAAGAAGGTGTGGTGGCGCGCGGTGCGGCCCACGTTCTCCAGGTCGTTGTGCTTGCCGCCCACGCGCAGGCACTTCTGGGAGGTGCAGGCGCGGGAGTAGGGGCGCTTTTCCTGGCCCAGGAAGCATTTCTTGAACTGGACCATGCCCGCGTTGGTGAACAGCAGGCTGGGGTCGTCTTTCGGCACCAGGGTGGAGCTCTCCACGATGGTGTGGCCCTGTTGCTCAAAGTACTTGAGGAAGCGGGAGCGGATTTCTGCGGCGTTCATGCGGTACCTTGTTGTGGATATTAATGTGCGGAAGGGACTGACACGTGAATCCCTTTCTTGTGGGCGTTTTCCTTGTTGACAACGAAAGCCTCGATTTTGCCAAAGGCTCTGTGAACCCTGACTGTCTGCAGCTGCAATTTGTTTTGTATCTGCGAACAGCCCTCTTTGTCGAATTCCGGCAAGAGAAGAATGAATCGGATCGGCAGCGCTGCGAGCTTCAAGGCGTTCATGCCGGAGGGAAATGTGCTGAACACCCGGCGTTTGCAATAATGCGAGAGAAAGAGCAGGAGGCTGTGCATAAATTTTTCAAGACATTCATCCAGCTCCTTCTTCAGTGCATCCTTGTCCCCAGCGGGGGAAGGCGCGCTGTTTTGCACCTCAATAAAGTGCAAGTATCTGCTGTTATGATACGTGATGAAATCGCACCTCTTGACGCCTTGCAGCTTTTCGACGGCGGGATCCAACTCTGGACGAAAGAGCTCCGACTCTTCAAAACGGAAAACCAGGCCGGATTCTGTGCAGTCAATTGCCGCCATCCTCTAATCCTCTAGCCCAAGCTCTTCTTCATAAAGCTGTACGCTGGTCTCAATAATGGAGTTCTCGGGCATGCCCTCGGCCAGATTGCTGAACGTGGCGGATTGATTAGCAAGAGAGAGCACCTGTATCTGCACATTGGATGATTTCGCCATCAAGAATAGCTTCTTCAAAACAAAATAGGAGTGCGTGGCCATGAAAATCTGCATGCCCGAAGAGGCCAGCGCGCCGAGAGCTTCCATGGTCGCGAGAATCGCTGTGGGGTGCAGCACTGCGTCGGGTTCATCGAAGAACAGAAACGACTTCGGCGAAAGTGTGCGATTGACAATTAATCTGTCGAGAATGGAAATACGTTTGTACCCTTCGGCCGTCTGATGAATGGGATATGTCTGGTTTCCCACGCGTAAAGCCCATTGGCCATTCTCGTAGTGCACACGTCCGACAAGAAATGCTTCAAGTATCTTGCGCGCGTTTGAAAAAGAACTGGAGATTTTGCCTTGGGTCGGCGCCTTTTCAAGGGCTTTCACAAGGTCGTAGTACGTGTCGTCGAAACCGAATTCCTTGTCCACGCCGCGCGACTTCTTGATGACATGGAAAAGTGAGAGGACTTCCTTTGCAGGCAAGAAGAGCGACACGGCGTCACGCGTGTGGAGATTTTCCGAGTACCCGCCAACGCCTTTTTCCGATGCGGCGCTGAAGTCGAAGTGCACCTGTTGGTCGTCGATTAGAGCTGAAAAACTCAAGCGTTCCTTTTGGCCCTTGCGCACCAAGTCACCAATTTTATCTGTCTGGAAGGTCCAATAGAGTTTCTCGTCGAGAACCTGTTTAAAATTTCGGTTGTCGTTCCCTCTCTTGTACTCTTCGACAGCACGCACAGCCGTATACAACGCCTTGAGCAGGAAAGTCTTGCCACTCGCGTTTTCACCGATGATAACATTGATGTGCGGAGATGGGTTCGCCCAGTTCAAGTCTGCCAAAGGCCCAAAGCTATGTAAGCGTATATTCTTTAGCATAGCGTCTCACCATTCAGTGCCAATAGCCATTTACGTAATGAGGGCGCCATTGCCGCAACAGGCTACTCTTCCACCTCGTCCGGCTCTGCCGCGGCGGGGATGAAGGCCACCGGGTGCATGCCCAGGTGCTCGATGAGCTTGTCCTCGATCTTCTGGCGCAGCTCGGTGTTTTCGATCAAGAGCGCGCGCACGTTCTCCTTGCCCTGGCCCAGCCGCTCTGACCCGAAGGCGAACCAGGAGCCGCTTTGTTCGATGATCTTGTTCTCCACGCCGAGGTCGATGATCTCACCCTCGCGGCTCATGCCCGTGCCGTACAAAATGTCCACCAGGGCCTCGCGGAAGGGCGGGGCGACCTTGTTCTTCACGACCTTGATGCGCGTGCGGTTGCCGTAGGCCTCTTCCTTATCTTTAAGGCTCTGGATGCGGCGGATGTCGATGCGGATGGAGGCGTAGAACTTCAGCGCATTGCCGCCGGTGGTGGTTTCCGGGCTGCCGTAGCCGGTCATGCCGATCTTCATGCGGATCTGGTTGATGAACACCACCACCGCGCGGGACTTGTGGATGGTGCCGGTGAGCTTGCGCAGGGCGTGGCTCATGAGCCGCGCGTGGCCGCCCACCTGGGTCTCGCCCATCTGGCCCTCCAGTTCGGCCTGGGGGATCAGCGCGGCCACGGAGTCGATGACCACGAGGTCCACCGCGCCGGAGCGCACCAGCAGGTCGGCGATCTCCAGGGCCTGCTCGCCATAGTCCGGCTGGGAGATGAGCAGTTCCTCGGTCTTGACGCCGAGGCGGCGGGCGTAGGCCACGTCGAGGGCGTGCTCGGCGTCGATGAAGGCCGCCGTGCCGCCGCGCTTCTGGCATTCGGCCACCAGGTGCAGGGTCAGCGTGGTCTTGCCCGAGGATTCCGGGCCGTAAATTTCGGTGACGCGGCCCTTGGGGATGCCGCCAACGCCCAGGGCCAGGTCCAGGCCGATGGAGCCGGTGGGGATGACCGGAATGGCCGTCAGCGCCGCGCCGTCGTCCATGCGCATGATGGCGCCCTTGCCGAACTTGCGCTCGATGGTCGTCATCGCCGTGGTCAGGGCTTCCAGGCGCAGTTCTTCGGGGCTGTTCGTGGGCTTTTTGGCCATGGGGGGAAACCTCCGGGGTCGCTAGATGATCACGAATCAGGTTGGATATCAGATCGCCTTGCGGGCGGCAACAGGCGAATGCCGGGGCAACCCGGCCAGCACCGACCAAGCTGGCCCGGCCCGGCCGACACTGGACCGAACCGGCCCGGCCCGACCAGGCCCGGCTCGGACTGGCCGGGCCTGGGGCGCTGCCGGGGCCTGGGAGCCTTGCGTCTGCCGCCGCTTGGGGGTAGGGGGGTGAGGATGCAGCACGCGCGCACGAAACGCAATCCCGCCCGCCTGACCGGCGGACTAGCTGACGGCTTGACCGACGGCCTAACCGACGTCCTAACCGACGGCCTAACCGACGTCCTAACCGACGTCCTAACCAACGGCCTAACCAACGGCCTGACCAACGGCCTGGGATTTGGCCCGCGCCCCTGGCGGAGCCAGCCATGAGGGCGCGCCGGAGGATGCAGCACCCGGGACGGGAGTCGCGCCACCGCCGCGTTGGCGGCGACTGGATCATCCGCGTGCTTTCCCGCTACGACAAGAAGGGCGGCCTGGGGCTGGTGCGCCTGTGGCGGGAGTGGGCGGAGGTGGTCGGCCCCGAGGTGGCCGAGCTGGCGCGGCCGCTGGGGCATAAGGACGGCACCCTTGTGCTCTACACCGAGGACGCCATCGCCGCGCAGCAGCTGACCTATTACGCCCCGGAGCTGCTCCAGCGGGTGAATGAATTTTTGGGGCAAGAATGTTTTGACAAGGTGCGCTTCGAGCTGCTAAACGGCAGAGTTCCTTTGGGCGAGAACCGAAGGGAGGAGCCCAAGGCTTCGTCCCTGCGGGTCCAGGGGCCGCCCATACTCGGCGGTCTGGCGGGCAAGCTGGACCCGGAATCCGCTGTGGGCCGTTGCTACTTGGCCTACGTGAAGCGTTTTGACCAGGACGGCGAACCGGTGGCCGGGCTGGGAGCTGATCAGGATGCGAATACTCGCCCCACGGGGCGTCAAGGAGAAGAAAATGAGTCAGGAAGTCGTTGAAATCACTTTTGAGAGCCTGGGCCTGACCAAGACCCTGGACAAGATGACCGCCAAGGAGCTGCGCGCCGTGATCGTGGCGAAGATCCCCGCCATCGTGGGCGCCAGCGGCATGCAGAAGGACGCGCTGGTCAAGGCCGTCAAGGACGTCTTCGGCATCGTCGATGCCGACGGCGGCGTTTCGCCTTACAAGGACCAGATCTTCACCCTGAAGAAGACCATCCGCGAGATGCGCGTGCAGAAGGGCACTGTTGAAGCCCGCGCCGAGCGCACCAAGGTGCGCCGCAAGATCAACAAGCTGAAGAAGCGCACCCGCCGCCTGGCGCGCGCCGTTTAGTTTTCCGCGCGGAGCCGGGCTTTCGGGGTTGACAAGCGGACCCCGGAATCTGTATTAGGGCTCCTCGCCACGTGCTGGGGGATCGTATAAAGGCAATACTGCGGGTTCTGGCTCCGCCAATCGAGGTTCGATTCCTCGTCCCCCAGCCAGCTCACAAGTCCCCATCGTCTAGCCTGGTCCAGGACGACGGCCTTTCACGCCGTTAACAGGGGTTCAAATCCCCTTGGGGACGCCATCAATCATTTAAGGCGGTTAGGAGTAATTCCTGGCCGCCTTTTCTGTTTGCAAAAATTCAAATTCCAACCGTATTTCCAACCATGACATTTGACGCTGACCAAAAGGTCTGGCAGTATGAATAGTGATATCGAAGTCGTTATCATGCGCTCATGGGGGTAAAGTCGGTGAAAAAGGCTGTGGCAACAATCACCACAAAACTGAAAGTCGAGTTGTACTTCATAGCGTTCCTTTGCGTGTCAGCGGTTTCCGTCGAACTTCTCTCTCTTTGTTCAGCTCTGCGGCCAAGTTCCGAATCGGTCGCACATTGGTTTCAACGCAGCGGCGCGGTTACGTCAATTTTCTCTGCCTTTGCTCAGTACCGGGTCGGCAATTTTTTAGAGTCCATTCGCGGAGGAACATTTGCGGAATCTTGGTGCCTCTACGACCTTTTCAAAACTAAACAATACGTGATGTCGTGGGTCATCGCAGCCATCACACTTTGGGGCGCGTTTGTTTGGGGGTACGGAGATTTGCTTGTCGAATTCATCGAACGATAAAGGCATAAATCATGGACAATCTGTGGAATGACAGTCTTTTCGATGAATTCATCCTCTTACGGGATGAGCTGCGCGCGGCAAAACGGGAAAAAAACTATCAGCATGTGCTGTCTTTAGGACAACGAATCCTTGAACTAGACAAGTCAGCACAGTTTTTGCGAATTGCGACCCCTGTTTTTCTAAAAGATATGGGGAACGCCTGTATAAAATTGGGCGATAATACTGCTGCCATTAAGCACTTCAAGGATGCAATAGAGAAACTCACTAAGCTCAAGGGGCAATCAGAAGACTGGAAAAAGGAAATTGATGTTATTGAGAAAAAAATAGAAAAGTTGGCAAAGCAATAACCTATTGCCCCCCTTGTCGGTCAATATTCGCGAGAACTCAACTCGATACGAGTTCCAAGCGCACCTTGCACCCCACGGCAGAAGCATAGCGCTTGAGCGTGTCCAAGCTCTTGACCTTACCTGCCTCAATTTTCGCCACGGCGGGCTGGGAAATCCCCATAGCCTCGGCAACCTGGGCCTGCGTCTTCCCGGCGCGCGCCCGCGCAGCAATGGCCTGCGAGATGAGCGCGAACTCGTCGCCGAGCGCGTCATACTCCTTGCGGAATTCCGGGTCGGCCATGAGCTTTCCCGCGTCTTCGAAAAGGGTATTGTCTGCTTCATTTGCTCTCTCTCCATCGGCTCAGGGCGAGTTCAATCTCTGCCCGAGGCGTCTTCTGGACTTTCTTGGCGAAGGCTCGCAGGATGACGAGCGTTCGCCCTGTGTCCAACACGTAAAGGCACCGGGCGATGCCATCCCGGCCAGAGGCGCGAAGCTCCCAGAGCTTGCCATCAACCGGGCGGGCCAGAGGCATCATGAGCGCCGCCGGGCCTCGCACCTCAAAAAGCTCCACGGTCCGGGTCAATCTCGCCTGTACGTCCACGGGAAGCTCCAAAAACTCTTCCTCCGCCCGCGTACAGCAGAAAGTGACAGACCATTTGCTCATGCGCAGGATATAACCACACAGTTATTTCCTGTCAACCGGTTTCGCCATCGAAGGGCGAACGCTGCGACCGTTTCAATCGTGGCGGCGGCGGAGGTTGGCCTTCATTGTCTGGTGTAAGTCTGAAGCTCGGAAGTCCGGTGGTGCCCCACCCTTTCCATCGCCTCGCGCGCAACGGCATCGTCATCAAGCCCGCGAGCATGGGCTTCCCCCGCGAACGTCTGCACGTAGTTGTGCCGTAGCGCGTGCGTTCCGCTCCATGTCTCGCCCACCTCGGAGCAGGCCCTGTTCAGCCCGCGCAGGTACGGCTTGTACACGAGCCCCATCTTGCCCCCGTTCGCGTCTAGATGCGCCTTCAAAGCGTCATAGTCAGCCTTGGGCACATACTGCCACCGCACGTAGCCGCCCTTGCCCTGGACCTCTACCAAACCGCTTTCACAGCCCGTCACAGGGTCAACGGCGTATCCCTTAAGGCTCTTTCTGGTCATCCCCATGACTTCGGAGACCCGGAAGCCCCCGTGGAGTTGAAGCCGTGCCGCGAGTTGGTGAAGTGGCTGCTCGACCCGTCCAACCACGTCTTCAGGGTTCACGTAGGCCCGGCGGAATTGGTCAAGGCGAGGAGAAGAAGCGTTGTAGCCCTGTCTCATGATCAAGACCCCGGCGGACAGTCGTGCCTCTTCTGGAATCCGCATTTTGCGGGGCGCGAGCGACAGGGCAGCATCGAACTTCGTCAACGCGGCGGCGTAGGTCCGCATGGTGTTGCACGACAGCCCGTCCTCAAGCTTCTGCCGCAAGAAAGCCGCCGCGTGGGCAGGGCGAAGGTCCTGAACGCGCTGAACGCCCTGCGTCTCGGCAAAGCGCGCGAAATCGGCACAGACGGCATTGTAGGCGTCGTATGTGCGATACGACGTGATAGGCGTGAGCGTCGCAATCCTTGCGGACGTGGCGCCCACGCCTTGGGCTTGGAGCTGGCACCTTGCAGCCTGCTTTCGGACAAATCGGCTATGCCCTACTTGCAGGATTCCAGACGCGGCCCAGACGCCGCGCACCTGTGCCGCCAGTCCCTTGCTCATGATGCGCCCCATGCCGGTGAGATGGTAAGTCTGGCCCCGGAAGCCGGGACGCACTCCGACCCTTCGTCTCGTGAAGGGTATGCAGTCCGCATCGTGAGCGGATGCCCAAGCGTTGGAGGTGCGCTTGACGCCATGCCTCGTGGACATGGAACCGTGACATATGTGGTGGGCAGGAGCGCGGTGCTCGTCCAGCAAGCCTTCGCCTCTATTTGGAACCAGACTCAGGAGGTGGTCCGGTGCCAGAGGTGCGCTCCTATCGCCCATAAGCGGGGTGGTCCTCTACCTGAAGCATACGACCCTGCGAATCGGAATTTCAAGAGGCGGCCATAAAAAAGGCAAAAAAGAATCCGGCCGCGGTTTGTATCCCGCCTGTGGCAGGATCACAAACCGGGCCGGAAATCCAGAAGGCAGGAAACGCGAGAGGCAGGATGGAAGACGATTAGCCGAAGGCCGCCCAGACCTTGCGGACCGGCTCCGGCATCGTGTGAACATTCTCGGCGGTGACCATCACCCGTTCCTGCGGCAGGGCCGCCAGGTCGCCCACAGGTTCAGCAAGGGCCGCCTCGACCCACGTGCGGACGCGGTTGCCGCGCAGGAGGTCGCCAACGTCCTTGCAGTCCTGCGGGAAGCTCACGATGCGCGCAGTAGGCCTGTTCTGCCGCCACCATGCATGGTGCTCTCTGCCGGTGGTATCGTTGTCGAGGGCAACGCACACCTTCTCCACACGGTCGAGGAAGGCCCAGACCGCCGCGTCTGGCCTTGCCGCCGCCGACCCAAGGGCAAGGGCGGCGGTGAGGTCACGAGCTTCCTGCCAGATGAGCACCGCGTCAAGCTCTGACTCCACGATGATTACGGAACGGGTGTTCCTGCTGGGCAAAGACATCATCGGGACAGAGCCGGAAACGCAGTGGTATTTGTGGTCCGGGGCGCGGCCATTTGGCCGGTCAGCACAGCGGATTTTGATGCCGGAGATGCCAGCCTTCCGCCTGAGAGGAATCACCAGGCCGCTTGGCATGGTCATAAATGACTTGAAGCCGTCAAGCGCTTCCGATGGCAGACCCCATGCGGCGCGGTCTTCGTGCCGCAACACAGGGTTCCAGCCGAGTTCGAGAAGGCGGATGGTTTCAAGCGTGAAGCCGCGCCCCTGCACATAGTCGTAACCGGGCATCCCTTTGACAAGCCCAGTGGCGCACTCGTCCACGAAGCGCGCGGCCTGCTCGCGCCAGAGCGCCGGAACTTCCCGGCATGCCCTCGGCATCCAACCAGCCTGCGCCTGGTGACCATTTTTAACAGGGAGGGTGGACAAGGGCACATCGAGAAAGGCGCAGGCATCGGCGAAGGACATGCCATGCCGTTCCCGCAGGAAGTCGATGCCATCCCCGCAGCGGTCGCACACCCGACACCAATATCGTCCGCCCTTCCCCCCCTCGTGCTCGGGCCAGACGACGAAGCGATTATCGCCCTCACACCAAGGGCACGGGCCATGCCCCTCTGGGCCGTCTTCCGACGATGTCCATTTGAAAGGGGACCCGTCGGAGCGAAAATCACGCAGTCTCATTTCGTTCATTGCCATTCCTTTCCCGACAGGGGTTTTGGGCTTCGAGGACTTTGGGGGCTTTTCCGGTCCCATATCTATAAACTGCCAATTGCCATTTCTTCGCGATGGGTTGGAAAAGTCCCCCAAGTCCTACGAGTCCTTTAGAAGTCGGGCGTCACTGCCCCGGCGGCAGGAGCCACACCAGCCGCGTCACGGACCACGCGCCAGTGCGCCGACGCGCCGGGCACGTTGCACCGCTCAAGCTTGTACCCGTCCGCAATGCGCCCCATATTGCGGCGGCACCAGTTGCCGAAGCGCTGTGGTTCAATACGGCCGCGCGCGGTCGCAACGGGTTCGACGCTTGCGGCAAGGTCGGAGTCTCCGTCGTGTGCGGCCTCGGCCAGTACCTGCTGGACCGTGACAGCACGGATGCCGAACTTGCCGAACCACGCCGTCAGCACGGCGGCCAGGGCGACCAGTTCAGGGTCTTCTGCCATGATGACCATGCGGCTTTCGCAAGGGTCGGCCTCACCGGCCCAGACCAGCGCGGAGCGGACAAGGTCGGACCATTGCTCAAAGCTCCCGAACTGCGAGAGGTCGAGACGAGGCGCGGCGAAGATGAAGGCCCGCAAAACAGTCAACCCCGCGCTGACATAGACGGCCCGGTTCTCCAGAGCCTCATTCACCGGGTTGCCGGTGAACTTGCGTTCCTCCGGACGCTCACAGCGCGGGTCAAGGCGGCACATGAGAGTGCGCCGGGCAAGGTCGCCAGAAATGCTGAGGTTGTTGCCGTTCACGCAGAAGAGAGAGTTAAGAAACACCTCAATCTGCACGCTCAAGCCGAGGGGGCGTATCCACAAGATGGATTGAGTGATTGCCTGGCACAACAAGTCGGAGTGGAGAACGCCGTTCAGATTGTCCAGGTTAATCAGAGGAGCCCCGGCCAGCAGGGAGGCTTCCAGCCGCTTGCGCAATTCGTCCTGGTCGCTAGTTGCGGCGACCAAAGCGGCCCGGCGACCCGTCGCAACAGCGGCCGTCACTTCGATGGCGGTCGACTTACCCGTACCGCGCACCGGAGCCGACACCCCAAAAAGAGGCACATTGTCGACGATGGTGCGAACGAGGCTCGTCAGAAGAAGAGCCAAGACGACAGCGAGGTCAACCGCCGTAACGAAGGGGAACTCGCGGAACAGGCGTTTCAGGACGGCCAGGGCGTCCTTGGCGTCTCCAAGCGTCGGGGTTTCCGGCACCGTCACCTTGAGGTCGGAAGCCAGGTAGTATCCGCTACGCGCATCATAGCCTTTTGCGTCGAGCAGGGAGCCGTCCGGGCGCAGAGTGGGGCAAGTGATGACCCCGCGCAGCTGCGGCAATTTCCAGAGCCCCACGCGCGCGAGAAGCGCGTCTGCATACTGCTTCGGGACATCAACCGCTTTATACTCGCCGGAACGGCGGTCGAGGCGCTCAAACTGCGCAAGGCGGGCGAGGATGTCGCGCAGGTACACCGAGTCGACCGGGCGGATAACGACCGAGCCAGCCTGATGCGTGACGCCATCGGCATTAGTGGCGCTGGGCAGGATCACGATGCGCACAAGCTGGCCGCCGCGCTGATAAACGCGAAGTTCCAGCGTGAGGTTGGGGCTCATGAGCAACGCTTCGCACTGGTCGACCATTTCAGCCAGTGCGCCGTCGATGACTCTGATGCGCGGCTTCGCCGGGGCCAAGACCGGAGCCGAGGCCTCCGGCTTGTTGTCCAACGCAGAGTCGGAGGACGGGGGGCAGGCCCCCGACGCCTTGACGTCGGGGACCGTGCCGTTTATATTATTGGTATCTGGCTTCGAGAGGGAGCCGCTTTCCAGGGGAGCCTCGTGTTCACAGCACGGGGCTTCCGCGTTTTCGAGGGCCATCGTCTAGCCCTCCTTGCGCACGTTGACGCGGCCGTTGACGATGAACGCCTGGATGGTCTCGTGTTCATAGCGAACGGACCGGCCGATTTTGACATACTGCGGCTCCTGCCCACGGAAGCGGCGGAGACGCAAAGTCCCGGGAGTCCAGCCGAGAAATTCGGCCGCCTGACGCTCGGTCAGGAGATGAAGAGTGGAGATGTTTGGCATACGCCTCCTTTCCACTGTTGCCGCCGCGAGGAATTCGCATGCCGGCAACCATGTGGTTTAGGAGGATATTTTACCCGCTTCTTTCGAAGTAGTATTTTACTGACTCGGGGTGAGAGGGAGGCAAAATCACTCGAAATGAAGCTTTTATGAACCTTTTAATCAACAATCTGAATGTTCAGTTTGTACGCGGCGGCCAGAAGC
>CAIMRY010000044.1 GCA_903843965.1 uncultured delta proteobacterium
ATTCCTCTCGACGAGTCAAGGTCAATCTGGCATTTCTATGGATGTTCACTCGGTCCTCCCTCGGCAAATGAGTTCTCGCAAACCCAATTTGACCGATTCGGGCCGAGTGAACAACCTCCTATAACTTCACAGCTAGCGGGCAGGGGGCGCGACCTGGCCCGTGAATGTTCCCCCCCTGACCACTGGATGCCCATGGACCCACGACTGACGCGACTCATCGACTCTTTTTGCGCCATGGGCCCGGTGGCCGTGGCCTTTTCCGGCGGGGTGGACAGCTCGCTGGCCCTCTGGGCGGCGGCCACCGCCCTCGGCGACAAGGCCGTGGGCGTCACCGTGCGCTCGGAGTTCGTCTGCGCGCAGGAACGCGAACGCGCCGACAGGCTCACGGCCTTCCTGGCCCGACAAACCGGCGTGCGGGTGCTGGTGCGCACCATTTCCGCCCTGGCCGATGCGGGCCTGCGGGCCAACGGGCCCGAACGCTGCTACCTGTGCAAGACCCTGGTGCTGGCCCAGGTGCGCCAGGCCGCGCTGGAGCATTTGGGGCCGGGCGCGGCCCTGGCCGACGGCACCAACGCCGACGACGACCCGGCGCGTCCGGGCCTGCGGGCCGTGGCCGAGGTCGGCGCGCACTCGCCGCTTTCCGCCTGCGGCATCGACAAGGCCGGGGTGCGCCAGCTGGCCCGGGAGCTGGGCCTGCCCAACGCCGACGACCCGGCCAATTCCTGCCTGGCCACGCGGGTGCCCCAGGGGCACGAACTGACCTTCAAGCGCCTCACGGCCATCGAGGGCCTGGAGCGCGCGGCGCGGGAGCTGGGGCTCGTCGACCTGCGCGCGCGGCTGGCGCCCGGCCAAAATGGCGGCCCAAATGACTGTAGGAATGGCGGAGTAAATGGCGGACAAGACGGGGTGCGCCTTCTGGTGCGGCCGGCCCAGCTGCTGCTGGCCCAAAGCCTGGCCGCCCGGCTGGCCGAGCGGGCGCGCTTCATCGGTTTTGCACACTTTGAACTGGGAGAACGCACGTGAACGTGGACGCGCTGCTTGAGGAATTCCGCCAGGGGCGGGTCACGGCCGAGGAGATCAAGCGCCAGCTGACCGGCCACAGCTACGCCGACGCCGGGTTCGCTCGGCTGGACCACCACCGCCTGCTGCGAAAAGGGCAGCCCGAGGTGGTCTTCTGCCAGGGCAAGACCCCGGAGCACGTGGCGCACATCTTTGCGGAGCTGGCCCAGGCCAATGGCCGCGTGCTGGGCACCAGGGCAGACGCCAGCCAGTACGAGGCCGTGCGCGACCTGCCCGGAGCCAATTACGACCCGTTGTCCCGCGTGCTCAGCATTGTGCGCGAGCCCGTGGAGCCGGTGGGCAAGGTCATCGTGGTCAGCGCGGGCACGGCGGACCTGCCCGTGGCCGAGGAGGCCGCGCGCGTTGCCGAGCACCTGGGCAGCCGCGTGGTGCGCCACTTCGACTGTGGGGTGGCGGGCATCCACCGCTTCCTCTCCGTGCTGGACGACTTTCTGGACGCCCGGGCCGTGGTGGCCGTGGCGGGCATGGACGGCGCGCTGCCCTCGGTGGTGGGCGGGGCCGTGGCCGCGCCGGTCATCGCCGTGCCCACGAGCGTGGGCTATGGCGCGAGCTTCGGCGGGCTGGCCGCGCTGTTGACCATGCTCAACTCCTGCGCGCCGGGCGTCACCGTGGTCAACATCGACAACGGCTTCGGGGCCGGGTACATGGCCCATGTGATCAACGCCCAGTGCGTGGCCGCGAGCAAAGGATAACCCTTCGTGAAGACACTGTATCTTGAATGCGCCCTGGGCGTCTCCGGCGACATGCTCCTGGCCGCGCTCAGCGACATGATCGAGGGCGGGCCGCAGCTCTTGGCCGAGGCCGTGGCAAGCCTGAACCTGCCCGGCGTGTCCGTGCGCTTTTCCGAGCCCATGATCCAGGGCATCCGCACCCGGCGGGTGGAGGTTCTGGAGGAAAGCCCCCAGCCCCTGCGCCACCTGGCCGACCTCACGCGGATCATCCAGGCCGCGCCGTCGGCCCTGTGGCCGGAGCGGGTCAAGCAGGGCGGCCTGGAGGCCCTGACGCGGCTGGCCATCGCCGAGGCCACGGTCCACAACGAGCCGCTGGAGCGGATCCATTTTCACGAGGTGGGCGCGGTGGACACCGTGGTCGACGTGCTGGGCGCGCTCCTGCTGGTCGAGGCCAGCGGCGCGGACCGCGTGGCGGCCTCGCCCGTGAACCTGGGCTCCGGGTTCGTCACGTTTTCGCACGGGCGCTTCCCGGTGCCTGCCCCGGCCTGCGCAGAGCTGGCCAAGGGTATGCGCACCTTTGCCACGGACTCCGGCTTTGAGCTGGCCACGCCCACGGGACTAACCCTGGTCAAGACCCTGGCCGCCTCGTACGGGCCGCTGCCGCTGGGCGGCGTGCTGGCCGTGGGCTACGGCTCGGGCACGTACTCAGGCGGCGCGTACCCGACCTTCCTGCGGACGTATCTCATTGAGGACGGCCTCATGGACGACCGTCTCGGGGACGGCGCTGAAGATGAGCAAGACTGCGGCTGCCACGGACATGACGAGTAGCGGACCAGACAGCCTGTCGACGGGCAGCCTGGCGCCAGACATCCTGGCGACGGACATTCAGCTTGTCGCCGCGCGGTACGGCGAGGAGCTCTCGTGGCTGGGCGAGAGGTGGGCCTGCCCTGCACGGTCTACAGCAAGGGGCCTCGCGGCATTTGACGGAACGGCGCCTTGCGGGGTAAGCTGCCCTGTTGCGCCAAGCTGTTAGATTCGCCAAGCATTTTGATTGACGACGCGCGTTGCAGGCACGGATCAGGCATTGGGGCGCACACACACTGAATGCGGCAGGGCAGCGCCCGCCGCCCCCCTTTAGCGGGAAGAAGCAATGCTCAAGCGGCTCAAGCCATTTTTCGGACCAGCCCTGGCCCTGGCCCTGCTCGCGGCGGCGGGCTGGGCGCTTTCCGCGCAGCTGTCCGGCCACGGCTTTCAGGAGATCCTGGACACCCTGGCCTCGGAGACCGAGCGCGACCTGCTCCTGGCCTTCGGCCTCACGGCGGTGAACTTCGCCGTGCTGGCGGGCTACGACATCCTGGCCCTGCGCTACATCGGCCATCCGCTGCCGCACATCCGCGCGGCCTTCGCCTCGTTCGCGGGCAACGCCTTCAGCAACACCATCGGCCTTTCCACCCTGGCGGGCAGCTCCGTGCGCTACAGGCTGTATACCTCCTGGGGGCTCAGCCCCGGGGAGATCGCCAAGCTCGTGGTCTTCACCACGCTGACCCTGTGGCTGGGGCTGTTCTCCATCGGCGGGATCATCTTCACCCTGCGGCCCCTGCCCCTGCCCGGCTGGGTCAGCCTGCCCTTCCACACCACCCGACCCCTGGGCTTTTTGCTGATTCTGCCGCCCACGCTTTACCTGGCGGCCGCCGCCTGGAAAAAGACCCCCTGGCGCGTGGGTGGGCATGAATTGCTGCTGCCGGATTTCAAGAACGCGCTGGTCCAGGTGGTCATCGCCTCGCTGGACTGGGCGCTGGCTGCGGCGGTGCTCTATGCCCTGCTGCCGCCCTGGGCCAACGTGAACTTTCCGCTGGTGCTGGGGGCCTTTCTCCTGGGGCAGATCGCGGGCCTCATCAGCCAGGTGCCCGGCGGGCTGGGCGTGTTCGAGTCCTGTCTGATCTTCCTGCTGACCCCGCGCATTCCCGCGCCCACGCTCTTCGCCGCCCTGGTGGCCTACCGCCTGGTGTACTACGCCGCGCCCCTGGCCGTGGCCAGCGCTCTCCTGGGCATCCGCGAGACCATCGCCGCCAAGAAGACCCTCACGGGCATCCTGGCCTTCCTGGGCGACTGGCTGCCCGTGCTGGCCCCGCACGCCCTGTCCGTAACAACCTTCCTGGCCGGGGCGCTTTTGCTCTTCTCCGGCGCAACGCCTGCGGTGTCCTCCCGCCTGGACTGGCTGCAAAACTTTCTGCCGCTGGGCGTGCTGGAGGCCTCGCACTTTTTGGGCAGCCTGGCGGGCCTGGTCCTGCTCATCCTGGCGCGCGGCCTGCACAAGCGCCTGGACGCCGCCTACTACGTCACCTCCATGGTGCTCTTCATGGGCATCATCGCCAGCCTGCTCAAGGGCCTGGACTACGAGGAGGCCTTCTTCCTCACCGTGCTGCTGCTGGCGCTTCTGCCCTGCCACAAGTACTTCTACCGCAAGGCCTCGCTCTTGTCCGAGGGCTTCACCCTGGGCTGGATCACGGCCATCGTGCTGGCGCTGGGCTGCTCCGTGCTCCTGGGCATCATGGCCTACGGCGACGACGCCCTGGACCAGTCGCTGTGGTGGGTGTTCACCTTTGAGGACGAGGCCAGCCGCTTCATGCGCGCCACCGTGGGCATTCTGGTGGTCGTGGTCTGCATGGCCGCCATGCGGCTGATGCGCTCGGCCCGGCCGCGCTACGCCCCGGCCAACGAGGGCGACATGCGCACCGTGCGCGAACTGGTGCTCAAGTCGCCGGACACCTTCGCCCATCTGGCCCTGCTGCGCGACAAGAGCTTTCTGGTCAGCCAGGACGAAACCGGCTTCCTGATGTACGGCGTGGTCGGCCGCAGCTGGGTCTGCATGGGCGACCCCGTCGGGCCGGAGGCCGCGCGCACGGAGCTGGCCTGGCGCTTCCGCGAGATGGTGGACCTCTACGCCGGGTGGACGGCCTTCTACCAGGCGGGCAAGGCCAACCTGCCGCTGTACCTGGACCTGGGCCTGGCCATCGTGAAGATCGGCGAGGAGGCCCGCGTGCCCCTGGCCGGGTTCAGCCTGGCCGGGCAGGCGCGCAAGGGCCTGCGCTACACGCGCAACATGGTCGAGAAGGAGGGCTGCGTCTTTGAGCTTTCGCCCGCCAGCGCCACGCCCGGGCTGCTGCCGGAGCTGCGGGCCGTGTCCGACGCCTGGCTGGCCTCCAAGCACGCGCGGGAGAAGAAGTTCTCCCTGGGCTTCTTCCACGATGAATACCTAAATGACTGCGCCATGGCCCTGGTGCGCCGGGAGGGCCGCATCGTGGCCTTCGCCAACCTCTGGGAATGCCGGGGCCGCGAGGAACTCTCCGTGGACCTGATGCGCTACTCCCCGGAGGCGCCCACCAGCGTCATGGAATACCTGTACATCATGCTCATGCTCTGGGGCCGCGAACAGGGCTGCCAGTGGTTCAACCTGGGCATGGCGCCCTTCTCCGGGCTGGAGCGGCACTTCCTGGCGCCCACCTGGACGCGGCTGGGCGGCATGCTGTACAGTTACGGCGGCACGCTGTACAATTTTCAAGGCTTGCGGCGCTTCAAGGACAAGTTCGATCCCATCTGGGAATCCAAATACCTGGCTTGCCCAGGCGGCACAGTGCCGCCGCGCGTGCTGGCCAACATCGCCACCCTGGTTTCGGGCGGCATGCGCGGAGTCATCGTCAAATGAAACGCACCAGACTTCCGGTCCTGCCTGTGCGGACCCTGCTTGTTTCGGTCCTGCTTGTCCCGGCCCTGCTTGTCCTCTTCCTGCTGGCCGCCTGCGCCAAGCCAGAGAAGGCCCCGGAAAAGCTCACCTTCGGCGTGTTCGGCGAGGTGCTCATCTACCGCAACGCGCAGGAGCCCGGCCGCACCGTGCTGCTTTTGTCCGAGGGCGCCTGGGACGCGCGCATGGACCGCGCCGCGCGCACCATGGCCGCCATGGACGCCACCGTGGTCGGCATCGATACGGCCCGGCTGGTGGCCCCCCTGCGCGCCAAGGCCGAGGGCTGCTTCTACCAGGCCTGGGAGTTCGAGGGCCTCTCCAAGATCGTGCAGAAGAACCTGAACTTCAAGGGCTACCACCTGCCCGTGCTGGCGGGCTTTGGCGAGGGCGCGGCCGTGGCCTACGCCACCTTTGCCCAGGCCCCCAAGGAGACCTTTGCCGGGGCCATCACCCTGGGCTTCTCCCCGCGGCTGAACCTGGGCAAGCCCTTCTGCGCCGCCAACGGCCTGAAGTTCGACAGCGCCCCGGAAACGACTCCGGGCGCGGCTCCTGGCATCATCCTGCTCCCGGTGGAAAAGCCCTTCGGCTCGCTGGTGCTGCTTCAGGGCGCGGCCGACCAGACCTTCAGCCCGGAGGCGGCGCGGGCCTTTGCCGAAAAGGTGCCGGGCGCGCGCGCCGTGACCCTGGATGGCGCGGGCAGCGAGCTGGCCGAGCCGAAGCTGTGGCGCGCGGCCTTCCAGGAGACCCTGAACACCATGGCCCCGGCCACGGCCAGCGGCGGCAAAAGCGTCGCCGCCGACGCCAGCGACCTGCCCCTGGTGGAGCTGCCCGCCGCGCATCCGGGCAAGACGCTCGCGGTCATCGTCACCGGCGACGGCGGTTGGGCAGGCATCGACCAGCAGATCGGGGGCATCCTGGCCGAGCACGGGGTCAACGTGATCGGCTTCAACTCGCTGAAATACTTCTGGAACAAGCGCGAGGCCGACGAGATGGCCCATGACATGGAGCGCACCCTCACCCACTACGCGGCCAAGTGGGGGGCTGAGCGCTTCATCCTGGTCGGCTACTCCATCGGGGCGGACGTCATGCCCTTCATGGCCGGGCGCATGAGCGCAGCCACGCGGGAAAAGCTGGCCCTGGTGGCCATGCTCGGGCCGGGCACGCACACGGAGTTCGAGTTCCGCCTGTCCAACTGGCTGACCGAGGAGAACCGGCCCGAGGGCCACGCCCTGATCCCGGAGATGCCCAGGCTCGAAAAGACCCCGGTGCTGCTGGTCTGCGGCAGCGAGGAAGAAGGCACCCTGTGCCAGAACTACCAGGCCGCCAACGTCAAGAGCCTGGTCCTGCCCGGCGGGCACCACTTCAACAACGAATACCGCCAGATCGCCCAGGCCATCCTGCACGGCGCGGGCATCGCGCCGCAGCAGTAGCCGGGCGCGGGGAGCATGACGTGAGCGCAGCAGCCACACCCGCCAAGGCGTCCAGCCGCCTGGCGTACATCGACAACGTGCGCATCTTCCTGGCCATGCTCGTGGTGGCGCACCACGCGGGCCAGCCCTACGGCAGCGACGGCTGGTGGCTGTTCCAGTCGCCCCTGCGCTCGAACTGGATCCACCTGTTCTTCGGCGTCAACGAGGCCTTTTTCATGGGCCTTTTCTTCCTCATGGCCGGGTACTTCCACCCCGGCAGCGTGGACCGCAAGGGTCCGGCCCGCTTCGTGCTCGACAGGCTGTGGCGCTTCGGCGTGCCCGCAGCGGTCATGGTCCTGGGCATCACCCCGGTGTTCATCTACTTCCACGAGGTGCTCTTCAAGCACCTGCCCGCCTGCGGCTATGTCGACTTCCTCAAGGGCGCGTACCTGGGCCTGGCCGACCGCCCCCTGGGCTGGCCCGGCGAACACGGCATCCACCTGGAGTTCATCCACCTCTGGTTCATCGAGAACCTGTTCATCTTCGGCGGCGTGTACGCGCTGTACCGGGCGCTGCACCGGCTTGTCGTCGGCAAACGCGACAGCGCCCCGGCCCCCCGCCTGACCGCGGCCATCGGCCCGCGCACGGCGCACCTGGCCCTGGCCGGGCTGACCCTCTGGCTCGCGGCCACGACCTTTCTCATCCGCATCTGGTGGAGCGTGGACGACTGGAAGGTGCTGCTGGCCATCTGGGAGATCGAGTTCGCGCACCTGCCGCAGTACGTGACCATGTTCGCGCTCGGCGTCGTGGCCGCGCGCAGGAACTGGTTCCAGCGCTTCCCGGCCCGCGTGGGCTGGACCTGGCTGGGCATCGGCCTGGCCTGCGTGGCGGTGTGGATGGCGCGCGGGGCCGGGCTGCCCCTGCCCATCTGGACCGGCGGATTCTCCGTGGCTGCGGCCAACCGCGCTGCGTGGGAGGCCCTGCTCTGCGTGGGCTTCTGCGCGGGCCTCTTGACCCTGACCAGGGAGCGCCTGCCCCGGCAGACCCCGCTGATGAAGATTTTGTCCGACAACGCCTTTGCGGTGTACGTCTTCCACGTGCCTGTAGTGACGCTGCTCCAGTACGCGCTGGCGGGCAGCGGCCTGGGCGCGCTGGGGTCCTTCTTCACAGTCACGGTGCTGGGCATCGGCCTGACCTTCCCGCTGACGCACTACGTGCTGCGCCGCCTGCCCCTGCTCAAGCAGGCGCTGTAGCCGGGCGGCCTTTACCGGCCCGCCTGAAGCCCCTGTGCAGGGGCGAGCTCCGCGCGCCGCGCCAAGGTCGTTCCGGCATTGCCGGGGAAACGCCGCCAGCCCGCATCTGGCAAGTGAATCCGGGAGCGCCCGGCGCATGCGGTTCCATCCGGTTCGGGCCGGTTCCATCCTATCTGGTTCGGGCCGGTCCGGTCATGCGGGCGGAGAAAAATTGCAACCTCCCGGACAGGCTACGATTCCAGCGGCTCCAGCGGTTCCGGGCCGGGCTTGAGCACACGCTCCAGGCAGCGGGCCAGGTCGGCCTGGCGCATGGGCTTTTGCAAAATTTCGGAAACGCCGAGCCCGGCTGCGGCCTCCCGCGCGGCCACATCGCTGTAGCCGGTCCACACCACCACAGGCAGCACGGGCCGCAGCGCCCGCACCCCCCCGATGAAATCCGTGCCGGACAGGCCGGGCATGATCTGGTCCGTGAGCACCAGGTCAAAGCCGTCCGGGCTGGCGGCGAAGATCTTCAGGGCCACCTCGCCGCTGTCTGCGGTGGTCACCTGATAGCCCAGGTTGGTCAAGGCCTCGCGCCAGACGGCCAGCAGGGACGCCTCGTCGTCCACGAGCAGGATGCGCGCCTGGCCTGGGGGCGTGTCCTGGGCCTCTGGCCGGGCCTGGTCCCCCTCGCTGCGCGCGCGCGGCAGCAGCACGCGCATGGTGGTGCCCAGCCCCTCCACGCTCTCCACGGCGATGGCCCCGCCGAGCTTGTGCACAATGCCATGGACGACCGCAAGGCCCATGCCCGTGCCGTCGCCGGGGCGCTTGGTGGTGAAGAAGGGGTCGAAGATGCGCTCGACGATGGCCACCGGGATGCCCGGCCCGGTGTCGCGCACGCGCAGCCGCACGTAGGTGCCCGGGGCCAGGGTCGAAAGGTCCGGCGCGCGGTCCGCGCCGAGGTACAGCTCGTCCACGGCGATTTCCAGGATGCCGCCGGTTTCGCGCGTGGCCTGCACGGCGTTGGTGCACAGGTTGAGCACCACCTGGTGCGCCAGGGACGGGTCGGCCAGCACCAGGTCCGATTCGGAGTCGAAGCGGCGGCGCAGGCTGATGCCCTGGGGCATGGTCACCATCAAGTGCTGGAGCACCTCCTTGACCAGCGGGGTCAGGCGCAGGGGCACCAGGTGGCCCTCGCGCTGGCGGCTGAAGGTCAGGATCTGGGCGATGAGCTCCTTGGCGCGGGCCCCGGCGCGCAAAATCTCCTCCACGCGGCGCTCCTGCGGGCCGCCGCGCAGCGCCAGCTCCAGCATCTCCGCATAGCCCAGCATGACGCCCAGGATGTTGTTGAAATCATGCGCGATGCCCCCGGCCAGGGTGCCCAGGGCCTCCATCCGGCGCGACTGTTCGAGCTGGCGCTCCAGCTCCTTCCAGTGCGAGATGTCGTGGGCCACCACGATGGTGCCGGTGCGCGCCGCGCCCCGGTCGAAAAAGGGCGACACGGCCACCAGGAAGTGCCCGCCCCAGCGCGGCACGGTCAGCTCCTCCGACGAGCTGAGGGACAGCCCGGCCATGGCCCGGATGCGCTCGCAGACCACGCTCGCGCCCGCCTCCTCGGCCACCTCGACCAGGAACTTTCCCACCAGGCTGCGCGGGTGCACGCCCAGGCGGGCGCCCAGGGCCATGTTCAGCCGCCGCACGCGCATGTCCGCATCCAGGATCAGGATGGGGTCGGGCACGGAGTCGAAGGTGCACTCCCACTCCTGCTTGGCCTGGATCACGGCCTGCTCCACCAGCAGGCGCTGGCTCATGTCCACGCCGATGCGCCAGGCCTTCCAGCCCGGCAGCGGGTACTGGCGCGAGATGTCGGACCAAGCGATGATGCGCTCGCTGCCGTCCTTGCACAGCAGGCGGCTCTCCAGGTCGCGGTGGTCCTGGCCCCGGCCGCGCAGGCTGCGGCGGAAGGCGTCGTCCGGGAACAACCGCTCCGGGGTGGCGCGGTCGTGCAGCACCTCGGCGGCGGCAAAGCCGGAGACGCGCGCGCACTCGCGGTTCCAAAAGACAATCTCGCCGTGGGCGTCGAAGGCCATCACGAGCACCGGCATGTTCTCGACCATGGCGCGCAGGGCCTGGGCCCCGACCAGAAGCGAGGCCTCGGCCCGCTCCCGGCCCACCCGGCCGCCCAAAAGATCGGCCAGCACCCGCAGGAGCGCCAGGTCCTCCAGGGTCCAGCGGCGGGAGGCCGCCGCGTCGACGCGCAAAAAGCCCAGCCAGGCCCCGTCGTGGCGCATGGGCAGGATCGCCGTGGCCACGGCCCCGTCCTGCTCCAGGAAGGGCCGCTCCGGCTCTGGAAAATCGGCGCTCACGCCGTGCAGGGCGTTGCCCTTGAACAGGTCCTGGGCCAGGCGGCCCAGCCCGAGGGCGGCGTAGCCCACCGGCTGCCCCGGTGCAGGGCTTGTGAGCGGCGCGCAGCCGCTGCCCTGGGCCTCGGCCATCAGGCTTAGGGCCAGGCCGTGCTGCGGGTCGTCGTGGTTCAGAAATACTGCGGCGCGCAGGAGCCCGCCTTTGCGCACCAGGGCCCCCAGGGCGCGGGCCAGGCTGCCCCCGTTGCGCCTGGCCCCGTGCAGCAGGTCCGAGCAGGCCGCCAGTCCCCGCGCCAGGCGCAGGGAGCCCTCGCCCGCGCGGGAGCTTGCGGCTCGCGGCGCTGCGGCGCCCAGGCTGGTGCGTTGGGGAGGTTTGGGCATGGGGTTCCGCTTTCCGGGGTCGTCGTATTGGGCCAGGAACAGCATCGTTTCACGCTCTCCCATTCTGTAGCACAGCCAGCGCCAGGGCCACAAGGCCGCCGGTTCACAGCTCCCGGTCCGATTGGTCCTGCGCCACGCCGCCGCCGAGCAGGGTGGCCCGGCCAAAGCGCAGGGCCGCTCCTGCCCGCGCGGACAGCGACAGCCGGGCCAGAACCGGGCTGGCCTCGTCCGGGATGAACTCCTGACCGATCACTTCCTGACCGATCGCTTGCTGGCTGATCGCTTGCTGGCTGATCACCTCCTGATGGGCCCCGATAGAGCTGGCGCTGCGGAACGCCGCACCCTGCACATCAGCCCGCGCGCCAGCGTTCGTGCCAGCTCCCCTGCCAACACCCTGGGCGCTCGCGCCAGTAAAATACGCGCCCTGCACCGCCTGCTTCAAGTTCTCCCCGGCGATCTCGTAGTACGCAGGCGAGCGGTCCAGCGCCTTCTCGAACAGGGCCTGGGCCTGGCCCACCTCGCCCCGCAGGTACAGGGCATAGCCCAGATTGTTCAGGGCGCGGGCGTCGCTTCCGCCTGCGCGGAAGGCGCTCAAGGCCTCTGCCGGGCGGCCCAGGCGCACCAGCAGCAGGCCCAGGTTGTTGGCGCTGCGCTCGGGGTCGCGGGCGTTCTGCATGGCCAGGCGGAAGGTTCCCACTGCGGCCTCGGCCTCGCCAGACAGCACCTGGGCCACGGCCAGATTGTTCAGAAGCTCTTCGCGTCCGGCTATTTCCTGCCCCCCGGCCTGGGCCATGGCCTGGGCCGCAGCCTGGCCGTGAAACTGCGGCAGGGCCAGGGCCGCCAGGAACTGCTCCCGGCCCTGGTCCGCTCGGCCCTGGTTCACGAGCAGCACGCCGAGATGGCAGCGCGCGCGCCAGCTGCCCGGAGCCAGGGCCACGGCGCGGGCAAAGGCCTGGCGGGCCTCGTCGCCCCTGCCCAGCCGCTCCAGGGCCAGCCCGGCGCAGTAGTGCGCGCCGGAGGCGTCCGACCGGGCGGCCAGGGCCAGCTGGAAGGCCGCCAGCGCGGCCTCCGGCTGGTTCAGGCGCAGCAGGGCCTGGCCCTTCTTGACCAGCAGCCCGACATCGGCCGGGCGCGCGGCCAGGGCCTTGTCGTAGCCCGCCACGGCCTGGACGGCCCGGCCGGCATTGAGCTGCACGTCGGCCACGAACTCCTGCCGGGCGGAATTCGCCGGATCAAGCAGGCCGGCTGCGCCGTTGTCCTGTCGGGCTGCGCTGTTGTCCGGACGGAAGGAGCAGGCCGGAAGCAGGAAGGCGACGGCCACGGAACAGATCAACGGCCAGGACCATTGCAACCATGAGGGCAGCTTGGGCATGACAGACTCCTTTTACTGGCCCGTGCGGGCGAAAACATGCATGAACTGCAGCACCGCCGGGCCGATGAGCACCACGAAGAGCACCGGAAAGATGCACAGCACCAGCGGGAACATGAGTTTTGTCGGCAGCTTGGCTGCGGTTTCCTCGGCCCGCTGGAAGCGGCTGGTGCGCAGGGTGTCGGAATACACGCGCAGGGTGCGCGCCACGCTGATGCCGAAGGTGTCGGCCTGGACGAGCAGCGTCACCAGGCTCTGCACGTCCTCGATGCCGGTGCGCTCGGCCAGGTCCTTCAAGGCCTGCTGGCGCTGGCGGCCCGCGCGCATCTCCAGCGTCATGGTCCGCAGCTCCGCGCTGATCACCGGGGCGGACTCGCGCAGCTCCTCGCTCACCCGGTGGATGGCCTGGTCCAGGCCCATGCCCGACTCCACGCAGACCACCAGCAGGTCCAGCGCGTCGGGCAATTCGCAGAGCAGGGCCAGGCGGCGCTCGGCCATGCGGCTGCGCAGCCACATGCCCGGCAAAAGCGAGCCCAGGCTGGCCAGGGCCAGCACGCCGAAGATCACGACCTGCACCGACGGGGACTTGGGCAGCAGCCAGGCCACGCCCAGGAACAGGGCGGGCGGGACGAGCATGAGCGCGGCCTTGGCCCCGTGGAACGACTGTGCGGCATTGGGCCCGCGCAGGCCCGCGCGAATGAGGTCAAGCCTGATGCGGTCCAGGCCGTCCTTGTCCTTGGGTCCCAGGCGCGCGCCCAGCACGCGCAGCATCCCGGCCAACAGGCGGCCAAGGCGCACCAGCACGGACTCGGCCTGCGCGCCTGCCTCGCCCACCCCGGCAAGCCCGGCCACCTTGCCGCGCAGCCGCGAGGAGTGCTCGGCCTGACGCCGCGCACCGAGCACGCCGAAGCCCAGCAGCAACACCGAGGCGAAGGCCAGGACCGAGGCCAGAAGCGGGATGAGCATGGCGTTCATGGCGCGCCTCCTAGACCTTGAAGTTGACCATGCGGCGGATGACGAAAAAGCCGATGACCATGGACCCCAGGGCCGACTTGATCATGGTCCGGCCCAGGGGCTCGGTGAACAGAAGCGACATGTACTCGGGCTTGATCAGGTACAGGGCCCCGCCCGCCACAAAGGGCAGGGCCAACAGCACGATGGCCGAGATGCGCCCCTCGGCCGAGAGGATGCGGATGCGGCCGTGGATCTTGAAGCGCTCGCGCACCAGGGCGGCGGTGTTGCCGATGATCTCCGAGAGGTTGCCGCCGGTCTCGCGCTGGATGTTCACCGAAACCACGAAGAACTTGAGGTCGAGCGAGTCCACGCGCTCCATGAGGTTGTGCAGGGCCTTCTCGGTGTCCATGCCGAAGTTGATCTCATCGAGCGTGGTGGCGAACTCCGGGCCGATGGGGTCGGCGAATTCGGCGGCCACCATGCGCATGCCCCCGGCAAAGGTGTTGCCGGCCTTGAGCGCGCGGGAGATGAGGTCCAGCGCGTCGGGCAGCTGGCGCTGCAGGTTCTGCATGCGCGCGGCCCGGCGGCGGTATACGCGCACGATGGGCAGCGCCCCGAGCAGGCACGCGGCCAAGAACGCGAACAAAACCGCGCCCGTGGCCAAAAGCGCCAGCAAAAAGCCCACGGCGGCCACCACGGCGGAGAGCAGCAGATACACCCCGGGGGTGCCGGTCATCCTGGCCTGGCGGATGACGCGCTCAAAGCTGCGGGTCCAGTCCTGCCCGGCCAGCAGGCGGTGGAACCAGGGCACCTCGCTATAGACCGTGCGGCGCACGATGTCCTGGGACGAGACCTCCGGACCGGCCAGAGCCAGGGCCTTGAGCCGCTGCCCAACGCGCTCCTGGCGGGCCCGCGCCGCCGCGCCCAGGGCGTTCATGGCGAACAGCGCGAAGAACAGGGTGGCCAGGGCCAGGAGCAGGGCGATGAGTCCGGGCATGGGGCCTGCCTATGCCGCCCCGCCAAGGGGGGCGAAGAGGTGCTGGTCCAGGGACACGCCGCGCGCCGCCAGCCGGTCGGAGAACTTGGGCCGGATGCCGCGCGAAACGAAGCGGCCCTTGACCTTGCCGCGCTCGTCCAGGCCACTCTGCTCAAAGGCGAAGATCTCCTGCATGGTGATCATCTCGCCCTCCATGCCGGTGATCTCCTGGAAGCTGATGAGCTTGCGGCTGCCGTCCATGAGCCGCGAGACCTGGATGATGACGTCGATGGCCGAGCTGATGTAGCGCTTGAGCGAGACATCGGAGATGTTCAGGCCGGACATGGCGACCATGGTCTCCAGGCGCATCAGCGCATCGCGCGGGGTGTTGGCGTGGATGGTGGCGAGCGAGCCGTCGTGGCCGGTGTTCATGGCCTGGAGCATGTCCAGGGCCTCGGCCCCGCGCACCTCGCCGATGATGATGCGGTCCGGGCGCATGCGCAGGCAGTTCTTGACCAGCTCGCGCTGGGTCACCTCGCCCCGGCCCTCGATGTTCATGGGCCTGGTCTCCAGCCGAACCACGTGGGCCTGCTTGAGCTGCAGCTCCGCAGCGTCCTCGATGGTCACGATGCGCTCCTCCTCGGGGATGAAGCGCGAAAGCACGTTGAGCATGGTCGTCTTGCCGCTGCCCGTGCCGCCGGAGATGAGCACGTTCAGGCTGCAGTGCACGATGCCCATGAGCACCTCGCCGATCTCCGGGGGCAAGGCGCCGAAGCGGATCAGGTCGGAGAGCTCCAGCGGGTCCTTGGAGAACTTGCGGATGGACAGCGAGGGGCCGTCGATGGCCAGCGGCGGGATGATGGCGTTGACGCGGGAGCCGTCGGCCAGACGCGCGTCGACCATGGGCGAGGACTCGTCCACGCGCCTGCCCACCTGGGACACGATGCGGTCGATGATCTTGCGCAGGTGCTCGTCGTCCTTGAACCGGGCCGGGGTGAGCTCCAGGATGCCCTTTCGCTCCACGTAAATGTTGCGGTAACCGTTGACCAGGATGTCGTTGACCGTGGGGTCCTTGATGTAGGGCTCCAGCGGCCCCAGGCCCAGCACCTCGTCCTCGATCTCGCCCAGCAGGCTCTTGCGCTCAGCCGCGTTGAGCGGGGCCTGGGCAAAGTCCTCACGCAATATGCGCTCCACCACGCGCATGATCTCCTGACGCATCTCGTCCCTGGGCAGGCTGTCCAGCAGGGAGAGGTCCAGCACGTCGATGAGCCGGTCGTGGATGCTGTTCTTGATCTCGTGGTACTGGTCGCTTCTGGTATGGTCGACCTTGGGCTGATCCGTAACCTCGACCGCGGGGTGGGCCTCGGCCCTGGCCGCCGGACTCTGGCGCGCCGCCGGAATGGCGGCCCTGGGGACGACCCTGGAGACGGCGGCGCTCTGTGCAGTCTTGTGCAGGCGGGCGGCAAGGTCCATGGCGCGCCTCAGCCGTTGCGGCGGGTCAGGGATTGGGCCAGCGGAGACTGGCGCAGGCGCGCCCAGAGCGAGCCCGAGGCCAAGGTCTGCTCGGCCTGGGGCAGAACATCGCGGCACAGGTCCCGGGCCATGGCGGCAAAGCCCTTGGACAGGGCCGAGGCAGGATCGGCCTCGGCCAGGGTCTTGCCCTGGTTGATGGCCGAAAGCGCGGCGCGGTAGTCGTTGACCACGGCCCAACTGATGCGCTGCTGCAAAATGCCCTCGGCCTCGCCCGTGCCGATGTCGGACTCCGAGGTCTTGCGGTTGGCCACCAGGCGCAGGCGCGGCAGCAGCTGGGGCTGCGTGGCCCGCACGGCCTCCAGAAAGCGCTTTGCCCGGGCCAGGCACGGCAGGGAGAGGTCCAGGACCAGCAACACGTCGTCGGCCATGTCCAGGGCCTCCAGAATGGCCTCGCCGTTGCCTGCGCCCGCCCCGGTGCCAAGGTCGACGACCACCTGGGCGTAGCCGTGGCGCAAGAGCTCCAGGATCTGGAGCAGAACCTCCGGCTCAAGGGCCGCCTCGGCGCTGAAGTCCGGCGCGGGCAGCACGGCCAGGCCGGAGCGGTGCCGGGCCATGACGCTCTCCAGATAGGTGGCGTCCAGGCGCTCGATGTTCTGGGCCACGTCGGCCCAGGTGTAGGTGTGCTCCAGGTCCAGAAAGATCGGCGTCTCGCCCTGGGGCTGGGCCAGGTCCAGCAGGGCCGTGCGGCCCGCGCCCTGGCGGGTCAGCGCGTCGGCCAGGTTCACGGCCACGGTGGTGGTCCCGATGCCGCCCTTGGCCCCCAGCACCAGCACGATGCGCCCGTCCTGGCCCGCCTGGCCACCCTGGCCAGCAGCCTGGGCGGCCTGGAAGGACTGGCCAGCCTGTGACTGCGAGGCCTGGCCCCGGTCCCGGAGGCGCTGCGCACGGTCCAGGGCGGCGCGCAGGTCGGCCTCGGCCACGGGCTCGGGCAGATATTCGCTGATGCCCGCACGCATGGCCGCAAGCAGCAGCTCCGGGGTCGGGGCCGGACCCACAAGGATCACCAGGGCGGGTTGCCCCTGCCCGGCCCTATCCCGCTCAGACAGGCTGGCCGCCAGGGCCAGGTCCGCCGCCGGGTCCGCGCCCAGGGCCAAAAGCACCGGCCCGTCGCCGCAGAACGCCTCGCGCGGGAGCACCGCGACCCCGTCCAGGGCGGCCAGGGCCAGCACCAGGGCCTCGCGGCGCTGTTCCTGCACGGCCTCCACGGCAACGGTGATCATCCGGCTGTTCATGCGCGTCTCCTTGTGTCCTCAACATCAACGTCAACATTTACATTTACATCAACTGTCGGCAGGGCCTGCGCGCTACCCGCCCGCGCCCCGGCCGGAATCCTCGATGAGCCTGGCCACGGCGAGCATGCCGTTGCCCGTGCCGTTGCTCTTGGGCGAATAGGGCACGGCCTTGAGGAACCGGCCCGTGACATTGCCGGAGTTGTCGATGCCTTCAATGAACACCGCGCCCAGCTGGGTCACCGTGACGTAGCTGCGTCCGCTTGTCGGCGGGTACAGCGGGCTGTAGAAGGGGATGAGCACCACGCGGGGGCTGAGCAGCGGGTCCTTGTAGGAGCTGCCCTTCACCGACTTGCTCCCCGTGTCCCAATAGGCCCCGGAGTCATTGGAAATCAGATCGATCACACCCGACCTCGTGGGTCCGCTCATGTTGCCCGTCTCGGTTTGCAGCTTGTCGCCCGGCTCCACAACCGCCACATTCGATCCATCGCACCCGGCGATGTTGGTGGAGTATTCTCAGGCGCCAGGGGAAGGGATCCCCTTGTTGAGCGGCGGGTAGTCCACCGCGTTGTACTGGCCGGGAACCATGGCGGTGGCGGGGTCGCCCGCCTTGAGCACGATGACCGCGCCCACGTCCGCCGCGCCGTAGCCCTGCACCTGCAGCGAGGCCATCTCCTTGGCGCTGCCCGTATCCAGCATGCCGTTGCCGTAGTACTTGGACTTCGAGGACTCGGCGTAGTCGTTCCAGGTGAACTTGGTGGTCACGCTCCAGGGCCGCAGGCACTTGCTCGACGCGGCGTTGACCACCCCGGCCCTGGCCTTGGCCGTGAGGTCGGCCGTGTCCACGTCCACCACCCGGCCGAAGAACAGGCTCACGGCATTGCCGCGCGCCTGGGCCCGGCGCACCGTGACCTCGACCTGGTTGGGCGCGCTGGTGTTCACCACGCCGTCCTTGTAGAAGATGATGTCCCCAGACTGCACGGCCGTATCGGGCTTGTCCTGGCTGTCCAGGTTGGCCTTGGCGTAGTCCAGGATGACGCTGCGCACCTTGGCCAGGTCCGAGCCGTAGGAGATGAGCGCATTGGCCCCGGCCAGGGCTGCGGCGTCGGCCGAGGTCTGCAGGCTGCTGCGGCGCACGTGCAGCACGCCCAGGTCCAGGGACAGGGCGGCGATGCCCGCCAAAGCCGCCAGGGCCAGCGCCAGGATAACGCCCGAGGCGCCGTGCTCGTTGCGGTACAGGGAACGCGCTGTGGCTGTGTACATGATGTCCTCCCGCCTATTCATGGCGCGCTGTGGCCCTGGTGGAAAAAGCCTGGGGGAAGAGCCCCCCCCAGGAGGCCAGGGCGTAGCCGACCAGGTTGTAGGTCACGGTGATCTGCATGGCCGTGCCGCGCGTGGCCCCGTTCAAGGCCGGGGACACGCTCACGCGGACCTTGCTGGAGTCCAGCCCGGCGGCGGCCACGCAGCTTTGCACGATGAAGGCCGGGTCATGCCCGCGCGAGGCCTCGAACACGCCCTCGTGGGCGGCGCGGGACACGGCGTGGCTCACGTCCAGGTAGCGGCTGAAGTCGGCCAGGCCGAGCAGCATCGGGGCCAGCACCAGGGACACGGCCAGGGCGAACTCCAGCGTGGCCGAGCCCTTTTCGCGCGCCTTCCTGGCGTTCATGGCCGCGTTGTCGGCTGCGTTCATGGCGGTGTTCATGACGGCGTTCATGGCGTCCTCCTTAGGGTTGGTGGACCATGACGGAGGTGGAGGAAAGGGTCCTGTGGGCCAGGATATCCGGCGCCAGCTCGCTCAGCAGCAGGAAGTCGAAGCCCACGCTCACGGTGACGGACACCGGCTGGCTCGCGGTCCTGGCGCCCACCAGCACTGTGGGCGCGGTCTTGATGCCGCCGTCGGACATGCGCTTGGCGGCCAGGCTGACCACCGCAGCGTTGCTGGGCTCTGGCAGCACGGCCAGGCGCGCGGCCTCGGCTGCGGCGGAGTTGACCACGGTCTGGGTCCACATGAGCCGGCCAAAATCCACAAAGGCCAGCAGAAGGGCCATGAAGATGGGCAGGAGCAGCGCGGCCTCAAGGGAGATGGACCCCCGCTGGCCCCGGACATGGGAATGGCGCGGTGTGGCGTTCATCACTTCGTCTCCTTGACGGTAAGGATGGATTCCGGCTTGGACTCCCTGGGCCTGCCGGTCTGGGGGTCGGCCTCGGAACTCTTGCGATAGGCCTCCAGGGCGTTCCTGGCGTACACCCCGTCCAGGCCCGCCACTGGCCGGTCGCTGGCCGGGGTCGGGTCGAGCTTCTGGTTCTCCACGGCCATCCGCACGGACAGGCCCCAGGTGGCGTCCAGCGGCGGACGGGCGGCGTCGAGCCCGCAACCCGCGAGCAGACCCAGCAGGACCGACAGGACCAATGCCCAGGCGGCGGCGATGCGGTTCAACGGGCGGGCGTTCATGGCGATCTCCTTCCTGTTTCCTTGCGTCTATTCCCCGGCAGGCAGGGCCGAGCCGAAGCGTCCATCGAATCCGGAAGACTTGCCGTCCAGCCCCTGGGCAGGGGCCTGCGGCGCAACGTGCGCCTGGGGCTGCTGGGGCTTCTGGGCCTGGGCGGCCTTGCCCTCCAGCTCTCCGGCCACGAAGAATTCATAGGCCGAGGGCTCCTTGAAGCCGTCCGTGGGCAGGGTCTGCCTGGCCATGTCCAGCGGCTTCACCAGGTGCGGGGTGACGATGATCACGAGCTCAGTCTCGTTCTTGCGGAACTCGCTGCTGCGGAACAGCGCGCCGAGCACCGGCAGGTCGCCCAGGCCGGGGAACTTCTTGATGCTCTCGCGCGTGGAGTCCTTGATCAGCCCGGCGATGGCGAAGCTCTGGCCGCTGGCCAGCTCCACCGTGGTGCTGGCCCGGCGGGTGGTCAGGCCCGGAATCTGCCAGCTGTTGATGGTCACGCCGAGCGAGTAGTCCAGCTCGGAGACCTCGGGGTTCACCTGGATGCTGATGCGCCCGGACTCCAGCACCACGGGCGTGAAGTTGAGCCCCACGCCGAAGGGCTTGAACTCGATGGCCACGGTGCCCAGGGCCTGGGGGATGGGGATGGGGATCTCGCCCCCGGCCAGGAAGCTGGCGCTCTTGCCCGAGAGGCAGATGAGGTTCGGCTCGGCCAGGACCTTGACCAGCCCGTTGTCCTTGAGGGCGTCGATAAAGGTGGTGAGCGAGTTGCCGCTGCCCAGGTTGGGGCTGACCACCGCGCCCACGTCCTTGGTGGGGGTCAGCGCGCCTGCGGCATAGGTGGTCAGCCCGCCGAGCATGGAGTGCACGATGTTGCCGCCGCTCATGAGGCTGAAGTTGATGCCGAAGCGCTGGAGCACGTTCCTGCTCATCTCGGCCACGCGCACCTCCAGCATGACCTGCTGCACCCCGCCCACGCTGAGGAGGTTCTGGACCTTGCCCGGGGCGAAGGTCTCGGCCAGGGACAGGGCCGTGGCCAGGCTGGGGGCGCTGGACACGCTGCCGGTCAGGATGATGGTCTTGCCGCTGGTCACCACGCGGATGCCGCGCTCGTTGGGCAGCACGCTGGCGATCATGCGCTTGAGCTGGGTCTGGTCCGGCGAGACGTCCAGGTCGAACACGGCCATGACGGCGTCGCCCTTGCCCCAAAGGGTCAGGTTGGTGGCGCCGGGGGCCTTGCCGGTCAGGTACACCTGGCGCGGGGAGAGCAGGAGCACGTCGGCCGTGTCCGGCGCGGCGAGCGAGATGCGCCGGATGTCCTGGTCGCTGTTGACGATGAGCGAGCGGCCCACGGCCAGCTCCAGGGCCTGCGGGGCCTGGGACACGGTGACGTTCGGCGTGGCCTGGGCCTGCTGCCGGGGCTGGGCCTGGGCAGGCAGGGCCAGCACCGTCAGGGCCAGGACCGACAGGGTCAGGACAAGGGCCGCCATGCTGGCGAGGACGGTGCAAAGGGCGAGAGCGGCGCGCATGGTGGACCTGCCTTGGTTAGAACGTCACCTGGCTGCGCTTGGAGCCGGTGATGATTTCAACAGCGTTGCCCGGGCCATGTCCTGCGCGGGACACGCGCGCGGTGCGGTAGGAGGCCAGGGCGGTCTTGGCGTCCGCGCCCTCGGTGAACACGGTTTCCGTGTCTGAGGCGTTGCGCAGGGCAAAGTGCAGGGTGCCCTGGGTGGAGGCCAGGGCGACCTTTTCGCTCTCCTGCGGGGTCAGCTCCAGGGTGTAGATGTCCGCATGCTGCCCGCCCTCCTCCTGCTCGCCTGTCATCTGGGACCCGGCGGCCAGCACGGGCACGTTCTCCAGCACCACCTTGGTCATGGTCTTGGAGTTCTTGTCGCCCACGGGCAGGGTCACCAGCACGTCGACCATGTTGCCGGGGCGGATCAGGCCCGCCAGGCCCATGACCTTGTTGCCCTTGACCGCCATGGCCCGCTTGCCCGGGGTGATGACCGCGCTGATGCCGCCCGCCGCCGCCTCGCCCGCCAGGCGCGAGGGCGTGAGCGGCTCGTTGGCGGACATGCCCGAGGCCAGGATGCGGCCCTCAACCTCCTGGACCGTGGCATAGTGCTGGGCGGGCAGCATGGTCTCCGGGTAGTTCTGGATGCGCAGCATGCCCGGCGCCAGCCGCGCGCCAGCGGGCAGCTCGCGCGCCGCCACCACCAGCGGCGCGGTGCGTGCCTGCTGGCCGCGACCGGCTGTGGTCTTGGCCTGCATCCATTGGAAGACGAGGATGCCCGCGCACAGCGCGAGCAACAGGGCCAGACCCAGTTGGACCATGGACTTGAGCGAGCCGTTCATGGCGGCCCCCTACTCCACCAGCCAGCCGGAGTTGAGCACCGTGACCGTCATGGCGGCCACAGTGCCCAGAGCGATGGCCAGGCCGTAGCACAGCTTCGGCAGGCCCACGCTCTCCGCAGCGGGCTGGTAGTAAAATTCGCCCGTGGCGCACACCGCACACAGGGCCGCGCGCAGGCGCAAAAGCACGCCGTGCAGAACGTTGCGCCGCCGCGCCAACACCACCAGGGCGTACACGCCGCCAGCCAGGCTGGTCAGCAGAAAGGCCACCAGCACCAGCTGCGGGCCGATCCAGGCGCCCACGGCGGCCAGGAGCTTGACGTCGCCCCCGCCCATGACCCGCAGCAGAAACGGCGCGAACATGAGGCCAAAGCCCAGGCCCAGACCGGCGAGACTAAACCAGAGGCCCTGCGGCCCCCGGATCAGCAGGTGGTAGGCGAGGGCCGTCAAGGCGGTGGGGAAGGTGAGGAGATTGGGGATGCGCTGGCTGCGCAGGTCGATGACGGTGGCGACGGTCAGGGAGAGGACAACGGTGGCGAAGATGATGGGGTCCATGGGGCGCTCCCTGCTGTGCTGTTGCGGTGGGGCCTAGGGCCCGGACGGGGCCGTGGCGCTCGTTCCCACGCACCCCGTCCGGTTCCGGCGGTCGGCCCGCCTGCTCTGCCTCGTGCTCTGCATTGCCTTGACCCTGTGCGCGACGTGCTGTCGTGCAGCTTTACGGCATGGCGTTGGTGATGGTGGCGAAGGTGCCCGAGACCTTGGTGCCCAGGGCGGTGACAGCGCCGACGATGACGGCGGCGATCAGGGACGCGATCAGTCCATACTCAAGGGCGGTGGCGCCTTCCTCGTCACGGGTCAGCTGCAGCAGTCTGGTCAACATGGCGTTCTCCTGGGGTTTGTGGTTTGGCTTCAGTTCCGTTCATTCCGTCGAATCATGCTTCTGCTTGAGCAACCAACGTGCCAGCTTTGGGCGCGGGCGGAAGCCGCACCCTTGCCTTCGGTTTTTGTGCTGAGATGGTGGCTGGTTGGGGGCGAAGATTCTTTGCTGGACGTGCGTTCTTTGTGGGCTGGCAGGGTCATGTCAATCCATAATTAATGGATCAGCTGCGCCTGTGTGCGGATTTCACAACGCCGCACCAAGCCAATGCCCACACTCAATGTGCAAAACATCGTGGTTTTGTAGCGATTCTCTTGAAATCCACATTTAATGGACTATTCGCGCAGAGAATGCTCTTTCTCCACAAATAGTTGATGGGAAATTTTCAGGCCGAAAGGACTTCCGAGGGGTCGATGGCGTGCTTTTGGATCTTGTTCCAGAGGTTGGTGGGGGTGATGCACAGGGCCTTGGCCGCGCGGGTCTGCACACCCCCGGCCTGGCGCAGGGCCGCCAGGATCAGGCTGCGCTCCACCTCGTTCAGGGTCTGGCGCAGGGACAGCGGGCAGCCGTCCGCCCCGGCTGTGAGCACCTGCGCGCCCTCGGCCAGGGCCAGCTCCACGTCGGCTGCGGTGATGATGCCCGAACGGCTGAAGATGGCCGCGCGCTCCACCACGTTGGCGAACTGGCGCACGTTGCCCGGCCAGTGGTGGGCCATGAGCCGGTCCAGGGCGGCCTGGCCAGGGGGCGGCACGTCCGCGCCGGTGCGCTCGTTGAACTGGCGCACGAAATGCGCGGCCAGGAGCGGGATGTCCTCCTTGCGCTCGCGCAGGGCGGGCAGGTGCACGGCGGCCACGTTCAGCCGGTAGTACAGGTCCTCGCGGAAGGTCTTGTCGGCCACGCGCCGGACCAGGTCCACGTTGGTGGCGGCGATGATGCGCACGTCGAAGCGCAGGGGCTTGACCCCGCCCACGCGCTCGGACTGCTTCTGCTCCACGGCGCGCAGGAGCTTGGGCTGCAGGTGCAGGGGCATGTCGCCGATCTCGTCGAGCAGCAGGCTGCCGCCCTTGGCCAGCTCGAACTTGCCCGCCTTGGCCATGAAGGCCCCGGTGAACGCGCCCTTCTCGTGGCCGAAGAGCTCGCTCTCCAGCAGGTTCTCCGGGATGCTGGCGCAGTTCACCTTCACAAAGGGACCGCTGGCGCGCGGGCTGGCCTCGTGGATCAGGTCGGCCACGACCTCCTTGCCCGTGCCGGACTCGCCCAGGATGAGCACCGAGGTGTCGAGCCCGGCCACGCGCTCCACAAAAGCCAAAACCGCGCGCATGGCCGGTCCGTCGCCCACGGCCTTGCGCGCCGGGCGGCCCTGGCGCAGCACCTCGCGCAGGGCGCCGATCTCGCGCTTGAGCCCGCGCCGCTCCAGGGCACGAGCCACCACGATCTGCATCTCGCTTAAGCGGAAGGGTTTGGTGAAGAAGTCGCTGGCGCCCTGGCGCATGGCGTCCAGCGCGGTCTCGTGGTCGGTGTAGGCGGTCATGACGATGATCTCGGTGCCGGGCGAGGCCTCGCGCAGGTGCGGGATGGCCGCCACTCCGGTCATGCCCGGCAGGCGCACGTCAGTCAGGATGAGGTCGAAAACCTCGCCGCCGCCCTGTGGCCCGGCCAGCGCACGCACCAGGTCCAGACCGTCCTCCGCGCTCACTGCCGGGACCACCTCGTGCCCAAGTTCGGCCAGGGCCTCCTCCAGCATGCGCCGGAAGGCCTCGTCGTCCTCGATGAGCAGGATTCTGCTGGGCATGGCTGCGGTCCTCCGGGTGCGACTTCAGAATTAGTGGAGTCTACACGAGGCACGGGCAAAAGCAAAGCGGCCCGCCAGTTCCCCGGCGAGCCGCTGCAAGCGTCACAAAAACTTCCTGCCCCTACGGCTTGCAGCCGTCCTCGCCGCAGGCGAAGATGCGCTCGATGACCTTCAAGACCTCCAGCCCGTCCTCGCCGCTGATGGGCACCGGGGTCTTCTCGCGCACGGCCTTGAGGAACTGCGTCAGCTCCTCCTTCACCGGCTCGCGGTAGACCATGGGCCACTCGCGCACGGAGTAGCTCTTGTCGTAGGTGGAGAACTGGCTGTATTCCTTCACGTCCTGGGTCACCAGGTCGGCGGCGATGAACTTGGTCTTGGCCGCCACGCGGATCTTGCGCGACTTGTACGGCGTGACCCAGTTGGTGTTCACGTTGGCCAGAACCCCGTTCTCCATCTGCGCGGTGATCAGCGCGTTGTCCTCGTGCCCGCCGGTGCTCGAGGTCATCACGGCGTACACGTCCTTGAACTCCGAGCCGGTCAGAAAGCGGATCAGGTCGATGTCGTGCGAGCCCAGGTCGCGGATGACGCCCACGTCCTGGATGCGCGGCGGGTACGGCCCCACCCGCTCGATCTGGATGGAGATCACGTCGCCCGTCTCGCCCACCAGCTCCTTCACGCGCTGCACCGCCGGGTTGAAGCGCTCGATGTGCCCGACCATGAGCGACACGCCCTTGGCCCTGGCTGCGGCCACCAGCTCCGCGCCCTCCGCCGAGGTGGCGGCCAGCGGCTTTTCGATGAGCAGCGACGCGCCGCTGGCGATGACCTTGAGCCCGACCTCATGGTGCAGGCTGGTCGGCACGCACACGCTCACCGCGTCCAGGCCCTGCCGCAGCAGTTCGTCCAGGTTGGTGAACGTGGCCACGCCAAAGCGCGCGGCAACCTCATCCAGGGTGGCCTGGTCCGTGTCGACCACGCCCATGACCTTGACTCCGTGCATCTCGCTGTAATTGCGCAGGTGCACTTTCCCCATCCAACCCAGGCCGATGACGCCAACGTTCAGCATGTTCGCACTCCAGTTTCGCGTGTGACGCCCGGCATTGGCGCGGGCAACGGGATTCCTACATGCTCCGCCCCGGCAATGCAACCCGCGCCAGCTCTCCCCGCCCCGCCCGTCTGCCCGGCACCCTTGCCGCGCACCCTTGCCGCGTCGACCAATTCACGCTACTTCTGCCGCATGAACACACACCCCATCTGGATCAGCGCGGGCGAGGCCTCCGGCGACATCCACGCGGCCTCCCTGCTCGCGGCCCTGCGCGCCATTGACCCCGGCTTGCCTGCCCTGGGCATGGGCGGCCCGGCCCTTGAGGCCGCAGGCTGCAACCTGCGCTTCCCCATGCGCCTGATCTCCCTCGTCGGCCTGACCGAGGTGCTCTCCGGCCTGCCGCGCATTCTGCGGCTGCTGGGCGAGGTCAAGCGTGCTCTCGTGGCCGCCAAACCGCGCGCGCTCATCCTCATCGACTGCCCGGACTTCCACTTCCGCGTGGCGCGCATGGCCAAAAAGCTCGGCATTCCGGTGTACTACTACGTCAGCCCGCAGGTCTGGGCCTGGCGCAGCGGCCGGGTGGAGTTTCTGCGCCGGTTCACGCGCCGGGTGCTGTGCATCCTGCCCTTTGAAAAGGACTTTTACGCCAGCTGCGGCATGGCTGTGGACTACGTGGGCCACCCGCTCATGGACCAGATGCCGCTTGAAGAGCTGGACGCCCTTGCGCCCGACCCGAACCTGCTGGGCCTGTTGCCCGGCAGCCGCCGCAAGGAAGTCTCTGCGCTGCTGCCGGAGTTCGCCAAGACCGCGCTGCTGCTGCGCCGCGATCTGCCGGACCTGCGCGTGGCCCTGGCCCGCGCGCCCGGACTGGACCTGGAGTACCTGCGCTCGTTTTTGCCGCCCGAGCTGACGACGACAATGCCTGTGGAATTTTACGAGCCCGAAGACCGCTACCGCATGATGCGCATGAGCCGCGCGCTGCTGGCGGCCAGCGGCACGGTGACGCTGGAGGCCGCGCTCATCGGCACGCCGCTGGTCATGTCCTACCGCTTCTCGGCCCTGAGCTACGCCATCGGCAAGATGGTGGTGCGGGTCAAGTTCGGCAGTTTGCCGAACCTCATCCTGGACCGCGAGGTCTACCCGGAGCTGATCCAGGACAAGGCCAGGGCCGAAATCTTTGCCGAGCGCCTGCGGCCCTGGCTTACTGATGAAGTCGCCCTGGCTGCGGCGCGGGCGGACCTGGCCGGACTGCGGGCCAAGGTGGGCGGCCCTGGAGCAGCGGGCCGCGCGGCGGAAATCATCCTGAACGACCTGCGCGCCCTGGGGCGCTAGAAGGAAAACATGGAAGCAGTGCGCGTGTATGCGGACATCCACGGGCTCTCGCCCGAGGCCTTTGCGGAGATCCGCCAGTCCATGCCCTTTGACCAGGTGGTCTACAAAGACCGCATCCTGGCCGTGGACTTCGAGGGCCACTACATCGAAGTGGAGCCGTTTCTGGAGGCTGTGGCCCGGCTGATGGACGCCGACGGCTGGGGCAAGCTCGACTACATCGACCAGATCGACTACGCGCTCACGCGCTATGTCATCACAAAGGGCTCGTACACGACCAAGGAGGTCCTGGTCGACAACGTGGTGGAAGGAATGAACCAGGAGGCGGGGGTATAATGACTGTGCTCGGCAATCTCATCTGGATCATTTTCGGCGGGCTGGTCATGGGCCTGGGCTGGTACCTCCTGGGCCTGCTCATGTTCGTGTCGATCATCGGCATCCCCTGGGGCCGGGCCTGCTTCATGCTTGGGAACTTCTGCCTGTGGCCCTTTGGCCGGGAGATCGTGAACCGCCGGGACGTCACCGGCCACGACGACATCGGCACCGGGCCGTGGGGCTTTGTGGGCAACGTCATCTGGTTCTGCTGCGGCGGCTTTCTGCTGGCGCTGGGCCACTTGGCCTCGGCCCTGCTCTGCTTTGTCACCATCATCGGCATCCCCTTCGGCCTGCAGCATCTGAAGCTTGTGGGAGCGAGCATGGCGCCCATCGGGAAGATGGTGGTGGAGAGGGGGTAAAGGGCGGGACACATTAAGTTGCTACTATTTCCATAGCAATCCTATACTTTTAAGCAAACTCGACGAAATTCAACATATGCCTTCGCGAAGACAGGGGGAGAAAGCATGGAATTTTCAATTTTTGGGATGGGCGGTTTAGTTCACATGTTCGCCAGAAGATCTGAATGCAAAAAATTACTGTACGCGTTTGTTATAAGTAAGTGTACGGACATAGAAAACTTTTTCCGTAGCAATGTTGATATATATATGTCAGCAATTAGTCAAAGCTCGGAAGGAATGGATGTAATTGTACCAGAATTTCGCATGGCAAATTTTTATGGAAAGCTGTGTTCAGCACCAGAAGTCGTTGAGATATTGCAATCTGGCTTATTTTATGATCGCTACGAATCTAAAACCGTTGACATTAGTCACATGTCGAAAGCATTCAAAGAAGACCATATTTCACAATCGAAATCTATAGCGCATGAATTTGGTGTTACGGATCAGCTTCCCATCATTATTTTTATAAACAGCCTAGAGGCACCACAGCTTCAGCAATGCTATTTCATTAAGATTGCCGGAAAAAGTGCAGCGGAAGTAAAGGACATCCTTGGTAGTGTTAGTGAACGCTGTACAATTGTCGGACGAGAGTATTTCAAACGGCATAAAGAAATTGAAACACTTAACTGCCGTAAACTCTGGGACAATATTTTAAGCCCGGAAATTGAGGCAAGAAAGGAACTTGAAAAGTCAATCATGAGAATTGAAAAGATTAAGAATGAGGCAATTAATTTTCCTGAGAAAATTGCTGCATTGAAAGCTAGGGTACACAAATACAGTAGCTTAGGAACAATATCCTACCTGTGCAAGTATCGTCAAGCTGTATTCACAACGACACCTGACGTAGAATCAATGGCGTTTCGCCTTCAGGACTTGGAGTCAAAGTTGCAATATGCGAACGACTGTGTTGTCCCAGACATTCACTCAATTTTCTCTCTACCGCAGGAACGCATCGCTGAAATCGAAGCTCACAATAGCAAGGAGAAAGATGCTCTGGCGCAATGCGACAAAACGCTTGCTACCCTAAGAGCAAGTATTGACGATTTTCGGCCAACGACAAGCGATATTCTTGCGCCGCTGATCACTACCTATAACATCAAGAAAGTCCCCTCATCATATTTCAGAAATTTCAAGCATCTTTCGCCACTCGACTCGCTGATACATCTCAATAACTATTTTAACTAGAGAAGAAGATCTTTGCATTTTATGCAACAATAGTTCCCCTCGATCGCCTCGCAGGGGCGTGACTCGCCCTCTTGACTTGTCACCACAAAGTAGTACCATTTCCACGTGAACAGCAAGCACCGCAAAGCCCTGGCCGCTTTGTTCAGCGAGCCCACGCGCACGGACATCCCCTGGGCCGACATTGAGGCCCTGTTCGTGGCCTGCGGTGCGCAATTGCGCGAAGGCAGCGGGTCGCGCGTGCGGATAACCCTCGGAAGCCGTTCAGCCGTTTTTCACAGGCCGCACCCGCGTATGGTCACGGACAGAGGTTCCGTACGCAGCGCGCGGCGCTTTCTTCTCAACGCGGGAGTGCAACCATGAGCATCATGACCTACAAGGGCTACGTCGGAAAGTTCGAGTACGACGAGGAGGCCGAAATCTTCCACGGCGACGTGCTCGAACTGACGGACGTCATCACCTTTCAGGGCCGGTCCATCGACGAACTCAAGCAGGCACTGGCCGATTCCGTGGAGGACTACCTGGAGTTCTGCGCCGAGCAGGGCAAGGAGCCCCAGCGGCCCTACTCCGGGCGCTTCAACGTGCGCATCAAGCCGGAGCTGCACCAGCGCATCGCCGCCCGCGCAGCGGCGGACGGCAAGAGCCTCAACGCCTGGGTGGCCGAGGCACTGGGCAAGGTCGCCGCAGACCATCCGGGCCGGTAGCCGGGACGAGCCAAAAGCGGGCCAAACCAAAACCAGGAAGATGATCGGCAATGACCGGCGCAAAAACCTTCCGCGAGAACAACTTCGACCTCATCCGCCTGTATGCGGCCACGCAGGTGGCCTGGCACCACGCCCTGCGGCACCTGCAAGTGGACCACGCCAGCTCGCTCCTGTTCCAGGCCACGCGCCTTTTCCCCGGCGTGCCGATCTTTTTTTTCGTCAGCGGCTTTCTCATCAGCCGCTCCCATGAGAACAGCTCCAGCCTGGGGAACTACGCCCGCAACAGATTTCTGCGCATCTACCCGGCCCTGATCGTCTGCCTGTGCGCTGCGCTGCTCGCGGTGGCGGGGACAGGCTACTTCCGCGACCATGCCGTGACCGCCACGGGTCTGCTGGCCTGGCTTGCGGCCCAGTCCACGGTCATGCAGTTCTACAACCCGGATTTCCTGCGCGGCTTCGGCGTGGGCGCGCTGAACGGCAGCCTCTGGACCATTTCGGTGGAGCTGCAATTCTACGTCCTCACCCCCCTGCTCTACGCGGCCCTGCGCCGCCTGGACCCGAAACGCTGGAACCTCGCCCTGGCCAGCCTCATCGTCTTCTTCGCGCTGCTGAACCGGCTGTACATGGCCCTGCCAACGGGCGCGGCAATCCCGCTTGCGAGCAAGCTGATCGGCGTGTCCTTCCTGCCGTGGTTCGGCTTCTTCCTGCTCGGCGTCATCTTCCAGCGGAATTTCGAGCGGCTGCATGCGCTGCTGGTCGGGCGGGGCGGCGTTGTCGTGGTCGGCTACGCGCTCGCGGCCCTGTTCCTCACCCGGGTCGTGGGCCTGGAAACCGGCAACGAGATCCACCCGCTGCTGGCGCTGCTGCTGGCGGCCACGGTCTTTTCCCTGGCCTACACCAGGCCCCTGCTGGCCCAGGCCCTGCTGCGCAGAAACGACATCTCGTACGGCATCTACATCTACCACATGCCGGTGATCAACACCCTGCTCTACCTGGGCATCACCGGCTCCACTGGATCCGTGCTGCTGGGCCTGGGGCTGGCCTTTGCCTGCGCCGCCCTGTCCTGGATTCTTGTGGAAAAGCCCTGCCTGCGCCGCAAGCGGGCCGCGCTGAACCCCATCGCGCCTGATTCCGAAGCTGGAGCCGAAGCCGGACCCGACGCCGGAGCCTGAACCTGCAGTCCTTGAGCCGCCACCCGCCTGACCGGGGCTGGCCGCAGCGGCCCTGCTCCGGGCCCTTGAACGTGCGCATCAAGCCGGAACTGCACCAGCGCATCGCCACCCGCGAGACCCAGGACGGCATGAGCCTCAACGCCTGGGCGGCCGAGGCCCTGAGCAAGGTCGCCACCGAACATTCAAGCCGGTAGCCAGCCCCGCCGACTACCCCCCCCAAAAAAACAGGCCCCCGCGATCGCTCTCGCAGGGGCCTTTCGTTTTCGGTCCAGCCGGAAGCGCTAGAGGTCCGTCTGCGTATTGAGCAGCCCCCAGCGCTCCAGCAGGCGGAACGTCAGCGACAGGACCATGCCCACCACGGTGCCCAAGGCCATGCCCTTGAGCTGCACGGTGCCGAGCTTCACGGCAGCGCCGCTGATGCCCACGATGAACACCACCGCCGTCAGGATCAGGTTGATGGGCTTGGAGTAGTCCACCTTGGCCTCCACCAGCATGCGGATGCCCGAGGCCGCGATGACGCCGAACAGCAGGATCGACACGCCGCCCATGACCGGGGCCGGGATGGACTGGATGAAGGCCGACAGCTTGCCGATGAAGGCCAGGCAGATGGAGATCACCGCCGCCCCGCCGATGACCCAGACCGAGTACACGCGGGTGATGGCCATGACGCCGATGTTTTCGCCGTAGGTCGTTGTCGGCACCGAGCCCATGAACCCGGAAAGCACCGTGGACACGCCGTCGCCCATGAGCGAGCGGTGCAGGCCCGGGTCGCGGGTCAGATCGCGGTCCACGATGTTGCCCGTGACCACGAGGTGGCCGATGTGCTCGGAGATGACCACCAGCGCCGCCGGGATGATGATCAGAATGGCGCCCAGGTCGAACTTGGGCACGTACATGGTGGGCATGGCCAGCACCGGCGCGGCCAGCATGGCCTCGAAGTGGACGATGCCCAGGCCGAGCGCCGTGGCGTAGCCCACAGCGATGCCCACCAGCACCGGAATGATGGCCATGAAGCCCCGGAAGATCAGCGAGCCGAAGGCCACGGTCAGCAGCGTGACCATGGACACGATGACCGCGTTCATGTCGTAGTTTCCGGCCTTGTCCGGCATGATCCCGGCCATGCCCGTGGCCACGCTGGCCAACTCCAGGCCGATGAGCGCCACGATGGGGCCCATGGTGGCCGGGGGCAGCACGTAGCTGATCCAGCCCGACCCGAAGCGCCAGATGACCAGCGCCACGAAGATGAACACGCAGCCTGCGGCGATGAACCCGCCCAGCGCGTAGGAGTAATTGGCGCCCCAGAACTGCGGATTGGCTCCGAGCACCACGAACACGGGCGAGAGAAAGGCGAAGCTGGAGCCCAGAAACGCGGGCGCCTTGCCCTTGCACAAAAACAGGTAGATCAGCGTGCCGACGCCGTTCATCAGAAGCACTATGGCCGGGTCGATCTTGAACAGCGTGGGCACCAGCACGCTGGCCCCGAACATGGCGAAAAGATGCTGGAAGCTTAGGGGGATGCCCTGAAGAAAGGGGACCTTTTCCTCGACCTGGATGATGCGTCTGGCCGTCTGTGCATTCATTGGGGTGCGCTCCGTGTGGGTTGGGTGTGCCTGCGGGAATTATTTGGTGCCGAAGATCTTGTCGCCCGCGTCGCCCAGGCCGGGCAGGATGTAGCCCTGCTCGTTCAACCGCTCGTCGATGGAGGCGCAGTAGAGGTCGACGTCCGGGTGCTTTGCGGTGATGCGCCTAAGCCCCTCGGGCGCGGCCACCAGGAACAGGCCCCGGATCTGCTTGCAGCCGGCCTTCTTCAAGAGGTCGATGGTGGCGTCGAGCGTGCCGCCCGTGGCCAGCATGGGGTCGAGGATGATGGCCATGCGCGCCTTGATGTTGCGCGCCAGCTTCACGTAGTACTTCACCGGCTCAAGCGTCTCCTCGTTGCGGTAGAAGCCGACCACGCTGACCTTTGCGCCGGGGATCATGTCCAGCACCCCGTCCATCATGCCCATTCCCGCGCGCAGGATGGGCACCACGGTGATCTTCTTGCCCTTGATGCGCTCGATCTCGACCTCCCCGGCCCAGCCCTTGATCATGCGCTGTTCCACCTCCAGGTCCTTGGTGGCCTCGTAGGTCAAAAGCCGCGCGATCTCCTTGGTCACGTCGCGGAACAGGCTGGTGGAGACGTCGTGTTTGCGCAGCAGGCCAAGCTTGTGCTTGACCAGCGGGTGATTGACCACATGGACGGCCATGGGGGACTCCTTGCGTTTGGTGCGGGGCGGGGCGGGAATTGATGCAGCCACAACGTTGTAAAAAGCCCGGCCCGGCAGGTCAAGGGGGGAGAGGGCACAAACGCGGGGATTTCGGGTGCGGCGGGCGCACAACTTCACACGTGTATCCGCTCCGGAATGACGGATGTGGCCCCCCTCAATCTAAACGAGGCCACATCCCTTCATAGTCAGCCCTCAAACGACTCTTACTTATCAAGCTCAACCAACCCCTCACTCATGAATACCCATGCAGCACAAACGGCCACCACAAATCCGGCATACAGACCCATCTGCTTTGCAAATTTTGTCGTATCACTCATAGTCATAAACACTCACCCCCTCACCCGGTTGTAAGGTTTCATACCGCAAAAAAAGAAGTCCCAACTTCAAATGAGTTGAGACTTCAAGAACCTTAAATGAAGCGGCCCAGTCTTTCGACTGGGCCGCTAAATAAAGTCCTGGCAGCGACCTACTTTCCCACGATTAGAACCGTAGTATCATCGGCGATGGCGGGCTTAACTTCCGAGTTCGGAAAGGGATCGGGTGTACCCCCGCCTCCAAGACCACCAGGACAAATATATAAGTTAG
>CAIMRY010000045.1 GCA_903843965.1 uncultured delta proteobacterium
AGGCCATGCAATACGATTCGTTCGGCAACCTGCTCTCGGTCCGAGGCAACGTGGTGCGGCTGCCGCTGGGCTTCGCGGGCGGCCTGTACGACGCGGACACGGGCCTGACGCGCTTCCCCTGGCGCGACTACGACGCCGACACCGGGCGCTTCACGGCGCTGGATCCGCTGGGCAAGAAGGGCGGGGACAAGGACTGGTACGGCTACTGCGTTGATGATCCGGTCAACCGGGTGGACGTGTGGGGGCTGTTCTCTTGGAACGACATTACTTCAGCCTTCAGCGTTAACGTGGGGAATATCGCCTCAGCAGCGTCCACCATTGCAACAACGGCTGCAAAAAATGCATTGCTGATCGGACCTTGGGCTACACGCCTCATAGGAAGGGCGTCTGCACCACTGGGAGATCTGATTTCCCCGAACAGTGCAAGCAATGTGGAGCAAGAAACGAAGGAATACTGGGACAAGCGGAATGCTCCCTATGAACTAGAGGACATGAGGGATCGCCACTAACTTCAAGCTTGGCCGTCTGCCATGATGAGGAAGCATATGGATTGGACTCCTGTAGGAACTGCAAGTGCAATCGCTGTGCTCGCCGTAGTCGTTATCGGTGCGATTGTCGTTGAAAAACGGATCGCTGAAGGCCGTCTTCCCCATGCTGGCTACTCCTTTTGCGGGATGTGGCGGTTTGTCTCAGTCTCATTACTTGTTGTGGTGGTGTTGACGACCGCAATCTATCTGTGGACCTCCGACTTGGCTTGGTCCATGGAATGGGGCGCAATACTGCTGGCCGTATGCATCGCAGGCTGGGCAAGAGGCTTCCTCAGCGAACTCCATCTGAAACAACGCGGCGGGGAGAACCTCGACAAGCAGTAACCACAAACCGCCCCGGCCTGGCCCACCACCGGGCCGGGGCTTGCCCTGGCGCGACAAAGCCGTCACCCGGTCGGCGTTGCCATCCCGCCCAGTTCGGTGATACAAAAGAATCAGTTCCCCCACGCTCATTGTCAAACACGGGAGGTCTTGCCCATGCGCGTCCGTCGCGTCCGTCGCATTCACGCCGCCGCCAAGCTGCTGTGCTGCCTGCTCGCCGCCGCCGCCGCCCCAGGCAGGGCCCAGGCCCAGAACCTGCCCCAGGAGTGCAAGGAGGCCATGGACACCCGCAGCCCGCAGGGTCAGGTGGATATGTTCACCCGCTGCCTGGACACCGGGCGTTTGAGCGGGGAGAGCAAGGCCACCACCCTGAAGCAGCGCGCCATCGCCTACATGCACCTGGGCCGGCACCAGCTGGCCCTGGATGACATCAACCAGGCCATCAAGCTCAAGTCCGACGACGCCGACAACTTCTACCTGCGGGGTTTCGCCTACCGGGCCCTGGGCCAGTATGAGCAGGCCGTGCAGGACTCCACCCGGGCCGTGGGGCTGGACCCGCAATTCGCCGCAGCCTATGCCAACCGCGCCTACGCCAACAAGGCGCTGGGCAACGTCAGCCAGGCCAGGACCGATGCCCAGCGCGCCCAGCAGCTGGACCCAAGCGTCAAGGTGCCGAGGTTCTAGGTCCGCGCCCGCGTTATTCATCTGGATGAGGAACGCCCAGGGCCGCGCTGCATTCCAGGCCGCCAAGGCCCGGCGCAGGTCTTGGGGCCGGTTCCGGCGCGCGCTAAAGCAAAAGGCCCCCTCCGGCCAATGCCGGAAGGAGCCCTTCAGTCACGCGGCCAGCCTGCCTGGTGACGGGCCGCCGCGATCAGCCGCAGACTTTTAGCCGCAGCACTTCTTGAATTTCTTGCCCGAGCCGCAGGGGCAGGGGTCGTTGCGGCCGGTCTTGGGCCCGCGCACGATGGGGTCGTGGGAGCGCATCTTGCCGTCGGTGTAGTGCCACACGCCGTCGATGCGCCTGAACTGGGCCACCTCGCGGTGGTCCTGGCGCGCGCCCTGGTAGTCGTAGGAGGCGGTGAAGTCCACCTGTCCGGTCTGGTCGGCCTCGCCGCCGTCCTTCACGGAGTGGATGGTCAAGCCGTGCCAGGTGGAGGTCTCGGCCCACTGCTTGGCCTGGGCCGGGTCGAAGTCGTGGCGCTCTTCCGGGGCCAGGCTCTGCTCCAGGTAGGGCACGTTGACAGTGACATACGCGCTGTAGCGCGAGCGCATGAGCGCCTCGGCCGTGGGCGCGGGGATGGTTCCGTTCAGGATGGGTCCGCAGCAGGCGTCGAAAGGCTTGGCGGAACCGCAGGGGCAATCGGTCATGGGGCACCTCGGGGGATTGTTTGGCTTGGGCGCGCACAGTACGGACTTCCTCGCGCCCGGTCAACACGTTCGGCAGGAGGTCAATGGCTCCGGGCCAGCGTGCGCAGGTCCGGGCTGCAATGGTCCAGGGCCTGGAGCCCATGCGGGGTACGCATCCGGCCTGCGCCAGCGGCTCAGGGCTCACTGCGCAGGACAGGCTGGACACGGGGAGCCTCCAGGATATCCTGAGGGCGCAGGCCCTCGCGGTCAACATGATCGACAGGGCGTATCCTCCCGCCGCATTGACAGGCGCCCGGTGTTCTGGGCATATGTGGAACATACACTAAACCCGTACCTGGGAGGCGCAATGCACCGTAAATTCTTTCCCCTGTTCGTCCTCGCCGTTGTCCTGTCCGTTCCGGCCCTGGCCAGCGCGTACACGCCCTGGGGCGCGGTCTACGACGCCGCGCGCGACGAGCGCAGCGTGGGCACCATCGCTGCGGACAAGAAGATCAGCACCGGCATCAAGAGCACCCTGCTGGACAAGGACGGCAAGCTCGGCCTGGCCGTGAAGGTCTACTGCTACGTGGGCCGGGTCACGCTGCTGGGCCAGCTGGCCGACGAGAAGTTCAAGGAGTTCGCCACGGCCACGGCCAAGAAGACTGCGGGCGTGAAGCACGTTTCCACCCACTGGGAGGCTCCGGGCAAGGCGGACACCACGGCGGCGGATGCGGAGATCGCGGCCAAGCTGCGCGCGGCCCTGGTGGGCGACAAGGAGCTGAGCGCCACCCAGGTGGAGACCGAGGTCTTCAGCGGCAAGGTCTACCTGATCGGCATGGTGCGCAGCCAGAAGGACGCGGACAAGTCCGTGGTTCACGCCAAGGCCGTGAAGGGCGTCACCGGCGTGACCTCGCTCTTGGTTGTGCCGAAGAAGTAGCACGCGGGGAAAGCGGGCGGGCGCGGGCGAAAGGGCTTTAGCCCCCGCCCAGCTCCCGGTGCCGGAAGCAGCCGGTCAGGTGGTCGTTGACCAGCCCGGCGGACTGCATGAAGGCGTACATGATGGTGGAGCCCACGAACTTGAAGCCGCGCGCCTGCAAGTCCTTGGACAGGGCGTCGCTCTCCGGGGTGTGCGCGGGCACTTGGTTGAGCTCGGCCCAGGCGTTCTGCCTCGGTGCGCCGTCCACAAAGCGCCACAGGTAGGCGTCAAAGGAGCCGAAGGCCGCCTGCACGGCCAGAAAGGCGCGGGCGTTGCCGATGGCCGAGGCGATCTTCTGGCGGTTTTTGATGATGCCGGGGTCTGTGCGCAGGCGCTCGGCGTCGGCCTCGGTCAGGTCGGCCACCAGCGCCGGGTCCAGGCCGTGGAAGGCCCTGCGGTAGCCCTCGCGCTTCTTGAGCACCATGAGCCAGTTCAGGCCCGCCTGCGCGCCTTCGAGCACCAAAAGCTCGAACAGGGTGCGTTCGTCGTGCAGGGGCGCGCCCCATTCCTGGTCGTGATAGCTCACATAGACCGGGTCTGTCCGACTGCCGGAAAGGCACCAGGGGCAGCGCGGGCGCTCGGAATGCTCTGGGGCTTGGGGCTGCGGCACGGGTGGCTCCGGGGTGGTGGGGCGTGTTGGGGCGCGGTGCGCCGCGCACGATTTGTGTATACCACATGGCCGGTTGGCGGGCAACCGGAACCGGCGCGCCCCTGAATTTTGTTTACAGCCGCTGGCAATTGGGATACGGATACCGTCTTTCAGGGGCCATCCAGCGAGGATGACCCCAGAATATCCATTGGCGTCATGGCATCTGGAGCCGGTCCTTTACTGGGCCGACCGTCGCGGACACGGACCCGCTCGCCTCGGAAACGGGCCGGGACCGCGTGCGGCTGGATGTCTAAAATATAGCGCAAATACATTTGTCCGAGGGAGTGTCGTTGGAGGCAATCATGGAAAAAACCAAGAAAGGCTTAGATCAGGAAATGGACCTCAATTTCGAGGACGCCCTTGAGGATTACCTCAAGTCCGATTTTGGAGACCTGGACGAAGGCACCATCGTGCCCGGAACCGTGGTCAAGATCGGCAAGGACCACGTCCTCATCGACGTGAACTTCAAGAGCGAAGGGCAGATCGCCGTATCCGAGTTCCTCGACGCCGAGGGCAATATGACCGTGGCCGTGGGCGACACGGTGGACGTCTTCGTGTCCAACAAGGACGAGAACGAAGGCACCATCCACCTCTCGCGCGACAAGGCCAAGCGCATGCAGCTGTTCGACCGCCTGGAGGATTCCCAGGAGAAGAACGGCACCGTCACCGGACGCATCGTCCGCCGCATCAAGGGCGGCTACACCGTTGATCTCGGCGGGGTCGAGGCCTTTCTGCCCGGCTCCCACGTTGATCTGCGGCCCGTGCCCGACATGGACGCCCTGGTCGGACAGGACTTCGACTTCAAGATTCTGAAGATCAACCGCCGCCGCAGCAACGTCATCGTCTCCCGCCGCGTATTGCTCGAAGAGCAGCGCAGCGAGCAGCGCGGCGCCCTGCTCGAGACCCTGGGCGAAGGCCAGGTGGTCAAGGGCAAGGTCAAGAACATCACCGAATACGGCGTGTTCATCGACCTCGGCGGCCTCGACGGTTTGTTGCACATCACCGACATGAGCTGGAAGCGCATCCGCCACCCCAAGGAAATGGTCGCCCTCGGCGACGAGCTGGACCTCAAGGTCCTGCACTTCGACCGCGAGGGCCAGAAGGTTTCCCTCGGCCTGAAGCAGCTGGTGAGCGACCCCTGGGAGAACATCGCGGGCAAGTACCCGCAGAGCTCCCGCTTCACGGGCAAGGTCACCAACCTCGCCGACTACGGCGCCTTTGTGGAGCTTGAGGCCGGCGTCGAGGGTCTGGTGCACATCTCCGAGATGAGCTGGACCCGCAAGCTGCGCCACCCCTCGCAGATGGTGCGCGCCGGGGACGAGGTCGAGGTCATTGTGCTCGGCGTCGACCCCGACAAGAAGCGCATCAGCCTGGGCATGAAGCAGATCAAGCCCAACCCCTGGGACGTGGTGGCCGAGAAGTACCCGGAAGGCACCATCCTTGAGGGCGCCATCAAGAACATCACCGAGTTCGGCGTGTTCATCGGCATCGAGGAAGGCATCGACGGCCTGATCCACGTGTCCGACATCAGCTGGACCAAGAAGATCCGTCACCCGAGCGAGGTCTTCAAGATCGGCGACATCGTCCAGGCCAAGGTGCTGACTGTCGACAAGGAGAACGAGAAGTTCACCCTGGGCATCAAGCAGCTCTCCGAGGACCCGTGGCTCAAGGTGCCGGGCAAGTACCCCGTCGGCACCCTCATCACCGGCCTGGTGACCAACATCACCGACTTCGGCCTGTTCGTCGAGGTCGAGGAGGGCATCGAGGGCCTGGTCCACGTGTCCGAGATCAGCCGCAAGAAGATCAAGAGCCCGTCCGAGCTGTTCAAGGAGGGCGTGAACATCGAGGCCAAGGTCATCCACGTCAGCGCCGACGAGCGCCGCCTGGGCCTGTCCATCAAGCAGATCAAGGAAGAAGAGGAGCGCAAGAAGCCCAAGGAGTTCCGCACCTCCGGCCCGGAGACGGGCAGCAACCTGGGCGACCTGCTCCGCGCCAAGATCGAAGACGCGTCCAGCGAGAAGACCGAGGAAGCCGCCGGTGAGGAATCCGGAAGCTAAGCCCGGCTTTTCCGAACAGCACCCGCTGCTGTTCGGAATCATGCTGATCATAGTGGCCGTGGCCCTCTTTACGGGGGCCATGGCCTATTTCCGCGCCCTGGGAGGTGGCAAGAGCACGCGCAACCTCACGGGCGACAAGATGGGCCTGTGCAAGATCGAGGGCGCCATCACCGACGCCCGCGAGGTCACGGACTTCCTGCGCGAGCTGCGCGAGGATGACTCGGTCAAGGGCGTTGTCCTGCGCATCGACAGCCCTGGCGGAGCAGTGGCCCCGTCCCAGGAGCTGTACCAGGCGGTCAAGGCCCTGGCCAAGGTCAAGCCCGTTGTCGTCAGCATGGGCACGGCGGCGGCCAGCGGCGGCTACTACGCTGCGGCCCCGGCCACGCTCATCGTGGCCAATTCCGGCACCATCACCGGCTCCATCGGCGTGCGCGCCGAATACGTGAACCTGCAGGGGCTCATGGACAAGCTGGGCCTCAAGAGCGACCTCATGGCCTCCGGCAAGTTCAAGGCCGCCGGCTCGCCCACCACGCCGCTTACCCCGGAGCAGCGCGCCTACCTCATGGCGCTGATCATGGACCTGCACCAGCAGTTCGTGGCCGACGTGGCCGAGGGCCGCAAGATGCCGCTGGACGCCGTGGAGAAGCTGGCCGACGGCCGCGCCTTCACCGGCCGCCAGGCCCAGGCCCTGGGCCTGGTGGACAAGCTCGGCGGACTGGAGACGGCCAGCGCAACCCTGCGCGACATGGTCAAGCTCTCGGACAAGGCTGGCGTCATCGAAGGCCCGGAAAAGAAGCTGCCGCTCTTGCCGCGCCTGCTCGGGGCAACCCTTTCGGCCCTGGCGCAAGTCCTGTCCGAGGCCCCGCAACATGCCTCGGGTGCGGGCGCAAACATGATTCTCGAATTCCGCCAATAAGCCCCAGCGGGGCCTGCCCCGCCTCTTGCGCCGCCGGGGCCGGTCCCGGGCGCAAGGATGCCATGTTGAAACAGTCCGATCTGATCCGCTTCAGCCTGCCCGGCCTCTGGGCCGGGTTTTGCGCCTGCCTGCCCGTGGCCCTGGGCGTGGCCGTGTACGGCGTGCTCTTCGGCCTCCTGGCCCGGCAAAAGGGCCTCTCGCTTCTGGAGACGCAGTCCATGAGCCTGTTCGTCTTTGCCGGGGCGTCCCAGCTCATCGCCCTGGACCTCTGGAGCGTTGACCTGCCAGGGGGTCTTCCAGTGGTCTCGCTCATCCTGACCACGCTCATCGTGAACCTGCGCCACGTGCTCATGGGCGCGGCGCTTTCGCCCTGGCTCACGCGGCTTTCGTCCGGCCCGGCCTTCGGCTCGCTGTTCTTCATGACCGACGAGTCCTGGGCGCTGACCCTGAGCCGCATGGTCGAGGACCAGCGCCTGAAGCGCGAGCCCGACGGCGCGTTTCTCCTGGGCGCGGGCCTGTGCGTGTACGCGTTCTGGAACGCATCCACCGCGCTGGGGCACCTCCTGGTGCGCGGACTCGGCGATCCCTCGAAATACGGCCTGGACTTCGCCTTCACCGCAGTCTTCACCGCGCTCCTGGTGGGGCTCAGGCCCCGCCGCCACGACCTGCTGCCCATCATCGCGGCGACAGCAACGGCGCTCGCCTGCGCGCGCCTGCTGCCCGGCAAGTGGTACATCCTGACCGGAGCCGTGGCCGGGGGCCTGGCCGCCGCCCTTGGCCCTGCACCAAGCCTCTCGCCCGACCCTCGCCCAGCCCCTGGCGATGACCGGAGCAGGCCATGAACGCCGCCGCCTTCCTGTCCTCGGCCCTGCCGTCCATTCTGACCATCGGGGGTATGGCCCTGGTGACCTACCTCTCTCGCGCCGCCGGGCTCGCGGTCATGAGCCGCCTGTCCGTCAGCGGTCGCCTGGAGCGTTTCATGAAGGCCATTCCCGCCGCCATCCTGGCCTCCATCGTCGCGCCCTCGGCCCTGGCTGCCGGACCCGCCGAAGCCCTGGCCACCCTGGCCACCGGACTCGTGGCCTGGCGCGTGAACAACCTGCCCCTGGCCATGGCCGTGGGCGTGGCCGTGGTGCTGGGCCTGCGTCTGGCGCTGGCGTAGCCCGGCGCGAAAGGCCTCGGCGCCATGGAAGTCAGGGACTCCGCCCCTGGCACCCCGCCGGGGGCCTGAGGCCCTCTCAACTCCACCTCATCGGGAGTAACCTGTGCGGATGCTGGCAAAAGAACCCGGTCTGGCAGGCGTGTGAATGTTGCGTCGGGTATCGATGGCCCTGGCCGTCTCCTGGCTCAGGTCTTTTCGTCCTGCCTGTCGAGCGGCAGGCAGATGGTGAACGTGGCACCCTGGCCGGGCGTGCTGGACACGAGGATGGTGCCGCCCAGGGTGCGCGTGACCAGGTTGTAGACGATGGACAGCCCGAGTCCGCTGCCGCCCTTCTGGCGGTAGGTGGTGAAGAACGGCTCGAAGATCCTGGGCAGGTTTTCCGGTGCGATGCCCTTGCCGTCGTCGCTGAAAATGAAGCGCAGGCGGTCCTGCTCCAGGCTTAGAGAGAGGCTGACGTGCCCGGCCTGGCCAGGGTCGAAGGCGTGCTGCAGGGCGTTCAGCACCAGGTTGGTCACGATCTGGGAGAACGCGCCAGGGTAGGAATTGATATCCAACTCCGGGTCGCACACGAGATCAACGAGGATGGCGGTCTTTTTGAGCTGCGGCTTGAGCGACAGCAACACCTGCTCCAGGTAGTCGCGCAGGCGGAAGCACCGGCGTTCCTCGGTGGAGCGGTCCACGGCCACCTGCTTGAAGCTGCGGATCAGGTCTGAGGCGCGGCGCAGGTTGGTCAGGATCATGCGCGTGGACTCGTCGCAGGTGCCCAGAAAATCCTCCAGGGCGGTGCGCTTGAGCGCTCCGGCGTTGAACGCCTCGACCATGGCTTTGGTCTTGTCCTCCAGGTGCGAGGCTGCGGTGACGCCGATGCCCACCGGGGTGTTGATCTCGTGGGCCACGCCCGCCACCAGGGAGCCGAGCGAGGCCATCTTCTCGGACTGGATGAGATGCTCCTGGGCCTGGGACAGCCTCTCCATGGCCGCAGTCAGCTCCGCATTGGCCGAAGCCAGCTCCTTGGTTCGGCTCTCGACACGCTCCTCCAGAAACTCGTTCAGGTTGCAGATCTCGTTCTCAAAACCCTGGCGCTCCTGCTCACGCTCAAGCAAGGCCTGGGCCATGGCGTCAAAGGCCGTTCCGAGCCGTCCGATCTCGTCGCGGCCAGCCAGGCCCGTGCGGACCTCGAGGTCCCCGGCCCCCAGGCGCGCGGCTGCGGAGAGCAGCCCCTTGAGCTTGCGCACCACGGCCACTTCGCCCAGGACCCAGGCCGAGCCCATGAACAGGATGGCTGCGCCAAAGAGCAGACTCAGGTTGCGCCGGACCGCGCTGCGCGCCTGGACCAGCGCCTCTTCAACGGGAATGCCCAGCCGGATCATGAGGTGCGGGAACGGCGCGCCGGTGAAGTGCAGGCGCTTGAAGGCATACAGCCGCAGCACGCCGTCAACGCCGATCTCGCGGAAGGCACCCTCGTCTTTCGGCCCGCTCATTTTTGCGACCATCCGTGGCAGATCGGCCACCCAGGTGTATTTTTCGGTTTCCGGAAAACGGGTCAGTCGCATGCCCCTGGCGTCGGTCAGGGTGAAGACCGAGCCCTGCGGCAAACGTGCGTTGGAGAACAGCGTGCCGAAATGGTTGAGGTCGAACGCGGCCAGCAGAACGCCCCTGGGTTCGCCCGAAATCCCGGCCACAGGCTGGGCGAAATCGATGACCACCCGTTTGACGTCCTTGAGATAGACGTAGTCGCCGGTGACGAAGTCGCCCTTGGCCAGGGCCTGTTTGAAGTACGGGGCCTGGGCCAGCATCGCGTCACTGGGAGCCAGGGCGCGGGCCGGGGCGCGGGCCACCAGGCCGCCCTTGGCGTTGGCCAGGGCCAGGGAGACATAGATGGGGTTGCGTTGCTGGATGTCTTGCAGAAGATCCTGGCAGGCGGCGCGGTCCAGGCTTCTGACCTCGGAGGTCTTGGCCAGGGTGGCCAGCAGCAGGCGCGCGTTCTCCACGATGCGCTCGTGGTGCGCGGCCATGTTCTGCACCTGGTGCAGGGCCGAGCTTTCGGCGGCGTTGACCACGTTCTCTTCGAGCTCTCGCCCGGTGAGGACCATGATCGCCACGGCCGGCAGGGCCGCAGCAAGCATGAGCGCAATCAAACGGGTGCGGATGGAGATGGTCATCGCAATCCCCGCCGGTGTCGGCCCGTTCCCTGAAACCCCTTGGCCCCAACGCAATTGGCTCAACTATAGGTGAACCTCGGCGGCAGTCAAGGCATTCGCGGTGATCCTCTGGCGCAGCCGGACTATTCGCCGTTCTGAGCTTCAGTGGACGAGCCGAAGCAAAGGGCTCCTTCCGGCGGATTTACGCTGGAAGGAGCCCTTTCGGCGTCATGGGGAGTCCAAAGGGCCTCAGGCCCTTTGGCGAAGTCCAGGGGGAGCGCCCCTGGCATCCAGCTAAATCGGCGGGGCGATGGTCACGAGCACGCGCATGTCGGTGGTGGCGCCCACGCCGTGGGGTGTGGCGATGGGGCAGACCAGCGTGTCGCCCGCCTTGGCCGGGGTCTTGCCCTCGGCGGAGATGAAGTGGCCCTCGCCTTCGAGGATGCAGATGACGAGCTCGCCTTCGAGGTTGTGGGAGTGCAGAGGCAGGCCCTGCCCGGCCTTGAAGTTGAAGTTGATGACCTTCATGTGCTCGCTCTCGTGGATCAGGAGCATGCTGGGGCCTGTGGGCTTGAAGCCGTTGGCGGCGTGGAGGTCGGTGATCTTCATGGCGGGTCTCCTTTGCCGGAATTATCCGGCGAAGCGCAGCAGGCCGGCCGGGCCTGCGGGCTGGGTGTGGCCATCGCGGGTGATCACGATGGTCTCGACGGGAACGATGGTGTTGGCCAACTGCACGGCACGCAGGGCGATGGCGGTCATGCCGCTGCAGCAGGGCACCTCCATCTGGACCACGGTGATGTCCTTAATGGCGTTTTCGCGCAAAATCTCGGCCAGCTTGTCTATGTAGCTCTGGGCGTCGTCGAACTTGGGGCAGCCCAGCAGCATGACCCGGCCCGGCAGGAGGCGCGCGTTGAAGTCCGGGAACGACGGCGGCACGCAGTCGGCGGTCAGGAGCAGGCGGGCATTCTTGAGGAAGGGCGCGCTGGGCGGAACGAGCCGGAGCTGGATGGGCCAGTGCGACAGGTTGGAGGCTCCGTTGGACATGCCCGGTGACTGCTGCACGGGCTCGTTGGCCTGCTGGCAGGGCGAGGGCTGGCCCTGGGGCTTCAGGCTCATGACCCGGCTGCCGGGGCAGCCGACGCTTGGCTTGGGCGTTGTGTCCCCTTGAACCAGCCGAAGGCCGAGCCGAAGGCTGCCAGGGTCGGGCATGTGGGCGGGCACCTCGCGGCCCTGGCGGATCAGGTGGCTGGTCACGGCAACGGGGTTGAAATCTTCGGCCTCGACCTCGACGACCTTGAGCGCGCCGGTGGGGCATTCGCCCAGGCAGGCCCCCAGGCCGTCGCAAAAGACCTCGTTCACCAGCCGGGCCTTGCCGTCGATGATGGCCAGCGCGCCCTCGGCGCAGCCGGTGACGCAGTTGCCGCAGCCGTTGCACAGGGCTTCGTCGACGGTGATGAGCTTTCGTGTGGCGCGCATGGTGTTCTCCTGATGAAGGTGGGCGCGGGGGTGTTCGTCGGCCCCCGCGCCCGGGGAGTGTGGAGGTTGAAGGTCCTTTGTAAGCACGTTCTGTGCGTTTCGCAATCGTTCTAGCCGCAATCGATCTAGCCGAGGATGTCCTTGAGATCCTCGGCCGGGGTGCTGATGGCCTTGATGCCGAAGTTCTCCACCAGGAAGGCGAGCACGTTGGGGGTGATGAACGCGGGCAGGCTGGGTCCGAGGCGGATGTTCTTGATGCCGAGCGACAGGAGCGTCAACAGGATGGCCACGGCCTTCTGTTCGTACCAGGACAGGATGAGCGACAGCGGCAGCTCGTTGACCCCGCAGTTGAAGGCCCCGGCCAGGGCCACAGCGATCTGGATGGCCGAGTAGGCGTCGTTGCACTGGCCGATGTCGAGCAGGCGCGGGATGCCGCCGATGTCGCCCAACGGCTTGTCGAAGAAGCGGAATTTACCACATGCAAGCGTCAGGATGATGGTGTCCGCCGGGGCCTTTTCCACGAACTCGGTGTAGTAGTTGCGGCCGGGCTTGGCCCCGTCGCAGCCGCCCACCAGGAAGAAGTGGCGGATCTTTCCGGCCTTCACCGCCTCGATGACCGCCGGGGCCACGCTCATGACCGTGTTGCGGCCAAAGCCCACGTTGACCGCGCCGCAGTCCTGGTCGTCGGTGAAGCCGGGCAGCGCAAGGGCGCGCTGGATGACCGCGCTGAAGTCCTCGTTGCCCACGTGCACCGCGCCGGGCCAGCCCACCAGCCCGGTGGTGAAGATGTTCGGCAGGTAGCTCTGCTGCGGCTTCTGGATGCAGTTGGTGGTCATCAGAATCGCGCCGGGGAAGGCCGCGAACTCCTTGATCTGGTTCTGCCAGGCCGTGCCGTAGTGGCCGAAGAAGTGCGGGTAGGCCTTGAGCTTGGGGTAGCCGTGGGTCGGCAGCATCTCGCCGTGGGTGTAGATGTCGATGCCCTTGCCCTCGGTCTGCTTCAAAAGGGTCTCCAGGTCGCGCAGGTCGTGGCCGGAGACCAGGATAGCCTTGCCCTTGCGGTGGCCGATGGGCACGGCGGTCGGCGTGGGGTGTCCGTACGTTCCGGTGTTGCCCGCGTCGAGGATCTGCATGGCTGTGAGGTTGGCTGCGCCGCACTTCATGGCCAGGGCCACCCAGGCGCCGAGGTCGAGGTCGGTGCGCAGCATGGCGGCCAGGGCCTCGTAGATGTAGGCGGCGACGCTTGCGTCGTATTGGCCGAGCAGGGCGGCGTGGTCGGCATAGGCGGCCACGCCCTTGATGCCATAGAGCACGGTCTGCTTGAGCGAGGCGATGTCCGCATCGGGGTCCAGGGCGGTCAGGGTGTGGGCCTCGCCCTGCTTGACCAGCCCGGCGAGATCGCCCTTGTCGGAAGGGGCCGGAGTGAAGCGCGCGGCGTCGCAAGCGGACGCGGTGACGCCCAGCGGATTCAGCCGGGCCTGCATGCAGGTGCGCAGCTCCACGGCCTTGTGGATCAGCGGCACGAAGCGCGTGGCGTCGAAATTGACGTTGGTCAGGGTGCTGAACACGGCCTTGTACAGGAACAGGTCGGTGTCCTTGTCCTGCACGCCGATCTTGGCGGCCTCATGGGCCACGCAGGCCAGGCCCTGGCAGGCGTAGATCAAGAGGTCCTGCAGGGCGGCGCAGTCGGGCTGCTTGCCGCACACGCCGATCTGGGTGCAGCCGAGGCCTTTGGCGGTCTGTTCACACTGGTTGCAAAACATTGGGGTGTCCTCCTGTTGGACGTTGGGTGCTGATTTGGCGGATTCCCGCGCACGCACGTCCTGTTTAGGAGGATTGGGGGTGGGGCGCTTTGACTTGGGTCAACAGGGGGAAGAAATGTTGAAAAGAGTGCGGCCCGGCTGGCCTCATGTGGGGTCGCCGGGCCGTTATTGCGTGTTCACGTTGCTGGCGGTCACTGCTTGGCTTTGGCCTTGCTTTTCTTGACCGGCTCGGGCCTGCACCAGTTGTCGCTTTCCGTATCACCTTCGAGCTGATCCGCCATAAGGTCGATCCTTTTGCCGCGCAGGCTCGCGCCCACAAGCGTCCGGCTGCCCAGCAGCGTTTTCGGCCCTTCAACGCTTGGCCCCCAGTAGAGGGAGAACATTTGAACTTCGAAGGTTCCGTTCTCGTCGCCGCGTTCGGGCATGAACAGAAGCTTGTCGAACTTCCAGCCGTTGATG
>CAIMRY010000046.1 GCA_903843965.1 uncultured delta proteobacterium
AACGGCATCGCCACCATCGTCGTGGCCAAGTGGGAAGGCGCGCTCAACGTGGGCCAGATGCAGGCCGCCTTCTCCGGGGCCAATGAAATGGCCGAGGACTCCCCGGAAGAGATCATGGACGGCAGCTCCAACGGAAACGGCGCCAAGACCGAAGCCTAAGACCACGACCACGCCCCTGACGCGCCCCTGCCGGTTCTTGCCTGCGGGGGCGCAGTCTGTTAAGCGCCAGGATACGAATTGGCTGCTCCGGGGGCGGACTGCGCCCTGGGGTGAACAGAAACCACAGTGTTATTCGAAACAAAGGGGACCCTGCATGAAACGTCTGCTGTTTGTCGCCACCCTGGTTCTGGGTCTGGCCCTTGTGGGCTGCCAGAAGGCTCCCGAAAAGGCGCCCGAGAAGGCCGCCGAAAAGCCCGCCGCCGAGGAAAAGGTCCTCATCAACGGCATCGACGGCGGCGGCTTCCCGCCGTACGCCTTTGTCGACAAAGAGGGCAAGACCGTGGGCTTCGACGTTGAGGCCATCGAGTGGATCGGCAAGAAGATGGGCTTCAAGGTCAAGCACCAGCCCGTGGAGTGGTCGGCCATCATCCCCGCCCTGGAGGCCAAGAAGATCGACATCATCGCCTCCGGCATGAGCGCCACGGCCGAGCGCGCCCAGCGCGTCAGCTTCTCTGATCCGTACTACAAGGTGACCCAGGTTCTGGTGGTCAAGGGCGACAACAAGGCCACCCTGGAGCAGATGCTGGCCACGGGCAAGAAGATCGGCGTGCAGCGCGGCACCGTCACCGCCAAGTACCTGGAGGACCTGTCCAAGAAGCCAGGCATGAAGTTCAAGCTGGTGCAGTACGACTCCACCGACCTGTCCATGCAGGACCTGCCCATCGGCCGCATCGACGGCTCGGGCATGGACAGCACCATCGCCAAGGAAGTGCTGAAGAAGGACAAGAACCTGAAGGTGGCCGGAACCTTTGACGCCGCCCCGGAGAACTACGGCTACGCCGTGCGCAAGGACGACGCCGAGCTGTTGAAGAAGATCAACGACGGCCTGAAGCTGCTCATGGCCGATCCCTACTGGACCGAGCTGAAGAAGAAGTACGACGTCGACTAGATTATAAGTATCTGGAAATCAAGCCGAAAGGCTCCGGGATATGCGCCGGGGCCTTTCGGTCGTTTCCGGGCCTGGCCCATCCGTAGCCCAAGGACTCCATGGATTTCTCCCTCGCCTACACCGCCACCCGCGAGGCACTGCCCTACATGCTGGGCGGCGTGATCTGGACCGTCGGCCTCATCTGCGGGGCCATGCTCCTGGGGCTGGCGCTGGGCGTGCCCCTGGCCGTGCTGCACGTCTACGGCCCCTGGCCCGCGCGCCGCGCCGTGAGCATCTATGTCTGGCTCTTCCGGGGCATTCCCATATTGGTGCAGATGTACATCTTCTATTTCGGCCTGCTGGCCTGGCTCTCGACCCTGCCCCTGTTGTCCGGCCTCGGGCTCGACAGTCCCTTTGTGGCCGCCGTGCTGGTGCTGGGGCTCACCTCCAGCGCGTACCAGTCGCAGATCTTCCGGGGGGCCATCCAGTCGCTCCCGGCAGGCCAGCTCAAGGCCGCCCGGGCCATGGGCATGACCGACGCCCAGGCCATCCGCTCGATCATCCTGCCCCAGGCCCTGCGCCTGTCCATTCCCGCCTGGAGCAACGAGTACTCCATCCTGCTCAAGGACTCGGCGCTGGCCTTCACCATCGGCGTGGTGGAGATAATGGCCCGCATGCGCGCCATCGCGTCGACCACGCACGAGCCGGTGAGCATGACCTTCCTGGCGGGCATCATCTTTTTCGCCCTGACCTGGGTCGGGGTCAAGGCCTTGTCCCTTTTGGAGAACAGGGTGCGCATCGCGGGCTACACCCGCCAAGGAGCCGCGTAAATCATGGCCGCCGAGAACCAGACCCCTCCCGTGCTTGAAGCCCGCGCCCTGGGCAAGACCCTGGGCGGCAACCGCGTGCTCGACGCCGTGAGCCTTGCCCTGCCCAAGGGCTGCGTCAAGGTGCTCATCGGCCCCTCTGGCGCGGGCAAGAGCACGCTGCTGCAATGCCTGAACTTCCTCATCCCGCCGGATTCCGGGTCCATCCTGCTGGAGGGCCGGGAGGTGAACGCCAGGAGCCGCCGCGAGCTGTGCTCCCTGCGCCAGCAGGTGGGCATGATCTTCCAGGACTTCAACCTGTTCGATCATTTGAGCGCCATGGAGAACGTGCGCGTGGCCCTGATGAAGGTCAAGGGCATGAGCAAGCTCGACGCGGGCGAGCTGGCCCTGGCCGAGCTTTCCCGCGTGGGCCTGCTGGACAAGGCCGCGCTGTACCCGGCCAACCTTTCCGGCGGGCAGAAGCAGCGCGTGGCCATTGCCCGGGCGCTGGCCATGGACCCCAAGGTCATGCTGCTCGACGAGCCCACCAGCGCTCTCGACCCCGAGCTCATCGGCGAGGTGCTGGCCGTCATCCGCGACCTGGCCCAGAACGGCATGACCATGATCATCGCCACGCACCAGATCAGCTTCTCGGCCAGTCTGGCCGACGAATTCCTGTTCATGGAAAAGGGCCGCGTCATCGAGTCCGGCTCCCCGGCCGAGCTTCTGCGCCGCGACTCGGGCTCGCGCACGCTGGCCTTCTGCGCCAAGATCAGCGAGTTGTCCGGCGAGGCGGGCGAGGCGGGTTTGGCTGCCGGGCTCGGCGAGTCTGTCAGGGCTGGCGTGTCTGTTGGGGCCGCTGGCCTGGGCGCGGAGAGCCCGGTGTGAGCACCACCTACCTTGAGTTTCTGCGCGCGGAGCTGGTGCCCGGCCTCATGGAGGGCCTGTGGACCAGCATCGCGGTCATCGTGCCCTCGGCGGCTTTGGGGGTGCTCATCGGGCTCTTCGCCGGGGTGCTGCGCGTGTACGGGCCAAGGCCCGTGCGGCAGTTCACCGAGGCCTACGTCTCCCTGTTTCGCGGCACGCCGCTGGTTGTGCAGGTGTTCTTCTGGTACTTCGCCCTGCCGTACATCAGCATCGGTGGGCACAGCATCGTGCTCGACGCCATCCCGGCGTCCATCCTGGCCTTTGGCCTGTGCAGCGGGGCGTACCAGTCCGAGTACATCCGCGGCGGCCTGCTCTCCATCAAGCGCGGGCAGATACGCGCGGCCCTGGCGCTGGGCATGACCACCCGCCAGGCCGTGCAGAGCGTGGTGCTGCCCCAGGCCTTCCGCCGGGCGCTGCCGGGCTGCGGCAACGAGCTCATCTACCTCATCAAGTATTCGTCCTTGGCCTCCATCATCACCGTGAACGAGCTCACGGGCACGGCCACCACCATCGCCAAGAACACCTGGCGCAACATCGAGGTCTTCTGCACGCTTGGCGTGTACTACCTGGTGCTGGTGACCCTGGCCACCTGGCTGCTGCACCTGCTGGAGGACTCGCTGAGCGTGCCCGGCTTTGAGCGCCACAAATCCTGACCTTGCCCTGCTGCCCGACCAGAAACGAGATGGGAACGAGCCGGAAACGAGACGGAAACGAGACGGAAACGAGACGGAAACCGGAAACGAGACGAGAAAGATGACGCCCCAACCCAAAGCCTTCAGCGCCGACCTCCTGTCCCTGCTCGCCTGCGAGTTCGGGGCGGATTTGCTCCTGGACGAGGCGGCGCTTGCCGCGCGCAGCCGCGACGAGTCCGGCCTGGTGCGCCAGCCCTCGGCAGTGCTGCTGGCCAAAAGCGAGGCCCAGGTGGTCCGGCTGGTCTGCCTGGCCAATGAACTCGCGGGACAGGGGCATGCTTTCGCCGTGATCCCGCGCGGCGCGGGCACGGGCCTGGCCGGCGGCTGCCTGTCTCCGCTCGGGGCGAATGGCACGGGCGTCGTGCTCGACCTTTCGGCCATGAACCGCATCCTGGACATCGACACCCAGAGCCTGACGGCCACTGTGGAGCCCGGCGTGCTCACCGGCGACCTGCGCGCCGCAGCCAAGGCCAAGGGCCTGTTCTACCCGCCGGACCCGGCGAGCCTGGCCACCAGCACCATCGGCGGCAACGCCGCCACCAACGCGGGCGGCCCGGCCTGCGTCAAGTACGGAACCACGCGCGACTACGTGCTGGGCCTGCGCGCCGTGCTGCCCACCGGGGAGGTCCTCCGCGCCGGGGTGAACACGCGCAAGGGCGTGGTGGGCTACGACCTGACCCGGCTCCTGGTGGGCAGCGAGGGCACGCTGGGCGTGATCACCGAATTGACCCTGAAGCTTTTGCCGCACCCCAAAGCCGCAGGCTGCGTTGCGGCGGTCTTTGCCGACCTGGGCGCGGCCATGCGCGCCATCATTGCCGTCATGACGCGCGGGCATCTGCCCTCGGCCATGGAGTTTCTGGATGCGCGCTGCCTTGGGCTCGTGGGCGATTTGCTGCCCTTTGCCGTGCAGGGCGACGAAAGCGCACTGGTGCTTATCGAGGCCGACGGCGACCCGGACCAGGTGCGGCGCGAGATCGACGGCATCGCGGCCATCTGCCGCGAGCTGGGCGCGACGAACATCCTGCCGCCTGCGACAACCGGCACAAAAGAGGGCGAGGCGGGCCGCGAGGCCATCTGGACAGTGCGCCGCAGCGTCAGCACGCGCATCCACGAGGCCTGCGCCGTGTACATCCCGGAGGACATCGCCGTGCCCATCGGCACAATCGCCGAGATGGTGGCCGCCCTGCCCGGAGTGGAGGCGCGCCACGGCTGCGCCATCTTCGCCTTTGGCCACGCGGGCGACGGCAACATCCACCTGAACCTGACCGCCCAGGACGAGGCCCTGAGGCCCAGGGTCGAGGCCGCAGCCGTGGACTGCGTGCGCCTGGCGCTGGCGCTCGGCGGCACCATCAGCGGGGAGCACGGCATCGGCCTGGTCAAGCGCGGGCTTTTGCCCCTGGAGATCGAGCCCGTGAGCCTGCGCGTGCAGCGCGGCATCAAGGCCCTGCTGGACCCGCAGAACGTGCTCAACCCCGGCAAGATTTTTCCGTCTGAGGAGGAGGAAGCCTGATGAGCGCCAGTCTTGAACAGCGGCTCTCGCGCCGCGTGCGCCAGATAAAAATCTCCGCCACCAAGGAGATGCCCATGATCGCGGCCCGGGTGGGCGGCTGCGTGTCGCTGGGGCAGGGCATCCCCTCGTTCATGACCCCGCCGCACGTGGTGGACGCCGTGTGCCAGGCCCTGCGCGAGGACCCCTCGGCGGGCAAGTATTCGCTCCAGCCCGGCCTGCCAGAGCTGCGCGAGGCGGCGGCCGAGCTTTTGCGCGCCGAAAAAGACCTGCCCGCAGACCCGGAGCGCGAGGTGGCCATCACCGTGGGCGGCATGGAGGGCCTGTTGTGCGCCATGCTGACCCTGATCGGCCCCGGCGACGAGGTCATCGTGCCCGAGCCGTTCTACCCGTCCCACGTGGAGCAGGTGCTCTTGGCCGAGGGCGCGCCCGTGTTCGCCCCGCTGCGCCGCAGCGACTGGGGGCTGGACGTGGACGCGGTGGCGGCCTGCATCACCCCGCGCACCAAGGCGATCATCGTGTCCAGCCCGCACAACCCCACGGGCGCGGTCTTCGCCAAGGCCGACCTGCTCAGGCTGGCCGCGCTGGCGCTGGAGCACGAGATCTTCGTCATCTGCGACGATACCTACGACGCGCTGACTTACGACGGCCCCGATCATCCGGACGGGGCCTTCAGCCTCATGCGCGTGCCGGAGCTGCGCCATCTGCTGGTGGGCGTGTTCAGCTTCTCCAAGCGCTTTGCGCTCACGGGCTGGCGCGTGGGCTTTGTCTGGGCGCAGGAGCCGCTGCTGGACCAGATGCTCAAGATCCACGACGCCGCAGCCATCTGCGCGCCCACCCCGGCGCAGATCGCGGCGCTGGCCTCGCTCACCGGCCCGCAGGACGTGTTTGCGGCCATGCGCGTGGAGCTGGAGCAGCGGCGCAATCTCATCTGCGCGCGGCTCACGGCCATGGGCGGCTGCTTCTCGTTCGTGCGCCCGCGCGGGGCATTCTATGTCATGGCCAAGGCCGAATTCCCCACAGCAGCCGGGGCCGTGGCCGATTCCCGCGAGCTGGCCCTGCGGCTCATCCACGAGGCGCGCGTCATCACCATCCCCGGCGGGGCCTTCGGGCCGGGCGGGGATGGGCATCTGCGCCTCTCGTTCGGCGGCGCGGGTGCTGAAATAGAAAGTGCCTGCGACCGTCTGGCCGCCTGGGCCAGTCAACTGTAACCCTGTGTAAGGAGTGCCCATGCGCCGCATCTTCACCACCCTTCTGCTGGCCCTGACCCTGCTTGCGCTGGCCCAGGCTCCGGCCTTGGCCGAGGGCGCGACTGCCGCGCCAGCTGCCGCACCCGCCGGGGCCGCAACGACGTTCAATGTCGAGGCCTTCCGCCAGAACTTCCTGGCCGGACTGACCGGCCGGCCCAATGTCCCGGCGCTGAACGCGGACAGCGTGCAGGTGGACCAGACAGAGCGCGCCGCCAGCTTCGGCGGCATGGACATCTACGCCGTGAAGGGACGCCTGGTGCCCGCCAGCGGCCAGGCCCAGCCGTTTCTGCTGTTCATCAGCGCCGACGGCCAGTACCATGTCTCGGACATCTTCAGCCTGAGCGAGGGCAAGAGCATCCTGAAGGACGCCCGCGCAAAGATGCGCGCGGCGGACCTGAAGGACTTCGGCCAGACCGTGTTCAAGGGCCCCGCAGGCAAGCCCGTGCTGGTCTACGTGTCCGACCCGTTCTGCCCCTACTGCCGCCAGGCCTTTGCCTACCTGATGGACAAGAAGGAGAGCTTCTCCGAGTTCCGGCTGGCGCATTATCCCCTGCCTTCGCACCCCGGCGCGGACATCGCCAGCGCGCTCATGGCCTGGGCTGCGGACAAGGCCCCGAAAAAACTCGCGGACTTTGTGCGCTTCGCCTACACCGACCTGCCCGTTCCCAAGCTGCAGGACAGAAGCCCGGAGAATCTGAAGAAGGCCTGGGCCCAGGTGGCGGGCGCATTTTTGGCGCGCTTCCCGGAGGTCAAGGCCCTGGGCAAGGACGGCGCGGCCATTGTGGCCGCCCTGAACGGCTCCAAATACGCCAAGAGCGTGTCCGAGGACATGGCCAGGGCCGCCAGCATGGACATCAGCGGCACGCCGGTGATCTTTGTGGGCCAGACCCGGGTTGTGGGCTTTGATCAGGAGCGGCTGGACGAACTGCTGAAGTAGGGGATGTGCGGAACCCTGTCCGGGCGGGGCTTTTGGGCCTCTGGACGCGGGCGGGGCTCCTCGTGTAAGCTTAAGCGAGCGAGTGCGGCCCAGGCCGCCTCAGACCAGTTCAAGGAGGCGGAACATGCGCAGGATTCTTACCGGATTTCTGGCAGCTGTCCTGACCCTGGGCCTTTTGGCCGCAGGGCAGGCCGAGGCCAAGGTCTACAAGATGAAACCCGAGGAGCGGGCCGCTGCACTGAAGGAAAAGAAGGCCCGCAAGGCCAGGAGGAAGGCGGGCAAGGACAATGCCGCCGCCCCTGGCGGCTGGGTCGAGGTCAAGCCCGGCACCAAGCCGGAGCGCAAGGCCAGGAAGTCCGCCACGGTGGACGAGGACGCCAGGGTTGGGCAGAAGGGCAAAAAGGCCCGCAAGAATCTTGAGGCGGACGCCAGGCCCGAGAAGAAGTCCGAGAAGAAGTCCGGCAAGACGTCGAAAAAGGCGGAGACCGCAGCCGAGAGGAAGACCGGCAAGCTTGAGCGCAAGCAGGCCGCAGCCAGGGGCGACCGTACGGTGGGCAAGTCCTACGCGGGCGCGAACAAGGTGCCCGGCACCGGCATCGAGGTGCGCCGCACCGGCGGCAAGGCGCGCCGCAAGGGCTCCGCCGCCAGCCATACGGAGGCCTCGGCCACGTCCGCCGCTTCGTCCGCAGCTCCGGCCGGTGACGACCTGAGCAGCTACTCCGTGCTGCGGCCCGGCCAGGAAAAGCAGGCCGCACCCGCCGCACCGGCGGCGACCCCGTCCGTCGCACCCGAGGTCCGCCAGCAGGTCCAGCCCGGACCTGCGGACTCGGCCAAGCCCGTGGGCACCGGGCAGAAGGCGGGCGAGGGCCGCTTCTAAGGCCTGTCTCTAAAAGTGCCCTTTGCCCCCTGGACATCGTCATGAGTAGATTTGGCGTCAGGGCTGTACCGTATGAGCACTATCCCTGGCCCCAAAACGACTCTTTCCTCGCCAGGGAAACAAAATCCATTTTTTGGAAACAGGCCCTGGCCGCGCCGCAGCAACATTCACTCCAGCACATTGACGCCACAGCAAGGCCGGGTTCGCGCCCGGCCTTTTTTTTCGCCCTGCGGCAGGGGCGGCGCAGCCTTGTGGCAATGGGGCGTCCGGGCGGCGGCGCGTCCGGACTGCGGCAAATCCAGAGAGGTCAGAGCCAGCCTGCGGCGGCTCTGGACAACCCAGCCCCGGCCAACCGGGGCGAAGGGGGGAGGAGCGCGGCAGAGCGGCGCATTTCGGCGGCGCGTTCTGCGCGGCGGCGGTGCAGCGGCTGTGCATTCTTGCGGGCGCGGGCCGCAAAAAAGGCCCGGAGCAGGGTGCTCCGGGCCGTGGGTCCAAGGTATGGGATCTGGCGTCTGGCCGGGCGCGGCTACTGGACCAGGGTCCAGGTGCCGTCCGCGCCGCGGTAGGCCTTGGCCTTCACGTCCTTTTCCTGGCCGTCCACGTTGGCCTTGATGTTGATGTCGCGATAGATCTTGTCCTGCTGCATGTACGGGGTGCCCGGGGTGGCCTCGTAGCTGGAGCCGGTGTCCGGGTTGCGCCAGGCCAGGGGCTTGCCCGTGGGCTGCTCTTCCAGGGCCTTGCCGATCTGGGCCTTGTCGTTCTTGTCCATCTCGTTGCCGATGGCGTAGCCGATGAGTCCGCCGATGCCCGCGCCGATGACCGCGCCGAGGCCCTTGTTCTTGCTCGTCAGCGCGCCGATGGTGGCGCCGGCCAGGGTGCCCACGCCCGCCCCGGTCTGGGCCTTGTCGGCGCAGCCGGCCACGGAGCCCAGAAGGAAGGTGGCGATGATGACAGAAGCGATGATCCGTTTCATGAGGGTCCTCCTTGCGGGCGGTCGGCCCGCAGATGGTCGATATTTCTGGGCAGAAGATACGCCTTCCGCGCCTGCCGTCAAGACGGGCGCAGGAACAGCCGGGATGAAGCAAAATCCGCGCCATCAACGATCCGACCAGAGGGACCCGGCCAGAGAGGCCCGACCAGAGAGGCGGGGCCTGGTGCGGCCAGGCGCGGCCTGGCGGCTGTCGGCCCGGTCGGAACGGGCCCAGCCTGAATCCGGCCTGAACTCGGCCAAGGCCTGGTCAATGCCCGGCGTGTGCAAATTGTGCACGCGCAGGTGCAAAAGCCTGCGCTGCGGGGCCAGCGGGTTTGCACCTGCGCCGGGCCTCAGCCAATGACCTTGGGCGTGGGCTCCTGGTCCTCGGTGCGGGCAAAGGCGTAGTTGCCCTTGAAGAACTCCTCCACATACCAGCCGATCTGCCCGTCGTCGGAGAGCATCATGTCGAGCAGGCGCACCGCGCCCAGCAGCCTGCCCACCATCTCCAGCTTCTGCTTCAGGTCGCCCTGGGAGTATTTCTTGATCTCCCCGCGCACCATGTCGCCCTTGACCTCCATCTTGAAGCCCAGGCGCTTCAAAATCTGCGCGATGAGGCTGGCCCGCCTTGAGCGCCGGGCGATATCCGCCGCGCCGCCCTTGAAGGAGAAGACGATGTAGTTGTCGTTGACCTCGGGCCCGCAGTAGCTGTCGACCACGGCGAAGTGGTAGCCCAGGCGCGTGTTGAAGTTCAGGTAGTGGTCGCTGACCACGGCGTAGTTCGGGCCGCCCATGCTGCCGTCGGCGCTGGGGTCGCGCAGGATGGACTCGGCCATGATGGTGGCGAAGCCGGACAGGCTGACGCCGACCCCGCCCAGCCACTGCACGCCCGGGTCGGTCATGCCGTGCAGCAGGGCCTGGAAGGGCGCGCTCTTGATGTGCTCCAGCCCGACCACCCGCCGGGGGGCAGTGGGGGTCAGCCCGCCGCCCAGGTCGACCACGAAGATGTTCAGCGGCAGGCCCGCGCGCAGGCGCACCGCCTCTCCTGCATCCTCCATGCCCTCGCCGATGCGGAACATCTCGCGCATGCCCATCTCGTGGGCGAAGCGGATGACGTCGTGCAGGCTGAGGCAGCCCTCGGGCGTGAAGTTCTCGGTCTTGGGATCAATGAGGGTCAAGGGCGACATGCGCTTCAAGGCTTCCTGGGCCGCCTTGTACACCGGGCTGCCCTTCATGAGGTTCACGCAGGGGCGGTCGCGCATCAGCTCCGGCACCAGGCCCCGGTAGACGATGCGGCGGGTGGCGTCCACGGTGATCTCGCTGCCGGGTTCGATCTTCAGGGTGGCGTTTTCCGCGCCCACCAGGGTGGGCAGGCCGAACTCCCGGGCCACGGAGGCCATGTGCCCGGTGACGCTGCCCACGTCGGTGACGATGGCCCGGATGCGGTCCATGACCGGCACATAGGTGGGCGAGGTCTGCCGGGCCACAAGGATGGCGCCCTGGGGCACGGCGGAGAGGTTGTGGTCGCTGGTCAGGATGTAGGCCAGCCCGGCGGCGCTGCCTGCGGCGGCCGTGGCCCCGCCGCGCAGGATGACCTCGCGGCCATGCAGGGGCTCGTCGCTTTCGTTGGATTCATCGGGCAAGGCGCAGCCGTCCACCACCGGGGCCTGCTCCACGCCCAGCGGCCGGGCCTGGAGGATATACAGGCGCTCCTGCTGGTCCTGGGCCCATTCGATGTCCAGCGGCAGGCCGTAGTGCTCCTCCAGCTTGAGCCCGTAGGCCGCCAACTGCAGCAGCTTGGCCTGGTTCAGGCAGCTTTCGGCCTGCATGGCCCCAGGCACGGCCTGCATGATGATGCCCTCGCCACCGCCTGAGGGGCCGCCTGAGGGGTCGCCTGAAGTGCCGTCCAGGCTGGTGTGCAGGGTGTCGTGCAGGGCATTGTGCAACACAAGGCGCTGCGTTTTCACGGCCACCTCGCGCTTGAGCAGGCGCATGTCCCTTCTGCCGATGCGCGCAAAGTCCGTCCGGGCCGAGCCGTCGACCACGCTGACGCCCAGGCCCCAGGCCGCGCTGACCAGGAGGTCGTCGGAGTCCGGCTGGCTGGGGTCGTGGGTGTAGAGCACGCCGCTTGAACGCGCGTCGACCATGGTCACGCAGAGCACGGCCATGATCACGTCGTGGTCGGAATAGCCCTTGCTGCGGCGGTAGTACACGGCGCGCGGGCTGAAGGTGCTGGCCACGACCTCCTTCCAGGCCCGGGGCACGTTTGCGGCGCTGACGTTGAGCACCGTGGCGTGCTGCCCGGCAAAGGTGGCCTCGGAGTCCTCGCAGGTGGCGCTGGAGCGCACGGACACGCGCACCCCGGGTCCAAACAGGGCCACCAGGGCGTCCATCTCCCGGGCCATGTCGCGGCGGGTTTCCTCGGGCACCTCCGCAGCCAGGATCATGGCCTGGATCTCCTCGCACAGGGCGATGAGGCGCTCGGTGTCCTTGACCTCGATGCCGCGCATGCGCCGCTCGATGCGCTCGGCCAGGCCGGTGGTGCGCAGGAAGTGCTGGCAGGCGTAGGCGGACACGGCAAAGCCCTGGGGCGTGGGCAGCCCGGCGCGGTTGGCCACCTCGCCCAGGTTGGCGGCCTTGCCGCCCACCTCGTCGGTCATATCAGCGGAAAGCGCGCGCAGGGGCAGCACCCGCTCGCCCTTCTTGAGCTTCTTGCGGTGCACCAGGTCCTTCAGCACCGTGATGCCGATGCGCTCCGTGGCGTCGAACAGGCCGGGATACTTGCCGTGGGACAGGGCGTTTAAGTCCTCGGCCAAGTCGTAGACCAGGCTGATCAGGTCCTCGGACAGGGTGAGCACCTGGTCCAGGGTGAAGGGCTTGTTCTCGTAGAGCAGGTGCTCCAGCTCGGTCAAGAGCTCCAGGGAGCGGTTGTTCTTGATTAGCAGGCTCTTAAAATACTCGTATTTGCGTTTGACCGCGTCTTCCTCGGTGCGGCTGGCCGGGGCTGTCTGGCTGCCGAGGAGCATGTTCAGAAACTTGAGCATGCCTGTCTCCGGGGGCTGGATGGTTTGGATCGGGACTGTAATCGTGTGATGATACGCCAGGGCCGGCCCGGGCGCAAGTGGTCCCTGGCCCGGCCTTGCCGGGCCGCTCAAGCAGGACAGCCGTTGCGGGGGCGCGGCAAACAGGCTAGAGGAAGCCCTGCGAGGAGGCGAGGAACAATGTACAAAGGCAAGCGCATCCTGGGCGCCATCAGCGCCCGCAGCGGCAGCAAGGGCGTGCCCGGCAAGAACATCCGCGACCTGGGCGGGTTGCCGCTTCTGGCCTGGACCATCCGCGAGGCCAGGTGCTCGGCGTATCTGGACCGCATCGTGGTCTCCTCGGACGACGAGGGCATCCTGGCCGTGGCCCGCGCCCATGGGGCCGAAACGCCCTTTGTGCGGCCCCCGGAGCTGGCGCGCGACGACACCCCCGGCGTGGACCCGGTGCTGCACGCCGTGGAGGCGCTTGCGCCCGAGAAGTACGACTTCGTGGTGCTCATGCAGCCCACCTCGCCCCTGCGCACCGCAGCCGACATCGACGGCTGCATCAAGGCCTGCCTGGACCACGACTGGCCCTGCTGCATCAGCGTGGCCGAGGCCGAGAAGAGTCCCTACTACATGTTCCAGATGGACGAGAACCAGCGCATGACTCCGGTCATCCACCAGGAGAGCTTCCACACGCGCCGCCAGGACCTGCCGAAGGTCTACGCGCCCAACGGCGCGGTCTACGTGGCCCGCTGCGACTGGCTGGCCCGCACCCGCAGCTACCTGACCCCGGAGACGCGCGGCTTTGCGATGCCGCGCGAGCGCTCCTGGGACGTGGACAGCCTGCTGGACTTCGAGATCTGCGAACTGCTGCTGAAAAAAAACGGGCGCACCGCATGAGCGGCGGCGGGGTGAAACAGGTGCGGGCCGGAGTCATCGGCCTGGGCGGCATGGGCAGGCGGCACATCGCGGCCCTGGATGCGCTCGGAATTCCCCTGGCCGGGGTGTGCGACATGAACCTGGACGCGGCCCGGGAGCTTTCCGCCGCACGCGCGGATGACCAGGAGGCCGGGCCCATCGCCGTGTCCGACTGGCGCGAGCTTGTGTCCGCAGGCCCGGCGGGAATTGATCTTCTGTGCATCGCCACCAACGGCCCCAGCCACCACGAGATCGTGCTGGCCGCAGCGGCGGCGGGGATTCCCTACGTGCTCTGCGAAAAGCCCATGAGCACCAGCGGCGAAAAGACCCGCGAAATGGCGAGCGCCTGCGAGGCCGCTGGCACCCGCCTGGCCGTGAACCTCTGCCGCCGCTTCCTCACGCGCTGCCTGTTGTTCCGCCAGGCCGTGCAGGGTGACTTGGCGGTGGGTCGTCCCCGGCGCTTCTGGGGGCTCATCGGCGGCGGCGGCGTGGGCTGCGTGGGCCTGCACTATTTCGACTACGCGGCCTGGCTGTTCAACGCCCGGCCCATCTGGGTCAGCGCGGAGCTGACTGCGGATCCGGCGGTCAACGTGCGCGGCCCGCAGTTCTGCGACCCCGGCGGGCAGGTCAGCGTGGGCTTTGAATGCGCGGACGGCTGGCGTTTCGTGGGCGATTTCGAGCTGTCCGAGGATGTGCCCCGGGCCTCGCGCTGCCTGGTCATCGGCACCGAGGGCGTGGCCGAGTTCGACGACTTCACCCCGCCGCCCGCAGGCTCGGCCAGAGCCAGCGCCCGGCCCCTCGACCAGCGCCACGTGGTCAGGACGCGGGTGGTGCAGCCCGCGCCCGTGGGCATGGACCACGGCCCGGCGCTGGACATCGTGCAGGCCACGCGCGACTGCCTCGCCGATCTGCTCGGGCCCTTTGCCCAGCCCACTGTCCAGGCTGGCGTCGAGTCCGTGGACGTGGTCCTGGGCGCGCATGCGTCCTCGCGCCTGGGCGGGGCGCGCGTGGCCCTGCCGCTCTGCGGCCAGGACCTGGCCCTGGATGTGCCCATCACCTGAGAGGTCCCTGGATGGACTTTGGGCAGGCCCCGCATGATTGTGCGCAGCCCGGCCAAGCCCCGGCCAGGCCCGCGCGGAAAACGAGAAATCAGCCCTGGCACGCAAAGGACACCCGAACATGAGCACTGCCCAGACCCCGCCCCCGCCCCCCGGCCTTGCTGAACGCGAGGTTTCTGAACGCGAGGTTTCTGATCGCGAGGTTTGTGGCCGCGAGATTCCGGTCTCCGAGATTCCGGTTCGCATCGGCCTCGTCGGCGCGGGGCTCATCGCCCGCCAGCATCTGGCCGCCATGCGGCTCGTGCCAGGGCTTGTCGCCGTGGGCATCGCCTCGCGCACGCGGGAAAAGGCCGAGGCCCTGGCCGCCGAATTCGGCATCGGCCAGGTCTGCGCCAGCCCGGCGGAGCTGGTGGCCCAGGCCCGGCCAGACGCGCTCATGGTGCTCGTCTCGCCCCAGGCCATGGCCGCCCTGACCATGGAGTGCCTGGGCTTCGGCCTGCCGCTGTTTTTGGAAAAGCCCGTGGGCCTCAGCGTGGCCGAGGCCGAGCAGGCCGCCCAGGCAGCCGAGCACAAGGCCGTGCCGAACATGGTCGGCTTCAACCGGCGGCACTACTCGATCTTCCGCAAAGGCCTGGCCAGGGTGCTGGAGCGCGGGCGGCTGTTGTCGGTCATTGTGGAGGGCAGCGAGCGCATGGCCGTGGCCCGGGCCACGGGCCGGTTCACCGACGAGGTGCTGCGGGCCTGGATCTTCGCCAACGCCACGCACACCATCGACCTGTTGCGCCACTTCGGCGGGGAGCCCGAGGAGGTCTGCGCCTTCGCCTCCAGCCTGCACGAGCCCTGGGGCGACCAGTTCGCGGCGGCCCTGCGCTTTCCCGGCGGGGCGCTGGGCTCGTTCACGGGCAACTGGCACTCCCCTGGCGGCTGGGCCGTGGTCTTGAAGGGCGAAGGGATCACGGCGGAGTTCCGCCCGCTGGAGACCTGCCGCCTGAGCTTTGCCGACGGCGCCACCGAGACCCTGGAGCCCGACCCCGACGACGCGGCGGTGAAGCCCGGCTTTTCCGGGCAGCTTGCGGCCTTTGCCGCTTTGGTGCGCACGGGCGTGCTGGCCCCGCCCTCCCAGGACCTGGCCGGTGCGCTTTTGACCATGCGCCTGGCCGGGCGGCTCATCGCCCCGGTGCGGCCGCTGGCGTAGGCTGCCGCGTTGCAGGCGGCGGCGTTGTTCGGGCCAGGCGCATACGCAGCGCAGAAATTACATATTGTGAGTATCAATTTTCCGGTGTAGCGGACGCGAGACTGGAAACATTCCATTCAGGGACGGAGCGGAGGATGACCATGCACAGCGACGACAGCTCCCCCATACGCCCGCGCATCCTGCTGGCCGAGGATGAGTCCGTCATCGCCATGCAGATCGAGGAGCTCATCACCGCCGAGGGCTATGAAGTGGTGGGCATCGCGGGCACTGCGGCCGAGGCCGTGCGCCTGGCCACCAGCCTGCGGCCCGACCTGGTGCTCATGGACATCGTCATGCCCGTGGAGCCCGGCCAGGCCCTGAATGGCGACGGCGGCGGCGAAGGCATTGACGACGGCATCGACGCCTGCGCCCGCATCCAGCGCGACCTGAACATCCCGGTGGTGCTGCTCTCGGCCCACGGCGAGGAGCAGTTTCTCCGCCGCGCGCGCACGGCCCTGCCCTCGGCCTACCTGCTCAAGCCCTGCCAGAACACCCAGATCCGCGCCGCCGTGGAGGTGGCCCTGGCCATGCGTGCCCACAACGACCCTGCGGCGGGCTTTCGCCTGCGCGAGGCCCACCACCGCATCAAGAACAGCTTTTCGTTGCTGCACGGCATGCTGCGCATGCAGCAGCTGCAGGTGGCGGACCCGGCGGCCCGGCGCTCCCTGGCCGATGCCGGAGCCCGGGTGCTGGCCCTGGCCAAGGCCCACGAGTCCATGTCCGACCCGGCACGGGAGTGCAGGAGCGGGGCCGGGCCCTTTGTGGAGCGGCTGGCGCGCGGCCTGTTCGAGGGCAATACCCCGCTAGGGCAGCAAGGCCCGAACGGCCTGCTGCGCCTGGATGTGGTCGCCGAGCCGGTGGCCCTGGACGCGGGCCGACTGGTGCCCTGCGGCATCTTCTTGGCCGAGGCCATGACCAACGCCCTCAAGTACGCCTTTGCGGACGGCCAGCCGGGCGTGATCCGCGTGGTGCTGCGGGCCGACGGGGACAGGGCGCTTCTGGAGGTGTCCGACGACGGGGCCGGGCTGCCGGGCGACCCGGAGGAGCTGGGGCGGAATTCCTTTGGCCTGCAGTGCCTGCACGCGGCGGCGCAGCAGCTGGGCGGCGTGCTCGACATCAAGACCGCGCCGGGCCAGGGCAGCTGTTTTTCGGTGCGCTTCCCGCCGATTTAGCGCCGGGCCCAGGCGCAAGCCCGCGCCCGGCACCCGCTTCTGTCATCCGTTTCTGTCATCCCCGCCTCTTCCCTGCGCTGTTTATCCGCTCTCACCCTCAAGGCGTGCCTGTCGTCCGCGCTTGCCGCCAGCGGCTTGCGTCCAACCGCCCCAGACCTCGGCGGCGTGCGGATCGCGGGCGGCGACAGGCCTGACCAGACGGCCGTCGGCGGAACCGCGCGGCCTTTTCCAACCGGGCGCGGCGGCCCCTCCATCGTGCCGCCGCGCGCAGGAATTCAGCGCATAACCTGACGCCTGCGCCGGAATGGACGCCTGCGCCGGAATGGACGCCTGCGCCGGAATGGACGCCTGCGCCGAAAAGGGCAGTCTGCCTGAAGGCTGAAACGTGCGCCGCGCCAGGCGGGTCTACCAGAGCCTGTCGGCGTAGACCGTGGGCAGGCCCACCTCCATGATGCGCGCTGCGGTGCGCGCGATGTCGTAGGGCACGAAGCGGACTTCGATGTTCGTATCGGCGCGCGTATCGGCGCGCGTGCCGCCGGGCGTATGGCCGGTAGTCTGCCCCGGCTCCCAGAGCACGTACTTGGCCTTGTTGTTGCCGTCGCGCGGCTGGCCCACGCTGCCGATGTTCAGGATGTGCCGCGCGCGCCCGTCCAGCTGCGCCTGGCCCTTGCCCAGGCCCTTGCGCTCGATGCGCCCCGAGCCCGGCTTTGCCCCAGACTCTGTACCGGGAAAAAAGCTGATGCGCTCCAGCTCGTGGGTGTGCCCGGCGAAGCAGAGGGCCTGCGGGTACAGGGCAAAGGTCTCGCGCAGGGCGTCGGCGTCCAGCTCGTAGAGGTACTTGGACACCAGGCCCGGCGGGCAGCCGTGCACAAAGAGCGCCCCGTGCGCCTCCATGGTGCGCGGCAGGGTGCGGAAGTACATCATGGTCTCGTCGGACACGAGTTCGCGGGTGCGGTCCAGGGCCTTCCTGGCCTGGGGATTGAAGAAGCCCCGCGCCTGGGCCTCGGCCAGGCCCAGCTCGTGGTTGCCCAGCACCGAGGGCACGCCGCGCTCGCGCAGGAGCTTGACGCAGGCCTCGGGCTCCGGCCCGTAGCCGACCATGTCGCCCAGGTTGAGGATCTCCGAGACGCCCAGGGCGTCGATGTCCGCCAGGACGCTTGTAAGCGCCTCCAGGTTGCCGTGCACGTCGGAGATGACCGCGATGCGTTGCTGTGGTGCTTCCATCATGGGTTTGAGGCTACATCAGCCACGGGGCGGATGCAACCCGGCCTTGCGCCGCGCCACTTTTTGCGGCAAGAGGTTTGAGCAACCCCGGTCCGCAACCCTGCACCAGCGAGCACCAAACCAGCATGGCCAAGCTCAAGACCCTGCTCCTGCACCCCGACGCCACCGTCCGGCGCGACCTGCGCCGGGTGCTGGAGGGCGCGAACTTCCTGCAGGTGCTGGGCGAGGCCGTCAGCGCCTTTGAGGCCCTGGAGCTCTTGGAGGCCATTCCCTACGGCGCGCTGTTTTTGGGCGTGGACCTGCCAGGCGGGGTCACCGGCCTGGAGCTGGCGCAGATGCTGGCCGGGCGCAAGAACAAGCCCGCGCTCATCTTCCTGGCCGTGGCCGAGGCCCAGGCCTATGCCGCCTTTGAGCTGGGGGCCACGGACTACCTGCTTTGGCCAGCGGGCGAGGACCGCATGCAGAAGACCCTGGCCAAGCTCTCCGAGTTCAAGGCCCGCTTCCGCGAGGTGCCCATGCCCGAGAAATGGGCCGAGGCCGCCCCGCCCAGCGCGGACTCCTGGTCCGAGGGCGACGGGGAGACCGTGTCGCTGCCGCTGGAGGACGACGAGCAGGACAACTTCCTCTCGGCGCTTAAGCAGGCCTGGGACACCAACCAGCACCGCACCCCGGAGATCGAGAAGCTGGCCGTGAGCCAGGACGGGCGCATGTACCTGGTGCCCTACAACCAGATCGTCTTTGTGGAGGCCTACGAGGACTACTCGTACGTCAACACGGCCACCCAGAAGTACCTGACCTCGTACCGGCTGAAGTACCTGGAGGAGCGCCTGGCCCCGCACCGCTTCTTCCGCGTGCACCGCAAGTTCCTGGTCAACCTGGACATGGTGACGGAAATCGCATCGTTGCCGGGCAGCAATTTCATGCTGCGCACGGCTGGCCGCACGCGCATCGAGCTGCCCATCAGCCGCCGCAGGCTGGCCAGCCTGAAGCAGGTGCTGGGCTTCTAGCTCTGAAGTTATTTTGGGGGGCGTCCGTTCGCCACCCCTGGACCGCCGTATGCCGAATTTAATGGGCCGCGCCCCCTGCGCATGATGTATATGCGGGGTCTGGCGGGCCAGACGGGCCAAGCTGGTCCAGGAAGCTTCACAGGACCTGGTTCTGGAGCGCCCGAGGAGGATAGACATATGGATCACTCCGGCACCCTCGAAAGCCTGGCGCAGGAGCTGCGCGTCTTCAGGCCGCTGCCGCAGCTGGTCATCGAGGCCAACGTGAACCCCCAGGAGCTGGATGGCTTCCGCCGCCAGGCCGCGAACGATTCCCAGGGCTACTGGGAGGAGGCCGCCGACGAGCTGGACTGGTACAAGAAGTGGGACCAGGTCCTCGACGAGACCAACGCGCCCTTTTACCGCTGGTTTCCCGGCGCGCGCTGCAACATCGTCTACAACGCGCTGGACCGCCACATCGAGACCGCCAACAAGAACAAGCTGGCCCTGATCTGGGAGGGCGAGCCCGGCGACAGCCGCAAGTACACCTACTACGAGCTCTACCGCGAGGTGAACCGCTTCGCCAACGCCCTGCGCACGCTGGGCGTGGGCAAGGGCGACCGCGTCATCATCTACATGCCGCCCCTGCCCGAGGCGGTCATCGCCATGCTGGCCACGGCCCGCATCGGGGCCATACATTCCCTCGTCTTCGCCGGGTTCTCGGCCAAGGCCCTGCGCGGCCGCATCCGCGACGTCAAGGCCAAGCTCGTCATCACCGCCGACGGCTTCTACCGCAACGGCCAGGTCATCCGCCTGAAAACCGTGGTCGACGAGGCCCTTGTCGGCGCCTGCGCAGACTGCGTGGACTCCATGGTCGTGGTGCACCGCGCCAAGGTCGAGACCGACATGCTTGACGGACGCGACTTCTGGTACGATGATCTGGTGCGCCGCGAGCGGCCCGAGTCGCCCACCGAGGTCATGGACGCGGGCGACACGCTGTTTCTGCTGCATACCAGCGGCACCACGGGCACGCCCAAGATCGTCTCCCACTGCCACGGCGGGTACATGGTCGGCGTGCACCGAACGCTGACCCACGTCTTCGACATCAAGCCGACCGACATCTTCTGGTGCACCGCCGACCTCGGCTGGGTCACCGGGCACAGCGCCGTGGTCTATGGGCCGCTTCTGGCCGGAACCACCACGCTGTTGTACGAGGGCCACCCCAACTATCCCCAGGCCGACCGCATGTGGCACATTGTCAGCAAGTACGGGGTGACCATCTTCTACACCGCGCCCACGCTCATCCGCATGCTCATGCGCTTTGGCCCGCAGTACCCGCGCCAGCACGACCTCTCGACCCTGCGCCTCTTGGGCAGCGTGGGCGAGCCCATCGGGCCGGAGACTTGGCTGTGGTTCTACCGGCACATCGGGCGCGGGGAGTGCCCCCTGCTCGACACCTGGTGGCAGACCGAGACCGGCATGTTCATGATCTCGCCGCTGCCCATCTCGCTGCTCAAACCAGGCAGCGTGATGAAGGCCCTGCCCGGGGTGGAGGTGGACATCGTGGACCGCGAGGGCCGATCCGTGCCGCCGGGCGTGGGCGGTCTGCTGGTCGTGACCAAACCCTGGCCGGCCATGATGACCGGCTACTACAACGACAAGGACAACGGCAAGGGCTGCGGAGAAAGCGGCGGCCAGGGCGAGCGCTACCGCGAGGCCTTCTCGCGCTTCCCCGGCAAGTACCTGGCGGGCGACGTGGCCAAGCGCGACGAGGACGGCTACCTGTGGATCCAGGGCCGCTCCGACGACGTGTTGAACATCGCCGGACACCGCCTGGGCACCGCCGAGCTGGAGAACGCGTTCCGTTCGCACCCGGCCGTGGCCGAGGCGGCCATCATCGGCGTGCCGGACAAGATCAAGGGCGAGGCCGCCAAGGCCTTCATCATCCTGATCCAGGGCGCGGAGCCCACAGACGACCTGATCCTGGACCTGAAGCACCACATGCGCAAGGAGCTGGGGCCGGTGGCGGTGATCAAGAGCATCGAGTTCCGCACCACGCTGCCGCGCACCAGAAGCGGCAAGATCATGCGCCGCCTGCTCAAGGCCGAGGAATCGGGCGAGGCGCCGGGCGATCTGTCGATGCTCGATGATGCGGAGTAGGGGCGGGGCTCAGCAGAGAGTCTGTGCAGTAATGACCGGGGGCCGGGGAGCAAGAGCTTCCCGGCCCCCGGTGTATTCAGCTGGAGCGCGCGCATTCAGGCCAGGCGGTCACTTCCTGGCTTTGGCCTTGCTCTTCTTGATCGGCTCGGGCCTGCACCAGTTGTCGCTTTCCGTATCACCTTCGAGCTGATCCGCCATAAGGTCGATCCTTTTGCCGCGCAGGCTCGCGCCCACTAGCGTCCGGCTGCCCAGCAGCGTTTTCGGCCCTTCAACGCTTGGCCCCCAGTAGAGGGAGAACATTTGAACTTCGAAGGTTCCGTTCTCGTCGCCGCGTTCGGGCATGAACAGAAGCTTGTCGAACTTCCAGCCGTTGATG